>CACZFI010000004.1 GCA_902780405.1 uncultured Lachnospiraceae bacterium
CCATTGTGCAATATTCCCCACTGCTGCCTCCCGTAGGAGTTTGGGCCGTGTCTCAGTCCCAATGTGGCCGTTCACCCTCTCAGGCCGGCTACTGATCGTTGCCTTGGTGGGCCGTTACCTCACCAACTAGCTAATCAGACGCGGGTCCATCCTATACCACCGGAGTTTTTCCTACTGAATCATGCGGTTCCGTAGGCTTATGCGGTATTAGCAGTCGTTTCCGACTGTTATCCCCCAGTATAGGGCAGGTTACCCACGCGTTACTCACCCGTCCGCCACTAAGCTTTCGCAAGTGCAAGCACTCGCTAGGCTCCGTTCGACTTGCATGTGTTAAGCACGCCGCCAGCGTTCATCCTGAGCCAGGATCAAACTCTCATAAAAAGTTTGTATGTCCTGAAAACTCATAGCCTGCTGGCCTTAAGTTTCCTAACTTACTGTTCTGTCGTTTTTCGCGACAGCTTGTACAATATATCACAGCGATTTGGGTATGTCAACAACTAATTTCAATTTTTTTCAACTTTTTTTCTAAAAAAGCTGAGAACCCTTGTAAAATAAGGGTTCTCAGTACTGAATAATTTCGCATTTCATTGTTCCGATCAACTGATTGTGCGTTGAATCGTATATTTCAACCTTCTCCGTTTCACTCTCGAATGACTCATCCGATTCGGATCCCATAACGAGGATCACACCCTTGAAATCTTTGTCCACCACACCCAGGATCTTCTCTTCCGTTTTCTTGCCCGGAGTGTGCACCTTGGCTATGAGCGTAACCGTTTCACCTTTCGTCAGTCCACCCACACGGAAATGGTAGTACCTGTCCTCTCCCGGTGTAAACTTTTTCCTGCTCGTCTGAAAGTCTGTTTCGGATGCATTGATGCGTACACTTTCAAGCCGGATACCGTTGTTGTTTCGTAATACTCTTTTCACTGCAAAGTACCCGGACGGTATCACGATGAATAGGATTGCAACCCAGATCAGGAATCTGCCCAACGTCCGAAGCGCCTTTTCATTTCTTCGCCGGTGTTCTTTCTTCTTTTCTTTTTCCATACGTAGCTCTGCGGTGGTTTTCACCCGAACCGTCGGCAGTTTATCGGCCGATGTCAGGATACCGCTTTGCTCGGCATTGGCAAGCATAAAGGAATGGTTTTTCATCGCCAGATCCTTCGCGCCGGCCAGTCTGAGTGCCTGTTTCTTCTTCTGCGTGACTGTCTGCTCCGCTGCGGAGGTTGTATCCGGTTCGGAGGTGAGTTTTTCCGTAAGCCCCGTTGTCTGCAGATCGCCGTCCATAATATCCTCGGCCATCTTCACGACAGAGTCGTAGCGATCCTCCTTCCGGATGCTCATAGCTTTCATGATGGCACGATTCAAAGGATCGGGTATCCTTGCGTTGATCTCCTTCGGTTCACGCAGTTCATCCGTCTCCACACGACTCGGAGCATCCAGCGGTCTCGTTCCCGTCGTGATGTAGTACAAGGTCGCACCAAGTGCGTAGATATCTGTCCAGGGTCCCGTTTTGTTACCACTCGCATACTGCTCAAGCGGAGCATATCCGGGTTTCAGAACAATGGTTCCGGACAGGTTCTCGTGTGCCATGTCGTTGTCCACCACGCCGAAATCAATCAACTTGACTTTCTTGTCATCACAAATAAAGATGCTCTCCGGACTCAGGTCACGATGCACCATCCCGGCACTGTGGATATCATTTAAAGCTTCGATGGCGGAGAATGAGACGTGGATCATCATCTCCTCCGACACCTTGCTGTCACACCGTTCCATATACTCCTTGAGAGACAGACCGTTCAGATACTCCATCACCATGAAGCCTGTATCCCCCTCCTCAAAGTAGTCATAGACGGTTACGATATTATTATTTCCTTTAAACGCAGACAGGCTCCGCGCTTCCTGCATGAATTTACGGAGTCCGTAATTGTACTCGTTGTTATACGCATCGAGCAGCATGTAGTCCGTCAGACCGTTTGCGCGGTTCACCAATTCCTGCGGACAATACTCCTTGATCGCCACATCACGGGTCTCTTTTTTATCCCATGCTTTATAGGTGATCTCAAACCCGTTGATTCCGATCAGTGCATTGATCTTGTATCGATCACGCAAAACATATCCGAGTCCCAGCCCTATTCCGTTATGTACAGACCTTGCATCACTCACTGACACGCCTCTCCGATTCTTTCGCCCATGCGAACAGGAAGTTCCAGATCCGTATCCGCATAAGGAAGCACTCTGTCATCCAGTGTCACGCGATCCTTCTCCACCATAAGGATGATGGTAGAACCGCCGTACTCAAATCTGCCCTTCTCCGTACCACGAATCACGGTGCACGCATCAGGCCGGTTGTTCACGATTCTGCCCACGAGCATAGCGCCGACTTCCATCTGCAGCAAGTTGCCGAGACGCTCGGACCGAATCAGGGTATACTCTCTTGTATTTTCGACAAAGACAGGTTCCTTGCGCAGTGCGACCGGGCGCACGGTATGATAGACGCCCTCGATCCGCCTTGTTGCTGACTTTCTTCCGGATGCGGCATACATATACCTGTGGAAGTGATCCACACAAAGCCGAAAGACCAGGCAGTATCCTCCCTCATAGCGCGCAGCCAGTTTTTTGCTGCGCAAAAGGTCGCTCATTTTATATGCGCTTTGCTTTACGGGAACAACCGCATCCTGTCGAATGCGATAAACAGAAAGCAGACCATCACATGGTGCGACCAGGCAGGACGGATCCATCTCGATCCTGCGCTTGCCGCGTGCGAGCGGTCTGCAAAAGAAATCATTAAAACAGTTGATATGATCAAGATCATAATCAGAGACATCGATCCCGGACTTTTTCACAAAAAACGGAATCAATGCCTTCGACGCTTTTGTATCAAGAAGAAACCCACCCAGTTTTGAAAACGCGGGTGAGATAAGCGGGCGGAGCACAATCCTGCCCGGTATCGTATTGTACAGGAAATCAAGCATCATAATCGATGATTACTCCTTATAGTGCAGGAAGGATAAGACCAGAATCACGAATTCCGCAAGTCCTATGCCCACCATGATCCAAACCGCCTTCGCCGAGGGCTTCTTCATCTTGAAACGGGAAATGAAAAGAATGCCCATCAAAAGCATGATGCAAAAATAAACGATGGTAAAATCAAATCTGAGTGCAAAATGTAAAAGCAGCACAAAAGGAAATACCAAAGCTGCGGAGGTAACGGGAAGGCCCGTGAACTCCATGTGTCCCTTCTCAAGTGCTTCATTCTTTCTTTCATCTTCCGTTGCATTGAAGTATGCAAGACGGATCATGGCCGCCGTCACGTAAAAGAGCGTGATCGCGCCAAAGATTACCTGATACCAGGCAAGTCCACCGGGGCTGTCCAGGAAGAAAGGACGATCCGGGAATTTTTCGGATGTACGAAGCATTGCGTTACCGATACAGCCGGGCAGCACGCCAAAGGCTACCAAGTCCGCAAGAGAGTCCACCTGTACACCGAAACGCTTTTCGAGATCCGTCCGGTTCTTCTTCGTTCGGGCAACGCGACCGTCAAAGGCATCACACAAACCGGAGATCAGCAGGAAAAACATACCGATATAGGGATGCCCGCTTCCCTGCGTGGCGATGATAACACCGCCCATAGCCGAAAAAAGTGATATATAGGTAAGAATCATCGTATAGTTATAAAACCCGATCATTTGCTTTCTCCTTTTTTTCGAAATCGAATTGCGTAACCGACCACCATAATCAGTCCGCTTAAAGCAACACAAAGATAAAAGGACATACCTCTGGACAAAAGCTCCAGCTGTGTAGCTGCGTTTTGATCCATAATGGCGGAAAGTCCGTCAAGCATCAGATAATCCGCCACGCCCATGGCTCCGGGTATCGGGGCACAGTTTGAGCCAATGGATACCCAGCACTGTGTTACCCAGATCCTTCTGGCGCCCGAAAGTGTGCCCTCCGTAGCCAGGTACACAAACATCGCAACCGAGGTAAGCGACACTCTGGACAACACATTATAAATATATGCTGCAATCAGTGAACGACGCTTGCCGTACATGATACGCACGCATTCTTTGTAGTCTTCTCTTGCCTTTTCAAGCTTTTTGATCCGCTTTTCCGGATGTTTCATCAGTTTGATTCTATGGAGGAAGCCGATAAATTTGGCCGCAACATCAAATATGAGATTGCCCTTCCGAAGCACAAGCAGGAAGATGACCATCAGTACCAAAACAACCGCCACGCCGATCACGATCAGCAATTTGGAAAGCGGTGAAAATGAAAGTACTGCCGAGGGCATCAGCAAAAAAGCAACCACGCCGGCCGTAAAAACTGCCAGTGTGTACATCACCAGATTGATCAAAAGCACCACGGTAGACACCGCGCCCGACACACCGTCATGCATCATAAAAAATGCGCTGGCAGGCTGTCCTCCGCTTGCCGAAGGTGTGATCGCCGAAAAAAACACATCCGCCGATGCGTAAAGCAGACCGCTTTTTGATTGTTGTTTATATCCCGCACCCCGAAGCAGACTTCGGATCGCGCATGCTTCAAAAAATATAAATCCAAACATGGAAAGCGCTGCCGCTCCCATCACGACAGGATTTGCATCCTGAAACGCGATGAGCATATCACCGACAGACAGATCACCGCTCATCTTAAGCACGGCCCATACACACAAAACCGCCATAGCGAGCGAGATAAAGATCCAGAGGATTCTCTTCTTCTTGTTCTCCATGTCTTTTTCCTATTTCATAATCTTGTCCATCACCTTGTAGCCGGCTTCCGCAGCCGCCACTCCGGCAGGAATATCCACCACCACATGCTGTTTTAAAAGCACCGTGGAGGCAAACACAAGGACAGACATCACAAACATCACAGGCTTATACCAAAAAGGCACCTTCTTCTTAAGGTGTTTTGTACTCTTGTAGATCATCCAGCTTTCCAGACAATGAATGGACGGAAAGAGGTTATTCGCCGCATCAGCCTTATAAATAAATCTGGTAAGCCACTTGGTAAATCCCTTGCCGGAAAGCTCCGGTCCGTCAATCGCAGGCCGCTCCATCTCGGTCGGCACCGCAAGGAAACAACCGAGGGTAATACCCTTGGCAACCAAATCCGCACCCACCACGCGCTTCAGCGTCTTCTTGTCATCCCGGGCCACAACAATATAACCGACAATCCACTGTACAAAGGCCAGCACGTAGATGATGACCATACCCGGTACAAAGGGAAGTTTCTTGTCTAACTTTGTAGTCATATTGTGATACTTGCGGTTCTTGTTGATGACTCTTGTGCCGTTAAACACAAATGTGTTGAAACCAAATGCAGAAATCAGGGGAAGAACGGCGTGCTTCGGAATGATGCGCCATATCCCGCGAGGTTTTTGTTCTTTCATATGCTCTCCCAAAATAAACTTTTCGTCTATCATATCATTTTCATGATTCAAGTGCAATATATGGTTTGCAATGGACTTCGGTTTCTTCTATAATAAGAAAGATTGAAAAAGGAGGCCGACATGGCAAAAGAGAAACAGGTATTTTTCTGTACGGAATGCGGATTTGAATCCGCAAAATGGCTGGGCCAGTGCCCGGCATGCAAAGCATGGAATACATTTTCCGAGGAGCGGATCAAGGTGTCTGCCAAAGGAAGCGCAAAGGCGCTTCGCGATGCGGTCAAACCCACCAGTATCCTCGATGTGAAAACTGCGGATGAGACCAGGATCAAAACCGGAATCGCCGAGCTCGACCGTGTGCTTGGCGGCGGTATCGTATGCGGATCTCTGGTTTTGGTGGGCGGAGACCCCGGTATCGGTAAGTCTACTATCCTTCTGCAAATGTGCCGCAACCTAACGGCACTCGGCACAGAGGTCCTCTATGTATCCGGCGAGGAATCCGCATCCCAGATCAAGATGCGTGCGGAGCGCCTCGGCTCATTTGACCGGGATATGACCCTGCTCTGCGACAACGATATGGCCAATGTATCCGAAGTGATCGGAAAGAGTCACGCCTCGGTTGTAGTCATCGACTCCATCCAGACCATGCTCGTGGATGAAATCGGCGGTGCGCCCGGTACCGTCACACAGGTGCGTGAAGTGACCGCACGACTGATGCAGCTTGCCAAACAAAACAACACCGCCATCTTCATCGTCGGACATGTGACCAAGGAGGGAACCGTCGCAGGTCCCCGCACGTTGGAACACATGGTGGACAGCGTCCTCTACTTCGAGGGCGATGCATCCGGATCTTTCCGCGTCCTTCGCGGTGTGAAGAACCGCTTCGGTTCCACCAACGAAGTCGGCGTTTTCACCATGACCGAGCGTGGCCTCGAGGAAGTGGACAACCCTTCTTCCATGATGTTAAACGGAAGACCCAAGGGTGTGTCCGGTTCCGCAGTCATTTCTACCATAGAAGGAACACGTGCAATCCTGCTTGAACTTCAGGCTTTGGTCACACAGACCAACTTCAATATGCCGCGCCGCACTTCGGTGGGTATCGATTACAATCGCGTGAACCTCATCATGGCCGTGATGGAAAAGCGCGCCAATATGAACCTCTGGGGTTTTGATGCCTATGTGAGCATCGCCGGCGGCATGCGGATCTCCGATCCGGCTGCCGACCTGGGTATCGCCTGTGCCATTGCCTCGAGCATGAAAGGGAAAGCCATCCCCGAGGATACGGCCATCATCGGAGAGATTGGTCTGGCCGGAGAGATCCGCGGTGTCACCAATGTTCTGCAACGCGCAAAAGAAGCTGACAAGATGGGCTTTCACACGCTGATCCTTCCGAGTTCCAACATTGACAAACACGTTCAAGCACTGGACATCAAGCTGATCGGCGTGTCTTCTCTTTCGGAAGCTCTGTCGCACATTTGATGTTGACATAACACACCGTTGGTGCTATCATGCACAACGGTGTTTATAAGTACATAACACTGCACGGTGTCGGAGAAACGTATTCGTTTGCTCCGGTGAAAAGGGAATCAGGTGCAAGGCCTGAGCGAACTCGTCACCGTATGCGGGAAGTGTCGGATCAACACGTCACTGGGAAACCGGGAAGGCGATCCTCACGAGGCGGTAAAACGCCATACCGCAAGCCGGGAGACCTGCCGTGGGAGTGGCACATGAAAACCACGAGTAACTGGTTGTGCGCAGACAGAAGGCAAGTTCTGCTTGTCCTTGTTTGCATGAACCCGTGCCCCGTGCGCGGGAATTTTATTTTTCAAAGGAGTTTTGTTATGAAACGCAAAGCATTTACTACAATGGCCCTGATCGGTCTTGCAGCTTCTCTCCTTACGGGATGCGGCAAGAAGGAAGAGCCTGCTACCACCGCTACCGCAACCGAAGCCGTTGCAACCGCTGCCGACGCAAAAAGCGACGAAGAACTTGCAAAAGAAGTTGCTGATTTGATCGACGCCATCTATGTTCAGGAGTGGACTCCGGAGACCGATGATCTTTGCGCCGAAGCCAAGGCAAAGTGGGATGCGCTTACAGATGCACAGAAGGAACTTGTTGAGGGTGAGAACGCCGATCCCGATTACTTCGGCCGTGACACAGGCGACGCATCGAAGGACGATCCTTTAAATGCCGACAAGATCGGTGAGAACGAGATCCTCGTGGTAAGCTTCGGTACCTCCTTTAACGAGAGCCGTTCCGAGGACATCAAGGGCGTCGAGGACGCAATTGCCAAGGCGAACCCCGACTGGTCTGTACGCCGCGCATTTACCGCACAGATCATCATTAACCATGTACAGGCAAGAGATGGCGAGAAGATCGATAACATCGACCAGGCACTGGATCGTGCCGTGGCAAACGGTGTCAAGAACCTGATCATCCAGCCCACACACCTGATGCACGGTGCTGAGTACGATGAAATCATTGAAGCATTGGACAAGTATTCCGACAAGTTCGAGACTGTCTCGGTTGCAGAGCCCCTGCTTGGCCAGGTTGGCAAGGATGCAACCGTGATCAACGATGACAAGAAGGCTGTTGCGGAAGCAGTCGTTGCAGAGGCAGTCAAGGAAGCAGGCTTTGACAGCCTTGACAAGGCAGCCGATGACGGCGTCGCATTTGTCTTCATGGGCCACGGTACCGCTCATACAGCCAAGGTAAGCTACAGCCAGATGGCAACCCAGATGGCAGATCTCGGATATAAAAATGTATTCGTTGGAACCGTTGAGGGCGAGCCCGAAGAGACCGCTTGTGAAGAGGTGATCAAGAACGTAAAGGATGCCGGATACAAGAAGGTTATTCTTCGTCCTCTGATGGTTGTTGCAGGCGATCACGCCAACAACGATATGGCAGGCGATGAGGAAGACTCCTGGAAGAGCATGTTTACAGCTTCCGGCGCATTTGACAGCGTTGACTGCCAGATCGCAGGTCTCGGCCGTATCGCATCCGTACAGGATCTCTACGTAGCTCACACAGCTGATGCGATCAAGAACGCAGGCGCAGCAGGCGCTACTTCCACAGACGCAAAGAAGGCTTCCGATCTTGCGGACGGAACCTACAAGGTAAAGTTCACCACCGACGGCTCCATGTTCCACATTGCGGATCCTTTAAATGATACCGCAGAACTTACCGTAAAGGACGGCAAGATGACCGTTCACATCACACTCACATCCAAGAACATCGTAAACCTTTTCCCCGGGCTTGCAGAGGATGCCAAGAAGGATGGTGCCGAGCTTCTTGAGCCCACCGTTGATACCGTTGAGTATGATGACGGCACAACCGAGGAGGTTCACGGCTTCGACGTTCCCGTACCTGCGCTTGACGAGGAATTCGACCTTGCATTGATCGGCTCCAAGAACAAGTGGTACGATCACAAGGTCGTCGTATCAAGCCCCATCGAGGACTAATACACGTCAATCCGTCAGACGGATCACGAAAAAAGGAGACTCTTTGAAGTCTCCTATTTTCGTGCCGCTGCAGCGGGCTTGCTTCGGTTATGCCAAACTACCGTTCATCCACCACCTGGAAGATGATGAACTTGAGGTAGTAGCTCTCGTCGGCCGCCCAGAGGATCGGATGATCCGGAGCCTGCGTCCGAAACTCCACCTGCCGTAATCTCTTGTGCACGGCCTTCGCCGCTTCCTTGATCGTCTTGGTGAAGAGATCCTGTGTCATAAAATGTGAGCAGGAACATGTAGCGAGATATCCTCCGTCCCGCACGAGCTTCAGTCCTTTCATATTGATCTCGCGATATCCCTTCACGGCCTTCTTTGTGGCCTCTCTGGACTTGGTGAAAGCAGGCGGATCCAGGATCACCACATCATAGCTTTCTCCCTCTTCCAGTAAGAGTGGAAGTTCATCGAATACATTTGCCGCCTTAAAGTGCACTCTGTCATCCAAATGATTCAAAACCGCATTGGCCCGCGCCTGTTCTACAGCATACTCCGAGATATCCAGTCCGAGAACGCTGCTTGCGCCTCCGAATCCCGCATTTAAGCCAAATGTACCCATGTGCGTAAAGCAGTCCAAAACCTTCTTGCCGCGGCAGATCTTCTGCATCGCAAGACGGTTGTATTTCTGGTCGAGGAAGAATCCGGTCTTCTGTCCGTTTACCACGTCCACCATATAGTGGATTCCATTCTCCGTAATCTCGACATCGGTATCAAACTCCGCTCCGATAAACCCTTTGTGCTGCGGAAGTCCTTCCTTCTTTCGCTCCCTGGAATCACTTCTCTCATAGACGCCGCGAACGGATATGCCATCCTCCGCAAGGACCTTTTTAAGCTGTTCGACAATGGTTTCCTTAAACCTGTCAATGCCGAGCGCCAGCGATTCCACCACCAGAATATCCTCATACTTATCGATGGTGATCCCTGGCAGGAAATCCGCTTCACCGAAGATGACTCTGCAGGATCCGAGATCCTCCTTTGCAAGGACCGTCTTTCTGTATGCCCATGCAGCCTTCACTCTGTCGTAGAATAGTCCCTCGTCCACAACCGTATCCGGCTTTCTGCTGAGCATGCGCACGCGGATCTTGGAGTTGTCATTGATATACCCGACACCCATCGGGTAACCGTCAAAATCGATCAGGTCGATCAGATCTCCGTTCTCGTAAGATCCTGTATACTCGTCTATCTCATTATCAAAAACCCAGGCGCCGCCGGCTTTCAGATACCGGCCTTCGCCCTTCTTCAGTTTCACTGTTGCTCTCTTGTTCATGTATGATTCCTCGGTTGTTCTCAGGTATGACGGATGACTTCGAATCTCTGCAGCCTGTAATCTTCCGCGGGCGAGATGCCTCCCTTTCGCATGGCAATGGAAACCTGTGTCTCCACGTCATCAATCCCTTCCAGATCCGGAAGGAGCAGGCCTCTCTTGTAGCCGCTTGTCACGATCACACCATAGCTCTTTACGTCCAGTTCATCCTTTGTATCAATGTACTCCGGCTCACCCAAAACGTCCACATGGATCGTAAGCCAGGGAAGCTCGTCCTCGGTGATCGGACTGAATCTGTGATCCCTTGTGGAAGCGCTGACTGCATTCTGTACGATTTCCTCCGCAAGGCAGTCTGTGGTCGGACCGATGGTTCCGATACAGCCGCGCAGCTGCCCTTCCTTGTGGATCGAGACAAATGCACCGGCCCGCTTATTGCGCAATTCCTCCGGCATCGAAGACATAAGTTTCTCCGGGACATCTTCATACAAGCGAAGTTCTTCTCCCGTTTTGATGTAATGCTCCATGGATAGCCTGGCCAGTGTTACGTACGCATCCGACTGCTCACGTTCCGCCTCAATTTGCCGAAGCATCTCCTCAAGAAAGCGCCTGTTCGGGTTCTCGCCCTTCGGCGTAAAGACCGTAATCCCGTATCCGACACCGGTGACATCCTGATGAGACAGCACCTCGGCACCCACGGAACAACCGTCAAATGCACCTCCCATGATCACAAATGATCTGTGTCCGCACTCCGCAGCCTTGTCGCAGAAATTTTCATCAAACGAAAGCATGTCCCCGAACGCCGCATGTTCTGCCGCTTCCATGATCCGTTCGTCATAAAGGGGACCTTCGGGAACAAATCCGTAGGGACCCTCTTCTTTCAGTTTGTGAGACAGATCTCCGCTTGCGACGAAGACTGCCTTTCGTCCGAGCGCATCGCAGGCTTCGCGAATCATCATACCCAGACGGTAGTGCTGCGCAAGAGATAATCCGGAAAGTCCGATCCGGATGATCTTTCCCCCGCCGTAATACTGCCGTATGAAATAAAGAGGCACCATGGTTCCGTGGTCAAGTCGGCTGTCACGCTCTCCTTCGATCCCGGCAGGGAAATCCCGATCCACCGAAAGCTCCGTCAGGCGATCCACGAGTTCATAGTCGTAAGCCTCGTCAAAAGAAACTTCGGGTGCACCGAATCTTCCGAAATCGCCTTCCGCACCCGGACCCGGAGAGATATGGAAGTAGTCCGCATACATCACACTGTGCGGACTGGTTATGATGATGGTGTCCGGCGCGATCTCCGCGATCCTTCTCGCCACTTCCCGATATGCCCTTGTCGTCTCCTCTACCACCGCTTCTGTGCCGCGTCCGACAGCCGGAACGATCATCGGCGGATGCGGAACCATAAACCCGGCTACGATTGACATCGTACTTCCTCCTTTGTTATTCCATATGCTTGCGCTTCTTGGCCACGTCGATCAGATCGATCGCCTCGTTCATAGCCTGTTTCAGGTAAGGTGCCTGCCACTCCTTGCCTTCCTTCTCGGCTGCCTTGATCTCCTCCCAGGATGCGTGTCGCTCCTCATCGGAAGCATAGGTAACACCCGAGAATACATGCGGATGTCTTCGAACCATCTTGTCGGACACCGTACGCGCCACATCTTCAAAGGTGAAGAGCCCTTCTTCCTCTGCGATCACTGCATGAAACATCACCTGCAGCAGCAGATCTCCGAGTTCCTCCCGAAGATTGTCCGCATCGCCCCGATCCTCGAAGATGTTGATTCCGCAGATCACCTCAGCCGCCTCTTCGATCACGGTCGGCTTCAGGCTGGCATGCGTCTGCACCCTGTCCCAGGGGCAACCGTCCTCGGCCCGGAGTTTCTCCACAACTTCTTTCAAACGATCGATCTCAGCCATCTTACACCTTCTCAAATCTGTACTTCTGTTTAATCTCGGGATACTTCTCCCGATCTACCTCACTCATGAACATCTCGTAGGGACGGATGTACATTTCAAAATCCCCGTACAGTCCCTGATAGACGATATACAGTTCCTTCGTCTCGGAGTGAATCGCAGTCCCGATAATCTTGTACAGGTATTTATTCGCGTTCCGATCTTCTTCGTTTAGGGTCTCACGCTTGAAATGACGCACCACGTCGCCGGGATGTAATCTATCCTCACTCATGTGAAATCTCCTTACTAGAATGTCACAACTTCCGGTGCCGCAGTGAAAGAGGAAAATGTAGCCGTTGCATTCTTAAGATAGAATACCTCGGTATTGCCGTCATCAGCGGAATACATCGCCTGCAGTGACGGATATGCATCGAGCATCGACTGTCTGGCCTCTCTTCTGTCATCTTCAACCAATGTAGCTGCCACACGAAGCCACGCACCGTCTTTAAATGCACAGATCTCAACCTTGGGATTCGCATGGATCTGTTTGGATACATCCTTGGACTTTCCGGTCTGGATGTAAAGCTTGCCTTCGAATACATGCGCCGTACCGAAAGGACGTACCCTCGGCTGATCGCCGTCTGCCGTGGCGAGATAATATGTTTCCGCTCTCTTTAAGAAATCAACTACTTTCTGCATGATCATGTCCTCCTTTTTTTAAAAAACCCGGCGGATCAAACCGCCGGGTTTTGTCTTACATCTTCTCAATCAGAATATCTACCAGCTTCTCCGGCTCCAGCTCAACGCTGATATTTAACTTGCCGCCCAAGTTGGTCTTCATCTTGCCTACATATACCTTGTCTACGTGTACTTTGTAATCCTTCTCTGCCTCAAGTTCCAGAGTGACCTGTGAATCCGTGGTACCTTCTACCTGAAAATTCACTGTCTGATCTGTGGCACGGAAATCATGTACCACTGTACCGGGAACAGATTCGTAAACAAACATACCGTTCTTCTCGAGTTTGGTGATCTCCTTGAACGTCTTGATCTTGTAGATATCACCGTTGTAATTGAATCCGTCCTTCTTCGTCTTCGTCGCAAGTGTGAAATCCCCGAAGCTTAAGCCCCCATCTTCCTCTTCGCGGATCAGGTCTGTAATCGCCGCCATAATGATACCTCCGTTATACTTGTTGCGATATGATTATTATACTATAATTTGCGTTTTCCCGCCACTACATTTTTACGGTAAAATGTACCTTTTTATCGGTCACGGAGATACTTACACGATCCCCCTCCGCAATGCGTCCGGACAGAATCTCTTCGGCCAGTTTGTCCTCGATTTCGTTCTGCACGGTCCTCTTTAAAGGCCTTGCACCGTACTTCTTGTCATAGCCTTTTTCAAAGATGAAATCCTTGAGTGTCGACCCGTAGCTTAAGGAGATGTTCATCTGATCTTTCACGCGCTTTTTCAGTTCTGCAAGCATGAGTGAAGAGATTCCCTTCACATCGGTCTTGGAAAGCGCACGGAACACGATGGTATCGTCGATACGATTCAAAAACTCCGGCTTAAACATCCGCTTGACCTCTTCCATGACGGAATTCTTCATGTCCTTATGCTCCGCATCGGAATCGTTGCCTGCGGAAAAACCGAGTTTCTTCGGATCCACGATCCTCTGTGCACCTGCATTACTTGTCATGATGAGGATTGTATTCTTAAAATCGACCGTACGTCCCTGGGAGTCCGTGATCCGTCCGTCATCGAGCACCTGAAGCAGGATATTGAAGACATCGGGATGTGCCTTCTCGATCTCGTCAAAGAGCACCACCGAATACGGATGCTTTCTGACACGTTCCGACAGCTGTCCACCCTCCTCAAAGCCCACGTATCCGGGAGGAGAACCGATCATCTTCGAAACGCTGTGCTTTTCCATATACTCCGACATATCCACACGGATGAGTGCCTTTTCGTCACCGAAGATCGCCTCGGCCAAAGCCTTGGAGAGTTCGGTCTTTCCGACACCGGTCGGTCCGAGGAAGAGAAATGAACCGACAGGTCGCTTCGGATCCTTAAGGCCCACGCGTCCTCTTCGGATGGCCTTCGCCACTGCGGTAACCGCCTCGTCCTGTCCGACAACGCGCTTGTGTAAAATCTCCTCCAGTTTCAATAATCTGGTTGATTCGGATTCCGTGATCTTGGCCACGGGTACCTTGGTCCAGACGGATACAACCTGCGAAACATCCTCCTCAGTCACCGTGAGTGTCTCATCCTCACGGGCACGAAGCTTCTGTCTGGCCTTCTTCTCTTTTTCTGCCTCCTTGGTGAGTTTGTCATGAAGTGCCTTCGCAGTCTCCATATCACCCTCAGCAAGCGCTTCCTCCAAAGCCGCATTCATCTCCTGCTTTTTCGTATCTGCAAGAGACTTCCTGCTGCCCTTAAAGAGCCCGAGTTTCTTTCTGGATGCAGCCTCATCGATCAGGTCGATGGCCTTGTCCGGTAGAAAACGGTCGTTGATGTATCTGATACTGTGTGAAACCGCTGCCTCGATCGCATCATCCGCAATCGTCACACCGTGATGCATCTCGTACTTTTCGCGCAGTCCCTGCAGGATCTGTACGGTTTCGTCCTTTGTCGGCTCCTCGATGGCCACGGGCTGAAACCTGCGCTCCAAGGCGGCATCCTTCTCCACGTATTTTCTGTATTCCTCTCCGGTCGTCGCGCCTATCATCTGTACTTCGCCGCGAGACAAAGCGGGTTTTAGTATATTCGATGCATCGAGAGCCCCCTCTGCTCCGCCTGCGCCGATAATGGTGTGCAGCTCATCGATAAATAGAATGATATCTCCGGCTGCGGTCACCTCTGCGATTACATTTTTGATACGCTCCTCAAACTCGCCCCGGTATTTTGATCCGGCAACCATACCGGAAATGTCCAGGCTGATGATCCTTTTCTCCGCAAGCAGTTCAGGTACACTGCCCGATGCAAGAAGCTGGGCAAGTCCCTCGACCACGGCGGTTTTTCCGACGCCGGGCTCACCGACCAGGCACGGATTGTTCTTCATGCGACGACACAGGATCTGCATCACACGCTCAATCTCCGCAGATCTTCCGATCACAGGATCCAGCAGCCCCTCTGCCGCAAGTTTGGTCATATCGCGGCTGTACTGATCCAGGGTCGGTGTCTGTGATTTTTTGGATTTCTTTGAAGGGCTCTTTAACTGTACGAATTCCTTTTTGGCCTTCACTGCATCAAAGCCGCAGGCCACCATGGTATCCACGTATACTTTTTGAAGATTCACCGCCATGGTGTTTAACAGCTTGATCGCGATGGAATCCCTGTCTTTCAGCATGGCAAGCAGAAGCTGCTCCGTACCGACTTTCTCGCTTCCGGTGCGCACCGCCTCTTTTTCGGCAGCCGAAAGAAGCGCATTCAGGCGATCCGAGTATTCCCTGGCGCCGCGCTTTTTCGTTCCACCGCTGTATGCTTTGCTCTGCTTTAAATACTTCAGTGCTTCATCGGCACTCGCCGCATTCTCAAGCAGGATATTCCAGGCCGTACCGCCCGGACATGTGAGCATGGCATACAAAAGGTGTCCCGTTCCCACGTAATTGTGGGACAGTTCCTTCGCTGTATCCGTCGCCACAGCCAAAAGCTCTGCAGCAAATTCCGTAAATTCGTAACCCATGCCTTCTACCTCTCGTCAATCGCCTTTCCGATGTCATGACGCATGTATTTGTTCTCAAAAGAAATCCAGTCGGTAGCTTCGTATGCCTTCGCTCTTGCGGTAAGAAGATCGTCTCCGATGGCGGTAACGCCCAGAACACGTCCTCCGTTTGTCACGATCTTACCGTCCTTAAATGCGCTTCCCGAGTGGAAGCAGATATAATCGTCTTTTCCGTCAAATTTCTCAAGACCTTCGATGGGGAATCCCTTTTCGTAGGAAACAGGATAGCCGTCGGATGCAAGCATCACGCAGACTGCCGCATTATCCTCAAACTGAAGGTCGATCTTGTCCAGTGTACCGTCCGCACACGCCATAAACACGTCCATAATATCATTCTTGAGACGCGGAAGGACAACCTGGGTCTCCGGATCACCAAAACGCGCATTGAACTCCAGTACACGCGGCCCTTTCTCAGTCAGCATGAGACCGCAGAACAGCACGCCTTTAAACTCTCTGCCCTCGGCGCGCATAGCGTCGATGGTTGCCTGGTAGACATGTTCCTTGCAGAAACGATCCACCTCTTCGGTATAGAACGGGCTCGGAGAAAATGTACCCATACCGCCCGTATTAAGTCCTGTATCACCGTCACCGGCACGCTTATGATCCTGCGCCGAAGTCATGGGAATGATGGTCTTTCCGTCCGAGAAACAAAGCACGGAAACCTCGCGTCCGGTCATAAACTCCTCGATCACGATCTTGTCGCCTGCGGAACCGAAAGCCTTATCAAGCATCAGTTCGGCAACGCCTGCCTCTGCCTCTTCCAGGGTGTTGCAGATCAGTACGCCCTTGCCGAGCGCAAGTCCGTCTGCCTTAAGAACGATGGGCATCGGTGCCGTCTTTAAGTAAGCAATTGCCGCATCCGCATTGTCGAATACTTCGTACGCCGCGGAGGGAATGTTGTATTTTTTCATCAGATCCTTGGAGAACGCCTTGGATGCCTCGATGATGGCAGCGTTCTTTCTGGGGCCGAAGGTCGGGATGCCTGCATCGAGAAATACATCCGCAATACCTGCAGCAAGGGGATCATCCGGTCCGACCACAACGAAGTCCACACCTTTTTCCTTCGCGTATGCAAGCAGTTTTTCTCCGTCCATCGCGGAGATACCCTCGCACTCCGCAAGTGCGGCAATACCTGCATTTCCGGGACATGCGTAAATCTTATCTACCTTTTTGCTCTTGGAAAGTGCCCATACAATGGCGTGCTCTCTTCCGCCGCCGCCGACAACCAAAACTTTCATGTCTGATCCTCCATATCAAATATCTTAACTGTTCGCGATCATATTGATCGCCTGCGGAAGGATGACCCACTCCGCCTGTTCCATGATTCGTCGCTGCAATACCTCCGGTGTATCTCCGGGAAGAACCTCCACAGCCTTCTGCAGGATGATGGGGCCGGTATCCGTACCGCTGTCCACGTAATGTACCGTAGCACCGGACACTTTCACGCCCCTTGCCAAGGCAGCCTCGTGCACCTTGAGTCCGTAATACCCCGTTCCGCAGAAGGAAGGGATCAACGAGGGGTGCACATTGATGATCCTGTGATCATACTTTTCCGCCATCTCGGGCGGGATCACCACAAGAAAGCCCGCCAACACAATGAGGTCGGGCTTATAGGAATCCGTCCGGGCAAGCAACGCCCGGTTAAATTCGTCTCTGCTCGGATAGTCCGCAGGTGAGATAACCTCATGCGCGATCCCTGCCTCTTCGGCGCGGGTAAGCGCGTAAGCACCGCGGTTATTGCTGATGACGCCCACAAGCTCGGCATTCCTGATGCGTCCGTCCTTGGTTGCGTCAATGATCGCCTGGAGATTGGTTCCGCCTCCGGAAACCATCACAAGAACTCTTAGCATAATGTAACTCCCTTTTCGCCGCTTACAACTTCACCGATGACAAATGCGTTCTCGCCTGCATTTGTAAGTGCGGCAACGGTTCCTTCCACATCTTCCGGTGCTACGGCCAGCACCATGCCGACACCCATGTTGAAGGTATTGTACATCATTTCCTCTTCAACGCCTCCGGTCTTTGCGATCAGTGAAAAGATGGCCGGAACCTCGTAGGAATTCTTCTTTACAACCGCTCTTACTCCGTCGGGAAGCATACGGGGAATATTCTCATAGAAGCCACCGCCTGTGATATGGCTGCAGCCCTTCACTTTGATTCCCGCATCCTTTACGGCGCGAAGTCCCTTTACGTAAATTCTGGTAGGTGCGATAAGCGCATCACCGAGTGTTGTTCCAAGTTCATCGTAATATCTTGCAAGCGCATCCTCTGTCATGGGGAACACCTTGCGAACCAGTGAAAATCCGTTGCTGTGTACGCCGCTTGATGCGATGGCCACAAGTGTATCTCCGGCAGTGATCGTCTCTCCGGTGATCATATCCTTCTTGTCCGCAACGCCAACCGCAAAACCCGCAAGGTCGTACTCCTCTTCCGGCATCAATCCGGGATGCTCGGCAGTCTCACCGCCGACTAACGCAGCGCCTGCCTGACGGCAGCCCTCTGCCACACCCGATACGATGGTAGCGATCTTCTCCGGGAAATTCTTCCCGCACGCAATATAGTCAAGGAAGAATAAGGGTTCTCCTCCCGAGCATGCGATATCATTGACACACATAGCCACGCAGTCGATTCCGATGGTGTCATGCCTGTCCATCAGGAATGCAAGCTTCACCTTCGTACCGCAGCCATCGGTTCCGGAAAGAAGGATCGGTTCCTCCATTCCCTTGATTGCAGACAGGTCAAATGCACCCGCGAATCCGCCGATACCACCCAGAACCTCCGGGCGCATGGTCTTCTTGATGTGCTCCTTCATCAGCTCCACCGATTTGTAACCAGCTTCGATATCTACTCCGGCATTTTTGTAATCCATCCTGTTTCCTCCTATACACTCTTTCATATGCGAAAAACGCACAAATTGACGTGTATATTATAGCGATTCACCCCCTGTTTGTAAAGGATTCTTTCTATAGATGTGTTGCTTGTAAACAAAGGGTGAATATGCTAAAATATTTATACTTTTATCAGGCAGAATCAGGTGGGATTTCTGACAGAAGGAGGAGCCATGAGCAAGGATCAAAAGAGATTAAATATCGGTTTTTTCACCTGTCATCTTGACAATGACTACGCATACGAAGTATGTAAGGGCGTTGACTGTGCAGCCAAAGAACTTGACGTGAATCTGTTCGTCTTTCCCGGCATGTACATGAACGCTTCCTTCAGCGACCCCGGCAACCAGCGTTTTGACTATCAGTATAACGCTATATACTACTATGCTTCCAAGCGCAACCTTGATGCCATCATCGTTGCGGTCGGATCGATCGGCAGTTTTCTTTCGGTTCCCGACGTGAAGCGCTTTCTTGACCACTTTGACCTCCCGATCATAACCATCGAATACGAGGTTCCCGGTTATCCTTACGTTTACACCGAGGGTGTCACCGGCATGCGTGAGGCCATCGAGCATCTGATCAACGAGCACAACGCCAGAAAAATCGGATTTGTGAGCGGTCGTCTCGAGAATGCCGATGCCGTCGAGCGTTTGGAAACCTACAAGTCCGTCCTGCGTGATCACGACATTTTCTATGATGCGGGGCGCGTGGTATACGGCGACTTTTCCCAGTATTCCGATGAGATCGTCGGGGATCTTCTCGACCGGAATCCCGATCTTGATGCCATTGTATTTGCCAACGACTCCATGGCCGTCGGCGGATATCGTGCGATTGCCGCAAGAGGACTCGAGATCGGCAGCGATATTTTAGTGACCGGCTACGATGACTCGCCGGTTTCCCTTGTGTTGGAACCCCAGCTTACCACAGTCCACAACCAGATCATGGATATGGGCTATCATGCCGTTCGGCAGGCTGTACGACTTGCCGGCGGACAGGACACGGATCTTTCCACCTTGAACTCCAACCTTGTCATTCGCTCTTCCTGCGGATGTGGAGAACAGCGTCTTGCCAAATTTGCGGAAGCGATTCCGGAATTCTCTGTTGAGTCCGACTACGAAAAGACGTTGTCATCCATTTTGGACTTCCTTTTAAAAGATCATCAGTCATCCTTCTACTATGAGGATTTAAGGTCCAATTTTTCCTACCTGATCGAGCCGATCCTTTCCTCTGTCATTCAGATGGATTCGTATGATTTTGACATTCAGAACATCAAAGCCATACTCTCCAACATGTTGGAGACGTCGCTCTTCAAGATGTACTTCAATATCGACATGCTGAGCTACATCATCAGTGAATTAAACCAGCTTCTCCAACGGCTGGCACCCACAGAAGAGGGAAAGAACGCCATCGGCGCCTGCTTCTCCGAGATTCTGTATGCGCTGATGCTTCACATCTCCAGCACCCTTTACAAAAAGGAATACAGTTACAAGAAGTCGATCTGGAACGCCATGTATATCACACGCGATGCGCTTACCTACAGCGACAACGAGGAAACCTGCTACAGACTTATCATGCAGAAACTTCAGGATTCCAAATTCACGTCGGCGTGCCTGTATCTCTACGATGAACCGATCATGCTGATGGCAGACGGTACCTGGAAAGTTCCGCAGACACTGTTCCTCCAGGCTTCCAACACCAACGGCGAGATTCGCTATTTCAGGGATGATGCCCGTGTAATATCCTCCGAGGATGTACTCACAAATCCCTACACCCCGGTGGAAGAACGACGCACCTCTGTGGTTGCGCCCATCTTCAGCAACAACATCCAGTACGGACTTTTTGTCGGAGATATCGACATCGAATACTTCTCCAATATTTATCCGAACAGCCTGCAGTTGGCAGCATCCTTAAGCTCCATCACCCTTGCGACCAGACAGGTTCGCGCGGAGAAGCGGCTTGCCGCTGCGGCAGAAGACTTAAATTTGAAGAACGAGCGCTTAGCGAACCTGACTCTGGTCGATCCGCTGACCGGACTCTTCAATCGTCGCGGCTTCCTTGACACAGCGAAGGCGCGCATCGAGCAGCCCGAAAACACAGGCAGGGATGTTGTTCTTCTTTCCGCTGACATGAATAACCTCAAGCAGGTCAACGACATCTACGGTCAGGAGGAAGGTGACTACGCCCTAACGGCGATCGCCCGGGTGCTTACATCCGCTCTTCCCGAGGACACCGTCATCGGCAGGGTAGACGGAGACGAATTCCTCGCCTTCATCATGCTTCCGAAGAACAGCCGTCCGGAAGAGTTGAAGGAAGCTGTACTTGCGGAGTTTGACAGTCTAAACGACAATTCCGAGAAGCCCTATTTCATCCAGGCAAGTCTCGGTACGATACCATTTGTCTGCAACCCGGACGAAAGCCTTGAGGAGATCATGCAAAGCGCCGATATTGCTCTCTACGAGAACAAAAAGAACAAGCGTCAAAGCGTGATCAAGCCCAAGTCATGATTATGAAACCATCAAAAAAGCTGACCCTTCGGTCAGCTTTTTTCTTCGTCTTTTTCTGCTGTGTCCCTCTCCACATGCACACGTTCCGTCTTTTTGTCTGCGGATACCAGCTTCATACGCTCCCGGTAGAGCTCGTTGGACAGAAGCTGTGAAAGCTCCAGAATCTGCGCATAGCGTTCCTCCTTGGAGAGTTCCTTCAGACTGCTCATCAGTTCTGCCTTGTTTTGCTCGATCAGTTTCGACTTTTCCTCAAGCATCTTGGTGACAAGCTTGTATTCGTTCTCCACAAGATCCACGGCACGATTCACCGCATCATTGACCTCAGTCAGCATCTCATCCGTATAAATAAGCGATGCCGCATAGATATCGCCTGCTGTTCGCAGTGCATCCTTATCCTCCGCCATAAGATCATCGTTCACAACCTTGCCTGTGATCGGAAGCACTTTCTTGCTCACGCGGATCCTGCTTGCGGACCTCTGTGCCTCGGATACGATCTCCGCCGCTTCCTGCTTCGCTTCCGTAAGGATCTTTCCTTTCTTATCCGTCACCTCTCGATACACTTTAAGTTCCGAATCAAGTAAGCTTGCCAGTTCGTGCAGCATGAGCGCGGTCTCTTCCTTCGGGACCAGTACCTTTCCCGGTGACAGCGGCGCATTCTGACCATTCTCGACACTGTCGATCAATTTTACGATAATATCTTTAATTCTTCCGTCTTCCATATCCGTTCACCCGTAACCCTCTCAGTTTTCAGACAATTTGCCTAAGTATACATGGTTCATATCCGAAAATCAAGACTTGCCCGACCGGAATCATGAAAAAAGCCACCCCACAATGATCTCTCATCATGAGGTGACCTTCTATCTAAGTCCGTTTAGTTTCCGTTGTACTGAGAACCGATCGGTGTAACGCGAGCGCCCTCCAGGCCAACTCTTTTTGCAAAATACTTTGCCGCCTCTTCATCTTTAAAGTGTCCGCCCGACCTGATCGCATTGGATGCACTTGCGCCTAGTTCAAGTTCACCCTGCTCGTCCAGATACACATCAATTTGGTAAGTATTCCAGGTCTGTCTTGATTTTACACAAAGGTTGTTCTTAAACACGTACTCTCCGATACTCGACTTACGAATGTAATCGCCGTCTTTTCCGCTCGGATACCACGGATTGGCATCTTCTTCGTGAATAAAAATCTGTTCTTCTGTGTTCTTGCTTACATTAACAAGACCGGCCTTGATCAGTGCAAGGGCTGTACTGGCATCAGAGCAACGAACTTCATCCTTATCTACGTATACCCATCCTCTTTCAAATACCTCAACTTCACCTGTCTCTGGGTCTGTAAAACTAACCGGCGTTCCCTGAAAGTCATCTGGATATGTATATTCAGAAACCGCATCACGAATCATTGTTGCATTATATACGTCCATTTCCTGTCTGGATCTCTCAATGTAACGAATCACATTGATTGAAATTGCTGCCGCCAAAACTGCCAGAATCGCAATTACCACGATCAGCTCAAGCAATGTAAAACCCTGGTTTCCGCGCCTCTTTTCGTTCTCGGATTTGTTCATCTCTTCCCCCTCCGCTTGTGCAATCATCAGTTAAAATATTCACAAAACATTTTTCTTTCATTCATATTTCGTTCATATTTTGTTCACATTATATATCCGATATGTTCATAATTCAAGAAAATCTTAACCCCTATCATGCACAATCTTCATTGTGCATATTGTATAGTATGTCAATTGCATGTCATTTATTGTGCACAAAGGTCATGATTATGCAGTTTTTCCGTCTGCGGGCACAAAAAAAGCCGCCGGAGACGTATCTCCGACGGCCGTGAATCTGCTGCACTACCTCTACTTAAATGTAATTAATTCCTCAGTATCCTTACGAGGGGTAGGATCCGGTGTAAATTTCGGTACACCGATGGGTATTAAAGCTACAACCTTTTGACCTTCCGGAAGTGACAGAACCTCTGCGACCTTATCCTCATCAAATACACCCTGGATGCAGGTTCCGAAACCTTGTTCATGTGCGACCAGGCAGAAGGTCTGCGCCGCGATGCCCGCATCGAACATCTCCCAACCGTCTTTCTTACTTGTGGAGAAGCTTCCGTCTTTCTCGTAGCCACAGATGCCCGTCACCTGTGATAAAACCACCAGACCGCTGCAGCTCGCAAGCGTCTTGGCATTGTATTCAAAGCCAAGGAGCCCTTCCGCGGCAATCCTGTCGATCAAACCCCTATCCTGAACCAGAATATAACGAATCGTTTGTGTATTCTTCCAGGTGGGAGCCATCTTTGCTACGTCCACGATCTTTGTAAACTGTTCCTTCGTAATCGCTTCATCCGTAAATCTTCTGACGCTTCTTCTGCTCTTGATACATGTAATTGCATCCATGTGTAAAATTCTCCTTATGATTTGGTCTCTTGAAAGTATGTGTAAATTATGGTACGCTAGGTTCTGCGTAAGTCAGACAAGTGGTTGCGCCTTGCAGCTTTCGCTGCGGGTGAGGAAAGTCCGGGCTTCATAGGGCAGGATGCCGGATAACGTCCGGTGGAGGTGACTCCCAGGCCAGTGCAACAGAAATAAACCGCCAACTTCGGTTGGTAAGGGTGGAAAGGCGAGGTAAGAGCTCACCGCTGTCTTGGTAACAAGGCAGGCTCTGTAAACCCCATCCGAAGCAAGACCAAATTTGGGACGATGCAGTTGCCCGCTGGGTCCCTAGGTAGGTCGCTAGAGCCTTGTGGTAACACAAGGACCAGATAGATAACCACTCTCGACATAACCCGGCTTATCGTCTGGCTTACCGCTTTTAAAAAATACGGTATCTGATTCTTTGACTGTTGTTCTCATTCCAGATCATACACCTGTCGATCAGGCTGTATGACAATTGCGGATATCGCGCGATAAACTCCTGTCTTTCGGCAGGGCGATCCATCACATCTCCCACCAGCATCCTCATATCCAGGATCAGTTTTCCTCTTTGTTCTTCGGAAAGCATCCCCAGAATATATCGGCTTCTGTCCGGTAAACGATTGTAAATCTCACGCTGCATATAAGCGATATCTATCACCCCAAGATACTCGCTGATGATATCAAACACTGCGTTCTTTTCGCAGTTTGGAATTCCCGCATGCCTTGCAACAAGCTCGCGGCAGCACTCGGTCAGATCCGGATGTTCGATGTCATAGGTCGAAAGCCCGTATATATGGTAGACATCTTTCAGCATACGCAGGTGAAGCCGTTCCATATACTGGCTGTTGTTTAAAACCATCCATATAATGGAATCAAAATCCGCGCCCACGTCACCGTATATCAGAGAATAAGAGCTGTAAACCGCAATGGACAGCATGAAATCTTCAATGTCATTCTCACTTCCGGTAAAAAAGCAGAGAGATTTCAGTCTGGCCCCCAGGCTCTTGAAGTCATTCTCGGATAGTTCCAGATCGCTTATGATCCGCACTCGGTTCATCTGTCCCTCGAAATACTTTTGCATTTGCTGCAGGTTGATTTTGTCACTCATAGGCCCTCCTCCTTTCGCCTACTTCCGTTGTGTGTGACAAAATGAAGACAAATTCCCCAATTTGCCGTATGAAATTGCAAGACAATTATAATATAGATGACATTTTTTGTCACTATAATCACAAAAAAAGACGAAAGCATTTCGCATTTTCGTCTTTTTGCACAATTTTTAATCGATTTTGATGTCTAGTTTTTTGAATTCCCCAATCATGTTATCATAACCGGTGAACAAAATCCCCTTCATCCCAAGGCTGTTCGCCGCTTCGACATTCGTATCACGGTCATCCACAAAGACACATTCCGAAAGATCAAGCCCGAAACGTTCGGTAAGCAGTCTGTAAATCGCCGGATCCGGCTTGGCCAGCTTCTCCTTCGCAGAGATGATATAGCCGTCCATCTCCGGGAGAAATTGGAACTTGGCCCAGTGCATATCCGACATCTCATCCGGATAATTGGAAAGCGCATATACGGAAAGCCCTGCTGACTTAAGCTTTTGCACCAGCGGTTTTGCATAATCATACTCGCGCACGATATCCGCTATCCCGTCCCAGAATCTTCCGATCTCATCCGCATACTGAGGAAATGCTTCCGTGAAATGCTTCCGTGCATCTTCGTTATTATAGATGCCGAGATCCATCTCATGCCAGAAATCCGTAAGAACCATCTGCTCGGCAAAGAATCTGATCTCCTCGTCGGAAAGACCCAGATCTTTCATATAGTCCATATAGCGAAAATGGATCAAAACATCTCCTACATCAAAAATAACATTTTTAATACCCATGTATATGTCCTCTTTTCCGTCGTTTCCGAAAATTATATCTGAAACGCGTCATTATGTAAACTAATGATCATTCTATAATCCTCGTATTTTTTCTTTCTTCTACGTTTCCTAACGGTGTCATGTTGCACACAACCGGTTACATTTTTCATGCATATTGCCACCGCATTACAGGTAGTATTATAGACCGAAAATGTGTATAATTACAATAGAGATTTGTGTTCAGGGGGAGAACCATGTCACAGTATCAGGTAGATTCTATATATCATATTTTAGACCTTGCCGGAAGCATGGGACTTCCCTTGGAAGACATGCATTTTATCATCGGCAGGAACACCGACACACCTCAGTGCTTCGGTATCTACGAGGACACCGCTACCGGAGAATTTGTTGTCTACAAGAACAAAACCGATGGTACTCACGTGGAGCATTATCGCGGCACGGATGAAGCGTATGCTGCCCAGCAGATCTGGGATAAACTCGAATCAGAGATCGCCAAGCGCAGGTCCGCCTACGGAGGAGCAATCGCCAAAGGTGCTCCCGTGCACCGCGACGTATACCTCGGCCACAAGATGGAGCAAGTACAAAGACAGCCCCGGCCCCCGAAAAACCGCACCCCGCGCAGACGCAGGAAGAGATTCAACTACACGATTCTGATCTATACTGTGGTCATTCTCTCCTGTCTTGCGATCGCTATTGCGGACAAGAAACAGAAAAGCCACCTGCGGAACGGATACTACACCCATCGCGGAGATGTCTACTATCAGCAAAGCGGCAACTGGTACTACTACGATGACGCAATTGATGATTGGGAGCCCTACTATGACGCCGACGACTGGTATGACGACACGTACGACTACGATGACGATTACTATGGCAGCTACTACACATTTGACAACGAAGACAGTGCATTTTATTCCTCGGAGTTCTACGTAGATGACAGCCGCAGTTATGACTACGGCAGCAGCTACGATTACGACGATGACTACGACTACGATTATGACTACGACGATGATTATGATTACGACTGGGACAGCGATTGGGATAGCTGGGACAGTTGGGACACGGATTGGGACAGTGACTGGTAAGTCAGTTTTTACACATCTTATTAGAAAGGAGGGGACACTATGAATATCGAAATGCAATTCTGCGGATTGGCCATCAATCTGACCTTGATTCTGTTCTTCTTAAGACATTCCAAAGTAGGACTTATCAATGAGCGTATTTTCTGTGCCGCCCTTATTTCCAATACAGCCAGCATTATACTGGATATCGTATCTGTCCTTTCCATATATTACACCGATTATTATTCCGAACTTGCGAGGACAACCCTGTGTAAGCTGTACCTGATCATGCTCGTGTTGAATTCCTACATCAGCTACATCTACTCCCTTCACGATGTCAGAAAGCTGTATACGAATTTTAAACTGCATGCTGTGATCGGCTTTGTTGCCATCATATCCTGCATCGTGATCAGCGCACTTCCGATCAGTTTTGTTTCAAACGAAGAGTATGTATACAGCCGCGGGCCGGCCGTGGAGGCAACCTATGTCACCGCCCCCCTATTCATCCTTCTGACACTGCTCACCACCGTATTATACGGCAAATACATGAACTCCCACCGAAAGAATGCCATCCGCATCTGGATGATTCTCGAGATCATCGCAGCTGTCATTCAGTTTATGCATCCCAAGATCCTGCTTGTGGGATTTGCCTGCTCCATCGGTATTCTCATTCTCTACGCAGAGTTAGAGAATCCCGAGGCCAATCAGGACCGTATGACCGGAGTGTTCTCCAAAAAGACGCTCAACGCATACTTAAAACAGTTGTATGCCACACATAAAAAATTCTCTGTTATTGTCATCTGTACCGGAGACGACTGGCATATGGACAGTGAGACCGAGCGCGCCGCCCTGATCGAGATGACGGAATTCCTCCGTGCATTTCCTCATGCCAAGCTGTTCAGAGGCACCGCCAATGACTTTTTCCTGATCTATCCTTCCAACAGCAACGGAACCCACGAGATTGAAAGCGGTTTCAATCTGGACATCATCCGGAAGCGTTATGAAGAGCTTTGGGCGGACGATCGCGCCGTAAAAGCCTTCTTCCTCTACGCCGTGGACGGTTGGGTTGTGGACAACGCAGACGAGCTTCTCACGGTTTACCAGTATTATCGCGAAGGCACAACAGACAAACGCACCACCATCAATCTTGACAAGTCCACCGTCAGCCAGATCCACGACTACCACAATATGGTAAAAGAGATCAAGCAGGCGATCACTGATGACCGCATTGAAGTCTTCTACCAGCCGATCTACTCCGTGCACGAAAGCAAATTTGTCTCCGCCGAAGCACTTGCGCGTATGCGTAATGCCGAAGGCGATATGGTAATGCCGGGCAAATTCATCCCCGTTGCAGAGGAGAACGGACTGATCGAGCAGATCGGTGAGCGCGTATTTGAAAAGACCTGCCATATACTGGCGAACAGCGACATCCTCTCCTGCGGTATCAAGTACATCGAGGTGAACCTGTCCGTAGCACAGTGCGAGAACAAACATCTCGCATCCAACTACCACTCCATTATGAGCAGACACAATCTCTCACCCGACTCCATCAACTTGGAGATCACCGAGACATCCACACTGACGCAGCGTCATATCCTTTTGGACAACATGCATCAGCTTCGCGAGATCGGTTGCAGTTTCTCACTGGATGATTTCGGTACCGGCGAGTCCAACCTCAACTACATCGTGGATATGCCCGTTGACATTGTGAAATTCGATCGTACCATGACACAGGAATATTTCCGAAACGACCGCGCGAAGGTTGTCATGTCCGCTACGGTCCGCATGATCAAAGAACTCGGCTTAAAGATCGTAGCCGAGGGAATAGAAACTGCGGAAGAGCTTGAAAGCATGAAGGCACTGGGTGTGGATTACATCCAGGGCTACTACTTCTCCAAGCCGCTCCCGCAGAGTGAGTTTTATAACTTTATTCAGTCCAAGAACTAGACTTACACATCGAAGCATCCGCCTCCGACAAACTCACGTAAGATGGAATTCATCGGGACATGTGTCACGTCCATTCCCACAAAATAATCAAGGAACTTCAACAAGCGTTTTGCCTCGTAGTACTCAAAGGAATCTCTGGGTACTGCGAAGAGCAAAGGCTCCGCAAACTGCTTGATCACAGAAAGTTCGTAAATCAGCGCCGAGTTGAACATAGCATCTGCCTCTTCCTGGAAGGGGAAGATGTTTTTTTCTTCGCCTCTTCGAACCGAATCCCACATAGCAATCGTATCCTGCGCCGTGTTGCCTCTGGTTCTCGCATCTCGAACGATGCGTCGGATCAATCGTCCGTCCGTCGTAGGTATGCGGTTATGCTCATCGATATTGAGCTGCGTCAGGGCACTGATGTACACCTTGAACTTGTCATCGTTGGGAATCTTCTCTGTCATCTTGGGATTCAAGGCGTGAATACCCTCGGCGACAAGCACATCCGTCGGTGCAAGCTGCATCATCTTTCCCTTATACTCTTTCTTTCCGATGGTGAAGTTGAACGTGGGAATCTCCACTTTCTCACCGGCCAACAGTCTGGTCACATGCTCATTGAAAAGCGTAAGGTCCATCGCACCGAGGCACTCGAAATCATAGTTCCCGTTCTCATCCTTCGGTGTCTGCTCACGCTCCACAAAGTAATTGTCAAGCGCCAGCGGATAAGGGCGAAGTCCGTGTGCTCTAAGCTGTACGGACAGTCTGTGTGAAAATGTCGTCTTACCGGAAGACGAAGGTCCTGCGATCAATACGAAACGTTTGCCACGCTCCTTGATCATATCCGCAATCTCCGCGATCTGCTTCTCCTGCAATGCCTCCTGCACCAGCATCAGCTCTTTGATCTCTCCGGTCGTGATGGTCTCGTTTAATTCACCGACATTGCTTACATGCAGCGTCTTACTCCATTCGTCGGAGCTTTTTAATACGTGGAAGAGTTTCTCGTATGCAACAAACTCGGGAACGACGTCCGGATTGGATTTGTCAGGTACCACAAGCACGAAACCGTCATCATAGGGGATCATGTCAAAGCACTTCAGATAACCCGTCGAGGGTACCATATAGCCGTAGAAGTAATCCTCATATCCGTCCAAGCTGTACATATTGGCCTTGGACACACGGCGGAACTTAAAGAGCTTCTCTTTATCTTCCATGCCCTGTCTTGCAAATCTGCGGATCGCTTCGTCCGTAGCCACGGATTCCTTCACAATCTTCATATCCAGGTATGCGAGTTCTTCCATCCTGGCCTTTACATTCTCAATCAGTTTATCCGTAAGCTCGACCTCATCGGAGATCAACCGGCAGAAGTATCCCTTGCCAATGGAATACATGACATTGACGCGATGGTTTGCGACGTTGCCGAGTACATCCGCAAAAGCCTTCACCATCAGAAGCGTCAGGCTTCGTTTATAGGTGTCCATACCCATCACCGTGTTCTTGCCGATGAGTTCTACCTCACAGTCACGGTCCAAAAGCACACCGAGCTCGGAAAGCTTTTTGTCCCGGAAGGCAAGCACATACTTGAATCTGTCCTCCTGCGGGAGTGCCGTCTTGATCAGCTCCGTGATCGTGGTGAACTTATCCACACTGTAGGTCTGTCCGTTTAGCTTTACTTGAATCTTGTCCATACTCTGTACCCCCTGTTATATTTCAATGATCTTTCGCATCTCTTCATACTCCCGTTCAAGTTCCGCAAGTCTTTCATGGCCTTCGCCCTGCCGGGCAAGTCCGTCACAGATCTTACGGTTTTTCCTGATCAGGTCGCCAACATATTTTAAGAAAACGGGATCTTTTCTCATGATGTTGTCTCGACCGAAACGCGCTTCCACCTCCGTAAGCGGCGCACCTTCTCCTGTCGTCGCCGTGATCACGGTGTAGAATTTATGATTGTCCTCAATCATCCGCTCACGTCGGATCTCGTAGCCGTTTTGCGTAAGGTAGTATCTGACCCGTTCCGGCTCCGATTGTGGTGAGAGGATCAACCCGATCCCGCCCGCAAGCACGTCACTGCCGTTTCCGAGGATCTCTTCCATCAGATGTCCGCCCATACCGGCGATCACCGCAACGTCCGCTTCTTTCGGCGCAAGGGGTGAAAGACCGTCTCCCATCCGTACACTGATTGTATCCGAAAGTCCGGCTGATGCGATATTGGACCGGGCGATCTGAAGCGGCCCCGGTACGATATCACAGGCAATCACACCTGCAAATGTACCGCTTTCGGCCAGTGCGATAGACACAAATGCGTGATCGCATCCGATATCTGCCGCCACAGGATCCTGCTTCGAAAGTTCTTTTCCGAGTGCGATGGCAGCATCCGCTATGGTCTGCATTCTGGCAGTCAGACGCGTCAACTGTTCTCCTCCAGATAATCCTTTAACTTTCTGCTGCGGCTCGGATGACGAAGCTTACGCAATGCCTTGGCTTCGATCTGACGGATACGCTCTCTGGTCACCTGGAACTCCTTGCCGACTTCCTCGAGTGTACGCGCACGCCCGTCATCCAGTCCGAATCTCAGGCGAAGCACCTTCTGCTCTCTTTCCGTAAGCGTTCCGAGAACCTCCACAAGCTGCTCCTTCAGAAGCGTAAAGGCTGCTGCCTCTGCGGGTACGGGGACATTTTCATCCTGAATGAAATCACCCAGGTGGCTGTCCTCCTCCTCACCGATCGGTGTCTCAAGACTCACCGGCTCCTGAGAGATCTTCAAGATCTCACGCACGCGCTCGACAGGAATATCCATCTCCTTTGCGATTTCCTCGGGAAGGGGCTCACGTCCCAGTTCCTGAAGAAGCTGTCTGGATACACGAATCAGCTTGTTGATGGTTTCTACCATATGTACGGGGATACGGATGGTTCTCGCCTGATCTGCGATCGCTCTTGTGATCGCCTGACGGATCCACCATGTCGCATAGGTGGAGAACTTGTATCCCTTTCTGTAATCAAACTTTTCAACGGCCTTGATCAGACCGAGATTACCTTCCTGAATCAGGTCTAGGAAGAGCATACCGCGTCCCACATAACGCTTGGCAATGCTGACCACCAGACGAAGGTTGGCTTCCGCAAGTTTCTTTTTCGCTTCCTCGTCGCCGGCTTCCATACGCTTTGCGAGCTCGATCTCTTCTTCCGCTGAAAGAAGCGGTACCTTTCCGATCTCCTTCAGGTACATGCGGACAGGATCCTCAATGCTGACACCGTCGGGCACGGACAGGTCAATATGCTCAACATCCACCTCAACCTCTTCTTCCGCCTCAAGCATCATCTCATCCGGCTCATCGTCATCATCGTCCGTGATCGCAAGAATCTCTACGCCGTTATTCTCAAGGTATTCGAAGATTGCTACCATGCGCTCGGTTGTAAGTTCCATATCCTTCACGCCGGTAAAATGATTGATGATCTCCATATCCTCGATCACGTTTTTGTTCTTCTGCGCAACAGCAAGAAGCTCATTCAGACGCTTCATAAAATTCTCATCACTTAACGGATTATCAGCCGGATTCTCCCCCTCCGGTGCATCCCCTGTATAAGTATCAACGGTCTCAAGCGCATCCTGCTTGATCTCAACCTCTTCCTGTGTCTTTTTCTTTCTTGTAGCCATTTTAATAATCTCCTTTTCCTCTCATAATCTATATTAAAGCCGTATATGAAGCTTGTCGATTCCGGATTTCTCCCGAATCAGTTCCGGCATTCTGGTCAGGTCTCCCTCAGAGAGTTCCCTGTCGATCCGCTCCGTTTTCACGCGCTTCACGATATCATTTAAGGCCTTTTCTCTCTCTTCCGGACCGGTCTCCTCCGGCAGTTCCGCCTGGATCACGGCAGCCGCAAAACGCTGTTTGTCCGGCTCGGTGAAGATATCCACAAGAGCTGCGGGATTGACCACACCGTTCTTTCTGTACTGTTCGAAAAGTGCATGTGCGATATCTTTATATCCCTCGCCGGGGAAGTCCTCCTCGGAGATGATACCGTCAAGTTTCTCAAACAGCCCGGTGTCGTTCACCATCCATGTCAAAAGCAGTCCGTAAGACTTTTCCTGCTCAAATGCAGAGGCTTTTTTCTCACGCTCCGGTTTTGTTTCGCGCATCACTTCATCCGCCAGCCTTCTCTCCTCGGCCGCAGTGCCGTATTCACGCACCTGCTGCTTTAATCCGTCACGGTCCAGCCTGTAGGTCTCAGCAATGGAATCAATATAATTATGCCTTGTCATGGCATCCTCGATGGTGGAGAGAATCCTGGCAACCTCTCTTCCGAAACGGCTCTTGTCCTCGGGATCCGAAAGTCTGAAATTCTTCGAAGCCGTATCCACCGCAAAGACGATACCGGGTTTTGCGTCCCGGAGGCGCTCTTCGAAGGCTTCACGTCCGAGTGCTTTGATGAATTCATCCGGGTCTTTGTGGGGTTTTAAATCGATCACGCGTGTCGAAAGACCGACTTCCCTGCATATATCGATGGCTTTAAGGGCCGCCTTCGTTCCTGCCTCGTCGCTGTCGTAAGCCAGATAAACCTCCTCGGTGTAGCGCTTCACCAGGCCCGCATGTCCGAGCGTCACTGCCGTGCCGAGCGTTGCGGTCGCATTGTCAAAGCCTGCCTGATGCATGGCGATCACGTCCATGTAGCCCTCGCAGAGGATGATCCCCCGTCGCTTGGAGCGCCTTGCGAGATTCATAGCAAAGAGATTCCGACTCTTGTCAAAGACCGCAGTCGCCTTGGTATTTACATACTTCGGCTTTCCATCTCCGAGGACTCTTCCGCCGAAGGCGATCACCTTGCCGTTGATATCGGTGATCGGAACCATCACCCGATTCCAGAAGCAGTCCGTCGCTCCCTTTTGCTCGGAGATATCGATCAGGCCCGCATCACGGATATCACTGTCCTTGTAGCCCTTCCCGGAAAGATACTTATATAAGTCGTTCTCATAGATATCCGAGTATCCGAGTCCAAAGGATGTAATGGTCTCGTCCGAAAGCCCGCGTTCGTGGAAGTAATCAAGCCCCTTCTTACCGTGAGACGTCTTGGTGAGCAGGTAGTGAAAGTAGCCCGCGGCCGTTCGGTTGATCTCTTTTAAAAGCTGTTTTTTATTCTGTTCACGCCGTTCTGTCTCGGAAAGCTGCTGCTCCGGAAGAGAGATTCCGCTCCTGTCCGCCAGCTGTCTGATTGCTTCGGGAAATGTGAGATTGTCATATTCCATAAGGAATGTAAAGACATTTCCGGCAGCACCGCATCCGAAGCAATGGTAAACCTGCTTCTCCTTACTCACGTAGAAGGAAGGTGTTTTCTCGTGATGGAACGGACAGCAGGCCGAGTAGGACGTGCCTTTTTGTTTGAGGGAAACGTAGCTTCCGATGATGTCCACAATATCGGACCGGCTGCGCACCTCTTCGATGATTTCATCTGAATAGTACAAGATTATGCCTCCCTAACCTTTCCACGCCATAGGAACAAAGAGTTCCTTTGCACACTCTACGGCATAGTTATCCGTCATACCGGCGATATAGTCGCAAACCACAGTCTCCCGGTCCTCACCGGACGCAATATAAGCAATGTATTCGTCGGGAAGCAGCGTTTCATCGTTCATATAAGCGTCAAAGAGATATCCGATCATCTTCTCAGCCTTGATCTCTTCACTCTTCGCAAGAGGATTCGTATACAGATCGTCGAACATAAACCGTCGCATCTCGAACAGCGCCTGTTCGATTTCCTTTGGAACGATGATATGTTCCTTGCCGAAGCTTGCTGTCACAATCGCATGAATCAATGTGTTGATCCTGTCTCTGGTACTGTGACCGAGTATGTCGGCCGGACCCTTCGGAAGCATATCTTCCGTCAGAATTCCTGCGCGAATACCATCATCGATATCATGATTGACGTAGGCGATCTTGTCGGCAAGACGTACCACATCTCCTTCGAGCGTTGCGGGCTTGCCTGCCGTCTTGTGATTTAAGATACCATCCCGGACTTCCCATGTCAGATTGAGGCCTGCACCGTTCTTCTCAAGGCGTTCTACCACGCGGACACTCTGTTCGTTGTGACGAAAGTCTCTGGAACTGTACTTGGCAAGCGCACGCTCTCCGGCGTGACCGAAGGGCGTATGTCCGAGATCGTGTCCGAGGGCGATGGCTTCCGTTAAATCCTCATTCAGAAGAAGCGCTCTCGCGATGGATCTGGCGATCTGAGACACCTCAAGGGTATGGGTCAGTCTGGTACGGTAATGATCCCCGCTCGGGGCCAGAAATACCTGTGTTTTATGTTTCAGTCTTCGGAAAGACTTGCAATGCAATATCCTGTCCCTGTCTCGCTGATAATCGGTGCGTATGTCGCACTTTTCCTCTTCGCGCTCCCTTCCGCGGGATTCGTCGCTCTTGGCGGCATAAGCTGACAGGATCTCATGTTCTCTTTTTTCGAAAAACTCGCGTAATATCATGATACTCTCCCCAAAGTAAGATGTGCACGAGATGCGCACAATTACATTATTCTACATCATCGAAAAAAATCCTTTTTTCTCGCAAAAAAAAGTGCCTGAATCGTTACATGATCAAACAAAGAGGACTACGACGGAATCAATGCTGTCGCAGCCCTCTTTGCTTGATAAGTGTTTCGTATTTCTTTACGGGATTATTCGTTCATTTCTTTACAAAGATCGTAGAGATCATAGTCCTCCCAAACGGTACCTTCCATATCACCGTTGACATCCACAGGGATGGCATTTAACCACTCCGACTGTTTCTGTGAGAACTCCTGGTCTACCAGATCGGATACAAGCGCATCCACATAGAGTTTCTTGATATCTTCATCGTGTGCGGTCATCATATAAACAACCACATAACCAAGCTCACCCTCGACCACTTCCGAGATCTCTCCGGCCTCAAGATCCTTAATTGCCTCATTCAACTCATCCGAGTAAGCGCCTACGTAACCGCTTCGCTCACTGCTGTATGATGTGATGCCAAACTCCTCAGCCAGCTTCTTCACATCTTCGCCGGCTCTCACACGCTCGATCAGTTTCTCGGCATTCGCCTTCGCCTCTGCCTGCTTATCTTCGGGAAGCTTCTGGTAGCTGCCGTCGGACGCTGTTGCAGGTGCGCCGTTCTTTTGCTCTACGGTAGGGAAGATCATGTAGTAGATATTGTGGAAATTGTAATCTGCATACTCTTCCTGCTTCTCTTTGGTCTTTGCCTGACCGATCTCGTTCTTGGTATCATTCTCGAACTTCTGGACATACGTCTGCTCGGTAAATACCTTCTCGATCACCTCATCACTGATTCCAAAGTCATCAAAGACCTTCTGAGGGAAGGAATTCTTAAAATTATCGATCAGTGTCTTTGTGGAAGCCGTATCGCTGTCCGTAAGCTTTACGCCCGCCTTCACAGCCGCATCATACTCAATCTTGGTTGTACGCACGTAGGAAAGTGCCGTCTGCTTCACAGCCTTCTGATTCGCCTCCGAGCAGATATCCGGCGTCATCTTGCTTACTACGATCGCTTGCATGGCATATACAAGCAATTCATCCATATAGACGTCGTAATCACCGATATGCATCGCAAGTGTCTTTTGCGCATCTTCCTTGGTCATACGACCGTCTTTATGATCTGCGCTCTCTGTCGTCGCACCGGCTGCGGTTGTCCCGTCTTTGGCAAGTCCGTTTGAACATCCGCTTAAAGCAGACATCGCCAGAGAAGCTGCAAGTGCAACGGAAAGCATTCTCTTTTTGTATTTCATTTTACAATCCTCCTGTTTCTCTTAAAACCTCAATTATTTTAAGACTTTTTACGAGGTGCGTCAATGCTTTTCACAGACTTGTCACAAAAAAGAGCCGCACCCGATCGGGTACGGCTCGAATGGTTTTGATTACTCCTTGACACCACCAAGTGCTACACCTGCGATGATATACTTTGAAAGAGCAAAGTATACAACAAAGATCGGCAGGATGGTCAGGAAGAGTCCTACGTAGATGATACCATAGTCAGCTCTGAACTGCTCAGAACGAAGTGACATGATGAACATCGGGAGGGTCTTCTTATGTGTGTCGAAGAGGATCATAGAAGGTGTATACAGGTTGTTCCATGATCCGATGAAGGCGAAGATGGCCTGTGTGGACATCGCCGGCTTCATAAGAGGAAGCGCGATCTTGTTGAAGGTTGCGAACTCTGCCGAACCGTCGATTCTTGCCGCCTCAATGATCTCTAATGACAGCGCCTGAGAAATATACTGCTTCATGAAGTAGTATGTGGTAGGAGCTGCGCAGGCAGGGATGATCAAAGGCCAGTAGGTATCATAAAGGTGAATCTTCATCATGAACTGCATGAATCCGATGATGGATACCTGAGCCGGGATCATCATGATTGCCATAATGAATGAATGCGCTGCATTCTTGAGTTTGAACTGATATGTGGAAATCGCATATGCAGTCAGGGTGGAGATATAGATGTTCAGGATGGTCGCAGGTACTGCGATCAATGCACTGTGGAACATAGCACTCCATACGGATGTTCCTACACCGTCTGCCTTCTTCATCAGGTTCTGGAAGTTCTTAATGAAACTGGTTCCGGGGATCAGATGGATACCCTTCTGAATGTCAGCGGAAGGAAGTGTAGCATTGATGATCATGATATAGAACGGGAACATACTCATAAAGCAGAGTAAGATACAGATAACCGATCTAAAGATCTTCTTTGCCCTGATCTGAGCTGAATAGCTCTCTTCTGTGTTTGTATTCTTAGCCATTTACACTTACACCCCCTTACCTGATCACTGCATGTCTTTGCTTCGGCTCTCTCTCCTTCGTAACGATGAAGAATACCATGGAGATGGCAAGTGTTACAATAAAGAGTACGATGGATGCTGCGGCTGCAGTACCATAGTTGTGAGCTGTGAAGCCAAGCTGCTTAATCCACATCGTAATGGTCTCTGAAGCGTAGTTCGGGCCACCGATGAAGGAAGCGTTAACGTTGAACAGCGAAGGAATATCGTACATCTGAAGACCACCGATAGCAGATGTTACCAGTGAGAACTGGATGATCGGTTTCAGCAGAGGCAATGTAATCTTGTAGAACTGCTGTCTGCCGTTGGCACCGTCCACCATGGCTGCCTCGTAGAGGGAAGGGTTGATACCCAAAATACCTGCAATGAGTACGATCATGGAGTTACCATACCACATCCAGAACTGCATAAATGCGATAATTCCGATAGTTGCGCCGGCCTTCTCCATAAAGTTGTAATCCTGACTGATGATTCCGACTTTTCTCAGGAACAGAGTGATCGGTCCCTGATTGGAGAAAAGGCTGTAGAAAAGCACCGCGATAGATGATGCTGTGATAATGTTCGGCATGAACATCATAACCTTAAATGCGCCCTGACCTTTCAGTTTAACAACTGTATCCGTGAACCAGGATGCAAGCAGAAGTGCAAGAAGGATCTGAGGGATGAAGTTGATCACCCAGATGATCAATGTCTGCTTGATTGCCATAACTGTGTGGTTATCGAACCACTTAACGATTTCATACTTTCCACCGCCTAAAGGCTTGGTGTTGGCAAGCACGAGCATAAAGTTCTTGAGACCGTTAAACTTCGGTCCAACCATCTTCATGTCTTTCTCGTAGTACTCTACGAAGCTGAGATAGAAAGTATAGATCAACGGATATAACTGAAATACAAGGAATACAAGGAAGAACGGAAGTATGAAAATGTAGCCATACTTTCCGTATTCAACTGTCTTTTTCTTCATAATTTCACTTCCCCAACCTTTGTTATAGTTTTCGTAACATAATTCACGCATCCTCCGTCAGACATTTTATAAGCGATACCCGAGCTAACCGGCACCGCTTATAAAATGCCCAACAGTGGTATTATGATTTTTTTAATCACGCACCGGGTGCAAGCACCCGGCGCGTAACTAATTTCAAGTATCTCTAACTACTCTGAATCTTACTCGAATACAAGATCAGGATAAGAATCGGAGATCTGAGTCTTGATGTTCTCAACTGCTGCATCAAGATCTGCTGCCTCACCGGTGTTGTATGCAGATACAGCTACGTCAAGATAACCATTGAAGGTTGAATCGTAAGTGGTTGCCCAGCTAAGGTCGATCTTCTTTGCACCCTCAACATAGGTAGGGATAGGGCTTACGCCGTTGAATACCTTAAGGATGAGCTCGTTGCACTCGCCGCTTGCTGCCATCTCTTCGTTAACAGTTGCGTTGTTTACGAAGTCACCGGTATCAACTGCGATCTGCTTAAGGACATCAGCATCAGCTGTAAGGGTGTAAACGATAAGTGCTGCAAGACCGGGGTTCGGGCAAGAAGTGGTTACACCGAAGTATGTACCACCCCAGTGGAAAGCCTGAGGTCCTTCTACTACGCAGTTGTGGCCCTCAGCATCGGTTCCCTCCTGATACTGACCATAGCACCAGTACATGAACCAAGGGCATCCAAGCCATGCGAATACATCGCCAGCCATGTTTGCGTTCCAGTCCTCATTCCACTGACCGGACTTGAATGTGTAATCGTTGTCATAAAGCTTCTTAGCGATCTCAAGGTAATCCTTGATAGCCTGATCAATCTTAACAGTGCCATCAACTACCCAAGGATCTTTCTTAGCGTCAAGGAATGCAACCTTAACATCTGAAGGATCAGAGAACATCTTGTAACCAGCTGCCTTCATGGTCTCAGCTGTCTCAAGAACGGTATCCCAATCCTTTACGTACTCCTGAAGCTTAGCAGGATCATCAGTACCAAGTACTTCCTTAGCGATATCTGTTCTGAGGATCATACAACCAGGTGTAGACTGCCATGTAGCACCCTTAAGGTTGCCATCGATGGTACCGTAATCTACAGTGTAAGGATAAGCAGTAGACTTGTACTCATCAACAGGGAATCCTACGTCAGCAAGGTTTGCTACGTAATCAGAAGAGATGAAGTACTTTGCAAGAGCGTCATCCATAGCGATAACGGAAGGAACCTTGTCGCCACCGGATGTGATTCCGTTTGCGATTGCGGTCTTGTACTCATCAGAACCACCGCCGAGACCAAGGTTCTCATACTTGATAAGGTCAGCATACTGAGGATACTTAGCCTTTACATACTCAAGTCTCTCACCGAACTCGGTGTTCCAAGAGTAGCAGTAGATAGCCTGATCATTGATCTCTACGTCGATGGGAAGCTCGTCAGCAGGCTGTGTGGAAACAGTAACATCGCTTCCGGTTGCCTCTGTAGCTGCCTCTGTAGTAGTAGCAGTAGTTTCATCTTCCTTCTTATCACCACAAGCTACAAGGGAAAGACCCATAGCAAGTGCAAGTGATAACGCCATTGCTTTTTTGAATTTCTTCACAAAAAAACCCTCCTTTTGGTGTGTGTCGTCCGTTCGAATGCTCGGCCTCGTCGTTCTTGTGCAGGAATTCCATATGTGCATCGAAGCCCATATGTGCAAAATGTACAATCAGATGTCGGTTTTGCGACCTTGCGGACCAACTCATGAAACGTTCGCGCCATAAGTTTATAGCCGTTTCACGTTCAAATTGACATGGTTATGCCAACCATGACTAAAGTGATTATAGGACATAATCAACAATTTTGCAAGTACTTTTTCATTTTTGGGCGTTTTCTTTGTACATTTTTACCATATAATTACGAAATCGAGCCCAAATATGACTTTTCTGTGTCCTTTTGCGCATTCTTTTGTAACATTTTACCGTTTGAGGAATTCCCGGATCGCATCCGCAACATCTTTCGGGCAATATGTATAAAGTCTTGCCGGGCCGGATAATTCCTTCACGGTTACATTCTTGTAGTTTTTCAGGAAGTCTCTGCGCTCGCGGTTTAATTCGCCCGCAAAATCGATATCAGTCTCCCCCGCTTCCTGCTTTGCCTCGGCGTACTCTTCCGCCATCTGCGCATCATCCGTGATATAAGGCTCCATCAACGGATTCGCCAGAAGTTCCAGGATCGGCAGATCCGACGGAATGCCTTTTTCCGCAACCTTTGCAACGTTGTCGATGGTCTCAAGATCCTCCTCATACATCGCTTCCGTATAGAAGCCTTCGGAGTAAAGCGCCTTCCGGATCGCCATCTGCTTTTCAGTATAGACCGCCCCGACATTCACCGGGTAAAGATGCTTCATCAGACGATGAAGACCGATGCCGGAACCCTTTGCCATTATATAATAGAAGAAACCGGCATATTTTTCCGACGTCACGCCCTCGAAATCCTCAGGAAACAGCATATTGACACCAATGATGGAAGACACTTCTTCCGGATGCGTCTTTGCCCAGTAAAGCGCGATCAAACCGCCTTCTCCCTGCGCCACAATGTCATAGGGGCCCTTGATTTCCGCAGCAGCAAGCGCACCGCGCTCTTCTTCAAGGATACTCTCGATATCCTTTGCGCTCACCTTGTCATCGCTGTATCCGAATCCTGCGCGATCCACAAGCACCATCCTGTACTCGTCCTTGAGTTCCGCAAAAAGCGGCTCCAGCGCGATCGCCTCATCCGGAACACCTCGGCCGTGCACGAATACAAGCGTATGGTCCGCGTCCTTATTCCCTTCCACTCTGATATGAAGCTTGTGCTCACCCACGGTCACAAATGTACCGGGCGGTGTCAGATACCCTCTCTCGTCATCCAGCTTGGATCTGTGGTTGTAATAAAGGATACCGATGATCAGTAACGTGAGCACCAGAATTGCGATCAGGATGATCAGGATCACCCGAAAGAAATTATGGAAAAACTTTTTGAGTTTCATGTCTTATACCGCCTTTTTTCAATCATATGCACCGATTATATCAAACACCCCCTTTAAAAACAAGACTCCGAAAACTGTGGCGAAAGGTGGCAAACTGTGATATGATACATTTCATTATGACGGACAAAAATCAGGAGACATAATCATGAAAGACGAAGAAATAAAAAAGCCGCAGACTGTTGCGGAAGAACCGTCTGCAGTAAGCAAGGCCAAAGAAGCAGACACAAATACCGATCAAGTCGAAATCACGGAAGAAGGAAATGACGAAACAAGCGAAAACAAAGACGCAAAAGATCAGGAGTCGAAAGCCTGGACCGGCGAAGACCGGCTTGAAGCCGTAGGACTCTCCCGCCGCGAGAAACGTCGTTACAAAAGAGAAAAATACAAAAAGACCGTGGAAGGTATGACGAGGAATCAGAAAATCTCCTACTTCCTTACATATAATAAGTGGCCTGTCATCTTTTCGGTGACCGCCACAGTACTGATCTTCCTGCTCGGTGTTACGGTTTACAAGAACAGCCGGCCCGTAGCACTTTCCTACGTCATCGTAAACGCAGCTGATCCGCAGGCCGTGGATACAAGTTTCAAAAAAGACTACTGCGCACGCTTCGGCATGGAGCGCGGATATCAGTTTCACGAGCAGTTAAATGTTTCCCTCGATCTTGATACCTATCACGCAAAATTCGGTGAGCTTGCGAACAACTCAGACTATACCAGCGTTCCTATGCGTGCCTACAACGGCTACTACGATGTAATGATCATGGACGAAAAAGGCGCAGAATACTGCGCCTATCAGGATATCATACATCCCGTAAAATCTTATCTGCCCGCCGACATCCTTGCTCAGGTGGAAGACAGAGCCCTGATGCTGCCGAACTACTATAAAGATGTGGTACCGATGGCGATTGACATCAGCGATACGGAATTCGCCAAAAGTTTAAACCTCGGCTACGACAAGGTGTACCTGGGATTCCCCGGCACCACGGAAGAAAACTACGAGAATGCAAAGCGCCTTCTCATATATACGCTCGGAATCACTGCGGAATAAGACTTAATCCGCAGCGGTTCTCGGAACGAAAACACGGCCCTGGCTGTGTTTTTCTTCTTTTTTGGTTTCGGAAACAGCCTGCTTGCAGAAGTACTCCTGCGCCGAAAGTTTGTCTTTTCCGCGTCTGTCCAGTTTCGCATAGGATCCGTCCGGCTGCATGATATGAACCTTCAGTGTATCCGCAAGCTGGACACGAAGAATATCGATCACTCTCTTTTTCAGATCCTCATCTTCCACAGGGAACGTGATCTCAACGCGCTTATCCAGATTTCTCGGCATCCAGTCCGCACTGCCCATGTAGCAGTCTTCAAATCCCTCATTATAGAAATAGAAGATTCTCGCATGTTCAAGGAAATTACCGACGATGGATCTTACGGTAATATTCTCGGAAAGTCCTGGCACGCCGACTTTCAGACAGCAAATGCCTCGAACGATCAGGTCAATCTTTACGCCTGCGCAGGAAGCCTCATACAGTGCCTTGATAATGTCCGGATCGCAGAGAGAGTTCATCTTCGCAACAATACGCGCTTCTTTTCCTTCTCTTGCATTGTTCGCCTCGCGTCCGATCAGATACAGGAATTTCTTCTTCATCCAAAGCGGTGCCACAAGGAGTTTATTCCAGACGGGCGGTTCAGAGTATCCGGAGAGCATGTTGAACACTGCCGTGGCATCCTCGCCGATGGAGTCCGCCGCTGTAAAGATTCCCGTGTCCGTGTATAATTTTGCCGTGATATCGTTATAGTTTCCGGTACCGAGATGCACATAGCGCTTGATGCCCTCTTCTTCTCTTCTCACCACAAGCGCAATCTTGGAATGCGTCTTAAGGCCCACCAAGCCGTAGATCACATGGCATCCGGCCTTCTCAAGCTTTCTGGCCCAGTTGATATTATTCTCCTCATCAAAACGCGCTTTCAGTTCCACCAGAACCGTGACCTGCTTACCGTTCTCGGCAGCGCGCGCCAAGGCTGCAACGATGGGACTGTTACCGCTCACGCGATACAGCGTCTGTTTGATCGCAAGTACATCGGGATCATTGGCCGCCTCCCTGATGAAGTCCACCACAGGTGTAAACTCGTAATACGGGTGATGGAGCAGAATATCCTTCTCCTTGATCTGGTCGAAGATATTTCTGCCCGGATCAATTCCGGGAACAGGCTGAGGCACATATTTTTTGCTCTGAAGATGATCAAAGCCCGAAAGCCCCGCCACCTTGGAAAGAAACGTCAGATCGAGCGGACCGTGAATGGAGAACACTACGCCATCTACCACGGACAGTCGCTCCTTCAGTTCTTTTAACAGCTTTTTATTGATATCCGCGTCTACCTCGAGTTTGATGACCTCACCCCAGGCTCTGCGTCTGATCTGTTTTTCGATTTCCTTTAAAAGATCCGCAGCTTCATCCTCATCAATGGAAAGGTCGGCGTTACGGATAATACGAAACGCATGCGCACATTCTATATTGTACGTGAGAAATAATTTGGACAGATTTCTCTTGATCACTTCCTCAAGTAGAATGATGCAGCGCTTTCCGTCTCTTTCAGGCACCTCAACAACACGCGGCAGCACAGAGGGCACCTGCACGGTCGCTATGTCGGTCACCTCCGGGTTCTTCTTGTCGGTGATCAGCGCACCGATATTCAAGGAGCGATTGCTGATCAGCGGGAACGGGCGCGATGAATCCACCGCCATAGGTGTAAGAACAGGATACACCTCTTTGTCAAAGTACTTGTCCACATACTTCGCCTGTCGTTCATCGAGTTCCTCGTGATGCATAAGAAGCGTAAGCCCTTCTTCTGCAAGTTCGGGAAGCAACATGCGGTTCAATGTCTGATACTGCCGCTTGCTCATTCGCTTGGTTTCGGGAATGATCAGATCAAGCTGGCCCTCGGGCGTAAGCCCGGCGATATCCTTCTTGGTAATCCCGGCCTCCACCAGATCGATCAGAGATGCCACACGAACCATAAAGAATTCCGAGAGATTGGATTCCGTGATCCCGAGAAAGCGAAGTCGTTCAAACAGAGGAATACTCTTATCCCTGGCTTCGTTTAGGATTCTGTAGTTGAATTTCAACCAGGAAAGTTCTCGGTTGTAGTAGTTTTCCGGGTTGTCCAGCATTTTCTTATCCATGGATCATACGCTCCTTTTCTGTCGTAGTACCGGTCTGATACCGTAAACCTGTTCAAAGAAGTCCGCTCTTGCCTCAAAGAGTCCCGACTCCAGCGAAATATCCTCGTAAGTTGACACATAGATCAGCATTTTGTCATCGGTGACGGTCACGGAAATATCATCGATCTTTTGCGTATGGCTCTTGTCGAGTACATTGGCGATACGCAGGATTGCCGCAAGTTTGGCAATCACGATAAAATCCGCACCCTCCAGTGTCTTTGAAATCTCCGTCTGCGAAGGCAGATAGTAGAGATTGTATTTGATAATGTTCGCTACCTCCATACGTTCCTTGTGCGTCAAACCGATGATCTCGGAATTTGCCACTATGAAGTAGGAATTTTGCGCACCGTCATGAAGATTGATATAGTTGCCGCACTCGTGCAAAATTGCGGAAATCTGCAGCAAAAGCCGCTCTTTCTTTCCGAGTTCGTGAATCTTCTTGAAGCTGTCAAAGAGCTTCAGCGCAAATTCCATTACTTTGTCCGTATGCGCTCTATTGCAGTGGTAACGCTTATTTAAATTCTGAGCGGACGCCACGATATCATCCTCGAAATTGTGATCAAAGCAGACACGGCTTCCCTCGTCCATATAGCCCGCCATGATACCGTCGCACAAATCCACGTTCGGCACATACACTTCTTCCGCCTTACAGTTGTTCAGGAAGGATGTGTAAATAATGACCGTAGGAAGTACAAGTGTCGCACGCTCATACGGTATCCCGTACTTATCCGACAGATCCTGCGGTGTCATCTTCGCAAGTTTCCGGTACATCTTCTCGAACTGTTCGCGGGAGATACTCTCGCGGTCCTTGATCTCCGGAATAAAGCTCTTGATGGTATCCGCTGCCTCTCCCACCATCAGGATGTTCTTGATCTCTTTATCGTTCAGGTAAATGTTTCGAAATGTTGCGATATCGCTGTCCACATACTCACTGATCACCTGATCCATACGGCCCGACTTGCTGCCCACCATGGAAAGGTAGTCGCGCACGCGGATCGCGCCGATGTGGATGTTCTCGGTCACGATGAGATTGTTCTTATCGAACAGGGAAATCTGGATACTGCCCGCTCCCACATCAACAAAGGCCGTATTCTTGCTTACGACCTGATGGAACGCATCGTATCTTGCCACCATCCCTTTGAAGATCATATAACGCTGCTCGGAATTGCTCAAAACCTTAACCACAATTCCGGTATTTCTCTTGATAAAGTCCAACGCAAGCTCCTGATTCGACGCCTCTCGAATGGCACTTGTAGCAAACGCCCGATAATCTGTAGCTTGATACTCTTTCATTTTTTTCTTGAAATCCTTCAGGATCTCGCAGACTTCAGACAGAACTTTCGTATCCAAGGCACCCTTTCTGTAGGTGTCCTTTCCGAGTTCCACTGATTTGGATATACGATCCAATTCACGAAAATTCTTCTTACCCGATATCTCGTAGATCTTCAGGATCAATTCGCTCGATCCCACATAGATGGACGCAAAGGTCTTCACTGCCATAGTTAACCCTCCGTGTAAGGTGATTCATCCTTCGGTTCGTTCTTGTCCAGTATATAAAGAAGCTCGAGCACCGTCTTTGAAAAGCCCGGATGCCACGCATAGGGAGCGATGGCAGCCAGGGGTTCAAGCACAAAGCGTCGTTTGGCCATCCACGGATGCGGGATGGTCAGGTGCTCTTCCATGATAATTTCCTTGTCGTATAAGATGATATCGATATCCAACGTGCGAGGTCCCCAGTGGACCATGCGTTTTCTGCCTGCGCCGTCCTCGATATCATTCACCACATGCAAAAGTTCTTCCGGCGTATAAAGTGTCTCGATCTCCAATGCGCCGTTTAAAAAATCATCCTGTTCCACGTCGCCGAAGGGCTTGGTCACAATGTAATCCGATACCTTGGTCACGCGAATGGATGCATCCTTGGAAAGCTGTTCCACTGCATAATCAAGATACCCTTCCCTGTCTCCGAGGTTGGAACCGATGGAGAGATATGCCACATGTTTTCTGCGTTCGATATCCACACACACCGTATCAAAGTCAGCATCGATGGGCGCTTCCGGTTTGGAGATACGGATGCGTACGTGTTTCACGAGATCATACTTCACGAGTATGGTATCCGCCACGCTCTCCGCAGCCGCCTCGATCAGGTCGTACTTGTCCTCCGTCATCGCAGCAATGATATCCGCACAGACATCCGCATAATTGACCGTAAGCGAAAGATCATCGGACACACCGGCATCGCGGAGTGAAAGGTAGAGTTCCGCCGTCACAAAAAACTTCTGCCCTTTTTGTTTCTCCTCGGGCAGCACGCCATGGTGCGCAAATACCTCCAGATCCTTGATCACGATTCTGTCCATATCAGTCCTCTTTTTCGCGTTGCACTGCGTAAATCATGTCCAGCGCGCGGCGGTTCTTTTTAACATCGTGTACACGGTGAAACAGCGCGCCGTTTAAGTACCCCTGCACGGTAAGCGCTACCGTAGCCTCTTCTCTTTCCTCCACAGGAAGCGAAAGTGTATTACCGATCACGGACTTTCTCGAGATACCGAGCAGCAACGGATATCCGAGACGGGTGTATGCTTCCAGACTCGCCAAAACCCGAAGATTCTGCTTCGTATCTTTGGCAAATCCGATTCCGGGATCGATTATGATCTTTTCATCCGGAATGCCGGCCGTCTTGGCAATCGCCACACTCGAAAGAAGGTCCTGTTTCACATCCTCGATCAGATTGCTGTAATCCGTATTCGAGCGGTTGTGCATCAGGCAGCATGCCACCTTATGTTTCGCGATCACTTCCGCCATGCCGTCATCCTGCGTAAGTCCCCAGATATCATTGATCAGATCTGCGCCCGCAAGGATACCGGCCTCCGCAACCTTCGACTTGCTGGTATCAAGAGAAACCGGAATCTCAAAGCGCTCCTTGATCGCCTCGATCACGAAGCAGGTGCGCGCAATCTCTTCTCCTGCCGTAACAGGTGTATGTCCCGGTCTGGTGGACTCACCGCCGACGTCGATGATGTCTGCGCCGGAGGCGATCATCTCTTCCGTATGTCTTAACGCAGCATCGAGATCCGCGTAGTTTCCCCCATCCGAAAACGAATCGGGCGTCACATTCAGGATGCCCATAATATAAGGTCTGCCATCCAGCCAAAAATCTCTTTTTCCGATTCTCATACTCAGAAACATATGATACCCCCACGCAATCAGTAGCTAACTACATGATTCTTTCTGTCTTCGGGCCAGTAACACTCTTCATACATCTCGCACTCAAAGCATCTCCTGGAAAGCTTGTCGGCACGGAATAAAAGATCCGCGAGAGATCCCGGTTCCGATCCTGCTTCATGATGCGCGAAAATCGCTTTTGCAATCTCCTCCGTCTCGCAAGTATCAAACCCCGCCTCAGGCAGAACCCGTCTCGCAAATGCAGCACTTGTGATATGGTGTGGCTCAGTCGCATCAAGCAAGCCCCTTCCCACGTCGTGCAGCAAAGCCGCCGCATAGATCACGTCCCTTGCGTATCCGCAAGATCCCTCGAGATTCAGGATATGAGCGATCCTTGCCACGTCCAGGCTGTGATCCAAACCATGTCTGCAGAATCGTCTCCCGCGTTCCTTCGCGGCAATATGATCCATCAATTGAAGATACGCCTGATGCTTCATCAGGCTGTCAATACGTTCCATTCGTCAGTACCTTGACGCATATATGTAGTATGCTACTTTATGAATTCCACACGTTACAATCGAGAAAATAGGAAATGAAAGACAACGAACCACAGACCATAATCACATCATCTGCCGAAGCTTCTTTCTTAGCAAGCAAAAGCGCTTCCTCGTAGTTTTCGGCAGCAACAGCGGTAACACCCGCCTCTTCTATCACCGCAGCGAGTTCCTTCGCAGAAAGCCCTCTTTGGTTCTTCGGAGTCAGGGTAAACGCACAGCTCATGGTCGGTGCCAACAGGCGGGCCATTGACTTGTAATCCTTATCCCTCAACACTCCTATTATATATATTATTCGTCTGTTTGTAAAATAATAATTCACCGTGGAAAGCAGGCTCTCCCACGCCGGAAGATTGTGTGCTCCGTCCACATATACCAGAGGCCGGTCACACATTTTGGTCATCCTTCCGGGCCAGGTCGTGCGACGAAGGCCTTCCTTGATCGCGTCCTGTGAAATGCCCAGAATGCGCAGCGTCTCGACGGCCACGCAGGCATTCACGGGCTGAAAAGTTCCGGGAAGCCCGATCACATAATCCTCTCCCTTATAGGTAAATGTTGTTTTCTCCGGAAGCACACTCTCAACCCGGATCTCATCCGCAGATACCAGAACCAAAGGATTACCCATAAATTCTCTTGTCTCGCGAATGACATTTGCAACCGCTTCCTCCTGCGGTGCCGAAACCACCGGCACGCCGGGCTTTATGATACCGGCTTTTTCCGATGTAATCTTCTCTATCGTATCTCCGAGAAACTGCATATGATCCATACCGATCGAGGCAAAAACCGTCACCACGGGATGTGCCACAACATTGGTCGCATCCAGCCTTCCGCCCATACCGCACTCAACCAGGGCAAAATCCACCTTCTCCTCGGCAAATAGAAGAAACGCCATCGCTGTTTCAATTTCAAAGGCAGTAAGCGGCTGGTATCCGTCTTTCTCCACAGTTTCGGCCACCTTGCGAACCTTGGTCATAAGATTCGCCGTCCGTTCCTGTTGGATCATGACACCGTCAAGCGTAAAACGCTCCTCATAATCGCGAAGCGCGGGCGATGCGTACCTGCCCACCCTGTAACCGTATGCCAAAAGGCCCTGTTCCACGTATGCAAAAACAGAGCCCTTGCCGTTCGTACCCGCGATATGCAGGACTCTTACCGCATCCTGCGGGTTTCCCATACGTCGCAAAAGCTCCCGTATACTACGTAAGCCCGGCACTATGCCGAGCTTATTCTTTTCCTCAATATATTGCATCGATTCTTCGTAGTTCAAGCTAATCCTCCGTTACGTGCTGCACAGGGATCACGTCTTCGGTAATCGGGCAGATCTCATATCCTTCCGCCTTCAGCGTATCGATCAGACCCTGCAACGCCTTGGCGGTTTCCTGACAGTTCTTGAAGTCATGCATCAAGACAACGGAATCGCCTTCGTTCGCACGAACATAGCCCATAACATTTTCATTTAGTTCTTCTGCAGTCAGGCTGTCATCCTCCGCATCACCGGACTGCGCGTTCCAGTCGAAATAAGTATAACCCTCTTCATCGAGATAATCAATCATCTCCTGCGTATCTACATGATCACTTACCGTATTGGAGCTTCCACCCGGAAAACGGTAAAGCCTGCTGTCCACGCCCGTACGCTGCTCGACAAAGTCATGAATGGATTTCACATCGCGCTCGAAGCACTCCTGATTGGCATAAACAATCTCATACTTGTGCGTGTAGGAATGCAGTCCGATGCTGTGTCCCTCGTCCACGATCCTGTTATAAAGCGGCCACATCGACTGATCACCGTTGTAGATTACAAAGAATGTTGCCTTGACATTGTTTTTCTTCAATGTATCGAGGATCATCGGCGTATATACACTCGGCCCGTCATCAAATGTCAGATAAACCTTATGCCCGTTATAATTGGCACGCAATTCCTCTTCCTGCTTTTCAAGATACTCCTCGTACTCCTCTTCAGATCTGGTCTGCGCCAGATAGACAATGTCCGTCATGGTCGACTTCTGCGGAGCGGGATTATCATCGGCAAGCGCTGTTGCCGTCCAATCCGCAACTGTTGAGTCCTCGGTCGATACCGCTTCGCCCACGCCGAGTGCATGCGCAATACGATCGATCCGCTCATCCATTGCGTTGATCTTCATAAACAGGTAGGTAAACAGAAGTGCCGGAAGCAAAACCAGCGCAAAGCAGACCGCATAGCGGACCCGCTTTCTTAAGCGTTCCTCCTTCTGAGTCGCGTGTCTTTTCTGTGCTCTGGCCTCAAGATCCTCCAGTTCACGATGTTCCTGCTCCTGTTCCAGCAATTCTTTTTCATATTCAATTATGGTTTTTTGCTCTTTTTCCATTTTGGGTCTTTACAAAACTACATCTTGTGGTATAATAATCTCATCATACAAGTTATACCATGCAACCATTGTCGGAACACGACTTTTTGGTTGCATTTTTTATTGTAATACGGGTTAACATAAATGTCAAGTAATATTTCATAGTTTTGTAACATTTTTGTAATATCTTGTCCTCACCATTTCACAAAGCCATCCAATTACGCTCGTTGCTTCTTCTATTTGTTAAGAATTTGTAACATTTTCAATCTGGAAATCAAAAAGGAGAGAAGCAGTTATGTCTACTTCTCTCCTTATCGGTTTACATATCGTATTTACATATGATCTTTACATATGGAATGCTTCACCCTGTTTTTTCATCATTTCATCGTATTGCGCGTACATTTTTTGAACGCTGTTCTCCAAAAGATAGTAATGCATGATATAGGGAATCATCAGTACCATCAGTGCGACAACCAGCGCAAAGATCACAAGTTTTCCCGTAAAATTCAGATAGAGAATGCTCGCAATCGTCATCAGCGCAAACAATACCGTCACGATCAGATGTACCAGTCGCTCATGGGCAAAAAAGGAAATCTGCACCAGGTGCTTTCTCGCTTCCTTCTCCCAATCAACATCCTCTCGGGAAAGAAGTTCATCCACATATGCAAGATAGGCAAGTATCCTTTTCTTCATAATAGAAGTCCTTTCACTGGTCGGTTCCGCGAAGCGTGATCACCGGTGAACCCTTACCGTTGATATAATCACCTGTAATGGTAACGGTTCCGATGTTCTCGTCCCGGGGGATCTCATACATGATGTCAAGCATAAACTTCTCGATAATGGCCCGAAGCGCTCTTGCGCCCGTATCTTTCTCCATCGCCTTATCCGCGATTGCCTCGTATGCCGAATCATCGAACAAGAGATTCACCTCATCGAGTGCAAGCAGCTTGGCGTACTGTTTTAAGATGGCATTCTTCGGCTCTTTCAGGATACGGATATACATATCACGGTCGAGAGCTTCCAGTGCAAATACCATCGGAAGACGTCCGAGAAACTCGGGGATCATGCCGAATTCACGCAGATCTTCCGTGGTAACCTCTTTAAAGAGGTTCTTTTCTTTATCGTACTTATCCTTAAGATCTGCCGCAAAGCCCATGGAGGACTGTTTATTCAGTCTGCGTTTGATGATATCATCCAAATCCGGGAATGCGCCGCCGCAGATAAAGAGGATGTTCTTGGTGTTCATGGTGACCATCGGTGTCATGGCATTTTTGCTTCCGGCACCCACCGGCACTTCCACATCAGCGCCTTCAATAATCTTGAGAAGCCCCTGCTGAACGGACTCTCCGCTCACATCCCTGCTTCTGGTTTCCTTCTTCTTCGCAATCTTGTCAATCTCATCAATAAAGATGATGCCCTGTTCCGCCTTCTCTACGTCGTTGCCCGCAACCGCAAGGAGTTTGGACAACACGCTTTCCACGTCGTCACCGATGTAGCCCGCCTCAGTCAGCGTGGTCGCATCCGTGATCGCAAGAGGGACGTTCAGAAGCTTTGCGATGGTTTTTACCAGATATGTCTTACCGCAGCCCGTAGGACCGAGCATCAGCATATTGGTCTTCTCGATCTCGATATCATCCACCGTGTCCGTAAGCACACGCTTATAGTGATTGTAGACCGCCACGGAGATAACCTTCTTCGCATACTCCTGTCCCACCACATACTCATCCAGCATAGCCTTGATCTTGTGCGGCGCCGGAATATCCTTGAGCGTGGGCATGGGTTTTTCTTCTTCCTTCTTTTCGTGTTTTTTCTTCTTCACCTTCTGGGACTTCGGGATATCATCAAAAGGCATGAACTGCGACATGTTGATGTTGGGCATCTTCGAAAGGTCCAAGAAATTCATGCTGCTGAAGGAATCGAAACTCTTCTGCATACAGTCCCGGCAAATGTGCATCCCACCCGGAAGCGCGATGAAGGGTCCGGCATCCTTCTCTGCGCGTCGGCAGAGATAGCAGTACTTCTCGTACTCTTCATCCTTGTTGTCGTTGTTATCTGAATGATTGTTATCAGGCATAGATTTACTCCTTATCAAAACAAGTCAATACAGACTCAGTATAACACCTTTTGAGGAAATGCGCACCTTGATTTTAGGCGGATAAGGTCTTATACTATCCTATGGAAGAAAGGAGACCGAAGATGTCACCTGCAGTCATTGCACACAGAGGCGCAAAAGCGCTTGCCGAACACGAAAATTCCACCGAAGCTTTTGAGATAGCGATAGAGCTCGGTGTTCCGTACGCCGAATTTGACGTTCGTTCTACGTCGGACGGCTGCATCGTGTGCTATCACGATCCGGATGTGGCGGGAACAAAGCTTTCCGATCTCACCTACAACGAAGCCGAACGCCTTGCCGGATATCACATTCCTCTTTTTTCCGAAGTCCTCGAGCTCTGCAAAGGACGCATCCGGTTGGATATCGAATTAAAAGAAACCGGATATGAGAAGGAAATCGTCCGCATCCTGCACGAACATCTTTCCTACGATGAGTATCAGGTCAAGTCATTTCTGGATACAGCCGTGCTTCGCATAAAGCGGCTTGATCCCGGGATCACTGCGGGACTTCTGCTCGGTATGAAGGAAGCGGATAAAAGAAGACGTTTCAACGAATACTTCCCGGGGCGCAGATTAAAGATGCTCGGCGCCGATTTTGTATCGCCCCATCACAAATTAGTCACTCCCGGTTTTCTTCTGCGCATGAAGCTTTCCAAAAAGAAGATTTATGTGTGGACCATCAATGACGAAAAACTGCTTCGCAGATTTATGCATAAGCCGGTCGACGGTGTGATCACCGATCACCCTGACAAGGCACTCGAGTATATTTAAACAGGAGGATACATTTCATGAAGTACAAAGTAGGTTTTATCGGATGCGGTAATATGGCATCCGCCATCATCGGAGGCATCAAGGAGCACACGGACATCGACGCTAAAAGCATCATTGCATCCGACGCAAGTTCTAACGCATTAGACAAATCTGCATCCGCTCTCGGTATTCATACAACAAGTGACAACCTGACGGTTGCCAGGGAATCGGAAATCGTCTTCCTTTCCGTGAAGCCGCAGTTTTACGAAGCGGTCACAAGTGAGATCAAAGACACACTCACTCGCGATCAGATCGTGATCACCATCGCACCCGGCAAGACACTCGACTGGCTTTCCGAACATCTCTCGCCCGAATTAAAGATCGTTCGTACCATGCCCAACACGCCGGCACTTGTCGGTGAAGGCATCACAGGCGTGTGTCGAAACGCCAATGTAACCGACGATGATTACAGCCGTGTACTTCGTATTTTAAGCAGTTTCGGTCTGGCAGAAGATATCCCCGAGCGTCTGATGGACGTCGTGGTTTCCGTAAGCGGAAGTTCACCCGCCTACGTCTTCATGTTCATCGAAGCGATGGCAGATGCCGCTGTTGCCGACGGCATGCCGAGAGACAAGGCTTATCGTTTTGCGGCACAGGCTGTATACGGAAGCGCCAAGATGGTATTGGAGACCGGAAAGCACCCTGCAGAATTAAAGGACATGGTTTGTTCTCCCGCAGGAACCACCATCGAAGCAGTTCGCGTGCTTGAAGAAAAAGGCATGCGCAGCGCAGTGTTCGAAGCCATGAAAGCCTGCACGGAAAAATCACGCAGCCTGTAAAGCATAAAAAAGAACGCGTCCCGAGGGACGCGTTCTTTTTTGACTGTATTATAAAGAGAAAGAACCTTCCTCACCGTCAGCGGTAAAGTAAACCATACCGGTCTCGGGCTGATAGTATACGTTCAACTCTTTGATTGTCTTCTTGCCGCTTGCCTGGGTAGCCTTTGCTACGATGTCAGATGTGATAACCTGACCGCCTGCGTACTCAATAACAACCTTTGCCTCAGACTTAGCTGCTGCAGTCTTCTTAGCGGGAGCTGCCTTCTTAGCAGGTGCTGCTGCCTTCTTAGCGGGAGCTGCTGCCTTCTTGGCGGGAGCTGCTGCCTTCTTAGCGGGAGCTGCTGCCTTCTTAGCGGGAGCTGCTGCCTTCTTAGCGGGAGCTGCTGCCTTCTTAGCGGGAGCTGCTGCCTTCTTGGCGGGAGCTGCTGCCTTCTTAGCAGGTGCCTCTGCCTTCTTAGCTGCCTCTGTAGCTGTAGCCTTGGTCTCAACCTTCTTTGCTTCTACCTTAGCCATGGTAGACTCAACTGTTGCTTTCTTTACTGCCATTTGTTTTTCCTCCTGATTTGATTTTGTCACATCAATGATGTCTCGTTTCTTAAGCTATGCACGATAATATACTTTTTTTCTTTTGTTTGCAAGAGCTTTTTGGTTTTTTCTAAGTATTGAACAATCGAAAATAATCAAAAAAGAAAAACTGATACATTTTGCACAAAAGAAAAAAACTGACTACTTGAGTAGTCAGTTTTTGTCTAATCCGTTCAACAATTTATAGAGAAGTCTGTACATTTCACCCGCTTCTTCTTCGGTCAGATTCACGTAACAGGACATCTCTCCCGGCACCGACAGAGCCAGATCCCTCAGTGCTTTTCCTTCATTCGTGATGGAAATGGACAGGTTGCGTTCGTCATTCGTACTGCGTTCACGCGATACATATCCCTTCTTCTCGAGTTTCTTTAACACAGGTGTCAGGGTACCGGAATCGAGATAGAGATGCTCACCCAGCTCTTTGACATTGAGACTCTGACGATCCCACAGTACCATCATAACGAGGTACTGTGTGTATGTCAGATCAAGTTCGTCGAGCATCGGTTTGTACTTTCTCGATACCTCCTTCGCACATGCGTAAAGAGGAAAGCATAATTGGTTTTCCAGTTTGAGGCAATCATACTTATTCATAACCGTGCATTCAACCTCTTATGAGAAATATCTCTTGTATAATCCCTCAAATGCCTTTCCGTGTCTTGCCTCGTCACGTGCCATCTCGTGTACGGTGTCATGGATCGCATCCAGGTTCTGCTCTTTCGCGCGCTTTGCAAGATCGGTCTTGCCTGCGGTTGCTCCGTTCTCTGCAGCAATGCGAAGTTCCAGATTCTTCTTCGTGCTGTCTGTCACAACCTCACCCAAAAGTTCTGCGAATTTTGCCGCATGCTCAGCTTCCTCGAACGCTGCCTTTTCATAATAAAGACCAACCTCGGGATAGCCCTCGCGAAATGCAACTCTTGCCATTGCGAGATACATGCCGACTTCGGAACACTCGCCTTCGAAATTGCTGCGAAGATCTGCAAGGATGTCCTCACTCACACCTTTGGCAACACCTACAACGTGCTCTGCAGCCCATGTAAGGTCTCCCTCCTGCTTTTTGAACTTCTCCTTGGGAGCCTTGCATACGGGACATGCCTCGGGCGGCTCATCTCCCTCGTGAACATAACCACATACAGAACATACATAAGACATAATCGTAACCCTCCTGTTTTAAAAAAAATTTATAACGTCTTCTGCATCAAAGCCTAGCCGATCTTCGGCAACTGACTGATTGATTTTTGAAGATCATCATCTGTCGGAATGTAGTCGCTCATATCACCATCGTTATACTTCTGGTAAGCAACCATATCAAAGTAACCTGTGCCCGTAAGGCCGAAGACAATATTCTTTGCTTCGCCTGTCTCCCTACACTTGACGGCCTCATCGATCGCAACCTTGATCGCATGTGAGGACTCGGGGGCGGGAAGGATTCCTTCGACTCTTGCAAATGTTTCGGCAGCCTTAAAGACCTCCGTCTGCTCCACGCTTCTCGCGGAAAGAATACCCTGATCGTAAAGCTCGGATACAACGCTGCTCATACCATGGTAGCGAAGTCCGCCCGCATGGTTCGGTGACGGCATGAAGCCGCTGCCGAGTGTGTACATCTTCGCAAGAGGACATACCTTTCCGGTATCGCAGAAGTCATATGCGTATACACCTCTTGTAAGGCTCGGGCAGGATGCGGGCTCAACCGCAATGATCTCATAGTTGTTCTCGCCGCGAAGGATCTCTCCCGCAAAGGGTGAGATCAGACCGCCCAGATTGGAACCGCCGCCTGCGCAGCCGATGATCATATCCGCCTTGATGCCGTACTTGTCAAGTGCAGTCTTGGTCTCAAGTCCGATCACGGACTGATGCAGAAGTACCTGTGAGAGTACGGAACCGAGTACATAGCGATAGCCTTCCTGACTCACGGCTGCCTCGACCGCCTCAGAGATGGCACAGCCGAGACTTCCGCCGGTGCCCGGGAACTCTGCATTGATCTTTCTTCCGACTTCCGTATTCATGGACGGCGAAGGTGTGACATTGGCGCCGTAGGTTCTCATCACCTCACGGCGGAAAGGCTTCTGCTCATAGGATACCTTCACCATATATACCTGACAGTCCAGATCGAAGTAGGAGCACGCCATGGAAAGCGCCGTACCCCACTGACCGGCTCCGGTCTCCGTGGTCACACCCTTAAGTCCCTGCTTCTTTGCGTAGTACGCCTGGGCGATGGCAGAATTCAGTTTGTGACTTCCGGATGTGTTGTTACCTTCAAACTTGTAATAAATATGTGCCGGCGTATCGAGTTTCTTCTCGAGGCAGTAAGCACGCACCAGAGGTGCGGGTCTGTACATACGATAGAAGTCTCTGATCTCCTGCGGTATATCGATGAATCTGGATGTATCATCCAATTCCTGCTCAGCAAGTTCCTTGCAGAAGATACCCGAAAGTTCATCTAAGGTAACCGGCTTTCCGGTACCGGGGTTTAAGATGGGTGCGGGTTTCTTCTTCATGTCTCCTCTTACATTATACCACTGCTTCGGCATCTCCGATTCTTCAAGGTAGATCTTGTAAGGGATATTGGTTTCCTGTGACATTATGTTCTCCTTCCGGTTTATATGTTATTGTTCCTCGGAGCCGGCGGGTCTTTCCGCAGGGCCTCCGGGAGTGATACCTGCTTTTCCCATCAAGAGTTTCAGGAAAAACGGCATCAGAATAAATATCAATACGTAGCCTACGATCAGGCTGATGATCAGTGACTTTAAGAGCATCGGCACAAAAGGGATCTGTGCGCCGTGCGCCGTAGCCTGCTTGTATGCGATCACCACCATGATCACCGTGATGATCGGTGTATAGATCAGATCCGAGATCAGCGATTCAAGGAGCCTTGCCGGTATGCTTCCCGGGCGAAGTCCGGCCTTTCTGACCGCAGCATCTCCGACCTTCTTGATCGGAACGATGAATCCGATGATCATACTGATCAGAAAGCTGACCAAAAAGCTGATCAGACAACCGACCACAGAGAATTTCTCTGCCTGAAGATTACCGACGATTGAAAGACAGAAGCTGAGCGACAGCCCCATCAACAGGCTCATCTGCAATCCGATTTTTTTCATAGTCTGTTCCATAGCAATCCCCCTATTGCTCAATCTGTTATATGCGTCCTGTTATTTACAGGCACTTTAAGACCTCCGGCAGTACACTCGCCATGTGGTCATCGGTCAGACCGAAATCCATCTCCTTGTAGCTCCATGCCGCACGGCCGATAGAAAACTTGTTGAATGCTTCACTCGCGATCCGGTACCAGCCCAAAGTATCCTCGGCATCCACACGATCAATGACTCCGTGCTCTCCGCAGTAAAGAGGTACATTTCGTTCCTCTGCCAACTCCACCGCTTCTTTGAATGCATTCTCGAAGTAGGTCACATCCAATGTTGCGTCGGGATCGTACTTTGAGAAACCGATGGAAACCTGCGACAGCTGTTCCTTGGTATACTGCGTCATCTGACCGTAGGTATCCGTGATCTTCATGCGGAAGGAGGTGTCCATACCGGGGATCCAGTAGGCTCCCTGATGCGTAAAGATCAGAGGCTCATAGAAGTGGAATGTATATACGATCCTTTCATCATCAGGCATGCGAAGATCGGGCAGTGCCTCGATGCAGTTATTGTGATAACCGCCGATGATGATATAAACATCCGGTGCAATGGCGCGAACACGTTTGATACACTCTCCCGCGATTTCATTCCAGATGTCACAGTATTCCTTGTCCGTAACTTCATTCAGAAGTTCGAATGCCAGTCGGTCGCCGACGTTGCCATAGCGTTTGGCAAGTGCTTCCCAGAGTCTGTAGAATCTGTCCTGGCACTCCTTGCTTGCGAAAAAGCTGTTGTTTTCCTCGCCCGCATCAAACGAGAATCCGTAAGTGGCATGCAGATCAAGGATCATGTTGAGTCCGTATCTGCCACACCACTCTACAGCGCGGTCGATGTACTTGTAGCCGTAATCCGTCGGTGTACCCTGATCATCTTCGAGCAGATTGTAGTCGATGGGCACTCTTACGTGATCGAGCCCCCACGCGGCCACCTGCTTTACATCCTCTTCAGTAATGAATTTCTCATATCGCTCGATCGTGTGATCACACTGTGAAAGCCATCCTCCGAAATTTACTCCGTGCTCATATCCCTTCCATCTTCTCATGTAGTGGTCCCTTTCAAATCTAGTTTAATCTGACGTGTACTTCTTTCACCTTGTTCGGGTCAGCATTGATTGAGATACACTCTTCAATCTTCTCTTTCAGTATTTGCAGGTCAGCTTCCTTCAGCTCATCCTCCACTGACATATTGATGATGATCTGTTGATAATGTACCATAACACTTCTCCCTTTACGGAAAATTTATCGATTGAACTGATCAATGATACCGTTGATCTCTTTTGCGTTCTCGGTGTTCTCTTCCGCAACGCGCATGATCTTGTCAGCTGTATCTGTGGTCATATCGTTCTTGGTGATGATGTCTTCCACACCGCGCTCGTTGTCATTGCTTGCAGCGCTGACCTGTTCTACCTGATCACGGATGGTGTCCATGGAATCCTTGAACTCATCGGTGGTCTTGGCGATCACTGCGATTGCCTCGCGGATGCCTCTTACCTCGCCGCCGTACTCCTTCGCCATACCGGAGAATTCCTGGAAATAACCGGTTACGTCGGTCTCCATAAAATCAACAATATCTGCGAAGCAGGCTTCAACTCTGTCGATACTCTCCGTAGAGTCTGCGCAAATGTGCTGGATATGTGCAGCTGTCTGTGAAGAATCATCTGCGAGCTTGCCGATTTCATCTGCAACGACCGCGAAGCCCTTACCCATGTCACCTGCACGGGCAGCCTCGATAGATGCGTTCAGTGAAAGCAGGTTTGTCTGGCTTGCGATATCAAGGATCTTGGATGCCATCTCATTGATCCTCGAAAGTGATGAAAGAGCCTCCATCGCTTCTTTGATGTTGTTTTTGGTGCTCTCGATCCTCTGCATGCTGTCGGTCAGCGTCTGCTCGGACTTGTCGGCCATATCGTTTGCGGTTCTGATCAGATCCTCGCTTCGGTCGGATCCGCTTCTCACCTCGCCGGTGATTCTTTCGATCATCTCGCCCATGTTCGTCATCTCATCACTCATGCGCTTGATGGCTTCGTTGGTATTTAGGATGCTTGCGGAAAGCTCCTCTGTGGTTGCCGCATTGTTCTCGATATTGTCACACAGGGCGCGGAAGGTATCGCTCATCTCGTTCGCACGGTTGTTTAATGATCCCGAACAGTTGCCGAGTGTCTCTATAATGGAGCTGAATTTTGAAGTAAGGTTGTATACGGCAGTGGCAATCTGTCCGACCTCGTTGGTTCTGCCGTAATACTGCTCTACGGTGTGATCGAGGTTTAAGTCGAGACGCTCGAGGCGCTCGATGGAACCTACCACCTTCTGGAGCGGCTTGGTCTCAATAGAGATCATCAGGTAAGACACACCGGAGATGATGAAGAAGACCACGATGCAGATAATAAGCAGCGCACGCTTACCGGTCACAACATCCTTGTACACTTCGCTCTCGGGTCCCTTCATGATAACGGCCCATCCGCGGTCGCTCATCACCTTGTACACGAGGATGAAGGACTCGCCCTTGGAATCCCTGTAGTTGATCTTGCCTTGCTCTTTGCCGCTGTTCTTGATCTGCTCGATCACCTTGGCGTAAGCAGGATCGGCCGATTCGGAAATCTGCGTATAGATCAGGGACTCATCGCTGTCAAAGATGAACATGTCATTGTTGAGGTTCACAAGCGAGTAGGTCGCTGATTCCAGTCCTTCGGGAACAGATGCATCAAGCAGATCCTTAAGTCCCGCTGCTCCGGTTGCTCCGCCGACAAATCCGATGGGCTCTCCGTTCTCCTCGATGGCCTTGTACATGGAGATGACAAGCTGGCCGGATGCAGGAGACTGCACGATGCCGAGATTGGCCACACCGTCACCTGCAGCAAGGATGGAATCCTGGAGCTGCTTTAATCCGTCGTCCTTACGCATCACCATACCCGGAACCGCCGGGTTGGAATGTGTGATGACCGTGGAGTCCCATGTGTCAAGATAGATACCTTCCCATGTGGGGATCTCGGAATAGAAAGCTTCGTTGTAGGCCTGTGCTTTCTTGGCGAGTTCCGCATTGGAAGGATCTTTCACAAAGTCACGAAGTTCCGTACTCTGACTGAACGTTGCAAGTACCGTCTCCGCACTTGAGAGGTACTCATCAATAATCTGTGCTTTGACATTCACCGATGTCATGAGATTGTTCTCTGCCATCACTGTCATAGTCGAGGACATGTTGCCGTTTGAAACCAAAAACATCACGCTCATACAAACAGCAACCGCCAGTGAGATCACGACAGTGATCTTGATATTGAGTTTCCAATTCTTCATAATTCTGCCCCTTTCTTTATGTCATAAATATGCCACTTATTATACCATAAAAAGCGGGACACCGAAAGTATCAGCGTCCCGTTTTTTTCAAGAAAACGTTTTCTTTTTCATCCCCGTCGGTCAACATTACATGAAGGTCCCCCACCATGCGGATCAGCTTGTCCGTCGACTGGTACATATTTTTTTCCACCTGCCAGACATTTCCTTCTTTCACCGCCTTGAAATCCGAAAAGAGAGGATTCTTGGCGACAAGATCTTCCGGTGTGGCGATGGGATCCATAATGGTCGCATTGTAGACCAGAAAATCCGCATCCTTCGCCATACTGTAAAATGACTCCATGGAGATGGTCACGCTTCCGGAATCTCCCTCCTGTTTCACATCCCCAAGTGCGTTCTCTCCGCCCGCAAGTCCGATCATCTTGGAGATATAATCCTCGGGCGCCCTGACGGATATCATGCCGTTCGAGGAAACCGTAAAGTATGCCACGGTCTTTCCCGTCTTTTCGTAGGATTTTGATGCCAGAAACGCCTCTTCTTCAGAAGCAAAGAAATCTTCCGCGATCTCCGGCGTCCCGAACAGTTCTCCGTAAACCTTCACCCACTCCGTACGGCCGAGCGGATGATCCTCGTAGCTTGACCTGTCGATCAGCACCGGGATTCCCAGGGACTCAATCTGTTCCATCACCTCGGGTGAATGAAAGATCATGGTGTTTTCGATCGCAAGGTCACACTTTTCGGATACAAGCATCTCGTAATCCGGCGTGTCATACTTTCCCGCGTATTTCATGGTTCCCGCAGCAAGCGCTTGCTTCGGTTCATCGATGTACCACGCATCCGCTTCAAGGCTTGTGAATCTGACCTTTGCAAGCGCCTCGGTCCGCGCCGCAAGCGACATGCCCGCCGTATTGGCCAGATAGACGCGTTCAAGCGGCGTACGGATGATGCGTATATCGTCCGGAAGTCCGTCCGGGATCTCACGATCCGCGGGCACCAAGAGGTACCGCTCATAACCCGTCACATCAATCAACGAAAGTCCATCTTCATAGCGGAGGATCCTCACACCCTTCGCGTAGGAAAATGTAACCTCCTCCGTTGCCGCGCTTCCTCCGATCATAAGATCCTCGACGTCCGTTCGTTTTTCGTTTTTTTTCGTCGCCTCCGCCTTCCCCTCTGCATCCGTACCGCTTGCAGGCTTTTGACCGACCCATACCGTGATCCGGTACTCGATCTCATGGGGTTCGGACATAGCCGTTGTAAGCGCATGTATGGTCACGGGTTCATTGAAGGTAACCGGAAGGGTTATGTAGGAAGCGCCGTCCCTTACCTCACTGTCGTACTTTGTATCATCGATCCTCGCATAGGAGTAATGTGTGCTTGAAAAGGCGATCTCGGCGTAGGATACACCGTCTTCCTTCCACACCTTATCGCAGGTGATGGTGGTCTTTCCCGATCCGCCCGACCAGGTGAATCCGTCGGGTGCGGTCTCAGCCATGGAATCCTTCCCTCCGCACCCGGACAGGCCCATCAAAAGAAGGAGTGCAATCAATATATGTAAAAGTCTGTTTCGTTTCATGTGTCAATCCCTCGTTTTCCAAAATCAAAGGAGAAAAACTCCATCAGTTCCGGACTCATATTAAAGAGTTCGGCAATCCTGTCTCCGTCCGCGAGTTCGTCGGGAGATACGATTCCCTGAACCGCACCCTCCTTGACCATCACGATCCGGTCTGAAATCTTCACCGCCAGTTCCACCTCATGCATGGACATCAATACCGCAAGTTTCCGCTCCTCCGCAAGTTTTCGAAGCAGAAGAAGGAGCGTCAGCTTATGATGGATATCCAGATAGGAAGTTGGTTCATCCAGAACGATTACTTTGGTATCCTGACATATGGCGCCCGCAAGATACACGCGCTGTCTCTGTCCGTCGCTCAATGTGGTGATATCCCGATCCGCAAATTCCGACACTCCGGTCAACTCCATCGCTTCTTCAATCCGTGCCCTGTCCTCATCGGAGAGCACGCCGAGTCTTCCCGTATAAGGGTATCTTCCGAGCGCCACCACATCATAGCATGTAAGAAGCTCCGTCCTTTTCTTTTCCGTAAGGACAACCGCAATCTGTCTTGCCCGCTCTGCGTCCGAAAGATCCGTCATCCGTCGGTCCCCGATGTAGATCCCGCCCGCAACCGGTGCAAGTGCACCGCAGACAGTCTTTAAAATTGTGGACTTACCGGCGCCGTTCGGACCGATCAGAGTCACGATCTCCCCCGGCTTCACCGTAAGAGACAGGTCTTTCACCACAGTTTCTTTATGATATCCCACCGAAAGATCCGAAAGTCTTATCACGATATTCCCCTCTCTTTCGTCTTCTTAAGCAGCATGTAGATTACGATGGGTGCGCCCACAAACGATGTCACCACGCCGATCTTAAGTTCCGTCGGCGCCAGAAGCTGCCTTGCGCAAAAGTCGCACAGAGACACCATCAGCGCTCCCATCAGGAAGCAGGCCGGGATGACCACAATGGGTCTTGCTGTCGAAAGCGCACGCTTCACAAGAAAAGGAACCGCAATACCGATAAAGGAAATCGGCCCTGCAAACGCAGTCACACAGGCTGCGAGCAAGGAGGACAGCAAAATGAGCATCACACGGAACGCCCTTACGGAAACGCCCACACTTGCCGCATACGCCTCTCCCATCAGATAAGCCCCGATGGGTTTTGACAGGAAAAACACAAGCAGAAAACTGATCCCGACAACAATCGCCGAAACTTTCACATAATCCCAGCCCGCTCCGGAGAAGCTGCCCTGAGACCAGCCGTGGAGACCCACAATATGAGCATCCTCAGCGGAGCTGATCAATAGCTCCGTCACAGCCGAACAGATATAGCCGATCATGATTCCCGCCACAAGCAGGGAGGAAGGACTCGTGAGTTTTCTTGCAGCCAGCAGGATAAAACCGGTCACCGCAAATGCGCCGACAAAGGCTGAGATTACCATAGCAAAAGAGGACATTCTTCCAATCTTGTCGAGGAAGAGAATCATCACCGCGGCCACGGAAAGCTTCGCACCCGAGGAGATGCCTAAGACGAAGGGGCCCACAATGGGATTCTCGAAAAACGTCTGCAGCAGGTAGCCGGAAAGCGCCAAAGCACCGCCCAGGATCATGGCAAGCAGCACGCGGGGAAGTCGGATCTTCCACAAGATGGCCAGTTCCGTCTCCTCTCCCTCACGGAAGAACAAAAGCCTTGCAAGCCGGTCTGCCGGGATCTTTACGTTGCCGAAACATACCGACACGACAAAAGTCGCAAGAAGGGCGGTCAACAAAAGGATGTAGACCGCCATAATTCTTGAATTGGATTTGGATTTGCTTTTTTCTTTCATGGTTTTAGGTTTCATCTGTCTTCGGACGCTGAAGTATCATATCCACGCGATGCTTGGACAAATACTTCTGCGCACTTATTTCATCTTTCACATATACGCCCTTGACGTGCTCACCGAGCACTTTCTTGATGGATTTTAATCGCTCCGTGTCTTCGCTTATAACCAAGATCACCGGAAGTTCCCGCTCGCGCATGCGCGCCACTTCTTCCACATCAACCTTCTTCAGAAGATCCTTCGGAATATACTTCTTCAGTAGATCTTCCAAATCACCGTAGATCACAGGCTTCGAAAGGTAATCCGTGAATCCCTTGCCAAGATAAGACTCTTTCGCCGTAACGACCGCATCCGCAGTAAGTGCAATAACTGGTGTATCGTCGGCGATATGCTCCTTCCTAATCACTTCAAGGGTCTCCGTACCGGACTTTCCGGGCATCATCTGATCCAGGAATACCACGTGGTATTTCTTCTTTTTCATCGCCTCTAAGCAGGCGTCACCGGAGCTTGCCGTATCGATTTTGATTCCGGTGTTCTCAAGCAGTCCCGCGATCACCTCAAGATTCATATCGTTGTCATCCACGATCAGAATCTCTGCATCCGGTGCAAGCAGCGTCGGTATATATTCTTTAATATCCTGACGTACTTTGTCAAGGTTTTCCGCAAAATCTCCGACAGGCGTATCGTCCTCCACACGCTGAACCATATATGCCGTGAATGTACTTCCCTTTCCGTACGTACTCTCCACCGTCACGTCACCGTTCATCATCTCCGCAAGCTGCATGGTGATCCGAAGGCCGAGTCCCGTACCTTCAATGGTTCGGTTCTTGTTCTCATCAAGCCGCTGGAATGCTTCGAATAGTTTGGCTTTGTCTTCCTCTTTGATGCCGATACCCGTATCTGAAACAGAGACCGTCAGACGGTTTTGCTCCCGATCGAATCCGATGTCCGCCGTTACACTGCCTTCCTGCGTGTACTTGATCGCATTGTTCACGAGGTTTAAGATGATCTGGCGCACGCGGATCTCGTCTCCGTAGAGCGCATTGGGAAGATTCCTGTCAACGTTCAGTTTGTAGGAAAGACCCTTGCCTTCCGCCTTTGGCTTTGTCATATTGAGGATGTCGTTGATCACGGAGGACGTCTCATACCTGACAGGCACGAGTTCCATACGTCCGGACTCGATCTTTGAAAGATCCAGGATATCGTTGATGATGGACAGAAGCGTCTTGCCCGCACTCTGGATGTTTAAAGCATACTTCCTTACGGCATCGCTTCTGGTCTCCCGCAGGATCATCTCATCCATACCGATGATCGCATTCATCGGGGTGCGGATCTCGTGCGACATATTGGCGAGGAAATCACTTTTCGCACGGTTGGAATTCTCTGCAGCCTCCTTCTCGATGCGAAGAAGCGTACGCTCGTAGGAACGCGTCTGTTCCTCGAGTTTCATCTGATCCACGCGATCCGAGTAAGCGCGCATATTGCGGTAAAACAGATAATAGAAAACGCAGATCAGCACGTAGATAAATGCACAGGTAAATACCGTGACCAGTACCTGGCGCATCACATCCGAATAGAGAACCTTATCCGCGACCACGATCACGGAATACCAGTGATCGTTCATTCTGCGGACAAAAACCGTGCTGCGCTCTCCGTCAAGCGCATAACGAAAATAGCTGTCCTCGGTTGATTTGATTTTCGAGAGAAACTCCGGATCTTCGGTAATCACGCTCAGGTTCTCGCCCTTTAACGCCTCGTTCGTGTGTGCGATCAGAAGTCCCGAATCATCCACGATAAAACCGTAGCCCTTGCCTGCAATCCGAAGCTCATCCGTGAAGCCCTGTACGCGGTCCAATGCGATATCCATGGACACCACGCTCTCATTGTCGGAGAGTATACGGCTGACGGATATGATAATGTCACCCGTCTGCGCATCTACGTAGGGCGGAATGACAGCAACCTCTCCCCTGGCTCTTTGCGCCATCTTATACCAGTCACGCTCCGTCGGGACATATCCCTCCGGCGGTTCCCATCGAAGGCCGTCCACATAGTCACCGCGGACATAGCCGTAAAACGCCATGTAAGTATCGCCGAAACGCACAGGAAGATTATCCGTCTCATCAGCCAGATAATCCTCGATCTTTTCGGTCGACTCGCCTCTGTCGAGCATAAATGTCACAGTATCAGCAGCGATCCAGAGCACGCTCTTGGAGGATTCCATGTATCCCTCCAGTTCCTCCGATACACTCTTGATCTTATCCGATCCGAGTTCCAGGACATTCAAAACCGATGCCTCATAGATCATGTGTGCCGTGTAAGCGATCAGTGCAACCAAAAGCGCAAAGATGACCAGCAGCGGCGTTGCGATTTTTAGTTTTGTGTTTTTCTTCGAACTCCGGCTCATATCACACACCTCCGTTCTGTCCGCGGACTTCCATCACACGGCTGGGTGTGTGCTTTTCCAGATACTTGTCTCTTGCCTTCTCCCCGATCACGCAGACACACTTGTATACATCGCCAAGCCGTTCTTTCTCTGTCCGTAGTGCATCCGCATCCGTTCCCCAGATCAAAACAACCGGGAGTTCCTGTTCTGCCGGCGGTTCCATCTGTTTTTCGGAAGGAATGTATTTGCGAAGCAGTTTCTCAAGCGCATCATACTTGACGGGTTTCGACAGGTAATCATCAAATCCCATCGCCAGATAGTTTTCTTTTGCGCCGTTGATCGCATCTGCGGTAAGTGCGACCACCGGCGTTCCGCGAAGGATTCCTTCCTCTTTCAGCGCATGCAGTGTCATCTCACCGTTCATCTCCGGCATCATCTGATCGAGCAGAATGCAGTCGTAGCGTGTCTCACGCACTTTTTCCACGCAGGCCTTGCCCGAATCCACAAGATCCAGATGGATCTTTGTCTCGCGTAGCAGTCCCTGCAACACATCCAGATTCATATCGTTGTCATCAACGCCCAAAACCCTTGCCGTCGGCGCATAGAGTCCCACCTTGTCGATCTCCATATTGCGAAGGAATCTTCTGACCGACTTATCAAAATCTCCGATCGGTTCGATGTCCTCCACCTTCTGAGGAATGGTGAGCATAAAAGTCGTGCCCTTGCCGTACTCACTGGTAAACTCAATGCTTCCGTTCATCAGTTCCAGCAAGCGATGGGTGATATGCAGTCCGAGCCCCGTCCCCTCGATGCTTCGATTCTTCTGCTGATCGAGTCTCTGAAAGCTGCGGAACATTTTTTCTTTGTCTTCTTCCTTGATACCGATGCCGGTATCCTCCACCTTGATGATGAGATTGATACTGTCGATATCGGACGCCTCCGTACAATAGACATCTACATCGATGTGACCCTTTTGCGTATACTTGATCGCATTGTTGATGATGTTGAGCATCACCTGTCTGATGCGGATCTCATCGCCGAACATCCGGCACGGAAGACTTTTTGCAACAGAGAAATTGAATGCAAGATTCTTCTTCTCCGCTCTGACCTTTGTCAGATTCCGAACATCATTCAGCACGGACGCCACATCATACTTCACCGGCACGATCTCAAACTGTCCCGACTCAATCTTGCTCATATCGAGGATATCATTGATGATGGATAAAAGGGTGTTGCCCGCACTCTTGATCTCCAGTGCGTAATTCTTCGTATCCGCCTCTTTGGTCTCCCTGATGATCATCTCATCCATGCCGAGGATTCCGTTTAAGGGCGTACGAATCTCATGCGACATATTCGCAAGGAATTCGTCCTTGGCTTTGCTGATATGCTGAAGTTCGTTGGAGGACACGCGGACACGTACAATCTGCTTGATGGTGTGGATCACGGAACAGATCATGAACCCAAACAGTCCGAGTGCCATCAGCAAGCCGGAGAACACACCGTTGTGCATGAATTTGAACATCAGGATCTGCACGATCGCCGCAACCGCAAGGAACACAAACCCGATTGCGACAAAAAAGTAGGAACCGAGCAGTTTCTTCCTGAAGTCCATGAAAATGGTATAGAAAATTATGCCTATGGAAAACAGGGCACAAAGCGCCGCAAGCGGAAATGTATGCTCAAGCGGCTTGATGCCGGTCACAAACAGAACCGTCGCGAGAATAAAGTCGATGATTTCCACCGTACCTGCCATATTCAGCAGTTTTGAATAACGGTTTTTTTGAAGGGAATTGACCAAAACCAGAAACGGCATCGGCATAATCATCACCATCAGATACGGGATGTCTGCGATCACCGCGAGATTACGCGTATAAAGCTGTCTGAATACGGAATTGGACAAAACCCAAAAAGCACCCATGATAATGCCCAATGAAAGACCTTCCATCTCCAGATAGCGTCTTCGAATGATTCGATAAACAACAGATGAAACCAGACAGATGGATCCGATCAAAAGAATCGACAAGCCCACAAAGAGTTCAAGTCCGAAATGATGAAACAGATGCGTCAGAATACCGAGTCTGGATCCAATCATGACATCGTAGATCTGGCCGCCGTTGTATTCATACTTGACGCGAAGCTCTTTGCCCGCATCCTCCTCATAGACGGAGGCATATACATAACACTCTGCGGAACGGTTACCGAACCATCCCTCGTTGGGTGTTACCACCTCTTCCCGAAGTTCTCCGTCCACAAAGATCTGCATATCCGTACCACGAAAGCACAGCACGCTCGCATCCTTGTCAATCTCTGCCGGGAGTGTGGTCACAAGAACAATATCCCGATCCGTCCTGCCCGGTACTTTAAACGGTACTTTTGTTCCGTCTTTTTTCAGTTCATACCATCCGTTGTTCGGAAGCGTTTCGCACACATTGCCGTTCATCGGCGTGTTGTGCGGAAATGCGAACTGACCGATAATGATATATCCAAATACGATGACGATCACGACCGCCATGACGATTCTGATCCTTTTCAATTTGAAATCCTCCCCCTACTCGATTGCAGGTACAACCTCCCTTACAAGGTCCGCCGCCTCATCATACATAAAGTCTGCGATCTGATCGATCACCTGTTTCATGAGCTCCTTCTGCGTCGGACGGAAGGGATACCCCGTCAGTTTTTTGGCGAGTTCTGTGGCAAGTTCATCATCGAAATCATCCAAGGCGGTGAGGAGTTCATCCGCAACCTTCCTTGCTTCCTCTCCTGAGATTTCATCCGCTGCCACAACCGCATCAGCCTCTCCCACCGGCCGGATCCTCTCGATCAGCGTTGTGTATGCGTCGACGATTTCGGCGTGATGTGCCTTTATAAAGCCCGTATCACCGTTTCTCGACGCCATCTCAAGATCCTCGAAGCACTTCCCCATATCCATGGCCCCGATCATCCTGGAGTTGCTCTTTAACGCATGCACCGTGATCATGTAGTTTTCGTAATCACCGGCGGAATAGAATTCTTCCACCTTGGATCTGTTCTTCTCATAATTGTTATAATAGCGCTGAATGGCCGATATATATCGTTCAAGACCTCCGGTATACCCAAGCGCCGTGTCCGTGTCGAGTCCCAACTCCGCCAGTGTGTTGATACTGATTGCCATCTTTCTCACCCCAATACGTCTATGATCTTTGCTACAATCTCCGATTTCTTGGAGGGCTTGATGATGTAGCCCTTCGGTTTCAGTTCGGCGATCGTCTGCATAACCACCTGTTTCTCCTTCATACCCGTGAGGAATACCACCGGAATATCGGCAAATGTACCAAGTGTCCTCATACGCCTTAAGAAGCTCGGTCCGTCCTCTCCGGGCATCAGATAGTCAAGCAGCACAAGATCCGGAATTTCCCGTGCCATGGCCTTGATGGCTGCCTGACCGGATTTCACAAGTGTCACCTCATAAAACTCCCGCAACTGGTCTCTGATCATCATCAGCTGTTCGGGATCATCGTCCACCACCAGGATGTGCTTTCGCCTGAAGCCTAAAATCGAGCCCTCTTTCTTATGCTCGCGAAATGCACCGAGATTCTCCTCGGTCTCCTTCTTCTGCAGTTCCTCGATCTCCGCAAGTTTTTCATAAAGTGCAAACAGGGAAACAGGTCTCGAAAGAAACAGAACGTGTTCGAGTTCGGAGTGTTTCATAAATAGTTTCTCGTCTTCCTCGCCGGCGATCACAATGATCGTGCAATTTCCTTGGCGAAACGCCATATTTAATACATCGTAGGTTCCGATTCCGTCTTCCGTTTCGTCACCCATACAGATGATGATCACCCTCGGGCGCTGTTCCATCACCATGTCGAACAGTGCATCCTTGCGCGGCGGGATCTTCGCCGGGTAGTATCCCCGATCATCCTTCAGATGTTCCGTGACATCGTCGATGATATTCGGGTTACGTCCCGTGATACAGATTTTGAGTTTCATATGTTACCTCATGTCGGATATTCTATCACGCATGCTACAGGGATATTTTACCATTTTCTTGACAATACCGCAATTTTTTTGCGCAAGAAAAGACCCGTAAAACTTGTTCGGTTCACGGGTCTGTCGATTCGGTTCCTTGTGCGATTATTTTTTCGCTTTTCCGAGTTTTTTCTCTTCTTTCTTATCCTCGGTTGCCTCTTCCTTCTTGGACTCCTTCTTGTCGTCCTTCTTCTCTTCCTCGGTATCCTTCACAACTGCGGATCCGGCCTTTTCTACCTCTGCGATTGCGTTCGGATGCATGGGGATACGGCAGTTCTTGTTATTACCGAACTCCACGATGACGGTTCCGTCCTCCATGATATCAAGCAGTGTTCCGTAGAAACCGCCTGTGGTCATGATGGTATCACCGGGCTCCATCGCATTGTGGAGATCCTCCTGTGCTTTTCTCTGCTTCTTGTTGGGACGGATGATCAAAAGATATACCATACCCAGCATTAATACAATGTAAAAAATCCAAAACATACCGCTGTTCATCGTCGGCTTTGCTGTGTTGGACGCGCTTTCAAGCAATGTCATAAACATGTCTTAGTCCTCCCGAAATGGTCTTCTTATGCTTTCGCAACAGTACCATATTATCTTAAATGTTTCAAAAAAGCAAGAATTAGTTCTCCCCTGCCGAAAAGTCGGCAAGCTTTGACTTCTTGTACTCGATAAAACGGTGTTCCTCGATGGCTTCACGGATCTCCTTCATCATCTTGTTATAGAAGTAGAGGTTGTGCAGTACGCAGAAACGCATGCCGAGCATCTCCTTCGCTTTCAGCAGGTGGCGGACGTAAGCTCTCGAATACGTACGGCAGACCGGGCACCAGCAGTCGGTGTCGATGGGCCGCACATCCTTCTCATACTTCGCATTGAAAAGATTCAGTTTTCCGTACTTTGTGTAGACATGTCCGTGTCGTCCGTTTCTCGACGGATATACACAGTCAAAGAAATCCACACCGCGTTCCACGGCTTCGAGGATGTTCGCCGGTGTTCCGACACCCATCAGATACGTCGGACGATCCTTGGGAAGATGGGGTACCGTCACATCCAATACGTGGTACATTTCCTCATGGCTTTCTCCCACGGCCAATCCGCCGATGGCGTATCCCGGCAGGTCAAGCTTGGCAATTTCCTTGGCGTGCTCGATTCGGATCTCGTCGATCACACCGCCCTGGTTGATACCGAAGAGCATCTGCTCCTTGTTGATGGTATCCGGAAGCTCGGCAAGACGCGCCATCTCCTCCTTGCATCGCACCAGCCACCGGTAGGTGCGCTCCACGGACGGTCGGATATACTCTGCCTGTTCCTTCGCAGGCGGGCACTCGTCAAAAGCCATGGCGATGGTCGAGCCGAGATTCGACTGGATCTGCATGCTCTCCTCGGGCCCCATAAAAATCTTTCTTCCGTCAATGTGTGAGTGGAAGGTTACACCTTCCTCCTTAATCTTTCGAAGTCCGGCCAGGGAAAAGACCTGAAATCCGCCGGAGTCCGTAAGGATCGGGCGATCCCAGACCATGAATTTGTGCAGACCGCCCAATTCTTTGATCAGCCTGTCGCCGGGCCGCACGTGCAGGTGATAGGTATTTGAAAGCTGCACCTGACAGCCGATGGCCTTAAGGTCCTCCGTGGACACGGCGCCCTTGATGGCCGCCACGGTTCCAACGTTCATAAAAACAGGGGTTTCCACCACGCCGTGCACCGTGGTAAAACGCCCCCTCTTCGCCCTTCCGTCGGTTGTTATAAGCTCATACATAGAATTCTTCCTCCAACACCTGAAACTGCAGGTAGTCAAATTCAATCGATTCGATAAAGTTGTCGGATGTAAACCGTGTCGATGCCGACCGGATAAACTGCTCCTTGTTGGACGGAAGCCAGATCGGCTTCGCCAAATCGAATCTGTGACAGATCTCATCCAACGCTGCGTACACCTTGGCCGTCCGCGTCATGGACAGATCCGTGATCTCTACCACGTGATCCGCCAGGATTTTATTTGATTTTACAAGCTTGCCGTACATCCGAAACATGTCTTCACCTCGTCACACAGTTTAACAAATCCCGCCTCAAATGTCTATTGTATAATCACGTGAAAAATGATAATCTATCCTTAATCTTATGACGAGGTAACAATCGATGTACACCATAGAACACATTCAAAAGTCCTACGGAAAAAAAGTCATCCTTGACGACATCACGATCTCCGTGAATGAAGGCGAGGCTGTCGGTATTTTAGGCGTGAACGGTTCCGGAAAGTCCACCCTGCTTAACTACATCGCGTCCTACTACGCGAAGGAAGACCCCTCCGTGGTATGCGGTTACGTTCCACAGGAGAATCCTCTCTTCGACGAGTTAAAGCCCTTGGACAATCTTCGCATGTGGACAAAGCTTCCCAAGGATAAGATCCTTGAAGAGCTTGCCAGTCCGCGTCTTTCCCTGCTCGGGATCACGGACTTTCTCGACAAGCCCGTCAAAAAGCTTTCCGGCGGTATGAAAAAAAGACTGTCACTCGCTTCGGTACTGATCTCTTCTCCGAAGCTTCTTTTGATGGATGAGCCCTTCGCAGCGTTAGATCTTCCCGCCAAGCAGGATATCCTGCACTTTATGCGGACCTATCTGTCCTATGGCAACAGTCTGATCATCGCTTCCCACGAAGAGAACATCTTTCACTTTTGCAATCGCGTTTTTCTGTTGAAAGACGGCAAATTTGTCGACACGGCCGGTCTTGCCGAAAAAGGCATCAGCTACGTTGACATCCTGCGAGGTACTCCATGAGCAAAGTTACCTGTTTTCTGCATCTTCTGCAAGCGGATATCAAACGTCTTTTCAAAGTGCTCCCGGGTATCATCCTTGCGGGGCTTTTGATCCTTATAGGTATGGCAACCGCAGCCGAGCTCATATCCGACAAGCTTTATAAGCCCGATGCTCCGGATATGTTCGGTATTGCTTTTTATATCCCGGCAGACGAAGACGATGTACATGTCAATATCGGCATCGACCTCCTCGGCAACATGACCACCATGAAGGAAAGCCTCACCCTGACCCGCGTCGACTCCGTCGAAGAGGGACGCGAGATGGTTGCGAAGAAGGAGGCCTTCTTCTTTATCAATATCCCCGAGAATTTTTTCTATGACGTCTTTCGTGACGGCGATACCCCCATCGAGATCGTTACATTTGACACAACAACCATCACGGCTTTTATGGCAAACGAGCTGTTTCTCTCTTTTGCCAGATATTTTCGTGCGGCACAGTCCGCGATCTTTGCTGCAACGGATTACATGGTTGCGCAGGGCTACACCGAGGACGCCTACCGCAACATGATCGACGTGATCAACCTCACCTTCCTCGACAAGGCTTTGAACAAGGAAGCATACACGAAGCGTGTTCTTGCAACCGACGAGGGCGGTTACCCCATTCGCGAACACTACATGGGCGTGGCGCTGCTTGCCTCCGTGGCTTTCACGGCATTCCTCCTCTTCTCCGTCTTTCAGAAGATGTCCGGTGGAACCAAGGTACTGCTTTCCACCAGAGGTATCACGAGGATCCATCGTTTCTTTGCAAACTTCATCACCTACATACCGGCTTTCATGGCCGCGTATCTGATCCTGGCAGGAGCACTCTCCGTCTACTTAAAACGTTTTCACCCGGCAGGCATCATCACCTTCCTTCCGGTTGCGCTGATCTTATCCGGTATTGCCGCACTCGTCACCGAGACCGGCAACTCCTTTATCGCATGTCTGACCTATCTGATCGTGATACTGCTTTTGCTCTACATCGGCGGCGGTGTATTTCCGAATGCGCTGCTTCCCACGGCGATTCGTGAGTTCTCTGCTTATCTTCCCGGAAGATACATGATCGAGACCACCACGCGCGCACTGATCGGAGGTGGTCTGTAATGCTCCTGAATCGTTTCATCGTATGCTCCAAGCGGTTGCTTCACTCTGCGCTCTATCTGTCCATGCTTGCGCTGATCATCCTGCTGACCGTGATCTATAAGAATCTTCCCACATCTTCAAAGGAAGCCGATATCCGGATCGCCCTTTATTTTGAGGATGACTCCGATGCTGCAGACCGTCTTGCCGAAGCACTGTTAAACGACAACTCCGTATATAAGTTTCACATAGCCGATGACAAGGATTCCATGATCGACGAATTGAAGGCCGGACGCTTAGAGTGTGCTTATGTCATTCCCGACGGTTTTTTCACATCCTATGCAACAGGGGATTACAACAATCCCATCCTTCAGTACTATATTCCCGCATCCACGCTGCTCGCCTCCATCAACGAGGTCATGTTCAGCCACATCTTAGAGATCACCGGTGCCGACGTCCTGGCCGGCCTCTATCCCGAGGGCGAAAGGGATGCGATCGTGAACGGATTTTCCAACTATGTCCAGGGTGAAAATGTCTTCCGTCTCTCGGATGTCACCTCGGGCAGCTTCGACTATCAAAGCGAACCGCACAGGATCTCACTTCCCGTTTTCGAGGTTACGGTGGTGCTTGCCATCCTTGCAGCGCTTTTATCCCAGCTGATCTACATGGAAGACAGTGAGCGCGGCATCTACATTGCACTTTCCGCAAAGGAGCGCATTTCCATCCGTCTGCTGCTTGCGGCAAGCAGTCTGCTTCCGCTTCTTGCAATCGGCGGGATCTGTTTTCTTGTTACCTACGGTGTGACAAAGAAGCTCCTCACACTGCTTCTCACGGTGATCATTGCGGCTTTTTGCTCCATCCTGCTTTCCGCACTCATGAAAAAAAGCACCCTTTACTTAAGAGTGCTTCCCTTGATCGTACTGTTCTCTATTGTGATCACATTTGTGGTAACGATCCTGTATTAGGCGTAGACGGGATCATCCAACTCAAGTTTCAGACGTCCGGCTGTCTGCTCCGTAAAAAGGGCGACCAGCCGGTCTTTTTTATCCGCAGGGATCAGAAAGGACAACGTCACATCCTCCGCATAAACGGAATCATCGATGGTGATCGCCTCCCCGCCCATGGTATGCTGTAGTTTTCCAACGTCCGTGTAAGCCACGGTCACCCTGCAGGGATAGACCTCTTTTACTTCATGGGTTTTCGCCCGGGCAAGGCCCTCCTTCGCAGCATCCGTATAGGCCCGCACCAGTCCGCCGGTGCCAAGCAGTGTACCGCCAAAATATCTTGTTACCACGATCAGGGCGTTTCTTAGATTTGCGCCGGTGATCACTTCGAGGATCGGCTTACCCGCCGTGCCCTGCGGCTCTCCGTCATCGGAAAACCGCAGTACGGGGTTCTCCTCTCCTACGGTAAAAGCAAAACAGTTGTGTCTTGCATTGTAGTGTTTCTTCTTTACACTTTCGATAAAGGCGTAGGCTTCCTCCTCGGTTGCAACCGGCACCACGGAAGCGATAAACCGTGACTTCTTCTCCACGATCTCGCCCTCGCCGCCTTCCGTAATCCTTATGAATCCTTCCGCCATCCGACTCCTCCGGGGTACTACTTATCCAACAGTTTCTTCAGTTCTTCCATAAAGGTGTTCACATCCTTAAACTCTCTGTATACGGATGCGAAACGTACATAGGCAACCTGATCGAGTTTGGCAAGCTCATCCATAACGATCTCACCGATCTGCTTACTCTCGATCTCCTTCACCTCGAGGTTGAAGATCTTGTTCTCGATCTCATCGATGCAGTCGGACAGATCTCTCGCGGACACGGGACGCTTATGGCAGGAACGAACCACACCGGATTCGATCTTGGAGCGGTCATAGGTCTCACGATTCTTGTCCTTCTTGATCACGATCAACGGAATCGTCTCCACCTTCTCATAGGTGGTGAAACGCTTGCCGCATTCATCGCACTGTCTTCTTCTTCTGATGGCCTCGTTCTCGTCAGCCGGTCTCGAGTCGATAACTCTTGTATTGTCATCTCCGCAAAATGGACACTTCATCTTGATGATCCTCTCTTATTCTATAATCTTTACCGGGCATTTTTCCTTACAGGTACCGCAGCCCGTACACAGTTCAAAATTGACTTTCGCAAGGTGGTCCTCCACAGTGATGGCACCCGTCGGACAGTTTCTCGCACAGAGGCCGCATCCGATGCAGCCCGCCGCACAGACTTCCTTGATATCCTTTCCGAAGAGGTTGGAGTTGCAGTTTACGATTGCGCCTGCATCCTCCGGTACCATCTCGATGATGCCTCTCGGACACACAGCCGTACACTTGGTACAGGATCTGCACAGTGCGGGATCAATATGCGCAATACCGTCCACAATGGTGATGGCGCCGAACTCGCAGGCCGCCACGCAACTTCCGAATCCGAGACAACCCTTCGCGCATCCCTTCGGTCCGCCTCCGGGTGTATTGGCCGCGATCCGACAATCTTTCGGTCCGACATACTCGTAGACATCCTTCGCCTTGTTGCAGTCTCCCGCACAGCGCACATGCGCAACCTTGCGGACAGACGCCTCGGTATCTCCGCCCACGATCTCGGCGATACGTGCCGCAACGGGCGCACCGCCTACGGGACATCCCCCTGCAGGCGCCGTACCTTTTGCAATGGCCGCAGCAAGTCCGTCACATCCGGGGAAACCACAGGCTCCACAGTTATTGCCCGGAAGACACTCTCTTACCTGTATCTCCTTTTCATCCACCGCCACTTTAAACTTCTCTCCGGCCACTCCGAGCAACACGCCCGCGAGCAAACCGACCGCACCGACGATACAAGCGGCGATGATGATTGCAGTTAAATCCATATGCGCCCTCCTATTTGATCAGTCCCTGCAGTCCCATGAAAGCGATGGACATAAGGCCTGCCACGATCAACACGATCGGAGCGCCCTTAAAGCTTTCCGGAATGTCGTTTTTCTCTATCTTCTCGCGAATACCCGCCATAATGATGATGGCAAGCGCAAATCCCACCGCCGAGAACATACCGTTCACGATGGATTCGAGGATGTTCATCTCTTCCTGTACATTTTTGATCGCAATACCGAGCACCGCACAGTTTGTCGTGATCAGCGGAAGGTATACGCCAAGCGCCTGATACAGAGAGGGAACCGACTTCTTAAGAAACATCTCCACAAACTGCACCAAAGCGGCAATGACCAGGATAAAGACGATGGTGTTTAAGTATTCAAGGTCAAGCGGTACAAGCACATAGTAGTAAATGCAGCTTGTCACCGCAGATGCGATGGTCATGACAAAGATCACCGCACCGCCCATGCCTGCCGCAGTCGAAAGCTTCTTCGACACGCCGAGGAAGGGGCATATCCCGAGGAACTGGCTCAGGATCACGTTGTTGATCAGGGCTGCCGAAATGGCGATAACGATCACATTCATATCCTAAGCCTCCTTTCCGTCAAGCTTCGCGTCCGCACACACATGATCGCAGTTTGCGCAATCCGCCAGTGTGCAGAGCTTCGCTTTCTCACCGGTCTTTGCGGCCTTTTTAATGTTTCTGTGGTTGATAAAGGCAACCACAAAGGCCAGTACCAAAAAGGCTCCGGGTGCAAAGACAAAGATGCCGATGGGTTCAAAGATTCCCTGGCTCTTCAAAAACGCGGCAACCTTACCGCCCGCGTTTTGATCAATGGCACGATTGATGCCGTCTGCGAAGGAGTATCCGAAGATGCTTCCCGCGCCGATCACCTCACGGATCACACCCATCACCGTAAGTCCGATGGTGAAGCCGAGACCCATACCGATACCGTCCAATACCGAGGGAAGCGGCTTGTTCTTGGATGCATAAGCTTCCGCACGACCGAGGATGATGCAATTCACCACGATCAACGGAATATAGAGTCCAAGGCTCTTGTTAAGCTCCGGAAGATAGGCCTGGAGTGCAAACTGTACCACCGTTACAAAGGATGCGATGATCACGATGTAGGCGGGGATTCGTACCTTGTCCGGGATCAGCTTCCGCAGAAGCGAGATCATAAAGTTGCTCAGTGTAAGGATGACCATCGTGGTAAGTCCCATGCCAACGCCGTTGATGGCCGATGTCGTAACCGCAAGGGTGGGACACATGCCGAGCATCTGGACGAAGGTCGGGTTCTCAGTTACGATTCCGTTCTTCAGTCTCTCACCGATCTTTCCCATCAATTACCACCTCCTAACAGATTCACACAGGCAACGGCCGCATTGACCGCATCCGTCACGGCCGTGGTCGTGATCGTCGCACCCGAGAGTGCGTCGATTTCGTTCTCCGCCGTACTTCCGGTCTTGGTGAACTTGAATGCATCTACCGTCTTGCCCTTAAACTGATCCTTGAAGGCATCTGTATTCGCTTTCATGCCGAGTCCTGCCGTCTCGTTGATGGAGAGGAATGAGATTCCCTTCACCTCACCCTTGGACGACACACCGACCGCAAGCTGCATATCTCCGCCGTAACCCTTGTTTGTAACAAGCACCACGTAGCCGAGCACCTTGTTTTGCTTGGTGCCCGCGGGGCTCTCGCAGGCAAATGCGATTTCCGTCACGGCAGCTGTCTTAAATCCCTTAATATCATGAAGTGTGGTGTTCACCTGATCCAGGTACTCCTGTGCCTGTTCGGCGGTGCCTGCTTCATCCATCGGGATGATGCCGCCCGCATCCGGGAACACTTCCTTGTAAGCTTCCTCTTTGGCATCCTTTTCCACCGAAGCGATGGGATCCTTCGTCACCTCATGCATGACGCCGAGAATGCTTCCCATCAATACGGTGATCACGGAGATGGCAAGTACCGCAAGGAGCACGCCCTTCACATCAGCGCGCGCCTTTTCAGCAGGCGCTTCTTTTGCTTCTTCCTTCTCCTCTTCCTTCGCTTCGACAGGCTTTTCTTCCTTCTTGCCCATACCAGCACCGAAGGCCTTCGGCACAGTCACGCGCTCGATCAAAGGAACGATCAGGTTACCGATGATGATGGAGTAGGAGACACCCTCTGCCGAGGGACCGAAGATTCGAAGTACAAAGGTAAGAAGTCCAAGGAAGATACCGTAGATGATCTTGCCTTTCGATGTGATCGGTGAAGTTACATAGTCGGTTGCCATAAACCAGGCGCCGAGCATCAGGCCGCCTCCGCACAGATGTGCAGCAAGGAAAACTGGTACATCGTAGCCCTTTGCGAATCCGTAGATTGTAATTGCCGCAGCAAATGTTCCGATGTAGAAAACCGGTATCCTGAAGTTGATGATACGCCTTGCCAGCAGATAGATCGCACCGATCAAAAGTGCAGCCACCGAAGTCTCTCCGATGGTACCCGCCGTATGTCCGAGGAACATGCTGCGCAGGCTTTCCACCTGTCCGCTCTGTTTCAGGACCGCAAGCGGTGTCGCCGTAGCCACGCCGTCATAGTAAAAGTCTGTCATGTATCTCGCAAAGGACAGGATGAGAAAACATCTTGCCGCAAGTGCGGGATTCATAAAGTTCTGACCGAGTCCTCCGAAAAGTTGCTTTACCACAATGATTGCGAAAGCAGAACCGACAACAGCCATCCAGATCGGGAGTTTCGGCGGCAAGTTTAAAGCAAGCAGAAGTCCCGTAACGACCGCGGAGAAATCTCCCACAGTCACCTTCTTGCCCATCAGTTTCTGGAAAAGCGCTTCGAAACCGACGCAGGAAAGGATACACACCGCAACAAGCAGTGCCGCATACCAGCCAAAGAGATAAAGTCCAAAGGCTGTTGCGGGCGCCAGCGCCAGCACCACATCAAACATGATATCGGAGGTGGTGTCCTTGCTTCTCACATGCGGGGAAGCAGAGATTTTAAGATTCATCTGTTCGTCCATCTCCTACCTCCTACTTCTTGCGCTTCGCAAGTATCTCTTTTCTCGTACCTGCGATGATCTGTGTCAGATGCCGTTTTGCGGGACATACATAGGAGCAGCAGCCGCACTCACAGCATTCCATACCGTTATACTTCTGAAAGGCTTCAAAGTCTCCCTGCAGTGCGAGATTGGCCAGATGCTCCGGCATCACGCGTCCCGGACATACCTCGATGCATTTGCCGCATCGGATACAGGGTCCCTCTTCGTACTCTGCCACCTCATCCTTGGTAAGTGCCAGGACCGCAGAACTTCCCTTGGTGATGGGGATGGACGTGTCATAGATTGCCTTACCCATCATGGGGCCACCCGAGATCAGCTTCTCGGGAGGATTTAAAAACCCTCCTGCCGCTTCGATCAGTTCCTGTGTGGAGCTGCCGATGGGAACCAGGAAATTCGCCGGTTCCATGATCGCATCACCCGTCACGGTAACCACCCTGCTTGTGAGCGGCTTGCCGAGGCGGACGGCGTCATAGATGGCGTGAATCGTATCGACATTGTGTACGATGCAGCCGGCATCCGCAGGCAGCATACCTGAATTGATCAGTCTTCCGGTGTTGGCGTATATGAGCTGTCGCTCAGCGCCCTCCGGATACTTGGTCTTCATGGAGTGCACGCTGATTCTCTCGTCACCGGCTAATTTTTCCTTCAGGCTCCGGATTGCCTCGGGCTTGTTATCTTCTATGGCAATGATGCCCTTGGCACCGGGGAAGATCGCAAGCACGATTCGAAGTCCTTCGATCACCTCGTCCGGCTGTTCCATCAGTCTTCGGTAATCCGAAGTAAGATAGGGCTCACACTCCGAGGCGTTCACGATGATGTGGTCGATCGCGGAAAGATCCTTCGGTGAAAGCTTGACATGCGTGGGAAAACCCGCGCCGCCCATGCCGACGATACCCGCCGCTTTGATCTTCTCGATCACGGTCTCCCTCGTAAGCTCGGCAAGCGGTGTGTCGTCCGGCTCAAACTCTACCGAGCGAAACTCGCCGTCATTCTCTATGACGATGGAATTGACTTTTGTTCCTGCTGATGTCAGTCGAGACTCGATTGCCTTGACTGTTCCTGAAACGGAAGAATGAATACCCGCTGAAACGAATCCGCCGGCCTCTGCAATAAGCTGTCCGACCAGAACCTGATCGCCCTTCTTCACAAGAGGCTTCGCCGGAGCACCGATGTGCTGGCTCACGGGGTAAACCATGTCGCCCTTCGGGCGAAACTCCTTGATATCCTTGTCCTCAGTCAGGTTTTTGCCCTCATAGGGATGGATACCACCCTTAAAAGTGTGCTTCATGATACCGACTCCTTCGATATGCAAAATCTGGTTTTATTTTACTACAGGGACTGATCTTTTACAAGGAAACCGTCGTAGATTTCGGACATCATGGAGGACACGATGGACAGATCGAAACGCTCCTTGATCCACCTGTAATTGGCCTCGCCCTGACGCTTCATTTCCTCCGGAGATGCAAGCAATGCATCGAGCTTATCGGCATATGCGTCCGCATCCTCTACGGGAAGCAGATAGGATCTGCCCGTCTCATGGTCAAGCAGATCGCGGTTCCCTCTGATGTCGGAGGCAACCACCGGAAGACCCGCAGCCATAGCCGAAAGCATCACCACAGAAAGTCCCTCCTGCCGGCTGGTAAAAAGCAGGCAGTCCACCATGTGCATGATGGAGGTAAGGTCTGTCCGATACCCCAGAAAACGGACACGCTCGGATACGCCCTCGAGCAGAGAAAGCTGCCGCAGCTCCTCCTGCATCTCGCCCTTGCCGCAGATCAGAAGGAAAGTATTCCTGTCCTTCATGCGTGCAAATGCACGGATGGCCGTTTCGACATTCTTGCGGGGGATCAGTTCTGCACCGACTAAAATGAGCTTTGCGTTCTTCGGTATGCCCTGCTCATTGAGAAGCGCTGTCCGGTCTGCAGTGATATCATGGATCTTGTCCGTATCCACGCCGACGCCCGGGACAAAGCGCACATCCTTGCAGGGAAATTTCTGCGCTGCGCGAAAGTCCTCGTCGTTGGATGTCAGGAGAAGATCCGTGATCCTCGCATAGTGCCGTTCGATCGGATAATAGATCATATAATTCTTCGGGGATGCACCCTTGAAAAAGTGGAAACCGTGCGCAAAGTAAATCACCTTCATGCCTTGCTTCTTTCGGAATCTCTTCGCCGCCAGCCGACCGCAGACGCCACCGAATGGAGTCTGGCAGTGCATCAGGACGCACGGTTTTTCTTTCATGTAATCGGCAAGCAGCCGCGTGGATCGAATTGCCTTCCCGATCTGGTAGGGCTTTCTCGGGATTGGAAGATCCACGATGTCGATATCTTCTTCGACAAGCCATCTTCGAAAGCTCTCGATCTTTTCGTCGGTACTGGAGTTTCCTTCGCGGAAATTGGCCGCCACGGTCACGTCGCATCCCTTTTCCTGAAGAAGTCTGATATTGTCTCTGTTGAAATGGTCGATCATGGAGGCGGAATTTGCCACCAGTACAACACGTTTTTTCATCGTATTTACACAAACAATCGGGCAGAAAGATTCTGCCCGACTGTCCCTTTCGTTCCTATGCCTGCGCCTGAAGCTCGTTCAGACGATCCGCAAGATTCTTAAGTTCATCCACAACCAAGCCCACATCGACTACGATGTCCGTGTTCTTCTCGCTTGCCTCGAGTGTCACTGCGGAATGTGCGGCAACCTGTTCGGAAGCGGATGAGATGGTCTGGATACTTTCAACAATGGACTCATTGGAGCTTGCAAGCTCTGCAACGAGTACCGCGAGTTCTTCTGTCTGTTCTTTGATATTCTCGGTACGATTGGCAATGGTTTCGAAGCTCTCGGCCGTCTCTGCCGCTGCCTCACTCTGCTTGCGGTTGTTATCGAGGAGATTGCCGACCACGATGTTCACCTCGTCAAGTTCCTTGGCGATGTTGGTGATCAGGCTGGTGATATCAACCGTTGCGTCGGATGTCTGCTGTGCAAGATTGGAAATCTCGCTTGCGACCACCGCAAAGCCCTTGCCTGCCTCACCGACACGCGCTGCCTCGATGGATGCATTTAAGGCGAGCATGCTGGTCTGATTTGTGATGCCCATAATGAGCTTCACGATACCCTGCATCTCGGATGCATAACTGGTAAGCTTCTCCATCTCCTCAGATACCTTGTTGCCCGAGTCGTCGGATGCCTGAACCTGAACGATCAGTTCATCGATCTTCTCCTTGCCGGAGAGAACTTCGTTGTTCGCATCATTCATATCGCCGGTAATGGCCTTGCTGACATTCTCGACTTTCTCGATGAAGGTCTGAATCTCTTCCGTCTTGGCAAGCTGGCTGGATGCGGAATCCGCGGTGTTCGTGGTACCGCTGCTCACTTCCTGCATGGAAGACTTTGTCTGCGCCACGGAATCCTCAAGGATACCCATCTTTTCGGCCACCGTATCAATATCACCGGTCATCGTCTGGGAAATCTCAAGAATCTGTGTAAGCATTGCCGACACAACTTCCTTCTCCCGCTCGATGGTCGCCATCTTGTCATCGTCATTCTTGATGATGGTATCCGTAACCATCACGATAAAGATGGCGTAAAGAAGTGTGAATCCGAGTCGGATCTCGATATCCGGAAGATCGGCTTTGGCGATCTCTCCCTGCGCGGCCTGAATACCGACCTGCAAGGCATTTAGAATGAAGAGTCCCGCCGAGAAGATCAGGCTGGCTCTCTTGTTGCCGTAAACAATCACGAAAACTGCAACCAAAGCTCCGTAAATGAATGCCACATGCGATGTCGTGGTGAATACCGTATAGGCGTAAAAGAAGGCGTAACCAACCATCATCACGCGGAGCACGTTCTCACTGGCATGATTCTGGCTGTAAGCCATGAACATCAACACAAGCGGAAGAATGGAAAGAATTGCAAAGATCGCATAATACCCAAGCGTTCTGCTGCCCTTGATCACCTCTAAGAGATAACAGCCGAGCAGAATAACGTTGTAAACCAGGTATCCCCTCATCGTGACCTGATTACACTTCTCAATCCCATGTCTTTTAGCAAGTTCCAATTGATCCATAAGTCTTATACCTCCTTGTAAAAACCCCATAAAATTATATCATAAATGCCCGTTTTATCCAAGCATGTTTCTGACAATTTCATCCAGGTGCATACCGTTGGAAGCCTTGATCAAAGCGATGTCTTCCGGGTTCATGACGCTCATTAGGTAAAGCACCACCTCACCGTTGTCCTTGAAGGAATAGCACTTGATCGACGCACCGGCATCCTCCACCGCCTGACGGATCTTTCCCGAAAGTTCTCCGACCACTACAAGCTCGTCGATATCCTTGGTGGCAAGGTACTCTCCGACCTGATAATGATACTTCTCGCTGTCGGGGCCGAGTTCAAACATATCGCCGAGTACAGCGATCTTCCTGCCTTCGGTCTTGATGTCCGCAAGCACATTGATGCTCGCGATCATGGAGTCGGGGCTCGCATTATAGGTATCATCGATGATGGTGTACTTGCCCGGAACACGGATCACCTTCTGTCTGAGGCCCTGGAAGGACTCGAAGGTCTTCGCCGTCTTATGAAGATCGTGTCCGAGATAGTCGGCTACCGCCATACCCGCAAGAGAGTTGGTGACATTGTGTGCGCCGAGCGTATTCAGAAGCACGGGGATGCGTTCATCCTTGTGCACATAGTCGTAAGCATACATATAATCGTCCGTCATGCGGATGTTCTCTGCGCGGTACTCGCACCAGGGTGCGGTTCCGTAGTAGAGTGTATTGCACAGGGTACGGCCCTTCATCTCCTTTAGGAGGGCATCGTCACCGTTTAAGAACAGCACGCCGTCCGGGTTCATGTGACTGGTGATGGCGAGTTTCTCCCTGCGGATTGCTTCCTTGCTTCCGAGGTTCTCGATATGCGCTACACCGATCATGGTGATCACGCAGATATCGGGACGCACCATCTCGGAAAGGCGTTCCATCTCTCCGACCTCGCTCATGCCCATCTCAACCACCGCACACTCGGCGTCAGCATCCATCTCAAAAAGCGTGATCGGTACACCGATCTGTGAATTCAGGTTCTTTTTCGTGCGATAGGTCTTGGCACAGCCGGACAGCGCCGTTGCGATCATCTCTCTGGTCGTGGTCTTTCCCACACTTCCGGTCACACCCACGATCGGTCCGGTAAAGCTGTTTCTTGCGTATGCGCCGATATCCTGCATGGCGCGCACGGTATCTTCAACAAAGATGTAGGGCTTTTCGGATACCACCACATCGCGATGGATGGAGGTAAGCGTCGCTGCCGCTTTTTCCAATACGGACTCGATGAATCTGTGCCCGTCCACCTTTGCACCGACAATGGGCACAAAGAGGTCTCCTTCCTTCGCAACTCTCGAATCGATACAGAGTCCGCAAATCACCGTATCCGGATCGCCGCACAATAGCCTGCCTCCGGTAATCTTCGCGATCTCCCCTGCTGTCATCTCGTTCATTTCTTCTCTCCCCTGTATGATTATCTGTCCTGTTCCGTGTATACGACGCCGTATGCGATCTCATCCGCCGTCTTCTTGTCTGTCAGGATGGTGATGATTTCAAGCGCAAATGCGATGGCCGTACCGACTCCGCGGCTGGTCACAAGATTACCGCAGACCGTCACCGGCTCATGAGACACCCTGGCACGCAGCAGTCTGGGTTCAAGTCCCGGATAGCAGCAGGCCTCGCGGTCCTTCAAGAGTCCCATCTCACCAAAGACGGTGGGTGCCGCGCAGATGGCCGCAAGCAGTTTGCCCTTCGCATCATAATCGCGGATCACTGCATCCAGTCCCTTGTGTTCCTTCAGATAGGTCGTGCCGGGCATGCCGCCGGGAAGGATCAGTCCGTCCGCTTCTTCGGCGTCGTCAAACATGCGGTCACAGACCACGCGGATTCCGTGAGATCCCTTCACGACAAGGTCACCGGAGATGGATACCATATCGACACGTATGCCGGCTCTTCTCAAAAGATCCACCACCGTAAGTGCTTCTACCTCTTCAAACCCTTCTGCAAAATACATATTCAAAAAGCTCATAGATTTCCTCCTCATTAAAAGCACGGCGCACTTGCGCCCGCACACAGGGATAGTATATAATATATTGCAGTATTCTTCAAGAAGGGAACGAGCGGTATGGAGATTGAAAGAAAGTTTATCTTAAAAGAATTACCCGGCGATCTGGACATGTATGATTACTACCATATCGAGCAGGGATACATCAGCACCGAGCCTGTGATCCGGATCCGCCACAAAGAGGATTCCGTTACCGGTGACCGGTACATTTTAACCGTAAAATCGGGCGGTCTGATGGTACATGAAGAGTATGAGATCGATATGGAAAAGGACTCCTACACCCGCCTGATCGCCAAGACCGAAGGCAACATCATTTCCAAGACGAGATACCTGATCCCTTTAGACGACGGTCTCACCATGGAACTTGACGTATTTGACGGCGCATTTGCCGGACTCGTACTTGCAGAGATTGAATTTCCGGACGAAAAAACCGCCCGCGATTACATTCCTCCCGAGTTTGTCGCCGAGGATGTGACCGAGGACGGCAGATTTCATAACAGCCGCATGAGCGAGATGACAGATCGTGAGATCCTAGACCTCACGATCATGACGCATCAGGGCGAGTGATGTCGTCATCATGTGCACCGAGATAAAGATTCCGACTACGCTGACTATCATTGACGGAAACAGCCCGAGTGCCGTATTGAAATTGGATAAGATCATCGCTGCTGTCTGTCCGTAGAAGCAGAGCATAAACACTTGGCCGAAGGTTAATCCTAAGGCCAATTGTTTGTTTAGGCCGTTGACTGCGATGGAGAAAATCAGCGCAACGATCGCATACTTGATAAAATAGCCGATGCACGAAAAGAGGAAACCGACCGCGAGGTAGACGTAAATGTAGGGAACCGCCCGCACCAGCGTCTGATTGTCGAGTCTTGGCGGAAAAATGTCCGTAAGCTTGTAGCCGCCGAAGTCATCCACCCTGCCGCCCGCGGAGATGTAGAGATTCACAAACTTTGCGCCGAACGCCACGTAAGCACCCGGTGCCTTGACGCGTTCTTCCGTCACATGATCTTTTTCCGTGTTGATGACCACTTTCACCGTCCCGAGATTTAACGAAAACGGACGCTCGATGCTCATCGTTCCTTCTTCGTAAGTGACCGGCGCCATCTTTTTTTCAAACAGCTCCGTGAATCCACCAAAGCCGGCAACCGTCGCACTGACCGGAATCAGAAATCCCACGATTCCGAGCACCAGCATCATCACGATCACATATGCCACGGACCTTCCCTTTTTGAGGTCCAGCAGTTCTTTATACTTTCCGGGTCGAAACATCCCGTATACGATCTGTTCTGAAAATGTCATAACTTACTCCTTGATCTCATAACCCGATTTCGGAATCTTCACGGTTACGATCGTTCCCTTGTCCGGCTTCGTCTTTACTTCAACGGCGCCGCCGCATTTTGTCTTGAGCACTCTCCTGATTTCCTTGAAGGAAGTCTTTCCGGTGAACTTCTTATCGGGTCCGATTCCCACGCCGTTGTCCACGATCTGGATCGCAAAACAGTCGAGGCGCTCATAGCTGCGGATCACGATCTTGCCCGGCGTGCTTCCGGAAAGCGCACCGTTTTTCACCGCATTTTCCACGAGGGGTTCCACGGTGTTAAAGGGAACGGAGAATTCCACGATCTTGTCTTCCACGGAACACGAAAGTCCGGGATGGTTCTTCTCCTGCATGCCAAGATAAGCCTTGATGTAGGAAAGCTCTTCGATAAAGGGTACCATCGTCCTTTCCTGGATCGTCTGCATGTTGTACTTCATGTACACGGACGTATTGTAGATCAGACGGCTGTTCTCGGGATCCGTATCCCGAAGCGACGACATGGCCGTACCGAGTGTGCTGTAGACGAAGCGGGAATTGATATGTTTAAACGCAAGTTCCTTCTTTTCTTCCACATTGCTTAAAGCATCGTCGCGTTCCTTCACGACTTCCTGTGCCATTGCCTTCTCGGCCGTGATCATAAGCATCACAAGGAAGATATAAAGTCCGACGGAGAGCACCAGTCCGTCGCTTTTTTTGTAGAACCGAAAGAGGGACAGCACCGCCTCGAGTACACAGGACACCGTAAGCACCATATGCGCAAGCAGATTGCTCACGATGCTCTTGTCCGTATAGACGTCCGCCGCCAGATACATGATGGCCGCAAGCACAATGAGACCGATCAGTATCATCACCTTTGTCACCACGATGTAGGTGGCAAAGTCAAGTACATACAGCATCTGGAACACGATTCCCGTAAGCATAAAGACGGAGAATACATAGATGCCGATCTCAAAGATCTTCGCAAAACGCTTCTTCACCGCAAAGCATCTTAAGTGCATCAGATACAGGACGGGAAGCAACAGAAGGAGCACCATACTGCTCATATAAAGTCCGAAGGCATTCTTGGTGAGAAGCTGCATGATGGGATTGGATGTAAGACTCCAAAGCGCCGCAGCGATCACAAAGGAAAATGCATAGGCCGATCTCCTTCGATCGATCTCAACTTTTCTGTTCAGCATCATGCCGACGAAGAGCACGATCGTGATGGCGATCAGTGTAAGCGCGAACACAAAACCTGCACCGTTTCCCAGGATGATTCCCGAAACGATGTCTCCTCTGGATCCGATCTTTACAGACGGTAATCTTCCGCTGTACTTGTCATACCCTGAAGCAAGATAGATTGCGATGACATCCCCGGGCTTGGCACCTGCAAGGGACACCACATGCTGACAGGGAACCGCCGTCCTGGTCAGCTTCTGGTTGTTCATCACACCGTAGCTATAGACACGAATATCACCGATATCCACAACCACGTTCTGGAATTCCGTTTCAAAAAAGAGTGCCGTGTCATCCGTCACACCCTCCGGAACCTGACGCATGATGGTAACGATGTCATTGGCACCGTAGTCAAGCTTCGCCGGAAGTGTGATCAGCATGTCGTTCTGACCCTTGTAGTTTCTCAAAACCCAGTCTTTGTTGAAATCTTCCGGCTTTCCGGTGGTGATCTTATTCTGTCCGTCCGGTGCGAAGAAGAAGGTGAAGATTCCCATGCACAAGACGCCCACAACTGCCGCGATTACAACGATCAGATTCAGTTGTTTCAGCTTGCGTTCATTCATTCGATTTATACCTGTTTCATCAGATTGATCATCTCGATTGCGCCGAGTGCGCAGTCATAGCCCTTGTTGCCGGCCTTGGTTCCCGCGCGCTCGATTGCCTGCTCGATGGTATCCGTAGTCAGAATGCCGAACATTACGGGTACGCCGGAAGAAAGAGATGCCTGTGCGATACCCTTGGACACCTCGGCACACACATAATCGTAATGGCTGGTTGCGCCGCGGATCACGGCCCCCAGACAGATAACCGCATCATACTTTCCGGACTCCGCCATCTTCTTTGCCACAAGCGGGATCTCAAATGCGCCGGGCACCCACGCAAGGGTGATATCGTCATCTGCCACGCCGTGACGGGTCAGTCCGTCCTCTGCGCCGCCGATCAGCTTGGATACGATAAACTCATTGAATCTTGATGCAACGATACCGATCTTGATACCGCTCTGAACCATATTGCCTTCCAGTGTTCTCATGTGAAAGTTCCTCCTTTGATACATTTACAGATTCAGAAGATGTCCCATCTTCTCTTTTTTTGTCTTCAGGTAAAACATATCATAAGCGCCCGGCTCCATCTCGATGGGCACGCGCTCAACGATTTCAAGGTTGAATCCCTTTAATCCGTAGACCTTCAAGGGATTGTTGGTAAGCAGTCTCAGTTTGTGGATACCGAGGTCCACCAGGATCTGTGTGCCGATGGTGTAATCCCTCGCGTCTTCCGGGAATCCGAGTTTTAAGTTTGCCTCGACGGTGTCGAGTCCCTGATCCTGCAATTCGTAGGCACGGATCTTGTTGATCAGGCCGATACCTCTTCCCTCCTGCCTCATGTATAGTAGCACGCCTCTGCCTTCTTTGGCAATCATCTTCATGGCCGCATCGTACTGCTGACCGCAGTCGCATCTCGCGGAACCCAAAGCGTCACCGGTAAGACACTCGGAATGCACTCTGCAAAGTACCGGCTCGCCGTCCGTCACATTGCCCTTAACCAAAGCTACGTGATGCTCGCCGTTTAATTTGTTGATGTAACCGTAGATGGTGAACTCGCCATATCTCGTGGGCATCTTCGCCTTCGCCACGCACTCCACGAAGACCTCGTGTTCCTTCCTGTAGCGGATCAGCTTCTCGATCGTAGAGATCTTGAACCCGTGCTTTTTCGCAAATGCGAACAGGTCGTCTCTTCGCATCATCGTACCGTCTTCCTTCATGATCTCACAGCACAGTCCCACGGGTTTTAATCCGGCAATCTTCATCAGATCCACCGTAGCCTCGGTATGGCCTCTTCGCTCGATCACGCCGCCCGGACGTGCCTCAAGCGGAAACATATGACCGGGACGTCTGAAGTCCTCCGACTTTGCGCCTTCCTCCACGAACTTTCTTGCGGTGATGCCTCGCTCCTCCGCAGAGATTCCCGTCGTGGTACTCACGTGATCTACAGATACGGAAAATGCCGTGCAGTGATTATCTGTGTTGGTGATGCACATTTGCGGCAGATGGAGTTTCTCCGTATAGGACGGATCCATGGGCATACAGATCAGGCCCTTGGCATAGCTTGCCATGAAGTTTACATTTTCTGTGGTTGCAAACTCAGCCGCGCAGATGACATCGCCCTCATTCTCACGGTCCTCATCGTCCAAGATCACCACGATCTTGCCTGCAGCAAGGTCTTTTACCACGTCTTCGATACTGTCAAATACTACTTCTTCGCTCATATTTCCTCCTACAAAAATCCGTTTCGTGCGAGCAGATCCATGCTCACGCCGCCGGATTCCTTTTGTTCTTCTTTCACGGAAAGCAGTTTCTGCACGTACTTTCCGACGATGTCATTCTCAAGATTCACAACGTCCCCCGGCTTTTTCAAAAGGAGCGTCGTTGCGCTTCCCGTATGCGGAATGATGGACACCTTAAAGCATCTTTCATCCACATAAGCCACGGTGAGGGAGATACCGTCTATTGCGATAGACCCTTTTTCCACAATGAGATCAAGGATCTTCTTTTCCGCATCCACGGTTACCCAGGTTGCATTTTCTTCTTTCTTCAGTTCGCGAACGGTTCCGGTTCCGTCGATATGACCGCTCACCATATGCCCGCCGAATCTGCCATCCGCAGCCATGGCACGTTCGAGATTCACGCTGCTGCCCTTGTGAAGACTTCCGAGCGAGGTTCGACGCATCGTTTCCGCCATTACATCTGCGGTAAATGTATCGCCCTCGATGGACGTTGCCGTAAGGCAAACACCGTTTACAGCAATGGAATCACCGACCGCAGATCCCTTCGTCACCACGCTTCCCCGGATCTTAAGGCTTCCGGAGACCGCGCCCTTCGTGACGGACAGGATTTCTCCGACTTCTTCTATGATACCCGTAAACATCTCTTATACCTCTTTCTTTACATAGCGCAGGAAAATGTCTTCCCCGATGCGCTCCGTCTCAATCAGTGTAAATGCCGCCGCAAGATCCGGGCTGTCAAAGCCCACCCCCTCAACGGGAGTTAAAGCATCTCTTCCTCCGAGGATTTTCGGAGCAAGAAAGATCCGAACCTCCTGCACCGCACCTGCGGAAAGCAGACCCTCGTTCAGGGTTCCTCCTCCCTCAAGGAGGATGCCGTCAACCCCTGCCTCGCCAAGCCGCGTCATGGCAACCGTCGGATCAAGCATCTGCCTTCCTCCGATCCGTCTTTCAACGGTCGGAAGTCCGATCAGCTCCGCCTTCCTGCTTCTTAGCATTTCCATCGTTTCTTTGCTTGCTTCGTCGTAGGCAAGCTTCTCATCATGCAGTACGATCGTCCGGATTGCCTCTGCGGTTTTTACCAGGTTGCTTTCTTCCGGGATACGGAGGTCGCTGTCCCAGACAATCCGCACGGGGTTTCTTCCGCCCTCGATCCTGCACGTAAGCATCGGATCATCCGCAAGCACCGTGCCGATCCCGACCATGATCCCCGTCAGCTCATTTCGCATCTCCTGCACGCGTGCGCGGGATGCCTCTCCGGAGATCCATTTGCTCTTGCCCGTGGCAGATGCGATCTTTCCGTCCATCGTCATGGCGTACTTCATCACCACATAAGGCGTCTTCGTCGTGATGTAATGGAAGAAGACGGGATTTAAGGCGTCGCACGCATCCTTTAACACATGTGTCTCCACTTCGATTCCGCGCTCCCGAAGATAAGTGATTCCCTTTCCGGCCACAAGCGCATTCGGATCGTCCGATCCGACGTACACCTTCCGGATGCCAGCCTCGACGATCGCTTCCACGCAGGGTGGCTGCTTACCCGTATGGCAGCAGGGTTCCAAAGTCACATACATTTCCGCGCCCGCGGGATCTTCCGTCACCTTTTTCAGCGCGTCTCTTTCTGCATGAAGCTCCCCGTACCTGGCGTGATAACCCTCGCCGATCACACGACCGTGCTTCACGATCACCGCACCCACCAGCGGATTCGGGTTCACGGCGCCGATGCCTTTCTTTGCAAGCGCGATCGCCCGACGCATGTAGGTTTCATGTTCAATTGAATTGTCTGCGAATAATTCTGTCATATATCCTATAACTCACATCATACGATTCCATGTAAACCGTTGATTTACCGGTCACAAACATGTACATCGATTCATATAGCCTGATTCATGTTGCCTGATTCTTGTTGCCTGATTCTTGTTGCCTGATTCTTGTTGCCTGATTCATATTGCCTGGCTCATGTTGCCTGATTCATGATGCTTGATTCATGTTGCTTGATTCTTGTTGCCTGATTCATATTGCCTGATTCATATTGCCTGATTCATATTGCCTGATTCATGTTGCCTGATTTCTGTGATTTGATTCTCACAAAAAAACAAAAACCTGGGGGGGCTACACCTCGGGTTAATCATCTCAAATAAAAAACCCGAGTATAAACCTCGGGTTAATCATCTCAAATAAAACAATCCTGCCGGATCACTTCTTCTCTCATCCAGACTTTACTGTCGGCTATGGAATCACACCATATCTGCCTTGCCGCATGGCTCGGCTCGCGGGCTGTACCGCCGGTCGGGAATTTCACCCTGCCCCGAAGTTCGCTTCTACTATATGCCTGTTCCGGCACTTTGTCAATACCAAGCAAGTGACGGGCGGCACGGACTATTTTGACTCTCTTCCTCGTTTCGTCCGTATTAATCTCTCCCCGGCACGGACTGATTAGCTTCTCGGAGCCATTTCGTCCGTGCTTTCCCGCATCCTGTACGGACGAACTCCGCCAATACGCCAGTTTAGTCCGTATTCTTGCCGGTCTCGCACGGACTATTCTGACTTTCTTCCTCGTTTCGTCCGTACGCATCCTCCCAAAACACGGACGATTTCCTCCAATTCGCTGTTTTCGTCCGTATTAATCTCTCGCTGGCACGGACTGATTAGCTTCTCGGAGCCATTTCGTCCGTATTCTTACCGGGCATGTACGGACGAATCTGCACATTTTCCTCATCCTCGTCCGTACACATCCTAATAAAACACGGACCGAGAACCCCATTTGGAGTTTCTCGGTCCGTATCAACCATTCTATACGCCAGAATTCAAGATGAGTTCACGAACATACTCAGGCGTGACAGGTACCTCAGTATCAAGCATCGGGTATGTCCAATTCATCTTTTTGTCTGAGGTCGTAATATGAATCCTGTGACTGCCATCTTTTTCTACTCTGACAAACCAGTAGAACACGTCATCGTTGACGACAATTTTCCGCTTGCCTTTTGGATTTATCGCCATACCTCTAATTGCTTTCTATACCCTTTCCACAACTGCTCGTACAGTGTCCTCGATGGACGCATTATCTTCCCCGACTGTAATATCGCCGTATTTCTCATAAAGCCTTGTACGCATTTCGTATATCGTCTCCAGCGTCTCTCCATCCCTCAGCACCACGCCCCGGCCTTTGATATCAGAAAGTCGTCTTTTAAGATCATCAAGTTCGACCTTCAGATAGACGATTGTTGAATTCTTCGCGAGATGTTTCATGGCAGCATCACTATATACCGCGCTGCCCCCTGTTGCTATGACTGTATTCGTCACATTGATTCCGAGAATTGCTCTCTCTTCTCGTTTCATAAAGTCATCAACACCGTGCTTTTCGATCAGTTCGTTCAGCTTGGCGCCTTCTCTTTGCTGTATTACAATATCACTGTCTATGAAATCCATTCCCAAAACCTTGGCAAGGATTACTCCGACCGTACTTTTCCCGGAAGCCGGCATTCCAATCAATACGATGTTGCTATTACTTTCTTTTACCATGATCGATTCTCCAAAAGCCATTTACCTCAATCCCTGTTACGGCATCATCTGCCCCATAATTCCCCGGTACACTTCCATATCTGTCAGTTCAAGGTTTGAAATATTATCTTCACCATTCAAAAACAACGGAACCTTATATCCGACGCACTTGTCATGAGGAATGTCACAGCCGAACTCAGAGTTAATCCATACTAGTTACGCTCATTCTCTATCTTCGTAGCAGTATCTAACCTTACTTCTTCTCGCAAAGCTGAAAGCCACCCTGAAAAAGCGACCGCATCCGATCCGTGCGTTTTGTTAAGTTCAAACTCATTTTCCGACCAAGTATCAAGCGGTGATTCGTTATGCTGGATAACAGCTTCGAGTTTATCAAGTGCCCTGAATATCTTTGCTTCGACAGTCACCTGTTCGTCCATCTCAGCATATAGTTCGCGCAAATCGCATGACACTTCCGGTGGCAAAGATTCAACCCATTCAGCAAGGAGTTCATCTTCAGTCTTCCTGTCAGAATCTGTTTTGATAAAGGTCGGAATATCTCCCGTAAAGCATTCTCCGAGATCGTGGATTATACACATATTTACAACCTTATTCATATCGGCATCCGGAAATACACTTCGTAGAAGTAGCGCCATAAGTGATACTCTCCAGCTATGCTCAGCAACGCTTTCAACCCTTCTTCCCGATGTTGTACAGTGCCTTGGGGTATCTTTTAGTTTTTCAGCCACATGCAAAATGTTTATGAATTCTCTTGCATCCATATGCCCTCCTAAATCTCAATCTTTATCTCTGTATCTCACCGTCGTAAATCCTTCATTCCAACCGGAGCGATTCACCTCATATTCATGTATTTCAAAGCAATCGACAGGAAGATCTTTAAACCCTTCTAAATCTTTATGGCTTTGAATGGCCTCCTTGGCCTTCTCCTCCGTTGAATAGATTCCGATTAGTTTTTCTTCATCATGTTCCCCACAATCATCGGTTAGCTCATAAACGTGCCATAATACATATACTTTCATATCTATGACTTCCTCTCCGGCACGATCAGGATGATACATGACAGCACGAACATCACCGCCAGCATAATCTCGAATACAGACGATAATCCATCAAATACCGCTGTATGGTTCCACTCAATATATACCGCCGTTTTGGCAAACACGTCGTAGATAAAATGTAGAATCATCGGTATGAGGATATTGCCGGATTTAACAAATATAACGGCAAAGGCAAAACCTATTGCCCCGGTCTGGAGGAACGTATACGTATTCCATCCCGTAACGCAATGAAGCAATCCAAAAAGGATCGAACTTACGAGGACAAGCACGATTCTAATACCTGTATTATTCTTGGAATACTTCATCCCCTCTAAGAGAAGGAATCTGTAATTCAACTCCTCATAAAACCCGGTTGATATCTGTTGAAGAAGGATCTTTGATAAGAATACGCCAACCGTGAGTCCTGTAATTCTACCGAAGCCTGAGGTCACAAGGATAATGTAGTACAAGAAGTATACCAGAAATCCCGTACCCGCAAGGAGTGCTCCCTTCGTATTCCTGAAAGAAACAATCTCTGACGTCTTTTTCTCGAAAAGCTTTGTCGAAACAAAAAGTATCGCAACTCCAAAAACGATTCGTAGCGCAGTACTGATGAGATACCAGTTGATACCCTTTGTAAATTCAATAAACAGAAGTGATATTCCAACAAACGGCACAGCAAATATAAAATGCCAAATGTAACCACTGTATTTTTTGTTTGTAAGTACACTGCTCATCTATTCGAATCCCCCTCACGCTTCTTCAAATTCAGCACAACCACCGCTGACAGAATCAGCAGAATACCCGCAGCTGACATCAATGTCAGCGGCTCTGAAAAGACAACGACACCAATCAATGTTGCCACCATGGGTTCGATCGTTGCAATAATCCCCGCCTTGCTTGCCTCCACGCTGTTAAGTCCGAGCGTATATGCAAGGAACGGAATCACCGCAGTGACAAGCGCCGTCAAGACGCAAAACAGTGCCAAAAAACCGACATCCGTTGCAGCCGAAAACTTATGGTACACATCCACGGGGCGGCTGATGAACCACGAGCCGATTGCCGCAAAGACAAATGTATAGGTCGTTACAGTGTACGGCGAATACCTGCGCAATGCGACCGTCCCCAGGATGCTGTATAATCCATATCCTACTCCGGCTCCAAGACCCACAAGGAGTCCCGCAAGCGTCATACCTTCACCCGAAATCCCGGAAACCAGCACACAGCCCGCAAGCGCAAGGAGCAGAGCTGATATTTTCCTGCCGGTCAGTTTTTCATGAAAGAACATCACCGACATCAGCATGATCCATACGGGTGATGTGTAAAGCAGTATGGCCGCCGTCGAAAGCGACATCATCGTGATCGCCGTAAAATAGCAAACCGTAAAAAACAGGATACTCCCAAAACCGAGTCCGAGAAACAAAGGAAGATCTTTGACCCGAATCTTAAATCCTTTCCGGTCCTTTATAAATAGCACCAACGCAAAGATCAAAGCAGCCAGTGTTACACGTATCGCAACGATCTGTATGGAGTCAAATCCGTATTCGGCCAGCCTTCTTACAAAGATTCCCATGCTTCCCCAGAAGCATCCCGCAATAATGATCAAAATCGAACCAAGCATTTTCTTCTTCTCCTACTCGGTCATTATATCGTATATGGAAATTATATCAAGCGCATCCTGCCCCGCCACACAAAAAACAGACTGCGCTTTTAAAAACGCAGTCTGTTTCGACGGTGATTCGGCCAAGGCGAATCCTCAAACAGGGCCCCAACCCCGTTTGAGATTCATCCTTGCCGATCTCACCGTCCTGAAATCACTGCACAAACACAAGTGATTCTTCTTATATTCTCGATTATCTTGGCAGGTAGGCCTGCTTTGTGTTTGTGATCACACCGCCGTAATTAGCGGCGGGAGCTGCACCACCCTTGGGTACAAGGACTACCTGGATCCCTTCGAGCCGGTAGCTTCTGCCGGAAGTTCCGGCGTTTTCACCGTTTTTCGCCCAGGCAAGCCAGCCGTAGTTCTGGCAGTGTACTCTGTAGTACACATCATAATGCTCTGCCATCTCACCATAAAGCTCAATGTCGATTGCCTCAAGTCTGAGGGACTTACCGTAGGTTCCGGCGGTCTCGCCGTCGGTGTGCCACATCTTCTCCCAGCCGATATTCTGAACATGTGTCTTGTAGCGTACGCCGCCGGTATAATCCTTGTTGGAAAGGTTTACGTTGATACCTTCGAGGCGCAGGCTTCTGCCATAAGTTCCCGAGACTGCTCCGTTGCTCTTCCAACTTTGCCAGCCATCGTTTTGTACGTGCGTCTTGTAGGAAACACTCACCTTGTCGCTTCCCGATACAACAGGCTGCTGGTTCTTATCCTTCGCAACGTAACACTCGGTCTTCACACTCTTGATCCCTGCAGCGTTCTGCTCAATCGCCTTGCCCTTCGGAACAATCCGGATCTGAAGTGCTTCAAGTCTGTATCCGTATCCTGCGGTACCTGCTGCCTCACCGTTCTTCGACCAGTTAAGCCATCCGAAATTTTGTACATGGGCACGGTAGTAGACGTCGTACTTATCCTTATCTGCGCCGGTCAGCTGGATCTTGACGGCTTCCATACGTTTGCTCTCACCGGAGGTGCCCGCTATCTCACCGTTCGCTGACCACGGCATCCAGCCGTAATCCTGGACATGTGCAGCATATTGGATCCCAAGGTTCTTATTTCCATCTACCTTCGCAACGAAGGCTTCCATTCTCAGAGACCCTCCTGTGGTACCTGACACTGCTCCGTTTTTACTTACCTTCTTCTCCCATCCCTGATTCTGAATATGTGAGCTGTAGAGCACATTTACCTCAGGTGCGGGTTTTTGTTCATCTCCGCCGGTTTGCTCCGCATTGATCGTAAAATCAGCCGTCGCACTTGCATCGACCGCGTAATTCGGATTCAATGTATCATCAACCGTCACGGTAATCCTGTACCGACCTGCGGCTTCACCCGGCTCTCTTTGAATGCTGACACCCGTCAGGGTCTCGTTGCCACAGAGCCCGGTTACCTGATACGTAAGCTCCGGATCCGCTTCACCGGCATCCTTGCTCTTCGCATCCGGTGTGATCGTTACATTCTTTCTCCCGATGGTTGCAGTAACGACTCCGGTCGCAGAATCACTGTGGTTTATCCCGTCACCCACAGCGCGATACCACACATAATAATCGTCCGCATTCGTAGCTTTTGGAACCTCTTCGCTCCATCCCAAACTAGGAGGGGTTGTATCATCCGTTCCGATGACATATTGCATTGTACCGCCATCCGACACTCCGCTACTCACCAACGCCTGCTCCGATCCGTTATAGGTCGGATTGTTCGCTTCAGGTGCGGTTGTAACCGCCGCACGAGTTCGTTCATAAAAGCGAAAACGACCCGACTCATATCCGAGCATCCATGTCGATGCCTCTGCCTTCGTGTACTGGGACCGAGAATCATTCAGGTTCCACAACGTGTCTACCATAAGTTTTCCGTCTGCTACCTTGGCAACATAATGATAATCCTCTGCCATACCATAAAGCGGTGTTGGTACATTCGGCTTGTAGTAATATCCGCTCAGCGGAAAGATAATGTAATCGCCGTCATTAAGTTCAAGCGGAAAAGTCTGCGCATTGATCTGATCCGCAGTAATTAGTTCAAGGCAGGTACCCTCCACTGCGTCGGGTACCGTCACGGATGTTGTTGTCGTCGGAGTTCCCGAAACCGTGATCGTTTTACTGTTCACCCATCGCATCGTGACGCCATTCACGCTCTTCCGGTCATACCTGTCCGGAGTTTTGAACGGATCAAACATGTATCCTTCATTTGCCGTATAAGTCACCGTCGTCATCGCTCCGGAGAGGTTCGTCTGCGTTACGGCGCCACCTGTTCTTGTCGCATTTGCGCCCCCGGTGATTGTAACATTATACTTGGGATCTACAGTCACCGTGCATGTCGCAGATATTGAGGGGTTCATAGCACTCTGTACTTTGATTGTTGCCGTACCTGCGGCTTTTGCTTTAATGTATACCTTGGTTGCCGCGATTGCATATGTTGGTACTCCCCTTCCATATGTATAGTTTTCATAGAGTGTTATTTTGTCGGTTCCACTCGTAACGGTCCAAATAAGGTTCCTGTCTGTGGCATTGGAAGGAGTGATTGTGGCATTCAATTCTGAGATGTCATTGACCGTCAGAGTTGAATGATCAAGGGATACGCTTTCCACGTTCACTAGCGGATCGTAGCACGGTTCAAAAGAATAGGGCACGCTTTCATCACCATTGCCATGGCAAACAAGACCTGTAGGTCTTTGGGTTCCATTATCCGCATTTACATCCACAGTAAACGTTTCGTCAAAGTACTCATTTGTGAAGACAAACGGCCAGTGTCCATCCTGATACTCTCCCACTGACAGTACATATGGAGCATCTTCGTTCCAAGCAAGATCCAGCATAGAACAATTCTCAGAGTCTTCACCAATATAAGTATAATCAAATACCGTCACCTTATCTCCGATGAATATAACCTGTCCGTCCTGAAAATATCTTTCGGCCGCCCTTGAAGTGATCGTTGCCCCCGGCATCATCACAAACACCATACAAGCTGCAATGATGGCACTTATCATCCTCTTGATTCTTTTTGTCCGTAGCATATCATACCTCCTTAATATAAAAATCGCCGAATCCGACAGGACATAAACATCCCATCAGATCCGACGGTTCATCATCTTCCATGTATTCTCTTTTACACCATAACAGATCGCACTTTCGCTTTTTTCTGAAAAAAACATCGTCTCTTTTTGCATAGATGTCAACCCCCGATCGGCAATTCTATGTATCCCAAAACAATGGTAAACCCCAATGAGTATTATATCATACACGCGCGCCTCAAACAACCTGCCCCGTGTACCATTGCGGCGAAAAATGTGGCGCAAACGCCGTCTTGCGAAAAATCCGAAAAAATATTATGATGTACACATGGATAAGAAACGTTGGTTAAAATTCAGATATAAGCTGTTCCACATGGTTTCCGTGGGTGTGGTGGACGAGCCGGTAAACCAGGCATATGACATCCTAAGCACCGGCGCGCTTGTTGTAAACCTTGCGGCAGCCATTATGAACACCTATGACAATCTCCGTGCTTCTTACGGACAGATTTTTTCCGTCATTGAGGCTGCAACGGTGTTCTTTTTTGCGATCGATTATATCCTGCGTTTTATTACGGCGCCGGATCTCTATCCCCATGTAGGCGAAGGAAGAGCTCGCATCCGTTACATTTTCTCCTTCGCCGGTATTGTGGATCTTTTATCCTTCCTGCCCTACTATCTTCCGGTGTTCTTCCCGGGCGGTACCGCAGCTTTCCGTATGTTCCGCGTGGCAAGGATCCTGCGGCTCTTCAGGATCAACGCATACTATGATTCCCTGAACGTGATCACGGAAGTCATCATCAGCAAGAAGCAACAGCTTCTGTCTTCCGTCTTTATCATTTCGGTTTTGATGATTGCCTCGAGCCTTACGATGTACGGCCTGGAGCATGATGCGCAGCCGGAAGTTTTTTCCAATGCATTTTCCGGGATCTGGTGGTCCACCTCCACACTGCTCACCGTGGGATACGGGGATATCTACCCCATCACGGCCGCAGGCAAGATCGCCGGCATCCTAATCGCATTCCTGGGCGTGGGCATGGTCGCCATCCCTACCGGTATTATTTCCGCGGGATTCGTCGAGCAGTACCAGCGTTTAAAGAAGCTCGGTGATTCCGTGGAAGAAGATATCCGTTTTATCCGCCTTTCCATTGAGAAACATGACACCTGGGCCGGTATGAAGATCAAGGACCTCGGACTTCCCAAGGGCGCCACCATCGCCGTGATCCAGCGCGGTGGCAGAACCATCATCCCTCGTGGAGATGTCATCCTTGCGCCCGGTGACCGTGTCACCATCGGATCCGAGAATCTGCCCGGCGAGCGGCCGGCCAACATCAAAGAGGTAACAATAAAGCGACACCATCCTTGGAATGGTGTCGCCATAAAAGATATCGATATTTCAAGACAGTCTTATATCTATATGATCCGCCGCGGGGGACGTATGATCCTCCCGAAGGGCACGCTTCATCTGATGGAGAAGGACGAAGTCTTTCTTTATACGCAGCTGAATCATGCCGCGGAACTTGATCCTGCGGATTCCTCGAATCCTTCGTAATACTGCTCCGATGATCTCGGACGCATCTTCGTCATCACAATACGATCCCGAACTCACCGGGTCTGTCTTAGTCTTCGCCGGTTTCCGCGATCACACGCGCATTCTCTTCCTGAATGTCAGGGAAGTGTGAAAGCATCGGCGCAACATGTCTCTTCTTGATCCTTCTATCAACATAATTCTTGGTAAGCTTTAATACCAGCGGACTTAAGGAAAGCACACCGATTAAGTTCGGCAGCATCATCATGCCGTTAAAAGTATCGGAGATATCCCATGCAATCGAGGATGTCATCAGTGCACCCGAAACGATCATGAGTACGAAAATCACCTTGTACACCTTTGTAACAACGGGTGCATTCTTGCCTGCAAGATACTCCACAGCCTTCGTGCCATAATGCGACCAGCCGAGGATGGTGGTAAATGCGAAGAGCAGGATTGCAAGAGCGATAAAGCCCTTTCCGAAGTTGATGCCGCCAATCTTGAAGATGGAATTAAATGCATCGGCAACTAAGGTTGCATCTTCGTTTGTCTCGGGAATACCCGTATTAAGGTCAATCACGCCGGAGGTAAGAACCACAAGCGCCGTCATGGTACATACAATGATGGTGTCTGCGAATACCTCGAAGATACCCCAGAGTCCCTGCTTCACCGGCTCACGCACGTTGGAGTTGGAGTGAACCATAACCGAGGAACCGAGACCTGCCTCGTTGGAGAAGACGCCTCGCTTACAACCCTGTGTGATGATGGTCTTAAATGCAACACCTGTCGCACCACCCCATGCAGCCTTCTTGGTAAAAGCCATATCGAAGATTGCGGAGAAAGCCCTGCCGACTTCCGATACATTTGAAAAAATGATCACGAAAGAGCCGATGACATATACAACCACCATGAAGGGAATGATCTTCTCTGCTACGGAGGCGATTCTCTGAAGACCGCCGATGACCACGATGCCGACTAAGATGAGAAGCACGATGCCGATGATCAGCATGTACAGCGTTACATCCTTGTCACCTGAAGAATAAAGCACCTTGGACGAAAGGAACTCGCACTTGAACGCGGAGGTGAAGTTAATAACGATCTTGTTCACCTGACCCATGTTTCCGATACCGAAGGAAGCAAGGGTTGCGCAGATTGCGAAGATGATGGCAAGTGCCTTACCGATGTGCTTCATACCCTTGTATCCGCCGAGGCCGTCCTGCAGGTAGTACATGGCACCGCCGGACCACTCGCCGTGCTGGTTCTTTCTTCTGAAATAGATACCGAGGATGTTCTCGGAATAGTTGGTCATCATACCGAAGAAAGCAGCGATCCACATCCAGAACACCGCACCGGGGCCTCCTGTCATGATCGCAGCTGCAACGCCGGCGATGTTACCGACACCGACGGTTGCGGCAAGCGCCGTACACAGCGCCTGGAACTGGGAAATGGATGCCTTCTCACCGGTATGTCCGATGACTTTCTTGTCGAAGAGACTTCCCACAGTCTTCTTCATCCAGTGTCCGATGCGTCTTACCTGGAAAAATCCGGTAATGAGTGTCATGACAATGCCGACAACGATGAGAAGCCATACGCCCACCTTCGTCCAGACAATATCATTGATTGCGTCGTTAATAGTTATAATCTGATCCAATGTTTCTCTCCCTTTCTAGATTACTAACAGTCATTAGTTTATTATATACTGAACTTGATGTCAAAAGAAAAATGATGTATGATAAATCTTAGTAATCTTGGGCAATCGAAAGGAGACAACCTATGGATATCTTATGGAAAGCCAGAAAGCGCGTATGGTGCGGACTGCCCTGGACCTTCACGGTCTACAGCTACAGCAAGGACAGACTCTTTATCAAGCGCGGTATGCTCAATATACAGGAGGATGAGGTAAGACTCTATCGTATCCTCGATCTCTCCGTAAAGCGGTCCTTCGGACAGCGCATCTTCGGTATGGGAACCATCGAAATCGACAGTTCCGACAAGTCCCTCGGCAAATTCGAATTAAAGAACATCAAGAATGTCCGCGACGTAAAGGAAGAGCTTTCGAACCTCATCGAAGAAGAGCGTGAGAGAAAGCGCATCTCCACCCGCGAGTACATCAGTGACGGACATGATGCCGACTTTGATGAAGATCATACGGATGACGTAATGTAAGCCAACAAGGTGCCAGGCACCGTTACACAATGTAACGAAGCCAGGCACCTTGTTTTTTAGTCGTATACGTAAATACACGGATGCGCGAGGGAAATCTATAGCACGCAAAATGGTTTGCGTGCGGTGATTATCCCGGGAGCATCCGTGCATAACATTACTCTAACATTGTGTCTAACATCGCAACGGTGTCTGGCACCCTTTTCTTTACTCTAACATTGTGTCTAACGTATGCCACGCCAGCGTCGCGCACTTCGCACGCGCGGGCATATGTGCGATATCTTTTAAGGCGACCGCCTCGTCGAGGTCGTCCATCTCTTCTTCGGAGAGTTCTCCGTGCACCATCTTCATGAACATCTCAATCAACTGATGCGCTTCTTCCTTGCTCTTTCCGACAACCAGGTCGAGCATGATATCCGTGGAAGCCTGGGACACTGCGCATCCCGCGCCGGAGAATCCGGCGTTCGTGATGATACCGTTATCGTCTACTTCGATAGACAGTGTGATGTCATCTCCGCAGGTGGGATTCACACCCTGCTTTGTATGTGTCGCGTAATCGATCTCGCACTTATGCTCCGGATGGAGATTATGTTCATTCACGATCTCGCGATAAATATTCTTAAGATCCATAGCCAAGCCACCCCCTGACCTTGGTAAGCGCCTCGGCAAAGCGAAGCACCTCTTCCTCTGTATTGTAGAAGTAAAAGCTGGCTCTGGCCGTAGAGCCGACGCCTAAGAATTTCATCAGGGGCTGTGCGCAATGGTGTCCCGCCCGTATGCAAATGCCCTCGGAATCCAGAATGGACGCCACATCGTGCGGATGACATCCCTCGATGTTGAATGTCAGTATGCCTGCATGCCTGTCCGGATCCGTCGGACCGTACAAGGTAACGTGCGGATTCTTTTGCATGGCCTCATGCGCGATTCGCGTGAGCCTTCTCTCGTGCTCTGCGATCCTGTCAAATCCGACCGCCTCGAGATAGTCCATCGCCGCCGAAAGTCCGCATGCATCCGCCGCATTTACGGTTCCCGCCTCGAATTTATGAGGAAGTTCCGCGTAGGTTGCGGTCTCTCTGTCCACATATTCGATCATCTCACCGCCGGTCAGGAAGGGATCCATCTCCTCCATAATGCTCTTTTTCACATAAAGTCCGCCGATTCCCATCGGTGCCAGCATCTTGTGTCCGGAAAACGCATAGAAGTCCGCGTCGAGTGCGGTAACATCCACAGCAAAATGCGGTGTACTCTGTGCGCCGTCAACAACGATCACCGCGCCCGCATCATGGGCACGTCTTGCAAGCTCCGAGATCGGATTCGTCACGCCGAGTACGTTGGAAACCATACCCACAGCTACAATGGCCGTCTTCGGTCCGATCTTGGAAAGCTCCTGTTCGGAAAGAACGCCCTCCGCATCAGGCTCCATATATACAAGCTTTGCGCCTGTCTTTTTCGCAACCATCTGCCAGGGCAGAATATTGCTGTGGTGCTCCATCACGGTAAGAACGATCTCATCGTCTTTCGTGAGATTCTTCAGGCCGTAGCTGTATGCAACCAGGTTGATTGACTCCGTTGTGTTCCTTGTGAAGATGATCTCTGAAGCCTCGGATGCCCCAAGAAAGCGGGCCACGCGCGCTCTTGCCTGCTCATAGCGCTCCGTTGCGCCGATACTCCATGCATAGAGGCCGCGCAGAGGATTTGCATTGGTTTCCTCGTAAAAAGCCCTCACGGCGTCCAGAACCTGTTTCGGTCTCTGACTGGTGGCCGCATTGTCTAAGTATGCGATTCTTTCATCCTGCAGGATTGGAAAATCCTCACGCAGTTTGGATAGATCCATGATTTTTATCTCCTGTTGCTATGCTCTTTCAAGCAGTGTATCAATTCTTTCGTCCGCACGTTTTTTGATCTCCTCGACCGGTATGTCGCGGCTGATGTCGTAAAGCGCCGCACGAACCATCATCGCCTCGGCCGTCTTCTCATCGATTCCTCTCGTCCGGATATAAAAGAGCATCTCATCGGAAAGCTTTCCGATGGTTGCCGCATGACGTCCCTCGACGTCCTCCTCCTCGCCCAAGATGAGCGGGATGGTTTTATTCACGACATTGTCGCCAAAGAGCAGCACATCCTCCTGCTCATCTCCGTTCGCACCCGTCGCGTCTTTTCGAAAATCAACGGTTCCGCGGAAGACCTTCTCGGCGTCGTCAAAAAGTGCACCCGTAAAACGCATCACACCCTTTGTTTTCTTGCCCACGAAGATATCGTTGTAATTGATGTCCGTGTAGCTGCCCGGAAGTCCGAGATATCCGTTCCTCACAAGGAACTCGCTTCTGAATCCCCTTTGGAGATGAGAAAGACCGTCGTATACGCGTCCCGCACCGAGAGAAAGTTTGGTTACCTTAAGCTCGGAATCGGCTTCTCCCACTGCACCGAAGTCCGTGAGAAATGTGTCGCTTCCTCCCAGCATCTGCACGATCACTACGCGCACCTTTGCGTTCTTTTCAAGGAAAAAGCGAAGGGAACTGCCCACGGTTGCACCGGATCCTTCCGTACTTCCCGTGTATGCATATACCCAGGTACTTTCCGAACCTTCCCCGGCGCATATAAGCTGCGCTTCCGCAAGCTTTTCTTCGGCAGTGATCTCCGTGTCAAAGATGATTGGCTCCGCCACCCTGCTTCCGGCAGCGACCTCGAAAATGTCCGTGGCCGCACCAACCTTCGAAAGCAGCAGATCCATATCCGCTCCCATGCCTGTTGCAAATTTCTGCTCGTTGTACATCGGGAACTTGCCCGCAACAAACGCTTCCTGTGCGGTTTTTGTATCCAGTTTGTCGTATATGTTAGACACTTCTTCGGCACCTGCGCCGTATCTGGCCGAGATGCCCTCGGGAAGGACTGCCCCGTCCCGCAAAGAAGATGTCATACCTTCGGTGTCTACTTGTGCTTTTACATCATTTAATTTCAAATGATTCCACGTGAGAACCGGAAGATGATTTAATGTAAGTTCCATATCAACCGCCCTCCATCTCAAGTTTGATCAGATTATTCATTTCAGCTGCATACTCAAGCGGTAATTCCTTGGATACGGGATTGGCAAATCCGCTGACGATCATTGCTCTGGCTTCTGCCTCAGGCAGGCCGCGGCTCATCAGGTAGAAAACTGCCTCGTCGCTGATACGACCGATCTTGGCCTCGTGTCCCACATCCGCCTTGTCCGTACGCATCTCAATGGCAGGCACCGTGTCGGATCTTGATATGGAATCCAGCATCAGGGATCCGCAGTTTACGGATGCCTTGGCGCCCTCCGCCGATTTTGCCACCACGACGGAACTTCTGTAGGTACTGATACCGCCGTCCTTACAGATGGATTTGGTATCGATGAAGGATGTGGTATTCTTCCCGATGTGAATCATCTTCGCACCGGTATCCAGATTCTGCCCTCTTCCGGCGAAGGTTACACCCGTGAACTCCGCATGGGAGCCGTCACCCTTAAGCACCGACGACGGATAGAGATAGGACTCATGGGAACCGAAGGATCCGGATACCCACTCGATGATTCCTCCCTCTTCGCAGATCGCGCGCTTGGTATTTAAGTTGTACATATTCTTCGACCAGTTCTCGATGGTCGAGTAACGCAGTTTGGCGTTCTTTCTTACATAAAGCTCCACGCAGCCCGCGTGAAGGTTGGCGATATTGTACTTCGGTGCGGAACATCCTTCGATAAAATGCAGGTCCGCTCCCTCGTCCACAATGATCAGCGTGTGTTCAAACTGTCCTGCGCCCTTAGCATTCAGTCTGAAGTAGGACTGCAGGGGAATCTCCACCTTTACGCCCTTCGGAACATACACAAAAGAACCGCCCGACCAGACAGCGCCGTGCAGTGCCGCAAACTTGTGATCGGTGGGCGGTACGAGCTTCATGAAGTGTTCCTTCACCATCTCCTCGTACTCTCCGGTCAGCGCGCTCTCCATGTCCGTGTAAATGACACCGCTTGCAGCCACGTCCTCACGGACATTGTGGTACACAAGCTCACTGTCATACTGCGCACCGACTCCCGCAAGGGACTCCCGCTCAGCTTCGGGAATACCCAACTTGTCAAATGCATTTTTGATATCTTCCGGAACCTCGTCCCAGCTTCCCACCATGTCGCTCTTTGAGCGCACATAGGTTGAAATACGGTCCATATCGAGTCCGTCAATGGGCGGACCCCAGTCAGGCACCGGTGTCTGATTGTAAATCTCGAGTGACTTCAAACGGAAATCAAGCATCCATTCCGGGTCGTGTTTTTCCTCGGAAATCTGTCTTACGATTTCCTCCGTCAGACCTTCTTCCATACGGTAGAAGTCCTCCTCACGCTCCTCGTCGATGAAATCATAGAGCTCGCGATTCACATCATTCAATATGATCTTGTCTTCACGCTCGGCGATATCGATCGCCGGATCTTTTCGCATCTCGCTCATACTCTACTCTCCGAAAGCTTCAAATCCGTTCTTTCCGATCTCATCGATCAGCGTAGCATCTCCGGATGCCACCAGTTTTCCTTTCACGATCACGTGGGTTTTGTCCACGGAAAGGGATTTTAAGATATTGGCATTATGTGTGATGATAAGAAGTGCGCCATCCGATTCCTGCTGGAATGCGCGGATGCCCTCCGACACGGTCTTAACCGCATCCACATCCAGGCCCGAGTCCGTCTCGTCAAGGATGGCAAATTTCGGCTTCATCATCAAAAGCTGCAGGATTTCCGACTTCTTTTTCTCGCCGCCGGAGAATCCGACATTCAAGTCTCTCTCCGCATAGGAGGGATCCATGGAGAGAAGTTTCATCTTATCCATCAGTTCACGGTTGAACTGCATAAACTTAACGGGCTTGCCGGTACGCTCACGCAGCGCGCTTCGAATAAACGCATCGAGGGAAAGTCCGGGAACCTCAAGCGGATTCTGGAAGGACAAAAACATACCGCGCTTGGCACGCTTGTCTGTGGACTCTCCGCTGATCTCCTCGCCCTCAAAAAGGATGGAGCCACCCGTCTGCTTATATACGGGATTGCCCATCAAGACATTGCCCAGGGTCGATTTGCCGGCACCGTTCGGTCCCATCAGCACATGCGTCTCACCGGGTCTTATATCCAAATTGATTCCATGCAGGATTTCCTCCTCCTCGACGGAAGCGGTAAGATCCCGGATGGAAAGTAAGATTTCCTTTGTATCCATCTTCTTGCTCCTTTCACTAACGAAACATGCTTATTCTACACGATACTTTCGGAAAGTGAAACACCTGTAAGTGAAAAGAATTATCATGTTTTCAATCGCACACCTTTATGTTACAATGAGCCTTATCGAATTTGAGGAGAATACCATGAAGAACAAATTACTGATCTTAGATGTAGACGGAACCCTTACAACCACGGAAAAGAAAATCACGGAGGCAACGAAAGACCGGTTGCTCGCCCTTGAAGAAGCCGGCATTAAGCTTGTGATCGCAACCGGTCGTCCGACGCCCGGCATCCGCTGGATCATCGACACGCTTCGCATGCGTGCGTACGGTGGCTACACCTTGACCTTCAACGGTGCGAAGGTGACGGACCTTGCCACGGATAACATTATATATCAGAACACATTTCCGAACGAAATGATCCGTCCCCTGTACGATTATGCCGTAGAAAACGGACTCGGCATGATCTCCTATGAAGGTGACACCGTAATTCACGGAACCAGATGGGATGAGTATATGGCCTTCGAGGCCCGCCTGAACTTTATGGAATTAAAGCAGGTCGAGGACTTCCCTTCCTACATCGATTATCCCGTGAACAAATGTCTCATTACATCAGACCCGGCTGTTTCGGCCGAACATGAGCGCATCTTAAACGAGCGCTACGGCAGCAAGTTGAGCATCTACCGCTCCGAAACCTGCTTCATCGAAGCCATGCCCCACGGTGTGGACAAGGCAGCCTCTCTCGAGAAGCTTTTCGCCGCGATCGGCGTGGACAAAAAAGAAACCGTAGCCTGCGGCGACGGTTTCAATGATATTTCCATGATTCGGTTTGCGGGCACGGGTGTCTGCATGCAAAACGGACAGCCAAAAGCCAAGGAGGTTGCGGATTACGTGACCGAGCGCACCAACGATGAGGATGGCATCATAGAAGTGATCGATCGATTCTTCTAATTCGCAGAGAGCTTTCCGAGGAACTCCTGCATACGCTGATTGGAAGAGCCGAACACTTCCTCCGGACTGCCTTCTACGGCTACAACACCCTTATCCATAAAGATCACACGGTCCGAGATCTGTCTTGCGAATTCCATCTCATGGGTGACGATCACCATGGTCATCTTCTGCTCTGCGAGCGCACGAATGACCTTTAAGACCTCACCCGTAAGTTCCGGATCCAGCGCCGATGTAGGCTCATCGAAGTAAAGCACCTTCGGTTTTAACGCAAGCGCCCTGGCGATGGCTACACGCTGCTGCTGTCCGCCCGACAGCTGGCTCGGATAATAATCCTCCTTATCGGAGAGTCCCATTCTTGAAAGAAGTTCTCTTGCCTCCGGCAGGACTTCTTCTTTTTTTCTCTTTTGCACATGGATCGGAGCTTCGATGATGTTCTTTAAAACCGTCTTGTGCGGGAACAGATTGAAGTTCTGAAACACAAGACCGAAGTCCGCCTTGATCTCTCTTAATTTCGCCGGCTTTTCGTACACGGAATGACCGTGTTCCATCCGTACCACCTGCTCGCCCATATAGGAGAGTTCTCCCTTGTTCATCGTATCAAGCAGGGTAGCCAGACGAAGGAGTGTGGACTTACCGGAGCCGGAAGGTCCTATGATGGAGACAACCTCGCCCTCGGATACGGACAGGGAAATCCCCTTTAACACTTCAAGATCATCGAAGGATTTTTCGACGTTTTTCATTTCAACATAAACCATCGTGCATCCTCCTTCCTAGTAGTACGCCAGGCGCTTTTCCATGCGTCGCATGACAAAGGCCACGATCAGATTGAATACGTAGTAGAAGACCGCTGATACCAGGAAGGGCAGGAAGGTCGTCTCTCTGGCTGCGATCTGCTTTGCAATGGAGAACATCTCCATGTAGGAAAGAGAGAACGCAAGTGAGGTGTCCTTAACCAACGTGATAATCTCGTTGGTGATGGCCGGCAGGATGATCTTGATCACCTGCGGCAGAATAATTCTGAAAAAGGTCTGTGTCTTTGTATAACCGAGGATGTATGCAGCCTCGTGCTGTCCCTTGTCGATGGCCTCGATACCGGATCTGTAAATCTCAGCAAAATACGCTGCATAATTTACCGAGAAGCCGACGATGATCGCCGGGAATCTCCATCCTGCGATGGACCATCCGAACAGATAGTAGGGGAAGAAGTATACCACCAGAAGCTGTAACATCAGCGGTGTACCTCGAAGCACCGAGATCAAGAATCCGATGATCCCACTCACCACACGATTCTTGGACATCCTTCCGAATGCCACCAAAAGTCCCAAGGGCAGTGAAAAAATCAATGTCAGAAAAAAGATGCCCATAGATGCGAGCATACCGCCCGCCAATTGTTCCATCATAACCTGAAAGTTCATGGTTCCTCCGTCATACGTCTAATAAGTAAGACAGGAGTGTCTCCACTCCTGTCGGATGATTACTGCTCGAGGCAAGTCATATCGGAAAGTCCGTACTTCTCAGCAAGTTCATCAAACTTGCCGTTCGCCTTCAGTTCCTTCAAGGACTTGTTCACCTTGTCACGCAGTTCTTCGTTGCCAAGCTTAAAGCCTACGCCGTACTGCTCTGCATTTAAGTGCTCGTCTAAGATCTTGTATCCGCTGCCGCGGCTCTCGATCTGATACTGTGCCACACCGATGTCCATAGCGATCGCATCAACAGAACCAGCCTCAAGCTCTACGAAAGCGGTGTTGTAATCGGAGAACTCCTGAAGCTTTCCGAAGGTATCCGCAAGCGCCTTCTGACCCTCTTCGTCGGTAAGTACGTCGAGTGCTGCGGATGCAGCCTGAACACCGACCGTCTTGCCTGCAAGACCTGCGAGATCATTGATACCGGACTTCTCGGATACAACGATCACCTGGCTGTTGTCTACGTAAGGTACGGACCATGTGTAATCATTCTCACGTCCGTTGATGGTAAATCCGTTCCAGATACAGTCAATGGAACCGGAGTTTAATTCATTGTCCTTGCTTTCCCACGCGATGGGCTGCTTCTTGAGCTCCCATCCGTTCATCTTGCAGACTTCCTCTGCAAGTTCGAGGTCAAAGCCCGTGTACTCGCCGTTCTCGTCCATATAACCGTAAGGCGGGTACTCTGCATCAAATCCAACGGTAAATGTATCCTTTTCCGCATTCTTCTTACCGCATCCGGCAAGAGCTGCAGCTGCCATGGATAATGCCAAGAGTCCGCATAAAATTTTCTTTTTCATTTTGAAAAGTCTCCTTTAGAATTGAATATTGATAAAGCTGTCCTTCTCGACGTCCTCTCGTTCCACAAGATGGAGTTCGTCGACCTTCTTGACCGCTTCGTCGATCTGTTCACGCATGGATTCCGTTGTACCGGTTTTTTCTCCGTAATTCAAATAAGCCAGAACCGTAAGCATCTCCGTCTCACTGTCGGCATAGTAACCGGTGCCCTGCTGATGCATATCCCCGGTATTTCTTACGAGTTCCAGTGTTTTATTGGGCAGCGTTCGATAATCCCAAGCTCCTACGGGCTGCTCGTCGCCGAGCTTTCTTCCTCCTGAGGGCTGATCATCACCGAGCGTCAGCTTGGGTCCCATGGTAAAATCCGGGTCCATATCGAGACGTCTGCCGTCATCCCTATAATCGTTGCCGTATTCGTCGCCAAGCATAGGCTGTCCTTTCCGCTACTCCCGTCCGTTCCAGCAGTAGGTGCACATCTTGTCGTGGTCGATACCTACCGCGTCAAGCATATCATCCAGTCTCTGGAATCGAAGAGATGTAAACTTCAGCTTCTCGCCAATCTTTTGAACCATTTTTTCGTATTTTTCGGAGTTAAAATCCGCATACTCGCGAAGCGTCTCCTCCGAAACCTCTCCGCCCTCGAGCTCCTCGATCACGACTCTCGTGATCAGTTCCATCTCGGAATTGGATCTGGAGAAGTTAATGTACTTGCAGCCAAACACCAAGGGCGGGCATGCAGGTCTAATATGTACTTCCTTGGCTCCGTTCTCGAAGAGATACTCTGTCGTCTCACGGAGCTGTGTGCCTCTGACGATGGAATCATCGATCAGAAGCAGGCTTTTATCTTCGATCAGTTCCTTCACGGGAAGCAGTTTCATCTTCGCGATCAGGTTTCTCTTGCTCTGGATCGTCGGCATGAAGGATCTCGGCCAGGTCGGTGTGTACTTGATGAAAGGTCTGGAAAAAGGAATTCCGGACTCATTCGCATAACCGACCGCATGTGCCGTACCCGAATCGGGAACACCGGCAACCGTATCCGGATTCGCCTCATCGCGTCTTGCCAGATACTCACCGTTTCTCATACGCATCTCTTCCACGGATACGCCCTCGTATACGGACGAAGGATAGCCGTAGTAGATCCAAAGGAAGGTACAGATCTTCATCTTGTCTCCGGGGGGAACCAGCGTCTTTAAGGCATCCGGTGTGATCACGGCGATCTCTCCGGGACCTAATTCACGCTCAATCGTATAACCGAGGTTCAGGAAGGAAAAGCTCTCGAAAGCCGCGCAGTGTGCGCCGTCCTTCTTACCGATCACGATCGGCGTCCTGCCGAATTTATCTCTTGCACAATAGACACCCTTCTCGGTCAGGATGAGCATGGACATGGAACCGTCGATGATCTCCTGTGCGTAGCGGATGCCGTCAATGAAATTGTCTTTCTGGTTAATAATTGCGGCAACAAGCTCCGTTGCATTGATCTCACCGTTGCTCATCACGAAGAAGTGCGTACGCCCTTCCATGATCTTGTCGATGATCTCCTGTGCATTGTTGATCTTGCCGACCGTAGTGATGGCGAAAGAACCGTGATGCGACTTTACAAGGATCGGCTGAGCCTCGTAATCCGAGATACATCCGATGCCGTATACGCCGTGCATGGTATTCGCTTCTTTATCGAATTTGGTACGAAACGGTGCGTTGTCGATCTTGTGGATTGACTTCTCAAATCCGTCCTTCGGATCGTATACCGCCATACCCGCTCTTCTGGTACCCAGATGAGAGTGATAATCCGTTCCGAAAAACACATCAAATACACAATCTTCTTTTGATGTTACTCCAAAAAAACCGCCCATTTCTATATCCTCCAAACTACTCATTCCGCCGCGGGCCGTCCCGTGACTGTTCGATTATAGCAGTAAACATTCAAAAAGTGAACCACTTTTTTTATCATTTTTCTTCTATGATTACGTCGTCCAAAACATAGTGGAACGTGGGTGCGGAAGAATCCTGATTCTCAACGTAACCCTCGGACAGATCGTAGACATCTTCGCGGTCCATGGGATTGGTTCCCGTGTAATCGCCCTCGAACACTTTTATGGATCCTTTGATGAATTCTGCTTCCAGCTCTTCGATCCTCTCCTCGGTTCCCTCGGTTGCGATCAGGGTATTGAGTTCCACCATCTGTACCCAGTCCTTGTCAAAACCGGCTCCCGCATCGTGACCGTGGATGGTGGCATCCACGCGGGATTCGATCTTGTAACCGTTGATGCATGCATCCACCGCCGTCTTCATGTAGGGTGTCCAATTGATCTTGGTGCTGATCAGGGATGTCTTCGGCGCCACATCCATCATACTCTGGTTGTAACCGACATGAAAAACGATCTGACTGCCGGAGCGTGCCTCACAGGCCGCAGCAGGTCCTGTCGTATCCGAATGCTGCGATATCAGTACGCAACCCTCATCAAGAAGCTTCTCCGTGCACTCCTTCTCCTTGGAGTAACTCTCCCAGGTGTTGGTGTATCGCACATACATCACAGCATCGGGGCACTCGGAACGAACCCCCAGGAAGAACGCCGTATAGCCGGAGATCACTTCCGCATAAGGAAATGCAGCCACATAGCCGATCTTGATATCTCCGGGCTTTAAGACGCCTTCTTTGATCAGCTCGGACAGCTTCATACCGGCCGCAACGCCGGCAATGTATCTACCCTCATAGATGTGACCCATAAAGGTATGATAATTATCAAGCACGGGATCGTCATTGGCATTCGCGCAGGTTGCCTGACAAAACTCGATATCCGGATACTCCGCGGCAAGCTTTTTCGCCGCCTCTCCGTATCCGTAACTGGTTGTAAAGATCAGATTGCAGTCTTCCCTGCAGAGCTCGCGGAGTACCGATTCTGCATTCTCGTCGGAAATACATGTCTTTTCGACGAATTGAACCTTGGCACCGTATTCCGCCTCGATCTGTCTTTTGGATTTTACAAAGTTGGCCGTATAGGGTGCGCTCTCGTCTCCGTCGTAGATGATGCCGACCTTGATGCTTCTCTCCTTCGGTACCTTGCGCTCATAAAGCTCATATCCGGCATATGTCACAAGGATCATCACAATGGACGCCAGGATGCTTACGATGTTGATCTTTTTCATTGTGCATCCTCCTTTGTTCCTCGGATCTTGTCCATATCAAATGTGATCTTGCCCTCGTGTACCAGGCGGATCATAATATCCGCAATATCGGGATCAAACTGCGATCCCTTACAGCGCTCGATTTCCTCGAGCACCCATGAAATGTCCAGTTTCTTTCGGTAGACACGGTTCTGTGTCATGGCGTCAAATGCATCCGCTACACCGATGATCCTGCCGTAGATTGGAATCTCTTCCCCTGCAAGACCGCTCGGATACCCCTTGCCGTCATAGCGCTCATGGTGATACTTCGCACCCTCGACCACGTGGTCGATCATGGTGAAGTCCTTTAAGATCTCCGCACCTCTCGTTACGTGCGTCTTCATGATCGCGTACTCTTCATCGGTCAGCTTCGCAGGCTTGTTTAAGATACTGTCCGGAATACCGATCTTGCCGATATCGTGAAGCAGTGCCGCATTGCGCAGGTTCTCGCACTCTTCCTCCGTAAAGCCGAGCTCTCTTGCGAGCATCACGGAGTATTCGGATACACGCTGGGAATGCTGACTGGTATTCTCGTCCTTGGCATCGACGGTTCGCGCGATCGCCATAATGGTCTGCTTACCCATCGTGATCTGACGCTCGAGTTCGCGTTTCTGGTGTTCCGTAATCCGCTGCGCAATATACCAGGAGATCCACGCTACGGCCAATGCGCCCACGATCAGCAGATAGATATGAAAGACGCCCGTATCATGGAAATTATGTTCACGTACGATGGTGTAGTGGCTCTGCTCCACTACGGTGTCGTTCTCGTCTAAGACGGAGAGTTCAAAGATGTACTCACCCGGCTGGAGATTGGAATACGCAACAGATGAGAGTTGGCTGGACGAGCAGATCACCGGATTCGCATCATATCCGATCAGCTGATAGCTGACGAGCGGATCCTCGACGGAGTAGTTGATCACCTCCGGCATGATCTCCACACGTGTCACGTCGCGGGGTACGGAAAATGTAACGCCACGCTCCACCTCATGCTCCACGCCGTCCAGATTGATCCCGGCCAGTCTCATACGGTAAGAATTGTTAAGCTTTAAGTAGTCCTTGGTATCAACGGTGTATACGCCGGTATCACAGGACAGATACAACTTGCCGTCCGCCGCCATATAGTTCCAGGAATTGGCCGTAATGGCAGAGGTAAGACCTCTTGAGGAATCCAGCAGCTCGTAGTCGATGTTTTCTTCTCCGGAAAGAAGCTCCTCCTCGTCTACCACATAGATGCCCGCAGACGAAAGAACAAAAAGTTCTCCGGCGGGTCCGTTCCATAGATCATAGTTGTTGTAGTACGGGAAGTTCTCAAGGATCCGTACTTCGTAGTTGTTGTCCATAAAGCACAGACCGTTGCTGGTTACGATATACCAGCCCTTTCCGGCGTTGCTTTCCACGATTCGAAGGATGACGTCGGAGCTTAATCCGTCCGCAGTGGTGATCTTACGCTCCGTCACCGTTCCGTTCACCAGGGCGATGCCGTCGCCGTCGGAGCCTGCCAGGAGCTTGCCGTCGGATGTGGGCACGACCGTGAGAATCATGGAATTGCAGAAATCCTCGCCAAGCGGGATGGTGTGTGTGAGTTTTTTGTTTCTGAAGAATGCAAGTCCGGTGTCGCCCGCTGCTACAACCGTCCCCGGTGCGATTTCCTTTGTAAAACGTACCCAGTCGCAGTAGTCATTCTCCTCTGAGGAAAAATTCGTCATCGTACCGTCGGGGTTCACCAGATAGAGTCCCTTGCCGTAAGTGGACACCCACAGATTACCGTCGGAATCCCTGTCCACGCAGCGCACACGTGCGCCTGCAAGCGCGTCCGTGAGGCGGTTCTCGATCTGACGCTTCTGTCCGACATTGATCTCATAAAGACCGTCATCGGCACCTACGATCAGGCAACCGTTCCAATAGGTGTTACTGTTTACGATATGAGGCTCGATGCCGTTGGCACCGAAGATATCATCGAAAGATGTCTCGGACAGACGCAGCAGGCCGAGTCTGGAGGATGAGAACCAGAAGTTGCCCTGATAGTCTACCGTCATGTGATAGATGGAGTTTTCGAATTGATTCAGTCGAAGTTTGGAGTAGCTTCCTCCCTTTTGCAGGCAACCGACACCCGTATCGGAGCAGGCGAAAAGATGTCCCTCCTCCGTAAAATAAAGGCTGTTGATGGAGCGAAGTCCTTCAAAGGTGTAACGCGCCATCTTCTTTATGCCGTCCTCTACAAGTTCATACTCATAGACACCGTCTTCCTTGGTACCCACATAGAGATGTCCGTTCGGTCCGAAGGCACAGCAGTTATAAGTCTCCTTATCCTGGCACATGATCTGTCTTACGACTTCGTTGTCTCTCATCAAAAACAGCGTACCGGAAGCCGTGACAGCCGCCACATGTCCCGCATCGTCCGCTGCCAGACTGTGTGCATACACGACCTCGGGGATCTGCTTCACCATGGTGAGGCCACCGTCGATATTAAGGATCTGAAGTGCACCCGATGTGCCGACATAATAGTTTCCGTCTGCGGAACGTACAATGCTTCGGATGGAATTGGACGGAAGTCCGTCATCCATGTCAAGGACGTTGGATATGTTTTCGTTGATGGCCATGGACAGACCGTTATCGTTCGTACCGATCCAGAGGCGTCCTTCCTCATCCACATAGAGGCAGTTGACGTTCTTGACGGAATCAAATTCCCGCATCCACTGAAACTCACGGCCGTTGTAACGATAGAGTCCGGCGTAGGTTCCGATCCAGAGCACACCGTCGTTGGTATCTACGATGTCATTGGCGGTACCGCAGGGAAGCCCGTTGTCACTGCTGTAGATGGTCTGTATGTAGGAATAGAAATCGATATTCTTGTCGTCCTCGTCTTTCGCCTTTGCCTCCGCCTTGGTCGTAGGAATCAGGAGAAGTGCAACCAGCAAAAGGGAAATCGCGTGTTTGGCGTGATGGACGATGAATCTTCTGAAGCGGATGCACAGGAATAAAGCCGTGAGGGTCAGGGCCTTATCCAGAAAATCCAGATAAAACTCACCCATAACGTAAGACAGGTATCGATTGATATTGTGCTCGATCATATAATCGATCACGCCGTCCCCCCAGACATTGCCCGTGCGTCCGTGTGAAAGCCAGATGTTTAACGGCGTCGAGATCACCACGGAAAGGATTGTCACCAAACCACTGACCGTCATGGTATCAAAATATCGCTCCATGCGGCTTTTTCTTGCAGCAAGGCCGACACAGATACCGATCAGCATATTCACGATTCCGTAAAACTGGGATGTTCCCGTGATAATTCCGTATAGGAAATTGGTGGAAAAGCCGACTGCCGCGCCCGGAATCGGTCCTAAGATGTATGCAGCAAACACAGTGCCGAAGGCGTCGAGCCACAAAGGGATCTCGTGCGTACTGACGATCATTTTGCCAAGCAGATTGGCGGAAATGCATAGGATGACGGTGAGCGCCACCTCAACAACGGAAAACTTTTTTTGATTCTGATGATCTTGCGTCATTCTTACACGAACCTCCCCAAAACAAAACACCTTTAATGATACCGCAAAAGTGTGCTCTTTGCAATGAAAAAAACCGCCCACAGGGCGGTTTTGCTATTCCTCGTCGGCCGTTTCTTCCTCTTGCGGAAGCATGGTCAGAACCACGCGTTCGATTCTGTTTTTTTCCACGCTCTTTACCAGAAAATGCAGCTTGCCGTTATCAGTTTCCTCGCCCTCGGAGGGGAGTTTATCCATAAGCTCGATCACATACCCGGCCAGGGAATCATAGTGATCGGAACTAAGGTCAAGGGAAAGCGCATCATTTAAATCATCCAGTTTGATGGATGCATCGATGTCGTAGGTGTCATCGTCCATGCGCACGATGAATTTTTCCTCATCTTCGTCATACTCGTCTCTGATCTCGCCGACAATCTCTTCGATCAGATCCTCCATGGTGATGATGCCGGAGGTTACGCCGTACTCATCGAGAACAACCGCCATGGATACGGAAGAAAGCTTCATATCCGCAAAGATCTGCGCCGTCCTCTGGTACTCATAGACAAAGAGCGGCTTTCTTAAAATCTTTCGCAGGTCAAACTCCTCGGGATTTCCCGTCTCTCTCCAGAAGAAGAGATCCTTCAGGTAGAGGATACCGATGATGTTGTCCTTGGTGTCCTCGTAGATGGGAATTCTGGAAAATGTCTCCTCGATCAGAAGTTTCGCTATGGTGTCATAATCGGAATTCACATCCGCGCTGACAATATCCGCACGGGGGATCATGATGTCCTTGGAAAGTGCGTCTCCGAAGTCCACCACATTTGAGATCATAAACTTCTCTTCCGGCTCGATCACGCCTTCCTCATGGCTGACATTGACCATGGTCAAAAGTTCCGACTCCGTCACGGTTTCTTCCTTCTCCTTGTGAAGTCCGAAGATCAAAAAGATCAATCCCGTGAATCTGTCCAATATCCATACGAGCGGTGTAAGGATCACCATCAGCCACGAGATCGGATACACCGCAACCATGGCGAACCGGACGCTGTAGATGGTGGCCAGGGTCTTCGGCGAGATTTCCCCGAAGATCAGCACGAGGAGGGTCAGGATACCGGTCGCATATCCGAGGTACCTGCTTCCGAAGCGCTCCGTACAAAAGGTTGTAACCAGTGCGGAAGCCGTCAGATTAACGATGTTGTTGCCCACAAGGATGGTGGACAAAAGCTTGCTCTTGTTCTCGGAAAGCTTCAGCACCTTTTTGGCGCCGCGACTTCCCTCATCCGCCAGCGCACGCAGCTTGATCGGGCTTACCACCGTAAGCGCCGTCTCTGACGATGAAAAGAAAGCCGAGAGCAAAAGCAAAATGATAATTGCAATGATCTGCACTACGGTTTCTCCTCTTTCTCCTTCTGCATATCATCGATGATATGCTCCATCATCTTCTTCTTGATAAAGATGTCATATCCCATCAGACAAAGGAAGACAAAGTTATGCAGGTACTCGTCGTCCTTGTCGCCGGTGTTTCTCTTTGAAAGCTCCAACGTCTTTAAGATGCTGTTCTGAGACTCAAAGTACTGACGTTTCTCGAGGTCGTACAGGGTCTCGTATACCTTCATCAGGGTATCGTCATCCTCCCTGCCCTGGTAATAGTCTCTGACCAGCGGATCGACCAGCGCCTGAATATCACTGATCGACAGCACGCTCTTCATATAGTAGACCAGCAGCAAAAGAATGATATGATCACGGTTATAGCGTTTCTTCTCGGGCGGAGGAAGCAGACCGTTCTTGGTATAGTTGTTCACCATGGTCTTGGTCAGCGTCTTCTCATCATCCGTTCTCTTGTAACTGGCAAGATAGCGATCCAAAAGTTGTATGACCTGCTCGATATAGAGGTCAATGTTCGGCACCTCCGACGGCTGCAGATAACCTCTTCTGATCAGATCTCTGATCTGTTTTTTCAGTTCTTCTTTTTCGATCTTCATACGTCTGCTCCTTTTGAAATGCAGTATACAGTATTGAAAACCACTTGTAAAGGTTGCTTGGGCCACTTGCATTTGTCCTCCGGTTCATGGTATGGTGTAGCAACCAAAAGAATCAAGGAGCCGAATATGCTTTATATCATACGTCACGGTCAGACCGACTGGAATATCATACATAAGCTGCAGGGACGAAGCGACATCCCCCTAAATGAAAATGGCCGCCGTATGGCGGAGGAAGCAGCAAGAGAATATGCAAATGTACACTTTGACATCTGCTTTTGCTCCCCTTTGATCCGTGCTGTAGAGACCGCAGAGATCCTGCTTCGCGGAAGGGACGTTCCCATCATCAAAGACGACCGTCTGATGGAGATGTGTTTCGGCGATTTTGAGGGCACGGAGGAGATCTTTCAGATTCCCGACTGTCCGATCAAGCCGCTCTTCTTAGAACCCGAAAGCTATACGGAAAGTGTCGGCGGCGCAGAGACCTTCGAGGAACTCTTTGCACGCACCGGAGCATTCTTAAAAGAAAAGGTCGATCCTTTGCTTGCCGAGGGACGCGACGTCCTGATCGTCGGCCACGGCGCCATGAACTCAAGCATCGTCTGTCAAATCCGCAACCTTCCCATCAGAGACTTCTGGAAAGAGGGCATTGAAAACTGCAAATTAAAAAAACTAAAGTGACAGGCAAGCCTGTCACTTTTCTTCTGTCACGATATTCTTCATCCAGACATTCTTTTTCACCAGGATGTATCCCATCACACATTTGATCCAATCCAGCATCGCCACGATGGCGAATATCCAGATCACGTAGATATCCGTGAAACGCGTGAGCAGGAAGGCCGCCGGTACCGAAACCACGAACATGAACACACTGTCGAAGAGGAAGGTGATGATGGTTCTTCCGCCCGACCGTATCGTAAAGTAGGCCGCATGAAGAAATGCATTGTGCGGCATGGCAACCGCCTGCACCATGATAAACTGTGTCGCATACATCTTCGCTTCGGAGGTCACCTTAAACGGAAGCGGCACAAAGGGTGAGCTTATAAACATCAAAGCTCCGACCACGACCGATGAAAGCACGGCAAATGCAATGATCTTGTTGTCTTCATCCTTCGCGCGCTTCATATCTCCCGCGCCGAGCAGCTGTCCCACGATGATCGCCACGGCATCACCCATGGCAATAAATACAATATTGAAGATGTTGTTGATCGTATTGGCGATGCTCTGTCCTGCGAGAACATTGATTCCGCGCACGGAATAGCACTGTGTGAGCGTCGCGATACCGAGAGACCAGAGTGCCTCGTTGATCATAAGCGGCATACCGGTCAGGAAGAATTTCGCCACCAGATTCGCCGGAACCTTAAGCGACTTCCAAAGTCCCTTGACGAAGGGATAGATCTTCGTATGAAGATGCGCCCAGACAAGTACGATCAGCATCTCGATATAACGTGAGAGCACGGTTGCGATCGCCGCACCCTGTACACCCAACTTCGGGAAGCCGAAGTGTCCGTAGATCAAAAGCCAGTTAAATATAAGGTTCACAAAGACCGCAACAACGCCGGCCTTCATCGGCGTCACGGTTTCACCGCACTCGCGCAGGGTGCCGTTATAGTTCATGGAGATCATGATCGCCGGAATGGACCAGCCGACAATCTTTAAGTAGGACAGACCGCTTTGAAGCGCAAGCACGGGATCCACGTCCTCACTCTCGCCCTTCAGATACAGGTTGATCAGATCGTGTCCGCAGAAGTAAAAGAGCAAGGCGGCTCCCACAGATAGCAAAAGCAGCAGCCAGAATTTGTATCGGAACGTATGTCTGACACCTTCATCGTCCTTCACACCGCAGTACTGTGCCGTGAAGATACCGACGCCGGCTTCGGCACCGAAGCAGCACAAAAAGAATACAAAGAAGAGCTGATTCACGATCGCCACGCCGGACATGGCTTCCGTCCCGCACTGCCCCACCATGATATTATCAAGCAGGCTCACAAAATTCGTGATACCGTTCTGGATCATAATGGGCACGGCGATCTTCATCAGATTCCTGTAGAACGCTCTGTCGCCTATGTATTTTTCCTTAAATCTTCGCATCATAATAGGTTATTATGTCACTTTTTCCTTGCAAAATCAACCAAAGGCGATTATAGTATTGTGCCGTAGCGTGTATTTTTCACGGAATAAAATAAAAAGGAACGATTCAGACATGAACAAAGACAGATTAAAACCCATGCTGTTTTCCACCATCAAGCATTACAGCCTGAAGCAATTTGGTACGGATGCGGTATCCGGTATCATCGTGGCCATCATTGCGCTTCCGCTTTCCATCGCCCTTGCACTTGCATCGGGCGTCGGTCCGCAGGAAGGTCTCTACACCGCAATCGTCGCAGGATTTATCATTTCCTTCCTGGGCGGAAGCCGTGTGCAGATCGCAGGCCCCACGGCTGCATTTGCCACCATCGTGGCAGGCATTGTGGCAAAGAAGGGCTTCGACGGTATGATGCTCGCAACCATCATTGCCGGACTGATCCTGGTTGTGATGGGACTTTTGCGCATGGGAAGCCTGATCCGTTTCATTCCCTATACGATCACCACGGGATTCACCTCAGGTATCGCGGTCACCATCGTGATCGGACAGATGAAGGACTTCTTCGGACTCACCTATCCCAAGGGTACGAACACCATCGAGACAACCGATAAGCTTCGCGCCTTCGGCAAATTCTTCGACACGGTCAACCCTTACGCCATCCTGGTCGGTATCATCTGCCTTGCGATTCTGATCGTCTGGCCCACCATCAGCGAGAAGATCCCCGGATCCCTCGTCGCCGTGGTAGTCGGCGTTTTGATCGTAAAGCTTTCCGGCATCCCGGTGAACACCATCGGTGATCTTTACACCATCAATTCCACACTGCCGACACCGCACGTGCCGCATGTTACGCTCCTTGCCATCAAGGAAGCGCTTCCCGACGGCTTCACGATCGCAATCCTTGCCGCCATCGAGTCCCTGCTTTCCTGCGTGGTTGCGGACAGTATGATCAACTCACACCATCGTTCCAATATGGAGCTTATTGCTCAGGGCTGCGGTAACATCGGTTCCGCCATCTTCGGCGGTATCCCCGCAACAGGTGCGATTGCAAGAACCGCTGCCAATATCAAAAACGGCGGACGTACACCCGTAGCCGGCATGATCCACTCCGTTGTACTCGTGCTTGTGCTCGTGGTACTGATGCCCTATGCGGCTCTGATCCCCATGCCTACCATCGCAGCCATCCTCTTTATGGTTGCCTACAATATGTGTCAATGGAGAACCTTTGTGCATCTGTGCAAGACTGCGCCGAAGAGCGACATCATCGTGCTCGGCATCACATTTGCGCTTACGGTCATCTTCGATTTAGTACTTGCCATCGAGATCGGTATGCTCCTTGCAGTCATCCTCTTCATGAAGCGGATGAGCGAAGAGTCCGTCATCGTCGGATGGAAGTACTACGATCCCGAGGAGGATCCGGACGGTCCCGAGTTAAAGCCGCTCCCGCCTCAGGTTCGTGTCTACGAGATCTACGGCCCCATGTTCTTCGGAAGCTCGGGTCAGATTGATACGATGGATTTTCGTGATGAGACAAAGGTCATCATCATCCGAATGAGAGGTGTTCCCGCCCTTGACGCAACGGCGATGCACTCTCTGGAGAATTTCTATGAAAGATGTAAAGAAGTCGGAATTCAGCTGGTGTTCTCTCATGTCAATGAGCAGCCGATGAACACCATGAAGAAAGACGGATTCACCAAAAAAGTCGGAGAGGAAAACTTCCGACCGCATATCGATGATGCCATTGAATGGGCAAAGGGGCTTATCGCTTAAGCCCCTTCATCCTTTAAGATCGCTTCGGCGATCTTTTTTCTTGAGACGCCGTGATCCATCGCCTGCTTGCCGATGTAGCGGTGCGCCTCCTCTTCTGTCATATGCTTCTTCTCAACCAGCATAAGTTTTGCCCGACTGACGATACGGATCTCCTCCATCTTCTCTTCGACGGAAAGCGTCTTTTTCTCCAGACGATGCATACGGTTCTGCGTAGCGAGAAGGAAACGGATATTCCTGTCGAGACTGCCGTGCGGTGCAGGTTTCGGAAGCACCAGAACACCGTGATCCGTCACGTGATCCGAGATATCCTCGCTCACGTCACGCGGACAGATCAAAAGCACGGACGCATTGGTCCTCTCCACCGCATCCAGACAAAACATCTCTCCCGTCTCGTCCGGAACCGGTGCATTGACCACGACTAGGTCATAATTCTTCTCAAGCAGCGCACGTCTTGCCGACGCCGCGCTTTTTTTAATATCAATTGTAATACAGTCGACCAGAGACTTCTTCGCCATCGCCACAAACTGTTCGGAGGCGGATACGATCAGGACGACATGTCTGATGCCCTCTTGCTTCGGCATTCCAAACTACCTCATGCCTTCGTATAGGCGTTAATGATCTCTTCCGGTACAATCTCTGTTACGAACGCGCTCGACTTTGCCACCTTGCCGGCCTCCTTCTTGGAATCCGGAAGGAAGGCTGCGCCCTCCATCATCTCCTCGGGGAGTTCCAGCTTTCTCTCTATGCCGGAAAGGCCCGCATAAATGAGCAAAGCATACACCAGATAGGGATTGCTTGCAGCGTCCGGAGAACGAAGCTCCGCACGTGTCTTTCCCTTGTAGCTTCCGATGTACATCAGCTCGGACTCTTCGAGGCTGGACCAGTTCACCTTGTCGGGTGCGCTGTCCTTGCCGAGTCTTGCGTAGGACGCCTCCGTCGGGTTTAGGAACAGCGTGATATCACGGATATGCTCAATGATACCTGCTGCCGCATAGCGCACTACATCGTTGCCGTCTTTATCCACCGCGTAAAGATTGATATGATAGCCGTTGCCGGGCTTGCCTTCCAAGGGCACGGGAGAAAAATCCGCGGTCAGGCCGTAGCGGTCCGCAATGGTCTCCACCACCATCTTGAAAGTGGTCATCTGATCTGCTGCCTTCAGGGGCTTTGCATAATGAAAATCGATCTCGTTTTGTCCGGGACCCCTCTCATGATAGGAGCGCTCCGGTGTCAGTCCCATCTGCTCGATGGTAAGTGAGATCTCACGCCTTACATTCTCGCATCTGTCGGCGGGTGCGATATCCAGATAGCCAGCCTCGTCATAGGGAACCTTTGTATTCTTTCCGTCCTCGTCCTTCACAAAGAGATAGAACTCACTCTCGGTGCCGAAGCGAAATTCGATCCCCGCCTTCCGAGCCTTTTCGATGGCATGCTTTAAGATCTCTCTGGTATCGGATGCATAGGGTTCTCCCTCCGGAGTGTACACATCGCAAAACATACGAAGCACGCGTCCGCTGTCCGGACGCCAGGGCAGGATCGCCATCGTATCCGGATTCGGCTTTAAGTATAAAGACGCATACGGAGAGTCCTCAAATCCACGAACCGCCCGGGCATGAAAGGGAATCCCGTCGGCAAATGCCTTGGTCATCTCCCCGGGTGTCACGGAAACATTTTTCTGAACGCCGTAGGCATCACGAAATGCCAGACGGATGAATTTGACATCCTCCTCCTCGATAAAACCGAGGACCTCGTCGATCGTATAATCCATAACTTCCTCCATCTTCTATATCACGCTGATCCTCGGCGAGATATCTTCCAGGACATCGAGCAGAATACGCACGGTGTCAAGGGATGTAAACATGGTAACCTTGTTCATGATGGCACAGCGTCTGATCTCCGCACCGTCGTGGTAGTGCACGCCGGACAGGATGGCACGGGTATTGATGATGTAGCTTACATACCCTGCGCGGATCGAGTGAAGAACTTCTTCGCTTCGATCGTTCTCGTTGCCGCGGATCCTGGTTCGGATACCGTGCTCCTTCAAAAACTGACCGGTTCCGATGGTGGCCTCGATATTGAAGCCGAGCTCGTAGAAACGTCGGATCAGAGGAAGTGCTTCCTCCTTGTCCTCATCCGCAAGCGTCACCATAACGGTACCGTATTCTTTCATCTTAACGCCCGATGCCTGCAATGCCTTGTAGAGCGCACGCTTCAGGCTCTTATCGTAACCGATGGCCTCTCCCGTTGACTTCATCTCGGGTGAGAGATATGCATCCATACCGTTTAATTTCTCAAAGGAGAATGCGGGTGCCTTTACATACCAGAACTTCTTCTCCGGAAGCATCTTGCCGCCGTAGCCCTGGGATGCAAGACTCTCGCCGAGCATAACACGGGTTGCGATATTCACAAGGGGAACGCCGGTCGACTTGGACAGGAAGGGCACACTTCTTGACGCACGGGGATTCACCTCGATGATGTAAACCGAGTCGTCCTTGTCCACGATAAACTGGATGTTGTAAAGGCCCTTGATGCCGATGCCGACGCCCAGTTTCTCCGTATAGTCACGGATCACTTCCTTCACCTTCTCCGAAATGGAGTAAGGAGGATAAACGCTGGTACTGTCTCCCGAGTGTACGCCGGTACGCTCAACGAGCTCCATGATACCGGGCAGGAATACTTCCTTGCCGTCGCAGACCGCATCCACCTCTACCTCCTTGCCGACGATGTAACGATCCACAAGCACGGGCTTGTCCTGGTCGACCTCTACGGCATTCTTTAAGTAGTGGCGCAGCATTTCCTCATTCGCAACGATTTCCATGGCGCGTCCGCCCAATACGAAGGAAGGTCTCACCAGTACGGGATAGCCGATCTTCGCTGCGGCACGCACGCCCTCTTCGATATCCGTAACCGCCATGCCTTCCGGCTGGGGGATACCGAGTTCCTTGATCAGATGCTCAAATGCATCTCTGTCCTCCGCCTTGAAGATAGCGTCGGGACCTGTGCCGATGATGGTGACACCGCGCTTTGCAAGCGGCTCGGCCAGATTGACCGCAGTCTGACCGCCTAAGGATGCGATCACGCCCACCGGCTTCTCCAGGTCGATGATATTCATGATGTCCTCAACGGTAAGCGGCTCAAAGTAGAGCTTATCCGCCGTAGTATAGTCGGTGGATACCGTCTCGGGATTGTTGTTCACAACGATGGCCTCATAGCCGGCCTCATGGATGGTTCTTACGGCATGAACCGTAGAATAGTCAAATTCCACACCCTGTCCGATACGGATGGGACCGGAACCTAAGACCACTATCTTCTTGCTGTCTGAGACAACGGATTCGTTCTCCTCCTCATAGGTGGAGTAGAAATAGGGAACATAGCTCTCAAACTCGCTGGCGCAGGTATCGATCATCTTGTAGACGGGAGCGATCTCGTAGGACTTGCGAAGCGCTCTGATCTCATCCTCATCCTTGCCCGTAAGCTCGGCGATATAGGAATCGGAGAATCCCATACGCTTGGCGTCGTAAAGGAGTTCCCTGTCGATGGTACCGCCCTTCATGGCCTCGAGTTTTTCCTCAAATGCTACGATCTTCATGATCTTGTCGAGGAAGAACATGTCGATCTTGGTCTTTCTGTAGATGGTATGCGGATCCACACCCAGCCACAGGAGTTCGGATACGGCGTAGATTCTGTCATCCGTACCCTCCTTGATATACTCAAGCAGCTTCTGTACGGCTTCCTTCTTCGCCTCTTCGCCCTCCTTGTCGGAGAGATTAGCGATATCGAACTTCGCCAGATGGATATGATTCTTGCCGTCCTCGAGTGAACGGATCGCTTTTAAAAGACTTTCCTCAAAGGTGCGTCCCACACTCATGGTCTCTCCGGTTGCCTTCATCTGGGTAGAGAGTACATTGGATGCATTGGCAAATTTATCGAAGGGGAAGCGGGGCATCTTCGTAACCACGTAGTCAAGCGAGGGCTCGAAGCATGCCGGCGTATTGGCAAGCCGGATCTCATCCAGATTCATACCCACGGCGATCTTGGCGGACACGCGGGCGATGGGGTAACCGCTCGCCTTGGACGCAAGTGCCGAGGATCTCGATACTCTCGGATTCACCTCGATCACATAGTAATCAAAGGACTCGGGATCAAGTGCAAACTGAACGTTGCATCCGCCCTTTACTTCAAGGGCTCTGATGATCTTTAAGGCACTGCTTCGAAGCATCTGGTACTCACGGTTCGTAAGCGTCTGGCTCGGCGCCACGACGATGGAATCACCGGTGTGGATACCCACGGGATCCAGATTCTCCATGTTGCAGACGGTGATGGCGGTATCATTTGCATCGCGGATCACCTCGTACTCGATCTCCTTGTAACCCTTGATGCTCTTCTCTACCAGAACCTGATGCACGGGAGAAAGCGCCAGCGCATTCTTCATCATATCGCGCATCTCATCCTCGCTATATGCGAATCCGCCGCCGGTTCCGCCCAAAGTGAAGGCGGGGCGAAGGATCACGGGGTAGCCGATATGCTCGGCAGCCGCAAGACCTTCTTCCACGGTCGTCGCGATCTCCGAGGGAACGACAGGTTCTCCCAAAGCTTCGCAGAGTTCCTTAAACTGCTCTCTGTCCTCCGCGCGGCGAATGCTTGCTGCGTCCGTACCGAGCAGTTCGATCTCACACTCGGAGAGGACACCCTTGTCCGCCAGAAGCAGGGAAAGGTTTAAGCCGGTCTGTCCGCCGATACCGGGCAGGATGGCATCCGGTCTTTCGTAGCGGCAGATTCTGGCCATATATTCAAGTGTCAGCGGTTCCATGTACACCTTGTCTGCGATGGCATGGTCCGTCATGATGGTTGCAGGGTTGGAATTGGCGAGGACGACCTCGTAGCCCTCTTCTTTTAACGCAAGGCAGGCCTGTGTGCCCGCATAGTCAAACTCGGCAGCCTGACCGATGACGATCGGTCCGGAGCCAATCACAAGTATTTTTTTGATATCCGTACGCTTTGGCATCTTTCTATCCCCTTTTCATAAGCTCCGTAAAACGTTCAAACAACGCCGTACTGTCCATAGGTCCCGGTGCGCTCTCCGGATGATACTGCACGGAGAAGACCGCATCCGTTTCATGGCGCAGGCCCTCGATCGTATCGTCGAGCACATTGATATGAGATGCCGTAAGGCCGGTTCCCGCAAGCGATGCGGTGTCAACGGCATAGCTGTGGTTCTGACTGGTGATCTCAATCTTTCCTGTGGAAAGGTCCTTCACGGGGTGGTTTCCGCCGCGGTGGCCGAACTTCAGCTTGTAGGTATCGGCTCCGTAGGAAAGTGCCAGAAGCTGATGTCCGAGACAGATACCGAACATGGGGATCCTGCCGCGCAGTTCCTTCAAAGTTCCGATCACCTCAGGTACATCCTGGGGATCTCCGGGGCCGTTGGATATGAAGACTCCGTCGGGAGACAGGGCCATGATCTCTTCGCTGCCGGTGTCATAGGGAACAACCGTTACGTTACATTTATTCGCATTGAGCATCCTGACAATGTTTTGCTTCATGCCGCAGTCGATGGCAACCACATGGAAGCGGGGATTTGAAGTACGACTGTACCACTTCTTTTTGCTGCTGACTCTCTTTACGGCGTCATGCGGTACGGGTGTGGCGGCGATTTTCGCAACAGCTTCCTCCACGGGCGTATCCGCATCGGTTATAATACCTCGTCTTGCTCCCACATCACGGATGCTTCGTACCAGTTTTCTGGTGTCTACACCTGAGATGCCCGGAATGTCTGACTCCTCGAGCAGTTCCGATACAGAACGCACGGAACGGAAATTCGAAGGGTTCTCGTTTAAGTCCCGGACGATAAACGCCGAGGGTGCAATCAGACGGCTCTCAAAATCTTCATCGCAGATACCGTAGTTTCCGATCAGCGGATAGGACATCACGATTCCCTGATCCGTATAGGACGGATCGGAAAGGATCTCCTGATAACCGCTCATGGAAGTGTTGAATACAATCTCACAGACAGCATCCCGCCCGGCGCCGAATCCGTTGCCGAAGTAGGTGCTTCCGTCTTCCAAAACCAGCTTTCTGTCAGGCTTCATCTTTTTCACTCCTTACTGTCGCCGCTTCCACAAAATTTTCAAATAACGGGTGCGGTCGATTGGGTCTCGATTTAAACTCCGGATGATATTGTACTCCAATATAGAACGGGTGTCCATCCACTTCCACAGTTTCTACGAGACGATTATCCGGAGATGTACCGGAAATGACGAGTCCGGCCTCAGTAAGGACCTCTCTGTATTCATTGTTAAACTCATATCTATGGCGATGACGCTCACTGATCTCAAGCTTGCCGTAGCAGCGTTCCATCAGACTTCCGGGTCGTATCACGCAGGGATATTTGCCGAGACGGAGCGTACCGCCCTTGTCCACCTCGCTTGACTGACCGGGCATAAAGTCGATCACCTTGTGCTCGGATGCATCCTTAAACTCACCGGAGCAGGCATCTTTTATTCCCGCCACATTTCTGGCATATTCAATCACCGCGATCTGCATGCCGAGGCAGATACCCAGGTAGGGAATCCGATTGGTTCTTGCATACTCTGCCGCAAGCAGCATTCCCTCAGTACCTCTGTCACCGAAGCCTCCCGGAACCAGGATGCCGTGAACGCCCGCAAGTTTTTCCGTGAGATTGTCTCTGGTCAACTCTTCGGAGTCGATCCAATCGATCGTCACACGTGCACCCGCACCGAAGCCCGCGTGGTGCAGCGCCTCGGCTACGGAGAGATATGCATCATGGAGCTGCACATACTTTCCGACCAATGCGATCGTCACATCCTTGGAGCGATCCTTGATCCTTCTTACGAGTTCCTTCCACTCTGCAAGATCGGGCTTTCCCGCCTTGATGGCGAGTTCCCTGCAGACCACGCCGGAGAAGCCGGATTCCTCAAGCATCAGCGGTGCCTCGTAGAGACTTTCCAGCGTGCGGTTTTCGATCACACAGTCTTCCTTCACATTACAGAACATGGAAATCTTTTTGAAGATGCTCTCCTCAATGGGTTCGTCCGCACGAAGCACGATGATGTCCGGATTGATTCCCATTCCCTGCAGTTCCTTCACGGAGTGCTGGGTCGGTTTGGACTTGTGCTCGTTGGAGCCGTGCAGATAAGGCACCAGGGTGACATGAATAAAGAGACTGTTCTCCTTCCCCACCTCGAGGGAGATCTGTCTTACAGCCTCCAAAAAGGGCTGAGACTCGATGTCGCCGATGGTACCGCCGATCTCGGTGATGACCACATCCGCGTCCGTCTCCTTGCCCACATGATATACAAATTCTTTGATCTCGTTGGTGATGTGCGGTATAACCTGTACGGTGGAACCGAGATACTCTCCGCGCCGCTCCTTGTTCAGCACGTTCCAGTACACCTTACCGGAGGTCAGATTGGAATATCTGTTTAAGTCCTCATCGATAAACCGCTCATAGTGTCCGAGGTCCAGGTCCGTCTCCGCGCCGTCCTCGGTCACATAGACTTCTCCGTGCTGGTAGGGACTCATGGTACCCGGATCCACGTTGATATAGGGATCGAGTTTCTGCGCCGCTACCTTTAAGCCTCTTGCCTTAAGCAGACGTCCGAGGGACGCTGCCGTGATTCCTTTTCCAAGACCGGAGACCACGCCTCCGGTCACAAAAATGTATTTCGTCATACTAACCAACCCTTCTGATCCTGTCCATTGCGCGTTCCGTATTCTCCCTGCTTCCGAACGCCGTCAGTCTGAAGTAGCCCTCTCCTCCGGGTCCGAATCCGACACCCGGTGTTCCGACCACATTTGCCTCGGAAAGCAGATGATCGAAGAATTCCCAGCTGCTCATACCATCCGGTGTGCGAAGCCAGATATAGGGTGCGTTCACGCCGCCCGAGGCCTCGTAGCCCGCGTCGGAAAGTCCCTCTCGGATGATCTTCGCATTTTCCATATAGTAGGCGATCTGCGCTCTGATCTCGGCTCTTCCCGCCTCGGTGTATGCCGCCTCGCCGGCGCGCTGCACGATATAAGGCGCTCCGTTATACTTGGTGCCGTGGCGTCTTGCCCAGAGCGACCAAAGAGAAGTTCCATCCACGGTAAGATCCTTCGGGATCACGGTGAATCCGAGACGAAGTCCGGTAAATCCGGCCGTCTTGGAGAAGGAACGGAACTCGATTGCGCAGGATCTTGCGCCCTCACACTCGAAGATGCTGTGCGGCACATCGTCCTCGGCAATATACGCCTCATAAGCCGCATCGTAGAGGATGACCGCATCGTTGGCTCTTGCGTAATCCACCCACTTTTGAAGATCTGCCTTCTTCATTACGGCACCTGTCGGATTGTTGGGGAAACACAGGTAGATCAGGTCCGGCTTCTCCTTGGGAAGTTCCGGCATAAATCCGTTTTCCTTGCGGCAGGGCATATAGATCACGTTGCGGAAGTTTTCGGCGGCCTCATCATAGGTACCGGTTCTTCCCGCCATCACATTGGAATCCACATAGACGGGATATACGGGATCGCACACCGCCACCTTGTTATCTAAACCGAAGATCTCCTGGATATTGCCACAGTCGCACTTTGCTCCGTCTGAGACAAAGATCTCATCGGCTCCGATGTCGCATCCTCGCTTTGCAAAATCCTCCCGTGCGATCACCTCGCGCAGAAAGGCATAGCCAAGGTCGGGCGCATAGCCGTGAAAACCCTCTTCCGTTCCCATCTCATCCACCGCCTTGTGGAGTGCTTCAATGATGGACGGTGCGATGGGTCTGGTGACATCACCGATCCCGAGGCGGATGATATCCGCATCCGGATGTCCCGCTTCAAATTCCCGGATTCTCTTCGCGATCGTAGAGAACAGATAGCTTCCGGGCAGCTTCAGATAATTTTGATTGATTGTAGCCACTTGTGACTCCTCCTTCGTATTTACAGGTTACTGTATCCCATCAATGCGGTATCTACCGCCTTCGCCGCATTTCGGCCCTCGGCGATGGCCCAGACCACTAGGGACTGTCCTCTTCTCACATCACCTGCGGCGAACACACCCGGCTTGGATGTTTCGTACGCAAGCGGTACAGTCTTTACATTGGTTCTTCCGTCACGTTCCACACCGAAGGCGTCCGTGACATACTGCTCGCTTCCGAGGAATCCCGCTGCGATCAAAACCAGCTGTGCGGGAACGGTACGCTCGGTTCCTTCTACGGGAACCATCTGCATCCGTCCGCTCGCCTTATCCTTCTTTGCCTCAAGAGACACGAGAACCACCTCTTTTAAGATCCCCTTCGCATCCTTGACAAATTCCTTCACCGTTGTCTGATAGACTCTGGGATCCGCACCGAATACTGCGATCGCCTCCTCCTGGCCGTAATCGGTCTTTAAGACCTTCGGCCACTCGGGCCAGGGATTTCCAGCGGTACGCTCTTCGGCCGGCTTCGGCATCATCTCTAACTGTGTCACGCTCTTTGCGCCGAGTCTGATGCAGCTTCCCACACAGTCGTTTCCCGTGTCGCCGCCGCCGATGATGATCACGTCTTTACCCTTCACAAGCTCCACGGGCGGTTTCTTCATATCACTGTCCAAAAGCGTCTTGGTCACTTCCGAAAGAAAGTCCACTGCGAAGCGAATGCCCTTTGCATCTCTGCCGGGTGCGGCGATATCTCTCGGATTGGATGCACCGCACGCTAAAATCACGCTGTCATATTCCCCGGTGAGTTCTTCCGCAGATACGGTTCGTCCCACATCCGCACCGGTTACAAACCTTACACCGGCTTCCTCCATCAGACGCACTCTTCTGTCGATGATTTTCTTATCAAGCTTCATGTTCGGGATGCCGTAGCGAAGGAGTCCGCCCACGCGGTCGCTTCGCTCGTATACCGTCACCTCGTGTCCTCTGCGGTTGAGAAGCTGCGCTGCCGCAAGTCCTGCAGGACCGCTTCCCACAACCGCTACCTTCTTGCCTGTCCGCTTTTCGGGTGCCGGTTCCGTAACCAGACCATGTGCGTAGGCATACTCGATCACGGCACGCTCATTTTCCTTGGTGGCCACAGACTTGCCGTGGAGAGAGCATGTACAGGCTGCCTCACAGAGCGCCGGGCACACATTGGATGTAAATTCCGGAAAACTGTGTGTCACGGAGAGCCTTCTGTAAGCTTCCTCCATCCTGCCTGCGAATACCAGATCATTTACCTCCGGTACAAGGTTGTGAAGCGGACAACCCGAGGCCATCCCCGCGATCATCATACCTGCCTGACAGAAGGGGATACCGCAGTCCATACATCTTGCGGCCTGCTTCCTTCTCTCATCTTCCGGAAGCTCACCGTGAAACGGGAGGAAGTCCTTGATACGCTCTTTCTCTTCCCTGACGGGTCCGTCTTTTCTTTCGTATTCCAAAAATCCGGTTGTCTTTCCCATATCCTTTCTTCCTCCTTTCTAGCTTGCCTGCACAAAGGCTCTAAATGCTTCGATCTTCGCTGCTTCCGAATCCATACCCTGCTCTTCGAAGTGCGCGATCTTTCCGAGCATGGTCTTGTAGTCCATCGGTATGATCTTCTTAAACATAGGCGCATAGGTGTCAAACGCATCGAGGATCTTTCTTCCCTTCGCGGAACCTGTCGCTGCCACATGCTCTTCGATCATACGCTTTAAGTCTTCCAGGTCATTCTTGTGTTCCACGGCTTCCATGGAAACCAACTGCTTGTTTAAATTCTTATAAAGGTGATTGTCCTCATCGAGTACGTAGGCTACACCGCCGCTCATACCTGCCGCAAAGTTCTTTCCGGTCTTGCCGAGCACCACGGCCACGCCACCGGTCATATACTCGCACGCATGCTCACCGACACCCTCTACAACCGCTACAGCGCCCGAGTTTCTGATACAGAATCTCTCGCCCGCCATACCTGCGATGAAGGCCTTGCCGGAGGTTGCTCCGTAGAGCGCCACATTTCCGATGATGATATTCTCATGCGGGTCGTAGGTTGCCTCCTTCGGTGCGGCTACGATCAGCTTTCCGCCGGAAAGTCCCTTTCCGAAGTAATCGTTGCTGTCTCCGGTAAGTGAAAGGGTCAGTCCCTTGGGAATGAAAGCTCCGAAGCTCTGTCCGCCCGCACCTGTGCAGTTCACGGTGATGGTGTCCTCCGGAAGTCCTTCCGGATGCTTTCTTGTGATCTCCGCACCGAGCAGCGTTCCGAAGGTTCTGTCCACACTCTTTAAATGTACGGAGCTTTCTGCCTTCTTGCCGGACTTGATTGCCTTCTTTATATCATCGGATGCAAGCAGTACGCTCTCATCCTTGGTCTCCTCCAGTTTAAAGTCGTAGAGCTTCTTCGGATCAAATGTCATGCCGGACTTATCATCCTTCGGCATCTCCATAAGGATGCCGGAAAGATCGATCTTTTCCTCTCTCTCGCTTAAATGTTCCTTCTTCTTCAAAAGATCGGTTCTGCCCACAAGTTCTTCCACACGTCTTACGCCGAGTCTACTCATGTACTCGCGAAGTTCTTCTGCGATAAAACGCATAAAGTTCTCCACATACTCGGGCTTTCCGGCAAAACGTTTCCGAAGCTCGGGGTTCTGTGTTGCAATTCCCATCGGGCAGGTATCCGACTGACATGCTCGCATCATCACGCAGCCCATGGTTATAAGCGGCGCAGTTGCAAATCCGAATTCCTCTGCACCGAGGATGGCCGCGATGGCCACGTCACGTCCGCTCATCAGTTTTCCGTCGGTCTCGATCACAACCTGGTTTCTGAGCCCGTTGGCAAGCAGTGTCTGATGCGTCTCGGCAAGACCGAGTTCCCAGGGAAGTCCCGCATTGTGGATGGAAGAAAGCGGTGCTGCACCCGTACCGCCGTCATAACCGGAGATCAGGATGACACCCGCGCCGGCCTTCGCCACACCTGCGGCCACCGTTCCGACGCCTGCCTCGGATACCAGTTTCACAGAAATTCTTGCCTGCTTATTTGCATTCTTTAAATCATAGATCAGCTGCGCCAGATCCTCGATGGAATAGATGTCATGATGGGGCGGCGGAGAGATCAGGCTCACACCCGGTGTGGAGTGTCTCGTCTTCGCGATCCAGGGATAGACCTTCTTCCCGGGAAGGTGTCCGCCCTCACCGGGCTTGGCTCCCTGTGCCATCTTGATCTGAATCTCCCGTGCGCTTACGAGATAACGGCTGGTCACGCCGAAGCGTCCGCTTGCCACCTGCTTGATCGCCGAGCTTCTGTCGTCGTCAGTACCGGCGGACAGAATTCGCTCCTCGCTTTCACCGCCCTCACCGCTGTTGGACTTTCCGTGGAGACGGTTCATGGCTACCGCCAGCGTCTCATGCGCCTCCTCGGAAATGGAACCGTAACTCATGGCGCCTGTCTTGAATCTAGTCACGATGGAATCCACGCTCTCCACCTCATCGAGCGGCACGGGAGTATCTGCATATCGAAAATCGAGCAGACTTCTTAAGTAGCCGGTTTCCTCGGCATCCACCATGGATGTGTAAGTCTTGAACTTCTCGAAATTTCCTTCTTTCGTTGCGCACTGAAGCATATGAATGGTCGCGGGATTGTATCTGTGATTCTCTCCGCCGCTTCTTAACTTGTGGCGTCCCATCGAGGCAAGCTCCGTGTCTGCGGGAAGTCCCAAGGGATCAAAGGCTCTCGAATGCTGCAGGTCCGCGGCCCTTCCGATATCATCGAGTGTAACGCCTCCGATTCTGCTTACCGTTCCGGTGAAGTAGTCATTTATCACGTCCGCTGAGATTCCGACTGCCTCGAAGATCTTGCTGCCCTGGTAGGACTGGATGGTGGAGATTCCCATCTTGGATGCGATCTTTACGATTCCGAAGAGGATGGCGCTGTCATAGTCTTCCACAGCTGCATAGTAGTCCTTATCAAGAAGTTCCTCCTCCACGAGTTCTCCGATGGTCGCATGCGCCAGATAAGGATTGACTGCGGATGCACCGTATCCGAGAAGGGTTGCGAAGTGGTGAACCTCCCTCGGCTCACCGGACTCGAGGATCAGGGACATGGCGGTACATTTTCTTGTATCAACCAGGTGTTTGTGTACCGCAGCCACCGCAAGCAGTGAAGGGATGGCTACGTGGTTTTCGTCCACGCCTCTGTCGGAGAGGATCAGGATGTTTGCGCCCTCTCTGTAGGCCTTGTCCACCTCCACAAAGAGGTGTGACAGCACGCGCTTCATGGGCGTGCTCTTGTAGAAGAGGGTGGAAACCTTCGCAACACGAAATCCATCGTGCTTCATGTTCTCGATCTTTAAGAGGTCGAGATCCGTCAGGATCGGGTTGTTGATCTTTAAGACCTGGCAGTTCTCGGGCTTTTCCTCGAGAAGGTTACCGTTCTTTCCCACATAAACGGTACGCGAGGTTACGATCTCCTCACGGATGGCGTCGATGGGCGGGTTGGTAACCTGTGCGAACAGCTGCTTGAAGTAGTAAAACAGTGGCTGATACTCCTTGGAGAGCGCGGTGATCGGTGTATCGACACCCATAGATCCGATGCTCTCACCGCCATCCCTTGCCATGGCAAGGATGCCTTCATGATAATTCTCCCAGGTGTAACCGAAGGCCTTCTGCAGCTTCTTTCTCTCCTCTGCACGGATGGCCGGAACCTTCTTGTTCGGGATCTTGATGTCCGAAAGCAGGGTCAGTTTGCTGTCGAGCCACTCGCCGTAAGGCTTGGCAAGCGCATACTTTTCCTTGATCTCCTGATCGAGGATGATCCGCTTTTCTTTGGTATCTACGAGCAAAAGCTTGCCGGGATGCAAACGCTCTTTCTTCACGATATGCGCCTCATCCAACGGAAGTACACCCACCTCGGAGGAAAGGATCAGTCTGCCGTCATCCATCACATAGTATCTCGAAGGACGCAGTCCGTTTCTGTCAAGGATTGCGCCCATACAGTCACCGTCGGAGAACAGGATGGACGCCGGTCCGTCCCAGGGCTCCATCATAGTTGCATAATACTGATAGAAATCTCTTTCCTCAGGCGAAAGGGTCTCGTTGTGTGCCCAGGGCTCGGGGATCATAATGGTCATGGCCAGGGGCAGAGGAAGTCCGCTCATCACCAGGAATTCCAATGTGTTGTCCATCATTGCTGAGTCGGAACCGCTCTCGGAGATGACCGGAAGCACCTTGGTCATATCCTCGGGATCAAAGAGTCCCGTGTACATGGTCTCTTCGCGTGCGAGCATCTTGTCTGCGTTACCGCGAATGGTATTGATCTCGCCGTTGTGCACCATAAAGCGGTTGGGATGCGCTCTGTGCCAGCTCGGCATGGTATTGGTAGAGAATCTTGAGTGTACCATGGCGATGGCCGAAGCATAGTCGGGGTCGGTCAGATCCGTGAAGAAGGTGCGGAGCTGTCCCACCAGAAACATACCCTTATATACAATGGTTCTGCAGGAAAGCGAGGGCACGTATGTCGTCGCGCTGCTCTGCTCAAACTCTCTTCTTACGATATAAAGTTTTCTGTCAAATGCAAGGTCATCGGCAAGTCCTTCCGGACGTCTGATAAAAGCCTGCCAGATATTCGGCATGCACGCTCTTGCCTTCGAACCGAGCACTTCGGGATCGGATGCCACCTTTCTCCATCCGAGGAAGGTAAGTCCCGACTTCTTTACGATGATCTCAAACATGGATTTTGCCTGGCGCATATCCAGATCATTTTGCGGGAAGAAAAACATACCCACGCCGTAACCGCGTGCCTCCGGAAGATCGACGCCCTGCTCCTTCAGTATCTTTTTGAAAAACGTGTGCGGAATCTGCGTCAGGATACCGACGCCGTCACCGGTTTTTCCTTCCGCATCTTTTCCGGCTCTGTGCTCGAGGTTCTCGACGATGGAAAGGGCGTCATCCACCAGCTTGTGACTAGCTCTTCCTTCGATATCGATGATGGCACCGATACCGCAGTTGTCGTGCTCGAACTCCTCTCGATACAATCCTTTTTCACGGATCTGCTTCATCTGATCTTCCATGTTTTCTCCTCCTTGCAGGGTATAAAAAAAGGCACTCCAAGTGTAAAAACACTTGGAGCGCCATTGCTCCCGATTCAATATCTTCGGATAATATACCTTGTTTTATCCTCGAAGTCAAGAAATTTTTTCCATAAGACGCGCCTTCAGGAATTCGTATCTCTGTCTTTTTTCTTCCTTGGCAAAATGAACCTCCCGAAACTGCTCGGGACAATCCGTATAATCAAGCACCTCGTCACCGAACTGCTCGCTTGTAAGATCAAAGACACATCCTTCCACCTCATTGAAGCAGTGATAATTTCCGCCCGGTCGAAGGATTCCCCGAACAATGCCGCCATAGAGATCCTGTACCAGAAATGCCGTGATGGAGCACTGGCCCAGTGTCGGATTCTCCTTGCTCCAATCCTCCCGCATCCTGGGCGCACAGGTATCCGCGCACCAGAGGTCCTTCAGGATATCGTAGTAGTCGCGCGGTGTCCTTCCGCTTGCGTCTTTTACACCGGCTGTCTCCCAGCCGTAAAACCGATACGTTTTCATAGGCATCTACTCTTCTCTGTGATCGAATACACGCTTGGTCTTCTTCTCGGATCTGGGAAGGGTTCCGACAGGAACCACGGTCACCCTCGGTGTGACATTCATCTTGGACTTAAATGCTTCCGTGATCAGCTTCGCCGTCTTCTCAAAGTTCACACGTCCCTCGGCCTCCGCGGTCACAAGGATGACATCCTTGTTGATCTCTTCATCATGCGCGATGTTGATATTGTATTCGCTGGACACACCATCAATCTCACCGAGAAGCTCTTCCACCTGGCTCGGGAACATATTCACACCGTGTACCTTGAACATGTCGTCGCTTCTGCCGCGGATGATGTCCAGTCTCGGATGCTTGGATCCGCAAGGGCACTCACCGGGGATGATACGGGACAGGTCATGCGTTCTGAAACGAAGCAGGGGTGCGCCCTCCTTCACAAGGGTGGTGATCACAATCTCACCCTCCTCACCGTCCGCAACAGGCTCACCCGTCACGGGATCGATGATCTCGATGTAGATATAATCATCCCAGTAATGCATACCGGTCTGCTTGTCGCAATTGATACCGATACCGGGGCCGTAGATCTCGGTCAGTCCGTAGATATCGTAAAGCTCGATGCCCAGTTTATCGTGAATATACTCTCTCTTCTTCTCGCTCCAGCGCTCGGAACCGATCACGCCCTTTTTTAGATGGATCTGATCCTTCATGCCGCGTCGCTCGATCTCCTCCGCAAGAAGCAGCGCGTAGGAAGATGTTGCACAGAGCACGGTCGACTTTAAGTCCACCATCATGGAAAGCTGCTTCTCCGTATTGCCGGGGCCCATAGGGATCGCCATGGCACCGAGCTTCTCACAGCCTGCCTGAAATCCGATACCGGCAGTCCAAAGCCCGTAGCCCGGGGTGATATGAAGTCGGTCTTTGTTGGTGATGCCTGCGGTTTCGTAGCATCTCGCAAACATCGTGGCCCAGTCATCCACATCCTTTGCAGTATAGGGGATGATAACCGGCTTGCCTGTGGTACCGGAGGAAGAGTGAATACGTACGACCTCCTCATCCGGCACTGCCTGGATGCCGAGGGGATATGCATTTCGAAGATCCTCCTTGCTGGAGAAGGGAAGCTTCTCAAAATCCTCCTGGGAGCTTACGCCCGTGATCCCCGCATCGCGGTATACCTTTCCGTAGTAACTGTCTGTGGCAAGAAGACGCTTGATCTGTGCGTCTACCTGCTGAAGCTGTGTCTCGTTTAACTTCATGATATTACTCCTTTTGTACTGCCTGTTTCAAAACCTTCCAAAAACGCTTTCCGATTCGCTTCCTTATACTTTTCCGGGACTCTCGATTCGATCTCCGCAAGGATGGTCTCCCTGTCGATGCCGAGTTTTCCGGAGCCCGCTGCCACGCCGAGCAGGTAAATATTCAGGAATTTGACGGAGCCAAGTTTCTCGCACGCTGCGTTTCCGTCCACAAAGATGCATCTCACATTGGCCTTCAGGTAATCGATCATGTCGGTTCCGTCGTATCCCGTCTCAAGCAGAGACTCAACGACCGGCGCAACCGCTGACGTATTTACGACCGCGAGTCCGTCCTTCGCCAGATAGTCGATGTTCCTTACCACCTCCGCTGGCTCGAAACCTAAGATGATATCCGCCTTTCCGTGAGGGATCAGGGGAGAATAAGCATCGTCACCGATCCTTACATGGCTTGTCACCGGTCCGCCTCTTTGGGCCATACCGATGGTCTCCGCAGAATGTACGGTGTTTCCTTCAACCATTGCGGCAGCCGCTATGATCTTGGACGCAAGCACCGTACCCTGTCCTCCGACGCCACAGATCAATATATCCTTATGCATCTTGCGCACCTCCTATCGCACCCACAGGGCATACCTGTGCGCAAAGTGTGCATCCCGTACAAAGCGATGCATCAATGGTAACCTGTCCGTTCTTTGTCGTAAGCGCCGGACATCCCGTCTCGCGGATACATTTCTTGCAGTTGATGCACTTCTCGCTTACTGAACATGTCCTGCCGGATTTCTCGATCGCGATACAGGGTGACTTGAAGATGATGGCCTTCACGCCCGGGAGCGCCGCGCACTCACGTACGGTTGAAATCGCTTGCGAAAGGTCCAGCGGATTCACGGTTACAACCTTCTTGATTCCGATACCCTCTAAAATCTTCGGTATGCTGACGGGATCAAACTGATGTCCCATCATATTTCTGCCCGTACCCGGATGGGGCTGGTGCCCTGTCATGGCTGTAGTCCGGTTATCCAGGATACAGATGGTAATGTCTGCCTCGTTCGTCACTGCATTTACCACACCGGTAAGTCCCGATGCGAAGAAGGTCGAATCGCCGATGAAGGCGAAGGCCTTGCCTTCGGGATCGATGTGGGAGAATCCCTGTGCCATAGTCACACCCGCGCCCATACACAGGCAGGTATCCACCATATCAAGCGGCATGGCATTGCCGAGTGTGTAGCAGCCGATGTCACCGCAATAGTAGGTGCGCTCCTTCTCCATCGCCTTCTTGACCGCATAGAAGGATGCGCGGTGCGGGCAGCCCGCACACAGAACAGGCGGACGCATGGGCGGTGTCGGTGTTTTCTCCCGCTCCGACGACGTTCCTGCAATTCCCAGGTAATCCTCGAGAATACGGCGCACGAGGTCTGCGCTGTTTTCGCCCATCGCCGGTACATGTCCCGTCAGTTTGCCGAGCACCTTCACGGAAAGTCCGTCTTTTCCCGCAAGCTTTAAGACCTGTTCTTCAAGATAAGGTGAAAGTTCCTCAAGGCAGAGGAGTTCTTTAACACCTGCAAGTTCCCGTCTGACGAAACTTTCCGGGAAGGGATAGGCCGTTGCCACTTTAAGCAGTCTGACCTCGGAGTGATCCTTTAAAAACTCCTTCGCATACATATAACTGATGCCGCTTGCAAGCACCGCCTTTTCGGAAGTTGCCCCCTCTGCGGTATTGTAGGTGTAAGAGGAAAAGTCCTCTCCGATCCTGATATTTCTTTCCTCGATCATCCCGTGGTTCTTATAAGAAAGCTTCGGGAAGATCACGAACCTGCCGGCATCCTTGGTGAATCCCTCGTACTTCTTTGGCGTAAAGGTATCCGTCGCTTCTATGGAAGCATAGCCGTGGCAGACTCTCGTCGTCGGTCGAAAGAGCACGGGTGTTTTGTACTTTTCGGAGTAGGCAAATGCATCTTGGATCATCTGATAAGCTTCCTCGGGTGAGGACGGATCAAAGACCGGAATACGTGCAAAATCTGCGAACCTTCTGGTATCCTGTTCCGTCTGGGACGAGATCGGTCCCGGATCATCCGCGGATACAACCACCAGACCGCCTTCCACACCGACGTAAGCCAGTGACATCAGCGGATCCGACGCTACATTGAGTCCCACCTGCTTCATGGTGACCAGGGCTCTGGCTCCCGCATAGGAAGCTGCTGCCGCAACCTCAAGTGCGGCCTTTTCATTCACCGACCACTCCAGGTGAAGTCCCTCATGCGGATACTTTGCCAGAGTTTCGATGATCTCGGAGGAAGGGGTACCCGGATAGCCACAGGCGATATTTACGCCTGCCGCCAGAGCGCCTAAAGCGATGGCACCGTTTCCCATAACATATTCTTTCATGATACGGCTCCTTTATTCTTCACTGGTTGTTCATTATACCACGTTCCCGCAAATGCAATCAAGGTGCCGACGGGAGGACTCCCACCGACACCTTGATCTGTGTGAAATCTTTTATTTGGCGAAAAAGGTAAACGTGCGCTTGCCTCTTTTCTTTGACTCATACATGGCGGCATCCGCCTTCTCAAACATGTGCTTCACATCGTCGACATCACTGCCGTGAATGATACCGACGCTGACGGAAGTCTTCGGAACTCCGTCGGACGTATCCGCAAGCTCTTCATTGATATGGCGCACCTTGGTTTCGATTAGCTTGTTCTGCATACCGCCGGCATGCACCATGAATACCACAAACTCATCGCCGCCGATACGGCAGATATAATCATCATCCCTGAAGATATGATTCAGGATCTTTACCAGCTTCTGAAGCACGCGGTCTCCCGTCTCATGACCGTAAGAATCATTGATGGTCTTGAAATTGTCGATATCAAGGAGCATCATATAAGTCGATTTGATATCGATGCTCGTAAGCAGAAGATCATATCCGGACCTGTTGTAGGCTCCGGTCAATTCGTCGTGAGACGCCTTGTAATTTAAGTGATCGAGGCTGTTTCTGTACTGCGCATACATCTTGTTGTAAGCCTTCGCCAAATAACGGAACTCGTTCGCGCCCACCTCCGGGATCGGACTGTCTTCCTTGATCTTGTCCACGGCTTTCAGCACAGGATTGATGCCAAGTCGTGAGGTCAGCCAGACAATGAATACAATGGCCAGTGTCTGCAGAACAATCATGATACGGACAACGCGCACACCGCCTCGAAGCTCGGACATCTCGGATGCCTCCGTATCCTCCATCAGACGATCAAGTATGTCGACACACTCCTTCATATTCACGCGGATCCGGTCTTTCATCTGATAGTATTCGTCGTCGAGCACCATGGTGGTTGCAAGCCGCATCTTGTCATCGCTGGAAAGTGCTGCATCCGCGGCACTTAATTCTACGCCATCCAGAACATCCGGATAATCGGTGATGTTCTTTGCCTCAATCACCAGACGCATAGCATAGTACTCACGTTCCATCAGTTCAAGCGAACTGTCCATAGCTGCCTCGAGTTCCACGTACGCTTCCTGCGTCTTATCATCCTGGCTCATCTTTTCGAGTGCTTCTTCACGTCGATTTGCTTCAAGCGCTTCCTCGAAATACTGATCCATAAACTTTCGGTCGCCGCAGGCTGTAAAACGCTGGACATTCTCGGTCAGATAATCCGATGCATCCATCAGCTCATGCGCGGCCTTTGCAAGTTCATTGTGCTCATCCGCCGCTTTTGCCAATCCGTGAAAGGACACGGAAAGCCGATAAGTCGCATAACCGACGATCACTGTCATGACAGACATGACTACAACAAGTATCAGATGTATTTTTCGCAGGGACACGCCCTTCTCACGTAATGCTTTCACCTTAAAATCTCCATCCGTTGTCATTTTGTGAATCCGAAAGTATTATAGCAGAATCAAGGAAAAAGACGTATTACCAGTCTGGTTAAAGCTTTATTTGTATTTTGCACGCTCGCCGCCGATATAGGGAAGACGACTTCTGCCTGCGATCACGATCGCTTCTCCGATCGAAGTTCTCTTAAGTTTGACCGGCACAACCACCGGTTGCATGTGCATGCCGATCATCACGCCACCGATGTCTAATCCGATCGACGCTTTGGCTCCTATATTCTCAACCACCGCCGGTTCGGACAGGCTGTGATAGTGTTTTGTGGCAAATGCACCGCCGGCCTTTCTGTGCGGCACCGCATTGACGCGTGTGAATCCGTACTTTTCTGCCACGGACCGTTCAAGTACAAGTGCGCGGTTTAAATGCTCGCAGCACTGTACCGCGATATCATAATCTTTTCCGAATACATCGATCAGGGCACGATACAATTCTTCCGCCACATCCTCGCTGGAATTCTCACCCGGTTTTTCACCGAGCACCGTGCTTGTGGAACAGCCCACCACCAGAAGATTTCCGATATCAGGATCCGCCTCGTCCGACAGTTGCTTCATGATTGCATATGCCTGCTCATAAATCTCGCTCATCATTCTTACGCCTCGTAGTCAATACATGTTCTGCTCTTGGTATAAGGGCGTACCGCGCCGTCCGCTACCGCCACATGCTTCGGATGCGTCGCATATCCGGCAAGGGACGCCTCATCTTCAAACGTGGAATCAAGCATCAGGTCCGCATTGGAAGACGCAAGATGTTCCGTCTGTACATGGATTTCGGTAAGACCGGGAATCTGTCCCGCAAGCCCCTCAAGACCTGCCTTGATATCAGCCTTGATACCGGCCTTTTCCTCGTCGCTGTACTCGTCCTTTAACTGCCATAAGATAATGTGCTTTACCATGTCCTCTCCTCCTAAAAATCAAAATCCTTTGCTGCTGTATATCCGTAAGCGCTGTCCGCATGCGTAACCGCACGGATGATCGCTTCGGCGATCACTTCTGCGGCAAGTGTGCCCGCCAAATCGTGATCCACCTTCATATCACCGACGGAAAGTGCATAAATGCTGTCACCGTCGCAGGAAGTGTGCACCGGGCAGATGGTACATGCGTATCCGTTGTGTGCCATTCCCGCAATCTTGGTCAGCTGTACCTTGTCAAACGCTGCATTTGTGATCACGACACCCAGTGTCGTATTTTCGACGAAACGGTTCTCGACCTGTGCAAGGCTTTGCCTCATCACGTCCTCCGTTGACGCGAAGGACTTCTTGTCCGGTGCAATCAAGCCGGCGATCTTGTTTCCGTCATGATAATCAAAGACGTCTCCGAACGCATTTAATGCAACGATTGCTCCGATCTTGAATCCGTCGATATCGATCGCATAGCTTCCGATTCCTGTCTTGGTACATGTGTCCATTCCGAGGATCTTCCCGACCGTGGCACCGCAGCCCGCGCCGTAGTTTCCGTCTCTGTAATTCGGTGCATCGAGTGCAAGTCTTGCCGCCTCGTATCCCATGGCTGCATCCGGTCTTACCTTCGAATCACCGACAGTCAGATCGAAGAGATCCGACTGCACAACCAGGGGCACCTTTGTAACGCCCACATCGAATCCGATGCCTCTTTCCTCCAGACATTTCATAACGCCGTCACCGGCCGCAAGTCCGAATGCGCTTCCGCCCGCCAGTACGACCGCGTGCACAAACTGTGCCGCAGCAAGCGGTTTTAACAGTTCAGACTCTCTCGATGCAGGTCCTCCGCCTCTGACATCCAACCCGGCGGGCATTCCCTGCTCGCTTACTATGACGGTACATCCCGTACCGGCATCGACATTTTCTGTCTGACCGATACGAATATCTCCGATCTCCGTGATCGCTATCTCTCTTCTTTCCATATAACTCCTCCCTTGTCGACAATCTGGATCGTCATCCTGTAAATTACGTTTCTCGCTTTATGAAATGTCCAGAACAGCGTTTGCTCCTCCGGACTGTAGTTTTCTCTGACATCCGAAATGCAGTGGTACGCACCCTCCACGTGTCCGTCTTCCGGATCCTCGTTTCCGAAGATTGCGGTTTTCCTCGTTGCGCGAATAATCGCCCGGTTGACGATCGGAATTACGGATACGTTCATCTCTGAAAGTCTTTTTTCCGCAATCTCGGCTACATTTACCTGTTCCGGAAAAACTGCGTCCGAACCGCTTGACGTTTCCCGAACAATCGCGTCCGATACACTTGCCACCACCGAACGGATAAAGAAGAGCAACATGGAAAACAGCTGGCTGCATACCCCGTTCATCACGATGACATCATACGTGTCCACAGGTAGCAGGGTTTCCAATCTGTTTGCAAGGCCGGAGAGCCTATCTTCAAGCCGGTCAAGTTCCTCGTGCATGCACCCCGCAAGACGCGCTGCTGTAAATCCGGTACCGAGTGATCTCACCCGATTCAGCACACGGTCGCAGAACGCCATCACATCCGCTTCTTCGATTCCCGTAACGGATGCGCACCTTACGGATACCCTGTCCCGAAATTCCGGCGAAAGCTCCTCGACGGCCTCCCTCATCGCTGCTTCATCTACATCCATCAGAGTGATCCTGTCAAAGTGAAGGTCGGACAGTTCGATATCATTGCACCTGCCCGCACCGATCACAAGAACATGCTCGCCCGCCTGTGCATTTACAAGTTTCGTAAGTGAGGTTCTGTATTCACTCCAGTCCTCTCTCGCATTCGGAAGTATGAACTTTTCCTGCAGTTGCTTGTATACGTCCGACAATTTACTTTCTCAACCATCCGTACTTTTTCTTGTAATTCTCCATGCAATGCCAGATGACATCGATGGCTGCCTCACGGCCCTCGATCTCGTCGACCTTGGTCTCCTTGCCCTCGAGGTTCTTGTACACCGTAAAAAAGTGCTGGATCTCATCGAAGATATGTTTCGGAAGTTCGCTGATGTCCGTGTAGCCGTTGTAGGTCGGATCGCCGAAGGGCATCGCAATGATCTTCTCGTCGCCCATACCGCCGTCGAGCATCTTCATAACGCCGATGGGATAGCTCCTGACCAGCGTCATCGGCTGGATGTTCTCACTGCACAGCACCAGCACGTCAAGTGGATCGGCATCATCGCCCAATGTCCGCGGGATGAATCCGTAGTTCGCAGGATAGTGCGTCGACGTGTACAGGACTCTGTCCAGGATCAGAAGTCCGGTCTCCTTGTCCAGCTCGTACTTCATGTTGCTTCCCTTGCTGATCTCGATCACCGCAACGAAGTCCTTCTCGGATATCCTGCTGTCATCCATATCATGCCATATGTTCATCATGTTTCCTCCTTACTTGCCACCGGAACACGGACGTATCAGCTTGCTTCCTTTGTTTCGTCCGTGCGAATGTTTAGTAGCCCTCAGTGCGGCGCTGTCTGCGGATTTCAATGCGCTTCTTCGCGCCTTCCCACTCCGCTTTCTCAACGTCCGTTACAGGTTCGAGTCCGTAAGCAACCGGTGCGGGGATTCCATCTTCATTGACACATACTTCCGTGAAGTACGCGCGGTTAATCACCTGACGTCTTCCCGTCTTTCGATCCTCGGTATATACATCCACTCTCACTTCCATGGACGTGCGTCCCACATAAGTCATCCGGCCAACGATCACAACAATCTCATTGATGAATGCGCCCTTCTTGAAGGTGAGATTATCCACCGCCGCCGTGGTAACAAAGGATCCGCAATGTCTGGTCGCCGTGATACCCGCGACCTCATCCATCCACTCCATCAAACGTCCGCCAAACAGGCGGCCGCTTCCATTGATATCTTCATACTGAATGCACTTCATCCACTCCGTATGTGAAAACTCAACTGTCCTGGTTTTTCTGTCCAAAATCGAAACTCCTCTCTCTTCTCCTCATTCTCACGATATTCTCAAAGCCGGCCCCTTCGGGTGTCAGGTACCGCGCTCGTTCAATACTTTCTCCATCCCGATCTTTTGCGGTGTCATGCCCATCGATTCGTAGAATTTCATAGCTCCGGGATTGCAGGTCCACACGTTAAGTGTCACGTTGTAGAAACCGCGCTCCTTCGCATAGGAGATGATATGCTCATACATAGTCTTCCCGATATGCTTTCCGCGGGCGTTCTCGTCGACACAGATATCATCGATATACAGCGTTCGGATATCCGTCAGGACAGCGTCCGATGTCTCCTGCTTATACACGCAAAATGCATGCGCGAGCACAAGACCATCCTCCTCACATATGAACACAGGCGTGGTTTCATCCTCTATGATGTGCGAAAGTTCTTCTGCATTATACTTTGTGGCCGGGCCCTTGAATATATCCGGGCGACCGTTGTGATGTACCATATCCACCTGCACCAATAACTCCAGGATGCGGGGGATATCTTCTTTTTGAGCTTTTCTTATCTTCATATCTATTCTTTCATATGTATTTCTCTACTCGAAGCCGATCGTCCTCGAGTGTCAAGTGCCAGCCCCATGTTCATGCTCCACCATATCAGGTGCCAGCCCCACGTTCATGCTCCGTCGTGTCAGGTGTCATGCACCGCAGATCATCAGGCGTCCTGCACGGGGATTCCGTTTACGGTAAGGTCGTCCGTCAGCTCGATCACGAGGCACTTCTTGCCGTCCACCACCCTGATGTGGATCAGGTCCGTGTGTTTGCTGCTCACGCGAAGCACCATGTTCGCACTCTTGATCTCAAAATTGCGGAGCGGTGTCACGTTGTCTGCGAAGAATTTTTCCTCCACGCGGACATCCGGCACACGCGGTTTCTCCGTGAAGGCAGTCGTATCCGCGTTGATATCACGCACCTGCTCCTCAATCTGCTTTTCAAAAAGGCGCTTGCGGTCGAACTGATCGTCAAACTTCTTGTCGAAGGATTCGAGTTTCTCTGCTGATACGCCGCTCGTCTCAAAGACATCCCGCATGGACGCTTTGTCGAAGTAGACCGCCTCTCCGACCGACTCCGTCTTTTTATTCTTAACAGCCTCGTTCAGATTCTCCTGAATGGCAAGGACAGTCTCAAAATCCTTTTCTTCGCCGAGGACGTCGGACACAAATTCCGTAAAGGCCTCCTTCTGCTGCTTTGCCGGAAGCTGTGTGGTCGCGCTAAGCACATTTTCAAAAAATGTATCCTGCAGATAGTCCGTCCGCTTGCTGTAGTATAAAAGTGCAGAGTCATCCGTACTGCGCTCGTTGAAGGCCGGGAACAGGAATCCGGTCTCCGGAAGTTCCACAGCAAAACTCTGTCTTAAAGTGTGATTCTCTCCAAGGTCGTCGTCGAATCCGAGTCCCGGTTTGGTGAGTTTCATCGGACAGATGCTGCACAGCACATAGCTAAACACCTCGTCCGAAGCGTCCTCCAGTGTTTCTCCGTCGGACCCCATGCCCGGTACGTCGTAGGACTGGAAGATGAGAAGGATCAGATAGTTTCCGACGTAGTTGTACGCCTCGATCACCTTGTCATAAAATGTATCAAGCACCGCAGGATCGTCCAGTTCGGATTTCTTTAATGCGGTAAGAAGTCCTCTTCCGCCCGCATCGGAACCCTCTCCCACGAAGCTTGCATCGATCAGATTCTTTCCGGGCGTGCCGGAAAGCGTCTTTCGAAAAATCTCCAGATACTTGTGCATCTCCTCCTCGGGGAGATTGCCGAAGGTTTCCGTGAAAGTTTTCACCTTCACCTTGTCGCCGTTCACATAGCATCCCGCCAGACGCCGGATGCCGCAGTCCTGCACCGTGTCGTACAGGGCTTTGATTTCATTGATCTCTTTTTTATTCATGTCACATTCCTTAGTCTTCTTTGATGAGTGTCGCCCTGCAGGGCGCTCCGTCGCTACCGCCCAGGTTGAGCGGTGCCGCATGAAGCAGATAAGCTCCCTCGGGAACCTCGGCAAGTCGGATGCCTTCAAGGAGCACCACCTCTGCGCCCAGCATGATCAAATGTACCGCCTTCGGTGCGTCCTCCGGTCCCACGGTCTGTGACTCGTTGCCGAAGAGTTTTACCTGTGCGACCGCCATGACCGCGGCGCCTTCCTCGGTCAAAACCGCATCTCCCTTGATCAGGATTCTCTCTGCGGCCCGCGGATCACAGGCACGCGCCTTGGCAAGTATCATCTCCGCATCCTTCGCGCGAATGTTGCCGGTATGTTCCGCAACATACGCATATCCGATGAAGCGCTCCATATCCACCTGATCGATGGTCTTGCCGTCGTCAAGAAAATGATAGGGCGCATCCACATGGGTTCCGTTGTGGGCACACATATGAAACCCTGTCAGGTTGCAAATGTCACCTTTTTTGATGGTCTGCATGACCTCCCTGTCCGGAGAAGGATCCCCGGGAAATACCTTGCATCCGAAGACCTCCTGCGAAATGTCGTAAATCTTCATATCTTTTACCTCATACCGGAACAAATGCCGGTTACGTGTTCATACGGGTTGCATGATAATCATCCGAACTACTTGATGAAGCTGCCGCCTCCATCCGTGCTCCCCGGGTCTTCAACTTGCGCCGCCTCAATCCGAGCTGCTTGATGAAGCTGCTGCCGCGTTCTCACGGTCTCGGATCATGTGCTGCAGCGTGATGACGATTGCGACAACGATCGGTTCCATCTCGGGCTGATAGATGTCCATGCAGTACTTGTCGTGGATGGAGATCATCTTCTGACTGATTACTGCCACGATCCGTCCCGCACTGTCGTAAAGTTCGAAATTCAAAGCGAGGATGTTGCCGCGCAGCTGCCATCCGAGCCCCTCGATATTGGTGATGTCCTTGATGATATGGAAGAACTCGTTGGAAAGTTCGAAGGACTGTCCGTTGCTCATCGTGACATAATGTCTCTCGTGAAAACTCAAGAACTTCTTCTCGATATGCGCGACGTGCCGCTTCGACGCATCATACAGATCTGTCTTATCCGTGAAGGATATAGCCTTGGTCCTCGCCTGATAGACCACCTGCTCCGCGTCGTCCGTCACATCGATATGATGATGCAGCGTGAAGATCTTGGACGTGGTGTAAAGCGAGCGTGCAGGCTGCCCAAAGTTGCTTACGTTGTTGACATTGGCAGCATGCCCTGCCTCATGAAATCTGTGTAACTTGGAAAATGTCCCCATGCTTTTTCTCCTTTTTGTTAAAATCCCAGATTGTCGTTCACCAGAATCACGTGGATTCTTCCCTCGTGTCTTGAAAATCTTGTGATCAGAAACTGACAGCAGATCGTGTCGGGCGACTTGCAGTTCATGCAGGAACCCGTCTTGGCACAGGGTGTGGAAAGTCCGAAGCGCTGTGCGTTGATCGGTGCCGCCACGTTGCGCGCACGTTTCATGGCGCCGTCCACGTCGTCGCACACCTTGTTCATGCCCACGATGAAGAGCACCTTCTTCGGTCCCTGTGCGATGGCAGAGACGCGATTGGAGTTACCGTCGATGTTCACCATCACGCCGTCCTCCGTAATCGCATTGGCGCTTGCAAGGAAAAAGTCCGCATCGTATGCCGCAAGCATTGCCGCACGCTTGTCCTCATAAGCATCCCTGTCGATAAAATTATAATTGCCCGCCTTTAAAGCTTCCACCAGTCCGATCTCATGTGCGCTCATGGCACCGCCCATCGTAACCGAGCTACCCTCCGCGATCAGGGAAAGTGCAAGTCGACAGGCTTCCTCCTTCGACGCAGCGTAGTAGCCGGTCATATTTCTCGACTCCAAGCCCTTGATCACCTTCTGCGCTAAAAGTTCATTTCGCTTTGTGATGTTCTCGTTCATGTAACCCTCCTTGAAAATCAATACTCATCCAAAAAATGATGTCGTACGCCGTCCTTCTTGTATGCGATCACCGTGTCTAAACTCACATTGCTGACGCTGTTAAAGATGTTGGACTCCACGAACGGGTTGTCCTTCTTTAAGGCAGCGATCAACTTCTTCGTCTCCAGGCGTTTGGAGGATGTGGTGCCGTCCTCGTGACAGGTGGAACAGGTTTCGGTGAAGTGGCATGCGCACTGAAGAAAATGTAACTCGTTGTAATCCCTCCACGCGCAGATATCGCTCTCCCTGACTAGGTAAAGTGGCCGGATCAGTTCCATGCCCTCGAAATTCGTGCTGTGAAGCTTTGGCATCATGGACTGGATCTGTGCACCGTAGAGCATACCCATCAGAATCGTCTCGATCACATCATCGTAATGGTGTCCAAGCGCGATCTTGTTACAGCCAAGTTCCCGTGCCTTGCTGTACAAATGTCCTCTCCGCATCCTTGCACACAGGTAACAGGGACTTTTTTCGATGGTGTCCACCGCATCAAAGATATTGCTTTCGAATATGGTGATCGGTATGCCGAGTGCTTTGGCGTTGCTTTCGATCAGGGCGCGATTCTCCTCGTTGTAGCCCGGGTCCATCACCAGAAAGGTCAGTTCAAAATTGCACTGCCTGTGCCTCTGTATCTCCTGAAAAAGCTTCGCCATCAACATCGAATCCTTGCCACCGGAAATACATACCGCGATCCTGTCCCCCTCTTCGATCAGGCGATAGGTCTTGCACGCCTTGGCAAAGGGTGAAAACAAGCGCTTATGAAATGTCTTTTGAATACTTTCTTCCGCTTTCTTTTGCTTTTCGCCCGCTTTGCTCTCGTCCGCAAGTGAAGCTCTGACATAGCCGATATAACCGCCTGCGAGGCTGTAGCAGTCCCATCCGGGAAAATATGCTTCGTCGTCGAGATCACGTGTCTTTCTTCCTACCTCACAGTAAAAAACAAGCTTTCGGTCCTTCGGTATCGATGCAAGCTGTGCTCCCACCGTCTCCGGTGACTCGTCTATATCAACGGCCACGGCTTGCGGAAGCGTACCGTAGGCACGAAGTCCCTCATCCCTTATGTCCACAGGCACGTAGCTATCCTTCGAAAGTGCCTTCAGTTCTTCATATGTTATCTCTTTCATATCCGGTATAAACCTCTGATCCGCATAGTTCTTTAAATTATTATTTTATCAGTTCTACCACCCATTTACAACCGATTCTCATATATGAAAAAACACCCCGCCACCATTTATTCAGGTGGCAGGATGCCCTTCCGAACTATAATTTTACGCTGAGAATGTATTCCGCATCATTGGGGATTTCTTGTAAAACTACTTCTTCATCAGCTGTTCTACCAGCTCACGTTTCTCATATAACACGCATCCGCCCTCGTGGTCATCCATCAGGATGTCTCCGCTCTGCAGCGCCATGAAAAGCGGCGAATGCATCGCCTCGCGCAGAGAAGAATTCCGGATGTTCACATCCGAGTAGGGCGAGAACGGACAGGGTTCCGCTCCTCCGTGGGAATTGATATGGAAGAAGCCTCTGCCCGCAGCCACACAGCCACCGGAGCCCTTCTCATCTCCCGGGAAGGAAATGTATACCATCTCAGGTTTCTCCTTGCGAAGTCTTGCGATCTCTCGCTTCAGGTACTCACGTTCCTGCTCCCCGGGTGCCAATTCCGTGCTCTCGTCGGTCACCGGTACAAACTCCACAAAGATTACAGCCTTACAACCTCTGTCGGAAAGCTCACGCAGGAAGTCCTCGGATGTCACCTCTTTCAGATTCTCCGTGGTAACCGTAACGGATGCACCGAAGATCAGTCCCCTTTTCTTAAACTCATCCATGTTCGCGATCAACTGCTCATAGATTCCCTTGCCGCGTCTTGCGTCGGTGATCTCCTTTCCGCCCTCAATACTCATGATGGGGATCAGGTTGCGGTGCTCGTCAAAGAGTTCAAAGTACCGATTATCCACACAGGTACCGTTGGTGAAGATCGGGAAGATCATGTTCTTCCGCTTGCTTGCCGCTTCGATGACATCTCTCCGAAGCATCGGCTCTCCGCCCGCAAGCAGGATGAAGCTGACTCCGAGTTCATCCGCCTCATCGAAAATGGCTGCCCATTCGTTCGCATCAAGCTGACTTACCGGTTCCGTATCGACCGTTGCGTGATTGCATCTGGAATAGCATCCCGCACAGTGGAGATTACAGCTGCTGGTGATACTTGCGATCAGGAAAGGAGGGATATGCTCGCCCGCTGCCTCCGCCTTCTTACGCTTCTTTGACGCACGATTGCTGGCCTTGGCAAACCCGAGCATAAATGCGCTCTCCTTCGGATTCTTTACGGTAGCGGCAAGCGCATCGGCTACCACGCGTTCCACGCCACGGGTCATATATTCCTGAATATCAAATTCTTTTTCCTTCTGTCCGCCGAGTTTCGCTGCTATGGCAAGATAACCCAGGCCGATAGCGATCAGGAAAATTAAAACGGCAATGATCCACCACACGGTTCCCATAAAAGGAAGCCCGTTCGAGAAACCCAAGGCGCCTGCCGGGCTGCCCCAGTTTAAGAAGAAATAGGGATAGTTGTAGTTTTCCGCAAACTCCCATCCACGCACATAACCGATGCCGGCATAAATCGCATAGAGGATCGGCGGGATCGTCACATAGACCACGCTGCGCTTCCTGATTCCGGCTCCCGACGAAACCGCAAAGAAATCAAGCACTGCCGCAATGGGAACCACCACATGCGTCAGCGTATTCTGAAGATTCCACGCCTTCGAACCGAGGGTCGGTGCCAGCACAAAGGCAAAGACCACACCGGTCAGCGTAATGGACACAGCACCCACAAACTTGATCACGTGAAGCGCTTTGCTTATGTTCCTTCCGGAAAGAAGCATACATAATCCCACGGCGCTGATCAACGCGACCGCAATGTTGGACTGGATCGTGAAATACATGAAAACGCGCGAGCCGCCCATAAAGGTATCCCTTGCCGCATATGCGCTCAAGGCTGTTCCCGTGACAGCGGACACGATCACCACGATCTTTAAAATCAAGCTCAGGCATTTTCTGCCTTTGGTAAATTCATTCATAACATATACCTCTGCTTCCGTTCGCCCTTTTGCTTTTATGCTATTGCATTGCGTGCGACTTAATATGTCAAGAAGGAATTTCTTCCTTCCTCACATTTGCCCATCTCATGCATCTTTGTTTGCAATCAGGATCTGGCAACTTGCCATCGTATCCAAGGCTTTGGCGTGCGCCTCGGGTGTAACGCCCGCGCAGCAGGCTGCATCGACCGTCACATCGATCTCCGGAAACAGTGCTTTGATGATTAATGCATTAGACACAACACAGATATCCGTACAAAGACCGATCAGTTCCACGCTCCGGAAACTGTAATCCGTCCAGCCGGTATAACCGAACTGTCCCTTGTTCACGATATCGCATCCGTCCACATACACGCCGTCGTAGATCTCCCAGCCTTCCGTATCCTCGATACAGTGCTCCACCGGAAGATGACGACCTTCGTTTGTGGTCATGTAATCTTCATGGTGCGTATCCCTCGTGAAGATGATCTGCTTGCCTTCGGCTTTGTACTGCGCGATCTTTTCCTTCACTGCGGGTAGGATCGCCACGGCTTCCGCCGTACCGAGCGCTCCGTCCACAAAATCCTTCTGCATATCTACAACGATTAAAGTATCTGCCATTTTAATAACCCTTTCTACTACTTATGATACGGTTCATGATGTATGATGCGGTAACTTCTGTAAATCTGTTCGAGCAGGATCACGCGCATCAGCTGATGGGGAAATGTCATCCTTCCGAAAGAAAGCTTCATATCCGCGCGTGCAAGCACCTCCGGCGCAAGTCCGAGGGAGCCGCCGATCACGAACTGGATATGGCTGGTGCCGTCAATTCCGAGACCGTCGATCTTGTCTGCGAGTTCCGTACTCGACAGGTTCTTTCCTTCGATGGCGAGAGCGATCACGTAAGCCTGATCCTTGAGTGCTGCAAGCAGCCGCTCACCTTCCTTTTTCCTGATACCGTCCTCGACCACGTCGGAAGCATTGTCCGGCGTTTTCTCGTCTGCCACTTCGATCACATTTAGAGTCACATACCTTGAGAGCCGCTTGCTGTATTCGTTTATCATATCGCGAAAGGAGGGTTCCTTCACCTTCCCTACGCAACAAATATCAATCTTCATCGTTCCTCCAGTTTTTTGATCATCGCAAGCATACGTGTCGCGTTGATCATCAGCTGTTTTCGAGTAAGACGCCCTGCGGCAAGTGCCTTTTTCATCTTGTCGAAATCGGACTTGTTTCCCGGCATCACCAGTTCACCGCCGGCTGCCGCAACCCTCTCTGCGCTCGCTGGCGGGTACTTTGCATCTTTTGCCTTCATCAGATCTACCAGCCAGTCCGTCATCACAATACCGTCAAAGCCAAACTCCGACCGCAGCACATCTTCAAGCAGATCTCTTCTCTCGGAGGTGTGCACACCGTTTAACAGATTGTAGGAGCTCATGATCGCAGCGGGATGCGCCTCGCGGATACAGAGTTCGAAGGACTTAAGATAGATCTCTCTCATCGCGCGTTCACTCACAACACTGTTGTTGGTGAACCGATTGTACTCCTGATTGTTCGCGGCAAAATGCTTTAGAGTCACGCCGCAGCCCTTGTGCCGTGCGACACCCTTGCATACGGCTGCTGCCATCATTCCGGACAGGAACGGATCCTCGGAATAGTACTCAAAATTTCTACCGCATCGGATCGTCCTGTGAATATTCAATGCGGGAGCGAGCCAGAGATTGACGCCCAGTTCCTGCATCTCTTGTCCCACGATATCACCGCACATCTCACCGAACTTTTTGTCAAAGGTTTGCGCAAGTGCAGTTCCGATGGGGATAGCAGTTGTATACTGTTCAAAGATCGTCGCGCCTCGCCTCGGCTTTTTCTTGATCAGATTTAAAAATGCCACCTGATGCTTCGGCATAAACTCCTTCATACCCTCAACGATCGGATTGGTCAGGCCGTAGGCACCCTTCTCATCTCTCCAGTACTTCGGTGTAAGTCTGAGTCCCGCAGGTCCGTCAGCCATAACCAGCGACGGTATGCTTTTTTCGACCAGTTTGTCTGTTGTCTCTCCCGCCGCTCCGGCCACACGCTTTGCTGCGTTTCCGATCACACTTCCGACGCCGCCCCTCGGATCAAAGGCACCGATATTCAAGTAGATCAACTCGTCATTCGAGAGCCGTTCGGCCGTAAGTGAAAGCTCCTGATCCCTGTCATAGACGATCTCCTCGGTTTTGATTGCATCCGGATCCACAGCCACATGCGGCACACCGGTAAGATTCTCACCGGCCTCCGTCTCGGGTCTTCGCATCGGAACGAAGTCACCGAATCCCGTATAGCCAAGCGCATGACGCACACGTCTTGTGACGATGTAACGATCGATGGTCAAAACGCCGCATACCTGTGTGTCCCGGCTGCTGTTACCGACCCGCACCACGTATGCGCCCGGTTCAAGCACATACTCCGACATCGCGCTGTCAAAGGATGCCAGATCGCTGATGCGAAACTCTACGGTAACGCTCGCCTCTTCGCCCGGTTCGATCTCAGGTGTTTTTTCAAATCCGCACAGACTCTGGTAGGGTTTGTCGATACTTCCCTGCGGTGAGGAAACGTAGACCTGCACAACTTCCCTGCCCGAAAATGCACCTGTATTTCTGACACGCGCCTCCACATAAGCCGTATCTCCGGAAACAGTGAGCGTACTTCCTCCGATCTCAAAGTCCGTATAGGAAAGCCCGTATCCGAAAGGAAAGAGTACCTCCTCGCCCACGGTATCATAGTACCGGTAGCCGACGTACACACCTTCCTTGTACATAACATCATCCTTGTCTCCGAATTCCGCAAGCTCCGACTGCTGTCCCTTTGCGATCCATGTCGTGGTAAGCTTTCCGGACGGATTGCGGTTTCCGAGTATGATCTCTGCCAAAGCACGTCCGGTCGTCGCGCCGAGTTGTGACAAAAGCAGGATGTTTTCCACATCCATCACGGGTGACAGATCCACAGGTCCTCCCACATTGAGCACCAGAAGAAATTTCTTGTAGCTTCTGTATGCGGTCAGGATATCCAGAATCTCCGTATCGGAAAGCAGAATATCACCTTTTACGTAGTCACGGTCACTGCCCTCTCCGGACACTCTCGAAAGTACGTAGATCGCCACATCTCCCGCACCCTTTAGGGGGATATCATAATCCGCTTCCGGCATGATCGCACCCATCGACTCCATGAACACCGGCATATGATGTTCCTTTGCACGCTGCTTAATCTCCCTGACAAAGTTCTCGCGCTTTTGTCTGTAATACGCATCGTAGCGATTCAGCCACGTTTTTGTGGTAATGGTGAATCCTGCCGATTCCAGTCCCTTCTCCACGCTCATGGAGAAACGCGAGCTGGCCTCGCCGGATCCCGTACCACCGCGAATCGTGTATCTCGCACCTCTTCCGAAGAGTGCGATCTCGCATTTTTCTTCGAGCGGAAAGTCTCCGTTTTTCTTCAGAAACATGGTACAGTCGGCGAGATTCCTATGCAGTTTTCGTAAATTCTTTTCTTCACGTTCAGTCATGCCACAACTCCTTGCCTACCGATCGGTTATTGAAATGCTCTGTAATACTTTCTGCTTTTGGGTGCGACGTAAGGGAGGATCGCATCCACATACCCCGCATAGATCTCACGGTCAAAACCGGGATCTGCGATCAGGGAATAGAACGAACCGATCGTATACTCGCTCAGATCCTTCCTGTCCCCGGCCGGGGCCTCATCCTCTTCCTCGAATCGATCAAAATCCTCCGCCGTAAGTTCCAGAAGACGCAGGCTTTCAGCGATGCTCTTATACTCCGGTTCTCCCTCGGTAAGCGGTGTCAGCACAAAGCCGGAAGGTACGGGACTTTCGCCCGTATAGACCATGTGAACTACATATGCGTCTTGCTTCGTCTCCCGAAAGAGCGGGAAGGACAGATGTTTCTCCGCCCCGCCGACCGTTCGAAACTCCGGCAGTTTTCGGACGAGTTTTTCCAGGTATTCCATACTCATGCTTTCACCCCTTCCTTCTTTTCCTCTTTCTTTTCTTCCGTCTTCTCTTCCTCAGGTATCTGATACTTTTCAAAGATCTCCGGATGATTGCTTTTGATCTTCTTTTCAAGCGCATTCATCTGCTTTTTAGCGTTTATCGCAATCTGGTGAATCCATCGGAATGTCGTCAGGCTCGACAATACACTCTTGTTGATTTTTGATGCCGCCGCAAGTTCTTTGTTTCGATCCTGTGCAGCCTGAATCCGCTTTCTTCGCTCCTTTAACGCTTGATACCGGTCCAGATGCTTTTGCTCTGTGTAATCCTTTCCTGCCAGATCTTTTTCCCAATCCTTAAAGAAGGTTTCGATTTTTCCGTGATCTGTGAGATCGTCAAGATCCGGGTATTCCTTGATTGTCGTCTGGTATGCATCCTTAAGTGTATTTCCGGCCAGTTTTTCGTATTTGTTCTTCCAGTTTTCGAAGACTTTCTGGGCCGGTGCGTCACATTCGCCTTGTTCTTTCAGGATCTGTTTATACTCTGCGTCGTCTTTGATTCTATCTACAACCGCTTTTTGCTCTTTCAGGATCCGGCCAAACTCCTGTTCCGCCTTCGTGAATTCCCCCATCAGCTTTTTGCGTTCTTCGAGAACCTCCGGGAAGTGATCCTCCGGCTTTTGTATCTTGGCAATTGCGTCATCGAACAACCGGACAAAATCATCCACGACCTTCTTTTTCGCATCGAGTGCGTCGGAGAGTTGCTTCATAACAGCCCGATTCTCAACTTCGATCGGATCCGGATCCACGCGGTTTGCCTCGTCCTGAAGTCCCGACTTGTTCACAAGGATGAAGGAAGGGTTGTAAACCGTTACGACCGTACCGTCCTTCACCATTCCGCGATAAGACTTATCAAGCAGCTCAGCGCCCACAAATCCCGATTTTCCGTTTCCGGTATCCTTGTACTCAAAGCCGAGCAAAGTTCCTTCATGCATACGCACGCCACAGAGATTGATCCAATGTGTCGTGAAAACCACACCTTCATTATCATCTCCGTACCTCGTTCCTTCCGACCACAGGATTTTGCTCCTGATCGCAACCTGAACGCTGCCGCCCCGTTTTAACGTATCAGCGAACAGAAGCAGGTCCGTATCAAGATGCGTATTCTTGTCTCTTTTCTCGTCCGAATCCGCCGCAGGAGTATCCTCTCTCATGACCGCCGTGTGTTCCAGTCCGAAGATGTCTAACAGAATCGACAAATCATTTGCTTCGGTTCCGCCCGATTCACTCCAGTCCGGTCTAAGCGAATCCTCCAATAATGCATCGCCCTTCTCATCGACATCATGCAGATACTCCATGCTGTACCTTGAGAATTTATCCAGCAGGGCAATATTTAAACCTGCATTGGTGATGTTGATTCCGTAAATCTGGTTTATAAGCTGTGCAAGTGCGGAGGGACCGCACGTACCGTGTAACGCCAGATGGTTCTGCTTTCCGGACTGTTTTAGCGCATTCGTAATATCCGTTGCAAGGACTTTTTCCTTGCCGAGTGTACGACGATATGCGCTTACGTAGGCAAAGTAGAGCTTGTATGCAAAGCGTTCGTTGACCTGTTTGATATTCTCAAACTCTTCGGCCGTGATCTGATTCAGATAGATTCCCTGTTTCTTTAAATCCGCAAGAAGTCTGTTCTCCTCCTTCTTTTCCTCCTCGTAATCCTTGCCGTCGCAGCGAAGCGCGATCAAGTCGCGCGTCAGTCGATCCACAGCTTTCACCGTGTCATCCGGTCGCTTTCCTTCCGCAAAACGTGCTTCCCCGAATTCTTCGCTCTGCTTTTTGATTTCCTGAGCCTCCGGGCTGACTCTGTGTCTGACATCCTTCAGATAAGCATCCAGTGTATCCTTATATTCTTTCAGCCCCAACACAGCCATGTCCTGTGCCCTTGTGTCTTTCCCGTATTCCACGTCTTCGCGAACCAATTGCATATCATTGCTGCTGTTTTCGCATGCATTATATACCACATTCAAAAACTTGTGTGCTTCCGAAAGCTGTTTTTCATAGCGTTCGTTGGTTTTTTTCTCCTTGATCATATAGATCTCGTACTGTTTGGCTATCGCAAAGTATGCATGATAGGCCGGTTTTGCGACCTTTTCGCAGAACACCCTGTACTTGATGGTTTCATCTTCGATAATCTGTCTTTGCTTCTTTTCGGAGAGATTTGTGAATCTCGGTTCGAATTTCCGCTTATTGAGCTTTTTGATCTCCTCTACTTTCTCGTAGAACTTGCCAAGCTTTTTTTCAATACCCGACTCATGCTTTTCATCGTTTCCGATGGTCAAAGCCTCATCAATCTCCTCGGGCTTATAGCTGTCCAGAAGCTTTTTATCAGGGCTCTGCTCATATTTCTTTTTCGCCCTTTCTTCGTTATTTTCCTTTACGATCCTCATGATCTCCGAAAGATCATTGATCCCGGTCAGGCGTTTGCGAAGCCCCTCTGCCTCTTTCCTTTTGGCCTCGTTCTTTTCCTGCACCTTCAGCTGTTTTTCTGCCTGCTTTTCGGCCCTTTGCTGCTTGTATTTTTCTACTGTTTCACGCCAGCGCTGCTTCGCAGACTTCTCTTCTTCGGCGTTATCTTCATCGTTTTCTTCTTCGTCGGCCGCTTCCTCTCGTTCTTCTCTTTCTCTTTCTTTTTGCTCTTCCTCTTCCCGGAGCCTTCTTCTTTCTTCGCGTTCCTCTTTTAACTTGCGACGTTCTTCTGCTTCCGCCTGCTCCTGTTCTTCTTCCTCTCGTTCCTGTTCTTCCTCTTTTTCTCTTTCGATACGGACGCGTTCTTCCTCTTTTTCTCTTTCGAGGCGAAGTCGTTCTTCTTCCTCTCGACGTCGTTGTTCTTCCTGCCTGCGCTGTTCTTCCTGCCTACGCCGTTCTTCGTCTTCACGCCTCTTTTTCTCTGCTAGCTCCTGCCTACGCTTTTCTTCCCCTGCAAGAAACTCCCTATACTTCCGCTCGCGTTCGCGTTTCTTTTCTTCCTCCTCACGTCTTCTGCGTTCTTCCTCATCGCGACGGCGTTGTTCTTCCTCTGCCTCACGAAGTCTCTGCTGTTCAAGCGCGATACGCGCACGCTCGGCCTCCTCGAACGCCTTGATCCTGTCTCCCTGCTTTCCGGAAAGCTGAAAATTCGAGCCGAAAAGGCCGGCAAAAGCACTGCCGCGGTCCTGCATGATCTGCTCGCAGGCCTGCTCACGCAGCCGTCTGTTCTCCCAGTCGTTTTTGCCGTACATGAGGAATCCGCCCGCTTGATCGTTTATGACGTTTTTATTCTGTGCCTCGATCTTTCTCTGCAGAAATACGAGTCGTTCGGAGAATGCTTTCTTTTTATCCTTGGACAAAAGATCTCCCGCAATAAAGTTAATGTCATCCTTGGTCATGGAGGATATGAAGTCACACAGTTCCCTGTCCGCAAGCGCAATCCTTGTCTCCGCGGTAAGCCTTTGCAGGGCACGTCCGTTCATAGTCCCGGAAAATGCATGCTCGAAATTGCACAAAGCGGCAGACTTGATCAGATAGACCTCGCCGTCACCCACGTTCCTTTTTTCATAGGTAAATGCGATATCCTTCTTGGCGTCAAACTGCTCGATGCCGAGTAGAAGCCGCATCAGCTTGATATTGGAAAGCTGACGAAGTGCCTCCGGTTCATAGGTAACCGAAACCGTTCCTTTCTGCTCTGCTTCCATTTCCGAAAGAGTCTTACGCTCTCCCTTCGCCTGCTCCCGGATGCCGTAAAAAACCGAGCGTGCATTGCGCGCCAAAACAAGGGAAGGTGCACTGCCCAAAGCATCCGCCCCCATATAATTCATCAGTCGTCCTGCAGTGGCTGCATTTGCGATCCGGGCAGGCTTTTTCCCGGATCTTACGGACATCGTATACTTCTTTTCATGTACGGTGGCACTGCAGTATTCTCCCTGCACGCGCCAGATTTTATCTCCAAGATTCAGCGAAGGATCGATGGCTGCATGATCACGCACCGCATGTACCAGGGCGTTTCCGACAAGCATCCCCTCCGTCCGGAGTTCATACAATTCCTTGTCCTTGCCGAGATCCGCAAGGCGAACACGTTCCTGCTTTGCAATCTTTAACAGCGCCGCCACCTTCAGATAACGGGTTCTGCCCTTGGTAAAGAGACGGTAATACGCCATCTTTCTCTCGGAAAGATAGCGCTCACAGGCCCCGATCAGATCCGCATAGTTTCTTGACAGGGCTCTCACCTGGCCCTTAAACGCCTCAAAGGATTCCCCCATCGGTTGCTCAAGAGCTTCGTTTACCAGTGTCAGGGTTTCCTTCACCCTTCGCATATACTCACTGTCATCCGCATTGCCTCTCTTGCCTGCGGCATTTAATTCGTTCGATGCAGTCTTGTGTTTGGTAATCTCCCGATTGTACGCTTCGCTGACCGCCTGTCGATCCTGCTCATACTGATGTTGCTGCTGAAGATGATTCTCATTTACGTATGTATTTTCATCCATAAATATCCTCCCGAATCACATAGTTTTGGAACACTTCCCGCATTATCCCCTATCTATCGTCACATAACGGTCATAAACCCATTCATCCATCTCGGACTGCCCCCTGAAACGTACAATTTCATCTTTATGCCCGAGCCGGATCTGTTGCCTCCCGCCACGTCTCTTCTTTAAATCCCGGAATCACCGTGTCATCTGTCACGAGCAGCGGACGTTTCACAAGCATGCCGTCGGATGCGAGGAGTTCATACATCTCATCCTCGCTCATATCGGGCAGTTTCTTTGAAAGTTCCATCTCGCGATAGATCATGCCGCTGGTATTGAAGAAGCGCTTCAGCGGCAGTCCGCTCTTTTTATGAAGTTCCCGCAGTGTCGGTTCATCCGGATGATCCTCCTTGATGTCGATCACCGTATGCGTGATCTTTTGATCCTCCAGCCATTTGAGTGCCTTCCTGCAGGTTGAACATTTGGAATAGTAATAAACTTTTATCATCGGAAATCCCTCCTCTTATCACGCGTATGCAAATCCGTATAATCTTTTCTATTATACAAAAAACCGTATGACTTATGCAATGTTACCTGCAAAAATCATACGATTCTTGTTTATAGTGATTTTAGTTACACCGGTTACATTTTCCAGTTCTGGGAAATCATCTGCTGCTTCGTCATGCGGCTGTAGATGCTGTCATATCCGGCAAGTGTTTCGGGGCTTCCCTGCTCGGCCACCACCGGACAGCTCGCTTCCATTTTCTCCGATGATCGTATCATACTTCTCGGGAAGCAGAATCACGAACTGCTCACAGTTGGCAGCCTTGCAGCTTCCATCACTTCCTCGTCCGTCGCACCCTCCTTGCCGATTCGGATATTTTTTTCCTTTTGTCAAATCAAATCGTTCTGAAATCTGGACAAGTGCTCATACGGAAGGATCAGCCGGCCTCTGTACAGTCCGCATCCATCGTTGATCAGATGGTTGTCTACCGCCTTAAACATGTTGACATTGATCTTTGAAAGATCCAGTCCCTGGAGCTTCATCCCTCTCTCATAGGCATGATCAAAGTACGGGTTTACACCGAGGGGAATCTCCTCCCTCCTTGCGCGCTCGCTCTCCTGCCGCATTTCGTATCCGAGATGGTTGGCCGGACCGATTTCGGCATTGTCATCCATCTCCTTTGTACGGATCTGTACTTCGATATTGCTTCTCGAAGTGTTGTCGAAGAAGGATATGTGAAGCGAACGATATCCGAAGGATTTCGGGTGTTCAATGTAGTCCTGGTAATACTCCCTGTAGGGTTCCGATATGGTGTGACTGCATGCATCAGGTCCCGCAATCTCCGGCTTAAATCCGCGCTCCTCGAGGAAGTCCGGCAGTGCGTTGGCGATCTCATACAGGAAGCCCAGCTCAAGCTTCTCCCTGTCGTCACCCGGCTTGATATGACACTGGGGAAGGGAAATCACGATCCTGTAGGCGATCAGATCCTTGATCCGGCCGATCTGATCTTTGATGTCGGCTTCCTTCGGAAATCTTCCGGTCTTTACATAGTCGTTGTAGATAAACTCGACGATGTTTCCGTTGATCTTTTCCTCCAACCGGATCAGAGACTTGATCCTTCCCTTTAGGGTGAACGCCAGGAAGGGATATCGCTCCGCCATATACTTGTAAAACTCCCTGATCTTCTGGGACTGTGCCGTAAGGAAATCATTATGTTCCAGCAGATCTATCATAAGCAGCAGACAGTTGCTGTGCGCCAGTTCTATTCCGTTGTTATCCCTTATGGCAGCTTCCTTAAGATCCCGCGCATAACAGTGCAGGATTTTTACAACCGTATCTCCCTTATACAGATAGTCATTCAGTGATACCAAACCCATACCCCCATACCTTCAAAAATTATAGACACATCTCGTAAATTTTCCGAACGTCCGACTGTGTCAGTTTCACATAAGCGCGAGAGGAAATGCCGCTTGTCCTGACAGCCTCTTTGGCCATCTCATCGAGACAGCTGTCATCGATTCCAACCTCTCCCAGTGTTTTGGGAAGCCCCATCTCCTCAAACCACTTTTCAGTCTTTTCGATTCCGGCAAGGGCAGCCTCCCGGTCATCTGCCGCGTCAACATCCCATACATTTCTCGCATACATTGCAAAGCGATGCACGGTTTCGTCATTTAAGACATACCGCATCCACCTTGGCGTCAGGATCGCCAGCCCTTCTCCGTGCGTAATATCGTAGTACGCCGAGAGCACATGTTCAATCGGATGAACGCTCCATGCTCCGCCCTTACCGAATGTCAAAAGGTGATTTAACGCGATCGAGCTTGTCCACATCAAATTGGCGCGCGCTTCATAATTCTCCGGACATTCGAGAGCGATTGGCCCGTATTTGAAGCACGTTTTAAGCGCCGCCTCACTCAATCGATCCGTGATATAGGCATCGTCGCAGGGCTGAAAATACTGCTCCAGAATATGGGAAACGATGTCTGCGGTTCCTGCAGCCGTTTGCCTTCTCGGAAGCGTATACATATAGGTCGGATCACACACCGATAGCGTGGGATACAGAATGGGAGAATTGATCTCCAGTTTTTCCTTCGTCTCCTCGTTGCTGATCACGGCTCCCGGATTCATCTCCGATCCGGTTGCACAGATGGTGAGCACGGTGAAGATGGGAAGTGCTTTTACCGCTTTGCTTCGATCAAGCACAAGATCCCAGGGATCACCATCGTAGAAGGCCGCACAGGCGATGTGCTTCGATGCATCGATCGTACTTCCGCCTCCCACTGCCAGAATCGCTTCGATTCCTTTTTCCTTGCAGATTGCAGCACCCGCCCGAACGGATGACAGTTTCGGATTCGGCTCAATCCCGGACAGTTCATACACCTCGTACTCTCCGAGCACCTCCCGGATCTGATCATACAAACCCGTCTTTTTGATGCTTCCTCCTCCGTATACCATCAAAACTTTTTTTCCGAATCTTGCGATTTCCGTTGCGAGGCATGCCACCTGCCCCTTTCCGAATCGAATATCCGTCGGTACACAAAAACTGTAATTGTTCATATGCGCTCACCTCCTTGCCGTCAAATCTTGGCATGAAACCTGTCGTAGCGAAGTTCGTGCAAGTCTACGTCCGTTTCACCGGTGGCGATCAACTGTGCCAGCTGGTGCGCAACAGCAGGTCCGATGCCAAAACCGTGTCCGGTCATGGCACAGGATGTGTAAAGTCCCGGTACCTCCTCGATTGCCCCGACGACCGGAACACCATCTGCCGACTTATCGCTCCATCCGGCCCAGGTACGGACGATCTTCGCCTTTGAAAGGATTGGAAAATACTTCATGATACCTCTGCAGATACAGGGTGCAGTTATGGCGTTGGAGATCGGTGTTCCGTTGTCTTTATTATATCCCTCGAATCCCGACGAACCGCCGAACACAAAGGATCCGTGTTTTGTCTGGTGACCGTAGAAGTCCGCCTCCGCAGTTCCCAGCATCTGATCAAACATATGGGGCTGCGCCTCTGTCACAAGGCATTCCAGAAGTGATCTTGTCATGGGGACATCGATTCCCACGGTTCCAAGGATCGCTCTGCTGTCATACCCTGCCAGCACCACAACATTGTCGCCTTCATAGACATCTCCCGAAGCACACACAACCTTGCCCGCACGTCCCTTCACGAGACGGATCTCCTTGACGAACTCTCCCGTAACAAATCGGGCGCCGAGTGCTCTGGCACACTTGTAGTAACCCAGTGTCGTCGTGAGCGGGTTGGCATGTCCGTCCGTCGGGCACCAGCTGGCGCAGGTCACTTCGTCCGAAAGATAGGGATTGATCTCCCGCACTTCCTTCCCGTCGATCATCCGGACATCCAGGCCACAGCCTTTCGCATTGGTCGCAAGTCTCGTAAGAATCTCTTTGTGCTTTTCATTCTTCCCGAGACGCAGGTTGCCGTCCTGATGATATTCACAATCCACGCCGAGCTCCTCGGACAAGGTCGGCCAGATATTCTTTATTCCGTACATAACCAGCGGAAGTTCCCTGACATCTCTTCCCGACTGACGAACACCGCCGCCGTTTCTGCTTGATCCTCCGTTCCCGATGTGATCGCTCCCTTCAAGGACGATCGCATGCAGTCCCCTTTTTTCCAGATAATATGCGGTTGCATTTCCAAGGATGCCCCCACCGATTACAATCACATCTGCTGTATTATTCATGGCCATCCTCCTTTGCTTCCTTTGCAAAGACCTCCATCTCAATCGGTCTCATCGGCACTCTGCTGGTTGCAGGTTCCAATTCGGCCGGAGACACGCCGAGTTCTCTTGCGACGATTCCTTTTACGAGTCGCGCACAGGTCTGGCCCTGACAGAGTCCCATACCTGTTCTCAAATATCTTCGAATCTCCGTCATGGTCCACATACCGTCATGAACCGCCCGACGGATCTCGCCCTTTGTAATCTCCTCACACCTGCAAATCAGCATATCGTCATCGTCCCGAGGAACAAAAGCACCTATATCTCTTGATCTGTCATTTACACTGTTCATAAATGCCTCCCGTCCGTCACTTTCTATGACTTGAAAAACCTTGCCTTCATAGCGTATTCCTTCGGCACACGCATCGTAAGAAGATATGTTTTGTCAAACGCTTTCGCCGTCTTTACCGATACAACCTCTGCCTTGCATACAACCTGACCGTCCCTGCCAAGCGCATTTCCGACCGCGCCTTCCTCAGGAAGCGGCAGAAACTCGTAGGGCAGCGTCACAGTGGCAGTCCCGTCACCGCAATCCTCGTCTACCAGAAAAATCGCCTGACCGGAACAGCTTGCCACACACATTCCGCAATTGATACAGTCGCAGTCATCCACCACGATCGGAAGGGATGTGATATCCTTTCCGATGGAGATGCATTTCTTCGGACAGGCGTCCTGACACGGGTTACAGGGAATATTCTGCGTACATTCGATCACGGGATGCACACCCTTTCTGTGTGTCACACCCGGATATCTTTCGATCTCGTCATCGGAAACGTATCCCTTCTCAAGAAGGTTCAAGGAGATGTCGATGCCTTCCTCCGTCTTCTCGATCAGTTTGCCTCTGTTCTTCGGAGCAAACATTCCCTGTCTGAGTCCGTCGAGCGCGTTTTCAAGCTGCTCAAGATCACTCTGCATCGTCTCGGCATCCGTATAGCCCAGATATTCTGCCGCTGCAATTCCTGCCATTCTTCCTTCGATCATCGCCGAAGAGGCTTCTTCGATTCCCGATACATCACCGGCAACAAAGATTCCGGGCAGTGACGTTCTGCCGTGGTTATCGCAGATTGGAACCTGTCCTCCCCGCTTCGGATTATCCTCCATCTCGGCCCCGGCCATCTTCAACAGCTGCGACATGGGCGAAAGTCCGACTGCCAGACAGATCGTATCCACCTCAAACCGCTTTTCGCTACCCGGCACAAACTGAAACCGCTCATCAACCTCGGCGATAGTAACCGCCGTAACGTGATCCTCGCCTTCCGCTTCCACGATCGTGTGAGACAGATAAAACGGAACCCCGGTTCTTGCAACCTTCGCAGCATGGACACCGTATCCACCGACCCTCGGCGCCGCATCCACCAGCGCCACCACCTCACATCCGCTCTGCAGAAGCTGAAACGATACAACAAGTCCGACATTACCGGATCCAAGCATCAGCACCCTCTTCCCGGGCTTGATCCCGTGAAGGTTCATCATGGTCTGCGCCGCGCCTGCGCCGATCACACCCGGCAGTGTCCACCCCGGAAATGTCACCATATTCTCCGCCGCGCCGGTTGCGATGATCACCGCATCCGCCTTATAATGCACCACCTCATCGCCTATCCTTACGACGACTTCCTTGTCCTGATACAAGCCGATGACCGTCGCGTTAAGGATCACACGCACACCGGCCTCATCCGCTTCCTCAAGCAACTGCTTTCCTATATTGAAACCTCTGACCTTGGCCCTGTGTTCCTTGGATCCGAAAAACTTGTGAATCTGCTTGAACAACTGTCCGCCGGGCTTTTCATTCTCGTCAAATACAATAACCTCAAGACCTCTCCTGGAAGCCTCTATCGCCGCAGACAAACCGGAAGGACCCGCACCTACTATAATCAGATCTACTCTATTCATATCGCATCCCTCCTACTGTTCCTCGAACTTCCTGTCGCTGACGCCGTACTGCGTACGCACATCCATCCCGCGTTTTAACGGCGTGATGCAGGTTCTGATATTCGGAACCCCGTCAACTACCATAACGCAGTCCGTGCACCGCCCGATCGCACAAAAGATTCCTCTCGGCTTGTGTTCCTTTTGCGTATATCTGTGCACCATCACACCCTCAGCCTTAAGCGCTGCGGCAATCGGTTCTCCCTCATATCCCTTCACCGGTTTTCCGTCAAATGTAAACTCTACCGGCTCGCCTTTTTCCTGTATTCCGAGTATCGGATGCTCTGTGATTCTGTTATCCATGCTATCTACCTCTTTTCGAAGAATCTCTTACCTCTAGTGCAGATCCGGCCGATCCCACAATTTCAGTTTGACGCCGAGCCCCATCTTCTTTGCCTTTTCATAACAGATCTTTCCCCATGCGACATCCTCAACCGGCATACCACCGACGGAATACACAAAGATCTCGCTGTCATCCCTTCGACCGGGACATTTTCCGAATATGATATCTCCCAGATCAACAATGTCATCCATAGATATGATGTTGTCATGGGCCATATCCGTAAACTTGGATCCGATAATATTGTTAAGTCCGAAGGTCGGATACGGATACTCCTCTGCCCAGGCTTCATACAGCTTTTTGTTGTCCACCACCAGCGTAAAGTCCTTCAGTTCCTCACTGTCCATATCGAAAGCGCTGAGTCCGATCAAAAGCGCTCCGGGTTTTATCCACGCCTTCTTTACAAACGGATACGTCGATGTATCCATCCCGCTGGTGTTTGCAAAAGAGATCACATCACTGTCTCTTACCAGTTCTTCCTCGGTTGATACAGCCGTCACCGATTCCAGTGAGGGATAAGTTTCCTTCGCATATGCCAGGAAGCGCTCAAGCGACGCCTGTCCCCTTCCCTTCACCTTTAATTCTTTGATGTTCGGACAGGCAGACAGGATGGCTGCCAGACTGGTCTTCCCCATGACGCCGGGTCCGCAAATTCCGCAGACGCTCGCATCCTTTCTCGCCAGATATTTTGCACCGACACCCGGGATCGCGCCGGTTCTGTACGCACTCAACAGATTCGCACTCATCAGGCACAGCGGAGCACCGGTATCCTTATCATTCAGCATCACCGTGAGAATCGACCGTGGCAAACCCTTTTCCCTGTTAGCCATATTGGACCCGTACCACTTCATTCCCATCAGGTCGAATGGTCCTCCGATGTACGCCGGCATAGCCATAAACCTTCTGTCATCTCCCACGTTCAACGGCATATTCGGAAAAGGAGAAGTTTCCGGGAAGGCCACCTGACTCCCGTGCGAATTGTGGTTTTCTCCGCCCATCACGTAATCTCCCAAATTCAGGCACTTCACAACCTCTTCCATCGCCTCTATACATGCCGGCATATCCTTCACGCCGGCCTTGATCATATCCTCTTCGGAAAGAAACAGGAATTCAATCGTCGGATACATAGTACGCCTCCTTTCAAAACTTCCTATCGCATATACGGTTCATCCCAAAGCTGAAGCTTTGTACCGATTCCCTTTTTTAAGGCACTTTGGTAACAGTCATATCCCCATGCGATATCCTCGATCGGCATGCCGCCGCTGCAGCACATCACGATTTCATCTCGGTTTTTCCGTCCGGGTTCCGTACCAAGCACAATGTCGCACAGATTCTTCACTTGCTTCCTGTCAATTCTGCCCGCATGTACCAGATGGATAAAATGCATACCCATGATCACCCATTCGCGTTTGCTCCCGAGTTCATCCACTGGTCCCCGTGCCTCAAAATTTCGCATATACTTTTCGTACATACCGTAGTTGTCAACCACCATGGTCGCACTCGTAAGTGCCTCAAAATCCCTCCACATGAAGCTTCCCATGGAGAAGACCGTTGCGCCCTTCTTGAACCATTCCATGTGGAACTCCTCAACCTCCGCAGGGCTTACGGACATCGCCTCACTTATCACATCCGCGTCCCTGCAAGCCTGCTCGAGGGTATCGCAGATTTCGATTTCCTCAACCTGCGGATACTTTTCTTCAATCAGAGATTTCATAGAAAGCGCCGACGCCGAAGTCGGCGAACTGCCCTTGATCTTGATCTTACGAATCTTCGGAAGCACCTCCATGTAACAGGAAAGTGCACATTTGTTGATCACTCCGGGGCCCAGGACGGACAAGACCTCGGAATCCTTGTTTGCAAGGTAGTCCGCAGCTAACGCCGGCATAGCGCCTGTTCGCATAGCGCTGAGTAAATTTGCTGACATATAAGCAACCGGAGCTCCGGTATCCGCATCGTTTAATGTGACCATCAGTATGGATCTCGGAAGCCCCTTCGCAAGGTTCTCGTGATTGGATCCATACCACTTCTGGCCGGCCATATGAAATCTGCCGCCAAGGTAGGCCGGCATCGCATTGAATCTCCGGTCGGGTCCGTTATCAAGAGGAAATCCTTCAATTTCACTGCTCTTCGGGAAATTGACCTGCAAGCCATGTTCGTCTCCCTTCGGTCCTCCGAGCAAAAAATCCCTCTGTCCGAAAAGCTTCATAACATCCCGCATCGCCTCTACGCAGCCTCCGGCATCCAACACACCGGCCTCGATCATATCCCGTTCACTCAGGTATAAGAAATCTATTCCCATAGCTTTCACCTCGATTCGACCTACTCCTTGAGCTTTGTCCACATCTCGCTGTAGATCTCAAGTACATCGCTGTCCAAGTTTCCGACGTAGGTTCCGCCAGCAACCGCTTCTGCCGGCGGGTTCTTGGCGGGATTTGAACTGTACGCATCTCCCATCATCTTTACAGCCTCGGTGTTCGCGCACATATACGGGAACTCCTCAAGTACCATCACCATACTCTCCGGTTTCATCATGAAGTCGATAAACGCCATGGCGTTGTCATAGTTTTTGGCTTCCTTGGTCACACACCAGTTATCCTGGAAAATGAGTGCCCCCTCCGTGGGATAAACCACCTCGATAGACGGAACCTCCTCCATTGCAAGTGCAATCTCCGCACTCCAGATCATACCTGCATCACAGTCACCGGAGATCAATGCACTCTTGGGGGAATCCGAATCATAGAGCACAACATTTTTCTTTAGTTCCATCAGCTTCTTCCCGGTCTCATCCAGTTTGGTCTTATCCGTCTCATTCAGATCATAGCCGCATGCCTTATTGGTAATACCGATCACCGCCCTGAAGTCGTCGAGGACGACAAGTTTTCCTTCCAGTGAAGGATCAAACAGATCCGCATAGCTCTTGATTTCCTTGTCTACCTTGTCCTTATTAACCGCGATCGCGCAGGCGCCGCCGAGATAGGGAACCGAGTACTTGTTTCCGGGATCATAAGCCGGATTCTTAAAGGAGTCACCGATGTTTTTAAAGTTCGGCAGCTTTTCGAAATCCAGTTCCGCCAGCATATCCTGGCCGATCATCTGCTCTACCATATAATCGCTCGGAAGAACGATGTCATAAGCCCCTGCCGACTCCGATTTCACCTTGGCAAGCATATCCTCATTGGATGAGTAAGTCGACACATTGACCTTGATACCCGTTTCATCTTCAAACGCTTTGATCACGGAATCCGGAACGTATTCCGTCCATACAAAAATGTTCAGTTCTCCGGCAGAAGCAGGCTTTCCGTCTGAAGAGGATCCCTTCCCGCATCCTGTCAGCATCGTTACCGCAAGACAGGCAGTTGTCATGATTGCCGCAATTCTTTTCTTCATATTCTTCATAAGCTCGTCCTCCTATCTTCTGGTTGATTTCTCTTTATGTTTACCGGAGAAAATGCCGCTTTGCGTAAAGACAACCAGCAAGATGGTTGCTATCAGGATCAAAGCGGAAAGTGCATTGACATCCGGGGAAACACCGCTCTTAATGCTTTCCATCACCTTCAACGGAAATGTCTTGGTCTGACCGTTCACAAAATAACTGATGATCACGTCGTCTATGGAAAGTGTAAAGGCAAGCAGCGCACCACCCGCAATACCGGGCGTCAGCATCGGGATTGTTATCTCGAAGAAGGTAACGACACGATTCGCGCCGAGATCCATACTTGCCTCTTCAATCGAGCTGTCATAACCGCTCAATCTCGCCCTGACATTGAATATAACGAAGGGCACGCAGAAACTCACATGCGCCATGATCAACGTCAGCATACCGCGCGGAACTCCGCCTCTCGCAAAGGTCGTAAGGAGTGCAATTCCGAGAACGATCTCCGGAATCACCACCGGTATATAAAGCAAGGCATTGATGATTCCCTTTCCCTTGAACTTGTATCTGTACATACCGACAGCGCCGAGCGTTCCGATCACAGTTGCAAGCAGCGTGCTCACAACCGCAATGATCAGTGTATTGCCGAACGAGCCGAGAAGTTCCGTATTCTCCCACAGTTTTGTGTACCAATCAAGCGTAAAGCCCTTCCAGCTCAGATACGGTTTGGATGTGGTCGCATTGAATGAATTTGCCACGATCACCGCAATCGGAATGAACAAATACAGGTATACGATGATACAGAAGATCACGCTGATTCTTTTGACTCTTTTTTCTTTTTTTATGCGCTTCATACGCGGACCTCCTTTCCCGGTACACGTCATATCAGACGCCCAGGTCGTCCATATCTCCGCCCAGTTTCTGATACAGTTTTACAAGCAGCAGGGTAACCACGATCAGTATGATGGACAATGCCGCTCCGAGCGGCCAGTTGTTCGCACTCTTAAACTGTCGTTCGATCAGGTTACCGATCATATCCGTATTTCCGCCACCCAAAATGTTCGATACAAAGAAGTACCCGAGGCACGGAATGAATACCATGATGCTTCCGGAAAAGATACCGGATGCGGTAAGCGGAACGATCACTTCGAAGAATGTCTTCACCGGTTTTGCCCCAAGATCACTTGACGCTTCCAAGAGACTGTCGTCAAGCTTTTCGATCGCCGTATAAAGCGGCAGGATCATAAACGGAATCAAACAATACACCATACCGAACACGGTTGTCCCTGTCTTGTACAGGAACTCTATCGGCTCCTTTGAAATACCGATCGCCATGATAAGTTTGTTGAACCAACCTGTATTTCCAAGAAAGGTTCTCCAACCGTAAATACGGATCAACGAGTTCGTCCAAAACGGAATGATCACCAGCATGTAAAGGAGCTTCTTTTTCCTGCTTCGGGTTCTCGCGATGATATATGCAAATGGGTAACCCACCAGCACACACATCACCGTGGTAAGCAGCGCGATGACCAGTGACTGCATATAGATTTTTAAGTAATCCGGCGATACAAGTTTTGCGTAGTTTGTGAAAGTAAACTTATACACCACGTTGTAGTATTCATCCGTTCTGCAAAAGCTCATGACACCGACCAGGATGAGCGGTATGAGCACCAGGCACAGAAGCAGTACGGTTACCGGCCCCACTGTCACCAGTTTTGGCAGCACATCGGATCTGAAATTGTGCTTTGACTTTTCCTTTGTCATAGGCGTTCGCCTCCTATACCAATTTGATCTCGTCCAATGCTTTAAAGATCGAGTGGCTTTCATTGTGGATCAAAACCGCATCCTGCGGATCCCAATAGGGATAAATCTTCTTTCCGATCGTCGGAAGTTCCTGTCCGGCCAATCGCTCGATTTTAAGTTCGTTTCCGTTCGGAAGCGCTACCAAGCACTTTAAGACCGCCCCGACGTATATGTAATCCTTGACTACAGCAACCAGTTCAAATCCTTCCTTCGGTTCCTTTGAGAATCGCATCTTCTCCGGTCGAACGGATACAGTCGAATACTCGAGAACTGAAAAATCCTCTCCGCAAGCAACTCTGACCGCACCGTTCTCCAGTGTCACAGTTGCTATCCCATCCTTGATGCTTGTCACGCAGCCGTCATAGGTGTTGGTCTCTCCGATAAATGTTGCCACGAATCTGGTCTTCGGATGCTCGTAGATCTCCGTCGGACTTGCCAGCTGATCGATCACGCCGTCATGCATGACCGCGATCCTGTCACTCATCGTGAGTGCTTCCTCCTGATCATGTGTGACATAGATAAATGTAATGTTCAGTTTCTTCTGCAGTCTTTTTAACTCCAGCTGCATCTGCTTCCTAAGCTTCAGATCCAGAGCTCCGAGCGGCTCATCCAGGAGAAGCACCTTGGGTCTGTTGATCAGAGCCCTTGCGATTGCCACCCTCTGTTTCTGTCCGCCGGACAGCTGACTCGGATACCGGTTTTCAAATCCCGAAAGCTGAACCAGTTCCATCATCTTGAGTACGCGCTCACGGATTTCCTCCTTCGGCACCTTCTTCATCTTTAAGCCATATGCAATATTGGCAAATATGGTTTTGTGCGGAAACAATGCATATGTCTGGAATACCGTATTGACATCCCTTTCGTAGGGTTCCTTCTCATCGATGGATTCTCCCTCGACTTTGATCTCTCCGCTGCTCGGCTTTTCAAATCCGGCGATCATCCGAAGCGTCGTGGTCTTTCCGCATCCGGACGATCCCAAAAGTGTTAAGAATTCACCCTCATCAACAGAAAGATTTAAGTCTTTTACCACGTGGTTGGTTCCATATATTTTATTTACGCCTTTAATTTCAACAATCTTTCCCATGAGTCCATCTCCCTTACAGCGCCCTTACACCTCTTTCACCGGTTCGGATTCTCACTACATCCTTCACTTCCTTGATGAATATCTTTCCGTCACCGACATGATCTGTTGCGCAGGTCTCGCAGATCTTCACGATGATCTCTTCCACGAATCTGTCCTCTACCACAACCTCGACCTTGACCTTCGGAAGCAGATTCAGTGTAGTTTTAAGGCCGCGCAATTCGTTGATATCACCTTCCGTTGTACCGCGCTGGGTTCCGCATCCCATGGCGGTTGAAAGTGTCATACCACCGCAGTGCACCTCATCCAGTACCTTTTTTACTTCTTCCAGTTTCTCCGGACGAATCATAAATGTTAATTCTTTCATAACTCTGACCTCCCTTTTAAATCTTTGAAAACAGGAAGGGCGCGTTATAAAAATAACGCGCCCTTGCATCAATTCATCTTTGAAATTTGACCTTATAGTAATCCATTCTCGCGCCCGATGCAATAAGCCAAACGGACCGTTTTCATACTCCGAAAGGAGTACTTTTACTCTTTTTCTCTAATCATCTTAAACAGATTGACCCTGCTGTTTACTCCGAGTTTCTTATACAGGTTCCGTATATGCTTCTTCAGGGTGTTCTCGGCAATCACCAGTTCCTCACATATCCTCCTGCTGTCCTTTCCTTCCATCAGCATACGCAGGATGGTATGTTCTCTTCTGGTGAGTCCGTATTTTGACGTCGCCGCAGATACTGTGATCTTTTCACCGTAGGGATTGCCGCTGCTTTTATGCTTATACAGCCGGTAGCTCAGGTGCTCTTTCAGCATATCCAACACAAAGATGTCATCATAGGAAAAATCATCCTTTCCTATCGTGCGATAAAAAGTCACCACACCGACCAGTTCCTTTTTTCGTGCAAGTATCATCTGCAGGGAATAGTGCCAGTTATTCGGTTTGTACACCTTCCTGTAATAATCCGTCTTTATCCTTTTTTCATCCGGAATTATGTCCGTTTCCCGGTAGATCAGAGTTTTCCCGCTATAAAGGATTCCTCTGCTGTAGTCCAGTTCGTCATAAAGTGCGGCGTAATCCTCATCGCAATTATAGAACACAGGCTGAACGAGACGCTTGTCTTCGTCAGCCGCCGCAAGATGAAAGTCAGCGCTGTCAAAATCCACAAACATATGAATCTGCGCCAGAAACTCCCTTCTCATCTCATCCATATTTTCCATCGTGTAAATCTTGTATATGATGCTGTTTAAAAAGAGCCAGTCCTTCGTTTCAAATGCACGCATGCCAATCCCACCTTCCGTTTAAGCCCAAAAAACGAAAAAGGCGCTTATCGATGCGATAAGCGCCTTTGCTTGTAACTGCAGATTCATATTAGCATTCGTGAATTGTGTTTGTCAAGCCGGTCGTTTTTTACGTTTCCATATCGATTAGCGTATAGGTATCCCTGGTCTTTTTGGATTCATATAACGCCTGATCTGCGGTTTTGATCAGCTGATGCACGAGTCCTGTTCCGTATGCACCGCCAAAACTCATGGTGATTCGAACCTCCGGGCTGCCGTCGATTCTGACATTCCCAAGTTCCGTCTTAAGGTCCGACAGTTTCTTCTCCAGCGCGCTTTTTGAGATATCAAAAAACACCATCATAAACTCATCACCGCCGTAGCGGAGTACCACATCTCTTTTTCTGACAGAACGGTTCAGGACCTCAGCGACTTTTCGGATCGCCTCATCGCCGCCCTGATGTCCGACCGTATCATTGATGGTTTTGAACAGATCTATATCAGCCATAACCACGGCTTCGCACGGTTCGTAGACGAGCTTATCATCCAGGAACTTTCTGTTGCGAATGCCCGAAAGGGAGTCAATATAAATCTCCGTTTCAAACTCGGATATCTTTCTTTGCTGCGCCAGACTCTGCAGCTTCGCTTCCGTGGTATCCTGACATCCGTAGACAATGTGTGCGATGCTTCCGTCTTCATTCCTGTCGCCGATCATAAAGATTCCGTCAAACCAGCGGCCCGCACTTGAACTGTAGAACTCCATACTGGTCGTACCATGTTCTTCAAGCGCGGCAAGGATCTTGTCCTTGTCCAGCCATGCATATAAGTTTTTCTGGAAACTCTCCGCCACCGATGCAGCCACATTGTTTCTCAAAAACTGCAGCGCATCCGGATCCTTCGGCACCATCTCCACGTACGGATTCGTACTGATCATGCGGTAACTCATATCATTGACATCTATAAACATGGAGAAATTGAAGACTCTGCCGATCGCCTCGATGATCTTCAGATAAGCTTCCAGTTCCTGCTGTGCGGTGATATCACGATAGCACCCCATGTAAATTTCCAGCGAACCGTCATCCGGACGTCGGATAAATCTTCCGGCACCGGTCACCCAAATGATGCTTCCGTCCTTTTTCTGCATGCGATAGGTGGCATGCGTGATATCCGGCAATTCCCGATGAATCCGAACCGAATCCCAAAACAATTTCACTATGGCGTCGCGTTCCTCCGGCACAAGCGTTTTCACCCAACTGTCGAACGCATTAGGCAAATCATCAAGTCCGTCATAGCCAAGCATCTGCCTGGTCTCATCATTGAATTCGAACGTGAGCAGATTCTCGTCGCGATCAAATGTACAGAAATACATACCCGCCTTCATCCCCTTGGCGAACATATCCTCTCTGTACTTGGCAACCCTGTATTTGGTATTTGCCTCCTCAATTCTTCTGTTGCACTCCAAGATCAGTGCATGCATATCTTCCGGGTAATCGGCCGGATCGAATATAGGTGTTTCATCCTCTACCGATATGCTTGCTTCAGCAGCAAACATCCCAATCCCGTGATCAATACTGTCCGCAACTGACTTACACATAATCTCTCCTTCTTTGGTTTTAGTTTTTAGCCTAAGCTATGCTTTTATTATATACCCTCTTTCTTTTTATCGCAAATCAGTTGTGTCCTTAAGTTTTCTTGCTTGTATCTTTATACATCATCCTTCATAGCACTTCTGATTCTGCTTAAAGATTCAGGGGTAATGCCCAGATATGTCGCGATATGTTTTTGAGGAGCACGGTTGCAGACCCAAAAAGCCATTCTCCCTATATAGCTTATAACGCACGGAGCTCTCAAGAATAACTATCCATAAATCCTTGAAAGCTGCATTACTATGGATTAGTTCCCTCACTTTGGATGTCTCACAGAGCATGATGGTGGAGTCTTCCAAAGCCTCCCACATGCACATACGCTCTTCGTATCCGAAAAAGCCCTCATCCATTAAGAGCGACCTTCCACAGCAAACCCTCTGGTTATATCATTACCGTCACTGTCAATATAATAAGAACGCGCCAGACCGCTTAACATCAGGCCACCGTACTCGGTATCATCACCGACCGACGCAATTAAAGCTCCTTTGGTAATAACTCTGAAACTGGACATAGCAATCAGTTCACCAAGGACTTCCCTTTCTGCCGGTATGTTATACTCAGAGGCAAGCTTCACTAATTGCTCAACTATGTAATCTTTATCCATTGTACACCTTCCTTAATTATTGTGGTTCCCATACCCCTTGCTGCCTGATTCCCGTTGCGGCAGCAACAAGAAGCTCTGCATATTTTTTCTTCGTTATACCAACGATCGGAACAGCACCTTTTGCAATAGCCCACAGAATCGGGACCTGCGACTTATCTATATTATACTTCAATGCTATCTGATTCATAAGCCCCAGAAGCCCTTCTATTTTCTTAAACTTTCTCTTCGGGAAAGCCAGATTCCTCATTGAAAATGTAGGGAAGTGATGCTTGGCATTATATCTTCCCGCAAGCGCTCCCTGTTCAAGAACCATATACGCGTAATATGTTATCCCTTTACTATTGCAGTAATCGATGATCGGCTGCTGGTCATTCCTAAGCAGGCTGAAATGATTCTGAACCGCTCCGAGTTTAAAACCTTCTTTAGACAGAACATCTTCTGCCATCTTTATATCCTGCATAGATACGTTGGATATTCCGATAGACTTGATACGT
>CACZFI010000005.1:0-168625 GCA_902780405.1 uncultured Lachnospiraceae bacterium
GTAAGCGCTAAATAATCCGGTGGTAAAAACCACCCCATACAAATACCCCGATCTCATGTTGCGAGACCGGAGCACCTTGACAATTCACATATGGTTAAGATCAGTCATTAAAGATCTTTTCGAGATCCTTTTGATGCATTTTTTCTAACGCCTCCTGACATTCAGGATTCCAAGGACAAAGCCTTTCGAGTTCTTCGTCGGTGGGTTGAGTTGAAGGGATATTCATAAGCAAGTATTTCAGATAGTTGTATATGTCTACGCCATTCGCCTTGGCCGTTTCAACGATCGAATATACTAACGAGCTTGCATCAGCGCCGGCCGGGGTGTCTGAAAACATCCAGTTTTTGCGGCCGGTTACAAATGACTTGCAGCTCCGTTCACTGGTATTGTTGCTGAAACTGCAGCCTCCGTCTTCGAGATAAGTGGCAAGAAACGGCTTCCGATTTTTGATATAAGTAAGAGCCTTATCCAGTCTGGAGCCTGACAATGCGGTCTGTGCATCAACCCATTCAAAGAATGCTTTAAGTACAGGGGCTTCCTTCTCGTTGCGATACTTCTTTATGGCATCGAAACTAACGCCCTTCTTTGCGTGAATAGTACGTTCCATGTCGAAGAGCTTGTTGATATATGCCAAGCCTTGCACAGCCGGCTGGGTGTAATCGTATTCTTTGCCTTTGGGCACGGCATCGATCAGGTATCGCCGGACATGTGCCCAACAGGATGTCCGGGTACAGTCCTTTAGCTTGTTGTACCCGCTGTACCCATCAGTCATCAGGTACCCGTGGAATCCTTCGAGGAAATCCTTGGCGGTTTCACCTGCGCGAGTCGGAGAATAGTGGAACAGTACAATCTGTTCCTTATCAAACTCCCCGGTACGAAATACCCACATGTAAGATTTCGTTTGCGCCTTTCGCCCCGGTTCCTTAAGTACCTGGACCGGCGTTTCGTCGGCCATTGCGTACCTCCCGGCTACGAGTCGCCTTTGGAAGTAATCACACAGAGGGGCAAAGGCCTGTTCTGCATTTTTGATGATCCAGTTTGCGATGTCCCCTCGGCTTATATCGATTCCATAAAGCCGCTTGAAGTCCTGCTCTTGTCTGTAAAGCGGAAGACTGTTCACGTACTTCTGATACATGACCCATGCAACCGTTGCTGCCGATGCCATGCCGTGCATCATGCGGAACCTGCCGTCCCGACCTTTTACTATGTATGGACTTATGGCTTCAATCCTGCACTTCGGACAACCATAGGTAATGCTGTAGTATTCGAGGATTTTAACGCCCGGTTTTATGATCTCTATCTCCCTGCGTACAAACTCTTCACCGATGCGTTCCAACGGAGTGCCGCATACTCCGCAGATTCGTTTATCCTCATCGACATCTAGATAAATCTTTTGGACCGGAAAGTCGGCAAACTTTTCTGCCATTGTAGTTTTCTTCTTGCGAGTATGTTTTTCGACGGTGATGTAGTCGTGTTCAAAAGGGTTTGACGGCGACTGTTCTGCTTCGGCTTCATTAAAAATACCGAACTGTTCGTCAAAAAGACTGAGCTGTCCTTCGAAATCATCTTTTCGTTTTTCGCTGGATTTACCATAGAGCTTTTTGGTGAGATAGTCGATCTGTTCCTGGAGGATCTTCTCGCGCTTGGCGTGTTCCTCCTCGCGCTTGTTGGCAGCATCGATCAGCTGATTCAGATTTTTGATCGTGCTATTCAGTTCCTTGATAGTATCCTTCAGCTCGATGAGCTGACGGTCCTTGGAATCGTTTGCCAATGCAGGTACCTCCTGAATCTGATGGTATTATTATACCAGATTTTTGGCATGAAAAACATTGGCAAAGCGCTGAAAATAAGGAAAAATCGACGCTCTATTCGCCCGAATGAGCGGCTTGGAAAAATGTTGCACAAACACATTACCCTGCAAATTTAACCCGCTACAATCGCCTTAGGCTGCTCTATATCGATACCTGACATAAGCCAGTCAAACTCGCGCCAGGTAAGGTTTCGCACCTCATCTCTGTTTCGCGGCCATCGGTATCTTCCATGGACTGCAGCCAATCGTTTGTACAAAAGAACAAACCCATCCGGCTCCCACATGAGTATCTTGATCCGGTCACATCGCCTGCCGCAGAAGAGAAAAATAGCTTTACATCTCGGATCCAGGTGGAGCTTGTCTTCTACGATCGCACATAGGCCGTCAATGGACTTTCTCATATCGGTGTAGCCGCAGACTATGTAGATCTCATCTGCGACCGTGATATCGCCGATCATGACAAACTCCTCAAAACAGACAACGTCTTTGATACCAGCGCCGGATCCGCGCCATTGCTGAGTGAAATGTGCATATCTCCGATCGTGATCTCAATCATATGTGAATTGTCAAAGTGCTGAGTTACCGCAGGAAGTTTTTCCTCCGGCAACGGAACGTCGGGGACAATGTCCACCTTAACAACCTCTTGGTTGGTGACGGTCAAGTCATGGATATCCCTCGGTTTTTGAGCAGGAATGGCATAAGCACATTTCCGAAGCCTCTTTAGTGCATTGTTAAAAGTATAACGGCTTATGCCATTAAGCAGGCACCATTGGGCATCAGACATTCCGCTTTTGCGTGCTTCCTGGATGAGGGCAAACCATTCATCCTTTGAACGATAAGATTTGGGAACTTGTGAATTTGACATATACAGTCCTTTCCGTGTGACACTAAAACGTAGTTTATTAGCCACAATGTCACACCCAAATAGAGTCTATTGGTCAAATTCATTATGATCTTATTATGCGGAGGATTCTATCCACCGTATTATTTAGCGCTTACTTATTTAGCGCTTACCTTCTAAATAGACAAATATGGCACGTTGATGCATAATTATGGCGCTAAATAGACAAAAATGGCGTGATAGCATACATCGGGAGTCAGGCACCCGAGGTGTTGAAGGAGCCAAGCACACGAGGTGTTGTAACTCAAGCCTGGCTTGAGAAAATATTTGAAACTTCTATCGCTACTTGCTGAACAAATGACACCTCTTTTTGTACGATGAATACAGAAAGGGGATGATGAATATGAATGAGATTAAGGAGATTACGAAGAAAAAAGCGGAGAAGATGATGAATCGGCAGATTCTTGATCTTCTGATTGATAAGTGGAAGCGGGAACTGCTGCCACGGAAAGAGGAGTGGCTGAAGAACGGGTGGCCGTCCAAACTGGTGCAGACGTCATTCGAGTTGAATGGTATTGCATATGAGATCTACCCGGAGGACATCGGGCTTGGCGGTGACTGCTGGGATGCAGGATTTATGGAGTCGATTCAGCCGGATATTGAGAAGGATTTGGCAGCGTATGGTGCCATGCACATTTACCATTTCGGTTTTTTAGACTAGGAGGCGATCGCCATGAGTTTAGGAGCGAATATTCGAAGACTCAGAGAAGAACGGAAACTGACGCAGGAGAAGATTGCGGACGAGCTCGAGGTGTCCTATCAGGCGGTTTCGTCCTGGGAGCGGGATGAGTACAAGCCGGATCTTGACAACCTCCTGAAACTGGCGGAGGTTTTGGATGTCTCGCTTTCCGCGATTGTTGAGGAGAAGAACAAGGTATTCAAGACCAAAGAGGCCATCTATAACTGGGAGCACATGAAGACCTATGTGAAGGCGACTGCGCGGAGCCTGAAGCTCGCGGATACGCTGAAGGCGCTCGATTTTGCGGTTTCCGCGCACGAGGGGCAGAAGAGAAAGAAGTCCGATACGCCGTACATTTACCATCCGCTCAACATGGCGTGCCACGCGCTCTCGATGGGGATCAAGGAAGACGACGTGCTGGCGGGAATTCTGCTGCACGATGTTGTGGAGGATTGCGGGAAGACCGTTGAGGAGCTCCCGGTTGGCGACAGTGCGAAGGAAATCGTCCGCTTGATGACGCATGAGAAAGCGAACGGCGACGACAGAGACAAGGTGATGCGGGCATACTACAAGGCACTCGCAGAAAATCCGAAGGCCGCGCTGGTCAAATGTATCGACCGTTGCAACAACCTGACCACCATGTCCTGGGGACTCAGCCGGGATCGGATTTACCGCATGATCACCGAGACGGAGAAATTCTTCCCGGCCTTGTTTAAGACGATCAAGGGAACGATTGAGTATGGCGAGGCAGCGTGGCTACTGCAGTACCAGATGGAGAGCACGCTGGATATCTATAAGAGGTTGATGTGATGCGGAGAAGAGGATGATGAACGTGTTGTATGACAAGGATATCCGCGAGCCTTTGTTTGGCTTCTTGGAGGAGACTTACGGGAAGGTGAGGATCCTGGAGGAGAAGCGCACCGGGGCGGCGCGCGCGGACGTGGTGATGATCACACCGGAGATCCTGTACGGAATAGAGATCAAGAGCGACGCGGACACTTACACGCGCCTTGCGAAGCAGGTCAAATATTACAATTGGTATTACGACCGGAATATCATCGTGGTCGGCACATCGCATGCGATGCATGTTGCGGAACATGTCCCGGATTGGTGGGGCATTATCACGGTGGAGCCGGACGCAAATGGTGACGCGGATTTCTACGTGCTGCGTGAGGCGGGTGTGAACCCTCGCGTGAAGGACAAGCGCAAAATCACCATCCTATGGCGGACGGAGCTGAATCATTTGCTGGAGCAAAACAAACTTCCGAAGTACAAGGCGAAGAGCAAGCTCTTTGTGCAGGAGAAACTTCTGGAGCGTGTCCCGCCGGAGATCCTCTGGCCGCAGGCATACGAGGAACTGTTCGAGCGCGACTACAATACGATCGCGCAGGAGATTGAGGAGTATAGGAGTAGATAAAAGAGATTTAACGTGTGTGGTCAAATGCGGCATAGAATAAGCGTGGTCAACGACCGCGCTTTTTTCGTCTGACGACTGCTGTTTATGGTATAATAATGTCTGATGATTAATGGGTAGGGAGCGGATGAACCATGATTAAAGATATTGTAAAAGACGTAATGTTTCTTGGATTGAAATCCGAGCCGACGACGAAGACAGATTCGCAGATCGAGCAGGATTTGAGAGATACGCTTGCGGCACACAGAAGCGGTTGTGTAGGCATGGCGGCGAATATGATTGGTTACCGGAAGCGGACAATCATCGTATCGGTTGGTCTGGGAGACCTGGTCATGCACAACCCGGTTCTGGTGAGCAAATCAGGTGAGTATGAAACCGAAGAGGGATGCTTGTCCCTGATCGGTACAAGAAAGACGAAGCGGTACAAGGAGATTGAGGTCACATATCAGGACTCCGACTTCCAAGAAAAGCGCCAGAAGTTCAGCGGATATGTTGCGCAGATCGTGCAGCATGAGATGGATCACCTGGAGGGAATTATTATATAACCGATTCATACCGGGTTTGACGAGGAGGAACGAACCATGAAGTCAATTCTGATTAAGGATACAACAAGAGAAGAGCGCGAGCAGATTGTCGCGGAATCCATAGGGAATGTGAACGGATCTTGCGATGGCTGCAGTGCCGGACTGGTCGAAATGTACCAGGCGTATATCGACGGAAAGAAGGAAATCAAAGACATCAACATGGAATTCCGCGCGGGTTATGTATCCGGAATCGAAGGCCCGGAGAAGACGGAGTGCGGGTATGTGAAGTGATGTATGCATTGACCGGTGATTTGGTGAGGTCAAAATAATTGACCTCACGGAATGGTGTTTGTGTCGGAAAGGTGACTGGATAAGATTATGAATATACAGATTTTTGGAACGAAGAAATGCAATGATACGAAGAAAGCGGAGCGGTTCTTCAAGGAGCGTGGCATCAAGTATCAGTTCATTGATATGAAGGAGAAGGGGATGAGCAAGGGCGAATTCCTTTCTGTGGCACAGGCGAACGGCGGGATGGAGAACATGGTCAACTGGGACGGCAAGGACAAAGACCTCCTGGCCCTGGTCAAATACACCGCAGAGTCAGCACGCTTGGAGAAAATCCTCGAGAACCCCACCGTGATCAAAACCCCGGTTGTCAGAAACGGCAAGCAGTCTACGCTTGGTTATCAACCGGATGTGTGGAAGGGATGGGAGTAGTATGAAGTCAAATGTAATCAAGGATACAACAAAGGAAGATGTGTGTGCTCAGTGTGGTAGAGAGTTTCTTGGTGATGAGGACGAATACTGCAGATACTGCGGAACCAAGCGTGGTGAAGGAGTGTTTGATCCGTCAGGGAATATGAATGCTGCTACTTACGGACCACCCGTGATTGTAACGGTTGAGTGTAAGTCTTGTGGATTCTCGTGGATTAGTCAAACATTCGGAACAGATTTCTCAGAATACTGTCCGAGATGTGGCAAGAAAACATTAGAGAAGGACGAACAGATTGACCCTGAGTTCCTGGCATTTAGAGATGAATTGATTGCAGATGCTGAAAAGAAGAGGCAGTTGAAGAAGAGAAGCTAAAAGATTCGGAAGTGTAATGGGGTCAGGCATGTGAGATGATTGCGATTGGAGGTTTTGTATGGGATATAAGATTGGTTCATTCAATTTAAGAAATATCGGTACTAAAGCTCTTGGAAAAGATGACTCACGAAATCTGCAATTGATAGCCCAAATAATTAAAGATGAGGGGTTTGATGTTGTTGCGTTACAAGAAGTGTTAAGTGAGGGGAGCGCATTTAATCATCCTGAATCTGAATACATAAAACACAGTATTTGTATGGAATTGGGAAACCAATGGGGATTTAAGTGGGCAAAGGCAATTACGCAACTCAACGATAAGCGAAATGAAGGATATGCATTTCTATGGAATAAAAGTAAGCTTGACCTTGCGACAGTTGAGCTGAGTAACGGTACAAAGCGAAAGTTTTATCCAAGAATATGTAATCTCAACAAGCAAGATATGATGAGAAGACCATATTATGCCAGGTTCACGACTGTTGATACTATCAGTGGCGGGCCGAGAATAGAACTACGGTTGTTGTGTGTACATACGTACTTTGGAGATGACAGCGCCAAAGATAGACGTATTCGTCAGAATGAACTAGATGTTTTGATGAAGGAAATATACCCTCAGATTTCTGAAAGGAGATACGGGGAGTATGGTAATGGGATGCCATCGTATACAGTGTTGATGGGCGATTATAATGTTATCCTTAATAGAGATTGGAAGGAAGATGCTTTCAAAGGAATAAATGAAAAGAGAAAGAGTTTAGGGAAAGGAACTATAGATAGGCCTGCAGCTTTGATTACTGATGAGGGCGATACCATTATAGCGACTTCGTGGGATAACATGAGAGTTACAACGTTTCAAGATGCATTTACAACTATACGTGGTGAATCAGTGAATGGTACAGAGCAATATGACTCCGGTGGATACAAAAATGATTATGATCATTTTTCTTATGAGGAGAGACAGTTCGAAGATGTTGATGTTAAGATTCGGCGTGTGGATGCTGTGCATAAGTATATTAGGGGATCGGAACAGCCATTCAAGGATTATTATGAAAAGGTGTCAGATCACGTGCCAATTATGATGGAAATAGAGTTTAACTGAGATAGTGTTGAAATGGAGGGATATCTACATGGAGAACAAAACTGCAGAACTCATCGAAAGAATGCAAAGCGGCTCATTTGACTTCAACGATTCAAAAATCAAAACAGCCTTCGCGTTAAACTTGTGTACCGTTTCTGTGTCACAGATTATTGACTACAATGATTTGGTCGTTCTTGAGCAGGAATACGACACAATCCTGAATAATCTTAATCTTGAAAAGATGCCGAAGGACGAAGCTTTGTTGAACATTTTGAAGCAACTGCTCGATACGATTACATTTTTCAGAATGCAGGAAGGCGATAAGAAGTTCATCGATCGCGAGTACCAGAATAAGATGAAAAATGCTATCTGGAGTGCGGTGCCGAATGTTGGATTTATCTTCGCAGCCGGTAATCCGGTGATGTTTGTGACGTCACTTGCATCTCAGGTAGGCATCGGCTATATGAACTACAGGAAGGCAAAGGCGGAGAATGAGTTTGCTTACGAGAAGCAGTTGTGGCAGCTTCGCAGATCCGCAATCGAGCAGTTCAATGGCCTGCGCAGGGAACTCTTCGATACCGCATGGCGTTTGGTGGACGCGCATGACATCCCTGATGAGTACCGTCTTACTGAGCGACAGGTAACGCAGTACAACGAGATTCTTATGGACTCGGATGCATTCCGTAGGTATGAGCGTCTCGATACGATCAAAGAAAACTTTGTTGCATACCCGCCGTTTTGGTATTTCTTTGGAAACACGGCAAATGAGCTGGCGATGAAGACAACAGGCGAACTTTCCGCGTACTATACGGATGCGGCGAAGCTCTACTTCGAAGTGTTCATCCGTGCTTTCGGGGCGTGTGATCTTTTGCGCGAGAACCAGATTGCTTCTGCTTGCGCATTGGAATACATTGATCTGTTGAATCCGGAGATTGAAGCCGAGCGGAACAAGATTGAAGAACTGTTGCCTTTTGCTTTGAAGTATTCCGGAAATGAGAATGATGTTCTTCAGTTATGCGCATTTTCTTATATGAGAATCGGCGCGGCAGCAGATGCAGCGAAACTCTTCAGACGACTTGTGAACGAGGATTATAATCCGATTGTAAATGCACAGTTGCTCAGCAAGTATTATGTTAGCGATTACTTAGATGGCAATGAGAAGTCGGTTGTAGGTTATCAGTATCTTCGCGAGCGGATGGACGAAAAGTATCTGTATCCGTTCCCTTCCCAGGCATTGCTTGAGAAACGCGATGACCAAAGCGCAATGGAAAGTGTTCAGGAGGAGTTCATTGAAAACCAGAAGTCGATTCTTACCAGAAAGACTGAAATTGTGCTTGAGCATTTTAAGAAAAAGTATGTGATTGCATTTAACAAATGTGTTCCGGTTCCGGATGACAAGGAGTACTCGGATAATTATTTTGACGGATCGAATGATGCGTACAAAGCACGAAAGGTGGATGGCGCAGAACTCCGGAAGAAGAGCGCGTTGGGACTGTATGCATCCGACTTACTGGAGATGGATTATCCGTACAACTATCTTCAGGTGCTAAATGACATGCTTAACGCGACAGATTTGCTGAATCTTACGCAGGGCCATGACGGTGAGTTGTTGGAAATCCTCAGCGAAGCTATTATTGAAAATCGTCAGATGCTTCTTGATATCAGGAAGAAGATAGAGAAGGATTTTGATATTGATACATATGAAAGAATCCTGGATGTATCTTTCGATACATTTTGCGATCCCTTCTTTGAAAAGCTGAATGCGTATGCATCGGAATACATTTCACAGAGGGCGGATATTGTTTCCATGAATGATGCTGAGACAAATCTGCGCGATTTCTGTATCAAGCAGGATCTTGAAACACCGGATGTTTTATACGATTCATCGGATGATCTTGTTGAGAATGCAGAACTCAAGAAACAGTACCTGAGTTATGATTTGATTGATGAGGGCGTTACTACAGCGGAGACGGATAATCGTTACAAGGAGATTGCAGATAAGATTGTTTCGTTCCGAGATAAAGTGAATTCGCTTGGTAAGCAGATCGTCGTATTGATGAAGGATCAAGAGGACTTTGATCGATATTTCTCACACAATGTATCGAACGATCACAAGCTTCAGAGAAAGACAGTCGCAATCATTGATGATCAGACGGATGCAGATAACGATTTACTCTTTACGATTGATGGTATCGTACAGATTGTGAAAGGTAAGAAGAAAGAGGCAGTTTCCTACGATGACATTAAAGTTCTGAAGAACGAAACGGGCTTAGCGGAAATTGGACTGATGATACATCAGGCATACAAGAATAGTAATATCGAGATGAAAGACTTGATTGATATGGTTAAGAGTCTGCGAGAGAATCCGGTGATGGAGGCACTTGAGCAAAAGTCTAATAATCCGGTAGATATGTTTATGGGATTCTTTAAGAAGTAAGGGTGTCAGGCACCTGATTTAAGGAGGTACACTGTTATGATGGCAAGTCCTGGAATGTTTATAGATAGTCTTAAGAATGAACCGTTTGAGCGTTTGATTGCGGAGAGAAATTCGTTGCTGCACGATATCAAGGATCTTGAGAAGATCGTGTTTCAGGAAGAGAAGACGGATCCGGAGTGGGACGTGCACCCGGGACCGGATGTGAGATATCAGATGGATTTGGAGTACCTGAGCGCGCTCTGTACATTTATGCAGGAAAAGTTTAATGCAGAAGTTGTCCGAAAAGGTGAGGTTGAAGCATGATACAGGATATCTACCCGAGCAAATTGAATAACAGCTTTATGGATTGCGAGTTGACACCGGAGGATTACGTGATTTGGTTCAATGCTGAGGGCAAGGCGTGTGTCAGGCTTGGCGAGGACCGGATTACATTTGCCACGGGAGCGGAGGTAAATGTATCGTCGGCTGTTTATTTGTTTTCTGTTGATGAGCGGAAACATTTTCTGGCGCTGGATGAGGTGAATTGTCAGGGTTCGGATTTTGCGTATTTTTCCACCAGAGAGCTTCGTGACAGGGCTTCCGGGAAGGAGCTTTATGCGGTGTTTACGGCGTATCATCTTTGGAGATGGTATGAGGATAACCAATACTGTGGACGGTGCGCCGGCAGGCTCGAGCCCGGCAAGAAGGAACGCGCGCTTGTGTGCCCTTCATGCGGAAATGTAATCTATCCGAGAATCAATCCTGCCGTGATCGTTGGCGTCACGAAGGGCGAGCAGCTTCTGATCACAAGATATCGCGAGGGCTATAAGCACAATGCGTTGGTTGCGGGATTTACCGAGATCGGCGAAACGCTTGAGGAAACCGTTGCCCGCGAGGTGATGGAGGAGACGGGGGTGCAGGTCAAGAACATCCGATATTACAAGTCGCAGCCGTGGGGCATGGCGCAGGATATGTTGGTCGGATTCTTTTGCGAGGCCGACGGAGACGGCGAAATCCATATGGATGAAAATGAGTTGAAATACGCCGAGTGGGTGAGCAGAGAGGACATTGTCCTGCAGCCCAACAATCTGAGCCTGACAAATGAGATGATGCGGGTGTTTAAGGAAGGCAAGGCATGATAACAACAAGGGAACAGGCATTGGAATATGGGCTGTCCTTTCCGGATACGTATCAGGACGCGCCGTTTCATGACGACAACTGGCAGCTGGTTCGGTACAAGGGGAACAAGAAAGCGTTTCTTTGGACGTATGAGCGGGACGGCTTTGTGAATCTGAATGTGAAGGTGGATCCGGTCAAAGCATTTTTCTGGAGAGATGCTTACGAGGCGGTTATTCCGGGGTATCACCAGAACAAGGAGCATTGGAACACCATCATATTGGACGGGAGCATTCCGGACGATGACGTGCGGCTGATGATCGCGGAGAGCTATGAGCTGATTTCCGACAGCCCGGCGAAGCGGATCTACGATGCGGTAAGGCGGATTCCGTACGGGCGTGTCGCGACCTATGCGCAGGTTGCGGAGATGGCGGGCGACAGGAAGATGGCCAGGGCAGTGGGAAATGCACTGCACAAGAATCCCGATCCTTTGAACATTCCGTGTTACCGCGTGGTGAACTCCAAGGGAGAACTTGCCGGGGAGTTCGCATTTGGCGGCGCCGGCAGGCAGGCGGAACTCCTTATCGCGGAAGGCGTTGAGGTCGTTGGCGGCAAGGTGGATTTGAAACGGTTTGGGTGTGAAGAAGAATGAAAACTTGTTTGTACACGCTGTACAAACAAGTTAGGGGGACAAAATGAACATCCTGGTTGCAATGGATTCGTTTAAGGGGAGCCTTACATCGGCGGAAGCAGGTGATGCGGTGAAGGCTGCCATTCAAAGTGTAGATGAGAATGCGGTCGTCGAGGTTTTTTCGGTGGCGGACGGCGGCGAGGGTCTGACGCAGGCGCTGCTTGCCGGAAGGGAACATGAGGAGCGGAAGGTTCGCGTGACCGGGCCGCTCGGCCGAGAAGTTGAGGCGACCTACGGAATTTATGAGCGCACAGGCGGGAAATGTGCCGTCATCGAGATGGCTGCGGCAGCAGGACTTACGCTGGTGCCCGGGGACATGAGGGATCCCATGATCACGACGACCTACGGTGCCGGTGAGATGATCATGGATGCGATAGATAAGGGGTGCAGAGCCTTTATTATCGGAATCGGCGGAAGCGCGACCAATGATGCCGGCATAGGTATGCTGCAGGCGCTGGGCTATCGGTTTACGGACGCTGACGGCAGTGAGGTTTCTTTTGGCGCGGTGGCGGTACGGGATACCGCTTGCATTTCGGAACAGGAAGTGCCGGGCGTGCTTCGTGAATGTGATTTCTGTGTCGTCTGTGACGTGAAGAATCCCTTGTATGGTGAGCACGGATGCAGTTTGGTGTTCTCGCCGCAGAAGGGTGCTACGCCTGAGCAAACCTTGGAAATGGATCGGTGGATGGAACGGTTCGCCGGGGTTGTGAGAGATTCGTATCCGGATGCCGATGCATTTGCTGAAGGAGCGGGCGCTGCCGGAGGACTCGGATTTGCGTTTCAGACTTTTCTGCATGCAAGGTTGGAGCGAGGAATCGAAACGGTTCTTCGAGAAAACGGATTTGCTAAGAGGGTTGCGACGGCGGACTTGGTCATCACCGGAGAAGGAAGGCTTGATTCGCAGACCACTATGGGCAAGGTTCCGGCAGGCGTTGCGGAATGCGCGAAGAAACATGGCGTGCGGGTTCTTGCGTTTGGCGGATCGGTTGACCCGGATGCAGTCGCGAAACTTGCGGCTGCCGGCATCGATGAATGCTATGCAATCACACCGGACGGTATGCCAATCGAAGAGGCCATGAAGAAAGAAAATGCGCTGGAAAACCTGAGACGGAAGGTTGCGGAGAAGATAGATGAATAAGCTTGTTTTATATGGTGATTCAAATACATACGGTTACGATCCGAGTGGCTTTTTGGGTGGCAGATATCCGGCGGAGGTTCGCTGGGCGGACGCGCTTGCGCGCAAATTGCAGGGCAAGTACATGGTGCTCAATGAGGGCATGAACGGACGGCCCTTGCCGACGCTTCCCGGGGACGAGCAGTTTTTGGAATCGGTAATCGGTGATCTTACTGCGGGTGACGTCCTGCTTATGATGCTCGGCACCAATGACATCCTTCTGACAGATCACCCGGATGCCGACGTGGCGATACGGAAGATGGAAAGTCTCTTGAACTATGAGAAACTCACCGATGCGGAGTTTCGCTTTATCGTTGTCGCTCCGCCGTATATCGGGTCGGAAGAAGGCAGCATGAGCCGCTACTATTCTGAAAGCATAAAGATGAATGAGGGCTTTAAGAAACTGTGCGAAGCGCACGGTGTAGAGTTTGTTGACGCAGGAACTTGGAATGTCCCGCTTGCATTCGACCTCGCACATTTGTCGGAGGAAGGGCATAGATTATTTGCGGAACATTTACTTTTAATCAATCTTTAATCTTTCCTAGAGGAGGGGGTTGGATATGCCTTTAAAGATTGTTAGGAATGACATTACGAAAATGAATACGGAAGCTGTTGTGAATACGGCGAGTGCCGTACCGGTTGTTGGGCCGGGGTGCGATAGCGCCATATACAAGGCGGCGGGACACGACGAACTTCTGGCATACAGAAGCGAGAAGATCGGATTCGTGGAGGAAGGTGACGCGTTCATCACGCCGGGTTTCAACCTGCAGGCGAAGTATATCATCCATGCGGTGAGTCCTTTGTATGAAGGCGGGGACGAGGGCGAAGAGGAGAAACTGCGTTCCTGCTATAGGAAGAGTCTTAAGCTGGCGCAAGAAAACGGCATTAAGTCGGTGGCATTTCCACTTATTTCCACGGGTGGCTTCGGCTATCCGAAGGAAGAGGGCATGCGGATTGCTGTGGATGAGATCGGTGCGTTTTTGCAGGAATATGAGATGGACGTCTATCTCGTGGTCTTTGACGACGCGGCGCATGAACTGGGACGGAGAATCGATTCTGCGCTGGAAGCGTACATCGACCGAAACTATGTAGAAGAAAAGCAGATCGAAGAGTACGGGGACAGAGACAGTAGGCGGGAGCGTAGATCGGACCGCAGGGAGAGACCACGCGGTGAATTAATATGCGGTGCGGCGCTGGTTGCACCTTCGGAACCGCGAAAGCCCGGCTCCATATTCAAGAAGAGCAGGAAAGAATCCGCGGTCTTCATGGATGAATGCGCGATGGCTCCGCTCGAAGACGTCGCATTTGGGGCAGCTCCCGCGGAACTCGATTTCGAGGAGTTTCACGAGAGTAAACTTGAGGAGCGCATGCGGCATTTGGCCGACACATTTTCTGAATACCTGATGTATCTGATCTCAGAGAAGCAGATGGAGAACGCGGATGTGTACAAGCGTGCAATCGTCGACAAGAAGATCTTCTCCAAGATCAAGAACAACGTGGATTACCATCCGCAGAAATTGACGGCGCTGTGCCTGTGCGTGGGTGCGAAGCTGAACTTGGATGAGACGAAAGATTTGCTTGCGAGAGCGGGATATGCAATGTCGCCCTGCGACAAGACGGACATCATCTTTTCATACTTTATAGAGAACGAAATCTACGACATGATCGAATTAGACATTCAGCTCGAGGAGCACGGATTACCCTGCATCATATCATGACATTTTGAGGTCGCTTGCGAAGCGACCTCTTTTTTAAATCCGTATCGTATAATGAGCCCAACACAGAGGACAAACCCGAACGGGTAAATAAAAGGAGGGCGATGAGTATGCGCAAAGGATTAACAGAGGTAGTTTTCGTTCTTGACAGAAGCGGTTCCATGAGTGGCTTGGAGGCAGACACCATCGGGGGTTACAATTCGATGCTCGGGAAGCAGAAGGACGAGGAAGGTGAGGCAATCATTTCCACCGTACTCTTCGACGATAAGACGGAGATTCTCCACAACCGTGTGCCTGTCGGCAAGGTGGAGAAGATTACGAACAAGGATTATTATGTGAGAGGTTGCACGGCGTTGCTTGATGCGGTGGGCGGCGCGATCCGACACATTGGTCGTGTGCAGAAGGAGACACCGGAGGACGAGCGTCCCGAGAAGACGCTCTTCATCATCACAACGGACGGCATGGAGAACTCCAGCAAGTACTACACCTACGACAAGGTGAAGAAGATGGTGGAGAAGAAAAAGAAGAAGCATCACTGGGAGTTTGTTTTCCTCGGCGCCAACATTGACGCGGTTTCCGTAGCAGGCAGTTTCGGCTTTTCCGCGAACAGAGCTGTGCGGTACAACTGCGACGCAGCGGGCACAGCTCTAAACTTCGATGTGATGTCGAAGATGGTCAGCCGTGTGAGATCCTGCAAAAGTGTTGGCGATCTCGGATGTGCTCTCGACGACAAGGAACTTCTGGAGCCGATCCGTGAGGATTATAAGAAGAGACATAGAGCGTAACAAAGTTTGGGCGGTTCGAAAGAACCACCTTGCAAAAATAGAACAAATGTTCTATAATAAAACGTACACCATTAAAGTTTGAGATGGGGTGCGTTTATGGCATATGATGATTTAAAAGCAATAGATGTGATCTGCGAGCACACGGCGGATGGAGAGATTATACCGCTGAAGTTGCGTGTGAAGGATGACAGCGGAGAATACCAGTCCTACCGGATTCATTCGTATAAGGATATGTCCGGACGGGGTACGTATGATACGCAGGATGGGATTTATGTGACGAATTCCACGATACATTTTCTGTGCAGTATTTCCGTGTTCGGAAGGACGCGGACAGTGCGCCTTTACTACAAGCCGGACGACGGCATCTGGAGGTTGGCAGCGTAGAGGGATGGCGCAAGACAGATGATAAGAACAAGGAACACTGGAACACCATCATACTGGACGGAAGCATTCCGTGTTACCGCGTGGTGAATTCCAAGGATCTTGAACAATTTGGTATTACGTGATTTTATGCCGCCGAAAGGGTGCTTTCGGCGGCTTTCTTGATTGCGTTTAAGGGCGGAAACGCATATAATGGTAAGGAGTGTATCTATACGGCAAAGGCCTTCAAAGGAGAAACGCATGGAGATTAAGAGATTAAATGAAGATAACGTCGAGGATTATGAGGAGATCCTGGATCCCGATGTATCTGAAAGTATAGGCAGGGATTTCTACCGCGGAGTGGTTGCCCTCGACCCGGACATGGAAGCTGTGGGCGCCATGATCTGGGAGTACAAGAATATGGAAGAAGAAAAGGACACGGACGTGGAGATCTGTCTGATCCGTGCAGAGGAAGAAGATGCTGCAAGACAGATGCTCGAGGAGTACGATGAACAGACGGAAGCCTGTGAGGTACGCAGGTCCTATTTTGAAGTGGCAGATCTGCCCGAGGCGGTCAGGCAGGTGTTCACGGAGGCAGGGTTTACGCTGACCGACCGTGAGGGGAATGACTTAAGACTTACGATATCGGATATGAAGCCCATATCGGCCCTGAAGAAAAAGGTGGCAGGCAATATTGTCGGCCTGTCTGATATTTCGGAACTCCAGTTTATGCAGGGCGTTACCACCTGTCTCTTCAACGGACGGAAGGGCCTGGTGGAGGATCTGGAATTTATGGAGAAGGACTGGTTCGAGGAAGATATTTCGAGCTGTGCCATAACAGACGGCAAGATCAGCGGCATGCTGCTGGTACATCGTTTCCCCTCCGGGACATTAATGCCGGTGCTACTTGCCGCAACAGGCCCCGATTCCAAGATCGACCTGATCAACATGATCGTATATGCGGCCAGAGAGGCTGTGGATCGTTATCCGGACGAAAACAGCGTAGTGATCCGTCGACACAACAAGACAGTACAGGCACTTTCGGCGAAACTTTTCGCGAAGAAAACCGGTGAACAGGTCATCTACGGATGCAGAGAATAAGAGGGGCGGTGAAGAGTTATGATAGAACGATTGAATTTTGCTATGCTTGCGGTTTATGCTGTCACCCTGATCTGTATGGTGATCTTTGTGCTCATACATAAGCATATCCAAAAGCGCGACACGGCGGATGCGAAGAATATATTCTGGATCCTTGTATTGATCGTGGCAGGCATGATCGTAGACAGGATCTACTGGCTGTGTGATCCGGCCTGGAGATCGATCGAGGATGACAAAATCTATCTTGTGATGGAGAAACTCGAATCGTTCCTGTACCTTGCAAGAGAGATCCTGATTCTCTTGATCATCGTATGCTGGAATCGATTTGTGGACTATGTCGTATACAGAAGTTTCGACCATGTGAAAAAGAAGTACAAGAGAGCGATCGTTCCGGCACTGATCATCTCGGCTGTTTTGATCGGAGTGAGACTTTTGTCGAGCCCCGCATACAGGTCGATCAACGCTCCGCTCAATTACGTGCTGGACTGGCTGGGCTTTGCCTGCTATGTTCTGGAGTTTTACTACGTTGCGAACGCTGTCTGGATCGCGTGGGAATCCACAAAAGAAAGAAAGGCACCGACATTTCTTCGGATGGATGTCTTTGTGATCCCTCTGATCGTCGGATTTTTGTTCAATTACCTGGTGCTGTTCCTGCCCGAAGGTGTTTCGCTTTTCGGCATACAGCTGTATGACTGGCTGGGATTTGATTCGAGATTTCCATTCCTCCTGCTCGCCGCGGTGCTTACCTGGCGTACGGTGGAAAAAAGGTATCGATACATGGATCCGGCAAATGGATTCTACAACAAGGATTTTCTTTTCGACATGAATTCCTACATGGAAAAGAACGGCTATCCGAACGGAGTCGGTGTGTATTTTCAATCACCGGGAAGCGAAGGGAAATTGATCCCGGTACTGAATCAGCAAAAGCCTGCCGATGCGGAGATTTTCTCCGTCGGTGAGGAGGCCTACCTGCTGATGGCCGGCCCGCAAAAGGAATCCGTGCTTCGGCTGCTTGTGAAGAGCGTCGAACTCGGCCTCGCGGAAGCGGATGCGTCGCTTAAGGTAAAGAGCGCATACGCGGTAAGAGAAAAGGATGAGAGTACAGAGGCATTTACAAAACGCCTGCTTGGGATGCATGCGTGATGCTTTGACCGGGGTTTATGGGGGTATGACGGATATGTGACTATACCAATGTTACAATCCAAGCAGTATTGACCGGTAGCAGAAAAGGAGAAATGTATGGATAATTTAAATGCATCCGATGTGGAATCCGTGTTTCAGCGCAAGCTGCAGGAAGAGCAAAGAACACAGGTGAATGCCGCACACGAGACGGAAGAGCAGTTCAATCAGCGCTTTGCGGGCATAGGCGGAACCATCAATCGGAACTTAAAACGTGTGGAAGACTTTGTGGAGGGCAATGTCTTCGCAGGCGCTCCGAAGCAGATGGCAGAGCGTGCGGATCTTGATTTTTCACATGACTACGTATTCACAAATGTGAAGCGTACCGTATACCACGCGAACCAAAATGCATACTACAATATCAAAAAATACGGAAAAGCAAAGCCGACCGACGCTGACAAGAAAAGAAAGCGTGACATCAAAGGCTTCTTCAAAAAATTTACCAATGCATTCATACAGGGATTTGAAGGAAAGGACGCGGACTATCAGCAGGCCATCTTAGACACGGCACGCGCGGAGAAGAACAGTTATGCGGACAAGACGACGGCGCTCGAACTCTCCAGGCTGATGAAGTACTCGGATTCCGTGTACAAGATGATGGATCAGTCCGACGCAAAGTCCCTGTATTCTGTGGCGGAGAAAAAGGCACTTGCGAATGTCTCCGAGGATAAGAAAGCAGAGACAAAGAAGGAATTCTTCCGGGAATTCCGTTTTGGCGTGGCTCCGTTTTTGAAAAACTACCGGAAAAAGTGGTTCTTCGGCACAAAGTACTACAACCTGGACGGAAAGCGCATCAAGGTTGATTCGGGCGAACTGACCCCGGAGGAGTACAACAAGAAAACGGTCGAGGCGCTTTTGCTCGAGACCGATAACGAAAAAGAAAAGAACCCGGAGCAGTTAAGACGCAACCGCGCAAAGAAGGCGGTCGTGCTCACGAGACTCACAAAGGAAATGCTTGCGTACGGCAAACAGTTTCAGCCCGAGAAGATGACGGATCTGTACGTGGCAAAGCATATCATCGAGCTGCAGGAGTACTATGCCAGACTGAATGCATTTCACCATCTGATGGAAAACAACAAGTGGTTTTTCCTGGGCAATGACAAAAAAGAAAAGCAGAACATGAACGAAGCAATCCTTGGATCTGCGGATCCGGGCTTTGTCAATCTGGTTAAGACGCATATTCTCGATATGCGTTTCCCTGTAGCGAATTTCTTAGAGGCGCATATGCGTGCGCACTGTCTGCAGTCGGACAAAGAATTCAACAAGAACAGAAGAAAAAATTATTTCAGAAGAAACGAAGTGATCCCTATGGTGGTCATCGACAACGATTACAGCGCTGTGGATGATCTGCGGATCAAAGAAGGCGTGGATCTGGATGAGCTCAATTCCGAACTCACCGATCAGCAGGAAATCGGCGATCGTTTCACAGCCTTCGGATGCGAGTTTTCCGTGGTGGACCTTGCGCATATGGATGCGGAGGATGCTGAGGAATACAAAAAGAATCTGCAGGCCGAACAGTCCAGATTGAATTCCGGTATCACCGTGAACAATTTGGCCAACAAGCTTCGCAAGCTTCGATACAACCAGACGCGCGGCCTGTCCGGAGAAGTGACGGAGAAGATCAAAACCGGCCTGGACAATATCGCGAAGGCTGCGAAGAGGGATGTACAGACCTACAACCGTACGGTTGAGGAAGATATGAAGGTACCGGAGGTTCCTTATCTCTTCATGACCAGAGCAGCGGGCTTAAACGAAACCGTCCTGCAGGATCTGCAGCAGATGAAGCAGAAGATGCACGGCGGACAGGGTACCGTGATGTATCTGCAGTACGGACCCGAGATTGACCATATCTATGCCAAGATGTACACTGCGGTCAGACTGCAGGGTCAGTTTCTTGCACGCAAAAAAGCCATCGGCGAAAAGTTCCATATGGTGGAGATCCGTCAGCTCGAGGGAGACCTTGCAAAATCAGGACAGCCCGAGCATTTAAGAAAGAATCAGACGGAGCGACTGGAGTTTTTGAAAAACGAAAACCTGGCGGCTATGAGATCCGAAAGCAGGAATCCTTATGCTTCTTTTGCACAGGACTATCTTGCCGAGGAGCGACTTGCGCGTGCGATGCAGGAGTACGATGAGATCGATAAGAAACTGGAGTATACAACGACACAGATCGATCTGTGCAAGAAGACACTTGATTTCTTCCTGACAGATCCTTCAAAGGAGCGTATGATCGCACAAGCGGACATCGAGCATATCGAGAAATTCCTGCAGTCGGAAAAACTCGGCTATATGTTTGAGGTCAGCAAACTGGATGATTTTGACAGGATACTGTTTGATGCGGTGAAGGAAACAGAGCAGGATTTAGAGCAGGAAGCCGGCAACGATGCGGTTCGCGTTGAGGTAAGACAGCGCGACAAGAACTACCGTCTGAAGGCGTCCAGAGTGTTTCAGGTGCGACGTCGCGGCAGACAGGCGGCAGAGACCGAACAGATAAACAACAGACTGAGACCGGATGCAGCGGCGCTCTTCACTAAATTGATACAGATGCGCCCGGAGGAACTTTCCTCGTTCAATTACAAGGGCGTGATCCCCGTGTCGAGTGAACAGGAGAAAAAGCAGGCTGCGGAGCATCTGGAGCTGCTGCGTTGTGTTGGCGGAAAAGTCGATAAGTTCAATCCCGTTTTTTACAACAACGACAGAGAGCTGAGAAAATTCTTCAGACAATGTACCGCAAACGGTATTTTACAGCCGAATGCAAGCTACGCAAGATTCAAGACGGACATTCGCACGAAGATTGACTTGCTTTTCGAGTGGAGCAAGTATGTGAATGAAGTGAACAAAAACCAGATGGATGCAAATTATGCTTATCTGGATACGGATGCTTTAGAGGGCTACAGCATCGATATGCTAAGACGGATGAAGACCAAAATCGAAGCCAGGGCGCAGCTTTTGGAGACGGAAGCGGCAAACATCGCAAAAGAAGTTGCGAAGTCCAAGCCGATCAAGGAAGACGACGTCGAAAACGGAGAAGTCGTGCTGAACCTGTCCGGTCAGGAAGAAAGAGATGCACGGGCCAAGCACAATATCGCCTACGTTTTAAGAAAGAAAAAACTCGACAATTGCAGACTGCTGATCACGATGCTGGATCGAAAGATCAAGCAGGATGAGGTCAAGACGGGAATTTCAGAACTGACTTCAGAGGCATACTATGCAAGATACAACAGAGCGATCAAGGATAATGAGATCGATGTGGCAAGGAAGTGGGAATACCCCGCAGCTGACGAGACATTTCTGGTGCTTCGCAGGATGGCCAAGTCGGAAGCGATCGCCGCGCATAAGAAGAATGAGCTGACAAGCCGTGTATTCGAGGAGAAAAAGAAGGATCCCGAATACCTGAACAAGGACGAGAACCTGAGGAAGGAAGCTACGGATCTGCTGCTCCGTGTCAGTCAGATCAAGCCCGGACCGGAGCTTTTGGAATTGACAAGAAGACTCTTCGACATCGATTCCCATGCGGTTCCGGAGGAGCATGAGATCCTCCTGCTGCTCAGACACGCAGGCGCTATACTGGATATAGAGAATATCATGAACGCAAATGCAAGATTCTCCGATCCCGCACACGTGGCGCTGAAAGCATACTTCGAAAGACCGGAGAACAAGGCAGAGTACCTGGCGCTCAAGAATATGTATAAGATCGTGGAACCGCTGTACCGTGCGCTGGATAACTACCTGCAGGCACACGGAATCACGGATTGCGGCTCGTTCAGCGTGATGACGGAGTACGCGGACGGAAGAAACGCGATCGAGGAGAACGAGAACACCTCACCCGAGGAAAAGGATGAGGCGCTTCGCGTACTGCGGGAGCGCATCGAAAGCGAGAGCGGAACGAAGACCTTTGCTTCGGCAGAGGCGTACGCGGATTTAAAGAAGAACCTGCAAAGTATTTCCCCGGAGGAACTTGATGCACTCGTGCATGAGGACTGGACGAAGAAGTTGTTCGCAGTCGTGCATGAGGCAGGAGCGAAGCTGGATCTTTCAAAGCAGGATGCATGGAAAGCCATCTTTACGGATATCGCCAAGAAGGGCTACTACAAAAAGAAACCCAAGAAGGGTGAGCAGACAGATCCGGAGAAGGAGATGCTTTGGATGAAGGCGGCAGCGAATCAGATCCTTGCGCGCTGGCCGCAGAGTCTGGAGGACTTCTACATTGAACACAATAAACTTGTTACGGGCGATGCGCTGAAGGACACCTTCATGAGAGTGTTCGCTTATTATGATACCCATTTTGTGGACGCAACACACTCTGTGGAGATTTCCGAAGTGATCAGCAGAAAGCAGCAGATGATCTATCAGGGCGTCACGGACGACAAGCGCAGACAGCTTGACGAGGCTTTGGCACATGCGGGCTACGATCCCACGGTATTCAAATACCTCTTCGAAGATGTTGAGACCAACGGTGCGGGACAGCCTGTCAGTGAGGAAGCAAGCGATAAACGAACGATCAATATGCAGCTTGCGGACAGCTTTATCGAGCGGAACAAGGAACGGGACGGAATGATCGTTCAGCCGGCGAAACGATGGCATGATACGGTCATGAGGCTGTTCAAAAAGGCGGTATCATTTAAGATCACTTCCGAGATGACAGAGAAGAACTATATCAAGAAGCATTTTGAAGTTCTGTACGGAGAGGCCAGAAAATTTGCTGCCTTAAAGCAGATCTACGAGCATGAGAAGGAACTTTTGGATGATCCGGATGTGCTCAAAGAAAACAAGGTGACCGCACAGCAGGCGACAGAGATCAAGAATGCGTTCGGCCCTCAAACCAGAAGCCTTTACGCAAGCTACTTTGAAATGCTTGAGGCATACGCACACGTGCATTTTGTAGATAAGGAAGGCCGTTTCGATATCGGACTTACCGCGGAAGATCTGTTTGTTCCGAAGACGAAGAAGGATCAGAAGAAGCGCCTGCAGGAGAATACCCAAACCATTCAGAAGGAACTCAGAAAGCGGGATGATCATTTCTCGAGAACACTGCGCCATGTGAATGCCGAGTTGGACAGAGACTTCCTTGCACAGAAGGTAACGAAGGCCGAGGAAGCCAATAACACCTTAAAGGTCATCGAGATCAAGGGCAATGCGAATGTGACGAAGATGGTTCAGATGGAAGGTTTCGAAGGCAAGCTTTCCGACATGAACATCCTGCTTCAGACGCCGGAGATCGTACGGACGATCACGAAGTACAATGACGACATCAAGGTGACAAGCCGGATCTATGACGAACATCAGCCTTTGGTGGATCGCTACGAGATCCTGTTGAAGGAAGGAAAGGGCGGTACGGAAGAAGCCGAGGAACTCTTCAAGGAGATCTACGACAAGCGTAATGCAATGACCTCTTTTGAGGGACAGACCGTAGTAAAATACTTCGAGATTACCGAGCAGCAGAAGAAAAATCGCGAGCTCTACAATGCATTTAACGAGTGCCACAAGAAAGACGGCACGCTGAATCTCTACGAGGTGAAGGAAGATAAGCCCGGCGAGAAGGAGACGATCGACCGCATCGAAAAGTACGCGGATTTCCATGCCGCACTTGCGACAGAGTGTGCCGGCATCTATAGGAACTTAAAGAAATTCTTCGGTGACCGGAAGAACCTCACCAAGGAGACCTTCACAGCAGAGAGCATCATTCGATCCTTCAAGAAGGACGAGATGGAGAATAAACTCCGCGAATACAGAAAGATCGATCTCTACCTGGGACTTCTCGAAGCGGACAAGAAGAACTTTAAGACCAAAGACTACGATGTAATGAAGTCGATGGGCAACTATATTGACAGACTCGCTGCGGAAAAGACCGCCAAGTCCAAGGAACTTGAGAGAACCCGAAAGGCAAAACGAAACAGCAAGCTGGAAGAAGGCATAGGCGCTCAGCAGGTGCTCAATCTGACCGAGCAGGTAAAGCAGCTTGAAAAGAAAGTCGATGATCTGAAGCTGGCGAAGGGGCTGATGGAAGAGGCCATCAAGGATATGGGAAGCACTTCCGCAACCAATCCGGTACGACTCATCCACGATTACGTCCGGCTGATCTTCCTCTCTCTGAAGTCCTACGGCGTAGCGGGCAACGGTGAGATCATGGAGGAGCAGGTGAAGCGCGAGGCCGGAGATCAGCTGACCGAGCAGGAGCGACGTGATATTGCATACGATGAAGCGGACAAGATCGGTGACGCACATCTGGAACTGCAGCATGAGATCAATCAGAGACTCGGATTCGAAAGAAAAATGAGCACGAGCAAAAAGGGAGGAAAGTAAGCCATGGAAGTATATGCACTTGACGCAACCAATATAGACAGCTTTGACTTTCTGGTTGAGCCGGCTGCCCTGCTTGCCGTAAAGAAGGGAGAAGCGTACGGATTCTGTGTAAAGACCGACGATGCCCATGTGGGCGCTTTGGTCGGTCGATTCACCGACGAACACGAGTATGAGATCATGTCCCTCTTCGTGCTCCCGGAATACAGAAAACAGGGCGTGGGAGAAAAACTGTTGGAGACACTTTCGTCCGTGCTCGGCGACGAAAGTGCGGATGTAAGTATATCCTTCGCCTGCCTTTCCGACGACGAACGGGAGTTGATGCAATTCCTGGAGCGAAACGGATTTGAGGAGTACAGAAATCCGGACAGCCATATCTTTGCCGTGACCATCGAACAGATCGCAAAGTCGGAACTTCTGTCCGAAAAAAAGAGCGCAAACTATCCTTGCTTCAACGATCTTTCGGAGAAACAGATCGAAGCGCTGAACAAATTTACCGGAGAAGGATTCATGCCGAAGCCCGTCGGCGGTTTCGCATCCGATCGCGTGGAAAAGGATGTCAGTGTTGCGATCTTTAAGGGAAGCAAGCCGGTGGCTTATGCGGTGATCGAGCGTGAGAATGACGATCTGCTCGTCCTGTCTTCACTGTATGTGGACGAAAAGCAAAGATCCACAGCGCTGATCCGACTCCTCGGTTGCTGTTTTGTAAGACTTGATGACAAGTATACCGAAGATACGGTGCTTCTCCTGCCTGCGGTGAATGCGGATTCCGAGAATCTGTTTGATAAATTCTTCGAGGGCGAATCCGGGATCGAAGACGTATTCTACACGTATCGGAAGACATTTTCCGGAGCGGATGCGGTGGACTATACATCCGGATCCTTCTCCGAGTTTTTGGATGAACAGCTGGACCTGCTTGGTGTGACGGAGGATGAATAAGCATGGACAATTACTTAGAAAAGGCAAATGAACAGTTAAATAGAGAACTGCGCGTGGGATCGGAGGAGAATGCCGACCTGATGCGCAAGCATATCATAGGGGACAATGCCGCGCTTTACGATGTGGACTTCATGAAGAAGGACATCAAGGAGATCGAAAGCCTGCTGGGCGATAAAGAGAGCACGATCACTGCACAGCAGCGCGCCGAGCTTGAGGCCGTGCAGGGAAGAAATGTCTCTTCTCTTTTGATCCTTTCCGAAAAGTCAATAGGAGATTCCAAGAAGATGAAAGCCGTCAAGAGAGGAATCTCCGAAATCGAGCGTTATCTTCAAAGAGAGAGAAAACAGCCGTTTGAACCGGAAAATGTGGATTACATCCTGGATATGTATGACAAGGCGATTCTGGCATGCAACAAATATCTCGACACCAAGAGTCCGACCTTCGGCATCGGAAAAGATCGCTACAGACAGGTGCAGTACAATATGTCCCGTCTGATGATCGAGGCATCGGATTTCCGTGTCGCGCGGGAACTTTTGAAATCCGGTGTGCTTGCCGGAAAAGTGAATACCGCACGCACGGCCCATGATCTTCTGGTACAGGCCAAGCTTTACAAGCTGATGCCTGCCGGACAGGAACGTGTGGAGCCCGAGGTAAGGGAACCGGCTACGGACGAGCAGGTTGAAGAACTCGGATTTTACGGAAAGACTCTGTTTACGGCACTTTCCGGTAAGGTGGAGCCTGCGGATCTGGTCGCGAAACTGCAGGAAAGCTACGACGACAAGGAGTTCGAATTTTCGAAGAAACTCCCTGTTTTCATGCGTCATATTGTTTCGACGCTGCGCGACTTCAAGGAGAACAAGGTCGGCACCAGGATGTTTGTATTTGAAAACTCCGTGATCAGCCTGACGCAGAACGCAGCCGGACAGGTGACGCTGAGTGTCGGAAACAAGTCGGTGCCCATCGAAAGAAACTCCGGCGTTCTCGCCGATCAGATCGCGTTAAACATCGTGAAGAACGAAAAAGTCTACGGAAAGAAGGCTGTTGAGGATATCATGCAGCCGATCGTGAAAACCGACTATGCGCAGTTTGTCGGCAGTATGACTTCCAATATGCAGATGATCACCAGCTATCTTTCGGTGAAGACCGGATATCCGGCTTCGAAATTCGGTAACGTGCAGGCCCCGGAACTCTTCCGGTGGCTCAACTACGCCTTTGACGGCAGTGCAAAGCTGATGTCAGAGGTGAAGTGGGCGATGATGAACGATCACGATTCGGAGGACGTGATCAACGGCGTGGAAACCAAAGAACTCCTGAAGGAGACGATGAAAGAAGAGAATCGGGAGGATGTACAGCAGAAGGTTACCATCGTAAAGAAAGAAGAAAAGAGAGACAAAACCGATTGGAACGAGAATGAGCAAAAGGTCATGAATTTGCTCTCGGAACTCATCTTCTCCTACGAAACCTGGAAGGCCGATGAGACAAAGGCGCAGCCAGGAGAGCGTATCAAACAGGTATTAAACAGAAATGCCGATGCGGTCTGCCTGCTGATTGCCGATATGTACAGCCGCGGCGAAGACCGCATGAAGATGATCAACGGGATCGTGAATCGACTTCCTCTGTTTATGCTTGAGGAGGAAGAGCAGATCGCACAGTTTAGGGCCATGATAGAGGATTCCCTAAAGGATGTTACGGATGCGATCGACAGAAAGATCGGTGAGAAGATCGATGATGTTCTTCCGGATATTCTCGAGAAACGTGCGGAAATCAAGGCACGCAAGGAAGAGCGTGCCAAGAAAAAAAAGGAAGCAGGCGGCCTTTTCGGGGGCGGTCTCTTCGGTATGCTCGGCAATTTGATGAGCAAGGGTGCGGACTTAGCTGCGGAAGCGGCGGACAATGCAACGGATGCAATGCTTGCACAGGTAGATACCAAGGAAAAAATCCTTGCGCAGGCGGTAAAGCATCTTTCGAATCCGGAGGCTCTAAAAGAAGGCGGTGGAGTGTTTAAGCTTCCGTCCATCTTTGATATCGTCAAGGAGATTTCACAGGATGAACTTGCCGAGGCGGAGAGCAGGATCGATGACGCCGTTGAAGATATGACGGACGAGATTCAGGAAACCGTATCGAAGTATTCCGGCGAGTTGTTTAAAGCCGATAAAATCGAGAAAAAAGAAGAGGAAATACCCGATCCGAACGCACCGAATCTGAAGGATTGGGAGAGGAGAAATGCGCAGAGAAAACTGATCAAAATCGGTAATGAAAAGCTCGAAAACAAGATCAAGGAATGTATGTCCAGCGGTGAGTCCGGCCAGGGTATGTTCACCAAGTATGTATTCAACACGTACTTCGGTATGGTGGATACGATCGACAAGCGATCTATGATCGCGGCCATGATCAAGAATTCAAAGCCTGTGACGGAAAAGTTTGAGGATGAAGACGAAGTCGGAATCACGGATCAGGTTAAGAAAGACAGAATTGCCCATAACGAGAGCATCCGCGCAAGAGCGATGGGTAATTATCTGGGTGGTATGTTGAAGGGCGCAGGACCGTTGTTCCAGAAGATGATGCAGGGTCTGCCGATCGAGGGTCTTCCCGAGGAGTTAAAGAGCGCCGTAGAGGATATGAAATCCAAGCTTGCGCCCATCCCGGAAGAGGTCGTGGAGGCGCAACTCTATGCCATTGTGCAGCGTTCGCATAAGCAGATCAAAAACATCAAGGTGATCAAACCGCTCGGTGCGGCATCCGTGGGTCAGACCTTCCTCTGTAAGCTTACAAGGGCGGACGGAAAGGAAGATGAAGTCGCAGTCAAACTCTTAAAGCCCGATGTAAAAAACCGTATGATGCGCGAAAAGGATGTCATGCTTTTCTGTGCACGCATGACGGATAAGGACTCACGCACCAACGAGAATAAGAGAAGAAAAGAAGAAAACGTCAAAAGAAGACAGCAGGGAAAGGCCGAACTCGAAATGCTTCCCGAGATCAAGGAAGAAGATAAGGGCGGCATGCAGATGACCTATGAGGGACAGCTTGAGCGAATCGAGGAAGAGCTTGACCTTACGATCGAAGCCCGCAATGTGGAGCTCGGTAAGATTTACGATGAGTACACGGATGAAGCATCGAGCAAAGCGGTATCCATGAAACTGAATCCGCTGGTTGCACCGACCACCAATTCCATGGTACTCGAAAAGGCTGCCGGCGAAACGATCGACTCACTGCTCACGCGTGTGAAGGACGAAGTCGACGAACTGATGGATCTCTACTACAAGAAGAACGATAAAGGAGAGGTCATCAGGGAGAAAAACGAAGACGGTGTCTATGAACCGGTCCTGCTTGACAGCAAGATGGAGGCGATGACGCAGGCGAAGCTTGCCTTCGCTTCAGACGAGTATTTTGAAAAGGATCGGGAGTTTGACACAAAGTACCTGATCGATCAGCTGACCGAAAAGCTGCTGGAACTGCGCAAGAAGAAAAAGTATCTCGATGCATTTACAAAAAAGTGGGTGGAGGAAGGTATCTTTAAAGAAGGCTTTTATCACGGCGATCCGCATGCGGGCAATATTATGATCAGTGATGACAAGCTGACGGCGATCGATTTCGGTAACTGTACAAAACTGTCTGAGGAACAGCAGGAACACGTGACGCGCATGATCTTTGCGGCGAGCGTGGGAGATATGAAGACATTCCGAAGCGGATTCCACGCACTCTTAAACCCGCGCTTCGAGTCTCTGTATCAGGAAAAGAGGACTGAACTCGGACGTATCATTTCGGAGACGTTTGCACTCGGCAATGCGCACTCGGCGGGCATGCGTATTATGGTTGCCATTCTGCGTGCGCAGGAGCTGGGCTTAGAGGTCCCGGCTTCGGTCTATAATTTTGCACAGGGACAGATGCGTCTGCAGAATGCGCTTACGGAGTTTAACTCAACCATTGAACGTGTAAGCAAGACACTGAATCATATTTCGAAATTCAGAAGCGCAAATGACAGCGGATTTGATTTTACGGATGACTGCAGGGAGAGTATGCTGTTCCAGACATACGACGTAGCCCTGTTCAGGAATCTGACAGCTTACAGTGAAGACATGCTTGGCTTTACCGCGAACGAAAAAGCGATAAAGAGCTATGCATATCACTATCCGCAACAGCTGAAAAACGGTGTCGCCAACTCATTGAGGTCGCAAAAGAGTTCGATCAATTCGCTGACCGAGTTTTTGCGCGGAACAGCGAAATTGATTCCGACCATGTCCAAAAAAGCGCAGCAGTTCGGAGAAGTGAGCAACATCACATCCAAATTCAGACGTGTTCAGGAAGAACTGTTTGAATACAGTCCCGAGGAAAAAGATGCGGTCCGACCGATGTGGACGGAAAAGGTGAACAAGATCTTTGAAAAGACAAGCGAGTATATGACGGATGAACGAAGGAACGCTATATGTGAGCTGATGGAGAATTCCGTGGGTGACCGGACACAGTTAAATCGTCTGAATGACATTACGGGCCCCATTCAGGCGGAAATGGCTGAGCTTATTAATCAGCCGGAAAACGGAATGACGGAGGATGAATGGTCGGGCCTTTTGATGTGGAGAGACGGCCAGGAACCTGCATTCGAAGAATTGGAAAAAGTCTTCGGAAAGAATGAAGTCGAAAAGATCAAGACGGATATCGAGAACGGCAATCTAAACGATGCGCAGATCGGAGAGCTCATCGAAAAGATGCAGCGCGAAAAGGAAATGATCGAAGAAGTAATGCCGAAATTTGACCGCCTTCTCGAAAAACGTAATGAGATCGAACGCAGGCACAAGAACTCATTTGATCCCACAGACGAGGAAAATGCGGAATACTTTGAACTGCTGAACAATCTGCTGGCTTCTTACATCCCGATACAGAAGAAACGTGCAAAAATCTATATCAGGTATGAAGCAGCGTGCGACGAACTGATCAAACGCGAGAACAGGGCCGGCATGCAACGCGACATGAATCGTTTCTTTGCAGCACATGACTACAAGAAGGATGAATTCATGCAGGCATTTACCGCCTTCACGGAGGCACAGGATTCCGGACTTGAAAATACCGATCCGGACCAGTATAATCAGATTGAACAAAATCTGAAAGATCTTTATTACGATGTGATGCAGAGGGAGACCACCAGAAAATACAGCAGGACCTACGACGCCAGCAATTACGCACAGATCAACTTTGCGGATATCATGAGCGAAGTGATCGGAGAGCAAAAGGGATCCTCCTTCAGCCGTCTCGGATTGTACAAGAGTGTGAAGTACAAGATCCAGGTCGACAATATGACCAAGGAGAATAACAAACTCAGCGAGACGGAGAAGGAAGACAAGGAAGCTGAGGCGAAGAAGAAGGCGGAAGCCGGACCTCAGCATTAGAATGCGATTGCAGATGCAGACGAGGATGAAGCCGCATGCACATCGATCATTAGGAGAACTATGAAAACGATTAAACTGACCCGAAATAACAATTCACTGTTTAAGGAGTTGGATCCTTTTGAAGTGGGTGCTTCGATCGAGAAGGGAATGCCCGTCGCATGGGGCATCTGCAAGTCTGATGATGAGCAGTCGACACCGGTGGGGCTTGTGCTCGCGGAGGCAATGGAGGACGAATTGATCATCCGATGGCTCTTTGTGGCTCCCAAATTTCGGGAGGGAAGTTGTGGCGAGACCCTGCTTTCCAAATGTTTTCACTTCGCGAAGAAGCGCAAGATCGAGAAACTGTCTGTGTATCTGGACACGGATTTTGCGAAGAGCAGAGCGTGCCTAGGTGCCGGTGATTTCTTCCGCGCACACCTTTTTCAGAATGTAACGATGGATCACATGGTAGCCTCGGTTGAGGACTATATCAGGCAGGATACGGATCCTGTGTATTCCATTGAGGAAGAGGCGATGTGCCTGTATGCGCTTTTCGGTGACGAACAGCCGGAGGATTACAATCCGGATCTGAAATAATCAAAACATCGGCACCCGCAGTTTGAAAGACTGCGGGTGTTTTTTTTCTTTCTGTGTTATAATAAAAAACAAGGAATCCGAAAGGGGATGAGTGATGAGTCCGGATATGCTTTATACCGTACTATATATGGAGATCAACCTGGTGGCGATCGTGCTCGTGGGGATCATCGGTTTCAAAACGAACGGCCTTTCCAAGATGGTGGCACAAAGAAATTTTGCGATGTCCATCGGCGCGGAAGTCTTCTTCTTTTTGTCCGATACCGTTTATGTGATGAGCGTGCACGGCCTTTTTCCGTGCGGCACGGCCATGATCATGATCACCAAGTCAATCTACTTTTTCTCGACGACATTGATGTGTTATTTCTGGTTTGTCTACTTCGAGCACATTCAGGAATCCCGCTTTGTGGAAAGTATGAAGAAGGTGCATTTGGCGGCAATCCCGCTTTTGATCATGGCGGGACTTCTCGTGGTGAATGCATTTACCGGCATTTTGTTCTATGTCGACGGACAGGGAATCTATCGCCGCGGGCCGTTGTTTATCGTTCAGTATGTACTGGCGTACGCCTACGTCTTTTTTACCTGCTCCCGCGCATTTCTCGGGGTCTTCAACAAGAACAAGTACAACAAACGCAGACAGCTGATCATCCTGTCGTGCTTTCCGATCGCTCCGGCCGGAGCCGGCATCCTGCAGTTTATCTATCCGCAGCTGCCGCTTGCCTGCGCAACGCTTTCGGTGGTTACGCTGCTTCTGTATCTCGATTGGACCGAGCAGGTGATCTCTATGGATCCCCTTACGATGCTCAACAACAGAAAACAGCTTGCGTACAGGTATGATGTCTGGACGCACGTACATGAGGACGATCAGGATCTTTACCTTCTGATGGCGGATGCCGATCGATTCAAGTCCATCAACGACACCTACGGACATCTGGAGGGAGATGCGGCGTTAATCAGGATTGCCGATGCGCTTCGCCACGGATGCCGCGTGCACGGAAGAAAGTGCAGCATCTCGCGGTACGGCGGAGATGAATTCGTGGTATTGGCCTGGGTCAAGCGTGAAAACAGCGAGGAAGAGATCGGCCGTTTGATCAGTGAGGTACAGACACATCTGGAAAAACTGAACCGCGAAGCCGAAAGCCCCTATGAATTAAAGGTGTGTATCGGGGCAGCGAAGGTGACAGCTTCCGCGCCGCTGAAAGAAGTGATTGAAGAGGCTGACGCCCGTTTATATGAGCAAAAAGAATTGGTACACAGATAGAATATCAGAATAAAGAAGGAAGAAACAAATGACAGCAAAAGAATTGGCACAGGAAATCATTGAAGGCAGAAGACTTGGCAGACAGGATGATCTCACATTTTTGAAAGACTGTCCGCTGGATGAATTAAAAGAGGGAGCGGACATGATCCGCAAAGCGCTGGTCGGAGACAGGGTGGATCTTTGCACGATCATCTCCGGAAAGAGCGGCAACTGCGGCGAGAACTGCAAGTTCTGCGCACAGTCCGCACACAATCACACGTCCTGCGAAGTCTACAGTCTGATGGACTATGACAGGATCCTGCAGGAGGCGAAATCCAACGAGGCGGAGGGTGTGAACAGATTTGCGATCGTGATCTCCGGACACAGTCCCTCCAAGGAGGATTTTGAAAAACTGATCGAGATCTATCGGGGCCTCAGGAAGGAACTTACGATATCGCTGTGTGCTTCCCTCGGCTTTCTTACGCAGGAGCAGTTTGACAGGCTCTACGAAGCCGGCGTGAGAAGCTACCACAACAATATCGAGACATCGCGGAGATTCTTTCCGCAGATCTGTACGACGCACACCTTTGAGGATAAGATCGCGAATATCAAGCGTGCGAAGGCAGCGGGACTTTCCGTATGCTCGGGCGGTATCATCGGTATGGGTGAGACCATGGATGACAGGATCGATATGGCGGTGGAACTTTCGGGACTCGGTATCGCTTCGATCCCGATCAATGCACTGATCCCGATTCCACATACACCGCTTGAAAATCTTCCGACGCTTTCCGAGGATGAGATCCTCCGTACCGTAGCTGTCTTTCGTTATATCAATCCCGAAAGCAACATCCGGCTCGGCGCAGGAAGAAAGCTGATCGCCGGAAACGGCGTGCCGGCATTCACGGGTGGCGCAAGCGCTACCATCACCGGCAACATGCTTACCACATCAGGGTCTACGATCGCAAGTGACCGCGAGATGCTTCTGTCACTTCACAGAGAAGTGATCGAAAAATAAACGTAACCGAAACGGCGTGAGTTTTTTTACAAAGGGAGGTGCGATTATGACGAAGTCATAATTTTGCATTGCACCGACCGAATGGGCAGGATTGCTTTAGCAATCGTGCCATTACATATTATACGAGGAGGAAGTTTTATGGTATGTCCTTACTGTAACTCCGTGATTCCGGACGGATCGGGTTTCTGTGCAAACTGCGGAAACTTTATCACCACCTCGAGTGCTCCGAAGGCGGGGAGCCAAAACACGCCCGATCCCGAATACAATGTGCTTGAGCATCTGTTTTCCACGACGGATCTCGTCACCATGCGTGAGACGAAGAAGGTGAAGACGGCGAAGCCAAAGGGCCTCGGTATCGTGGCACTCGTTGTTCTGGCTCTGCTCTTTGTGGCGGCTACGGTTAAAACAATCAGCCGACAGGGCGTGCGAAGAGCGATAGCGGGACTGGAAGAGCCGATCCAGGAGGAGGCGACAGGTTATACGGAAAAAAACGTCGCCGGTTATGAGGCGTCGATCTACTACAAGTATTCCTATGAAGTGGACGCCCTGGTGGTCTCAAGCAAACATTACATCGGCTTCGGACTTGCGGACAGGCTTGCACCGGTGGATGTGGCTTTCGCATGGGGAGATGTGGCCGCGAACAATGAGACCATCGATTTTAACTGGAAACAGTCCGGACGATGGGTGCACTGGAAGGTGAAAAATTATGCCGACCTGGATAAGGTGGGAGGCATAGAAGAGGTGAACATGCAGTGCTCCAACAACCATCTGATCCCTGCGGACAATTCCGTGAAACGAAAGATCAAGAAGATCAAGCGCGGCGATCATATCAAGCTTACGGGCTATCTGGTGGATGTAGATGCTGAGAACAAGGCGGGAAGAGTATTTACATGGAATTCCAGTACGTCCAGGATGGATTCGGGTGACGGAGCCTGTGAAGTCATCTATGTGACGGATGTGGTTTGGCGCTGATACGACACCCGGGAAACCGGAAGAAGAACTTCTTGTGAAGGACCTGATCTGGAAGTTGAAATAGCATAAAAAAACGAATGAACGAATTATTGTTAAAGAAATACGAAGACTTAAAGAAGTATCTCGCTTCGCTTGAAAGTGTGGCGGTTGCATTTTCCGGAGGTGTGGACTCCACCTTCCTCCTCTATGCCGCACATGAAGCGCTCCGGGACCGGATGATGGCGATCACGGCAAGCTCCTGTTCTTTTCCGAAAAGAGAATTGGATGAGGCGGTGTCTTACTGCAGAGAACTTTCGGTTCGTCACGAGGTCGTTGTTTCCGAGGAACTCTCCATCGAAGGATTTTCCGAGAATCCGAAGAACCGGTGCTATCTGTGTAAGCGGGAACTCTTTGAGAAGATGAAGAAGGTGGCTGCGGACGCCGGGATGAAGGCCGTTGCGGAAGGATCGAACATGGATGACAACGGAGATTACAGACCCGGACTTGTGGCGATTGCCGAACTCTCGATCAAGAGTCCGCTGCGCGAGATCGGATTCACCAAGGATGAGATCCGAAGGCTGTCGAAGCATTTCGGGCTTCCGACCTGGGATAAGCAGTCCTTTGCCTGCCTGGCGAGCCGCTTTCCTTACGGCGAAAGGATCACGGAGGAGAAATTGTCTATGGTCGACCGTGCGGAACAGCTGCTCATTGATCTGGGATTTCACCAGCTGCGCGTGCGCATACACGGGAAGGTGGCCAGGATTGAATTGCTTTCCGAGGAATTTCCGCGCGTGATGGAAGAACATGTGCGAAAGCAGATATACAGGGAATTCAAAACTTACGGATTTGACTATGTGTCGCTTGATCTGCTCGGTTATCGTACCGGCAGTATGAACGAAACCCTCTGATGCGGATCACTCAGTGAAGAACCTCTCTTTGGATGCGGTTCCACACATGCTTTTTGTTCCCGCTCCAGGCGGGCGCGATGAGCAGCCGCTTGTCCCCGTCGCCGGTGAGGCGGTGGATGACAACGTGGTCGGGGATTACTGCGACACAGTCACGAAGAAGCGAGATGTAGTCGTCCTCGGAGAGGACGGCAAATTCTCCTCTTGCGTATGCGTCGGCGAGATCGGTCCCCTTTAGGACGTGGAGAAGCTGCAGCTTGATCCCGTCGGTTCCGGCAGCCGAGACATAGCGCACGGTTTCAAGCATATCTTCACGGCTTTCTCCCGGAAGCCCGAGGATCACGTGGGTGATCACCTCGATACCCCGTGCGTGCAGCTTTTGCACGGCATCATCATATACGGAAAGGTCATAACCTCTGCGGATCATGTCCGCAGTTTTTTTGTGTATTGTCTGAAGACCGAGTTCCACCCACACCGGCTTTTTACTCGAGAGTTCTTCGAGAAGGTCGAGTGTCGAATCGGATAGACAGTCCGGTCGCGTTGCGATCGAGAGGACGTCGATATCGGGATGGGAGACGGCTTCGGTGTAGAGCGCGCGAAGACGGTCGGTGGGACCGTAGGTTCCCGTATAGGCCTGGAAGTAGGCAATGTAACGCCCGTCTTTCACCTTCTTTGCGACACGGGCCTTGCCCGCCTCGATCTGGGCGGTGATGCCGGTATCTGCGTCACCGGCGAATTCTCCGCTTCCGCCGGAGGAACAAAAGATACAGCCACGTGTGTCGAGCGTGCCGTCTCTGTTGGGACAGGTGAAACCGCCGTTTAGGGCAATTTTATAAACTTTGCATCCGAACTGCTCACGCAGATAATCATTCAGTAATCTCATAAGGCAATTATAAGGGACAATCCGCGGATGTGCAATTGTCGATGCGCGTGGTAGTGTGGTATAATATTAAAATGAGCAGCGAGATTTTTCAAAATGCACTATCGGGTTTTGTGACGGATGTCGCAGTGGGCGATACTGTCCGTGCACTGGTTCGGAAAGGATACTCCGTAAGCAGGATCAAAAAGCATCTGGACTATCCGATTTCCGAAGAGAAACTGAGGCAGATGGTCTGGAACTGTCTGATCGATACGGGCGTGATATTGCTTACCGAACCGGGGACTTCCGATGCGAAGCGGGGTTATACCTACGAGAGGGATCGAAGCCCTTACGGTACGGTCACGTATCGCAGGGTTGCATCCGATTCGGAGGAGGCCGAAACATCCTATCTTCCCTGTGAATTCGGAAGCTTGCGAAAGAAGGACCCCGAGGGCTTTGAGATATCACTGCAGACGCTTCTTCCGGAAGACCGGGAGTATATCCTGGATCTGCCCTGGCCTGTTGCGACGGTCTGGCATGCGGAGGACGAGCGCATGAAACGTATTATGAGCACCATCAAAAAGGAGAGCAACACAAGATGAAACATGTTACATTTTCCCCCAAAGGCGTATGTTCCGTGAAGATTGATTTTGATATTGATGATGAGAACAAGCTTCACAATGTGCAGTTTGAGAGAGGCTGCAACGGCAATCTTCGGGCGATCGGCCGACTGGTTGAGGGAAAGGAGGCATCTGAGATCGCCGATGTACTGCGCGGCAATCAGTGCGGTATGCGCGGCACTTCATGTGCAGATCAGTTTGCAAAGGCGATTGACGAAGCGATTGCATAAGGAGAAATGCGATGGTTTGTTGGATGTGTAAGAATCAGGTGGACGATTCCAAGTCCTTCTGCCCCTACTGCGGAAGCGCGGTAAGCGGCGGAGATAAGAAACTTGCGCAGGAACCACCGACACGCAGGGATGTGGACCGGCAGAGGATGGAACAGCAGCGCTATGAACAGCAGCTTCAGTTAAAGCTTCAACCGCAGCCGCAGGAGCAGTCGTCTTTTCAGGCGGCACCGGCGCAGACAATGGCTTCTTTTCTGCAAAATTAGGCATGATGAAACTGATATTTTCTGGCATCATCATAGTAGAAAACTTTCGAAACGTATAGTATACTTGCGTTACTGAAACGTACGGACGAGGTAATCAATTTTACATTTTTGTGGAGGAGTATGTTATGAAACGTAAGATTGCTTGTGGCGTGTGTCTGCTCTTATTCCTGACGGGATGCGGCAATACAGCCAAGAATGGCGGCGAGACAACCACCGAGACCGCAGTTGCGACCGCAACGGAGGCGGTAGCTACGGAGGAACCGGCGAATCCGCCCGAGGGTTATCACCTGGTTTGGGAGGATACATTCAACGGAGACAAGCTTGAAGATGCCGACTGGAACTACGAAGCACATGAGGTCGGTTGGGTGAATCACGAACTGCAGGAGTACATTCCCAGTGACGAGTATGCCTTCGTAAAAGACGGCAAGCTTGTGATCCAGCCCGTAAAAGAAGAGAAAGACGGCAAGGTGTCCTACACCTCCGGTCGTGTGAATACCGCCGGAAAACATGACATCAAGTACGGACGCATCGAGGCATCCATCAAGGTGCCCCGCGGCAAGGGATTCCTTCCCGCATTCTGGATGATGCCGACAGACGAGCAGTACTACGGTCAGTGGCCGAAGTGCGGTGAGATCGATATCATGGAAGTGCTTGGCGACGATACCAAGAGACTCTACGGAACACTTCATTTCGGTGAGCCTCACACGGAGCGCCAGGGAACACTCGAGCTTACCGACGGCGATTATGCAGAGGAGTATCATCAGTTTGCCATCGAGTGGGAGCCCGGTGAGATCCGCTGGTATATGGACGGCGAGCTCTACAACCAGACAAACGACTGGTTCACCAAGGTACAGGGCGAGGACGAGAAGCCTTATCCCGCACCCTTCAATCAGGATTTCCACGTGATCTTGAATGTGGCAGTCGGCGGCGACTGGCCCGGAGATCCGGATGATACCACCGTATTCGACGAGAATGCGGCAATGTACGTGGACTACGTGAGATTCTATCAGAAGGATTCTTACGACGAGAATGTCAAGAAGCCCGAGCGTGTATACAACTGGAAGGAAGCCGATGAGACCGGCAACTTCATCACCAACGGCGATTTCGCTGCAGATGAGGATCTGACGGATGATGTAGACTGGAAGTTCCTGCTCTTCAACGACGGTGCCGGTGAGGCGAAGATCGCAGACGGTGAGATGACGATCACATCCACCAAGGCAGGTACGGAGGAGTACAGCGTACAGCTCGTTCAGCCGCAGATGCCGATGCAGAAGGGCAAGACCTACAAGTTCTCCTTCGAGGCGAAGGCCGACGAGGATCGTAAGATGAAGGCAGCGGTTACCGCACCCGAAGTCAGCTGGATCCGCTACTTCCCGGATACCACCGTGGAACTTACGACGGATTGGCAGGAATACAGCTTCACATTTGATATGACTGAGGCGGATGATGATATGGGACGTGTGGAATTCAACATGGGTAAGCAGGGCTCTACCGCTACCATTCACATTAAGAATGTCAGACTCGAGATTGTGGAAGGCGAAGAATAGACTGGACAAACTAAAGTTTTTATAGTTTAATACCGATATATATTAGAAAGACAGATATCTATTGACGGTGGTGTTTCATGCAGAAGTATTACAAATACCAATACAGATTTAACGCCAGTCATAGCTTTGACTATGATCGTGAACATGAGCATATGCACACGTTCACGATCACAGTCTACATAAGCCCGACGGATTCCGATAAGGAATTCGCATTTACGGACATAGACGAGCGGATGGATGTCTTTCTTTCGTATTATGAAGGAAAGTATTTGAACGACCTGCCGGAGTTTTCGCAGAACTCGCCGACACTCGAGTGTATCGGGGACTGCTTCTACGAAAAACTTTCGGACAAATTAAAGGGTATAGGCATCGAGCTGCATCAGCTGGATATAGCCGATCATCCCACAAGTACCTATCAGGTGTCGGACAGGCTGCACATCCCTGTCTGCTATATCAGAGAATTGGAGTGATCGATATGAAGAAGATCAGAAGACGGACAGCATACCTACTCTCGGTTATGATGCTTCTTTTCGCACTTTGCGGAAACGTGGTGACATCGCGTGCAGAGGGCGGCTCCATCAGTGCGTCCTCGGACGGAAGCTACATTTATATCACCTATACGGGTCCCTGGAACAGCTACTTCCAGGAGACGGTCGGTGTGACCGTGGATGGCGCGGCTGCACCGGGTGAGAAGAACCAGATCGTGGTAAGAGGCGAGAATACTGGAGACAGTCAGCCTGTCACCGTTCGAAATGCATGGAGCGGCGAGATTGCCGGTGCTACGGCTACACTTACCAACGAAGGCAAGATTGAGGAGGTTTATCAGCCTGTACGATATACGACCACCACATTGACGGTGGCTGTTCCCGTATCCTATTACGGAGACAGCGTTTCTTCCGTGGGACTTTCTTACGGAGGACAGTATGTTGAGGTGACCACGGGCGCTGCTGAGCCCGCTACGGAGGAACCGACCACGGAAGCACCGACGACCGAGGAACCGACCGGTGAGGAGCCGACCACCGAGGCCCCGACCACCGAAGCACCGACCGGCGAGGAACCGACGACTGAAGCCCCGACCACCGAGGCACCGACCGGCGAGGAGCCGACCACTGAGGCACCGGCAGCAGATCCCACGACGGAAGCACCCGGAGGAGAAGTGGATCCCGGCAGTCTTCCGGATCTCGATGTGAATTCTTCTCTTGCGATTGACGGACATTACGACGAGTGGAGTCAGTATCCGGTGACGGATATCACCTATCAGAACAACAACGCAATCTGTGTACACAGCGGACAGCTCTATGTGGACGGAGACAGAGTTTATGTACATTACTCTCTGCATGATCTGTACCAGTCCACGGTAAAGATGCACGAGATGACCATGATGGCGAACGGACAGCCCGTGAAGATCGGACTCTATCCCGTGAGCGGCGGACAGATCGACTGGAACCGTTACAATCAGGAGAATGTAAGCCGTGCAGCCGGCAACTATACCAACTACCGCATTTCCGTGGGTTATTATGACCTGCTGGACAGCGACGGATATATCACCGTATATGACAGCGAGCACGCAGCTGAATTGCAGAGTGATGAGGTGGAATTCTCCTTCTCTCTCTCCGACTTCAAGCGTGCGGCAGGCATCAGCGGTGAGATTACCAACCTCACCCTCTACAATCCCAATATCGGACGAGAGGGAATCACCTGGGTTGGTACGCCCACAGGCCCCGTAGTGGGACTGGTTTTCCTTCTGGCTTTTGCCATGATCGGTTACTGGGCATACACTGAAACACGGAAAAGAAAGCATTCATAAAGGAAACAGGAGCCATGCAGATCAACTGGATTGTCGTTGCGGCGATCATATTCTGGATTTACATACTCACGGTATTTAAGCGGGCAAAGCTGGATTTTTGGTTTTTCACCATAGGCAGTGCCGGCTTATTTACTATTGGGATCATCGTCTTTGAACCTGTGTTGCTGCTTCCGATGCAGCAGGCGGTTGCAGCCGTGGCAGGTCTGTTTGGCGACCTTACCCATACCTTTGATTCCTATTTCTCAAAGGGTCTGATCTTTATTTCGGGACAGACGCAGATGACCCTCTACATTGACTTTGAATGCTCGGGTATCATCGAGACCTTTGCGTACCTGGCGCTTTTGGCGTTCTTCCCGGCGTACCGTCTCTATGAGAAGGTCGTTGTGGGCATCATCGGTACACTGGCCATCTTCTTTGCAAATGTACTCCGCATCTACGTCATCTGCCAGATGGTTTATTTCGGAGGAGAAAAGTGGTACTTCTGGGGCCACTCCTTTGTGGGCAGACTGATCTTTTACGCCCTGACCATCATCCTGTATTTTTACGTGTTTACAAAGTCTCAGGTTGTGAGACAGAAGGTAGGAGCAATCAAGTATGAGAGCAATGATTGACATCTTCCATAGCCAGATATTGTTCTGGATGGCCTGGGTGATCATTCCCATCGTAATGGAGATCGTCCCGACTATCGGTAACTTTTTTGTGCTTTTAAAACGTCGTGTCATCGGACATAAGCGAAAGAAGCTGGTGTACTTCCCGGAGATCACCCTGATCGTTCCGGTGTACAACTCCGAGGAGACACTCTACAACTGCATCAAGTCCGTGAACGACTCTGACTACGACAGCCATCTGATCTACATCATGCTTGTGAACAATCAGAGTACGGACGGAAGTTTCAACGAGTTTGTCCGCTGCCAGAAGGACTTTCCGAAGCTCACCATCAACTGGCTGAATTCCGAGCAGGGCAAGTCCAAGGCGCTTAATATGGCGCTGTTTAACAGCTACGGAAAATACATCATTCACATAGACAGTGACGGCGTTCTGCACCCGCAGGCTCTGACCAATATGGTTACGCAGTTTGAGCAAAACGAGGACTGCGACTGCATGACGGGAACCATTATGACGAATCCCGATATGATCGATGCGACGAAGGGATTCGGACGCAGACTCCTTCGGAAACTGGAGTTTTTCGAGTACTGTCAGGCCTTTCTTGCAGGAAGGAATTTCCAGTCCGAGTTCAATACGATCTTCACGCTTTCCGGTGCATTTTCCGCATTCAGAAAGTCAGCGATCCTAAAGACACAGCTCTACAATACGGATACGGTCTGTGAGGATACCCATGTAACCTTCCAGATCAGAGACACCCTGGGAGAGCGCGTGGAGCTCTGTGATGATGCGTACTTTTTTGTAGATCCCATCGAGGATATGAACCGCCTCTACATCCAGCGGCAGCGCTGGCAGCGCGGTGAGATCGAGGTCATGCACATGTTCATGGAAAAAAGGCTCAAGAGCCGCGGCTTCATCTCGGATGCGGTTCTCCGGCTTTTGATGTATGACCATACATTTGCCTTCCCACGCATGATCTGGTATTTTGCGCTGATCTGTCTGGCCTTTGTCAACTATCCCATCAAGCTGATCTTAGTCTCCGTACTGTTGATGTATCTGCTTTATGTGGTGGCGACCTTGCTGCTTTACATCAGTATCATTCTTTTCCTGTCGAAGGAGAAGCGACTGCGCAGGTACTACGCACGGAAGTGGTATCTGATCTTCCTGCTTCCGATCTTCAACTTCCTGGTGTTCTGGTTCCGCTTTGCCGGTATCGTGAACGCGATAAAGAGCAAGCAGACGTGGCGTACAAGGAATCTGTCCGAGGAAGCGGCTGCGGCTCGCGAGGTGATCAGACAGGACTTCTCGAAGGCGGAAACAATCCTTTCCAGATGGAGAGATGAGGTAAATTCAGATGTCGAAATCAAAGAATAACAACAAATCTATACGAAGGGGCATGAGCCTTACGATCACCCTTGCGGCAGTCATGCTCTTTGCGGCTGCGGCAACGATCGCGATGTATTTTATCCTGAGCGGGATCAAAGACGAATACGTTGCGGCGGGTGCGAGAGATAAGCAGGCTTACTGCGATCAGCTGGCGGATACGCTTGCGTATCTCGGTCTTGGCGAAAACGGAGATGTCGAGCAGGCGATGCACGACTATATCAGGGATGAGGTTCCGGCTTCGGGCGACGACTGGCCCTTCCTGTACAGCAACGCGAAGGTGATCTATGCCAAGGATGAGAATTCCACCAAGACACTGCAAAAGGACGAGACGGGCATGGAACACCTGCTTTCATCTTTAAATGCTGAGGGTGCGGTTGTATCCAGTACAAGCTTTACCGTGGACGGCAGGATGTACGTGATGGGATTTCTGACTGCGGAGGATAAGTTCTTCGATAACGCGGGACTTAACGAGTACAGGGTGTACATCCTCGTGCTTTTCGGTGGTATCCTTCTGATCTCCGTGATGATGGTGGTGGCTACCATGGCGCGCTGGAGCAAGCGCGACAGGGATGCGCAGAATCTGGACAGAGAATTAAAAGACAGAAACGAAGTCATGGAGAAGCTGGAGCAGCGCGTGACCAACGAGGGCGCGATCGCCACAACGGATGTTGCGGACCGCCTCGAGGGCGGACGCTTCCGCCAGTACAAGTTCAAGTTCTATTTAAATGCGCGGCATGCCATCTACATCGGCGGCAGACTCGGCGCCATCCATCCCCATACATGGGAGATTTCACTGAACGTGATCAAGAATTCCGACGACTTCATCGAGTTCCACAAGCTCGAGAAAGAGATCGAGAAGTTTATGTCAAAGTATCAGGATAAGACGTTGAATGATGTGGAACCCTTCGACGCCGTCAATCCGACACTTGAGAACTGCTGCAACTATTTCAAGAACGAGCTGAGCCGAATCCTTGCGGAGCAGGATTGGAAGCTGCTGATGATGGAAATGAGTGAGACACCCTCCAGATCTTACGTGATCAGTCTGGTGGATGAAAAGGATGCATAGGATGGAAGAAACCAAAGGGATCGTCAAGTACAGAAAGTTCATACTCGTCACACTGATCCTGCTCACTTTGGCAGCGGTGACGACTGCGGTTTTCCTTGCCTGTGGCGTGGAGCCCTCGGGTCTTGATGTCTGGGGACATGTCTACAAGTCCGATGTGATGTACCAAAGCCTGAAAAAGGGAATCCTCTATCCTCTGTATGACAGGAGATGGTACAACGGTATTCAGATCTATCGCTACTGGCCGCCGCTTACCTATTACGTGGAGGCGTTCTTTGAGTTTTTGACGGGAGGCAATGTGATCCACGCTTACGCGATCTTCGCGGGATTCGTGGTCTTCGTCGGCGGATTTCCCTTCCTGCTGTTCGGACTTTCCTTAAAGCGTGAGTGGATGGGACTGCTTGCGGCCGTCTTCTGGTTTGTGCTTCCGGACAATGTCCGTGTCTTTTTCGTCGAGGGCAATATGCCCCGTATCATGACCTCGGTTGTGATCCCCTACGTCCTGTATTTTGTATGGCGCTATGTGAGAAGAAAGGATAAGCATGCGGCAGTCGGCATCATACTGTCCATGATGATCATGACATTTATCCATCTGATGATCACGGCGATCGTCGGCATCGGTACATTTCTCTATTTGCTCTTTGACTGGTTTGAGACGAAGGAGACGAAGCGAAGCTTCAAGGCGCTTGTTGCCATGGTGATCGGAATTTTGTGCGCGGGCATCTGGTTTGTTCCTGCGCTTTACGGCGGTATGCTTTCCATGTCGGACTCCTCGTCGGATACCCAGGAACTGCTGACCTTCCATCTGACGCAGTCCTTGAATCCGGCGAACCGGTTTTATTCCGATCGGGTGGAAATCTACTACTTTGGTATCGGGGTGCTCGCGCTGATCGTGATCGGTGCTTTGCTTACGAGAGGGCACCGCGCGGGATTTTACACCGCACTGCTGGTGCTTCTTGGCACAACACCGGCAACTGTGAGTGTGACGAAGCACCTGCCGCTCGGCAACTTCCTGTGGATGACCAGATTTACGGCTTTTGCCTATGCATGCCTCTTGATTTCCCTGTTGGAATGGACGACGCTCAAACCGAAGTACGGTCTGTGTTTCTACGGCATCCTTGCGATAGATTGTGCATTAAGCGTGGCTATGTTCAGCAATTACTATATCCCTGCACAGCCGGAAGCAGTGACGGATGTGGCACTGCTTAAGGAGTACACATCTCAGAGGGCGGCGATTCTCGACCGGAGTCTGTACGGCTGTTATCCCTCCTGGGGTGTCGTGATGGGCCCCGATGCCGTGGATTATACTTACGGATGGGCATGGCAGGGAGCGTCGACCGCGGAAAATATCATGCAGGTGAATGAATCACTGGAAAAGCATGAATATGCCTATATGTTTGACAGATGTACGGAACTCGGTGACGATGCGGTGCTTCTTAAGCGCGACGAGGTCCCGAAGGAGTACTTTGACGAGATGATGGAAGAGGCTGAAAAGCAGGGCTTTACAGTGATGGCGGAGACGGATACCGGTATTGTATTCAAGAAAAACGCGCCGGCGCAGTTCGGTACGCTGACGGAATACAGGGGACTGGCCATCGGATCTTATTCTCATCCCATCGCCATCAACTATCCGGAGTTCGCAGTGGGGACATCCGTGTATGTGGATGATTACACATTGGAGGAACTGACCGCCTACCACACCGTGTTCTTAAGCGGGTTTCGCTATCATAACCGGGAGGCTGCGGAAACGCTGCTTCGACGTGCGGGTGCAGCCGGGGTTCGTGTCGTAATCGACAGTGCAAACTTCCCCGAGGACGGACGCAAGGAACGCAGGTTCATGGGTATGCGTGCGGCCGAAATCGGATTTGAGAAACGTTTTCCCAGCCTGGTTTACGGAGACACAGTCTGCATACCGGGAGATATTCCGGCGACGGAGAAGAAGTGGAAGACGTCATACGTGGAGGAACTCGATAACGTATACGGCTACTCCATCGTAGGCGGACGGGAGATTCCTTACTACGGAAGCAGATCGTCGGAGCCGGGAATTTACTATATCGGTTTCGGTATCCCCTACCTGGCAGAGGAGATCGATCATGATGACCTGTGGGACATCATGGATGAGGTCTTTGATCTGCGCCACGGACAGACGCCGCTAAGACAGCTGATCCCCATCACGGTTACGTGGGACGACAAGGGCGTGACCATCGAGTCTCCGACCGACGGCGTGAATACGACGATCGCTTATCAGGACAACGGGGTTTCCGATCGGGAGGTATCCTCGTACAATCATCTACTGGTTGTAAATGAGGGTACGACGCGGATCGATTTCGTCTATCCCCACAAGTGGGCTGCGATCATCGTATCGCTCTTCGGACTTGCCGCGGCAGTCTGGTTTTGCCTTTCAAAAGATGCTTCGTGATTGTACTTTCGCAACTCTTATGTTATCATGAAACATAGGTTGCGAGACGGGGCACAATATAGAATTTTCCACCCCCTGATCGCGGATTAGGGGGTGTCTTTTATGAAATTCACAAACGGTTTTTGGCTTATGAGACAAGGCACCATGGCATTCTCACCGGTGGAGGTTCATGATCTTCGCAAGGAGGAGGATCGCGTGGTCATTACCGCACCGACAAGACATATTACGGATCGCGGAGATACTTTGGGCGGCGTGACGCTTTCTGTGGAGATTACAGCTCCCATGGAACATATGCTTCGCGTACGCCTTGTTCATTTCAAAGGGGTCGCAGAGAAGGGGCCCTGCTTTGAACTAAACCTTGAGAATAAGGTTATGCCGGAACTTGCCGAAACGGATACGCATGTGATCGTGTCCTCCGGCAATCTGTCTATCGAGATAGACAAGCGAACCTTCGGTATGCGTTATCTCTGGGAGGGAAACTGCATCACGGAGGCTACGGGCCGTGACATTTCCTATATTAAAACGGATTTTAAGGGTCTTCCCTACGACGACGGATCGGGCAGGGATACCTATATGCGTGTCGGCCTCGGCATCGGTGTTGGAGAGCATATCTACGGACTCGGAGAGCATTTTACGCCCTTCATCAAGAACGGACAGACGGTGGACATCTGGAACGAGGACGGCGGTACTTCCTCAGAACAGGGTTATAAGAATATTCCCTTCTACATCTCGGATCGCGGATACGGCGTATTTGTGGACAGGACGGAGAAGGTTTCCTTTGAAGTGGGATCGGAGACGGTGACGAAGGTCAATTTCTCCGTTCCGGGAGAAAATATTTCCTACATCGTGATCGGAGGACCGACGATGAAGGATGTATTAAGACGTTATACAGATCTCACGGGCAAGCCCGGACTTCCGGCGCCCTGGACGTTCGGACTCTGGCTTTCCACATCCTTCACCACCAATTACGATGAAGCGACGGTAAATTCTTTCGTGGACGGTATGCTTGATCGGGGAATTCCTCTGAAGGTCTTCCACTTCGACTGTTTCTGGATGAAGGAGTACGCATGGTGTAACTTCAAGTGGGATCCCGATACATTTCCCGATCCGGCGGGAATGCTTGCGCGTCTCAAGAAAAAGGGCATCAAGATCTGCGTATGGATCAATCCCTACATCGGACAGGCGTCCGAGCTTTTCGATGAGGGTATGGAAGGCGGTTATCTTTTGAAGCGCCCGAGCGGAGATGTATGGCAGTGGGATCTGTGGCAGCCGGGTATGGCGATCGTGGATTTCACCAATCCCAAGGCGCGGGAGTGGTATGCTTCCAAACTCGAAGCACTTCTCGATATGGGTGTGGACTGCTTCAAGACCGACTTTGGTGAGCGTATCCCGACCAACTGTGTCTATGCGGACGGTTCCGATCCGGTGAAGATGCACAACTTCTACACTTATTTATACAACAAGACCGTATACGAGGTGCTTCTTAAGAAGCGCGGCCGCAACGAGGCGGTGCTTTTCGCGAGATCCGCAACCGCGGGCGGCCAGAAATTCCCCGTGCACTGGGGTGGTGACTGCTACTCCGACTTTGTATCCATGGAGGAAAGCCTGCGCGGCGGACTCTCCTTGTGTATGTCGGGATTTGGATTCTGGAGTCATGACATCGGCGGCTTTGAGGATACCTCCACGGCGGATGTCTACAAGCGCTGGTGTGCGTTCGGACTTCTCTCTACGCATTCGAGACTGCACGGCTCATCATCTTACCGTGTTCCCTGGAACTACGACGATGAGGCTGTGGATGTGGTAAGACGCTTCGCGAAGCTGAAGGCTTCCCTGATGCCGTACCTCTATCGAAATGCAGTCGTAACTTCCGAGACGGGTATTCCGATGATGCGAAGCATGGTGCTTGAATTCACCGAAGATCCGACTGCGGCATACTTAGACAGACAGTATATGCTGGGTGACAGCCTGCTTGTGGCACCCGTGCTTTCCGAAGACGGAACATGTACCTACTACCTGCCGAAGGGCAGATGGACTTCGCTCCTTACGGGAGAGGAGAAACAGGGCGGTACGTGGTATACCGAAACATTTGATTATATGAGCCTTCCGCTTTATGTGCGTCCGGGCAGCATCATTCCCATCGGTGCCTGCGATACGGACTGCGAGTACGAATATGCGGACGGCGTAACTTATCGCGTATATCCGATGGAGGATGGCGAGACCGCTTCCTTCGAAGTACATCAGTGGGCTGAGGAGGTAACCGGTCGGATCGTCGTTACAAGAGACGGAGATTCGTACAAGGTGGAAGTTACATCCGGCAAGCCCTGTACCGTAGAACTTGTGGGAACGGGAATTGCACCCGTTACATTTGAGGCAGGAGGCACAAAAGTCCTGTCATGAGGTGACATATGGAACAGTGTTTTATCGGCGTGGATCTCGGAACCTCGGCCGTGAAGCTTCTTTTGATGGATGCTTCGGGAGAGGTTCTTAGGACCGTTTCAAGAACATATCCGATCTCGTTTCCGAAGCCCGGATGGTCGGAACAGAATCCGGAGGACTGGTGGCGTGAGAGTCTTGCCGGACTGAAGGAACTTTCGGCGGGCTTTGAGAGCCGGATCGCCGGCATCGGCTTCGGCGGACAGATGCACGGCCTGGTTGCGCTTGACGAAAGCGATCGTGTGATCCGTCCTGCCATACTCTGGAACGACGGACGGACAGCACAGGCCTGCACATATTTAAACGAGACGGTCGGAAGAGACGTGCTCTCGGAAGAGACGGGTAATATCGCGTTTGCGGGATTTACCGCGCCGAAGCTTCTGTGGATGAAGGAGCATGAGCCGGAAAATTTCGCGAGGATTGCTAAGATCATGCTTCCGAAGGACTATCTGGCTTACCGGCTTTCGGGTACATTTGCCACGGATCCCTCGGATGCTTCCGGTATGCTGCTCTTTGATGTAAAGAACCGGACCTGGTCCGAAAAGATGTGCGGGATCTGCGATGTGAAGAAGTCGCAGCTTGCGAAGATCTATGAGAGCCATGAGGTAATAGGCACCATCCTGCCTTCCGTTGCCGGGGAACTGTCGTTGCCGAAGGATGTGAAGATCATCATCGGCGCCGGTGACAATGCGGCAGCAGCTGTCGGTACCGGAACCGTGGCGCACGGTGACTGCAATATCTCACTCGGTACCAGCGGTACGGTGTTTATCGCTTCCGACACCTATATGGTCGACGATGCAAATGCACTGCACTCCTTTGCGCATGCGACGGGAGCCTATCACCTGATGGGATGCATGCTCTCCGCGGCGTCCTGCAACAAGTGGTGGATGGAAGAGATCGCAAGAGACAAGGATTTTGCCGGCGAGCAAAGCAAGATGGAGGATCTCGGCCGGAATGATGTATACTTTTTACCTTATCTGATGGGAGAGCGTTCTCCGCACAATAACCCGGATGCAAGGGGCGTATTCTTCGGCATGCGCATGGACACCGACAGAACGGCGATGTCACAGGCTGTCCTCGAAGGTGTGGCCTTCGGCCTTCGTGATTCACTCGAGGTCGCAAGAGCCGGTGGGATCACGGTCACAAGAAGCAAGATCTGCGGCGGAGGTGCGGTAAGCCCTGTTTGGAGACGGATGATCGCGAATATTATGGGGCTGGTTGTGGAGATCCCGACCATCGAAGAGGGACCTTCCTACGGAGCGGCGATCCTTGCCGCCTGCGGTTGCGGTACATTTGCATCCGTGAAAGATGCGGCGTCCCGTCTTGTCACTGTGACGGAAACCCTTGCACCCGAACCGGAACTGACCGAGCGCTATGAGGAGCGTTACCGCGCGTGGAAGAAGATTTATCCTGCTTTAAAGGATTTGTTTTAGTATAGTTTATTCGAGGAGAAAGAGTTATGAAAATCAAACCGGAATGGTACAACAAACGATGGGTGGGAAACATGATCATAGTCTGTGTCGGGATCCTGCTCTTTGTGATTCTGGAACATCTGGGCGTGTTCTGGAGAGGACTCGGCGTATTCTTTAAGTTCCTCCGCCCGGTTGTGATCGGTGTGGGTATCGCCTACGTATTGGATCCGCTTGCGAATCTGTTTGAGAAGCGGATTTTTGACGGGATCAAATCCGAGAATGCCAGACGGATCACGGCAGTGACGGCCTCCCTGATCCTGCTGGTTCTGCTGCTTGTCACACTGGCGGTTTCGCTTGTACCCCAGATCGCGGCCAGCATCACCATGTTTGTGGACAATCTGGATAATTACTCGAAGCAGTTTTCCAAATTCATCGGCAACCTGCAGAACTTCCACGGCGGCTTGCCCGTAGATTTGAGCAATATCGCAAATTCCCTCGAGTCGGGTATGAACAACGTGATCTCAGCGATCTCTGCCAACAGAGAAAAGATCATCTCCGCATCCTACGGCGTCGGCACAAGCCTGATGAACGGAGGACTCGGACTCATCCTTGCGATCTATTTCCTCTACGGAAAGAAGTCGATCAAGGACGGCCTGCGCCGGTTCTTCAAAGCGGTATTCACCAAAAAGCAGTACGCGGTGATGCATATGTTTTTCCGTCGATGCAATGCCATCATGGTCAGATATATTGCGTTTGATCTTGTGGACGGACTGATCGTCGGTATCGTGAACTGGATCTTTATGATGCTCACGGGTATGCCTTATGCGGTGCTTGTATCCGTGGTCGTAGGCGTTACGAACTTAGCGCCCACTTTCGGTCCTATGGCCGGTGCTGTGATCGGCGGATTCATCCTCTTCCTGGCGAATCCCTGGCACGCATTTTTCTTCCTGCTTTTTACTGCGGGTCTGCAGACAGTGGATGCCTACATCCTGAAGCCGAAGCTTTTCGGTAATCAGCTCGGAGCATCTCCGATCCTGATCCTTGTCTTTATCATCGTGGGCGGAAGAATCTTCGGTGTGATGGGCGTGCTGCTTTCCATACCCTGCGCTGCTATTCTCGATTTCATGTATCATGAGTTCTTCATCGAGAAGATCGAAGAGAGAAAGAAACGCCGTGAAGCCCTGGAACAACAGGCCGAATCCAAGGAAAAAAAACAGACGGCGGAACAGGAATCATAATTTTTTAAAAAATTTCCATAAATGTTTTCACCCGGTGCGTATCTATAGCAGATGCAAAACAAAACACCTGATAAGGGAGGAAACATTATGAAGAAATTAAACATCATAAAAAAGAAGACAGCGATTTTTGCACTTGCATGTGCGGTGCTTACCGGCTGTGTCGGCTGCGGCAAGAAGGAAAGCAGCTTTGAGGATTTCGGAAACAGATCCGCACGCGAAGAAGTAAACTACGAGTCCACGGAGGCTTATAGCGAACCCGCGGCGGAGAACGATTACAGCTACGGCGCTGAGGAATCCGATGAAAGAAGCTCCTTTGCGATCGATGCTTCTGCAGCAGAGGCTGCGGGACCGGAATTCAAGGGACAGCTTTCCGGTACCGGAAGCGGCGCAAACCACGAAATAAATCCGGAGGCAACCAATACCCTTACCGCCATCGAGAAGGATAAGCTGGTATTTCGTTGCAATCTGGAGTTTGAGACGCTGGATTACAACACCTCTTTGGACAAGGTGCATCAGCTGATCCAAAACTACAACGGTTTTGTGGAGTTTGAGGATGTAAGCACCGAGCCCGGATACAGGGACGGCAAGACCTACTACAGTTACAGAGCGACCATCCGCGTTCCCTCCGCAAGCTTCGACTCCTTCGTAAATGAGACCGGTGATATCGGAGAGCTGATCAGCAAGAATCAAAACGTTGATAATTTCTCCAAAGAGTACTCGGATCTTTCGGCGGAACTTGAGGTGCTCGAGACAAAGTACCAGAGCTACCTTGAGATGATGAAGGAAGCCAAAAGCCTTGACGATATGGAGACACTCCTGATGCTTGATGACAGGATCACCGAGGTGGAGGTTCAGATCAGCCAGATCAAGAGACGCATGAACACCATCGACAACGATGTGGCATACAGCTACGTGAGCATCAACATCCGCGAGGTGCAGAAGTATGAGGAAGCACCGGCAGAGACCTTCGGTGACAGAATCGGAAGAGCGCTCCGCGACGGATGGGAGACCTTCCGCGCAGGCTGCGAGGACTTTGCGGTAGACTTTACCGAGAACCTTCCCAGAATCATCATCACCTTGGTGATCGTCCTTCTGACCTGGTTCCTGCTCGTGAGAAGAATCCTTCGCGCACTCGGCGTACCGACACTCAAGCAGATGCGGAAGAACAGCAAGATGAGAAAAGAGATGAAGAAGGCGCAGGCAGCAGCACCCGAAGCGCCCGCGACAGAAGCCCCCGTGGCAGAGCCTCCTGCACAGCAGCCCACCGAGGCAGCAGGATCCGCGGATCAGAATCAGTAAATAAACAAAAAAGACAGCGGACAAATGTCCGCTGTCTTTTGATTTAAGTAAGTTTGTTTAAACTGCCGCCGGAGAGGTAGGACTTTAAGTTCTCTGCGACAGTCTCGATGAGTCTCGTGCGCGCTTCGATGCTGGCCCAGGCGATGTGGGGCGTGATGCAGATGTTCGGCGCGGTAAGAAGCGGGTTATCCTCGGCCATCGGCTCGGAAGAGACCACGTCTGCCGCGGCCGCGGACACCTTGCCGGAGGAAAGTGCTGCCGCAAGATCCGCCTCGTTGATCAGACCGCCGCGGGATACATTGACAATGATCACACCGTCCTTCATGCAGTCGATGGTTTCCTTTCGGATCAGTTCGGCGGTTGCGTCCGTCATCGGGCAGTGGAGGCTTATAACATCCGAGGATCGCAACACTTCGTCGGTTGTTACGAAGGAGAGCTTACCTCCTGCGTCGGATGCATACTTTTCCGGGTGCGCCGTAGAAACAAGCACCTGCATGCCGAAGGCCTTCGCGATCTCGGCAACGCGTCTGCCAATGTTGCCGTAGCCGACGATGCCGATGGTCTTTCCGTAAAGCTCCGTCACGGGAGCAAGCCAGTAGCAGAAGGTATCGGACTTCACCCAGTCGCCGGACTTGACGCTTTGGTTGTGCAGGCCGATTTTGCTTGCACACTCGATGATGAATCCCCAGGCGAGCTGCGCAACGGATTCGGTGCTGTAAGCGGGTACGTAGGTCACCGTGACGCCGTGCTTTTTTGCTTCCTCGATATCGATCACGTTGTAGCCGGTGGCGCATACGCCGATGTATTTGAGGTTCGGGAGACGGTCAAAGGTCTCCTTGTCGAAGATGACTTTGTTGGAAAAAACCACTTCCGCATCACCGATGTGTTCGTACTTATCGGCTTCGGTCGTGTTGCCGTAGATGGTGGTCTCCATCACGGATGTGATAGGTTCGAGTGACAGATCGCCGCGGTTTACCGCGTCGCCCTCCAAATAGACTGCTTTCATAATCCCTCCGAAAAATCTTTGATGCTTCAAGTATAATCGCACTTTCGACCGCATGCAAGCATGCGTAACAATTTTGTAATGTGGGCAGGCACCTTTTTGTGGTATAATGGGTGTGCAGTTATTTTTTGCGAAGGAGGATTGACGATGACTTTCGAAGAAATTGTATCAAAGACACGTGAGGTTGCAGCGGGTACGGATGTGTCCGGTATCGACTTTCTTGCGGTACAGTGCAACTTGACGGGGGATAACGGCGGTGTATTCTACGTGGAGGTGAAGGACGGAAAGACTTCCGTGGAACCTTACGAGTACTACGACAGAAACTGTGCCATCACGATGAAGGCTGACAACTTCATCAAACTCGCGCAGGGCAAACTCGATCCCGTTGCCGCATTCACCCTGGGCAAGCTCAAGGTGGACGGCGATATCGGCAAGGCTGTCGAGTTCGGAAAACTCTTTAAAAAGTAAGAGTGTGCAACGTGAAAAAACACTGTCCGCGGACAGTGTTTTTTAGTTATAATTCCGATAAAAATACCATAGAATTGTAATACAAATTCTGCGCAAGGGAATAGAATAGGCAAAACAAATTCGGAAAGGGGTGATCCTATGAGCGATGTGCTGGATATGACAGAGGGACGCGTAAGATCCCAGATCTTAAGCTTTTTCTTCCCGATGCTCCTCACAAATATGCTGCAACAACTTTATACGTTCGTTGATACCATGATCGTGGGAAAAGGCTTGGGTGATGATCCGCTTGCGGCCGTCGGCAACATGGGATCACTTACTTTTTTGATCATCGGATTCTCTGTGGGACTTGCGAACGGATTCTCCGTGATCATTGCCCAGTATTTCGGGGCCAAGCAGTTTGACAAATTGAGACACAGCCTTGCTGCGACGATCAAACTTTGCGTGATCATCGCGGCCGGACTTACCGTATTTTCTCTTGTGATGCTCCCAACGGCGCTTGACATTTTGCGCACGGATCCGTTGATCGTGGGAGACAGTCTGACCTACGGCAGGATCATCTTCGGCGGACTCTTTGCGACTATTGCATATAATATGAGCGCATTTGTCTTAAGATCCTTCGGCGACAGCAAGACACCGCTTCGTGCGATCATCGTATCGTCCGTGATGAACATTTTCCTGGACTGGTTTTTCATCTTCGTATTAAAGACCGGTGTGGAGGGCGCTGCCATTGCGACGATCTTCTCGCAGCTGGTTTCCGCCTGGATCTGTATCAAAAGGATCGTATCCGTGGAGTTTGCCAAGCTTTCCCGCGAGGATTTTACAAATCCTCCGTCTGTCTACGGACTGCTGATGAAGAACGGAATTCCCATGGCGTGCATGAATTCTATTACCGCTGTGGGCTGTATGGTGGTACAATACTTTGTGAACGGACTCGGTGTGGATTACACCACGTCTTACGCAGCCTGCACCAAGTACCTGAATCTCTTTATGCAGCCGGCTTGTACCTCCGGCAGTGCGATGTCCGCATTCACGGGACAGAACACCGGCGCGGGACGATTTGACCGCGTGAAGGAAGGACTCTATGTCTGCGTGCGTATCTCTTTGGTGGCTTATGTGCTGCTCGGCTCGGTGATGGTCTTCTTCCCTCGCTTCCTGGCGGGGCTTTTGATCAACGAAGAGGCATCCATCCGCTATGCATGTCAGTATCTGCCAATCTGCGGCGTCGCTTTGATCGGTGTGGATCTGCTCTTCGTCTTCCGAAGCGCTGTACAGGGTATGGGTTATCCCTTCGTACCCATGTGCTCCGGCATCATGGAGATGGTGATGCGTGTCGGTATCATCATCGCATTTGTTGGCCCGATCGGATTTCGGGCGACGGCGTTTGCCGAGGCGGGTGCATGGGTTGTGGCGCTACTTATGAACATGATCGCATTCGTTCGCGTACTGCGAAGCAAAATGTATCCGAACCGATATCCGTTTTTTGTAAAAACAGTAAAGGAGTGAGGCTTATGTCACTATCCGGATGGATGTTTAAGAAGGCTTGCACAAGATCCGACAGGAAGAGAGATGCCGGACTTACCGTACCGGAGGAACTCACCGTTGTGCGTGATATCCGCTATGGCAGGGATCCGAAGGACAATACACTCGATGTGTGCTATCCCACGGACCGGGAGCAGGGGAAACTTCCTGTGATCATCAATGTGCACGGCGGCGGCTATGTATACGGATCCAAGGATCTGTATCAGTACTATGCGGCGGATCTTGCCATGCGGGGCTTCGCTGTCGTAACCTTTAACTACAAACTTGCGCCTGCGGCGATATTTCCGTCGCCCTTGCGCGATCTCAATCTGGTGATCGGGTGGCTTGTTGCGAATGCGGACACATATCATCTCGATATGAACAATGTATTCATGGTGGGTGACTCTGCGGGTGCGCAGATCGCAAGTCAGTATGCGACGATTTATTCCGATGCCGAATACAGAAAGATCATGCTTATGAAACGACCGAAGCTGCGGCTTGCCGGACTGGGGCTTGCATGCGGCATGTATGATCTGAAGAAGATGATAGAGAAGGAAGGTCCGAAGGGACTGGTTGCCGGGTATCTCGGCAGACATCCGGAGAACTACGGGGAAATGCTTGATATCACGGAGCATATCGGTCCGGATTATCCGCCGGTCTATCTCTTCAGCGCCGGAGGAGATTTTCTCCTTGAGGAGCTTGAACCGATGGAGAAACTGCTTACGGAACATGGGGTTCCGTGTGAAAGCCGCGTCTATGGAGATGAGCATACGGGACACGTATTTCACCTTGATATCCGAAGCGATCTTGCGAAGGAAGCGAATGATGCCCAGACGGCATTTTTCAGAAAGTATATTGTCTAGAGAGGACCTACAAAAGTGTGTACGATACACGTGAAATATGGTATAATATAACGTGTTGTTGTATACGATGAAAGGACGCTCTATGGCAGGAAGAAAGCGAATTGCCGTCCTGATCGGACAGGCAGATGAAGATAATCAGAAGCGGTTTATTACCGGCTTTTTAAAGCAGGCATTTTCCCATGATATGGACGCCTGTGTTTTTTCCATGTACAGAAAGTATCAGGATATGATCGAGCGTGAGAAGGGTGAGACCAACATCTTCCGCCTCTTTCGTCCCGATGTCTTTGATGGCGTGGTCTTCGTGAAAGACACGATCCAGACAAGCAATATCGCCGACGTGATCGAGCATCAGCTGCACGAGTATTTTTCCGGACCTGTGCTTGTGATCGAGCGTGAAAGCGAATTTTTTGACTCTGTAATTACCGATGGATATGCATCTATGGCGGCCGTGGTCCGTCACATGATCGAGGTCCATCATTTCAAGGATATAGCATTCTTAAACGGCAAGCGCTGGCATGAACACTCTATGCAGCGTCTTGCCGCTTTTCGTGATGAAATGGCGCAGCATGATCTTACCGTGGACGAGGATCGCATCTTTTACGGCGATTTCTGGTATAAGAGCGGTGAGGAGTGCGCCGACAAACTGATCTCTTCCGGGAAACTTCCCGAAGCTGTTGTATGTGCGAATGACGCCATGGCCATCGGTTTGTGCGAAGCCCTTGAGAAGCGTGGAATATCCATTCCCGACCAGATCGCTGTCGCAAGTTACGATTCTACGGAAGAAGGACAGACTTCCCCGAAGACGATCACCTCCGCTGTGGTTCCCGCATTTGACTGCGGTTCCTATGCGGCGGATTATATGTACGCCAAATTCAGAGGCAGGGACATCGGCCCGTTCGAGACGCATCCGGATGTGGTCGTGGGCGAGAGCTGCGGATGTAAGACGATCACGATGCCGAGCCTTTCCAGAAAGCGTATGGAGTGGGCGACGGATATCTCTTCCGCGGGCTTTGATTCCGTGAACAACACCATGGCAGAGGACGTGCAGTCTCAGACAAGCCTGGAGGATCTGATCCGCTTTGTATTCAACTATGCCTACCAGATCAAGGGCGCGGAGAGCTTCCACCTCTGTATCGCCGAACCCTGGAAGAACATGGGGCATGATGCGAGTATTCATGTACGAAACGAGGGTTATCCCGAGCGCATGATCTATGCGGTGCGCTACAACAATACGCAGCAGGATACCATTGTCGGGGTACAGGAGACATTTCCCACGAGTCAGATCCTGCCTGATCTGTACGAAAAAAGAGAGAAGCCGACGGCATACATTTTCACTCCGGTTTTCCACGAAAACGAGTGTTACGGCTACGCTGTCGTAAGCTACGGCAGTGTGCCGAGAAGTTATGACGATATATACAGACGCTGGGTGAACCTGGTCGCAAGAGGACTTGAGAGCACCCGCAGATACAATGTGATCCAGCTTTTGGATGAACAGGTGGGCAAGCTTCGCACCGGTAAATTTGCGGTGGGAGGAACACCCTACGATCATCTCTCGACCGAGGAGAAGGAAATTTGCGATCTGGTTGAGAGGATTCTGGATGAGAACCTGTTAAACTACAGATTCCAGCCGATCGTGCGTGCTACCGACGGAGAGATCTATTCCTACGAGGCGTTGATGCGTGCGCGTACCGAGATTCCCGTGTCACCTCTTGATATCATCAAGTACTCCAATATCCTCGGAAGACTCCCCGACGTGGAGTATGCGACTTTTATGAACGTCCTGAACATTCTTGAACAGCACAGGGCGGACTTCGGTCGCGCGAAAGTCTTTATCAACAGTATTCCGGGCGTGAAGATGGATGAAGACGATTACAACAAGATGGCGAAGCTCCTCGAGAAGAACGCAGACATTGCCGTGGTGGAGCTCACCGAGGAAGCGGAGCTTTCCGATGACGATCTGAACCAGTTAAAGGAATTCTTCCGAAAGCTGAATGTTGAGATCGCGGTTGACGACTACGGTACCGGTTACTCCAATGTCAGCAACCTGCTTCGCTATATGCCCAACTACGTAAAGATCGACCGCTCGCTGCTCTCCGACATACCGAACAAGCCGCAGAAGCAGCATTTCGTGCGTGAGATCATAGACTTCTGCCATGACAACCATATCATGGCGCTTGCAGAGGGTGTGGAGACTTCCGAAGAATTAGAGATGGTGATCCACTTAGGCGCCGATCTGATCCAGGGATTCTATACCGCACGTCCCGAGATGGAGATCGTACCCTCCATTCCGGAAAGCATCAAGGCGGAGATCAAGCGCTTCCATCAGGAGCGCGTGGATGGCGTCTCAAAGCACATCTACGTAGCCGGAAGGACCAACCGTGTAACCCTCTCCGCACTGGTGAAGGGACACTATACCGATATGGTGGTGGGCAAGGACACACCGGTTTACAAGGATATCACGGTGGTCGGTACGCCGCAGGTTTCCACGGGCGTCCACCTTACGGTGATGCAGGATTACTCGGGTATCATCACCCTCGAGAATGCCTACCTTTCCAACGAAAAGAACCGACCGGTCATCGAGATCGGCGAGAACAGTGATGTCACCCTGGTACTTGTGGGTGAGAATGTACTAAACAATGCCGGTATTCATGTGCCGGAAAGCTCGACCCTCCGGATCGAGGGCGACGGCAGCCTGAAGATTCACCTGAACACTTCCGACAGCTATGGCATCGGAGCGGATGCCAAGAGCAGACACGGCAAGCTGATCTTCAGACAGAACGGACAGATTGCCATCTCCGTGAACGGAAGACGCGGCGTGTGCATCGGCTCCGGACTGGGAGGCCCGATTTCCGTCGAGGCCGGTCAGTATTTGTTTGACGGAGGCAGCGCAACCTGCGTGGGCGTCGGTTCCTACACGGGAGACGCGAAGATCACCGTTGCAAACTGCCTGCTTGAGTCGGAGCTCTCGGCGACCGAGGGCGTCTGCGTCGGCTCCATCGAAGGCGATGTCGACGTCACGATCAAGAGTACCTTCTTCAAGAGTTACGGCGGTGGCAACGAGTACGTATCCATCGGTACGCTTCGGGGAGAAAAAGCGAAGGTTACCGCATCCGAGAACACCCTGGAAATCAATCTCCGTTCCGGAAACTCAACAGCTGTGGGAGCGTTAAACGGAAGCTCCGATATCGATATATCCTACACCGGCATATATTTTAACATCGCCGGAAAGAAAGCCCTGGCTTTCGGCGGATGCAACGAGAATACAAAGATCCGTCTGCAGGATTCGGACACCAGAGTCGAGATTCACACGGGACTCGGTAAGGATACATATGCACCCGAGGATCAGTTCACCATCATCAACGGTCGCTGTCGCTTCTCCGTGAACGACGAAGGGCTTGAGCGTAATCTGATCTTCGATATGAAACAGTAGGGGGGGTTTATGAAACTGCGAGATCTGCTTGCATACGATGACATTGTGATCCAGTGCCATGACAATCCGGATGCGGATGCGCTTGCTTCCGGATATGCCGTATATACATATCTTAAGAGGAACGGCAAAACGCCGCGGTTTATCTATCGCGGTATCAACAAAATGCAAAAGAGCAACCTCATGTTGATGGTGTCAAGCCTTGAGGTTCCGGTGACATATGAGCCGGACTTTCGGGAGAAACCCGAGCTGCTGGTTCTGGTGGACTGCCAGTACGGACAGCGAAATGTCACGACCACCGAAGCCTACCACGTGGCGGTCATTGATCACCATCAGGTAGTATCCAAACTGCCGGCGCTCTCGGAAGTCAGGAGCCATCTGGGCAGTTGCGCAACCGTGATCTGGGATATGCTTCGCAGTGAGAAATTCAGTCTGGCTGGTGAGAAGCACCTTTCCACGGCACTTTACTACGGACTCTATACGGATACGAACCGGATGGCGGAAGTGTCGCATCCGTTAGACAGAGATATGATGGACAGCCTTGATGTGAACATGAGCATCATCAAGGAGATGAGCAACAGCAACATTTCCCTGGATGAGTTAAAGATTACCGGCGAGGCGATTCTCGGATATGAGTACGATGAAAAAAGAAGATATATGATCATAAAGGCGGAGGCTTGTGATCCCAGCATCCTGGGCGTGATCAGTGATTTCTCCATGGAGACGGCGGAAGTGGATGCCTGTCTCGCTTACTACGAGAGCGCGGAGGAGATCAAATTCTCCGTTCGAAGCTGCGTCAAGGAAATCCATGCAAATGAACTCGCTGCCTTTCTTGCGGACGAGATCGGCGGTGGCGGCGGCCATATTTTCAAGGCCGGCGGCACGATCAGACCGGAGAAGATCGACGTATCGGCTTACGATGTGCTGAAGCGCCGTATGAACGCTTACTTCGACAAGTATGAGATCATATACGCGAAGACACAGACTCTGGATACCTCCAATATGAAGTACTATGAGAAACAGCCGCAGTACTTGGGCTACGTGAAGCTGACGGACGTCTTTCCGCTTCATACGATGATCGAGATCCGTACACTTGAGGGGGATGTCAATATCCGACTCGACGAGGATAAGTATCTGATGATCGGTTTGGAGGGCGAGGTTTATCCCATCTCCGGAGAGAAGCTCCAAAACAGCTACAAGGAGACCGGGGTACCTTACGAGCGAAACCTCGAATACGAGCCCAGTGTCAAAGACCTCTTTACCGGTGAGAAAAAGAAGGTGCTCCCCTTCGCACACGAAGTGGTAAGCACCGGCAAGTCCAGGATCTACGCAAGACCTTTGGACCGTTCGGTCAAGCTCTTTACGGCGTGGGACGAGGAGAAGTACTACTCCGGCAATCCCGGCGACTACATTGCGGTGAGAGAGGACGACCCGCACGACATCTACATCATTAAAGGGCGGCTCTTCGATCAGCTCTATAAAGAAATCTAGAACATACGCGTGAACAAAAAAACACCTGCCAAACCGGCAGGTGTTTTTTTGACTGGTTGTGTACCTCGCGTATGCAGACTGCCTTGCCGGACACGCTCGCGCTAAGACGGTAGGAATCCTATGAAGTAGCTCGATGCCGTGACGGTCCGTCTGCAGACTGCCTTGCCGGACACGCTTGCGCTAAGTTCCGCACGCAGCGGACGCTAAGCTCGAAAGTACCTCGCTAAGCGCCGGCGGCTCCACGTTGTCCTTGCAATGCAGCCGGCAGTACGGACCTCACATGTATGCATCGGTGCATGACATCATTACAAACGATAGCTTTGGCCGGAGCGCGAGGGATGATCTATAGCGCACAAAATGGTTTGTGCGCGGTGATCGTCCCGGGAGCGACGCCAAGAAAGTGTATGAAGCGTCCCCTGAGGCAAGCGTATGACAGGTGAGCGTCCGAGTAATCGCCCCGGGAGCGACGCCGGGAAAGTATATACAGCGTGTCTTAGTCGTCGTCGAGGCCGTATTCCTTCTTCTGCTCGTCGGTCAGCTCGGCACCCTGCAGCGCCTTGAGTCCCTTCTTGATGAGGTCTGCGGTGCTGTAGTGCTTGAAATACCCGACTCTGATGTCGTCGGAAGACTTGCGGAAGCAGGTCAGGAAGCGGTCGGTCGCCGCCGTGTAGCCGAGGCAGTTTTCGAAGGAGGCTATCTCGTACCACGAGTCTGTGTCGATGATCCGCATGTATCCGTCGTTCGACAGATACAGATAAGGATGCTTTTTGTCACGGAGAAAAGTGATGTTTCCGTTCAGCAGCATCGTGGGTGTGTAGGATGTCTTGTCGATCAACGAAAGATCCGCGATGTCGTAGCGGAACAGGGAACCGTTGTCGTAGGTTACAAGCAGCGTGTCGTCGTAGAAGAATAAGCCGTTCACATAGGAGCCTGCGGAATCAACGGAAGCGATGGTGTTGCCGTCGGAGCCGATGAGCGCCACGTTGCTGCGGTCGCTTACGGCAAAGAGTTTCTGCTTCGGCTGCGAGGTGACAAGACCGGTGGATCCCCAACTGTCGGGGAGGTTTACCACGGTGATGTTGCCGGTTTTGGTGTCTATGATCTCATTGATGTCGGAACTGTAATAGATGCAATCGATGTCGCCGGCATAGTAGGGTTCGATGGAATAGATTTTGGCTGCTTTACCGATGGAAAACTGTTTGGTTTCACCTGTTTTCGGATCGAGGATTGTCAGGTAGGGATCGTCCCCGACTTTCTCCTGATAACAGATCTTACCGTTCGACATGGAGGCGGTCTGCGAGGTAGAAAACGGTGTCGGAAGTTCCTGTATCATCGTCAGCTCGCGTGTATTGATGTCGAGCGCGCAGAGGGTCATCTTCGTATAGTCGTCAAGCAACAGATATAGCTTGTCATCGACGGTTTCGAGTGTGTGAATCTGGAAATACTCGGCCGTATCTTTCGGGATTGAAACTTCGTGCAGAACGAATTCCTCGTTTCTTAGATCCGCAAGCACAAGAACGGGCGTGCCGTTCCTGTTGGAACTGATCAGGGAAATCTTGTCGTCCGTATAAAGTACATCCAGACCTCCGTCGAAGACAAAGGAACTGTCGATTTCTACCCAGTCTTCATCGCAGACATACAGGCCGTAGTAGATGATCTCGGAGGATCCGAAGGGATAGACGTATGCACCTTCATTGACCACGGCGGAACGCAGATTCCCGGTAAAAAGGTGATTCACGCTGACGGCATCTGCGTTCGGCAAGTCGAGCGTGAAGCTCAGTCCGCCGTTCTCCGTGATGATCGACGGAAAACCGTTGCCGTCTCTGTCACTCACGTCTACGATGGAGTCGTTGGTGTTGTAACGGTGCAGAGGCTGTCCGGTTTTCTTGTCGAGCATCTCGATGATGTTGCCGCAGTAGTACCAGAGCGCATCACCGTAAATCGCAAAATCACTTGCAAGGACAATCTCGTCGCTCGTGAAACGGCTCTCCCAGAGGGGAGAGGGCGATGAGAGTTCGTAGCACTGAAGCATGGTTACGTCCGTGGACAGGACATCCTGATCGCCGAGTCCGTAACTGGAGAACTCCTCGTCCTTGTATTTTGCAAGCAGAAGATGGCTGTCGTCCATCCATGAGATGTCTCTGATCCACATGGTGTCTGCGGGCAGATAGTTGATCGCGCCGCTTTTTACGTCGAAGTATCCGGCAACCTCGCTGGAGCCTGCGTCAAATGTAACGAAAGCGATCTTTGATTCGTCGGGTGACGCACAAAGCTCGAAGAAGTTGGAGTACGGAATCTCCCCGGAGGATGTGAGGGTGGTGTCGTTTACCACTTCTCCCGTCTGCGAATCCAGGATCAGGAAGGATTTTTTGTCAGTGACAAAACCGATGTTGCCATCGGAAAACAGGATCGGATCCTCCGATTGAAAGTTACAATCGGAAAGAACATACTCCCATGCGGTATTGCCGTCAGCCGGAGTGTAGCAAAGGACGGATGAGTCTGTCCACACAAGCAGATGGGTGCTGTCGCTGAATTTTATGCCAAAGATGTTGTATGCGTAAGGGGGAGGTGCAAACAGTTCTTCTTTTGAATCGGTGTCCCAGACGCGGATGGTATTGAAAGAACTCATGGCAGCAAGCATCCTGCCGTTTGCGGCGACATCGTAATCGTCGATGGCTCCCGGCATGGTAAAGTTCCACTCGGCCTGTATATTGGATCCGGTCAGAGGAACATAGGAAAGCGTGGCATCCGTAAGTGCGCGGATGGCTTCCGGCGTTACGGGAATATCTGGATGCTCCTCGTCGGGAAGCGCCGCAAGCGCAAGCTGAAGCGCCGAGATGCGCTGCTCATTTTCGAGAAGCCGGTTGGACTCCGAAGACAGGTATCTGGAGCGATTGGCCAGAGACTGGATATAGTTTCGCTTGATCGCCTGCTGCGACCGGACCATGTAGACGGAAAAAGCGATGGATACAGCGAGAACAGACGCGAAGATGGCGGACAGTCTGCGCATCTTGTACTGTCTGCGTCTGTTCATCAGTTCATCATAGGAACAGCCGAGCAGCGTGGAAGCCAGTCGCGGAAGTTCGTCTCTTCTGGCATGACGCGAGCTGGAACGATAGTCGCAGGACAGAGGCTCAAGCTCGACAATGTACTTGCGGGCGACATCGGATTCGTCAGTGATCACGCGCTCCTCGGAAAGCAGGATCTCGGGAATGACCTCCGCGGGTTCTCCGTCCACCAATACGGTAAGGATCTGGTTGCGCGTGTGCGAGGTGAGGAAGTACTCAATCTCGCGCTGTACCCAGACAGACTCCTTTGTCGATGTGGAACAGATGACGATCAAGAAGTCGGAGTGGTCAAGGGCATAAGAAATCTGATCCCCCAGATCACTGGTGATCGGGAGCTCGTCCTTGTCGCGGAAGATGCGATGGATCTTTCCTATGCCGGTCTTTTTCCGGATGCTTTTCGGAATGTGGAAATGCTCAAGGTCGCGCTCGATTTGCTCGGCAACCTTGATGTCCTTCGGCGCGTGCCTGTAGGAGATAAATGCATTGTAATGATCGATCATAATTTATCCTTTTCTTAAGTGTTTGATACCCTCATTTTATATTTAAACACGATATTTGTAAAGGTTGACACCACAAGGCGTAAAGAGATAAAATAAGGAATAGTTTGTAAGAAAATACGGAAGGGAGATATGTTCGTTGAATAAGAAGAAAAAAATCACGGTTCTCCTCATTCTGCTGGTTGCGGAGATCCTGATCGGTGTCGGTATCTGGCTCACGAACACCGGGGGCGAGAAGCACGAGACCATCAAGGAGGCCATGCGGGACGCAGTTCTGCATGAGGAAAACCACGTCAGTCTGTTCGGCATAGCCGTCAATCCGTCCCTCATCGCCGGGATGATCGTGACAGCGGTGTTGCTCGCCTTCGCCTTGATCGTCAGGATCTTTGTGATCCCGAGATTCAAGATGGTTCCCGGTAAATTCCAGCTGCTGCTGGAAGAGTGGGTGGGCTTCTTCGAAGGACTTGCCAAAAGCAACAGTCCGCACAGAAACCGTTTCCTCGGCGCATACATCTTTGCGGCAGGATCCTACATCTTTGTCGGAACGCTCTTTGAGCTCTTCGGTTTTCAGGCGGTTACGACGGAAGGATATTCCATATCTCTGCCTGCGCCGCTGGCCGATATCAACGGTGCGCTGATGATGGGATGTCTGTCCTATCTGGTGATCCTGTCGGGAGGACTTGTACAAAACAAGTTCCGCGGATTGCTTCTCACCTTGAAAGAGTTTTCGCTCCCCGTATCCATGAGCTTCCGTCTCTTCGGCGCATTGCTCTCGGGTATGCTTGTCACGGAGCTGATCTATTTCTACCTGCAGTTGTCGTTCCTGTTACCCGTCGTGGTCGGTGTGCTGTTCACACTGCTTCACGCATTGATCCAGGCCTACGTCCTTACGATGCTTGTATCGATGTTCTACGGAGAGGTGACGGAACCGCCGAAGAAGAAAAAGAAAAAATCAAAGAACCAGGCTGAGGAACAGCAAGTTGCGGAAGCCGCATAAACGGAGGTACTTACAATGACAATCACAATTTCAAAGAAAACATCAATCATTCTGGCAGCGATCATCGTATTCCTTACACTCTTCGTACTGATCGCACCGAAGACCATTAAGGCTGCTTCTTCCGAGAAGAAGGAAGCGGTAACCGTATCCAACGAGGCAGACACACTGATCGCAACCAACGACGGCGCTGAGGTCAGCGAAGATGCTGCAGCGGACAATGCATTAGGCTCCAAGGCTATCGCAGCTGCCATCGCCATCGGTCTCGCGTCCCTGGGTGGTGCCATCGGTATGGGTATCGCGATCTCAAAGGCAGCAGAAGGCGTATCAAGACAGCCCGAGGCGAGCGGTAAGATCCAGGGTCTGTTGATGCTCGGTCTTGTGTTCATCGAGACCGCCATCATCTATGCGCTGGTAGTAACGATTCTGATCATATTCGTAATGTGACGGGGAAGAGGTGCAGAGTATGGTTATGACAGGACTTCCGCTTAATATCGATCTTCAGCAGATCCTACTTCATCTGCTGAATTTTGCGATTCTTGTTGCTGGTCTTTATATCCTTCTCTACAAGCCCGTGAAGGACTTTATGGAGAAGCGCAGGCAGCATTACAAAGACATCGACGACGAGGCCGAGGCAAGGCTTGCATCCGCCAAAGAGCAGGAGGCGGCTTACGAAAAGAAGATCGCCGATGCAGAGGATGAGATCAGGGAGAAGAAGCGTGTGGCGTCCGATGAGTTAGAGACGCTTCGCGTCAATGCAGAGAAGGCTTCCAAGGAGAAGGCAGAGCAGATCATCTCCGATGCCAAGAAGGAAGCAGAGAATGCCAAAGCACAGATCATCAAAGAGGCCGAGAAGGACATCACCGATATGGTGAAGACTGCGGCCGAGAAGATCTTTGTCAGCGACAATGTCAACGATACATACGAGGCGTTTTTAAAGGATGCCGAAAGGAGCGTAAAGGATGGAGAATAAAGCTTTTCTCTACGCTGCCGAGGCACCTTCCGAAGCGCAGTTAAAGAGATTTCAGGAGTTTCTGCAAAACAAATACAAAACCCCTGTCACCGTAAGCTTTGTCGAAGATTCCACCATGCAGGCGGGCTTTAAGCTCGAATATGCGGACGAGGTGTTCAACTGGACACCGGAGGGCAGGTTCCGTCAGTTTACGGATATGCTCTACGATATCCGCGACAAGTACACCGAAACCGAAGACCCGAAGCAGGCGCTGGCCCTTTTAAAGCGCTCCATCGAGGACTTTGACGTAACGGCAGTGCCCGAAGAAGAAGGCAAGGTGCGCACGGTCGGTGACGGTATCGTGGTGGTGGATGGTCTTGCTACCGTGGAATACGGAGAGATCGTCGTCTTTGAATCCGGCGTTAAGGGTATGGTACAGGATTTAAGAAAGGGCGAGATCGGTGTCGTACTCTTCGGAGAGGACGAAGACATTCAGGAGAACAGCCGCGTCAGAAGAACCAAGAAGACGGCGGGTATCCCCGTCGGCGAGGGCTTCATCGGACGCGTGGTTGACGCCCTGGGTAATCCCATCGACGGCAAGGGAGAGATCGTATCTTCCGACTACAGACCCATCGAGACTCCCGCACCGGGCATCATTGATCGTCAGCCCGTATGCGAGCCGATGGATACGGGACTTTTGGCAATCGACTCTATGTTCCCGATCGGACGCGGACAGAGAGAGCTGATCATCGGTGACCGTCAGACCGGTAAGACGACGATCGCCACGGACACCATCTTAAACCAGAGAGACAACGGCGTGATCTGCGTCTATGTGGCTATCGGACAGAAGGCTTCGTCCATAGCGCATCTGGTTGAGACACTCAAAAAGAACGACGCCATGAAGTACACCATTGTGGTCAATGCATCCGCATCCGACCCGGCGCCGCTTCAATACATCGCACCCTACGCCGGTACGGCTTTGGGTGAGTATTTCATGCATCAGGGCAGAGATGTGCTGATCATTTATGATGACCTTTCCAAGCACGCCATCGCATACAGAACGCTTTCGCTTTTGCTGGAGCGTTCCCCCGGACGTGAGGCATATCCGGGCGATGTCTTCTATCTCCACTCGAGACTTCTCGAGCGCTCCGCACATCTTTCGGCGGAGAAGGGCGGCGGCAGTATGACGGCGCTTCCGATCGTGGAGACACAGGCGGGCGATGTATCGGCTTATATTCCTACCAATATCATTTCCATCACGGACGGTCAGATCTTCCTGGAGAGTGATCTGTTCTTCGCGGGACAGCGTCCTGCGGTCAATGTCGGACTCTCCGTATCCCGTGTGGGCGGTGCCGCACAGACCAAGGCCATGAAGAAGGCCTCGGGCGGTGTGCGTCTTGACCTGGCACAGTACCGTGAGATGGAGGTCTTTACACAGTTTTCCAGTGACCTTGACGATGCGACCAAGCAGCAGCTTGCCTACGGACAGGGATTGATGCGGCTTCTGCGTCAGCATCAGAGTCATCCGCTTTCCATGCAGGAGCAGGTGGTGACTTTGGTTGCTGCAACCGCCCATGTGATGCAGGACATCCCCGTGGATGAGATCCTTGCATTCCGTGAGGGCTTGCTTGCTTACTTTGCGGAGCATGAGGCGGCGCTTTGTTCCGCCATTGCGGACACGGGTTCTCTGACGGATGAGAACAAATCCCGTATCATTGAGGCTGCACGGACCTACCTTTCGATCTATGAGGAGCAACGTACGAAGGACGGTGAATAAACTTGGCGAACACCAAGGTGATCAAGAATCGAATCGGCAGTGTTAAGAATACCAAAAAGATCACGAACGCCATGTACCTGATCGCTTCCACCAAGCTCCGAAAGGCGAAGGCGGAGATGGACAAGGTACGGCCGTTCTTTAAGGCTACGGAGAAAGAAATCAAGCACATCTTCGAAAAGCGAGGGGATGTGGAAAGCCGGTATTTTTATCCCATGACCGGAAGAAAGAAGGCAGAAAACTACGCCTACCTTGTGATCACGGCAGACAAAGGTTTGGCCGGCCCCTATAACTCCAATGTCATCAAGGCGACGGAGGAGGAGATGCAGCGGCACAAGCACACCAGACTCTTTGTGATCGGCGAGTACGGCAGGCAGTATTTTACCAAGCACAAGGTTCCGATCGAGGATCGGTTTTACTTTACGGCGCAGGATCCGAATTTCAGAAGAGCGAGAAATCTTTCCGCCCGGATACTTGCGGCCTATGATGCCGGAGAGGTGGATGAGGTCCGCGTGATCTACAGCACCATGGAGGGAAGCCTTGAACCTAAGGTGACCATCGAACGTCTGCTTCCCTTTGAACGGGAGAACTTCGGCGGAAAGCCGGCACCGGAAAGCCGTTTTCACAGCGCACCCGATGCGGCAAGCGAAGATTACGAATTTGTACCGAATGCAACAGCGGCTTTGGATTCCATTATCCCGAGCTATGTTGCGGGATTTATCTACGGCGCGATGGTCGAGAGTTTCTGCAGTGAGCAGAATTCACGTATGACGGCCATGAGCGCAGCCAATGACAATGCGGAGAGTCTGCTTGAGGAACTCTCCAAAGAATATAACCGTGTGCGGCAGGCAGCCATCACCCAGGAGATCACCGAGGTGGCGGCAGGTGCCAAGGCACAGAGAAAGAAGAGAGAAAAGGAGGCGGCAAAGCGATGAAGAAAGGCAAGATCGTTCAGGTATCCGGTCCGGTAGTAGATGTATATTTTCCGGATGGTCATCTGCCGCGACTCCGTGAGGCACTCACCGTAGAGGTGGGAGGAAGCACCAGAGTGATGGAGGTTTCCGCCCTGCTCGGAGATGACGAAGTCAGATGTATCGTCCTTGCGGCAAGCGAGGGACTTGCAAGAGATATGGAAGTAACCGCAACGGGATCGGGTATCCGCGTACCTGTCGGACAGCCCACCATCGGAAGGATGTTCAACGTCCTCGGAGATCCCATAGACGGTGGCGAAAAGATTGCCGAGGATGCGGAGCGATGGAACATCCATCGCAAGGCACCGAGCTTTCACGAGCAAAGCACGGCTGTGGAGATCCTTGAGACGGGAATCAAGGTCGTGGATCTGCTTGAGCCCTATGCCAAGGGCGGTAAGATCGGACTCTTCGGAGGCGCCGGTGTAGGAAAGACCGTATTGATCCAGGAGCTGATCCACAACGTGGCGATGGAGCACGGCGGTTATTCCATCTTTACCGGTGTCGGAGAGCGAAGCCGTGAGGGTAACGACCTCTGGTCGGAGATGAAGGAGAGCGGAACCATCGACAAGACGGCGATGGTCTTCGGACAGATGAACGAATCCCCGGGCGTGCGTATGCGTGTGGCGCTTTCGGGTCTTACCATGGCGGAGTACTTCCGTGATGTGGAGCACAGAGACGTGCTTTTGTTTATCGATAACATTTTCCGTTTTGTACAGGCAGGTTCCGAGGTGTCCACACTGCTCGGACGTATGCCTTCGGCGGTTGGATATCAGCCCACCCTCGCGCAGGAGATGGGCGAGCTTCAGGAGAGGATCACTTCGACGGGCCAGGGTTCCGTTACATCGGTGCAGGCGGTATATGTGCCTGCGGATGATCTGACCGACCCCGCACCCGCTACGACATTCTCCCACCTGGACGCCACAACGGTGCTTTCCAGAAAGATCGCCGAGCAGGGTATCTATCCCGCGGTGGATCCCCTTGCTTCCACATCCAGAATCCTCGAGGCGGATACTGTGGGCGAGAAGCATTACAATGTGGCCAGAGAGGTACAGGCGTACCTACAGAAGTACAACGAACTACAGGATATTATCGCGATCCTCGGTATGGACGAGCTGTCCGACAGAGATAAGAAGACGGTGAACCGTGCCAGAAAGATCCAGAGATTCCTGTCCCAGCCGATGTACGTGGCAGAGAAATTTACCGGCACGCCGGGCGTGTTCGTACCGCTTTCCGAGACAATCCGCGGCTTCGATGCCATCCTGTCCGGCGAGTGCGATGATATGCCCGAGGCAGCCTTCTTCAGCGTCGGCACCTTGGATGACGCCAAAGAAAAAGCAGAGAAGATCCAAAAGGGTGAAGCTTAATGCATACATTCAAGACGAGAATCTATCAGGCGGATCGCACCTTCTTTGAGGGTGAGCTCGAAAGCATCGTGGTCCCTACCACGGACGGCATGTACGGCGTGCTGGCCGACCACAGAAATGTAGTCGTGGCCATCGTTCCGGGAGAGATGCATTTTTTACAGCCGGGCAAGGAAGCAGTCTATGTTCATGTATCCGAGGGGATGCTGCGCGTGGAAAAAGGCGAAGTCCTGATCTTGGTTACGCTTGCCGAGTATCCGGATGAGGTTGAGGAGAACCGCCGCAAGGAAAGAGAAGAGGATCTGCGCGAGCAGGAGATGCAGAAGAGAAGCCTCCAGGAGTACTACGAGGCAGAGATGACACTGCAGCGGGCAGTGACGGGCCTTCGTCATCAGAGCGTACAGCAGGAGATGACCGAGGATCCGAACAATAGGATAGAATAAAATGCAAACACCGAGCGTGAGTCTTAAAACTTATTTACTTATACTGTTTATTGCATTACTGATCGTGCTGGGTGGCTGCGGAAAAAAGTCTTCCACACCCGTGAAAGATGGCACACTGATCAGGGTATCCTATGCCGAAAAGGGCGACGGGATCGATCAGCTTGCAAGATATACGGTGAACATCGAAGTGGACTGTGACGGCACCGTACGGATCTATGCGGATCAGTTTGAAAAGTGGATGCCGGAGACAGCCTGCCCCGAGGACACCTATCAGCTCGAGCCTGCCGTGATGGAGGAACTGCGCGCTAAGGTGGATGAAGCACCTTACGGCAAACTTCGAAGCGATATGGGAAACCGCGATCAGACCGATGGCGTCTTCAAAACCGTGACGGTCTTTATGGAAGACGGAGAGCATACGTACAGCGGTTTGAATCCAAGCAACAGAAATTTTCTCGCACTTTACGATGCGGTCTACAATGTTACGAAGGAGCGCGCATTTACCTATGTAAGCTCCGTGAACGAGATGCAGCAGAAGGCGAAGAAAGCCGTCGAGCAGGCGCAGATCCACGTGATCTGCAATGCGGACGAGCTTCTTTTTTCCGAAGACAAGATCAAGGCGGTTTATCTGATCCCGCCCGAGGGAGAGGAACCGGAGGGTGAGGTACCGCCCGAGGATGCGATCCCCGCAGCGAAGACAGAGTGGACGGGGAAACTCACCGATGAGTACTATGGCGCGATGCTGCTTACCGATGAGGGCGTTGCAGCCATGGCAGACTATTCGTCGGGATCCTCCGAGGAGTTCCCGGTCAGCCTGCAGCTTTATATCGGCACACAGTTTCTGATTACTTTCAAGGCGGATACGACCATAGAGAAGAATCTGATCTATTTTGAACACAGTACGAATAAGGAACAGGTAAAGGGAGATGTGGATGCGCTTAAGAAGGCGCTTCGTTAATGGTTGACATTTCCCGAAAACTGTATAAAATACATATAGTTATGTATGGAGGACAGATATGAGCAGCTTAAATGCGATCATTATGGCGGCAGGCAAGGGCACACGTATGCATTCCGATCTGCCGAAATGTATCCACAGAGTGGCCGGTGAACCTATGGTTCATCATGTGATCAAGGCAGCGAAGGAAGCGGGCGCTTTTGATTGCTGCGTGGTGATCGGCTACAAGGGAAACGAAGTGAAAAATGCGATCTATGATGTGGTAGAGTTTGCGGAGCAGGAAGAACAGCTCGGTACCGGACATGCGGTAATGTGTGCGGAGAAATTTCTGACCGGAAGCGGGGATACGCTGATCCTTTGCGGCGACACTCCGCTGATCACAGGCGCTACTTTAACGGAACTTGTGGAGAAGCATAAAAGAGAATCCAACGGTGTGACGGTGCTTTCGGCGATTCTTCCGGATGCCACGGGCTACGGCAGGATCATCAGGGATGCGGCCGGCACATTTACCAAGATTGTAGAACAGAAGGATGCCACCGAAGAGGAGAAGGCAGTGACCGAGATCAATTCCGGCATGTATGTCTTCAACACGGAGGCTTTGAAGGCATCGCTTGCACTGCTTCAGAGCGATAATGCTGCGGGAGAGTACTACCTTACGGATACCATCTCCTTTATCAAACGCGCGGGACTTAAGGTGGCTGCAATGCCGCTTTCCGGAGATCGGATCAATGAGATCCGCGGCGTGAATACACTTGAGCAGCTTGCAGAAGCGGAAGAGATTATGCATGCGAGAAAGGCGGCAGAAGCATGAAGCTGATCGTCGGCCTCGGCAATCCCGGTGACAAGTACGCAGGTACCCGTCACAATATCGGTTTTTCCGTGATTGTGAACCTTGCGGACAGATACGGTGTCGGGATGTCCGAATCCAAACAAAAGGCGGCAGTCGGCAAATGCGTGATCGGCGGGGAGAAGGTTCTTCTTGCGATGCCGCAGACTTATATGAACTTAAGCGGTGACAGTGTGCGCGCGCTGGCGGACTACTATCACCTAGAAGCAGAGGAGATCCTGGTTGTCTATGATGATATCAATCTGGATGTAGGGAAGCTCCGTATGCGCGCCGGAGGCAGTGCCGGCGGACACAACGGCATGAAGGACATCATCGCGAAACTCGGCACACAGGACTATCCGAGACTCAGACTGGGTGTGGGCGCCAAGCCCTCCGGCATGGACCTTGCGGATTATGTGCTCAGCAGATTTCCGAAGGAAGAACTTCCGCTGGTACGCGAGACGGTGGATCGCGCGGCGGATGCCGTAGAATGCTTTATCAAAGAGGATGTCGAGACGGCGATGAACCGTTTCAACGGATAAACAGGAGGTGCAGTTTGCAGGCACTGTTTGATGCGCTTGCAGATTCGGAAAGCTTCCGAAACCTCAAGGATGCGATCGGGAAGGACCTGTATCCGTATCACGTGTGGGGTGTTGATTTAAAGACCATCCCTCTTCTTACCCGGGCACTTTCCGGGGAGAAAAGCACGAGACTGATCGTGACCTACGACGAGAAACGAGGCAGAGAGCTGCTGGACGGGGTGCGTTTTTTTGACAGGGAGAGTTACTATTATCCCGCAAAAGACGCCCTGTTTTATTATGCGGATATCCACAGCAATGCCACGGTCAAAAGCCGGATGGAGATTTTCAAAAAGCTGGCGGAAGGTGATCCTGTCACCGTGATCACCACGGTGGAAGGACTGATGGATTTCATCCCGCCCATTACGGAGATCACCGGCCACAGAAAGACGATTTCCGTCGGGGATACGCTTTCCAGAGACGAATTTGCACGCTATATGACAACACTTGGATATGAGAAGACCACGATGGTGGAACTTCCCGGGCAGTTTTCCATAAGAGGAGATATCGTTGATATCTACCCGCTTACGGAAGAGTGCCCTTATCGTGTTTCCCTGTGGGGAGACGATATCGAGACGATCCGAAGCTTTGATGCGGAAAGTCAGCGCTCCATCATGGACGTGGACAGCCTTGTGATCTACCCTTCCTGCGAGATGGTGCTGGATGAGAAACGTATCGATCACGGTATCAGAAAGATTGATCTCGAGTTTGAGAAGCAGAAGAAAGTCCTCGAGAAGGAGTTTCGGACGGAGCAGAAGGCGAGACTTACCAAGACGGTTTCCGCTGCGAAGGAGGAACTTGCCGAGTTCAATTCCACCATGGGCTTAGACAGCATGGTCCGGTTTTTCTACGATGACACGGTAAGTTTCCTGGACTATTTTCCGGAGGATGTCGCTGTCTTTATCGATGACCCGGAGCGCGTGATGCGCAGGGCCGGCAGCTACGAGGAAGAGTTTAAGACCTCGATGGAAGGCAGACTCTCGGGCGGCTATATACTGCCTACACAGGCGGAGGTTTTAACAGGCGCACGCGAGATCGTGAAGCGGCTTTCCAAAAGACAAACCATCCTCTTCTCCGACCTTTACAAGAAGGAACCCGCCTGGAAGGAACAGGGCAACACCTGTATCGAGACGAGGGATACATCGGATTATCATAATTCTTTTGAGACACTGGTTGAGGATATCACCGCCTGGAAGAAAAAACAGTTTAAGGTGGTGATCGTATCTCCTTCCGCCACGAGAGGCAAGCGCCTTGCGGCGAATCTGCGGGATCGTGAGATCGAGTCGCACTTCTCGGAGGACCGTTTTCACAGGATGAAGCCCGGCGAGGTGATGGTCACACTGGGCAGGATCGACAAGGGATACGTGCTCCCGGATGCGGGACTTGCCGTGATCTCCGAGGGTGACATTTTCACCGCAAGAGAGATCTCAAAAGGAAGAAAACGCCCGCGCTACGAGGGCGGAGACCGGATTGCCAGCTTTTCGGATATCGTGGTGGGCGACTACGTCGTGCACAGAAACCACGGCATCGGTATATACCGGGGCATCGAGAAAGTCGAGACGGAAGGCAGGCTGAAGGACTACATCACCATTGAGTATGCCAAGGGAAGCAAACTCTTTATCCCGGTGGATCAGCTTGATATGATCGGCAAACTGTCCGGCAAGGACGGGGCGAAACCCAAGCTTTCGAGACTCGGAGGCGGTGAGTGGGAGAAGACCCGACAGCGCATCAAGGGACATGTGGCGGACATCGCGGAGGAACTCGTGGAGCTTTATGCCCTGCGTGAGACGATGAACGGTTTTTCCTATTCTCCGGATACGGCATGGCAGAGAGAGTTCGAGGAACTCTTCCCCTACGAGGAGACACCGGATCAGGAGCAGGCCATCCGCGATACCAAGCGGGATATGGAATCCGGCAAGATCATGGATCGACTGATCTGTGGAGACGTGGGATTCGGCAAGACGGAGGTAGCCATCCGTGCGGCGTTTAAAGCCGTACAGGACAATCGACAGGTGCTCTATCTCGTGCCGACCACCATCCTTGCGGAACAGCATTACAATACATTTACCGAACGTATGAAGGACTTTCCGGTGAACATCCGGATGCTCTCGCGCTTTTGCACGCCGAAGGAAGTGAAGGAGACCTTAGAACTTCTGAAAAACGGAATGGCGGATATTGTGATCGGTACGCACAGACTGCTTTCCAAAGATGTGGAATGCAAGAATCTGGGGCTTCTCATTATTGACGAGGAGCAGCGCTTCGGCGTGAAGCATAAGGAACAGATCAAACAGCTGAAAAAGACGGTGGATGTCCTGACGCTCACGGCGACGCCGATTCCGAGAACGCTGCACATGAGCCTGGTGGGCCTGCGTGATATCAGTCTGCTTTCGGAACCTCCGGTGGACAGACTTCCCATCCAGACCTTTGTCATGGAGTACGACATTGAGTTTGTGAAGGAAGCGATCAACAGGGAACTCTCCCGCGGCGGTCAGGTCTTCTATGTATACAACCGTGTGAATACCATAGCGGATATTACGGCGGAACTTTCCCGTGTGCTTCCGGACGCAAAGATTTCCTTTGCCCACGGCAAGATGAACGAACGTGAGCTTGAGGAAGTGATGCGCGCCTTTTTGCGCAAGGAGATCGACGTGCTGGTTTCCACGACCATTATTGAGACGGGACTGGATATCGCCAATGTCAACACCATGATCGTCCACGATGCGGACCGCTTCGGTCTGTCCCAGCTCTATCAGCTGCGCGGACGCGTGGGAAGATCCAATCGTGCGGCTTACGCCTTCCTGATGTACAAGCGGGACAAGCTCCTTGCGGAGGTTGCCGAGAAACGTCTGGCCGCTATCAGGGAGTTTACAGATCTCGGCTCAGGATATAAAATATCCATGAGAGATCTGGAGATCCGCGGTGCGGGCAATCTCCTCGGACAGGAACAGTCGGGTAACATCGAAGCGGTGGGATACGATCTCTACTGCAAGATGCTTTCCGATGCGATCAAGCGGCTGTCCGGTGTGGCAGTGGAACGGGAGTTTGCGACCAGCGTCGAGCTTCCGCTGGATGCCTACATTCCGGATGATTACGTAAAGAATGAATTCGTGAAACTCGATCTCTATAAGAGGATATCAAAGATTGAGGATCCTGAGGAGAAGGATCTTCTGGTCGAAGAGGCGAAAGATCGTTTCGGAACGCCGCCGAAGGAGTTTATGCGGTTACTCTCCGTGGCTGTTTTAAAAGCCAAGGCACATAAGGCGTATATGACAGATCTCAAATACGTTTCCGGCGAGGTGCGGATGGCGATGCTTGCCGATGCGCCGGTGATGACGGAGCGGATCGGAGAACTGCTCATCAGGCATCAGGGAGAGATCAAGCTCCTGTCGGGAAATCAGTCGGGTTTCTCGGTGAAAGTCTCAAAGACCTTGCAGGATGAACTGATCTCCAAGACGGAGGAAGCGATCGAAGCGATAGGAAGTTTGATCCGGGAGGATACAAATGAAACGGATACATAGAATCATGGCTGTGGTCTGTATGGCGGCTCTGCTGCTTACGACGGGCTGCGGCAAGAAACATAACGATACCGGAGTTCTTCCGGAGGAGCATACGGTGGTCTTTCGTTACGGAGATATGGCGGTCACCAAGGGTGAGGTTTACATCTACGTCAACACCGTGAAGGAACGCTACGAAAAGCAGTACGGCAAGGACGTCTGGAACAGGATGCTCGAGGAAGAGGAAGAAGAGGTTACCGCGGAAGAACTCGTCCGCAAGAAGGTGGTCGAGGAAATCGTCCACGTCAAGACCATGAACGCGCATGCAGACGAATACGGCATCAGGCTTACATCTGCCGAACAGGAGGATATCAACACCCGGGCACAGGATTTTTATGACGGGCTGACGGAGGAAGACCGGCAGCAGATGGAACTTTCGTTAGAGAAGATCCTGCAGGTCTACCGCGAGAATGTGATCGCCACAAAGGTGGAGGATGCATTGCTTTCCGACCAGCCGGTAGAGATCTCCAGCGAGGAAGCGCGGATGACAACATTCTACGATCTGTACTTCCCCTGCTACAATATTGATGAGAACGGCAATGTCACACCATACGAGGATGATGCAAAGAGGATCCAGTATGATCATGCGCTCGAAGCCTGCAGTACGCTTTCCAATAATCAGTATGATGCGGAAGAAGATGCGGATATGCCGAAGAATGCGGAGGAAATAGCACAGTACTATCAGCTGACAGATGCCGGAAAGAAGACGATGACACCGGAAGAGATCCGGGATACCTACGGGCAGGATGTGTACGACCTGCTTTACACCATGGAGAACGGCAGTTACTCCAAGGTGATCGAAACAGAGTACGGATATCACGTATTTGTGATGATCGAACTCACGGACCAGAAAGCCACGGAAGCCAGGAAGACGGAGATGCGTCAGGCGGCCGTCGAAGAGAGTGTGGGTGAGATCTTGGACCTGTGGAAACAGGGGATCGACGAAAAATTCACCTATCCCGATTCCGTGAATATGGAGATTTACAGAAGCATCCCCATCAGATAGGCATAAAAAATATAAGTCCCAAACGGGACTTATATTTTTTATGCTCTATTGTGCTTCCGCATCTGTCGGAGAAGTTTTGGCTCCGTTATCCACCAGAAACTGTGCAACCTTTTCTGCCAGTGCGTAGTAGAGAAGATCTTCGTCCGTGTAGTACTTCTTGATCTCGTCCTTGTCGGTAAATCCTGCATCAGACATGAGCTTTTCAACGTATGCATCCACATCATCCTGCGTTGCCTTGATGCCCTCGGCTTTCGCCACGGCACAGATGATGCTCTTCTCTTTGATGAAGTCGGATACCATACCGCTTAAGTACTCCTTGAAGGCATCCTCGCTGCTGTAACCGTAGTAGGTGGTTACGTAGGTTGCGAAGTCTACATTGTACTGTGCGGCAGCATCTTCGATCTGCTTGATGTTCTGATCGATCAGACGCTTGGTCTCTTCCTCGGGATACTTGCCGATCTCCGTCTCTTCCACAAGCTTCTGTACAACCTGACGCTTTGCGCTGCTCTCGTTGTATTCCTTCTGGCGGTCGATGATCTCTTTCTTGGTTGCTTCCTTGTACTCTGCGAGGGTCTTGGAATCCGTGTGCTCTGCGATGAAGTCATCAGTCAGCTCGGGGAGAGACTCTCTTGTGGCGGAGTTGATGGTGATCGCGAATACCGCATCCTTTCCGGCAAGATCCGTGCTGCCGTAATCCTCGGGGAATGTGACGTTGATGTCGAAGGACTCGCCGACCTTGTGACCTACGATGCTATCCTCGAATCCGGGGATGTAGCTGCCGGAGCCTAAGGTTAAGTCGGCACCCTGACCGTTGGTGTTTCCGCCTTCGAACGGAACGCCGTCGATGGAACCGACGTAATCGATGTTCACTGTGTCACCGTTCTCGACCTTCTGTGTCGTAAGCGTTTCGGATGTCTTATATTCGGAAAGCTTGGACTCGATGTTGGACTGGATCGCATCCTCGGGGATCGCCGAGTCATCCCACTCATAGGCAATGCCCTTGTAATCACCCAGGGTGACATAGCTTGCATACTTATCTATCATTTTCTGCTGGTTGACGCCGTTGACCCTGCCGCCGCATCCGGTGATCAGCATACTCATGCCGAGTGCCATACCGAGTACAAGCGCGGATCTGCCTGTTCGTTTCTTCATAATAATATCCCTTCCAATCGTTATATTGATACAACTCTCTTTTTATATCACAATTCCGTTGAAAAATAAAGCGATTTTCTGAGGTTTCACAGACTTTTCACGATTCGCACGGCCGAAAACACCAGTAAATACGCGGTTTCTACTACATCTTGTAAAAAATAGAGGATTTTACACTACATTTAGTAGACAAGGTATATAAAGAGTGCTATAATAACAAAGCACGCTCGGAGAAAACGGGCACTATATCTAGTGTATCCTTAAGAATTCTATCATATATTTAGGGGGAAGGGTTTAAAATGAAAGTAATCAAGCGCGACGGACAGACAGTCAACTTTGATCGGTCCAAGATCATCACAGCCATCGCCAAGGCCAATGCCGAGGTAGAGGATGAAGAGAAGGTCACGGAAGCCAAAATCGAGGAGATTGTGGAGGATATTGAAGCACGTAAGAGAAAGAGAATTCTCGTGGAAGATATCCAGGATATCATCGAGCATGATTTGATGCAGGATGGAAAGTACATCCTTGCAAAGACCTACATTATCTATCGCTACACCAGAGAACTGGTTCGTAAGGCGAATACCACAGACGATTCCATCTTAAGTTTGATCAAGAACCGCAACAAAGACGTTATGGAGGAGAACTCCAACAAGAACGCAACCGTTGCGTCCACACAGCGTGACCTGATCGCAGGTGAGGTATCCAAAGACCTGACCAGACGTGTGCTCCTTCCGGAGAAGATCTCCAAGGCACATGACGAAGGTGCGATCCATTTCCATGATGCGGATTATTTCCTGCAGCCGATCTTCAACTGCTGCCTGATCAATATCGGAGACATGCTTGATAACGGCACCGTAATGAACGGTAAGCTGATCGAGAGCCCTAAGAGCTTTCAGGTAGCTTGTACCGTAACCACACAGATCATCGCATCCGTGGCATCTTCCCAGTACGGCGGACAGTCCGTGGATATGATCCATCTGGGCAAGTATCTGCGCAAGAGCTATGAGAAGTATAAGGAGCGTTTCACCTCCGAGTTCGGCGACAAGCTGGATGCAGAGACCATCGAGAAGATGATCGAGGAGCGCCTCTATGACGAATTAAAGAGCGGCGTACAGACGATCCAGTATCAGATCAATACCCTGATGACAACCAACGGCCAGTCACCCTTCGTAACCCTCTTCCTCCACCTGGACAAGGATGATGAGTACATCGAAGAGAACGCGCGGATCATCGTGGAGATCCTCCGCCAGAGACTTGAGGGTATCAAGAATGAAGCCGGTGTTTATGTGACACCCGCCTTCCCGAAGCTTGTATATGTACTCGACGAGTGCAACTGCTTAAAGGGCGGAAAGTATGATTATATCACCGAGCTTGCGGTCAAATGTTCCGCAAAGCGTATGTATCCCGATTACATCTCCGCCAAGAAGATGCGTGAGAACTATGAGGGCAATGTCTTCTCACCGATGGGCTGCCGTTCCTTCCTCTCACCCTGGAAGGATATCGAGGGCAACTATAAGTGGGAAGGTCGTTTCAACCAGGGTGTTGTATCCCTGAACCTGCCGCAGATCGGTATTCTTGCGAAGGGCGACGAGGAGAAATTCTGGAAGCTTCTGGATGAGAGACTGGATCTGTGCTATGAGGCACTGATGTGCAGACACAACGCACTGATGGGTGTAACCTCCGATGTGAGCCCCATCCACTGGCAATATGGCGCGATCGCAAGACTGAAGAAGGGCGAGAAGATCGACAAGTATCTGATGAACGGATACTCCACCATCTCTCTCGGCTACATCGGTCTCTATGAGCTCACCAAGCTCATGAAGGGTGTCAGCCACACCGCACCCGAGGGCGAGGAATTTGCCTTCGCAGTCATGAAGAGACTGCGCGCTGCCTGCGATACATGGAAGGCAGAGACAGGTATTGCTTTCGGACTCTACGGTACACCGGCCGAGTCCCTGTGCTATCGTTTTGCAAGAATTGACAAGGAACGTTTCGGTACCATCGAAGATGTGACCGACAAGGGCTACTATACAAACTCCTACCATGTAGACGTAAGAGAGCGGATCGACGCCTTCAGCAAATTCCGCTTCGAGGCGAAGTTCCAGCCCATCTCTTCCGGCGGTTGCATCTCCTATGTGGAGATCCCGAATATGCGTCACAACCTGGAGGCTATGGAAGAAGTTGTCCGCTTCATCTACGACAACATTCAGTATGCGGAGTTCAATACCAAGTCCGACTACTGCCATGTCTGCGGTTACGACGGAGAGATCGTTGTGAACGAAGAGAATGAGTGGGAGTGCCCGCAGTGCGGAAACAAGGATCACAACAAGATGAACGTGACCAGACGTACCTGCGGATATCTCGGTGAAAACTTCTGGAATGTCGGCAAGACCAAGGAGATCAAGTCCAGAGTACTTCACCTGTAGAGGAGATGTAACTTTGAATTATTGTGATATTAAAACCGTGGACGTAGCCAACGGCCCCGGAGTGCGCGTGTCCGTCTTTGTTTCGGGCTGTACGCATCACTGTCCGGGATGCTTCAATCCCGAGACCTGGGATTTTAACTTCGGCAAGTTGTTCACAGAGGAGACCGTGGAGGAGATCATCGAGCATCTCCGCCCGGATTATATCAAGGGACTTTCGCTTCTCGGCGGAGAGCCCTTCGAACAGTCCAATCAGCAGGGACTCCTTCCGCTGCTTCGCAGATTCAAGGAGGAGTATCCCGAAAAAACCGTCTGGTGCTATTCCGGATATCTTTTGGATGAGGAGATTCAAAAGATCATGATGCCGAAGTGGCCGGAGACGAGAGAGATGATCACCTACATCGATGTGCTTGTGGACGGCGAGTTTAAGCAGGACTTAAAGGATCTGAAACTTCGGTTTCGGGGTTCCTCCAATCAGCGCATTATCGATGTGCCCGCGACACTTGCGGCGGGGGAGATCGTACTTTGGGATGAGGAGAAATGGTGATATGGTAACCACCGTACCTGTAAATATCAAGAAATTAGAACCTGCGGCGAAAATCCCGACCTACGGATCGGCATCGGCGGCCGGGGCTGACCTGACAGCCTGCATGGATGCACCTGTCACAATCGAACCGGGAGAGACATACCTGGTGCACACCGGACTCGCAATGGAACTGCCGGAGGGATATGCCGGACTGATCTACGCAAGAAGCGGACTCGCCACCAAGCGTGGGCTTGCTCCTGCGAACAAGGTCGGCGTGGTAGACTCCGACTATCGCGGCGAGATCATGGTCGCACTGCACAACCACGGCAAGGAGGCTCAGACCATCGAATCCGGCGAACGGATCGCGCAGCTTGTGATAACGCCCTACATTGCTGCAGCTTTTTCCGAGGTCGATACCCTCGATGAGACGGAACGTGGCGCAGGCGGCTTCGGGTCCACCGGGACACATTAAGAACATAAATAACGGTCGACGTAAGTCGACCGTTTTTATTTCGTGCAGTTGATGGGACTTGAACCCACACCCACGTAAGTGGACATGAACCTGAATCATGCGCGTATGCCAATTCCGCCACAACTGCAAACCGCAAGGTGAATCATATCAAATTTATCGGGGCTTGTCAATCTTATGGAATAAAAATGTTCTTTATGATATAATCAGTGCTATGAGAAAGAGTTTGCTCGAAAAACTGAAGAAAACAGATATACTTACCTTGAAAGACGCAATCCTCTCCCAAAGAGGCAGACAGGAACTTGTAGTCCCGCAGAACGTGTCCCGGGTGTTCGAGTGCAATGTGATCAGGATTGACGGATACACCTGCTATAGGTATGTGCCGAAGCAGGGATTTAAAGGTGGGTATATCTTTTATTTGTATTCCAGTTTTCTTTCGTTCGATATGGGTTCCGAAGAGCTTGCGTTTGTTCTCGGCATCTGTGAACGGACGGGGATGGGCGCATTTATTCCCATGTATCCTCTGACGCCGGAGAATGACTGCAGGGAGACCTTCCGGGTTCTTACCAAGGAATACAAGCAATTTTCCATCGGACAGGATATCGACAAGCTTATTCTGATGGGTTCGGCGAGCGGTGCGGGACTTGCGCTTTCCTTAAGCCTGCTTTCATGGAAAGAAGGTATGCGAAAGCCGGACCAGCTGATCCTGCTTTCACCGTCCATCGATACGGAGTTTTTTGATGCGCAATTGGAACTTCGTATGCTGGAGAGTTCCGACCCCAACGGTTACTTTTACAATGAACTGCTAAAGGATTTTATCAATGCGTACTGGGTGAAGGATTACGCTGCGAAGACCGAGTATACCAGTCCTTTCTACGAAGACTACACGGACATTTGCGATGACGTTGTCCTCTTTTCCGGAATGGAGTCCGTTTTAAACTGTTATGCCAGAGCCTTTTACACCAAGGCGAAGATGCAGGGTGTCAATATCCGCTTCTTTGAGTTCGAGGAGCAGGGACACAACTTTATCATCGATAATAAGAACGAGGAGGCGGCGAAAGCAAAAGATCTGCTTTGTGATGTGCTCCTCGGAAGGTATGAGAGTCGCTATGCGCTGTATGAGATTTATCCCATCAAGCTGGCGGCGGATATGAGCCGACGGGAGCCTGAGTATTTCAAGGATTCCTGGGCGGAGCGATTCATCTACGATAACAAGTTTGACTTCTCCGGAATCTCCACGGAGATCAGTGAGTTCGACAACCTGCGCTTGGCGGCGAATCAGGAAGCCTGCGATTCGATCGTGAAGCAGTTTATCACCGAGTATCCGAACGGTACCATCGTGAATCTGGGCTGCCGTCTCGGCAATGCCTTCGATCGTCTCGACAACGGCAGGATTCTTTGGTACAACGTGGATTCTCACAATATCATGTCCATCCGACGATCCATGTACGGTGAGCGTCCGAGGGAGAAGACCATCGGCAGAAATCTGATGGATTTTTCGTGGGTCGATGATATCGTCTGCGACAGAAAGTGCGGTGTGATGTTCTTCTGCAATGACATGCTGACTTACATGCATCGTTATCAGGTGCGAGATCTGTTCGAAAAGCTGTGGGAAAGATTCCCGGGCACCCAGATGGTCTTTACTGCATCTGCGGGTGCGCAGACCTTCTTCGATAATATCAGAAAGAGCCCGAGCGTTATGAAAAGACGCCGCCGCTGTATGTCGGTGGGTGATGCACAGAAACTGTTCAACGACTGGAGGATCGATTACAGGGTGATGTCGGAGGAGCCGGTGACGGAATATCTTCCGAAATTCCCGAATCTTAAAACCATCACCAGGTTGAAACTGAAGCTGAACCATATCAGTTACGGATACAAGGTGATCCGTGTCAAACTCGGCAGTGAGTCCTACGGGATCTGACACGGGTATCGCCGGGAGGGAACCATCATGGGAAGATCACTTAGCGCAAAGCACCTGATCAAGACCTTTGAACGACAGGAAAAGGGACACAAAAAAATTGAATTTCACGCCGTGGACGACGTCTCAATCGACGTAGCGCCCGGCGAGATCGTAGGAATACTGGGACCCAACGGCGCAGGAAAGACAACCTTGCTGCGCATGCTGGGTCTTTTGATTGAGCCGACGGAGGGAAACGTTACCTACGGCGGTGAAAAGACGGATGATGTAAGCAGGATGAAGCGATACATCGGTTATCTTTCCGGCAATACCAAACTGTACGGAAGACTTTCGACTTCGGAACTGCTCACGATCATCGGCAATATTTACGGGCTGACAAAGGAGGAGATCGAAGAGCGGCTTGCGGAGATCACGAAGCTTCTTTCGATGGAGGAATTTGTCGACAACCGGATTGAACGTCTTTCCACGGGACAGACCCAGCGGGCTTCCATCGCGCGCTGTCTGATGCATGATCCCGATATCTATATTTTTGATGAGCCGACGCTCGGACTCGATATTCTTTCTTCCTCTGCCATCATCGATTTTATGAAGCGGGAGAAGGAGCGGGGCAAAACTGTGCTTTACTCCACCCACTATCTTGAGGAGGCGGAGTTTTTGTGTGACCGCGTGATCCTTTTGAACCACGGAAGGATCGTTCGTGAGGGACGGGTGCCGGAGTTGCTTAAGTCCTGCGGTGCCGGCACGCTTCGCGAGGTGTTCACCAAACTGATCGCGGAAGAAACGGAGGTGACGCCATGAGAACGCGAACCGTTCGTTTCCTGTATAAAAAAGAAATCCTGGATGTCCTTCGTGATAAAAAGACGGTGCTGATGATGCTGGTGGTGCCGCTTGTACTCTACCCCATCATCTTTATCGTGGGACTTCAGCTGATGACCTCCGTGACCAAGACGATCAATACCCAGGAGTACACGGTGGCGCTTTCGTTCGAACCGGATGATACCCTGGCGGAAGTGCTGGCCGATGACAGTGACAGGGACTATGTGCTGCGACTGGTTGAATCAACGGACCCGGCGAAGGATCTGGTCAGCGAAAAGATCTGTGCCTATGTGACAAGGGAGACGAAGGACGGTACGCCGGTCTTTCGGATCCACTATCTTTCCTCCGTGTCCAATTCGAATTACGCGGTGGACCGTATCGAAGCACTGCTTGCAAAGTACAGGACGAAACTGTCCGAGCAGATGATCGAGGATGCGGGCCTTTCGGCGAAGAAAGTGCTTTCCCCCATCTCGGTTGCCTATGACGACCGTTCAACGGGAGAGGAGACTGCGGGAAGCCTGCTTGGAATCATCATTCCCTTCATGCTTGTGATGAGCCTGCTTCTCGGTACGATGTATCCGGCGATCGATACCACGGCCGGTGAGCGGGAGCGCGGCACCCTGGAGACGATGCTCACACTTCCGGTGACAAACCGGGAACTGATCGTAAGCAAATTCCTGACGGTTGCCACCATTGGTGTAGTGTCTGCAATTCTAAACGTCATCTCCATGGGTTTTGTCGGCTTCTATCTCTACAAGGTGGCTGCGAAGACCGGCTCAATCAAGGGAGATATCTCGGTGGGAAGGTTCCTTCCAGCCGCTGCGGTGGGCGTTCTCTGTATCCTTGCCTTTGCGGTCTTTATCAGCGCGATCACCATGTGCGTGACGGCTTTTGCGTCAAGCTATAAAGAGGCAAACAACTATATCACGCCCCTGACTCTGGTGGTGATGTTCGGCTCCTTTGCGGGCTTCCTGCCCAATGTGGTCCTTACCAAAAACATCGCCCTGATCCCTGTGGTCAACATCTGCCTGCTGGTCCGCGACCTGCTGGCCTTTAAGTATTCCGTGGGCATCATAGCCATCGTACTTGTATCGAATGTGATCTACGGCCTCTTTGCCGTGATGCTTTTGGCGAAGATTTACAACAGCGAATCCGTTCTCTTCGGAAACGGAAAGGGCAGCATCCAGATCTTTGAGCGAAGATCCAATATGAAGCCCGGAGGAATCCCGACAACCGGAGACGCATGGTTTGTACTGGCAATCACCGCGCTACTGATGATCTACATCGGCGGCTCGCTTCAGGCGTCTTACGGTATGGCGGGCATCGTTGCGACACAGCTGATCATCCTTTTGGTACCGCTGCTTGTAGCCGTTTATACCAGAAAGAGTCTGAAAAAGACGTTCAGCCTTCGCAGGATGCCGCTTCGCGGACTTCCGGCGGCCATCCTGATGTCGATCGGCGCGATCTTTGTCGGCGCAGTGCTTTCCACCCTGGTGTCCCTGCTGTTTCCCGCAAGCGCCATGTCCGCCGAGGACAGCTTGAGCGATCTCTTTAACGGAAGTTTTCTTCCTACACTGCTTATGATCGCGGTCCTTCCCGCAGTCTGTGAGGAGTTCCTGTTTCGGGGATACATCTTTACGGCGATGGCCGGAAGGTTCAAACCGGTTGCGGCTATGATCGTGACATCTGTGATGTTCGGCATCTATCACATGAGTGTGGTAAGGTTCTTTACTACGGCGTTGCTCGGGTTTTTCTCGGCTTACGTGGTTTACCGTACGGGCAGTATCTTCTGCGGTATGCTGATGCATGTGATCAACAACGGCATTGCGGTGGTACTTGAGATGAAGCCCGAACTTTTGAAGCCGATCCTGCCGTTTTTGATGTCCGAGGACTTAAGGATCTGCCTCATCCTTGCACCTGTGGGGTGTTTACTACTTGCGGCAGGTATGTTAGTATTAGGGCGAACGCGTGAGAAAGGACAAACAGATATTCATGAGAATTAATTATGCGAGAGTATTTCTGGCGCTCGGATGCGTACTTGCACTGATCGGAATCGGTGTGCTGATCGGCGTCAATATCGGAAAAAAGAAACACGATGTGGGAGAGCCGGTGACGGTGCCCGTTACGGAGAACAGCACCTGGTACTTCCCGGAGGATGATGTGTCTGCGGCAATCGATGCCAACTTCTGGAACTACGCTCAGATGGCCTATATGCTGGTGGGAGAGATCCCGGATGTTTCGTTTTATAAGATCCCTGCCGGGGCACCGAGAAACAACTACGTGAGAGACCGCTTCTACGCGGAAGAAGAGGGCGGTTACATTTACTATCACGATGAGGCGGGCAATCGCCTCTCAACCGTGGTCTGCGATCTTTCCTCCCATCAGGAGGAAGTGGACTACGATCAGCTTGCGGCTGACGGCGTGTCCGGCGTGATCCTGCGCGTGGGATTCAGAGGTTACGGCACGGGTGCGATCGTGGATGATGATATGTTTGAAACGCACTACGAGGGCGCCACAAAAGCAGGCCTCAAAGTGGGCATCTACTTTTACAGCCAGGCGGTTTCCGCAGACGAAGCAGCGGAAGAGGCAGACTACGTTTTAAACAAGCTTTATGGCAGGAAGATCGAACTTCCTGTGGTTTATGATACGGAGCAGGTGTATGATGAGGGCGCCAGAACGGAAGGCATGGATCCTTCGGTCCGCACGGATTGTGCGGTGACCTTCTGCGACAGAGTGGCCCAGTCGGGCTATACGCCGATGATCTACACCAACAGAAACTTCTTCGCCACGGACCTTGATATGTCCAGGCTTTCGGGTTATAAGCTGTGGCTTGCTCACTATGCTGAGCGCCCCAACTTCCCGTACATGTACTCCGGCTGGCAGTATACCGATACCGGAGTTGCTGCAGGTGTAGCGGGAAATGTAGATTTAAATGTATGGTTTGAATAAAGATCAGATATTCCAGAGTCCGTAGATGGGTATGCTCATCACCTCTTCTTCAAGCGACAGCTTGTCCAAGGTGATACGAAGAGACATATGCGTCTCCGGATTCTTTTCTTTGAAGACTTTGATGTTCTGCGCCTTGTGGTTCGGTACCAGACGGATGTCTACGGGTACGGCGCTGTCTTTACCCTCATAGACGAAGGGAACGCGTGCCGTAGCGCCCGAGATCCAGTAGTACAGAACGCCGATGCTTGAGGAAAGCTCCTCGAAGAGGTACTGCTCGGCAATGGCTCCGCCGGACTCGGTGAGGATATCCTCGAGGCGGACATTGTCGTGAAGCGGAAGTCCCGCAACCGCACGCAGAAGTCCGTGGTCTAAGAAGAATAATTCAAAGGACTTGTAATCCACATGGTTCTCGAGCGGTATGGTGCTGCCCTTGACACGGGGCATCTTTCTTGCCAGTCCCAGATCACATAGATTCTGGGTGGCTTCCGCGTATTCTCTGCTTCTGGCATTGTCTTCCACAAGTTTGTACATGAATTTTTTGTTGTCTTTGGAAAGCTGCTTCGGAATGCTGCTCCAGACACGCTTGGTGCGCTGGTACATGGCGTGAGGAAACTGCTCCTTCATCAGATCGGTGTAGGATGCGATGAGTTCCTCCTGCAGCGGGCGGATCTTGGTAAGATCCTTGGTCTTTACATATGCGGATACGACGCCGGGCATACCGCCGACCAACAGATAGTCGCGGAGCAAGGAGAGGATGGCACCGGACTCCAAATTGGTCGGAACCTTGTCCTTGTGCTTGCGGATCGCATCGATAAAGGAATGCGCCTTGTTCGCGATCAGAAATTCTTCGAAGCTCATGGGACGCATGCGAAGAAGCTTGAAGCAGTCGCTGTGAGAGTACTCGAATTCCGTGATCAGCATGGTGGATGCGATCAGACAGATCCGGTATTCGCGGTGCATTTTGGCGTATTCGTAGAAGAATTCGGCGATTCTCGGCACGGTCTGCACCTCGTCAAAGATGATCAGTCCCGTGGTGAGCTCCTGTTCGGTGAATCTGGATGCGAGCAGGGCGTCGAGGGCCTCTGCATCGGGGGTAAATCCCTCGCTTACGTCCACATAACACTGCGCAGGAAAAAAAGCGGTGGCAAAGTCGCGGACGGTCCATGTTTTACCTACGCCTTTGGCACCTTTGATATAAAGCATCTGCCGGCCGGTTCCCTCCTGCCAGGCAACTAAATCTTCGATGATGTTTCTGTACATATTTATGTCATCTCCCGGAGTTTTTATTCATGAAAACATTTTATGCAAAAAACCAATATGTGTCAACAACGTACTTGTTTGCGGATGTAAAGGGTGTTATAATGTAGTAACTTGTGAACAGGAGATGGAAAGATGGGTAGAAATTCAAAGTGGGATCGTAATTTTGTGAAGCTTGGCATCACTCTCACGCTCTCCGTCTGCGTTTGCATGATTTTTTATGAGATCCTCAAGGCGAGACACGATATATTTGCCTATCTGGGCAAGATCTTCTCGGCGCTTACGCCGATTGTGATCGGTATCGTGATCGCTTTTTTGTTGAATCCCATTATGATCTATATCAGACGGGGTATTACATTTCTTGTCTGCAGGATCAAAAAAAACAAGTCTGAGGATTACTATGATTCGGTTTACAAACATACCAAGTTACCCGCTTTGGTTCTTACGCTCGCTATCTTCATCGGTATTCTGACCGGCTTTTTATACCTGATCATCCCGAAGATCTATGAGAGTCTTACGGACCTTGTGGCATCCATGCCGACCTATCTCAACCGACTGCAGCGTTGGGTGGATAAGATGTTCGCGAAGAACGAACGTCTCGAAGGCCAGCTCCAGAATGTCATCCACTACCTTGAGACGGATGTATTCGAGATCTTCAAGAACCAGGTGATGCCGAACCTGGATACTATTGCATTAAAGATCTCATCCGGTGTGCTGCTCGGCGTGAAGATGATCATGAACACCTTCATCGGTATCATCGTGACGGTATACCTTTTATACAGCAAGGAAAAGCTCCTTGCACAGGGAAGAAAGATGATCTACTTCATCTTCTCGAGAAAGACCGGCAACAAACTGATGCGTGCCTTCGGGTACGCCAATCAGGTTTTCGGCGGTTTCATCAACGGCAAGATCCTCGATTCTATCATCATCGGTATCCTGTGCTTCGCCCTGACATCCGCCATCGGTATGAAGTATGCGGTTCTGTGCAGTGTGATCGTCGGCGTGACGAACGTCATACCCTTCTTCGGCCCCTTCATCGGAGCGGTGCCCGGAGCGCTGCTTGCATTGATGGATGACCCCGTGATGTTTGTGGTCTTCATCATACTGATCATTTTCCTGCAGCAGTTTGACGGCAATATCTTGGGACCGCTGATCCTCGGAGATGCCACGGGACTTTCCAGTCTCTGGGTACTGATTTCCATTTTGGTCGGCGGAGGACTCTTCGGCTTCGGAGGTATGGTTCTCGGCGTGCCCGTCTTTGCCTGTGTTTACGCTTTCATTGCGATTCAGCTGCGTGACGGCCTGCGCAAGAAAAACCTGTCATCCAAAACAGAAGATTATATCGGTCTGATCGGATTTGACGAAGAGACGGACGAACCGATCTACCGTGAAAAGCACGCCAAGAGAAAGTCCCTGCGACAGCGCAAGAGACGCCGCGTGCTATACGACAGATTTCACCACCATAAAAAAGATCAAACAGAAGAAACGCTGCCCGAAGAAGATTCGGACACACCCAAAGACAGAGATTAGGAGGCGATCTTATGGCAAAAGGAAGCTATGATACAGAGCGCATGCTCGCTTGGATGGGGTACTTCTCGAATCTGATGAACGTCAGCCCCGAGAAGATCAAGATGATGGATATCTGCGGAAAGCAGAAGAATGTCCTTCCTTCCGTGGAGACACACAAACGCAACCTGATCTTTGCGGATGAGGAGCACAGCGATCTGTTCTATGAGATGTGGGAGGCCGGCTTCGGTGAGTACGACATGTGGTATGCTGTGGGCATCGAGGAAGAGGGCCAGGTAAAGCAGGTCAAGATCAAAGACGTTGTGGGCAGAAAGATCTCCGCACCCACCGTCATCTTCATTTTGAATGAGAACACAAGAGAGTCCTACAGGATCGGTATGAAGAACGATATGTTCTCCAAGGGACCCATCAAGTATGTGGGCCATGAGATCCGTGCGATGATCATGTCCATGCTCGATGTGGACAGCCAGGATACCATCTGCCTCGTGGATGCGGAGAGTATCGCCATTGAGGCTGCCTTTATCGCGAGCGACGGAACCATCATCTGTGTTGAGAACGACAACGGCGCGAAGGAAACCATGGAGGATAATGTCAAGCAGTTCGGCGTGCACAATGTGCGCATCATTCCCGACCTTGATCAGGAATCCATGGACAGCATCCCCGTACCGAGACTTTCCTTCATCGTTGCGAACAAGCACCTGGAGGAAGATATTCAGAGACTCCTTAAGAAGAATCCGAAGATGCAGTTCGTGATCTACACCCTCGAGTTAAATATTCTCTCCGGGATCAAAGATATCTTCGAGAAATACAATATCTCAAATATGGAAGTTACCCAGATCACCGTTTCAAAGACGGACAAGAACAGTATCTTCGTGACACAGCCTTCACCCTGGCTGATCACGGGCGAGGTGCTCTAGATGGGACTTCTTGATATGCCGAAGGATCCGGTGATGCTGCTTTCGTTTGTCAACATGCGGCTTCGGGATGAAGGAATCAACCTTTCGGAATTTGCCGCAGGCTTTTCCGTAAGCGAGGAATCAATCAAAGAAAAACTTTCGGCCGTGGGTTACACCTACGACGAAAAGCTTAATAAGTTTGTATAAATTTTGGAGGAAGAAAAATGGCAGGCTACAACCACAAACTCATTGAAGGCAAATGGAAAAAACGCTGGGAGGAGAACCCCATCAATGTCAACGACGGCAAGAAGCCGAAGTACTATTGTCTGGATATGTTCCCCTATCCCTCGGGCAACGGCCTTCACGTGGGACACTGGAGAGGTTATGTAATCTCCGATGTATGGAGCAGATATAAGATGATGCAGGGACACTACCTGATCCATCCGATGGGCTGGGATGCCTTCGGACTTCCTGCAGAGAACTACGCAATCACACACGGCATCCATCCCGCAATCTCCACCGCGGAGAATGTCAAGAACATCAAGCGTCAGATCAACGAGATCGCAGCCATCTATGACTGGGACAGAGAAGTGAATACCACCGATCCCGAGTTCTACAAGTGGACACAGTGGATCTTTGTACAGATGTTTAAGAAGGGACTTGCATACGAGAAGGAAATGCCCATCAACTGGTGTCCTTCCTGTAAGACAGGTCTTGCGAACGAGGAAGTGGTTGACGGCAAGTGTGAGCGCTGCCATTCCGAGGTAACCAAGAAGAACCTGCGTCAGTGGATGCTCAAGATCACAGCTTACGCAGAGAGACTGCTTGCAGACCTTGACGGACTGGATTGGCCCGAGAAGGTGAAGAAGATGCAGACCGACTGGATCGGAAAGTCCTATGGTGCAGAGGTTAATTTCAAGGTGGACGGAAGAGACGACGTGATCACCGTTTATACCACCAGACCGGATACCCTCTGGGGCGCTACCTTCATGGTACTTGCACCCGAGCATGCGCTTGCTGCAAGCCTTGCAACACCCGAGACCAAGGAGGCTGTCGACAGATACATCTACGAGGCATCCATGAAGTCCAATGTTGACCGTATGCAGGATAAGGAAAAGACCGGCGTCTTCACCGGAAGCTATGCGATCAACCCCTTAAACGGAAAGAAGACACCGATCTGGCTTTCCGATTACGTACTTGCGGATTACGGTACCGGCGCCATCATGTGCGTTCCGGCACACGATGACAGAGACTTTGCATTTGCGAAGAAATTTGACCTTCCCATCGTTCAGGTTATCGCGAAGGATGGCAAGGAGATCGAGAATATGACCGAGGCCTACACAGAGGCAGCAGGTACCATGATCAACTCCGGTGACTGGAACGGCATGGAGAGCGCTGTCTTAAAGCGTGAGGCGCCCGAGATGATCGAAAAGGCCGGCTACGGCAAGAAGACAGTGAATTACAAGCTTCGTGACTGGGTATTCTCCAGACAGAGATACTGGGGTGAGCCGATCCCCATCGTACACTGCCCGGATTGCGGTGCGGTAGCGGTTCCCGAGGAGGAGCTTCCCGTTCTGCTTCCCGATGTGGAAAAGTACGAGCCGACAGGCACCGGCGAGTCACCGCTTGCAGCCATCGACTCCTGGGTCAACACCACATGCCCGAAGTGCGGTAAGCCCGCGAAGAGAGAGACCAACACCATGCCGCAGTGGGCGGGATCTTCCTGGTACTTCCTTCGCTACGTGGACAGCAAGAACAAAGAAGCACTTGTGGACAGAAAGAAGGCCGACGAGTTCCTTCCCGTGGATATGTACATCGGTGGTGTAGAGCATGCGGTACTGCATCTGCTTTACTCCAGATTCTATACCAAGTTCTTATATGACATCGGCGTGGTAGGTTTTGAGGAGCCCTTCAAGAAACTCTTCAATCAGGGTATGATCTGCGGAAGAGACCGTGAGACAGGCGCTGCCACCAAGATGAGTAAGTCCCTCGGAAACATCGTATCTCCGGACGATATGGTCAGAGATTACGGATGTGATGCGCTCCGTATGTACGAGCTCTTCATCGGACCGCCCGAGCTTGATTCCATCTGGGATGACAGCGGCATGGAAGGTATCTACCGTTTTATCAACCGCTTCTACACCATGGTGACATCCAATCTCGAGAAGAACGCACCCGAGACACCGGAGCTTGTGAAGCTTCGCAACCGTCTCGCTTACGATGTAACACAGAGACTGACACAGTTCAACTTGAATACCGTAATCTCCGCCTTTATGGAGTACAACAACAAGTTTGTTGAGCTTACCAAGGGCGCAGGTGTCGATCATGAGACACTGAAGGTTATGGTGAAGCTGATCGCACCTTTCGCTCCGCATATCGGTGAGGAACTGTGGGAGCAGCTGGGCGGCACAGACAGTGTCTTCCATGAGTCCTGGCCGACCTACGACGAGGCAGCCATGAAGGACGATGAGATCGAGATCGCAGTACAGATCAACGGAAAGACCAAGGCGACGGTGATGATCGGCGTGGATGACGCCAAGGATGCAGCCATCGAGAAGGCGAAGGCCGCACTGGGTGACAAGCTTTCCGGCAACATCATCAAGGAAATCTATGTGCCGGGTAAGATCGTGAATATCGTTGCCAAATAGGCTGATACATGAGAAAAAAACCATTTGAAAGACTACTTTTAAAGAACACATTAGCTATCGCCTTACCGGCGATAGCTGTCTTTCTTGTATTGGTAGTTTTATTCACAAGGTATCCGCTTTTGGCGGAGATCAAATGCTATCAAATCGAATACACGGACCGACTGGACGAGGAACTTGCACTGATGGACGCCGCCGGTACGCTGAACGTCAAGTATCACGCCAGAGATCTCTACTATACGGGCTACAATTCCGTAGAGAAGGGGAAGATCAAGGCGGCTTACTACTATTCCAATGTCGGAGGGACTTATCAGTTCTTCCTGATCAACACGGAAGCGCCCGAGAACTACATCAAGGAACGCGTCGTCAAAGGCAAGATCCTGAATGATCCGATCCTTCCCGCAAGTATCCTGAACGCCTATACGGAAGAAGGCGTGATCCCCAAGGATGTGCTTGACGGGATCGCGGGAGAGTTTATTATCAGTGAACCCGACTATCCCCGCGCTTACAATATGATGGTGTATGTCTTCTTTATTCTTCCGATCGTGCTGAACGTCTGTATACTGATCTACACCGTATTTGTGACGATCAATCCCGGTATCCACGGTCAGGCAAGACAGCTTGAACTCTACGGGGATCCGGATGAAATCATAGAAGAACTGAACGAGGAACTGACCGACAAACTGCTCTACAATGAGGCGAACATCTACATTACGGAGCATTACCTGGTGGTAAGTTACCTCGCAAAGACGGATGTTGTTTTGCTCTCGTCCGTCAAATATGTATCGAAAAACGTGATCCAAAAGAAACATAAGGGAAGGAAGCTGTACAGGCTCACCCTTTCAACACCGGAGCTTCTGTTTTATGAAATCGATTTTATGAGCGAAGCCTGGATAGATGATGTGATGGAACGTATCAACATAGGAGGAAATGAGTAACATGAACGAAATGCTTGGCAAGATCAAGGAGAGCGCCCTCGCAAAGATCGCGGAAGCGGTAGATGCAGACGCCTTAAATGAGATCAAGGTTGCGGTTCTCGGAAAGAAGGGAGAACTGACACAGGTATTAAAGAGTATGAAGGATGTGGCACCGGAAGACCGTCCCAAGGTAGGCCAGATGGTGAACGATGCGAGAGCGGTGATCGAGGATACGCTTTCCAAGAAACTTGCAGAGATTGCACGTGCGGCAAGATCCGCAAGACTGGTTCGTGAGACCGTGGATGTTACCAAGCCCGGTACAAGAAAGCTGCTCGGACACAGACATCCCAATCAGATCGCACTTGAGGATCTTGAACGCGTATTCATCGGCATGGGTTACGAGGTTGTATCCGGACCCGAGGTTGAGTATGACAAGTATAATTTCGAACTTCTGAACATTCCCGCCAATCATCCCGCCAAGGATGAGCAGGATACGTTCTATATCCAGAGAGGTGCAACGACGGAGGAGGATATTCTCCTGCGTACACAGACATCTTCCGTGCAGGCACGTATCATGCTTGATGCCGTGAATCCCGAGAAGGAGAGAACACTTCCAATCCGCGTGATCTCACCGGGCAGAGTGTTCCGTGCCGATGAGGTGGATGCGACGCACTCTCCCTCCTTCCATCAGGTTGAGGGACTTGTGATTGACAAGAACATCACCATGGCCGACTTAAAGGGTACCCTGGCACAGTTCGCAAAGGAATTCTTCGGCCCCAACACAAAGACCAAATTCCGTCCCCACCACTTCCCCTTCACGGAGCCTTCCGCAGAGGTGGATATCACCTGCTTCAAGTGCGGCGGTAAGGGCTGCGGGGTCTGCAAGGGCAGCGGATGGATTGAGATTTTAGGCTGCGGTATGGTACATCCCAACGTGCTTTCCATGTGCGGCATCGACCCCGAGGAGTATTCGGGCTTTGCCTTTGGTATCGGACTTGAGCGTATCACACTGCTGAAATATGAGATCGACGACATGAGACTGCTCTACGAGAACGACGAGCGTTTCCTCAGTCAGTTTTAATTAGGAGGATAGAAGATGAATACACCAATTTCATGGATCAAAGCATACGTACCCGAACTTGCTGTGGATCTTGCGAATGGATCCTCCGATGAGAAGGAAGCGGCCGTAAAATCCTACGTGGATGCCATGACGCTTTCCGGCTCTCACGCTGAGGGATATGTATTAAAGAACAGAAATATTGACAAGGTGGTTGTAGGTCAGATCAAGCAGATCGCACCGCACCCCGATGCGGATAAACTGGTGGTATGCCAGGTGGATGTAGGAGATAAAACCATCCAGATCGTAACCGGCGCGCCCAATGTCAAAGAGGGCGACATGGTTCCCACCGTACTTGACGGCGGATGCGTACCCTTCCGTCATACCAAGGAGAACCGCTATGAGGCGGTTGCCGGCGGCAACAAGATCAAGGGCGGCGCACTGCGTGGCGTGGACAGCTTCGGTATGATGTGCTCCATCGCAGAGCTTGTGGCTGATTACAGCCTCTTTAAGGACGAGGACAGAAATGCGGATCCCGAGGCGGGCGTTTATATCTTCCCCGCAGATGCCGGCGTGAAGCCCGGTGATGACTGTGCGGCTACACTGCATTTAAATGATGCGGTCGTTGAATATGAGATCACTTCAAACCGCGTGGACTGCTTCTCCATGATCGGTATGGCAAGAGAGACGGCAGTAACTTTCAGAAAGCCTTTCGTTGAACCCGTGATCGAGGTGAAGGGCAATGGCGGTGATGTGAATGACTACGCTTCCGTGGAAGTGATCGATCAGGATCTGTGCAAGAGATACTGCGCAAGAGTCGTAACCGACATCAAGCTTGCGCCTTCACCGATGTGGATGCAGGAGAGACTGAGGTCTCAGGGGATCCGTCCCATCAACAATCTTGTAGATATCACAAACTACGTAATGGAAGAGTACGGCCAGCCCATGCATGCCTTCGACCTTGATACGGTTGCGGGACACAAGATCGTGGTTCGCCGCGCCAAGGACGGAGATACATTTACCACACTGGACGGCATCGAGAGAAAGCTTGACTCCGAAGTTCTGATGATCTGTGACGGCGAGAAGGAGATCGGTATCGCAGGTATTATGGGCGGTGCAAACTCCATGGTAACCGACAATATCAAGAATCTGCTCTTTGAGGCAGCCTGCTTTGACGGTACCAACATCCGTCTTTCGTCCAGAAGACTGGATATGCCGACCGACGCTGCGACCAAGTTCACCAAGGGACTTGACCCTGAACTTGCTTTAACTGCGATCAATCGTGCCTGCCAGCTGATCGAAGAGCTTGGCTGCGGTAAGGTTGTGGACGGTGTGATCGACTGCTATCCGAATCCCGTGGAGCGCCGCGTGCTTCCCTTCGCACCCGAGAAGATGAACGCGCTGCTCGGCACCGATGTGGCAGAGGATGAGATGCTCGATATCTTCAAGAGACTCGAGCTTGAATATGATGAGAAGGACCGTACACTGACCATCCCGACCTTCCGTCAGGACCTTGTCAGTGTGGCAGATCTTGCGGAAGAGGTTGCAAGATTCTTCGGCTATGACAATATTCCCGTGACGCTTCCCGGTTCCCAAACCGTCGGCAAGCTTTCCGCAACCGATATGACGGCTGCAGTGATCCGCGAGGTGGCTGAAGCCAACGGTTTCTCCGGCGCTATGGGTTACTCCTTTGAAAGCCCGAAGGCATTCGACAAGCTCTGCATCCCTGAGGGAGATGTGCTTCGCAATGCCGTATCCATCAGCAATCCTTTGGGTGAGGATTTCTCCATCATGAGAACCACCACCTTAAACGGCATGATGACATGGCTTTCCACCAACTTCAACAGACGAAATAAGAAGGCAAGTCTCTACGAGATCGCCAACATTTACCTTCCGAAGGAGCTTCCGTTGAAGGAACTTCCCACCGAGCAACTGACACTCACGCTCGGAACCTACGGAATGGGAGATTTCTTTGACCTTAAGGGTGTGGTTGAAGAGCTCTTCGATCGCCTCGGCATCGTAAAGGGCATCACTTATCAGCCTTCGGCCGCATATCCTTACCTGCATCCCGGACGTACCGCGGAGATCGTGAAGGGCAAGCTTTCCATCGGATACATCGGACAGGTACATCCCGAGGTGTGCGATAATTACGATATCAAGACCGACTGCTACGTAGCGGTTCTGAATGTAGACACACTCACCATGCTTTCCAGAAATGACAGAAAGTACGAGAGTCTGTCCAAGTTCCCGGCTGTGACCAGAGACATTCAGCTGACCATCGGCGAGATGCCTACGATCAAGGCCGACGGTGATTCCTATAAGCTTTCCGGTACCTACCTCGGCGATATCGAGGCGAAGATCGTAAAGCAGGGCTCCGGTATTCTTGAGTCCGCAACCCTTGTGGATGAGTTTGAAAACCGTGTGGTATACCACCTCGTATACAGAAGCCCGAAGGAGACCCTCGAGGCTGCCAAGGTAAATGCAGTCGTAAAGGATACGCTTCTTGCACTTGAAAAGATGGGCATCGACGTAAGTCGTGCCTGGTCGGAGGAGCTTTATGGTCCTAAGTGATTTTCATTATGATCTTCCCGAGGAACTGATCGCACAGGATCCTCTCGAAAAACGCAGTGACTCCCGTCTTATGGTTGTAAACCGTGAGACGGGTGAAGTCTGTCATAAGACTTTTACGGATATTCTTTCCTATCTTTCTCCCGGGGACTGTCTCGTGTTAAACGATACCCGTGTCATCCCGGCAAGACTCCTCGGCGTGAAGCCGGACACCGGTGCGGCGGTCGAGGTATTGCTTTTAAAGCGGATCGATGACAAGCGGTGGGAGACGATTGTGCGCCCCGGAAAGAAACTACGCCCCGGCGCGGAGGTATCCTTCGGAGACGGAAAACTTACGGGTAGGATCGAAGAGGTGCTTCCCGAGGGCAATCGCGTTGTTTCGTTTGACTACGAGGGCATCTTTGAGGAAGTTTTGGATGAACTCGGACAGATGCCGCTTCCACCCTACATTACGCACAAACTGCAGGATCGTAACCGATATCAGACGGTTTATGCCAAGCATGACGGCTCTGCGGCTGCGCCCACGGCGGGACTTCACTTTACAAAGGAACTGCTTGCCGAGGTCGAGAAGAAGGGTGTGAAGATCGCTTACGTCACACTTCACGTGGGACTCGGAACCTTCCGCCCCGTGAAGACGGAGAATATCTTAGAGCATCACATGCATACGGAGTACTGTGAGGTTTCGGCCGATCAGGCGAAGATCGTAAATGATGCGAAAGCGGCAGGCGGAAAGATCGTCTGTGTCGGTACCACATCGGTGCGTACCGTGGAGAGCATGACCGATGATGAGGGCGTGCTCCAAGCGGGCAGCAGGGATACGGATATCTTTATCTATCCCGGTTACCGCTTCCGTATGGTGGATCGTCTGATCACCAATTTCCATCTCCCTGAGTCGACACTGCTGATGCTGGTGTCCGCCTTTTATGATCGGGAGAAGGTTCTCGATGTTTATCGACAGGCAGTGGAGGAGCGTTATCGCTTCTTCTCATTCGGAGATGCAATGCTGTTATTATGATCAGGAAAAGTTTCAAACTGCTTCGTTACAACCTTTCGCACATTATGATGTTTGAGATCCTCTACAAGCTGATCTCACTCGCCATATTAGTGCCTCTGATACAGGGACTTTTGAACCTGTCCGTATCTGCGGCGGGAATCCGCTACCTTACAGCCGGTACCGTGCGCAGATATTTTGCATCCCCCACAACATTTGTTTATTTCTTTATCATTCTGCTTTTGCTGGTCGTCCACCTGCTGATCAACAGCGCCGGGCTGATCTATGCGCTTGACTGCGCCTACCACGACGAAAAGACCAATTCCGTGGCTATTTTTTTCAATGGAGTCTATGACGCGGCCCGCGTGCTTCGACCGCGGAATTTCGGCATCATCTTCTATGTGATCACGATCATTCCGTTCACCTATACCATGCTGCTTTCGGGATCCGTTGTCGGTATCAAGATCCCGCAGTTCCTGATGTGGTTTTACAGAATGCACAAGTCCGTGATCGCAGCGGTGATCGCGGCCTATATCCTTCTGTGTTTTGTTATGATCCGCTCCGTCTTCACAGTGCACTACTACTCCCTGTACAATCTTGATGTCAAAAAGGCACGCAGGAAGAGCGGGGAGATCACGAAGAAGCACAGGCTGAAGATCCTGATCCCGATCCTGCTGATCAATCTGTGCATGACGCTCGTCATTGTGTTCTTCGGTGGAGTCGCCACGACCATCGCATCCGGAATCTTGAAGGGGATTGTAAGCTACAAGAAATTCTTCTTCCTGCGAAATATGTCCGTCCGTGTGATCTGCTTCGGACTGTTTATCGCAAGCTCCCTGCTTGCAACGCCCATGAGTTACGCATTTTTATCCGTGCGGTTTTATGACTTGTCTTACGGAAGCCTTCCGGCGGATGCGCCCAGGGAAAGCGAGAGGGAACGTCGGGCAAAGCATGTGTTGGAGAGCAAAAAGCAGAGAGTGAAACATGCGCTTGTGATCACGTCGACCATCCTGGCCGCGCTTTTGGTGAACGGCTATTACATTTACCTCTCGGTGACGCACAGATTTGGCCTTAATATCGCGTATTCCTCCCGTGCAACCGTGACGGCGCACCGCGGAGATTCGGCGCACGCACCGGAGAACACCATGGCGGCCATTCGGCTGGCTCATGAGAATCAGGCAGACATCATCGAGATCGATGTGCGTGAGACCGCAGACGGCGCCTACGTCGTGATTCACGACGAAAGTCCCTACCGTACCACGGGCGTGAAGGGCAAGATCGGACGCATGACCTTAGAGCAGGTAAAACGTCTCGATGCCGGCTCCTATTTCTCGGAGGAGTATGCCGGGGAGCGGATTCCGACGCTGATCGAGGTTCTTACCTATGCGAAGGAGAACGACATCTTTTTAAATATCGAGCTGAAACCCGCACAGACGGACCACAATTATGTGGAGGGCATCGTGGATCTGATCCATCAGTTTGAATTCGAGGATCAGTGCGTGCTGGCCTCCATGAGTTACAAGAGCATCAAGCGCGTCAAGGAGCTTGATCCCGATATCACCACCGCCTACATCATGACGGTTGCCTATGGTGAGATCGGATCCATGGAGTACGCGGACATCTTCAGTCTGAAGCATACCTATGTGAGCGGTCAGATCGTGCGCGATATCCGAGCGAACGACAAGTCGCTCTGGACATGGACGGTCAACCGTGATCTCGACGTCAAAAACGTTCTTCTCTTCGACGTCGACAGTGTCATCACGGACGACCCCTACGCCACGAAGGAGGTTATCTACCGCGCGAATGACACGCTGATCAACGACTGGTTCCAAAGGCTGGTTGAATCGTACTAAACATTGCATTTACCGGTGGTATGCGATCGTAATACTGACTTGACTATAAAAAAATGGAGGGTAATAGGGAATGGCACTTGAAGGAAGAAAATGTGAAAACTGCGGAGGCGGTTTGGAATTTGTAAGAACAAGGAATCTGTGGATCTGCCCGTACTGCGACTCACAGTTCGAGGTTAAAGATGAAACGACGGCACCCGCAGAGACGGGCAATTCCGGTTTTTCCTCGTCGATGTTCTCAATCGAGGTTGATCTTGACAGAATGATGGAAGCTTCGCACTTTGCGGAATGCATGAATGCGATCGACTTCTGCCTGAAGAATTTCGGGACAGCTAAGGAAATCTCCGAGTACATTTCCAAAAAATGCACATTGAAAGATGATTGTGCCGCAAAGGGCATACGTGAGGAGAAATTTCAGCTGTTTCTGCCGAAGATCCAGAAAGAGATGGATCCGGGGGAAGAAATCCTTCTTTATTGCAACAAGGGCATTTTCTCTCAAGGAAAAGATTTCTATGTCGTTACAAACAAAAGATGCTTCTTCGTGGATAAAAAGCATTTCAAGGCTGTTTTGCATTCCGATATCGGCATGCTGAAGCCGGATGCATCCCTCGGCACCGTTGTTTGGTATGTCAACAGGGACTATGATATGCAGATCCAGACACCCGGCTCAAGCTACAAGGAACTCGGGATACTTATAGCGCTGATCGCACTGCTTTCCTTCGAACAGGACCCGAATCGCGAACCGATAGCGATCATATAAAGAGAGCGGATCATGGAAACGATCGGCGAGAAGAAACCCGCCGTCGAAGGCGCAATGCTTGATTTTAGAGCATGAATGCGGTATAATCCTCTACCGTAAGTGTCAAAAATGCATTCTTAAAATAAAAGGAGTAAAAACATGAAAAAGAATTTGAAAGCACTCGCAGTTCTCGGTGCATGTGCGGTTCTTGCACTCAGTGCATGGGGTTGTGGCGAGAAGGATACGGACGATACCACATCCGCATCCGTGACTACGGAAGCAAACATCCTTCTTCCGGAGACAGAAGCAGATACACAGGCAACTGACGATGTAACGACAGAGGATGGCGCCGGGGACACAGTGGTAACAAGCGGCGACTTCCAGCTCGGGCAGGTGAACGGAGATGTATATACCAACGATTTCTTCGGTATTGAGATCCAGGTACCCGAAGGATGGACCGTCGGCGATACAAAGACCCTTGCAGGTCAGTCCGGTGTTTCAGAGGAAGATTATAACGTTGAGACGGTAAAGAGCAACATCGAGAGCACCAAGGGACGTACCTACGCGGATTTATACATTGCGGATCCGACCACGGGTGATTCCATCAATATCCAGGTGTCCAAGCCTTTCTCAGGAATGAGCCTTGACAAGAAGCAGATAACCGCAATGATCGTGGACACCACCAAGACACAGCTTGAGAACCAGGGCATCGAGGTTCAGTCCATGAACAATGTGGAAGTAGAGGTTGCCGGAAGAAACGAGCCTATGCTTGATGCGATCTTAGTGAACGGCGGGCTTACCGGATATGAAAAGCAGTTCTACTATATCAACGGTGATTACGTGGCTTACGTGACCGTGGCAAGTATCAACGGTGACCGCACCGCAGATCTTTTGAAGTACATCAAGAAGTAAGAGAGGAACCCATATGATCAGTGCGAACAATGTGACACTGCGCTTCGGTAAGAAGGCGCTGTTTGAAGACGTCAATATCAAGTTCACGGAAGGAAACTGCTACGGCCTGATCGGTGCCAACGGTGCCGGAAAGTCCACCTTTTTGAAGATCCTTTCAGGTGACATCGAGCCTTCCAAGGGCGAGGTCATCATGAACGACGGCGAACGTCTGTCTGTGCTGCAGCAGGATCACTTTAAATTTGACGAGTATAATGTCATGGACACAGTCATTATGGGCAACAAGCGCCTGTATGATATCATGAAGGAGAAGGATGCCATCTATGCGAAGGAAGACTTTTCCGACGAGGACGGTATCCGTGCTTCAGAGCTTGAGGGCGAATTTGCCGAGATGGACGGCTGGAATGCAGAGTCCGATGCGGCTATGCTTTTAAACGGTCTCGGCGTTGACACCGACATCCATTACAAGCAGATGAGCGAGCTTGACGGTAACCTCAAGGTGAAGGTGCTTTTGGCACAGGCACTTTTTGGTAATCCCGATGTCCTTCTTTTGGACGAGCCCACCAACCACCTCGACCTTGATGCGATCGCATGGCTTGAGGAGTTCCTGATCGAATTCGAGAACACGGTCATCGTGGTATCCCATGACCGTTACTTCCTGAACAAGGTATGTACGCACATCGCGGACATTGACTATGCGAAGATCACGCTTTACGCGGGCAACTACGATTTCTGGTACGAGTCCAGCCAGTTGATGATCCGTCAGATGAAGGAAGCGAACAAGAAGAAGGAAGAGAAGATCAAGGAGCTGCAGGAGTTCATCCAGAGATTCTCGGCGAACGCATCCAAGTCCAAGCAGGCGACATCCAGAAAGCGTGCGTTGGAGAAGATCGAGCTTGACGAGATCAAGCCTTCCAGCAGAAAGTATCCGTACATTGACTTCCGTCCGAAGAGAGAGATCGGCAACGAGGTCCTTACGGTATCCCATATTTCAAAGACCATCGACGGAGAGAAGGTACTCGATGATATCTCCTTCACCGTCGGAAGAGAGGACAAGATCGCGTTTGTCGGACCGAATACCATCGCTACGACAACTCTGTTCCAGATCCTTGCCGGCGAACTTGAGCCGGATGAGGGCGAGTACAAGTGGGGCGTGACCACAACGCAGGGATACTTCCCGAAGGATAACACCAAGGAATTCGACAACGACCTGATCATCGCGGACTGGCTGGCACAGTATTCCGATGACAAGGATACCACCTATGTGCGCGGTTTCCTCGGACGTATGCTCTTTGCCGGTGATGACGGCGTGAAGAAGGTGAAGGTGCTCTCCGGTGGTGAGAAGGTGCGCTGCCTTCTTTCCAAGATGATGATCATGGGCGCCAATGTCCTGATCCTCGATGAGCCCACCAACCATCTGGACATGGAGTCCATCACCGCTTTAAACAACGGTTTGATCAAGTTCGGCGGTGTCTGCCTCTTCGCCTGTCAGGACCATCAGTTCGTACAGACGACGGCCAACCGCATTATGGAACTTACCAATACAGGTCTGATCGATAAGCAGACCACCTACGACGAGTATCTTGCAAGCGATGAGATGGCGAGAAAGCGTCAGATCATGAATATGCCTGCAAGCGACGATTGAGAACGAAAGGACGACTGAGATGATAGACGGCAAGAAGACCATGCTCTCCGGTATGCAGTCCACAGGTATGATCACCCTTGGAAATTACCTCGGAGCACTGAAGAATTGGGTCAATCTCGCAGATGAAGAGGATATCAAGTGTTTCTACGGGATTATGGACCTGCACTCCATCACGGTAAGACAGGATCCGACGGAGTTGAAAAAGAATGCGAGAAGACTGATGCTTCTCTATATTGCGGCAGGACTTGATCCGGAGAAGAATTGCCTCTTCTTCCAGTCTCATGTACCGGCGCATCCCCAGCTTGCTTGGATCTTAAACTGCTTCACCTACATGGGCGAGATGAACCGTATGACGCAGTTTAAGGATAAATCGGCGAAACATGCGGACAACATCAACACGGGCCTTTTCACATACCCTGTATTGATGGCGGCAGATATCCTGCTCTATCAGGCAGACCTTGTACCGGTAGGCAAGGATCAGATGCAGCACCTTGAGATCACGAGAGACATCGCAACCAGATTCAACGGAATCTACGGCGACGTCTTCACGATTCCCGATGCCTATATCGGAAAGAGCGGCGCGAGAGTCATGAGCCTTCAGGATCCGGAGAAGAAGATGAGCAAGTCGGACGAGAATCCGAACGCCAGCATCTTCCTTCTTGACGATAAAGACACCATCATGCGCAAATTCAAGCGCGCGGTGACGGACTCCGAGGGTATGATCGCCTACAGAGACGAGCAGCCGGGCGTCAGAAACCTGATCGATATCTATAACGCGGTGACGGGACATACCGTGGAAGAGACCTTGAAGGAGTTCGAGGGACAGGGCTACGGCACCTTGAAAGAGGCTGTCGGAGAAGCGGTGGCTACCGAACTTGCGCCTCTCCAGGCACGCTATGCCGAGCTTGAGAAGGATAAAGAGTTCGTAAACCGTGTTATGAAGGAGAATGCCGAGCAGGCATCCTACTACGCGAATAAAACCTTACGCAAGGTTATGAAGAAAGTCGGCTTCATCGAGATGCCGCGCTAAGAATCGCATATGCTTTACGCCACGAGAGCCGCTGCCAAAACGAATCTCAGCATGCAGACATCCGAGGTTTGTTGCAGGGACAACCACGGGTCTCGGCACTTAAAAAGCAGTTATGGGAGTCAGACCCCCTTCGGGAGTCTGACCCCATAGCTGCTTTTTTTAGTACCGCTAGGGGGACCCGTGCTTAGCGAGAGCGTGTCCTCGCAACAAGCCTGCGGTGTCTGTATGCGTCCGGGTGGTCGTTACCTCGAGCATCTGAAGAGAAGCTCTTCGTATCTGCGATCGACCTCTGCCTGATACTCTGCAATGAGGTGCTCGTTCTCGGGCTTGAAGAGATGCTTGAATCTGCCCTGTGTGCGAAGGAAGTCCTCGATGGGAAGCTTCTTCTTCGGCTCATAGGTGAGGATCCACTTGCCTTCTACTACCTCGAAGAGAGGCCAGTAGCAGGTCTCCACAGCCATTTTGCAGATGCTCATGATATCGGATGCGTCATATCTCCAGCCTCTCGGACAGGGAGTCATGACATTTAAGAAGGCTGCGCCGGGTGTGTAGATGGCTTTCTCTGCCTTCTCATAAAGGTCCTTCATGGTGCCGATCAGTGTGGTCTGTGCAACGTAAGGGATATCGTGATCCGCAATGATCTGTGCGAGGTCCTTGCGGTTCTGCATTTTACCGTTGGACTGCTTTCCGACGGGGGTTGTGGTGGTGTCCGCATACATGGGAGTTGCGGATGAACGCTGGATACCGGTGTTCATGTATGCACCGTTATCGTAGCAGACATAGACCAAGTCGTGGTTACGCTCCATAGCGCCCGAAAGGGACTGGAAGCCGATGTCGTAGGTACCGCCGTCACCGCCGAAGGTGATGAACTTGTAATTCTCGGAAATCTTGCCTTTTTTCTTCAGTGCATGATATGCGGTTTCAATACCTGAGAGTGTAGCGCCTGCGTTCTCGAAGGCGTTGTGCATGTAGCTGTCTTCCCAGGCGGTGAAAGGATACATGAAGGTGGATACCTCCATACAGCCTGTGGCATTGCCGATGACCGCCTTGTCCTCCGGCTTTAACGCACGGAGAACCATACGTGCTGCGATGGTACCGCCGCAGCCTGCACACATTCTATGACCGGGAGCGAGACGCTCCGGCTTGCTCATAACTTGTTTAAAATTATATGCCATGGTCGAATCTCCTTACTTTCTTAAGCCGATGTATTTGAACTGTTCAAGCTTCTTGCCGTTCTCTGTCATGTCGATGAGGTTTCTGTAAACCTTCTCGGCATCTCCGACGGTGTAATCGCGTCCGCCGAGGCCGTAGAAGTAGTTCACTGCCTTTGCGGATACGCCCGCATCCATCAAAGCGGCCTTAAGCTCGGATCCTACGGGACCGCCCTGGCCTGAGAAACTCTCGGCTCTGTCTAAGATTGCGACTGCCTTCACCTTGGAAAGTGCGGCTGCAAGCTCTTCGCCGGGGAAGGGACGGAAGACTCTGATCTTGATCATGCCGGCCTTGATGCCCTCTGCACGAAGCGCATCAACAGCATCCTTGGTGGTTCCGGCTGCGGAGCCCATGATCACGATGGCATACTCTGCATCGTCCATTTTGTATTCTTCGAAGAGTCCGTACTTTCTTCCGGAAATCTTTTCAAATTCCTTCGCTACTTCAAGGATGACCTTCTTCGCATTCTTCATGGCGATGCGCTGGTTCATCTTGGTCTCCATATAGAAAGGAGAGTTGGCGTAAGGTCCGATCGCCATCGGCATATCCGCATTCAGGAGATAATTCTCGGGATTGTAGGTACCGACGAAATTCTTGACCTTCTCGTCTTCGATCAGTTCGATGTTCATCACAGCATGGCTGGTGATGAAACCGTCCTGACATACCATCATCGGGAGACGTACATCCGGATGCTCCGCAATGAGGAAGGACTGAATGTAGTTATCGTAAGCCTCCTGGTTGGTCTCAGCGTAAATCTGCAGCCAGCCCGAATCTCTTGCGCCCATACTGTCGGAGTGGTCGCAGTTGATGTTGATGGGGCCGGTCAGTGCGCGGTTCACGACTGCCATGACAACGGGGAGTCTGTCGGAAGCAGCTACGTAGAGCACTTCCCACATGAAGGCAAGACCGCAGGAGGAGGTTGCCGTGATGGCTCTTGCTCCCGCCGCACAGGCGCCCATGGTAGCACTCATGGAGCTGTGCTCGGATTCTACGGGGATGAACTCCGTATCAATCTCGCCGTTTGCGATAAATGTGGAAACCATCTGAGGGATTTCCGTGGAAGGCGTGATGGGAAATGCAGCCATCACGTCGGGATTGACTTGTTTGATTGCGTGGGCAACTGCTTCGTTACCTGACATTCTTTCGCGGATACCCATATCAGATGCCCTCCTTCATAGTGATCGCACCGAAACTGCATACCTTGGCACAGATGCCGCAGCCCTTGCAGTGGTCATAATCAAAATCTTCGCGCTTGCCGTCCTTCACGGGGATACAGCTGTCGGGGCAGCAGGGTGTGCAAAGCAGGCAGTGGGTACATTTGTCCCAATCGATCACAGGGGTCTCGGTTCTCCACTCACCGGTGTTGAATTTCTTGGCACCGCCGCCACCGTAAATCTGGTTGCCGGGGGTGATATCGTAATAAGGGCTTTTTTCGTTGATCTCAAGTACGTCTGTAGGCTGGGACATCACTGCACCTCCTCAAATGCCATGGTCAGAGCGCGCATGTTGCCCTCGATGACCTCGGGTTTTTTCGCAAATTTGTGTCGGTAGGAGGCTTCCATCTCTGCGAGGAATACATCCTTTTCCATAACGCCGGTCACCTTGACGACTGCGGCGAGCATCGGAGAGTTGGGGAAGTACTTGCCCAATGTCTCCATGGAGATACGTCTTGCATCAATGGTGTAGACGCGTCCCTTGTATCCTTTGAGGAGGGGAATGATCTTCTCTTTCGGCTCTGCAGTGTTAATGATAATGGCACCGTCTTCGGAAAGCCCGGAGGTTACATCCACACTGTGGAGGAGTGTCTCGTCAACAACGACGACAAACTCCGGCTCGTATATATTGGAATGTACGCGAATCTCGTCGGAACTTAAGCGGTTATAAGCGGTGATGGGCGCACCCATACGCTCGGGGCCGTATTCCGGGAATCCCTGCACATACATACCGGTATTGAACGCTACATCGGCGAGCAGGAGCGCTGCGGTTTTGGCACCCTGTCCACCTCGTCCGTGCCAGCGGATTTCGATGTTCTTTTTCATGATGTTATCGTGTCCTTTCCCTTCTATATAAGTGACTCAGCCTAAACATTATACCATTGAGGCTTAAAAAGTAAAGAGTTTCTTGAACAATTTAGCTGTAGTTGTTATAATGAACAGGTTGAGTTTTAGGACCAATGAGACAGGAGAACTACCATGAAGAAGAAAAAAGACAAGAAGGAATCCGCACCCCAGTCTTCCTGGGACGTGCTGGAGGAACTTGATAAGGAAGAACGTGAGGCCGAACTGTCGGATGATTATGACGACGATGAGGCGGACGAGGTTTCCGAAGATGACGAAGCCGATGAAGCCGACGAAACCGATGAGGCTGATGAGGCGTCTGAAGGCGATACGGTTTCTGACGATGAGGCAGATGAGGATGCTGCCGAAGCTTTAGATGCATCGGATGAGGCTGAAGAAACCGACGCGGACCGTGAACCTACGGAGATTTTGACCACAGAATCCAAGCCGAAGGTATTTAAGCCGGAGATTGACCTCTCCGAGAAAAAGCCTGAGGAAGAGGATAGTGATGAAGAGAAGAAGAACGGTGACAAGGCATCGGTCGGCAAGAAGATCTTCGGTATCTTCACCATTCTTTTGATGCTCGGTGCATTTGCCTTGGCGGGACTGGCGTTTTACTTCCTGCAGTATGCACCTTCCTATGTGAAGAATACCAACGGCGACGCGCTGGTATATCCCGAACTTGCGTCGACATCGGATGCAAAAAGCGTAACACGTCTTACCATTGTGGCAAGCGTCACGGATGCGACCTTCGTGCCCGAGATCAAGAAAGCCACGGAATTTGACGCCGTTACGGAGGAGACCACGGAAGCGCCCGCACCTTCGGTGGAAGTTGCACCGGAAGACGATTCCTCCGACAACGAGACTTACGAAGATGATACAACTTACGACGATTCCTCGGATGATTCCGAAGACGAGACTTACGAGGAGGAGGAGTAGACATGAAAAAGAGATGGAATGCACTGATCATTACCTGTTTGATCTTATTTGTTCTGACCCTTGCGGCAACGGTGATCTTCTTTCTGCCCGCATACAGAGTGAACAGGGTCTACACCATGATCGATCGCGGTCGTTATGATGTTGTGGAGAAGGAGTTCCCGAAACTCTCCAATTCCGGCAAGGATCAGGTCGTGAAGAACTTAGACGCCCATGCGGCGGACCTGGCCGAGAAGTATATCACCGGCGAGAGGGATTTCCTTCATACGGCAGCCTCCTTCGATGCCATCGGTGTGATCGACACCACCGGCACGATCCAGGCAAAATACATGGACAAGATCAACCGAAACGAATACAAGAAGGCCTTCTACGGCCTGATCGATACCAACAGCTTTGACACGGTTCAGTATGCCGAGGCGAGAGAGGCGATGGAAACCGTTCAGCCGAGACTCGACAACAATACCCGTGAGAGCATCATGGTGGAGATCTTAAACGATGCCTATGCGAAGTATCTTGACGGCACGGTAAGCGAGGATTACATTTCCAATGTGACTTCCACGGTTATGGGCAGAGCTTTCTATGAGGCGCACGATTACGCGCTTCTTGTGATGAACAATGTCACCGCAGTGAAGACCTACCGCGCGCTTTACGAGGAGGCCGATGCGGCATACGCAAGCAGCAATTACTTCCAGACCATCAACATCTGCGATACCGTGCAGGTGGATCCACTTGATACGACGTATCAGGAGCAGTTTGCCGCACTTCGTGCTCGTGCGTACGAAGAGGGCAAGACCTATTACGGAGATCTCTTGAAAGAGTACATCCGACTGGATGATAAGGTGAACGCCAACCGACTGCTCGGTGAGATCGAGCGTTTCTATCAGGGAGATTTCGATGTGGCATCCGCCAAGGCGGATCTGGCTTCGCCCTGGCAGAAGGCTTATATCAAGCTTGCGGGCGAGACCGACAAGGCGTTGAAGGAAGCTTTAAAGGACGAGGACGGCAATCCCACCATGGAGGACAGCGTCTACAAGAAGCTGGCTCCGGATTCCTTCATGCTCTATGACATCGACAAGGATAAGACGCCTGAGTTTATCGCATTTAACAGCAAGCAGGTGTCCAAGGATATGACACCCTGCTTCATCTTCCGCGCCGACAAAGAAAACTATGTCTATGTGGGATTTGTCAACATCGTGAACTTCTGCACGGATGAGTATGTGATCTCAATCCCCGAAGATTCCGACGGCAGCGCATCCGAAGAAGCAAGCCTGGTTGCGTACAGCAAGGACGGACTGTCTGTAGAGAAGACAGTCGTTAAAACATCCGACGGTTATACCGTTGACGGAGCATCAACCAACGATGTGGACTTTTTGTCCGCACAGAAATCGATCACGGAACACTCCACCGGCAAGGGCGTAAAGCAGCAGAAGACAGCCCTGCTTACCGGAGCGGAGAACTTCGTGCTCTCTTATACAGAAGAATAAAAAAGGAGATACACACATGGAATTATTTGAAGGCGGAGCTTATCTGTTAAACGGAACGGAGCTTGTGAAAGACGGACCCGATGTGGCGCAGATCCTTGCGGGCAAGGGCCTTGCTGCGGATGCGGAGGAAGCAAGAAAGAACACCATCGCTTACGGTATTCTTTCCGCGCACAACACATCCGACAATATGGATGACTTAAAGATCAAGTTTGACAAGCTTACTTCTCATGATATCACCTTTGTAGGCATCATTCAGACCGCACGTGCTTCGGGACTGACCGAGTTCCCGATCCCCTACGTACTTACAAACTGCCACAACTCTCTTTGCGCAGTCGGCGGTACGATCAATGAAGACGACCATGTCTTCGGTCTTTCCTGCGCGAAGCGTTACGGCGGCATGTATGTACCTCCTCATCAGGCAGTTATCCATCAGTTTGCAAGAGAGATGCTGGCTGAGTGCGGCGGCATGATCCTCGGCTCCGACAGCCATACCAGATACGGTGCTTTAGGTACCATGGCCATCGGCGAGGGCGGCGGAGAGCTTGCAAAGCAGCTCTTAAAGCGTACTTACGATGTGGCACGTCCCGGCGTGGTAGCGATCTACCTCGAGGGCGAGGTGGCAAGGGGCGTAGGCCCTCAGGATGTGGCACTTGCCATCATCGGCGCAACCTTCGAGAAGGGTTATGTAAAGAATAAGGTGATGGAGTTCGTGGGCCCCGGCGTATCCAAGCTGTCCGCGGATTTCAGAATCGGCATCGACGTTATGACCACAGAGACCACCTGCCTGTCCTCCATCTGGCAGACAGATGATACCGTAAAGCAGTGGTACGAGACACACAATCGTCCCGCGGCATACAAGGAACTTGCTCCCGGTGCGGTAGCTTACTACGACGGCGTCGTAAAGATCGATCTTTCCAAGATCAAGCCTATGATCGCCATGCCGTTCCACCCGAGCAATGTCTACACCATCGAAGACCTTAAAGCGAACCTCTCCGACGTGCTTGCGGATGTAGAAAAACGCGCAAAGGTTTCTCTCGGCGGCAAGGTACCTTTCACACTTGCCGACAAGGTGAGAAACGGTAAATTCATGGTGGATCAGGGAATCATCGCAGGCTGTGCCGGCGGCGGATTCGAGAACATCATGGCAGCAACCGACATCTTAAAGGGCAGAAACATCGGCTCCGATGAATTTACCCTTTCCGTATATCCCGCAAGTACGCCGATCTATGCGGAACTTGCAAAGAACGGCAGCATGGTTGAACTGATCAAGGCCGGTGCGGTTGTAAAGACTGCATTCTGCGGACCTTGCTTCGGCGCGGGAGATACTCCGGCGAACAACGCATTTTCCATCAGACACTCGACCAGAAACTTCCCCAACAGAGAGGGTTCCAAGGTTCAGAACGGACAGATTGCTTCCGTGGCACTGATGGATGCAAGATCCATCGCGGCAACGGCAGCAACCAAGGGCGAGCTTACCGCAGCCACCGAGATGGATACGGAGTTCGGCACCTACACCTACTTCTTCGACAGCTCCATCTACGAGAAGCGCGTATATGACGGCGTGGGCCGTCCGGATCCTTCCGTAGAGGTGAAGTTCGGACCGAATATCAAGGATTGGCCGTCCATGATCTCACTGACGGACAATGTACTCTTAAAGGTGGCCTCCGTGATCCACGATCCCGTAACCACCACCGATGAGCTGATCCCTTCGGGTGAGACCTCATCCTACCGCTCCAATCCCCTCGGACTTGCGGAGTTTACCCTTTCCAGAAAGGATCCCGCTTATGTGGGACGCGCGAAGGCGGTACGTGATATCGAGGCGGTACGCGAGGGCGGCGAGTGCCTGTGCAAGGCAAGCGACGAGCTTTCCGGCATCATGAAGACCATCAAGGAGAAGTATCCCGATGTGAACCATGAGAACGTAAGCTTCGGAAGCACCATCTACGCCGTAAAGCCCGGCGACGGTTCCGCGAGAGAACAGGCTGCATCCTGCCAGAAGGTACTCGGCGGATTCGCAAACATCGCGAAGGAGTACGCAACCAAGCGTTATCGTTCCAACCTGATCAACTGGGGTATGCTTCCCTTCGTGATCGGTGAGGATTATGATTTTGATGTGGATGATTATGTATTCGTTCCCGGTATCGCCGATGCGATCCGTGAGAAGAAGGACGTGATCACCGCTTATGTCGTAAACAAAGACATGCATGAATTAAAACTTACGCTCGGAGAACTTACGGATGACGAGCGTGACATCATCCTTGCAGGTTGCCTGATCAATTACTACAAGGAGAACTAAAAAAGGAGGGGTTACATGGAAAACTTGCTGATCTGGCTTATCATCGCAGGCGTCATGCTTGTGGCTGAGATCGTTTCCCTCGGTCTTACCACCATATGGTTTGCCGGCGGTGCGGTGGTTGCAGCGGTCTGCTCCTGCTTCAATCTGGGGTGGATTCCGCAGGTCATCATCTTTTCGGTGGTTTCGTTGGCACTCTTATTCCTGATGCGCCCGCTTGCCGAGAAGAAACTGATGAAGGACACCATCAAGACCAATGTCGAAAGCCTTGTGGGTGCGAAAGCCATTGTGACCGAGGATATCGACAACTTAAACGCCAAGGGCACAGTCAAGGTGAACGGCCTTGAGTGGACCGCAAGATCCGCGGACGATACCGCGATTGCGGCGGGTACCACGGTAACCATACGAGCCATTGAAGGCGTGAAACTTATGGTGACAGCAGAAAATCGGGAGGAGTAATCATGAATCAGATCTTACTTATGAACGGCGGACAGGCCTTCGCCATCTTCGTAGCATTTGTTGTAATCATTGTAGCTTGCAGCTGCATCCGTATCGTACCGCAGGCGTATGCATACGTGGTAGAGCGTCTCGGAACCTATCAGACCACCTGGTCTGCGGGCTTCAAGATGAAGGCGCCCATCATCGACAAGGTATCGCACAGGGTATCCTTAAAGGAGCAGGTAGCGGATTTCCCGCCTCAGCCCGTGATCACCAAGGATAATGTTACCATGCGTATCGATACCGTTGTATTCTTCCAGATTACCGACCCGAAGCTGTTTGCCTACGGTGTGGAGAATCCCATCATGGCGATCGAGAACCTGGCGGCTACGACCCTTCGTAACGTCATTGGTGAGCTCGAGCTCGACCAGACACTGACTTCAAGAGAGACCATCAACACCAAGATGCGTGCGACTCTTGATGAGGCAACCGATCCCTGGGGTATCAAGGTGAATCGAGTAGAGTTAAAGAACATCATCCCTCCCGCAGCCATTCAGGATGCGATGGAGAAGCAGATGAAGGCAGAGCGTGAGAGACGTGAGCAGATCCTCATCGCAGAAGGTGAGAAGAAGTCAGCCATCCTTCGTGCAGAGGGACAGAAGGAATCCATGATCCTCTCCGCAGAGGCAGAGAAGCAGTCGGCCATCCTTCGCGCAGAGGCAGCCAAGGAAGCAACCATCCGCAGAGCGGAAGGTGAGGCAGAGGCGATCCTCAAGGTGCAGCAGGCAACCGCTGACGGTATCAAGGCTTTAAATGAGGCGAACCCCGACCAGGCGGTTCTTACCTTAAAGAGCCTCGAGGCCTTCGGCAAGGCTGCGGACGGCAAGGCAACCAAGCTGATCATTCCCTCCGAGATCGCAAGCATCGCAGGTCTTGCGTCCTCTCTGACAGAGATTTCCAGAAAAAATGAGGAAGCATAATGGCAGATAAGCAGATGTTAACGGAAAACATCATCAAACAGCTGTCCGAGTACGGCCCGAACCTTGTGGAGGGCGTGGAAGAAGTCGTCGGCGAACTCCGCGGCGAGCGTGTTTCCGACACGGATGAACTCTTTACACTGGTCATCCAGGGTATCAACTGGGAGATCGAGGTCTTCAACAACTGTGAGGACACCATTGTCAGCGTGTCCGACGCCATCGACAAAGGCAGGATGGCAGCGGCGGTAGGCAGACTCGGCAAAGTGCTTGCCGAAAAGGACGATATCAAGATCGCAGCCTGCCTGGAAGTGGATTTTTTGCCCTTCGTAAGATCGATGAATGAGATCAGCCGGAAGCTTGTGACGGCATAATTGTGATATTTTTACACCGACCCTTATCGGGTCGGTGTTTTTTTGTTGTAAATTACCATACCAAAATTTGAAAGATGATATTTTTTATAAAAAATGCATAAAACTGTTTCGTTTTTTTTACTTTGATGATATAATATAACATATTCTTGCTAAAAAGGGGTGACTTTATGATTAAGAAGGAAATGATAGCCATGCTCTTGGCGGGCGGACAAGGAAGTCGACTCGGTGTCCTCACCTCAAAGCTGGCCAAGCCCGCAGTGGCCTTCGGCGGTAAATACAAGATCATTGATTTCCCGCTTTCTAACTGTATCAACTCCGGCGTTGATACGGTGGGCGTGCTTACACAGTATAGACCGCTTCGACTTAATCAGCACATCGGAATCGGTATCCCCTGGGATCTCGACCGAAACATCGGTGGCGTTACGGTGCTTCCGCCGTACGAAACCAGCACGGACAGTCAGTGGTATACAGGTACAGCGAATGCAATCTACCAGAACATCGAGTATATCGATTATTACAATCCGGAATACGTACTGATCCTTTCCGGAGATCATATTTACAAGATGGACTACGAGGTGATGCTTGACTATCACAAGACAAGCAAAGCCGACATTACGCTTGCAACTTATCAGGTTCCCATCGAGGAAGCAAGCCGTTTCGGCGTGGTGATCACGGACGATTCCGGCTGCATTCAGGAGTTCGAGGAGAAGCCCGAGCACCCGAGAAGCAACAAGGCTTCCATGGGTATCTACATTTTCAACTGGAAGGTGCTGCGTGATGCACTGACAGAGCTTAAAGACCAGCCTTCCTGCGACTTCGGTAAGCACATTATCCCGCACTGCCACGCGAACGGCAGCAAGATCTGCGCTTACGACTACAAGGGTTACTGGAAGGATGTAGGAACCTTAGGCTCCTACTGGGAAGCGAATATGGAACTTGTGGATATCATTCCCGAGTTCAATCTCTATGAGGAGTTCTGGCGCATCTACACCAAGAGTGACGTGCTCCCGCCTCAGTACATCGATCCCGAAGGATCGGTTACGGAGAGTATTGTGGGTGAAGGTACCGAGATTTACGGTACGATCGAGCACTCGGTTGTAGGTTCAGGCGTAACCATCGGCAAGAATGCCGTAGTTAAGAATTCCATCATCATGAACGGCGTAACCATCGGCGACGGCGCAGTGATCGACAAAGCCATCATCGCGGAGGGTACCGTCATCGGTAAGAACACAGAGCTTGGCGTCGGAGAGGAAGTTCCGAACGAGCTTGCACCCCATATCTACTCATTCGGCCTTGTGACGATCGGTGAGAATTCCGTTATTCCCGACGGAGTTAAGATCGGCAAGAACGTTGCCATCTTTGGTGAGACCACCATCGACGAATATCCGGACGGCCTCTTAAAGAGCGGTTCGAGCATCATAAAGGTAGGTGAATGAGATGAGAGCGATAGGAATTATACTGGCAGGCGGAAACAGCAGCAGGATGGGTGAGTTGTCAGCAAAGAGAGCGGTTGCGGCTATGCCGATCGTCGGAAGCTACAGAGCGATCGATTTCACGCTTTCCAACATGACCAACTCCCACATTCAGAAGGTAGCGGTTTACACCCAATACAACTCCCGCTCCCTGAATGAACACTTAAACTCATCCAAATGGTGGGACTTCGGAAGAAAGCAGGGTGGACTTTATCTCTTCACACCTACGATCACTTCCACGAACAGTTACTGGTATCAGGGTACGGCAGACGCGCTCTACCAGAACATCAACTTCTTAAAGTCGGCACATGAGCCCTACGTTGTGATCGCTCATGGAGATGCCGTCTACAAGATGGACTACAACAAGGTACTTGAGGAGCATATCGCCACCGGCGCAGACATCACCATCGTCTGCAAGGATATCGAGGCGGGAGATGATGATATCAAGCGTTTCGGCGTGGTAACACTTGCTCCGGACGGACGCGTGACCGGATTTGAGGAGAAGCCTTTGGTTGCACAGACCAACACGGCATCCATCGGTGTCTACGTTGTCAGAAGACGTCAGCTGATCGAACTTCTCGAGGCCTGCGCGGCAGAGGGAAGAAAGGATTTCGTTGCAGATATCCTGATCCGCTACAAGAACGTCAAGAAGATCTACGGATACAAGCTTGACTCCTACTGGAGGAACATCGGTACCGTGGATTCCTACTTCAAGACCAATATGGACTTCCTGAAGAAGGATGTCAGAGATTATTTCTTCAGACAGCATCCGGATGTATTCTCTAAGATTGAGGATCTTCCTCCTGCGAAGTACAACAAGGACGCAGTCGTGAACAACAGTTTGATCGCCAGCGGAAGTATCATCAACGGTACGGTTGAGGATTCCATCCTCTTCAAGAAGGTATACATCGGTAACAATTGCGTGATCAAGAATTCCGTGATCTTAAACGATGTACACATTGGCGATAACTGCTACATCGAAAATTGCATCGTGGAGAGTCGTGATACGCTCCGTGCGAATACAGTACACACAGGTGATCCTGACCAGATCAAGGTCATCGTTGAGAAAAACTTCAGATACGCTCTGTAATTTGGGTTTTTAGGTTTTAAGGAGGGGTTACATGCAGATTACAGATGTAAGAGTCAGAAAAGTTGCGAAGGAAGGCAAGATGCGTGCTGTGGTTTCGATCACGATCGACGATGAATTCGTTGTACATGACATCAAGGTCATTGAAGGAGAGAAGGGACTTTTCATTGCAATGCCGAGCCGTAAGGCATCGGACGGGGAGTACAGGGATATCGCACATCCCATCAACTCGGAGACGAGAGACAGGATACAGAATCTGATCCTCGAGAGGTACAAAGAAGCAGAATTGCTTCCCGAAGAATAATCACGAAGGGGTTGCCCCAGGGCAGCCCCTTTTTAAAGGAAAGGCGGAACTAACAGCCATGGAAGACCAATACAGCGTTACCGTCACGGATCTCATCAACAAGATGAATCTTGTGAACCATACGCCGGAGATCGATACGGACAGTATTCTGATCAAGGACCCCAATATGAACCGTCCGGCCGTCCAGCTCGCAGGTTTCTTTGAGCACTTTGATGCGGCGAGAATCCAGATCTGCGGCAATGTCGAGTACGCTTACATCGCGAATATGCATACCAGGGAGGAGAACATCGAGATCTTCGACAAGATGTTTGCCTACAAGATCCCCTGCCTCATCTTCTGCAGGAATCTTCAACCCTATGATTTCATCATCGAAGAGGGCAAGAAATACGGCGTGCCCATCCTTACCGACCGTTCAGAGACCACATCGGACTTCGTGCACGAGGTCGTGAAGTGGCTGCACGTGGAGATGGCACCGACGACCACCGTACACGCGGTTTTAGTCGATGTATACGGCGAAGGCGTCCTCATTATGGGAGATTCCGGTATCGGAAAGAGCGAGGCCGCACTTGAGCTGATCCGGCGCGGACATCGTCTGGTTTCGGATGATGTGGTGGAGATCCGGAAGGTTTCCTCGGAGACCTTGGTCGGCACATCGCCGGATATCACGCGATACTTTATCGAACTTCGAGGTATCGGTATCATCAACGTCAAGCAGATGTTCGGTGTCGAGTGCGTGAAGCAGACGCAGAGCATCGATCTTGTGATCAAGCTTGAAGAGTGGGATCGTGATGCAAATTACGACCGCCTCGGACTTGAGGAACAATACACCGAGATCCTGGGGAATAAGGTGGTAAGCCACTCCATCCCCATACGTCCCGGACGAAATATCGCGATCATCGTAGAGAGCGCCGCAGTCAACAACCGTCAGAAGAAGATGGGAGAGAACGCTGCACAGCAGTTCTACGACAGGATCACGGAGAATATGGCCAAGAACATGAAACATCAGGAGGAATAAGACATGGCGAAGTATTTATTTGGAGTTGATATCGGAGGTACCACCGTAAAGCTCGGACTCTTTTCCGAGAACGCGGAGCTTCTTGATAAGTGGGAGATCACCACACGTACTACGGGTGGCGGAAAAAATATCCTTGGTGATATCGCTGAGGCGGTTGCCGACAAGATGGCAGAAAAGCAGATCAATACGGAGGATGTTCTCGGTATCGGTATGGGTGTTCCCGGACCCGTGAAGGAGGACGGAACCGTGCTTCGCTGTGCGAATCTGGGCTGGGGCGTATTCAATTGCGCCGAAGAACTCTCCAAGCTGACCGGATTTCCGGTGAAGGCCGGCAATGATGCCAACATCGCAGCCTTAGGCGAGATGTGGCAGGGCGGCGGCAAGGGATACGACAATGTCGTAATGGTAACCCTTGGAACCGGTGTCGGCGGCGGTATCATCATCGGCGGACATATGCTCTACGGCACGAACGGTGCCGGCGGTGAGATCGGACATATCACCATGAACGAGGCCGAGACGGAGACCTGCGGCTGCGGTCGTAAGGGCTGCCTGGAGCAGTACACTTCCGCAAGAGGTATCGTAAGACTTGCAAGCAACGCCATCAACAATACCGACCGTCCTTCGAGCTTAAGAAACGTTCCCTACATCAGCGCCAAGGAGATCTTTGACGCAGCGAAGAACGGCGATGATCTTGCGATGGAGCTCGTGGAAGAACACGGACGCATTTTGGGACGCGCATTAAGCAAGATTGCCTGCGTGGTAGATCCCGATATCTTTGTTATCGGCGGCGGTGTCTCAAGAGCGGGTACCATCATCACGGACACAACCGAGAAGTACTTCAAGGAGTTCGCTTTCCACGCATGCAAGAACACCAAATTTGCCCTTGCGGAGCTCGGAAACGATGCCGGTATTTACGGAGGAGCTTATCTCATCTTAAATAGTTAAGTTGACGAAGAAACCCGGTTTCCGTTCCGTTTTTTCTACATTTTGTCACATTGAATAAAAGAAACCCATGCGTTATGATTAAAATCGTTGAATAATGCGTGGGTTTTTTCACGTTTTCTGTAAGAGGATATCCACATGACAAGCATCGATCAGATTACGCACGAACAAAAGGTCTCCCTTGCGAAGGAAACCACCTTCCGTGTCGGAGGCGAAGCATTGGATTTTTATATACCCTCCTCGGAGGAGGAACTCTGCCTGCTTTCCCGCTATTTTAAGGAAGCCGGGCAGGATTTTTTGGTACTCGGAAACGGAAGCAATGTCCTGTTCGCCGATACGCCTTTTAAGACGCCCATCATCAAGATCGGCGACGCATATTCGTCTATCACGGTAGACGGAAACCGCATCCATGTCGAAGCGGGTGCCATGCTTTCCAAGGTGGCTGCCGTGGCAAGAGATCATGCACTCTCGGGACTTTGTTTTGCGGCGGGAATCCCCGGCACCATCGGCGGTGCAATCTGCATGAACGCAGGTGCGTACGGCGGTGAGATGAAGGATGTCGTGGAGTCCGTGACTATCGTGACAGAGGGCGGTAAGACGGAAGTTCGCTCCTGTGACGAGATGGACTTCGGCTACAGAAGAAGCGCTATGCAGCCGGGACAGATCGTAAGCCGCGTTACGCTTCGCCTTGCTGAGGGCGATGTGGCCGAGATCAACAAAAAGATGGAAGAATTAAAGAAAGCAAGGGTTGAAAAGCAACCGCTCGAATACCCTTCCGCGGGCTCGACATTTAAGCGTCCGGAGGGATATTTTGCAGGCAAGCTGATCGACGATTCGGGACTGCGCGGCTACAGAGTCGGCGGTGCGATGGTATCCGAGAAGCACTGCGGATTTGTGATCAATTACGATCACGCAACGGCACAGGACATCCTGACACTGATTGAGGATGTGCGCCGCATCGTACACGAGAAACAGGGAATCTGGCTGACACCGGAGGTAAAAATCTTCGCATGAGATTCATGATCGTAACCGGCATGAGTGGTGCCGGAAAGTCAACTGCATTAAAGATCCTTGAGGATGAGGGATACTTCTGCGTGGACAACCTCCCCGTAATGCTGATCCCCCGTTTTGCGGACATGGCACATGATGATACGCTTGAGGTGACCAATATCGCCATCGGCGTGGATATCCGAAGCGGCGATGCTTTGGATCAGATGTCCGTGATGCTTGAGGAAATCAAGAACAACGGTTATACCTATGAGATTTTGTTCCTGGATGCTACCGAGCCTGCACTGGTCAAGCGCTACAAGGAGACCAGGCGCAGCCATCCGCTTTCCAAGGGAGGCAGGATCGGCGACGGCATCAAGGCGGAGCGTGAGAAGATCGAGTTTTTGCGCCAGCGTGCGGACTATGTGATCGACACGAGCACCCTGCTGACTCGGGAACTCAAGGTGGAACTGCTTAAGATCGTCGGTGACGGGAAGGCCTACGGCAATATGGTCCTCACTGTCATGAGCTTTGGATTTAAGTACGGAATCCCGAAAGATTCCGATCTGGTATTTGACGTACGTTTTCTTCCGAATCCCTACTATGTGCAGGAACTTCGACCGATGACGGGCAATGATGCACCGGTTGCCGAGATGGTTGCCGGCTGCGAGGAGTACGAGCCCTTTATGAAGTCCCTTACGGAGATGGTACATTTTCTGCTTCCCTGCTACAAGCGGGAGGGCAAGAATCAGCTGGTGATCTCCATCGGCTGTACCGGAGGAAAACACCGGTCCGTAACCGTGGTGAATGAACTGTTTGAGCGCCTGTCGGATCTTCCTTATACGGTGCGAAGATTCCACAGGGACATCACGAAGGACCGCATTGTCAAGGGAGAATAGCATGTCCTTTTCTTCTGAAGTCAAAAAAGAACTGGTGCGACTTGTGCCGTCTGCCAGACACTGCAGACTGTCCGAACTCTCGGCCCTCGTTTCTATGAGCGGCGTTGTGAAAGACGGAAGCTGGTGGCGGGACGAGGAGAATTCCTACGCAGATGAGAAGATGGACCGTTTGGCAGAACTCTTATCCGTTACGCCGGTAGATGAGGCAGCGCTTCGCGCTTTGAAGCTTTCGAGTGTGGTGGACGGACGTTATGTTGCTGACCCGATTCTTACGGAATCCTCGTGCTGCAAACAGGCTTACGTGCGCGGTGCATTTTTAGCATGCGGGTCCCTGACGGATCCCGAGAAGGGCTATCACTTCGAGATCGCCTGTGACAACCCGAGGCATGCAGAGTATTTGATGCGGATCCTTACTGCATTTTCCCTGCATCCGAAGACGGTGGAGCGCAAGCGCTATCATGTTGTATATATCAAGGAGAGTCAGGAAATCTCCGACCTGTTGAATCTGATGGGTGCGCATCACGCGCTGATGGACATGGAGAATGTCCGCATCCTGAAGGATATGAAAAACCGCGTCAACAGGCGCGTCAACTGCGAGACCGCGAACCTGAACAAGACGGTTTCCGCAGCGGTAAGACAGATTGAGGATATCACCTACATCCGTGACACGAGAGGGCTTTCGACCCTGCCGAAGAACCTGCAGCAGCTTGCGGAGCTTCGGCTTAGCGAACCGGATATCACGCTGGCTGAGCTCGGGGAACGTTTGGACCCGCCGCTCGGAAAGTCAGGCGTCAATCACAGACTGAGAAAGATCAGTGAAATCGCTGATGAATTGAGAACGAGCCACCCGTAAGGGGGCAAGATGTTTAGGAGGAAGGAACTATGATCAGCAAGAATGTAACCGTGAATCTGTCCGGCGAGGCAGAGGCAAGACCTGTAGCGATGCTTGTGCAGATTGCCAGCAAGTATGACAGCAGGATCATCATTGTGGCAGGCGACAAGAAGATTAACGCGAAGAGCATCATGGGGATGATGAGTCTCGGCCTTGTGAAGGGTGACAAGATCGAATTACAGGCTGAGGGAAGCGATGCGGAAGAAGCAATTGGGGAGCTTGCGGGATACATCGAATCCGGCAAGTAGTTTCTTGCATACGTGCATGCTTTGTGATACAATGAAATGTGCACGTAAGTGAGTGCGCAAGGAGGATACCATATATGGGATGGTTCAGTTCCGCTCTGGGGAAAATCCCTTTTCTGTCTAATATCGGCGGTAAGAAAAAATCCAACAAAAGCAATGTAGAATTGCAATACGACAAGGCTATGAACCTCATGGAGAACGGCAACGCAGATGATGCGGTGACGATCCTTGAGGGTATTGTTGACGTTGCGATTCTTGATGAACAGTATAAGAATATCGGCATTGACGCCTTGAAGATCATGAGCGAGTTGTACGAGACCGGAAAGTACAGCAACTGTATGATCGAGAAGGACTTAAACAAGGCCTGCACCTACTTAGAGAAACTCACGAACCTGAACAAGGATGGTGACACCATCTACAAGCTCGCGAAGATGTTCCTGGAGGCGCAGAATTTTTCCAAGGCGATCACCTATTTCGAGAAGTCGACCGAGTGCGGCATCAAGGCTGCATACATGAATCTCGGTAACATTTACGAGAACGGTCTTGCGCGGATCGACCAGTACGGCAACCGAAGCGAGCTCATCGTACCCGTTGATTACGAGAAGGCGATGATGTGGTACAGAAAGCTGGCCGACCTCGGTGATACCAAGGCAATGTCCGCTTACGACCGCGTTGAGTATGCAAGTCAGCATACCGACAGTATTGAATTCGAAGAGAAAGACAAACTCTACACCGAGATCGCGGATGCACGTCGTGCGAAGGGCAAGGAGCCCCGTTACAAGGCCATCGAGGCATCCCGTCTCCAGTATCAGTATACTTACGTTCACAACCAGGTGGACGGCTATATTCACAAGCTCCCGAAGGATTGGGTGAAGACGATCAATGAGGAGACCGACGAGGAGTACTACGCGCCGAGCCTTACCTACAAGGACTTTGCGATGTATGTATCCTACGACAGTATTCCCCGTGATTCCAAGAAGACGCTTGAAAATTATCTTCGTTACTGCAACGACGCTTTCGATGAGGAGCTTCAGCTCAAGGCTTACATCACCGAGTATGCGGACGGTATCTGCACTACCTTCTATCACAAGGAGATGGAGAAGGGTATCGTAACATTTGCCTTCTATCAGGGCAAGCGTCTTGCGTGCATGAAGTTTGTCTGTGCGTCGATGGAGATTATCGAGCAGTACGAGGAGATCATCTTCGAGTGTGCGAACTCCTTCGCATTCGTGGATCCCACCGTGGTGAGTGATCAGAGCTTAAACCGTAAGGACAACCAGTACTACAGCGAGGCTGTATACTGCTACTACTTAGAGGATTATGAAGGCGCGATGGCTGCGGCCAAGCAGGCCTTAAAACTCGGAAGCATCAAGGCCAGCTATCTGTTGATCGAACTTTACTTTGATGAGGATTCGCCTTACAAGGATATCGAGAAGACCATCAGCTACGCAAAGCAGCTCTTTGAAGCCACCAAGGATCCGGACCTTGCATTCCTGCTCGGCCAGATCTACGACCAGAATCAAAAGGACTACATGAAGGCGCTCAACTGGTACGAGAATGCACACAGACTCGGACACAAGCGTGTGGCCTTCTATCTCGGACGTATTTACTACTACGGCGTACTCCGCACCAAGCGTGACGGTAAGAAGGCGCTCAAGTATTTCGAGGAAGCGAAAGCAAACGGTATCGTTGAGGCGGACGCTTACATCAAGGATATCAAGGAACTCGGCAACGAAGACCTGCAGAGTGCAGTCGAAAAGTGGGAGCGCGCCATCGAGGCGGGCAGCGGACAGACCGCATTGAAGGTTGCGTTATACAAGCAGTCCCAGGTATTCTACATGGCCACATCCTACGATATCGAGAAGGCCTTCAACGAGGCGCTCGGCTTAGGCAGCTACCAGGCGGCTTATGAGCTCGGTAAGATTTACCAGGCGCAGGAGTCCGTTCCGGATTACAAGGGTGAGATCAAGAGTATCACGTACTTCGAGAAGGCGTACGACAACGGCTTCAAGGATTTCGATAAGGACAACCTCTTCAAACTGATCGAGTACAAGGCCGAGAAGGCTTCCTCCGTTCAGGAGAAGGTTGAGTACTATATGCAGAGTGCGATCGTCGGACACGTGCCGGCTATCGAGAAGATCATCGAGCTTGTCCCCAAGGTGGACGAGAACATCGAAGCACTCTATGCAGAGCTTGTTTCCATCGCTGAGACAGGAGACGATTCCGCCATCATCGCGATGAACAAGATGGAGAAGAAGTATCATGAGCTCGTCTTAAAGGAGCCCGGCGAGAATCAGAAGGTGATCGAGAACAAGTTCTTCCGTCTCTGTGTGCCCAAGGAGGCTACCGCCGTGATCAACGATGAGGGCGGTACCATCAAGATGGCAGACTCCGTCGTAGAGTTTGCCGTAGCGGAGATGCCCGTATCGGCAGAGGAAGAGGAGAGCTACTTAAAGATCTACAAGCTGATCCTTTCCGAGTACCTGCCCGACGAGAATGCAGAGATCATCATTGCAAACTCCCGTATGATCGGTTCTGCGATGAGAACCACCAAGGAGAATATCCACATCTACAACATTCTCCTGATCAGCTCCAAGAACCAGTATATGTTTAAACTCTCATCCAGAGATCGACGTGAGATGATGCTGTTCAAGGATAAGGTACTTGAAATCTCGAAGTCTCTTGTAGAGACCGGCGAGATCTACGTGGCAACCGACGAAGCAAAGAAGAACATCGGACTGTCCTTCCTGCTTCATGCGAATGAGAACGGATTCCTTTCCATCGGCAAGGCAGAGTAGGCAAGGAGGAGAACAATATGGAAAAGCAGGTACCGGAGATATTCGAGAGCGAATATCTGCTGATGCACCTGATCTGGGACGAGGGTTCCGTCAGGATGCGAGACCTTACAGCAATTGCGCTTTCCGTTCACGGATGGCAGCGTACAACCGTATATACCATGATCAAGCGTCTTTCCGAGCGCGGTGTTGTGGATTTTACCGACAGCGTGGTAACTCCCCTCTTTACGAAAGAGCAGGTGCAGCTCGCCAAGGCCAGAGAATTTGTGGACTACTACTTCGACGGCAAAGTTTCGGCTCTGCTCGAGGCCTTCGCTGACCGCAAGAAGATCCGCAAGGATGACGCAGCAAGAATCCGCGAGATCATGAAGCACTACGCGAAGTAGAAGCGTACATACAGACGAAAAAGAGACCGTATCAGATTCTGATACGGTCTCTTTTTCGTCATGGGTGCCTGACTCCTTTAGGTGTCTGGCTCCTATGATATGACGGCAGTCGGCAAGTGGTTGTGTTGCCTGGGTATTGTACAGACAAAAAAGATATCTTGACAATTATAGGCTTCGTGGTATACTAGCCTTAGATGGATTAGCACTCACCTGCCAAGAGTGCTAACAGGCTGAAAAGGAGGTAGACAATATGGATGCGGAAAAGTTTACGAGAAAATCACTGGAAGTTATTGAAAACTGTGAAAAACTGGCGTATGAGTACAACAATCAGGAAATCGATCAGGAACATTTGCTCTACAGTTTGATCACCGTGGAAGACAGTCTGATTGCGAAACTGCTCACCAATATGGGAATCAATCTGGAAGCCTTTTCAAAGGAGGCCGAGAAACTGGTGGCTTATCGTCCGAAGGTAAGCGGCGGCAAGCTTTTCACCAGTGACGATTTTCAGCGCGCATTGTTGCAGTCGGAGAAGGAGTCCAAGCAGATGGGCGACAGCTATGTGTCTGTGGAACACCTTTTTCTGGGACTTCTTGAGCGCATGAACAAGGCGGTGAAGGGCCTCATTATGGGATACGGGATCAACCGGAACAAGTTTCTGGATGCGCTTGCCAAGATCCGCGGCACGCGTCGTGTGGAGTCCGACAATCCCGAGGCGACCTATGATACGCTGAACAAGTACGGATACAATCTGGTGGAGAGGGCCAGGGAACAGAAACTGGACCCTGTGATCGGCAGGGACAACGAGATTCGAAATATCATCCGGATCCTTTCGAGGAAGACAAAGAACAATCCCGTGCTGATCGGTGAGCCCGGTGTCGGAAAGACTGCGGCCATCGAGGGCCTGGCACAGCGTATCGTGCGCGGAGATGTGCCGGATTCCCTGAAGGATAAGGATATCTTTGCGCTGGATATGGGTGCCATGCTCGCAGGTGCGAAGTACAGAGGCGAGTTTGAGGAGCGTTTGAAAGCGGTGCTTGACGATGTGAAGGAAAGCGACGGACAGATCATTCTTTTCATCGATGAGCTGCACACCATTGTGGGTGCGGGCAAGACCGAGGGCTCGATGGACGCCGGCAATATGTTAAAGCCCATGCTTGCGAGAGGTGAGCTTCACTGCATCGGTGCCACGACGTTGGACGAATACAGAAAGTATATCGAGAAGGATGCGGCGCTTGAGCGTCGTTTCCAGCCGGTGATGGTGGATGAACCGACGGTTGAGGATACCATTTCCATCCTGCGTGGTATCAAGAATCGTTATGAGGTTTTCCACGGCGTGAAGATCAGCGACGGTGCGCTGGTTTCGGCAGCGACGCTATCAAACCGATACATCACGGATCGTTTCCTGCCGGACAAGGCGATCGACCTTGTGGATGAAGCCTGCGCCATGATCAAGACCGAACTTGACTCCATGCCGGCTGAATTGGATGCTATCTCCAGAAAGCAGATGCAGATGGAGATCGAGGAGGCGGCCTTAAAGAATGAGACGGACAACCTGTCCAAGGACAGGCTGGTTGCGCTTCGGAAGGAACTTGCGGAATTAAAGGAGCAGTCCGCACAGCTTCGTGCCGTGTGGGAGCAGGAGAAGCAGGGTGTCGAACGCGTTAGAAAGCTTCAAGAAGAGCGCGAGGCAGTCCTGGATCAGATACAGATCGCGCAGAGAAATTATGACCTGGAGAAGGCGGCGGAGCTGCAGTACGGCAAGCTGCCCCAGGTGGAGAAGGAACTGGCGGACCTTGAAGCGGCAGTCGGTGCCGGGGAGCGCACGCTGGTGCATGAGACCGTGACGGATGAGGAGATCGCGAAGATCGTATCCAAGTGGACCGGTATCCCTGTGGCAAAGCTGACCGAGGGCGAGCGCAACAAGACATTGCATCTGGCTGACCAGCTCCACAAGAGGGTGATCGGACAGAATGAGGCTGTGGATCTTGTGTCGGATGCGATCATCCGCTCCAAGGCGGGCATCAAGGATCCCACCAAGCCCATCGGCTCATTTCTTTTCCTCGGACCGACCGGTGTCGGCAAGACCGAACTTGCGAAGACGCTTGCCGAAGCGCTGTTTGACAACGAAGCGAATATGGTTCGTATCGATATGAGTGAGTATATGGAGAAACACAGTGTGGCAAGGCTGATCGGAGCGCCTCCCGGATACGTCGGATACGATGAGGGTGGACAGCTGACCGAGGCAGTCAGAAGAAAGCCGTACTCCGTGGTGCTTTTCGATGAGGTGGAGAAGGCGCATCCCGACGTGTTCAATGTGCTCCTTCAGGTGCTTGACGACGGACGGATCACGGATTCCAAGGGTAAGACCGTGGATTTCAAGAATACGATCCTGATCATGACATCCAACATCGGATCGGATTTCCTGCTCGAGGGCATCGATGATGAGGGCAACATCCGCAAGGAGGCGGCCGACGGAGTGACCGGACTGCTGCGGGCACATTTCCGTCCGGAGTTCCTGAATCGACTGGATGAGATCATCATGTTTAAGCCATTAGACAAGCCTGCCATCGGAAACATCGTCGATCTTCTGCTTCGGGAATTGTCCGGACGTATCGCAGACAGAGAGTTGTCGCTTCGACTCACCGACGCCGCAAAGGCCTACGTGATCGAGAAGGGCTACGATCCGCACTACGGCGCAAGACCTTTGAAGCGCTTCCTGCAGAAGAATGTGGAGACGCTGGTGGCACGTCATATCCTGTCGGGCAACCTGCACGCGGGCGACACGATCACCATAGACTTCGACGGGAACGGATTGGTTGTGAAATAATCATCCCCGGGTAAACGCACGCGGGCGATGTGGCCACTGTGGATTTCGATGGGATGGACAAAAAAACACCGTATTGGTGAATTGTGTTGATTTTATTTTGGTGTGTGCTATAATCCGCTAAGAAATCGGAGGAAGCATCTATACGTATGAGATGCGGCATCGGTCGGTGAGGCGTGTGGTGCTTTGCGACTTGAGAGTGATGATGGATCGTCCGGTTTCGGTATAATTTCGGGAGGCATGATATGAAAAAGAAGAGACTCATTGCGGTAACAATTATGGCACTTGCGGTAGCGATGCTTGGCGGGTGTGGGAATAAGAATATGGATCCGATCACCACGGAAGCTTCGACGGAAGCGCTGCCGCAGACTGCAACTGATGCTTCGAGTGTTGATGAGAGCACACAGGCAGCAGGTGCAACAACAGAAGCAAAATCGGAAGCCGATACATTTGCTTCCAATCGCTCCGCAGCGGAGAAAAACGTGATCGAGTATGTGGGAGAGGGCTTCAAGATCGTAAGTTCCGAAAGCCTTCCGTCCAACGAAGACACAGATGTGTTCAAGATCGGCGTTACATCTACGACGGGTGATGATGCACCCATCTGGTACTACTACGCTTCGAAGGACTTCTGCAAGTCGGAGAAGCAGTGGCTGGCTGCCTCAGATGATACAAAGCAGTCCGGGGACGGTCAGAATCCCCTGATGAACTTCATCGGTAATTATTCAAACGGCAGAGCGCGCATGACCATCGAGTGCGACGGCAACACGGGCGCGCGGATCTATGTGGTTTGGAGCGGCAGTGCAACGGAGTCTTCCGAGTGGTCTATGAGCGGTGATTTCACCGAGGAGGACGGCAAGTTTGTGATCACCTACAGCAACTGCGTTGAGACGGACTATGTTTACGCTACCGACGGAAGCGTCACATCCACCAAGGTGGCTTACGAGAACGGAAGCGGTACTGTCACCATTGCGACGGAGGATTCCACCATCACGTGGAAGGATGACATGTTCCCGTCCTCGACGGACTACGACTTCCATCCGGAAGAGGAGTAGAAGGATTGGGAGAAGGAAACTCGGGTACCTGACTCCACTACAGAATTGTTATATGCACCCGGCCTATGATGGCCGGGTGCTTTTTTGTTGCTATTATCGGGCCTGTACGGACCGGGAGAAGAAAGCAAGCTGGTTCGTCCGTGCGGGAGGGGGATGCGTACGGACGGGAGGAGACCGGGAAGCTGTTGAGTCCGTACAGTGGGCGAGAAAGTACGGACGAAACGAAAGAATCGAGCTGGTTAGTCCGTGTGGGAGGGGGATGCGTACGGACGGGAGGAGACCGGGAAGCTAATTCGTCCGTACAGGGAGCGAGAAAGTACGGACGAAACGAAAGAATCGAGCCGATTAGTCCGTGCGGGGAGGATAGAAGTACGGACGAAAGGAGACCGGGAAGCTGATTCGTCCGTACAGGAGGCGAGAGAGCACGGACCCGGAAACAGGAGAGAAGAAAATAGTCCGTGAAAAAGATCATCCGGTGTGGTAAGATTGAAACTAGGGGTTGGAAAACAAGGAGGTTACGAATCATGAACAAAAAGCGCTTGATTTCAGCGGTCCTGACTTTGGTGATGGTTCTTACACTGGTGATGGTTCCCGTGCCCGGGGGTAAGGCACAGGCAGCCAACCAGATTCCTCTCATGCAGGACAATCTATCTTCTTCGAACCGGTCGACGCTTATAGCGACAGCTACCGGTTATTCCAGAGTGTTCTCGGACGGCAGTGTGGTGTGGATCGAGAATTACAACTCTTCTTTTGATCTTCTATCCAAGCAGTCCGTGAAGAAGGAAATGGAACTTTATGGCGGATGCTATGCAGGCAAGGACGCAAACTATCTGGTATTCGCACAACATAACACTGAACAGAATACCGCAAAGGTGATCATGCGGGTAGTCAAGTACAGTAAGACCTGGAGCAGACTTGGCGTTGCTGATATAACGGGTAGCAATGACTGGGGCGAGCAGATTCGCTACATGTTTGACCTTGGCTATCCTGACATGGCGGAGTATAGCGGAACGTTGTACATCGCCTGCGGACATGAGGGATACGTGGATCCTCAGTATAATCAGGGACATCAGGGAATGCTTCTCTTTACGGTCAACGAAGCGTCCATGACAGGTTCCATCACGGATGCGGATTATTTGCATTCCTTTTCCCAGGATCTTGCGGTAAACGGTTCCAATGTGTTTATTCTGGAAGAAAGCGAAGGTTCAGAATATGCAAAGGTTTCCAAGATTAACACTTCGACGAACAAAAGAACAGGAAGCTTTCCGGTGCTTCGATATGGCGGAGAGAGAACCAGCGCGTGGGCGGTAGCGACTTATGCTACGGCGGAAGATATTGAGATTTCCTCGTCAAAGATTCTGACGGTCGGAACGTCCATCGATCAGGCGAATTACGGAAGCGGCAAACCGTACAATGTATATCTGACAAGTACACCGATTTCCAATCCGACAGAGGCGAACACAACCTTCAAGTGGGTCACAACCAACGGAACCACCAGCGGATTCAAGGGCGTTCACCTGACGAAGATCAACAACAACCGCTTCCTTCTCTCTTGGGAAAGTGCGGCAACGGAGGCGTCGGTCGGCGGCAGCGACATAACAACACTTTCCAAGCATGTGCTTCATTACAGGTTTGTTGACGGAAACGGAAATCTGCTGGGCAATGAATACACGGCACCGGCACCATACTCCAGCTGCAATCCCATTGTGAACGGAAACAAAGTGGTGTTTTATGCATCGGACGGAGCCAATCTCGGGTTTTATACCATTGATACAACGAGCGGTGCATTTACCAAAAAGGTTTATGCGATGGCGGGCCCGACAGCCTTCTGGTCTTACGCGAATGGTACGCTGACCGTAAGCGGTTCGGGTGAGATCTACGAAAACTTTGTCTCGAAAGGTCTTGCGTCCATCAAAAACGATATCAAAAAAGTAGTTATCAAATCAGGGATCACAAAGATTTCCGACAGGGCGTTTTACGGAATGCAAAGCCTTGAGGAGGTCGTGATCGAGTCCGGCGTGAAAACGATCGGTGCCGGCGCATTTGGCGGAACACAGTCGCTTAAAAAGACTACAATACCGACGAGTGTAACCTCCATTGCGGATGATGCGTTCCACACGGGGTACTACTGGATAGGGTCCGGCAATCCTGTGATCTACACGACCATCATATGCGAGCAGGGGTCCTATGCGGATACCTATGCAAGAAACAAGAGTATCCGGGTTGAGAATCAGGTGCTCACCACAACGCCGACATCCTATACATCTCCGAGTGATGTGGACGTGAACTACAGAACTCATATCCAGAATGTCGGCTGGGAGTCCTCCTACAGGAAGAACGGAGCGATTTCCGGAACGTCCGGAAGAAGCCTGCGATTGGAGGCAATCAACATTTCTGTGACCGGTAATCCGAATTTGGGCGTGCAGTATACGACCCATTGCCAGGATTACGGCTGGCTGGCCTGGTCGGCAAACGGTGAGATGAACGGAACTTCCGGAGAGTCCAAGCGCCTTGAGGCGATCATGATCAAACTTACGGGATCCGATGCCTACAAGTATGATATCTATTACAGGGTTCATGCGCAGAACAAGGGCTGGATGAACTGGGCGAAGAACGGAGAACCCGCCGGTACGGCAGGTTATGCCTACCGCCTGGAAGCAATTCAGATTGTGGTTGTCGCAAAGGGTGCGCCGGTGAATACGAACATCGGAAATGTAAAGAGCACCGTGAAAGAAGGCTACAGCGACAAGAACGGTCGCGGCATGCCGCAGGTTGCGAACAGTGACGTGGTAAATGTATCCTACCAGACACATGTGCAGAATGTGGGCTGGCAGGCGTGGAGGACAAACGGCGGATTTGCTGGAACATCCGGAAGAAGCCTTCGCCTGGAAGGTATCAAGATCAATCTGACCAACAAGGACCGCACGGGCGGCGTTCGGTACAGGACGCATGTTCAAAACATAGGCTGGCAGAACTTTGTGGCTGACGGCGCTATGTCGGGAACCAGCGGAAGAAGCCTAAGACTTGAGGCAATCGACGTGGAACTCTACGGCGATATCGCGAAAAATTATGATGTGTACTACAGAGTCCATGCGCAGAATGTAGGCTGGATGGGATGGGCGGCAAACGGAGCTCACGCCGGAACAGCGGGCTATGGCAGACGACTGGAAGGTATCCAGATCGTGCTGGTGAAAAAAGGCGGAGCAAAGCCGGCGCTTGATTACGGCGGAATCCGAAGTGTGACCGCGCAGCCGTATCTGCAGAGATAGTTCATTCAAACTTGCCAATCTGTCAATTATGCCAGATTGGCAAGTTTCTTGTCTTTTGTGTATACATTGTGCTACAATTATCTGTGCATTTTTAGTTATTAATTATATTTTTAGGAGGGATTTCATATGAAGAAGATGAAAGCAGTTTTGGCACTTGCCTTAGCGCTTTGCACCGGACTGGCATTTGCTCCCGCCAAGACAGTGTTCGCTGAAGGCGAAACCACAGACCCCACGCTTACGGGGGAAGACACGAATGTAGAGGCGGACCCGCCTACCTATGATCAGCCCGACGATTCGGGTAGCTCTGTTGCAGTTGATGCTCAGGAGGTTGATACGATAAAATTCAAATTCAATCAGCCCAAAGTTGGTATGGTTATTAACAAAACCAAGCCGGATATTGTAGTAGATGAGCCGGAAAAGTATTATGTGAGCTATACGATGTTCACAGGGGGATTTGACGACAGCCCGGTAGAAGGAGTGTTTGAAGTCGGAAAGACATATTATTTTGAGGTGTATTTTTATCCAAATGAGGGATATGCTTTTTCTCAGGATGTTGCCATTGAACAGACCGGTTTGACAAAAAATGTTCCGGGTTATACTTCGGATACTCAGGTAGGAATCTTTGGACAATTTGTTATGACTGAAACCGAGCCTGAGAAAGAACCTACCTACGAGCTGATCGATGACGAAAACACGGTTACCACATTCACCGAGGGAAGCGATGACGAGGGTGTATGCTTCCACATCGACGGAGATTATGATCAGTTCGATGCGCTTCTTGTTGACGGGAAGCAGGTAAGGGATGACGGAAAGACAGCAATCGTTGCTCCCGGATCCACCATTGTGATCCTTACCAAAGAATTCCTTGCGACACTCGGTGCGGGTGAGCACAAGGTCGAAGTGATCTACAAGAACGGCAAGACTGTGACGGCAACATTTACCATCAAGGCAGCAGCGAAGGCAGCTGAGGTGAAAGCAGCCGAGACGACTACCGAAGCCAAGAATGACAGTGTGAAGACAGGAGATGAGATGCTCTTCGTATTCCCGCTTATGGCATTTGCGGTTATGGGTATCCTTGCACTTGGTGTTTCCATGAAGAAGAAGGAAGACTAAACAGTATTAAAAAACCGACCCGGTAAGGGTCGGTTTTTTGATGCGATCTTATCGCTCCATCTTCCAGAAAGCTGCCGAGTAAGGCGGGAGTTCGGAACCACCGCCGAAGTCGTGGAGATCTCCGGTGATCAGGTCTGTGGCCTGTCCGCAGCCGGCGTCGAAATGTGCCGTGAAGGGAGCGTCGGATGCGTTGATGGCAACCAGTACACGCTCGTCGTCACATTTTCTTTCGAAAATGCACTGGTGATTGGTGAGCACCACCGAACGGAAACCACCGTAGTTTAAAGCTTTGCTGCCCTTCTTCGCCGCAGCGAGTTTCGAGATCCAATCGGTAAGCGTATTCCACTCGGGTGCGTCGAAGCTCGGACGCAGGGACGGATCGCCGTTCTCCTTGCGGCCTTCCGCGCCCCACTCACTGCCGTAGTATACACAGGGAATGCCGGGCATACCGAAGGCCAAAGCATAGATCAGAGGCAAATGTGCCTTGTTGGAAAGGATACTTGCTACACGCGTTACATCGTGATTGTCCACGAAGGAAAGCAGGTGCATGCCGCGGAGCTGACACCAGTCTTCCGGGCCGAACTGTCTCTGCAGGCTGTGGATGATCTCAAACATATTCATGCTGTTGAAGCTTGAGAACAGTCCCTTGTAGCATGCGTAGTTCGTAGCGGAGTTGAGCATCTCGGGATTCACAAACATGCTGTAATCGCCGTGTAAGAGCTCGCCGAGCAGCAGGAAGTCCGCCTTTAATCCGTCACAGTGCTGCTTTAAGCGTTTCAGGAAATCCCGGTCGAGGCAGTACGCCACATCCAGGCGGAGCCCGTCAATCTCAAAGTCCTCGATCCACATCTTGATATTATCAAAGAGGTAGGAGATCACAGCTTCGTTTCTGAGGTTTAATTTCACCAGATCGAAGTTGCCTTCCCAGCCCTCATACCAGAAACCGTCGTTGTAGTTGGAGTTGCCGTCAAAGCTTATATGGAACCAGTCCTTGTAAGGCGAGTCCCACTTCTTTTCCTGCACATCCTTGAATGCGAAGAAACCGCGGCCGACGTGATTGAAGACACCGTCCAAGACGACCTTGATGCCCTCGGCGTGGAGTTTCGTAACCAGCGCCTTGAACTCCTCATTGGTGCCGAGACGGCAGTCAATCTTGCCGTAGTCTTTGGTGTTATAGCCGTGCGTGTCCGATTCGAAGATCGGAGAAAAATAGATGGCGTTCGCACCCAGCTTCTTGATGTGCGGGATCCACGCCTCAATCTTGTCTAATCGATGCGCTTGCACCCCGTCGTTCTCGAAGGGCGCACCGCAAAACCCCAAAGGATAGATCTGATAGAATACACTTTCGTAAGCCCACATAGAAACATTCCTCCTTTGTCTATTCTGTGGTTAGTCTACTACAAAAGGGGCTATTTTTCAAGGAAGTACCGAAACGGTGAAAACGCTTGTCTTTTGCGAAAAAAGGGGATACACTAGGTCTGATTTACGAAAACAAATACACTATGAAAACAGGAGAGACAAACATGAGAAAGCAGACGATGAAGAAACTTGTTTTGGGATTTTTGATAGTGACAGCCTTAGGCCTTACCGCATGCGGCGGCAAGAAGGATGATGAAGCGGACGGAGCTGCGAAGACGACAGCGACAGAGACGACTAAGGATGCCACGACGGAGAAGCAGGGAAATGTATCCGAGGTTGCCGATACCACCGAGGAAGTAACCACCGAGGCTGTAACTACTGAGGCAAAGGTCACCGAAGCAGAGACCACCGAGGCAGACGCCACCGGGCAAAGCGAACAGAGCGGAACCGCGGATGAGGTATACGCAGGTATCACGCAGGGAGAAGCTGTAACAAATGTAAGACGGCTCGAGGGAAGCGGTGCCACAATCTTGAGTGTGGAAAAGGGCGCGTCGCCTCAGGACGGTGATGCCTGGGTGATCAGGGTTGCACCGGTCGGAAAGGCAGAGGACCCCGTGGAGGTCACCTACTACGTATCCGATTCCTTCTGTTTCACAGAGTAAATTTATCGCGGGACATACATGCAAAAGACCGGACGTTGTTCGGTCTTTTTTATTGCCAAAACGGCAATTTTTTTATGAGTTGCCAATCCGTCAAATCAGTTGCGAGGGAGGGCAAAAAATAGTATAATAATAACAGTTTTTTGCATGGATTTTATGCAAATCTGTGAAAATATACTGAAATCAAGGAGGAAGAAGTATGAAGAAACGAAGGAAGGGTAGACTGCTGGCGCTCATGTTAGCGCTGGTCATGGCATTCACGATGGTTCCGTCGGTGAATGCGAAAGCAGATGGCAATAGCTATAACATTTCTTTCGGTGACACGTGGGATGTTATGGGGGATCAGAACGAGGCGCATTACGTATATGCGTATAAAGATTCTGCACACCATACGCCTTTTGGAAATGGAGAACATGTATGCACGGCTGAGACGATCATCTATTTTCAGAATTTTGACCCCAGTTCAATGGAAGTTGCGATTTATCACAACCCTGATGATAACTGGGAGATGGTATCTGACCAGGTAGATCAGAATGGTGCGTTTAGATTACCGGACGACTTTTTTAATCAGGCAACTGATAAAGCTTACGCGCTCACGGTTCAGTTAAAGAATAACCAGGGTGGCAACGATCCCGCTCAGGATCCGCTTTATAATGTTGATTTCGGAGCAAATTCGTGGGTGATCAACGACGGGCAGGCGGATAAAACCATCTATGCGTTTATCGGCGACGGCGAGACGAATACCATCGTTGCCAATACGGCGATGGAAGTTACCTCGAACACGACGATCAAGCTGTTTGGCGGTTTTGACCCGAGCACAATGCATGTACAGGTGACGGATACCGCAGATACAACGAGCGAGAATCCGTTTACAACGACACTTGCCACAAATGTCGGACCGGACAATGCACCTTACTATGAGACCAAGATTGCCAATCACACAAATAACGGAGGTGTTCCGACCAATCTGATTTTTGAGGTTGTGCCCGGTGCGGAGCAACAAGGTTCAAATCCCGGCGGAGACGCTAACTATAATGTCAATTTCGGTGATAATTCGTGGGTGATCAACGACGGGCAGGCGGATAAAACCATCTATGCGTTTATCGGCGACGGCGAGACGAATACCATCCCTGTCAATACGGCGATGGAAGTTACCTCGAACATGACGATCAAGCTGTATGGCGGTTTTGATCCGAGCAAGATGCACGTGGAAGTGACGGAGGCAGGTGATGTAAGCAATCCGTTTAAAACGGAACTTCGTACAAATGTCGGACCGAACAATGCGGATTACTATGAGGTGAAGATCGTCAATCCCAACGGCGGAGGTATACCGGAAAATCTTACCTTTGCGGTTGTGTCCGGTGCGGAAAATGCGGGCGACAATCCGAACCCTCCGGGAGGATCCGAGGCGATCATAAAGATCTCGGCTCCTAAGGCGGAGCATGTTGGTAATGGGTATACTGATTCTGTTACTGTTGATTCCCCTCTGTGGCACGGCAATGTGACAACGCGTTATTCAAGACAGTGGGCGAATTTGTCAGTTAGCCTGAATTCCGGCGAGGCAGGTGGAGAAAGAACAGACACCTTCCACGGAACCGAAGAGGAGTTGGAAGCAGAAAACTGTGACCTTAGTGCACTTGAAAGACAGAAAATCAGATATGTACCCGACGAGAATGATCCTACTAAGGTTGATATCAGTTTCCATTTGAATTGGGGCTATGATATTGTGGGTCTTTGGGTTAATGGTGAGGATAGACTTGGTGTCTTCGAGGTTAGCCAGGATCCCTACAAGACGGTATTCCATGACAGAAATTCATTTTTAAGACATTATGGTGATCAGGGTGTGACCGTGACACTTCCGGATGTGACTGTCCCGGATCCGTCTGAGAAATACAACAAATCAGACGAAAATGAACTTCCGGTTTTTGAGATTGAAGTCATGGTTCAGCCCAATACGGAGGTATTCATCGGTAATTTCCTTTGGTCGAATGAGGATTGTTTTGCTCCTTACGAACAGGGCGGTACGGAACCGAGCGATCTTTACATCGGCCATTCGCAGATCAAACTGATGGATATATACTTTGATGACGGTTCGGGCGACGACGTGGACCGAGATCCCATACCGGAGTATATTCAGGGTGTTGACGATTCTGCTGCGGCACATCCGTATGCGTATAAGCATTTACATGTCGGTGAGAATGACAAGGAGTTTACAGATCCTGACATCCATGCGATTCATTATCAGCTCGATCGTGAAGGAACGGCAACGGGTGCCGTAAGGAAAACCAGTGAGATGGTTATGCCTACCGGAACCTGGGTTGTAATGAAAATTCAACCGGAACAGGGATACCAGGTTAAGAGTTTCCATGGAGTTAATCGTAATAAAGGAAATGTTGTCTTACTTGACGATGAAGGCACCGACGGTGCATGTATCTTTGCATTCAAGATTGACGAAGGAAACTTCCATATCGGAGCTGTGATTGAACCGTATGACGATAAGGTTGATCCGGTTGAAGGAGCCGTAAAGAGCGGCGCTGTATACCTTCCAAACGGAGACATTGATGGCGGTACCGGTAAGCTCGTAGTCGACGAGGCTGAGTCCGTCAATGAGACCGCAATCAAAACGTTTGCTGATACTGATGCGGGAATCGATACACCCGATAATGGTTATACTGTTGAAAAGAGTCTAGATCTTGACTTGATGCAGACCTACTTAAAGGGCGGCGTACAGGCAGAAGGAAAGAGCGAGTCCTGGGACATTGGAGTAGGACATGCCCAGCCGCTTACTGAGCCTGCAGAAATCTCTCTTACACTTGATGAAACCACAAGGGGCAACATCGAGGGAGAGGCAATCCAGTTAGTGCATGAGAAGGCTGCCGGAGTTTATGAAATCGTTCCGATTACTTCATATGATCCGGAAACCGGTGCAATCTCATTTGAGACAACAAGCTTCTCGAACTATTCGATTGTATCAAAAGAAGTAGAAAGCCCCAGCGGCGATTCTATTACCGTTCATTCGGACACAGCCGTACTTAACGGTAATAAGGCTGTCTTTACCTATAAGGATAGTGTTGGAGATGTTATCGGTACAGTGGAAGCACCTGCGACTGCACTTGGAACCACGGATACAGGTTATACGATCGATCGTTCAGGTGCTGTTACATTTACAGTGAAGCCGGCGGAAGGTTATTCTGCAAAAGCAGGCGCCGCTTCAAATTCTTTGGGAACTGTGACGGGAACATATACATCCGGCGCTAACGATACAGCAGCATTCTTCGTATTCGAGAGTGATAAGCAGTATAACATGACGGTTGTGAAGCCTAAGGTAACTGTAGGAGAAGGCGAAGGTGCGCATATGGCACAGACTTCACCGGATTCAAGCTTTACAGCTGCGTTTGAACCTAATGATGGATTTGAGCCGTCAGCGGGTACTCCGATTTTCATCAGCAACTTTGATCCTGAGTCCATGGCGGTAGTTATTAAGAAGTACTCCGGGGATGATCCGAGTACTGCTTCATTCCTCACGAATCTCACGCCGGTACGGATAGGGGAGACTGATGTTTATAGAGTAAAACTTGGAGTACTCGATGTCAGTGAGGGAGAAAAACTCACCTTCGAACTGGTTGAGAAATCTACTTCGAACGGCGAACAGCCCGGTCCCGGTCCGAATAGACCGGAAGGAACAGAAATCCGTTTTGATGGTGCGAAAGACATTAAGGGCGATGTGGGTGGCAACGAATTTACTGTTGTCTACGACGGTCCTGAAGGAGAAGTGCGCATTGGTGTAACAGGTGCGCAGGGAGACACATTAACCAAATTCTTTGGCGATGGCCCCGGCCAGCCTGCTATGAGTATCTTTACAACAGGCGATCACCTTGATCTGGCATTTGAAGCCGAACCGGTAAGAGCTGAGTGGTGGGATGATGACGGCCAGACGCAGGATCCTCAAAGAACACAGATTGCGCTTGATGATCACCTTAAGGCAACAGTTGCGGTTCCTACCACGGTGGATGCTTTGCGAAGAGTCGAGATCGACTTCTTCCAGCCGCCGAGAATGTTTAATGTTATCTTTGATGATGGTTCTAGGACGGGAGTTACTGCTAAATACGATAATGAGGGAACACCGGCTACTTTGGCCAACGAACCTGTGACAATCGACGAAGGAAGAGATATATACCTGTATGGATTTGATCCGTTGACCATGGATGTTGTCTTAGTGGAACGTGATACGCTGACCCCGCGTGTAGAGGCAAAGATGAACGTCTTCCGGCCGGAAGATGCAGGTGAAGACGATCCTTACATTGCACGGGTCTGCGATTTGAAAGATGATGCGACCATTCCGGATGATGTTGAGGACCTGAAGATTCTTGTGACGAACAGGGATGTACGCGTCTATGTTCGACCCGGAGAGGGAGTGGCTGATCTAAGAATCGATCCACAAGATAATCAAAGGCTTCTCTTTGAAACAGCAGGCATTACGCAAAGCTTTGAGGCGGTGCTTGGTTCTGATCGAGGCCCGTGGAGTGCAGAAACAAAACATGATGAAGAAGGCAATGAGTGGACCGAGTATTACATAACGGTTGCAGCAAGCCAGCTTAACAGTGTTGATTACTTAACAAGTGTATCTACCGGAGATGGATTCCTTCGCTACTTTGAAGGCGGAGATGATTCAAGGGTTGTTGAACTGGTTGATACGAATACTCAGGGAATACAAACAGCAAAAGAGGGATTGCTACTTAATGACTTCACGGATGAGTATGCTATCGAGATTTGTGTACCAATGGCAACGCTTGTGTTTATTCCGGATGATTACATGGCGAAAAACACAAACCTGAGTCAAGATGAAAAGAAGGTTGTTTGCAGCAATGGCCAGTTAGAGGCTGAGTTCAGTTTTTCGATTCTGAACAATGGTAGTGATGTGCTGATTCCACTTGAAAAACGTACAATTCCCAAAGATCAGTACAATGAGTGGGAGCATGATGAATACTATGTAGATGTTTTAGCTAGCAAGGTAGATGATATAAATGTGGTGGCTAATCTTATCTCTAACGCAGGATTCTTTGTGGATTGTGAAGGACAGCTGATTAGTTGGGGTCCTCAAGGATATGAGCCTATAGCAAGCCATTATGACGCAGAGCATCGCTTTGCAGCATTTAATATCCATGCGATACTTCCGCCAATCACGGAAACAGTGACGAACGATAGTATCAAGGTGCCGGCTGAAGAAGGATGCACCTTTGAATGTACCAATCTTGATATACAGGGTTCGACTCCGATTACATCTGACAATGGATCGTTTACAGGACTTAACCCTGCTACTTGCTACTCAATCGTGAAGGCGATGAAGGACGGCAATGGTTTTATCGGATACTCAAGTGCTGTTACAGTGACGACGCTTGAGGCAAACGATGATTCCGTGGTTGAAACAAAGGATGCTACGATTACAGACGAAGGTGCAGTCGTTAAGACTGAAACGAAGATCGATCCTGATGCACCTGTCGGAAGTGTTACCGGACTTGATAAAAATTTGGTTGGGGCGCTGGAGACTACTGGTGTGATAACGCAGGAAGAGGGCGCGGCGGTAGCGACAGGCGATGACCTTACGCTGACATTAACCGCCGAGAATCTTGACGGCGAAGTTCCTGTGGAGGATAGGAGTGCGGCAAATGCAGCCCTGGCGCAGATTACGCGTGATACGGGTAAGAAGGCAGTGCTTGGAGCAACGATGGATATCTCTCTTCTGCTCAAAGTCGGAAATCGCCAGGAGCGAAAACTGGAGCAAATCCCCAGTCCGATTCGCTTCAGCGTGACTGTGCCGGACGGCATGCTCAATACAAATCCGAAGATAGAGAGAACGTTCTATCTGCTTAGGTTCCATGAAAACCAGGCGACTGTGCTTGCGTCCGGAAAGAGACCTGTGCTCACGGGAAGTTCGAATCTCTTCTCTACCTATGGGATCGCATACGTGGATGAAGAAGTGAAGACGCCGGCTCCGCCGGTGACACCTGATGTGAAGGTGTCCTACAGCTCACACATCCAGAACATCGGATGGGGACAGGGCTACGTGGCAAACGGTACTGTATCAGGAACCAGTGGTAAGTCTTACAGACTTGAAGGTATTAAGATTAAGGTAGAGGGCAACAAGAACCTCGGCGTCCAGTACACCACACATGTACAGGATTACGGATGGATGGGTTGGAGCTCCAACGATGAGATGAGCGGAACCGAAGGCGAGGCAAAGCGTCTTGAGGCGATCAAGATCCAGCTTACGGGAGCGGACAAGGATAAGTACGACGTATACTACAGAGTCCATGCGCAGAACATCGGCTGGATGAACTGGGCGAAGAACGGAGCGGCAGCAGGTACTGCGGGCTATGCCTACAGACTCGAAGCGATCCAGATCGTGGTTGTGAAGAAGGGCGCATCCTTCGACAAGAACATCGGCAAGATCTCAAGTGTAAGCGCTGACGCGTACAGAGACAAGAACCATGGCGGCGAGCCGAATGTATCGGATGCGGCCGTACCGAATGTAACCTATCGTACACATGTGCAGAATGTCGGATGGCAGGCATGGAAGACCAACGGTGCATTTGCAGGTACCAGCGGAAGAAGCCTCAGACTTGAAGGAATTCAGATGAGACTGAGTAACAGCGATTATGCCGGCGGCATCAGATACAAGACACATGTACAGAACGACGGATGGCAGGATTGGAGAGCAAACGGCGTTATGTCCGGAACCTCCGGAAGATCCTTACGTCTCGAGGCTATCAACGTTGAGCTTACCGGTGAGGTGGCTAAGCATTACGATATCTACTATCGTGTGCATGCACAGAACTATGGATGGCTCGGTTGGGCAAAGAACGGCGAGTCTGCAGGAACCAGCGGTCAGTCACTTCGTCTGGAGGGTATCCAGGTAGTAATTGTACCGAAGGGCAGCGCAGCACCGGGTAACACATACAAGGGTGTTACCGCGGACGCTAGTAAGAAGGCGTTCTACGGAAAGTAGAAACATTTACAAAACCTCTCCAAGCGAATTGCTTGGGGAGGTTTTTTCTTGCACTCTTGACGCGAATGGGACATAATTAAGCTTTGTCTGTATTCCGTATTCTGATTATGTTAAAAAGAAAACTTCTTACTCGTTATATAAGAACATCGATCAAGAAGGCATAACGATTAAAATTGATGGTTGACAACCGCATATTCTCTGTGATAATATGTGCAACGATGAACTGCCGTAGACAGCAGGTGCGTTGATAGGAAGTGTCATGCATGATGGGCTCCTAACATAGGATGTGTCACGATTCGCAAGTGAATCCTGACCTGACGTCGGAGCCATTCCGAATCATGCTATGCATGATGGGCTCCTCCTAGCGTAAGTACGAACCGTACGCCTGCCGAGGAAGATCGTAATTGTTGACGATGTACTCCTTTGTTTCGGCATGGGAGTTTTTCTTTTATAGAGATACGCAGTTCAAATCTTATAAGGAGGTGCGTAGTTTTGGCTAAGGTAGAATTAAAGCAGCCGATCGTCGAAGAGATCAAAGAGACCGTAAAGGACGCGCAGTCCGTAGTCTTAGTTGACTATCGTGGTCTTACCGTAGAGCAGGATACCAGACTTCGTAAGAGCTTAAGAGAAGCTGATATCACCTACAAGGTGTACAAGAACACCATGGTGAAGCTTGCCGTAGACGGTACAGATCTTGATTCCATCAAGGTTGACCTTGAGGGACCTACCGCAATCGCTGTTTCCAAGACAGATGCCACAGCTCCCGCTCGTGTACTTTCCAAGTTCGCGAAGGAGGCTCCCGCTCTTGAGATCAAGTCCGGTGTGGTTGAGGGAACATACTATGATGCAGCAGGCATCAAGTCGATTGCAGCCGTTCCTTCCAGAGAAGAACTTCTTTCCAAGTTCCTCGGAAGCATTCAGTCCCCTATTGCTAATTTCGCTCGCGTGATCAAGCAGATCGCTGAGAAGAACGAAGCAGCAGAGGCGTAATTGAAACATTTACTACTATATTATTCAGAAAAGGAGAACAAACATGACAGCTCAGGAAATGATCGAAGAGATTAAGAAGTTATCAGTATTAGAGTTAAACGAACTCGTTAAGGCATGCGAGGAGGAGTTCGGTGTATCCGCAGCAGCAGGCGTTGTTGTAGCAGCAGCAGGTGCCGGTGATGGCGCAGCAGCAGGCGAGGAGAAGGATTCCTTCGATGTAGAGCTTACAGAGGTAGGCCCGAACAAGGTTAAGGTTATCAAGGTTGTTCGTGACTGCACAGGTCTTGGACTCAAGGAAGCTAAGGACGTTGTTGACGGCGCTCCCAAGGTACTCAAAGAGGGTGCTTCCAAGGAAGAGGCTGAGGACATCAAGACTAAGCTTGAGGCTGAAGGCGCTAAGGTTACTCTTAAGTAATTCTAACGACTTTTCAAGGGGTTTGATCCTGACGGATCAAACCCCTTTTTATAAGATTAAAACATACAGCCCGAAGCGCGAGGGAACATCTATGTCCGGTCTGCATCTGTGATGCAGACAGCCGGTCGCGGCTTTGAGCGACTTCGGAGGAATCCGATAGGATTCCTACAATGCGCACAAAATGGTTACAATGCGCACAAAATGGTTTGTGTGCGGTGATTGTCCCGGGAGCGAAGGGCGTCAATTTTCAAAAATTTCTGCAATCAAAAAAAGTTTCAAAAAAGTGTTTGACTTTCCGAGAACCCTGTGATAAAGTGATAGAATGTCACTATTATGGATTAATATGCCGTATTGTGCCGTAATAGTCGACAGTGAATATATTTCAAGGGGTGAAAGTCGCGATGAAAAAGTACAGAATGCGTCCTGTTGATTCCGGAAGAGGAGTTCGTATGAGCTTTTCGGGCAGAAAAGAAGTACTGGACATGCCGAATCTGATCGAAGTTCAGAAAGATTCGTACCAGTGGTTCCTTGAAGAAGGCCTGAAGGAAGCTTTCAAGGATATCTCTCCCATCACCGATTATACGGGACAGTTGAGTTTGGAGTTCGTGGATTATCAGCTCTGCACGGATGATATCAAGTATACCATCGAAGAGTGCAAAGAAAGAGATGCTACGTACGCCGCTCCGATCAAGGTCAATGTACACCTGAGAAACAACGAGACAGGTGAGATCGCTCAGCATGATATCTTCATGGGTGATCTTCCGCTTATGACAGACACGGGTACATTCGTGATCAACGGTGCAGAGCGTGTTATCGTCAGCCAGCTGGTTCGTTCTCCGGGTATCTACTATGCAATCGGTCATGACAAATTAGGTAAGACCTTATACTCATGTACCGTAATCCCGAACCGTGGTGCATGGTTAGAGTATGAGACCGACTCCAATGACGTATTTTACGTACGTGTAGACAGGACCCGTAAGGTTCCCGTTACTGTACTGATCCGTTCCTTAGGTATCGGCACCAACCAGGAGATCATCGATCTCTTCGGAGATGAGCCGAAGATCCTTGCTACATTAGAGAAGGATGTATCTACCACTTACGAGACGGGTATCATCGAATTATATAAGAAGATCAGACCGGGTGAGCCGGAGGTTGTGGAGAACGCAGCCAGTCTGTTCAACAGTATGTTCTTCGATTCCAGAAGATATGACCTTGCGAAGGTCGGAAGATATAAATTCAACAAGAAGCTGTCCTTCCGCAATCGTATTGCGGGACAGACCCTTGCAGAAGATGTGATCGATCCTTCCACAGGAGAGGTTCTCTTCAAGGCGGGTACCACATTGGCGCGTGAGGATGCGAAAGCGATCCAGGATGCGGCAGTGCCCTTTGTATGGATTGCAACAGAGGAAAGAAATGTCAAGATCCTTTCCAACATGGTTGTAGATCTGTCCGGCTACGTAGGCTTTGATCCGAAGGAACTCGGCATCAAGGAGGATGTATACTATCCCGTGCTTGAGAAGCTCTTAGAGCAGTATGATGACGAGGATGAACTCAAAGAGGCAATTGCGGCATCCATCAGCGAGTTGATCCCCAAGCACATCACCAGAGAGGATATCCTTGCCTCCATTAACTACAACATGCATCTGGAGTACGGTATCGGCAACAGCGACGATATCGATCACCTCGGCAACCGTCGTATCAGAGCGGTAGGTGAGCTCCTTCAGAATCAGTATAGAATCGGTCTTTCCAGACTCGAGAGAGTTGTAAGAGAGCGTATGACCACACAGGATATTGAGAGCATCACACCCCAGTCTCTCATCAATATCAAGCCGGTTACCGCAGCAGTGAAGGAGTTCTTCGGAAGCTCCCAGCTCTCCCAGTTCATGGACCAGAACAACCCGCTTTCCGAGTTGACACACAAGAGACGTCTTTCGGCACTCGGCCCCGGTGGTCTTTCACGAGACAGAGCCGGATTCGAGGTTCGAGATGTTCACTATACACACTACGGCAGAATGTGCCCCATTGAGACCCCGGAAGGTCCGAACATCGGACTCATCAACTCCCTTGCTACCTACGCACGGATCAATGAGTACGGTTTCGTAGAGGCACCTTACAGAAAGCTCAACAAGAAAGACCCCACCAATCCCATCGTTACCGAAGAGGTTGTATACCTTACCGCTGACGAAGAGGATAACTACATCGTAGCACAGGCAAATGAGCCGCTCGATGAGAAGGGTCACTTCATCAATAACAATGTATCCGGTCGTTTCAAAGAGGAGACGGCAGCATTCCCCAAGGCGAATGTCGACCTGATGGACGTATCCCCGAAGATGGTATTCTCCGTGGCTACATCCATGATCCCCTTCCTCGAGAACGACGATGCAAACCGTGCCCTCATGGGTTCCAACATGCAGCGTCAGGCAGTGCCTCTTCTTAAGACAGAGGGCCCCGTTGTAGGAACCGGTATGGAGAACAAGGCAGCGGTTGACTCCGGCGCTTGTATCGTAGCAAAGCGTGACGGTGTGGTTGAGATCTCCTCCTCCGAGAAGATCATCATCAAGGCCGACAACGGTGAGCGCGATGAGTACCATGTGATCAAATTTGCTAGAAGTAACCAGGGTAACTGCATGAACCAGCGCCCCATCGTAAAGCGCGGCGACAGAGTGACCAAGGGTATGGTAATCGCAGACGGACCTTCTACCGCAGGCGGCGAGATCGCACTCGGTAAGAACCCGCTGATCGGATTCATGACCTGGGAAGGTTACAACTACGAGGATGCTGTTCTTCTTTCAGAGAGACTTGTGAAGGAAGATGTCTACACATCCGTACATATCGAAGAGTACGAGGTTGAGGCTCGTGACACCAAGCTCGGCGAGGAAGAGATTACCAGAGACCTTGCAGGTCTTGCACCCGAGGCATTAAAGGACCTCGACGAGAACGGTATCATCCGTATCGGTGCCGAGGTAAGAGCCGGTGATATCCTGGTCGGCAAGGTAACTCCGAAGGGAGAGACCGAGCTTACCGCTGAGGAGAGACTCCTCCGTGCGATCTTCGGTGAGAAGGCAAGAGAGGTTCGTGATACTTCTCTCCGCGTACCTCACGGCGCATACGGCGTTGTTATGGATACCAAGATCTTCACCCGCGAGAACGGCGATGAGCTTCCTCCGGGAGTAAATAAAACTGTTCGCGTATACATTGCTCAGAAGCGTAAGATCTCCGTCGGTGATAAGATGGCAGGTCGTCACGGTAACAAGGGTGTTATCTCCAGGATCCTCCCGGTAGAGGATATGCCTTTCCTCCCGAACGGACGTCCCTTGGATATCGTGTTAAACCCCCTCGGCGTGCCTTCACGTATGAACATCGGTCAGGTGCTTGAGATTCATCTCGGTCTGGCTGCGAAGGTACTCGGCTTCAATGTATCCACACCTGTCTTCGACGGTGCGAACGAGTACGACATCATGGACGCTCTGGAGATGGCAAATGATTACGTCAATACAGAGTGGGATGAGTTCGAGAAGAAGTATAAGAAAGAGGTCAGCAAAGAGGTTATGCAGTACCTCTCTGACCACAGAGATCATAGAGAAGAGTGGAAGGGCGTGCCCATCAACCGTACCGGTAAGGTAAAACTTCGCGACGGACGTACCGGAGAGGAGTTCGATTCACCGGTTACCATCGGTTACATGCACTACCTGAAACTTCACCATCTGGTAGACGACAAGATCCACGCACGTTCCACCGGTCCTTACGGTATGGTTACCCAGCAGCCTCTCGGTGGTAAGGCACAGTTCGGTGGTCAGCGTTTCGGAGAGATGGAGGTTTGGGCCCTGGAGGCATACGGTGCATCCTATACACTTCAGGAGATCCTGACCGTGAAGTCCGACGATATCAACGGACGTGTGAAGACCTACGAAGCTATCATCAAGGGTGACAATATCCCTTCACCGGGTATCCCCGAGTCCTTCAAGGTGCTCCTCAAGGAGTTCCAGTCCTTAGCACTCGATGTAAGAGTTTTAAGAGACGACCAGACAGAGGTTGAACTTGGTGAAACACTTGACTTCGGCAGCGACGAAGTTCGTGAGGTTCTCGCGGACGACGGAAGAGGCTACGAGGAAGACCTGTCCGAGCAGGGTATGAGCGGCATTGACGAGAATGACGAGCTTACCGATCTCCCCGGCGGCGACTCCTACTTTGAGGATGCCTACGATGTCGAGGAAGATGAATACTAAGAAGGGAGTTATGTGAGATGCCGGTAGTTATGAATGATAAAAAAGAAGAGCAAATCAATTTTGACGCCATCAGAATTGGTCTTGCATCCCCTGAGAAGATTCGCGAGTGGTCCAGAGGCGAAGTAAAAAAGCCCGAGACCATCAACTATAGAACCTTAAAGCCCGAGAGAGACGGTCTCTTCTGCGAGCGCATTTTCGGACCCAGCAAGGACTGGGAGTGCCACTGCGGTAAGTACAAGAAGATCCGTTTCAAGGGCGTTGTCTGCGACCGATGCGGCGTTGAGGTCACCAAGGCAAGCGTGCGTCGTGAGCGTATGGGTCATATCGAGCTTGCAGCTCCCGTATCCCATATCTGGTACTTCAAGGGTATCCCCAGCCGTATGGGTCTGATCCTTGATGTATCTCCGAGATTACTGGAGAAGGTTCTTTACTTTGCAAGCTACATCGTACTCGATGCGGGTACGACAACCTTAGATTACAAGCAGGTACTTTCCGAGCAGGAGTACCAAAAGGCAATTGAGGACTTCGGCTACGGTTCCTTCCGTGCAGGTATGGGTGCAGAGGCAGTACAGGAGCTTCTTTCTGATATCGATCTTGAGAAGGAGTCTACGGAGCTTCGTGCAGAGCTTGTGGATTCCACAGGCCAGAAGCGCGCTCGTATCATCAAGAGACTTGAGGTGGTTGAGGCTTTCAGAAATTCCAACAACCGTCCCGAGTGGATGATCCTTGACGTGATCCCCGTGATCCCGCCCGATATCCGCCCTATGGTACAGCTCGACGGAGGACGTTTTGCAACCTCCGATCTGAACGACCTTTATCGTCGTATCATCAACCGTAACAACCGTCTGAAGAGACTTCTTGAGCTCGGCGCTCCCGATATCATCGTGAGAAACGAGAAGCGTATGCTCCAGGAGGCTGTAGACGCATTGATCGATAACGGTCGCCGCGGACGTGCGGTAACCGGCCCCGGTAACAGAGCACTGAAGTCTCTGTCCGATATGTTAAAGGGTAAGCAGGGACGTTTCCGTCAGAACCTTCTCGGTAAGCGTGTTGACTACTCAGGACGTTCCGTAATCGTTGTTGGCCCCGAGTTAAAGATTTACCAGTGCGGTCTCCCGAAGGAGATGGCCATCGAGCTTTTCAAGCCCTTCGTTATGAAGGAACTTACCGCTCAGGGCAAAGCAAATAACGTAAAAGCTGCGAAGAAGATGGTAGAGCGCCTCGAGCCCGATGTTTGGGATGTACTCGAGGAAGTGATCAAGGAGCATCCTGTTATGCTGAACCGTGCTCCGACGCTCCACAGACTCGGTATCCAGGCTTTCGAGCCCATCCTTGTCGAGGGTAAGGCAATCAAGCTTCATCCCCTTGTATGTACCGCGTTCAACGCAGACTTCGACGGTGACCAGATGGCAGTGCACCTTCCTCTCTCTGTGGAAGCACAGGCAGAGTGCCGGTTCCTCCTTCTCTCACCCAACAACCTGTTAAAGCCGTCAGATGGTGGTGTAGTATCCGTTCCTTCACAGGATATGGTACTCGGTATCTACTATCTGACCATGAATAAATATGCAGAGCTCTCCGAGGACGAGATCGGTGACAGAAAGATTGTCAAAGAGTATCTTGAGGAGAACGAGAGCGAGAACATTGCCAACTTAAAGAAGGACGCTAAAGACGGTAAGATCGAACTGTCCGACCTGGTACGTGTGAAGGTGATCCGTAAGCAGTCCAAGGACAAGAAGGAAGTCTTCTTCCGTGATATCGTAAGTACCGTAAGAAACTTCGTCGGACCTTCCTTCGGCAGTGAGAACCTTGCAATGCTTGCTTACGAGAACAAGGAGATCACACTCCACCAGACCATCAAGGTAAAGCGTACAGCCAAGACCGAGGATGGCAAGACCGTAAGCGGTATGATCGAGTGTACACTCGGTAAGCTGATCTTTAACGAGATCATCCCTCAGGACTTAGGCTTCGTAGACAGAAGCATCCCTGAGAATGCGATCAAGCTTGAGGTTGACTTCCATGTCGGCAAGAAGGGTTTGAAGCAGATCCTTGATAAGTGTATCAACATCCATGGCGCAACCAAGACCGCTGAGGTACTTGATGATGTCAAAGCTATGGGTTACAAGTACTCCACCAGAAGTGCCATCTCCGTATCCATTTCCGATATGAAGGTGCCTGAAGCCAAGAAGGCTATCCTTGATGATGCACAGCAGGTGGTAGATAAGATCAACAAGCTCTACGGACGCGGCCTCGTGACCGACGAAGAGCGTTATCAGGCAGTTACATCCCGTTGGGCAGAGGCCGATGGCAAGCTGACCAAGGCACTCCTTGACGGACTTGATAAGTACAACAACATTTACATGATGGCTGACTCCGGTGCCCGTGGTTCCGATCAGCAGATCAAGCAGCTTGCAGGTATGCGTGGACTTATGGCAGATACCACAGGTCGTACCATCGAGCTCCCTATCAAGTCCAACTTCCGTGAAGGTCTTGACGTACTCGAGTACTTCATCTCCGCACACGGTGCTCGTAAGGGTCTCTCCGATACGGCGCTTCGTACCGCCGACTCCGGATACCTCACCAGACGTCTGGTTGATGTATCTCAGGATCTCATCATCCGTGAGGTAGACTGCTGCGCTTCTTCCGATGAGAAGCCCGGCATGTATGTATCTTCCTTCATGGTCGGAGATGAGACCATCGAGAGCTTTGAGGACAGAATCACAGGACGTTATGTGGCAGAGAGCGTATTTGATGCAGAAGGCCGCATGATCGTTAAGAAGAACCATATGATCACACCGAAGCGCGCAGCTGATATCCTTGCGAACGGTGTGGACGAGAACGGTGTTCCTTTCCATGAGGAAGGATCCACCAAGATCCGCAGAGATGCGAGACTGAAGATCCGTACCATCCTTACCTGTAAGTCTCACCTCGGTGTCTGTGCAAAGTGCTACGGCGCGAACATGGCAACCGGACAGGCAGTTCAGGTCGGCGAGGCTGTCGGAATCATCGCGGCACAGTCCATCGGTGAGCCCGGTACACAGCTTACGATGAGAACCTTCCATACCGGTGGTGTGGCAGGTGGAGATATCACACAGGGTCTTCCGAGAGTCGAGGAGCTCTTCGAGGCAAGAAAGCCGAAGGGACTTGCGATCATTTCCGAATTCGGTGGTACCATCGAGATCCGCGAGACCAAGAAGAAGAGAGAGGTTGTTGTAACCAACTCCGAGACCGGCGATTCCAAGGCATACTTAATCCCTTACGGTTCCAGAATCCGTGTACAGGACGGACAGGTGATCGGTGCCGGCGACGAGCTGACCGAAGGACCTGTAAATCCTCACGACATCCTGAAGATCAAGGGTGTTCAGGCCGTACAGGACTACATGCTCCGCGAAGTGCAGAGAGTATATCGTCTCCAGGGTGTAGAGATCAACGACAAGCATATCGAGGTGATCGTTCGCCAGATGCTCAAGAAGATCCGCGTGGAGAAGAGCGGAGATACCGATTATCTTCCCGGTACACTCGTTGACGCACTTGACTTTGAGGAGATCAATGAGCAGCTTGAGGCAGAGGGCAAGGAACTTGCAGAGGGTACACAGGTAATGCTTGGTATCACCAAGGCATCCCTTGCTACAAACTCCTTCCTGTCCGCAGCTTCCTTCCAGGAGACCACCAAGGTCCTCACGGAAGCAGCGATCAAGGGCAAGGTCGATCCGTTGATCGGTCTCAAGGAGAACGTACTTCTCGGAAAGCTCATCCCTGCAGGTACAGGTATGAAGCGTTACAGAAGCGTGCAGCTTGACTCAGGTCTCAACGATTTAGAGATCCCTGAGGATGCAGTTACCGTAACTGACGCAGAAACACCCGCTGAGGAAGCAACCGACGCAGAGTAAATTCTGACAAGACACATAGAAAGCACCCGACCCGTTACGGGCCGGGTGCTTTTTTGTTAGCATTGATGGTTTACAGTTCCGGAGCGCGAGGGATGATCTATAGCGCACAAAATGGTTTGTGCGCGGTGATCGTCCCGGGAGCGGAGGAACGGCAGGTAAAATGGAACATTGGGAGCAACGGAATGCCAGACCTGATGCCGTAACAGAGGGTTGGTGGTTTTGTTCATTTTTTGTACACAATTTCCCGTGACTGTGGTATAATTACTTCATCACATTAATGTGAGGTATTGAGGATGGGTTTAGATAGGAGAAGATTCGCGATCTACGTCGGAGACGCGAATGAGGGGTATCAAAATCGCTTTATCTGCGGATTTCTGAAACAGGCATTTGGTGATAACACGGATGTCTGTGTTTTCTCTATGTATCGAAAGTACCAGGACACGGAAGTAAGAGAGCAGGCGGACGCCAATATCTTTCAATTGGCGAATCCGGATCTTTTTGATGCGATCATAATCCTGAAGGACAGTATCCAGACGGCCGGCGTTGCCGAGGTGATCGAGGAGAAACTTCATGGGTCCTACAAGAAACCCGTTGTTGTGATCGAGCGAGAGAGCGCTTATTATCCGAGCATTTGCACGGACGGATATGCACTGATGGTTGCGACCGTGAACCACATGATAGAAGTGCATGGATATAAAGATATCGCTTTCCTGACCGGAAAGCGTTGGCATAAGCATGCGCAGATGCGTATGAAGGCTTACCGTGAGGCAATGCAGGCACACGGACTTCCTGTGAAGGAAAAGAGGATCTATTTCGGTGACTTCTGGTACACCAGCGGTGAGCAGTGCGTGATCGAGATGCTGGAAAGCGGAGATCCGCTTCCTGAAGCGATCATATGCGCAAACGATGCCATGGCCATCGGACTCTGCGATGCCCTGACGAAGAGGGGCTACAGAGTGCCCGAGGATATTGCAGTTGCGGGATATGATTCCACGGATGAGGGTGCGGACAGCCCCAAGGCACTGACCTCTGCGCTTGTACCAGCCTTTGAGTGCGGCGAGTACGCTGCAAAGTATGTCGATGCGTTAATCAAAGGAGAGAAGATGCAACCCTTCTCCATCGAGCCGAAGCTCTTTATTGGTGAGACCTGCGGATGTGAACTTCCCGCTGCACTTGTAAAACGCGGATGCAGACCCAAGTGGAGCACCGATGTTTCAGAGGAAGGATTCCTCTCCGTGAACAACACCATGTCCGAGGATCTGCTTGCACAAAATGAACTGTCTGATTATTTGCAGGCAGTATACTCTTATGCGTACCAGCTGAGAGCAGATACATTTCAATTGATGATCAATTCCCCCTGGTTGCAGATGGCGTCCCGTCCGGACCTCCACTGCATGAACAAGGGTTACTCCCCGAAGGTGCTGCACGCCATGCGCTACAATCGCGAAGGCCAGGACAGTTTTGTGGGCACGGACCGGATGTTTGACACCGCGTCCATGCTTCCAGATCTTTCCGAACCCTCCGAGAAGCCGAGAGCATTCTTCTTTACGCCCGTGTTCTGCGAAGCGGAGTGCTTCGGTTATGCGGTGGTCGGCTACGGAGATTCTGTGCGGACCTATGATGAGATTTACCGCATGTGGGTGAACACGGTGGCAAGAGGTTTCGAGAGTCTTCGTAAGACTGTGGCCTTAAGACAGCTTCTGGTAAGATACGGAGCCGGCAAGGGACTTCGCGCAAATGCGGAGGTCGGTGCGATCGAGAAACTCGGACCGGAAGAGAAAAAGACGCTTGAACTCGTTGATCGGATCCTCGATGAGAATCTGCTCACGTATCATTTCCAGCCAATCGTAAAAGCTACGGACGGCGAGATCTACTCCTACGAGGCGCTGATGCGCTCCGGCACGGAGGAAGTGGTGAGTCCTCTCACCATCATCAAGTACGCCAATATGCTCGGACGTCTGCCCGACGTGGAGCGAGCTACATTTATGAATGTCTTCAAGATCATCGACGAGGGCAAGTCGAGACCTGAGGGCAAGAAGATCTTCATCAACAGTATCCCGGGCGTCAAGATGGCGAATGACGACACCTCAAGGATCGAGATCCTTCTTGAGAAGAATTCCGACACCACGGTCGTGGAGTTTACCGAGGAATCCCAGTTAGAGGATGAAGATCTTGACAGAATTCAGAATTTCTTCGGCAGACTCAAACTTGAGACTGCACTTGACGATTACGGAACGGGTTACTCCAACATCAACAACCTGCTCCGCTATATGCCGAACTACGTAAAGATCGACAGGTCCCTGCTCTCCAACATCCAGGATGATGTGCAAAAGCAGCACTTTGTCCGTGAGATCGTGGGATTCTGCCATGACAATCGCATCATGGCGCTCGCAGAAGGCGTTGAGACAACAGAGGAGCTTCGCACGGTGATCAATTTAGGCGTGGACCTGATCCAGGGCTACTACACCGGACGTCCCGCACCCATGATGATCCCGAGGATCGATGATCGTGTGAAGGAGGAGATCATTGCCTTCAGGAACGAGCGCGAAGCGGGCGTGATAAAACGTGTCTACGAGGCGGGCAAGACCAATCGTATCTTCCTCAATACGCTCATGAAGGACGGCTGCACCGAGATCATGATCGGCGGCGAGAACATGGTATACAGAGACATCTCCATCATCGGTATGGTGAATGTCGAATCCAACATCAGGATTCATATAAAGTCCGGCTACGAGGGACAGATCATGCTCGAGAATGTCTCCCTGATCGGAGCGCCCGACAGACCCTGTATCGATTTGGAGTCCGGTGCGGATGTAACCCTGGTCTTCCACGGAGACAACAAATTCAAGCAGGGCGGTATCCGCGTACCCGAGGGCGCGACGCTCATTACAGAGGGCGAGGGTAATCTGCGCATCCTGCTTCAGGAAGGTTTCTTCTACGGTATCGGCAACGATATCCATCACAGGAACGGACACATCGTCTTCCATCAGGACGGACGTATCAAGATCGATGCGAACGGCAAGGTCGGTATCGGTATCGGATCCGGCCTCGGAGGAAAGATCGAGATACAGAAGGGCCAGTATCATATCGAGTGTAACTCGGAATCCGGCGTCGGTATCGGTGCATTTACCGGACCGGTCAGACTGTCGATCTGCGACTGCTGGCTGGAGTCCAATATGACGGTTACCAAGGGTGTGTGCATCGGCTGCCTTGAAGGCGGTGCGGACATCTTTATCGAGAGAGCAACGGTACGCTGCTATGGTGGCGCCACCGAGTTTGTCGGTATCGGTACATTGTCCGGCGGTGAGGCGAAGATCCATATCGCGCATGCAACATCAGAGATCGAAACACGGGCGGACTTTTCCACGGCGGTCGGCGCATTGGAGGGAGACAGCTGGGTTCATATGGAATTCCTCTCCGTCCGCTACGATATTGCGGGCAAGCGGGCGCTGGTATTCGGCGGATACGGACGCATCGTGGGCGTGGAGCTTTTCAACGCCGACACGAAGATCGACGTACACAACGGCTTAGAGACCGAGGCAACCATGTCCGGAGGCTTTGTGCGCATCCTGAACGGACGCCGCAGAATCTACGTGAATGACAGCGAAGTGGACATCCCCATTGCCTTCGAAAATGACATCTAAAAACCTGCAAATTTGCTGTTGACAAGAATCGCATTGAAAGCGTATAATATCATAGCGTGTCTGGGTACAGAAACCGGACATGCTATGATTTTTTTATGAATGGAGGTGAAAACATGCCTACTTTTAACCAGTTAGTACGTAAGGGAAGACAGACTGTGGAGAAAAAGTCTACTGCACCCGCACTCTTAAGAAGCTACAACTCTCTTAAGAAGAAGCCTACCGATACTGCTTCACCGCAGAAGAGAGGTGTCTGCACAGCAGTGAAGACCGCTACTCCGAAGAAGCCTAACTCAGCTCTTAGAAAGATTGCCAGAGTTCGTTTGTCCAACGGAATCGAGGTAACCAGCTACATCCCCGGTGAAGGTCACAACCTTCAGGAGCACTCTGTTGTTCTGATCCGTGGTGGTAGAGTTAAGGATCTCCCCGGTACCAGATACCACATTATCCGTGGTACACTCGATACCGCAGGAGTTGCTAAGAGACGTCAGGCACGTTCAAAGTATGGTGCAAAGCGTCCGAAGGCGTAAGCAACATACACTAACTTAGTGCGAGAAAGTATGGTTATGTTTTCACAGATATAAACAGATTTCCGCACGTACACGCGTAAGAACAACGCGTGAGTACCTAAGATCTAATAATAATTAAGGAGGGAAGAACCGTGCCACGTAAAGGACATATCGCAAAGAGAGACGTTTTAGCGGATCCTATCTACAACAACAAAGTGGTTACCAAGCTTATCAACAACATTATGCTTGATGGTAAGAAGGGTGTTGCACAGAAGATCGTGTACGGTGCATTTGACCGTATCAAGGAGCAGACCGATAAGGATCCCATTGAGGTGTTCGAGGCTGCCATGAACAACGTTATGCCCCAGCTCGAAGTTAAGGCAAGACGTATCGGTGGTGCAACATACCAGGTACCGATCGATGTAAGACCGGACCGTAGACAGGCACTCGGACTTCGTTGGATCACAGCTTTCTCACGTGGAAGAACTGAGAAGACTATGGAAGAGAGACTCGCTGCTGAGCTCATCGATGCATCCAACAATACCGGCGCATCTGTCAAGAGAAAAGAAGAAATGCACAGAATGGCAGAGGCAAACAAGGCGTTTGCTCATTACAGATTCTAATTTTTAAAGAAGGAGGAAATAGCCTTGGCTGGAAGAGAATACCCGCTTGAGAGAACCAGAAATATCGGTATCATGGCACACATCGATGCCGGTAAGACAACTCTCACAGAAAGAATTCTTTATTATACCGGTGTTAACTACAAGATCGGTGAGACCTACGAAGGTACTGCTACCATGGACTGGATGGAGCAGGAGCAGGAGAGAGGTATCACGATCACATCTGCGGCTACTACCTGTTTCTGGACTGTTCAGGAGCAGACCAAGCCGAAGGCAGGCGCACTTGCGCATCGTATCAACATCATTGACACTCCGGGCCACGTTGACTTCACCGTAGAGGTTGAGCGTTCCCTGCGTGTACTTGATGGCGCTGTCGGCGTATTCGATGCAAAGGGTGGCGTTGAGCCCCAGTCTGAGAACGTATGGCGTCAGGCTGATACCTATCATGTACCCCGTATGGCATTCGTCAACAAGATGGATATCCTGGGTGCAGATTTCTACAACACTGTAGAAGAGATTAAGACAAGACTCGGCAAGAGACCTGTTGTAATCAACCTTCCCATCGGTAAGGAGGATTACTTCCAGGGAGTCATCGACCTGTTCGAGATGAAAGCATACATCTACAATGATTCCAAGGGAGAGGATATCACCATTACCGATATCCCCGACGATATGAAGGAAACTGCCGAGAAGTTCCATACCGAGCTCGTAGAGGCTTGCTGTGATCAGGATGAAGACCTCATGATGATGTATCTTGAGGGTGAGGAGCCTTCCATCGAGCAGCTTAAGGCAGCTCTTCGTAAGGCAACTTGCGCACACATCGAGGACGCAGCCGGCGAGAAGACCAGAGTTGTTCCCGTATGCTGCGGTTCCGCGCATCAGAACAAGGGTATCCAGAAGCTCCTTGACGCAGTCATCGAGTTCATGCCCGCTCCTACAGATATCCCTGATATCAAGGGTACCGATATGGACGGCAACGAGGTTACCAAGAAGTCTTCCGACGACGAGCCTTTTGCAGCACTTGCATTCAAGATTGCAGCTGATCCCTTCGTAGGTAAGCTTGCATTCATCAGAGTATATTCAGGTACTCTCAATAAGGGATCCTATGTGCTTAACGCAACCAAGGATTCCAAGGAGCGTGTAGGACGTATCGTACAGATGCACGCAAATGACCGTAAGGATATCGATATCGTATACTCAGGCGATATCGCTGCAGTTGTAGGTCTGAAGAACACCACAACAGGTGATACCATCTGCGACGAGCAGCATCCGGTTATCCTCGAGTCCATGGAGTTCCCGGATCCCGTTATCGAGCTCGCAATCGAGCCCAAGACAAAGGACGGCCAGGACAAGCTCGCTACTGCACTTGCAAAGCTTGCTGAAGAGGATCCTACATTCAAGACACATACCGATCAGGAGACAGGCCAGACCATCATCGCAGGTATGGGCGAGCTCCACTTAGAGATCATCGTAGACAGACTTCTCCGTGAGTTCAAGGTAGAAGCAAATGTCGGCGCACCTCAGGTTGCTTACAAGGAAACCTTTACCACACCCGTGGACGTGGATTCCAAGTACGCTAAGCAGTCCGGTGGTCGTGGTCAGTACGGACACTGTAAGGTTAAGTTCGAGCCGATGGATCCCAACGGCGAGGAGACCTTCAAGTTCGAGTCCACTGTTGTCGGCGGTAGCATCCCGAAGGAGTACATTCCTTCCATCGGTGAAGGTATCGAAGAGGCAACTCAGGCAGGTATCCTGGGTGGTTTCCCCGTACTCGGTGTATATGCGAACGTATACGATGGTTCTTACCATGAAGTCGACTCTTCCGAGATGGCATTCCACATTGCCGGTTCCATGGCATTCAAGGAGGCTATGCAGAAGGGTAATCCCGTACTTCTTGAGCCGATCATGAAGGTTGAGGTTACTATGCCCGCTGATTACATGGGCGATGTTATCGGTGACTTGAACGCACGTCGTGGTCGTGTAGAGGGTATGGAGGACGTAGGTAACGGTAAGCTTGTTAAGGCTTATGTACCTCTCGCAGAGATGTTCGGTTACTCTACAGACCTTCGTTCCAAGACTCAGGGACGTGGTAACTACTCCATGTTCTTCGAGAAATACGAGCAGGCTCCGAAGTCCGTACAGGACAAGGTAATCGCTGCCAAGAAGGGCTAATACATTTACAGAAAATGTGCTTGCAAAGAAGTGCCCTTTTTAGTACAATACAGATTAGCTGATTAATACCCCCGAAGGGGACATATTAAGGAGGAATTTTTCAAAATGGCAAAGGAAAAGTTTAACAGATCCAAACCCCATTGTAACATTGGTACAATCGGTCACGTAGACCACGGTAAAACCACTCTTACCGCTGCAATCACCAAGGTTCTTGCTGCAAGAGTTGCAGGTAACACCGCTACTGACTTCGAGAATATCGATAAGGCACCCGAGGAGAGAGAGAGAGGTATCACCATCTCTACCGCTCACGTTGAGTACGAGACAGAGAAGAGACACTACGCTCACGTTGACTGCCCGGGCCATGCTGACTACGTAAAGAACATGATCACAGGTGCTGCTCAGATGGATGGTGCTATCCTCGTAGTAGCTGCTACCGACGGTGTTATGGCTCAGACCAAGGAGCACATCCTTCTTTCCCGTCAGGTAGGTGTACCTTACATCGTAGTATTCCTTAACAAGTGCGATATGGTTGACGATCCTGAGCTTCTTGAGCTCGTAGAGATGGAAGTTACCGAGCAGCTTGAGGAGTATGGTTTCACAGATTGCCCGATCATCAAGGGTTCCGCTCTTAAGGCTCTTGAGGATCCCAACGGCGAGTGGGGCGACAAGATCATGGAGCTCATGAGCACTGTTGATGAGTACATCCCTGATCCTCAGAGAGACGTAGATAAGGACTTCATCATGCCTGTAGAGGACGTATTCACCATCACAGGTCGTGGTACTGTAGCAACAGGTAGAGTAGAGCAGGGTACAATCCATCTTAACGACGAAGTTGAGATCGTAGGTATCAAGCCCGAGAAGATGAAGACAACCGTAACCGGTATCGAGATGTTCCGTAAGCTCCTCGACGAAGGCCAGGCCGGTGATAACATCGGTGCACTCCTTCGTGGTGTTAAGAGAGAAGAGATCGTTCGTGGACAGGTTCTTTGTAAGCCCGGTACAGTTACCTGCCATACAAAGTTCACCGCTCAGGTATACGTTCTTACCAAGGACGAGGGTGGTCGTCACACACCTTTCTTCAACAACTATCGTCCTCAGTTCTACTTCAGAACAACTGACGTTACCGGTGTTTGCAACCTTCCCGCAGGCACAGAAATGTGCATGCCCGGCGATAACGTAGAGATGACCATCGAGCTCATCCATCCGATCGCTATGGATCAGGGTCTTACATTCGCTATCCGTGAGGGTGGTCACACTGTAGGATCAGGACGTGTTGCTACCATCATTGAGTAACATCCACGTTAGCTTTGAGCTAAACGCATAAAAACACAAATGAAACAGCCACTGCAAGCTTGCTTGCATGTGGCTGTTTTTGCTTATGTTTTTGCGGCGACCCGGCGGAACCGGGGTTGGTGCGCCGGGTGCGTTTGTGGTATAATCGTAAACGATGCTAGTGGTAAGTGATGGAAACATAACAAGAAAAGAGGGGCATATGGCAGATACAAAGACGAAAAAAGCAAAAAAAGAAAAGGTGAAGGTTGAGTACGATGTGGACAATATCTCCGGACTCGGCAAGAAGAAGGCGCCGGTGAAGGTAAGCGGGGGCGGCATTCTCAAGGTGCTGATCCTGCTTGCGTGCGAGGCAATCTTCTACTACGCCGAGACGCCGGCCATCAATATCCACAATCGCGGATTCTATATGTGGCTGATCGTGACGCTGATCATCATCTCCGTACTGTTTGCGGGAAGCGGTGTCGCAACCATCGGAAAGAATCTGAAGAACGGCGATACGCCGGGCTTAAAGCAGGCATTCAAGAAGACCGGAGTGACGCTCGGTCTTGCAGCGGTCACATTTCTTGTGATGGTGATCGGAGGAATTGCTTCATCAAAGTTTTTCAACGCATCCCGCTATGCGTCCGTAATTGACATTTCTGAGGCTGATTTCGCAACAGAGGTACCGGAGAGCGAAAATGTGTCAAACATCGCTCTGATGGACACAGACAGCGCGAGAATCATAGGTGCGCGTGCGGTGGGATCGCTCTCGGACGTGGTGAGCCAGTTTGAGGTCTCCGAGAACTACAGTACCATCGACTTAAACGGCGCGCCCATGAAGGTGACGTCCCTTGCGTACGCAGGTTTCTTCAAGTATATGAATAATCGCAAGACCGGCGTTCCCGGCTATGTACTGGTAGACCCCGTGAAGAACGAGGCAAAGTATATCAAGCTCGAGAAACCGATGCGCTATGTGCCTTCGGCTTACTTTAACGACAATCTGGAACGTCACGTGCAGATGAAGTACCCGACTGCGTTGATCGACGGCTATCATTTTGAGATCGATAACGATGGCAACCCGTATTACATTTGCCCTGTTATGACCTCTCACGCAGGACTCTTCGGCGCTATGGACGTGAAGGGGATCATCCTCTGCGATCCCTGCACGGGAGACTGTGATTATATGGATGTGGCAGATGTTCCGAACTGGGTGGATCGCGTCTACGACGGTGATCTCGCAACGCAGAAGTACAACTGGTACGGAACTTTGTCCGGCGGTTACTGGAACAGCGTTTTCGGCAACAAGGGATGCAAGGTCACGACCGACGATTACGGTTATAAGGTGATGGACGGCGATGTCTATGTATATACAGGCGTCACCTCGGTGAACGGTGACGAGAGTAACATCGGATTTGTTCTGATGAATTCAAGAACCGGAAAGTCCAAGTACTTCCCCATCGCCGGTGCGGAAGAGCATTCCGCTATGTCCGCTGCCGAAGGACAGGTGCAGAACTTAGGGTATATCGCGTCCTTCCCTTCCCTGGTGAATGTAAACGGTATCCCGACATACATCATGGTACTGAAGGACAATGCCGGCCTGGTGAAGATGTACGCCATGGTCAACGTTGAAAAATACAACATCGTTGCCACCGGCACCACGCAGAAGGAAGCACTGGCAAGCTACCGCAAGCTGCTTGCATCCGAGGGCCTGATCGATGCGAAGAAAACCGCATCCGACGACACGCCCTCTGCGGATATTACGATCGCAACCGTCCGCTACGTGACGACGGAGGGCGAGACCTACGTTTACATCACAGACGCGAAGGGCGATGTCTACAAGTCCCTCTTTGCCGATGATGAGACCTTGATCTTCCTGGATGAGGGTGACAAGATCAAGGTATACTACGCGGAAAATGAAAACGGAATCCGGACACTCATTTCCTATGAAATGAAGTAGTGCGGAGTCGTGCGGCAGACGTTGGGATGCATCGAGGATCGGGTGTACACGAGATGCATCATCCGGGGAGGTGTCGGTTTTATGAATTATTTTGTGGAAGGACTGCAGGGCAGCGGAAAAAGCACACTGGTACGGAAACTTTCTGAGAAGTACCCGGATTATAAAGCCATATGCGAAGGAGATTATTCTCCTGTGGAACTTGCATGGTGCGCCTATGTGGACTTGGACACATACGGGGCAATCCTTGCAAAGTACGACAGCATCAAAGCTGAGATAGAGGCCAAAAGCTTTGAGGAAGACGGCCGTAGGATCATTTGCTATACAAAGATACTCACGGATATTCCCGGCTTCCACAAGGACCTTGAACAATATGAGATCTATAACGGCCGGTTGGACCCGAAGAGTTTCAAAGAGATTATTCTCAGGCGATTCGGAAATTGGACCGGTGACGGCTGTATATTTGAATGCTCCGTATTTCAGAATATCGTGGAAGACATGCTCCTGTTTCAGGTGTGTGAAGACCGGCAGATCGTGGAATTCTACCGGGAAGTGAAAGATGCGCTCGCAGGTAAGGATTATCGGATCCTCTATCTTGCGTCGGACGACATCGCCGCCAACATCGAGGTGATCAGAAAAGAGCGATCGGACGAGCAGGGCAATGAGATGTGGTTTCCCCTGATGCTTCGATATTTTGATGAGTCGCCCTATGCGAAAAATTGTCGGCTGTCTGGCCAGGACGACCTGCTTGCACATTTTAAACACAGGCAGGAACTCGAACTCGAAATCTGCAGGGACGTCTTTGCAGATCACTATTCACTGCTGAAATCGAAGGATTACAGTATCTGAGAAGAAGGTGAGTTTTGGCATATGTCATAAATTGTTCGATCGCGGATCCGTCCGGATGTATTCTCATGTGTAGGCAGAATCTCGGATTCGCTGCCGACGGTTTTTATAACTTTAATATCTGTACGAATCGTATAGAACATAAACAGAAGGGAAGAATAAAAATGCAAAACGTAAACATTGATGGAATTGCAAACTTGAACACTGTGAAGGCTTTATTTGCCGAATTGAACTGCCTCGGCAACGATAACTGTTTTCTTGTGGTGCAGAACTTTGATTATATGGGAGCGCTTGCGGGATCACAGGGACAGATACTTAAGACAAATTCCGCGATCGCAGGCGCAAAAGCCGGCGGTGTGGGCGGCGGAATCGTCGGAGGCGTTGTCGGAGGTGCTGTGTCTAACGCAGTAAACAAAGCGGTTCAGGAGTTCCATGATTCTTTGGATGAGAAGAAGAAAATTGTCTTTGATACAACGGTTTACGGCGGATACCTTGTGAATATAGTTCCGGACGGAATCGGCATTATCCCGCTTTCCAACGGCGGTAAACTGACCCCTTCGATCAAGAATTTCATCACGGATATCGAGCATTTCGTATTCTTTGGCAAAGATGAACTCGCATCCGTCAAGCTTGAGAAACTTCCGCTCAGAATGTCAACCAAAAAACTTGCCGTTCGTTTTAAAGGCATGACAGATTCATGTCCGAACTGGGTCTGTCCCGCGAAGCACAAACTGGTGCCTTATCAGGCAGAGAATTTCAAAAAACTTCAGAAATAATCCGAACTGCGTCTCGCGTAGTCGGAAGCGCGTGGGGACGGAATCGTGAAGGCCGAACACACTTTATTTGAAGGACGAGACCAAGTATACCGGATACGCAGGCAGAAAAGCGTCCTGTCTAAGATAAATTTGCTGAAGCGATCTGTTTTGCGTAAGAACAGGAGTAAGAGATGAAAATCGCCGAGGTCAAAGAGCACAAAAAGGAATACCTGGACCTTCTGCTGCTGGCGGACGAGCAGGAAGACATGATCGACCGTTATCTCGATCGAGGCAAAATGTACATTCTTGATGACGATGGAGTCAAGTGCGAATGTGTGATTACGGATGAAGGAAACGGTGTGCTTGAAATCAAGAATATCGCAACTGCCCCGGAATCCCAAGGAAAAGGTTATGCAAAATGCATGATTGATTTTCTGGTCAGTACATACGGGTCGCGGTATTCGATCCTGCAAGTCGGAACCGGTGACAGTCCGCTGACGATCCCCTTCTACGAAAAGTGTGGTTTCGTTCGATCGCACAGCATTCCGGGTTTCTTCACGGAGAACTACGACCACCCGATTTACGAGTGCGGCGTGCAGTTGATCGATATGGTGTATCTGCAGAAGAAGCTTTAGGAGCCACTTGCTTGCTTTTTCTTTTTCGTCCGTGCTTTTGTGGCGCTTGTACGGACTGAATAGCTTCCCGGAGTCATTTAGTCCGTGCTTTACTGGCGCTTGCACGGACTGAATAGCTTCCCGGAGTCATTTAGTCCGTGCTTTACTGGCGCTTGCACGGACTAAATAGCTTCCCGTGGTCATATCGTCCGTGCTTTTGTGGCCCTTGCACGGACTAATTAGCTTCCCAGGGTCATTCTGTCCGTGCTTTACTGGTGCTTGCACGGACTGAAAAGCTTCCTGGAGTCATTTCGTCCGTACTTTACTGGCGCTTGCACGGACTAAATAGCTTCCCGTGGTCATATCGTCCGTGTTTTTTTGTACTTGCACGGACTAATAAGGTTGCCAGGGACATTTCGTCCGTGCTTTACTGGCGTTTGCTCGGACTGAATAGCTTCCCAGAGTCATTTCGTCCGTGCTTTACTGGAACTTGCACGGACAAATTAGCTTCCTGGACACATTTTGTCCGTTGCATAAGAAACTTCGGGTCTGCAAGTGAACGGGATGCATAAACGGACGTAGAATATATACCCTCTTTAGCGGATGACCGTTAAAGAGGGCATATTTTTGTGGATTAGTCGGCATTCAGAAAGTAGTGGGAGATCATCCGCTCGACCAGACGCGTATCCAATGGGGTTTGGGTGGATTCAAAGGTGTAAATCATGCGTTCGCCTTGGAAGATACCGGCTTTTTCGTATTGCTGAATCTTGTGAAGTGCATTTTTCAGATAGTCAGGGGAATCCATCATGCCGAGATGCTCCCAATAGAATTCGGTTCGGGTGTCCGTGTCAAGAATTGTGAAATCCGGATGCACGAGCATGGAACCCACAAGAAGCGGCTTTTCATATCGGTATGGCACTCCGGCCTGATTCATAGCGTCTGCAATAATCTTTTCCGATTTTGAGCGGACACGCTCGCCGCGCTGGGTATAGATCTCATTTGTGAAATCCGCGAAGGGTTTGGTTTGATAGGTCGCGTTCATCCAGTTTTCAATGTAGGAATCGTTTGGAAGAATCACAGGAACAATAAGGGATTTGCGCAGCTCGTTTTGCGTTTCGTAGACGGAACCGAGTTCCTTGTACACAGATTTGAAGTAAAGCGGATTCTGCTGAAGTTGACGGAATGCATGCTTTGCCGTGCTCAACAGTTCTTGCTCGTAGTCGCGCTGCGCCAGTGCCTGTGCAAGCGCACGCTCTTTTTTCTTTATGTAGGTGCCATTCTGACTTTTGCAATTCTCGTGACAGTGATAATACTGAATGGCCGTTCTGCATTTTGAAATCCGTAGATTCCCTTTCGGCGCAGTTTCGAGGCCCACAGTTAATTGCTGCTCAAGCTTGATCAAGAGTTCCTGGATTGTTTTGTAAGTGTTTGTGTTCATGATGTTCATCCTTTCCTTGGTTGATTAAATGCGTCAGTGTTCATCGTGGTAGTCTTTTTGTGCTTCGCAAGCGTCGGTGTTCACGGTGGCAGACTTTTTTGTTTCGTAAGAGTAAGTGCTCACGGAGGAAGACTCTTTTTGTGTTTCGTAAGAGTTGGTGCTCTCGGTGGCAGACAACGTCTTGTCGTATCGAAAGTGCTTGTGTTCATGATGTTTATCCTTTCTTTGGCTGCTTTGAAAGTGCTTGTGTTCATGATGCTCATCGTTTCTTGGATTGATTTGAAAATGTTTGTGTTCATGATGTTCACCCTTTCTATGGTTGCTTTGTAAGTGTTTGGGTTCATGGTGTGTATCTTTTCTTTGATTTTTTTTTGTTGTTGTACGGACTGAAGAGGAAAAGTAAGCGAGTAGGTCCGTGCGGAGGAAGGGGAAGTACGGACGAAATGAGACCGGGAAGCTAAATAGTCCGTGCGGAGGAAGGGAAAGTACGGACGAAAGAGGAAAAGTAAGCGAGTAGGTCCGTGCGGAGGAAGGGAAAGTACGGACGAAATGAGACCGGGAAGCTAATTCGTCCGTGCAGGGGCGAGAAAAGTACGGACGGAAGAGGGAAAGTAAGCGGTTAGGTCCGTACAAGGATGAGGAAAACACGGACGAAATGAGACCAGGAAGCTAATTCGT
>CACZFI010000005.1:168666-172135 GCA_902780405.1 uncultured Lachnospiraceae bacterium
CCGGGAAGCTAATTCGTCCGTGCGGGGGCGAGAAAAGTACGGACGGAAGAGGGAAAGTAAGCGGTTAGGTCCGTACAAGGATGAGGAAAACACGGACGAGATGAGACCAGGAAGCTAATTCGTTCGTGCAGGTGGAAGGAAAACACGGACGAGATGAGATCGGGAAGCTAATTCGTCCGTGCGGGGGCGAGAAAAGTACGGACGGAAGAGGGAAAGTAAGCGGTTAGGTCCGTGCAGGGGGAAGGACAGTACGGACGAGATGAGGCCAGGAAGCTAATTCGTCCGTGCGGGGGAAGGGAAAGTACGGACGGAAGAGGGAAAGTAAGCGGGTAGGTCCGTGCGGGGGGAAGGAAAGTACGGACGAAATGAGACCGGGAAGCTGAATAGTCCGTGCAGGGGGCGAGAAAAGTACGGACGAAATGAGACAGGGAAGCTGAATAGTCCGTGCAGGGGGAAGGAAAGTACGGACGAAAGAGGGAAAGTAAGCGGTTAGGTCCGTGCGGGATCGGAAAAAGTACGGACGAAAAAGGGAAAGTAAGCGAGTAGGTCCGTGCGGGATCGGAAAAAGTACGGACGAAAAAAGAAAAGAAATCAGATAAATACGTATCGGGAGGGGTTACCTCCCGATGTGTTGTTTCAGCTTTTCAAGAAGGTCGTCCTTCTTGATAGATTTTAAGAGATAGTCGTCGGGCTTCAGGTCGACGACCTGCATGATACTCTTCTGGTCGGCTTTGCCGGTCAGGAAGAGTGTGGGGATGGAGGCGGTTGCGGCCTCGCTTCGGAGCATCTGGAGCATCAGGGGACCGGAGGTGATGGGCATCTCGAAGTCCAGCAGGATGCAATCCGCGTGATTGCTGGCAAGCCATGCAATGGCGTAGGCGCCGGAATTGGCGATACGGACACGGTATTTTCGCTTGATCCAGTCACGCACCATGTTGCAGTATGTGGGATCGTCGTCGATGATCAGCACGCAGGGCTTCTCGCTTTCCATATTCACCAGATCAAGGCGCGTGCGCACCTTCTCGATGATGCTGGCAATGTCGATGGGACGCTCGACGAATTCCCATCCGTCGCACAGCGACATATAATTGTCAAATGCTTTGAGATCGGCCTTTGTGCCGACTAAGAGCACGTGGATGTCCGGAGCAGTGAAGACTTCGCGGTTGTCATCAACGTAGTCGATAACTTCTGCGGCGGCGTCATCCACCATCAGGATAAAGGTCGAAGTGTCGTTCAGGAAGGACTCAAAATGCTTGGCGGCATAATTTACAGAACGCGACGGAATGCCGTACTCCTCTAGTTTTTTCATTAAGCCCTTGACAGTATAGGTCTCTGTCATGTTTACGATTGTTACTTTCTGCATTTTAATCCCCCTTGGAATCCATCAGACGATAAGCGATGCCGATGGTCTCTGCACCGGTATTGACGGAGGAACTGGGCGATGTGCGCTGGAAGATCAGTTCCTCGACATCGATCAATTCTCTGATCATCGTCTCAATTCTTGATTTTCTCTCTTCTGATAAGGTGCAATATACTACAATAATCCGCTCTTTGTCAATTATTGACGGCCTTCGGAAAATGTTGTGAATGTATTTTTTGAGACAGCTGTCCATGTAGCCCCAGTAAATGCGTCGGATGCGCAGACCGCCTTTGCCGAGGGAAACAAGCGGGTGGAACATCATGGTTTCGGCGAAGCGATGCATACCGCGGGAGATAAATCCGGCCTGCAGGAGGTTCCCGGTGGAACCGAGGAGGAAGGAAAAATGTATCTTGCGGTTGTATTCCGTCAGGTGATCGATGATCTCATCGATGGAGTAGTTGCCCGAAACTGCCATGCGGGCCGCTTCACAGGTGAGCATGCCGAGGGCTGCGGACAGCTTGTTTGCGGTGAATACGGTAACGTTTCCGAAAGACTGCGCAGCCTCGACAGGATTCTGGAATAGGGAAACGTTCTCGTTGCTAACGGTGATGTGAAGCACCTGGTTGGCATGCTCGAGCTGTTCTGCGAAGAAACGCTCGTAGTCTGCCACGTCGGAGGGACCGGTCTTCACCGAAACACCCGGCTGTTCCATATAGTTGATGATCTCTGCCGTATCAACCTCGAGATCGTCATAGAAAACACCGTGTTCTGTGATGATCTTCGAAGGGATGGTGTTGATATGATACTGATCGAGAAGGTAGCGGGGCAGATCGCAGAGATTCTCGGTGGTAATCTGTAGCTGGGCCTTGTGCGCTCCGATTCGGACTTGACTTTGGGCATCGGACTTGATGATGGTCGAATCCCGCATGTGTATCAGGGAATTCGGAAGCATATCCAGAAGCAGATCCTCGAGCATCTTGCCGTTCACCGGCTTGATCAGATAACTGTCGAATCCGTTCGACGAATAAAAACTCTTGAATTTCGGGTCGGCATTCGCTGTAAGCGCAATGACTGTGGTGTCGCGGTTCAAGCCGCCTGCCTGGGATCGGATCTGCGCCAGACACTCGATACCGTCCATGCCGGGCATCATGTGATCCATCAAAATGAGGTCGTAGTGCGTCTCTAAGGTCTTCTCGAGACATTCCTCGCCGCTGGCTGCCGTATCCACGCGTGGAACGATGGGCTGTATGAGTTTGGCTTCTACGATGAGGTTTAATTCGTTGTCGTCGACGATCAGAATCTGTGCGTCGGGTGCTGTAAAGGAAATCTTGTGGCGCTCGCCGATGAGCTTGGGGTTGGTGTCCTTGAAACTTTCGGGCTTCAGGGGTGTGGCGTCTACAACCGGCTGAGGCAGACGGACCACAAAGGTGGAACCCTTGGTGTAAACACTGTTGACATTCACCTCGCCGTTCATCAGTGTCACGAGCTGTTTTACGATGGAAAGACCGAGGCCGGTACCCTCGATGTAGCGGTTGCTTGCAATCTCAAGACGCTGGAAGACATCAAAGAGGTTCGAGATACTTTCGCGCTTGATACCGATACCGGTGTCGCTGACCGAGAAGACGATGAAGACGCGGTCGTCCTCGTCCTGCTCGCACTGAACGGAAAATGTAATGCCGCCTTCGTTGGTGTATTTGACAGCGTTGTTTAACAGATTGATCAAAATCTGCTTGATGCGGACATCGTCACCGAGAAGCTTGGAGGGAACATTGTCTCCGACTTCGACGGTGTAATCGAGCTCTTTCTCTGTCGCACGGGGACGGATCATATTGGTGAGCTCGCTGATCATCTCGCCCAGACTGTAGGGCGTGTTCACAATCTCCATCTTGCCCGATTCCATCTTGGACATATCGAGGATATCGTTGATCAGAGAGAGAAGCATACGGCTCGAACCCTGAATCTGGAGTGCGTCTTTTCGGATCTCTTCATCGTCGGTGTTGCGGAGGATCAGCTCGTTTAACCCGATGATGGAGTTGATGGGCGTACGAATCTCGTGGCTCATATTTGAGAAGAATCTGGCCTGGGATTCGTTCAGGTTCTCGACTTCCC
>CACZFI010000005.1:172149-199853 GCA_902780405.1 uncultured Lachnospiraceae bacterium
CGAGAGGATACGCTGCTCCCTATAGGTACGGATCTGGAAAAGCATGAGTCCGCAGGTCAGCAGGCTGACCAAGATCACGGCGACAAATGTGTCGATGTAGAAGGCTTTCTCGGACTGCGGCGTCACAAGTTCAGGATATACGAGCGATAGGATCAGGCAGGTCGCGAAGCTTCCGATGGTCACAAAGTACAGGATGGGACGCAGCTTAAACTTCGCCATACTTGCGATAAAGACGGTCAGGAAAATGTACCACATCGCTGTGCTGCTGTAGATGCCGCCCGTGGAAAAGAAGCAGGCAGGAAGCACAATGATCGCCATGGACGCTACGATGATACAGCTTCCGAGCTGGTACCTGCGGAATCGGACCGTAAGAAGGAAGAGGAGTCCGTAGAAGACGGCAGCTGCAAGGAGGATCAGCACGCTGGATGTGGATTCTCCGAGAAAGACGGCTACGAGCGCCATAATGGTCAGGAAGACGGATGCAATGTAGGATACCAGTCGGTAACTGCGCTCCTGCAGATCAATCTCTGGATCGAGAAGCTTTGCTAAGATTTTACGCATAGGAAGCACCTCCCTCCGCATGGTTTTTCGCATAGCGCGCAGAGAGTGCCAGGGTATCAAGAATCTTCTTGTGAAGCAGAGACTGCGGCACCTCTCGCTCATCTAAAACCTCGTAATCGAGGGACTTTACAAGTTCATACAGTTCCGTGGCACCGAAGATCTTGGAGAGATCCCGGATGGAACGAAGCTTCGCCGCGTAGGCGGTGTAGTTGTCTTCGCGGAAGGTCGTCTCAAGTTCCTCTGCGATGATGGAAGCCTCGATGGAGTAGGAGATGCAGATCTCACGCGCGAGGTCCGTGTCAACGAGACAATAGGAGAGGACGGAACTCCTGTCGAACACATTGGTATCGTCGCTTAAGTTGGCGCCCTTGGTAGGCTCGTTGGCTACGACGTAGGTCGGCAGCAGGTTGCACATCATACGCTCAAAGCTGGGGATGTCGATGGGCTTCGCGAGGAAACCGTCGAATCCCGCGGAGAGGAACATTTCCTTGGCACCGGAAACCGCATTCGCCGTAAGGGCTGTGATGATGGTTTCCCTGTCGAGGTTCTTCTCCATGCGACGCATTTCCTTCAAGGTTTCGACACCATCCATCTCCGGCATCATGTGATCAAGGAAGACCACATCGTACTCGGTATCGTTGTACTTATCAAGTGCCTCGCGGCCGCTTGCGGCGGTATCGACACGCATCTTGTAACGCGTGAAGAGACCGGTGGCAACCACCAGGTTTAATTCCTCGTCATCCACAACCAGAACACGGAGACCGGGGAAGAAAACCTTCTTGTTGGAAAGCGGCATGGTGGCTTCGGTCTTCTTGGTTTCATTTACGGCACGTATCATGTGGTAGGTGTTCAGAGGCTTTCTGATCACGGAGACATGGGAACCCACGCGAGGGGCAAACTGATTGTCTGCGATGACAAGCACGTGTACCTCACGGGTGATCTGCTCAAAGAAGGCAATGTCTTCTTCGTAGACATCGCTGCCGATGAAGATGTGTGAAGGGTGCTCGTTACGGCAGATCTCCTTGAGATCTAAAATACTGGCGGCACGCTTTAACTCGGTTTTTAAGTCGCGTACCATGCCGGCGATAAACTGGTCGTAGTAATCACGAACCATGGGATGGTCAAATTTCTCGGTGTGGAAATAGAATGCAAAACTGAGATGAGAGGCGTCCTTGAATTCCAGACAGGGAGAAGGATCCACCACTTCCTGCGGGATGGATACGTGAATTCTGGTGCCCTGTCCGACCTTGGATTCCATAGTGATAAATCCGCCCATGGAGTGGACAAAACCGTAGATGATGGAAAGGGCCAGACCTATCTCACCGTAGGATGACTCACGCACCGGGTTCTTCGTGTACAGATCGGATATTATGACATCTTTCATATCCTCGGTGAATCCGTCGGAGGTATCTGTCATATCGATGGAGAGGTTGATGCCGTAATCGGTTTTCACCGGATAGATGTTGAAGTAGATGGCTCCGCGCTGTGTAAAGTGGATGGAATTTTGAAGCATATGCCAGATGACACGCTTGATCCTGCCGTGATCTCCGTACAGGGAGGCGGGCGTGGAAGGTGAGATGTTGATGATGATTTCCGGCAGATCGGTTCTGCCTGTGCTTCTTAAGTTGGATATAAGATCTGTGACGATCGAAGAAATCCTGTAGGTTTCCTTGTCGAGGATGACGCGCCCGCTCTCGAGTTCCGTGTGATCGAGCAGGTCGCTCACCTGATCGGACAGACGGTGTCCGGCAGCCATGATGGAGTTTAAGACTTCAATCTTCTCTCCGTCGGTCTCCTTCTCGAGCAGTACATTGCTGAGGCCGGTAACAGCGTTGATGGGCGTACGGAGGTTGTGCGACAGGTTCGCCATGAAGTCTTCCATACTTTTATTGATGTTGTCCATGGATTCGAGGTTGGCGTTGTGCAGACTCTGCGTCGCAAGTCTGCCCTTGATGGAAGCGTTGCAGATCTGGGATGACAGAAATATGATCGCAACATGGAGCAAAAGACGTCCGACGGTCAGCTGGTCGAAGGAAGAATCGTTGTCGATCATCATCCATACTTGGTTGAAGATCAGGATGGCGTATACGCCGATACCGATCCAAATAACCCTGATCTCATCAAAGAGAGAGAAAATCAGGAAGATAAAGCATATCAACAGGGATGAATCAAAGATACTGGTGGGATGGATGCCGTGAAAGAAGGCAACACCATAGAAGACCCCGGAAATGATGAAGGTCTTTCTGTGAGAAGAAACGGACGGATTCAGATGGACAAGCCAGACCATAATTATGCTGAAAAACAGGACGGGAAGCGCCCAGTGCTCCCAGTTCATGACAATGGTCTCGCCGATCAGGCCGATGGTTGCAATCGTAAAGGACGCGACAGCGATGATGGATGTGCCGCGGAATCTGGATTCGTCTACATTCGCCGAGTAGTTCTTGGGGCTGTCACTCATACAAGCACCTCCTTTATGCCGTCCCAGTCGAGCATAAGAAGCTTCAACTTGATGTCGTTAAATATGGAGCGATAGTTCGAGGGGAGCTTGTATTTCTTGAGGTCGTCGAGGACCATCTCAATCATATCGTAGTCTTCGAAGGAAGCAAATTCTTTTATAGAAGAAATGGCATCGTCCAGGATCTTCTGATCGATGGGCGCACCGGATTCCTCCTCGCCATTATCCTCCGAGAGATTGTCCAAAAGCCGCTCGTAGGCAGAAATGAGCGTGCCTGTTTTCGCATAGATGACGCCGGTATCTTCGGCCTTGCCCGCATGTTCAAGCTCCTCGGCAAGCCGACCCAATTCCATCGCGCCGATGATACGGGCCGAGCTTTTTAAGGCATGCACCTTGATGGCGTAGTTTTTCCAGTCGGAGGAATCAAAGTAGTCGTTGATCTCGGCTATCTTTGAGGCCCCCGTGATCAGGAAGGTATCGATCGCAGCGCGGTAACCTTCCTCGGATCCGCAGTTCTCGATGCCTTTCGCACGGTCAACCGTGGTGTAGCGCACAGCGTCGTCACGCACGGTGTCCGAAGGTTCTTCCAGGGCGTCAGCTTCGTCTTCGGCAAGCAACCCCGCGAGCTCGTGCAGCTTGTCAAAGGTGACGGGCTTCTCGATGAAGGGATGCCCTGCGGGCTCGTCCTCGTCGCATAACAGGAAGATGCGGTCCTCGCTGACGCGGCCCTTCATCTCTTCGCAAATCTGTTCAAGAAGGGAAAACCCGGAGACGCCGGGCATATGATAGTCAACAAAGATCATGTCATAGTCTTTGGCTTTGGCTGTCTTTGATATGCTGTTCCAGTTATCGGTATCCGTAGCACGAAAACCGGCCTTCTCGGCCAGCCGCTTGAAAAACAGACGCTCGGTTTTACTGTCATCGATGATCAGGATATTGGGTTCCATGGAAATCCCCCTTTCCCCACAAAACATATCTTAATTTTACATGATTTTTGTGTTTTTCACAAGAAAAATCGATATTGAAGCTATCGATTATCAGGAACCGGACTTCGGCAAATTTATGAGCAAATATAAAACAAAATAAACATGAGGATGTGCTTGACAAGAGTAGCTTGCTACAATATAATGCGTAGCAGGCTACTTTTATGTTGCTGTTTTTGAACTGTTTTATGGAGGAAAAAATGGAAGACAGAAATATCGGTTACCTGATCAAGCAGATCAGTGAGCGCATGTGCGCTATGGCGGACGCAGCACTGAAGAAGCAGGGGATCACATACTCTCAGCTGTGCGTGCTGCATTTCCTGTGGGAGAATGACGGTGCCGCATCCCAAAAGGAAGTGGAACGACATCTGAAAGTGTCGCATCCTACCGTGGTCGGTCTTGTGGGCAGACTTGAGAAGAGCGGGTTTGTAACATCAAAGCGTGATACGAAGGATCAGCGCAACAAGATCATCGAGCTGACGGATCGGGCAAGCAAACTGAAGGATACGCTGTGCCGCGGCAAGGACGATGCGGAAGCGCGCATCACCGAGAATCTGTCCGAAAAGGAAAAAGATGAGCTCTACTGGCTGCTTACGCTGGTGAAGAGTTCCATAGAGTAAAAGGAAGGAAAAGAACCCATGATTAAAACACTTGCAAAAAGTGTGCGTGAGTACAAGAAGCCGGCGATACTCTCGCCCATCTTGGTAAGCTGTGAGGTTATACTTGAGTGCCTCCTCCCCTTCGTGATGGCGAGCATGATCGACGAGATGGACGGAACGTCCATGCGGCCGATCATCAAGTACGGGATTATACTGATTGTACTTGCCATGCTTTCACTTTACTTCGGTTATGCAGCGGCATCCGCGGCGGCTACGGCGGCTACGGGATTTGCCGAGAACTTGAGAAAAGACCTCTTCTACAAGGTGCAGGATTACGGATTCGCCGATATCGACAGCTTCTCCACATCCTCACTTGTGACGAGACTGACAACGGATGTGGCAAATGTACAGAACGCATTTCAGATGATCATCAGAGGCGTGGTACGTGCGCCGCTGATGCTTGTTTTCTCCATCGTTATGAGTATGATGATCAATGTGAAGATGTCCTTTATCTTCATAGCCATCATGCCGGTACTCGGCATCGCCCTTTTTATGATCTTCAAGGTCGTGTATCCGATCTTCAAGCGGATCTTCAAGAAGTATGATGCCTTAAACAACTCCGTGCAGGAAAACGTGGCAGGAATCCGCGTCGTAAAATCCTTCGTCAGAGAGAGATACGAGGCGCAGAAATTCAATGCGGCCTCCGAGGATGTGCGTGCGGAATTTACACGTGCGGAGAAGATCATCGCATTCAACAATCCCATCATGGTGCTGTGTATGTACACGGCCATGTTCCTGGTGAGTTTCCTCGGTGCGAAGCTGATCATCAACACCAGGGGATCCGAGTTTACAACCGGTGAGCTTTCCTCACTGACCGCTTACGGCGTGCAGATCCTGATGGCGATGATGGTATTCTCCATGATGTTCGTAATGTGCTCCATCGCATCCGAGGCGGCAAACCGTATCGCCGAGGTGCTTTGCCACGAAAGCACGCTGACCTCTCCGGAGAACGGGGTTACGGAAGTGCCGGACGGCAGCATTACATTTGACCATGTATCATTCAAATACAGTGAGCGCAGCAAGAAATACGCACTTGCGGATATCAATGTGGAGATTAAAAGCGGCGAGACCATCGGCATCGTCGGCGGAACCGGATCTTCCAAGAGCTCGCTCATCCAGCTGATCCCGAGACTCTACGACGTGAGCGAGGGCCGTGTGCTTGTCGGCGGACGCGATGTCAGGGAGTATGACCTGGTGAAGCTTCGCGATGAGGTGGCGGTCGTGCTCCAGAAAAATGTGCTCTTTGCGGGCACGATCAAGGAGAACCTGCGCTGGGGTGACCCGAATGCGTCGGACGAGGAACTGGAGCGTGTATGCAAACTCGCACAGGCTGACGAATTCATTAGACAGTTCCCGGACGGTTATGATACCAGGATCGAGCAGGGCGGAACCAATGTGTCCGGCGGGCAGAAGCAGCGTCTGACAATCGCACGCGCACTGCTCAAGAAACCGAAGATCCTGATCCTGGACGACTCCACATCGGCTGTGGATACCAGAACGGATGCGTTGATCCGCAAGGCATTCGCGGAGGAGATTCCGGATACCACGAAGCTGATCATCGCACAGCGTATGTCTTCCGTAGAACATGCGGACAAGATCATCGTACTTGACGGAGGAAAGATCGCCGAGGTCGGCACGCACGAAGAACTGATGGCGGCCGGCGGCATCTATCGCGAGACCTACGATTCCCAGACCAGAGGAAGGGAGGTGGCGTCATGAGCGCAAGAATGATGTCAAGAGGACCGCGCACCATGCGCGCACCCGGCCCCGGAGGTATGGGGATCAAGAAGGGTACATTCAAGAGACTCCTGAAATTTGTAACAGGAAAATACGGCGGCAGGCTGGCGGTTGTCATGCTCTGCGTTGTCATATCCGCACTGGCCGGAATGGTTTCCACCATGTTCCTGCAGCAACTGATCGATGATGTCATCATGCCGGTGGTGGATAAGGGAGAACCCTTCGCAAAGGATACATTTAACGGACTCCTCGGCGCAATGGTCGTGCTCTACGGCATGGGTGTCGTGGCGGCTTTTTTCCAGACCAGGATCCTGGCGGTTGTAACCCAGGGGACCCTGAAGGCACTGCGCGATGACATGTTTGACAAGATGCAGACACTGCCGATCCGCTACTTCGATACACATGCACACGGCGATATCATGAGTACATATACCAACGATGTCGACACGGTTAGACAGTTGATCGGACAGAGTATCCCGACGCTGATCCAGTCCATTCTGACGGTCGGTACCATGTTTTTCATGATGATTTTCTACAGCCTGTGGATGACCCTCGGCGTGATCGTGTTCCTTGTGATCATGTCGGTTGTGATCAAGAAATTTGCCGGTGCATCCGCAAAGTACATGATGGCGCAGCAGCGCGCGCTTGCAACCTGCGAGGGCTACATGGAGGAGATACTCGAGGGACAGAAGGTGGTGAAGGTCTTCAATCATGAGGAACTTTCCAAGGAACGCTTTGATGAGCTGAACGAGGAACTCTTTAACCACGGACGTCTTGCGAACAAGTACGGCAACATTCTGATGCCGATCCTGCACAACCTGGGAAATATCATGTATGTGGCACTGGCTGTGCTGGGCGGTCTTTTGATCACCTTCCATGTTCCGAACATCGGACTGCGCGGCGTGAAGCCCGTAGAGGTGGGCGTTGTCATCACATTCCTCGGTATGTGCCGTCATCTGGCACAGACGGTGGGACAGTCTTCCATGCAGGTCAACATGATCGCTATGGGACTTGCGGGCGCAAGCAGATGCTTTGAACTGATCGATCAGGAACCCGAGCAGGATGCGGGTTACGTGACGCTGGTCAATGTGACCAAGGATGTGGACGGAACCATCCATGAGAGCGATAAACTGACAGGACTTTGGGCCTGGAAACATCCGCATACCGCGGACGGAACCATTACATATACGGAACTGAAGGGCGACTGCGTGCTCGAGCATGTGGACTTCGGTTACACCGAGGACAAGATGGTGCTGCACGATATCTCCCTCTTCGCGAAGCCGGGCGAGAAGATTGCATTTGTAGGCGCAACGGGTGCCGGAAAGACAACCATCACCAATCTGATCAACCGTTTCTACGATATCCCGGACGGCAAGATCCGCTACGATGGCATCAACATCAACAAGATCAAGAAGCCGGATCTTCGGAAGGCTTTGGGCGTTGTACTCCAGGATGTGAATCTCTTCACGGGAACCGTGATGGACAACATCCGTTACGGCAGACTGGATGCAACGGATGAGGAGTGTATCCAAGCGGCGAAACTCGCAAATGCGGACGACTTTATCACCCGTCTTCCGGACGGCTACGACACGATGCTTACAGGTAACGGCGCAAGCCTTTCCCAGGGCCAGCGTCAGCTGATCTCCATCGCAAGAGCGGCGGTTGCGAATCCGCCCATTATGATCCTGGATGAGGCAACCTCTTCCATCGATACCAGAACAGAGGCGATGGTGCAGGAGGGTATGGATAACCTGATGAAGGGACGTACGGTCTTCGTGATCGCGCATCGTCTCTCTACGGTTCGAAACAGCGATGCGATCATGGTGCTTGACCACGGAAAGATTATCGAGCGCGGTAATCACGACGATCTGATCGCGCAGAAGGGAACCTATTACAAATTGTACACGGGTGCCTTCGAACTTGATTAGACAACGATATTTATGATACAATTAATTGCCTAAACGACGGGTGCTCCCGGGATAATCACCGCGCACAAACCATTTTGTGCGCTATAGATCATCCCTCGCGCACCCTGTGTGTAGGCAGAAAGTGAGGATATAATATGTACATAACATGCTTAGACCTTGAAGGCGTTCTGGTGCCCGAGATTTGGATTGCGTTCGCTGAGGCGACCGGCATTCCGGAACTCAAGAAGACTACCAGAGACGAGCCTGATTACGATAAACTGATGCGTTACCGCATCGGGATCTTAAAGGAGCACGGCCTCGGATTAAAGGAGATCCAGGACACGATCGCAACCATCGATCCCATGCCCGGCGCAAAGGAGTTCCTCGATGAACTTCGGAGCCTCTGCCAGACAATCATCATCAGCGATACATTTACACAGTTTGCCGGCCCCCTTATGAAGAAGCTCGGCATGCCGACCATCTTCTGCAACACCCTTGAGGTAGCGGCAAACGGCGAGGTAACAGGGTTTAAGATGCGCTGCGAGCAGTCCAAGCTTACAACGGTGAAGGCACTGCAGTCGATCGGATACGACACCATCGCAAGCGGCGACAGTTTCAACGATCTCGGTATGATCGGAGCCAGCAAGGCAGGCTTCCTGTTCAGAACCACAGATGCGATCAAGGCAGACTATCCGCAGTATCCCGCGTTTGAGACCTATGATGAATTACTCGGTGCCATCAAGGAGCAGCTTGCCAAATAGGTAGAAGTTTATGAATATTACGAGAGTTAAAAGCCTTTCCGGTACCGTGCGTGTGCCGGGAGACAAATCGATATCGCACCGCGGTGTGATGCTCGGAGCACTTGCGAAAGGTCAGACGGAGATCCAGGGCTTCCTGATGGGAGCGGACTGCCTGTCTACCATCGAGTGCTTTCGGAAACTGGGCGTGAAGATCAATCTCTACAGCGACACGGTTGTTGTGAAGGGGCTTGGTCTGCGCGGTCTGCGTCCGCCCATTCACACGTTGGATGTGGGAAACTCCGGAACCACCACCAGATTGATGTCCGGCATCCTTGCGGCGCAGCAGTTTACGTCGAAACTTGACGGAGATGCATCCATCCGCAAGCGTCCGATGAACCGCGTGATCCTTCCACTTTCGGAGATGGGCGCGGACATCACAAGCGACGGCGGCAACGGATGCGCACCGCTTACCATTAACGGAAGACCGCTGCACGGGATTTCCTACACCTCACCGGTTGCGTCCGCACAGGTGAAATCGGCGATCCTTTTCGCGGGACTTTATGCCGATGGTGATACGGCGGTGACGGAACCCTATGTGAGCCGCAATCACACGGAACTGATGCTCAAGAATTTCGGCGCGGATATCAGAGTGCTCGGCAAGACAGTTACGGTATCTCCGGCGGAAGAACTCTACGGACAGACGGTTACGGTACCGGGTGATATCTCCTCGGCCGCTTACTTTATGGTGGCAGCAGCCATCACGCCGAATTCGGAGATCACAGTCAAGAATGTAGGAATCAATCCGACGAGAGCCGGAATCATAGATGTAATGAAAGAGATGGGCGCGGATATCAAGGTAGAAGAGAATACGCGCGCGGACGGTGAACCCTCGGCGGATATCACCGTGAAATCTTCGGCACTCCACGGAGTCACCATCGGAGGGGAGACCATCCCCACACTGATCGACGAGATCCCCGCACTTGCCGTGCTGGCCTGCTTCGCAGAGGGGACGACCGTGATCAGGGATGCTGAGGAACTTAAAGTCAAAGAGTCTAACAGAATAGACATTATGGTAAAGAATCTTGCCGCTATGGGCGCTGATATCGAAGCAACGGAAGATGGCATGATCATACACGGCGGTAAGGAACTCCACGGTGCTGTTGTGGACAGCGTGAAGGATCACCGGGTTGCCATGAGTATGGCAGTGGCCGCAATGAACGCGGACGGTGAGACAGACCTGATCGATGCACATTGTGTGAAGATATCCTATCCGCACTTCTATGAGGATATGCAAAGACTGACGTAGTCGGATGCGGTATCGGCCGCACCGGACCCTTGCGGGGGCAGGTGCCGGCAGCGTAAAAAGACAATAAAACAGGACGGTGCCTGACACCCGTAAGGGGTTCGGTTCCGTCCTGTTTTTAAATGAGGCTAGTCGAGAATCGCATCCTCGTCGGCAGCAGCTGCAACCGCATCGAGATCGGAGAAGGTGTCATCTAAATCGATGTCATCTGCCTGCTCGTCAGCGGGCGTGGGAAGCTTCTCTTCGATGGCCTTCTTCACCTTCTTGATCTTGTTCTCAACGTCGTAGTCTTTGTAAACCTTGCTCTCTTTGATCTGATCTTTGAAAGCGTAGCAGATACCGCCTACGGCAGCAGCTGCAATCGTAAACTTGGCAAGCCCCTTAATCATACCCATGGTCATACTCTCCTTTGCTGTAAATGGTAAATTCATTCTAATACACAGGGGCTCAAAAATCAAGTTACGGGCTTGAATAAAATGGTCGTTTTGGGTATCATAGAAACGAATATGAAAAAAGGAGTTTGTTCCATGAAAATGAGACCTTTACTCGAATCCGAAAAGAATTATATTACATGTACGGTGATGATGGCTTTGGTCGGTGTGGCCATGCTCTATCTGGGCAAATCCACCGGCGCGATGATCATCTTCGCCATCGCGATATGCTTCGGCTGCATGACAGCCGTAATGATCGTAAAGAACAACGCCGACAAGGAACTGGTGGAGCGATTGATCGAGCAAAAGGAGCTTGCCGATCAGGCGCGCGCCAAGGCGAAAGAAAAGGCTGAAGCAAAGAAAGCCGAAGCAAAGAAGGCCGAAGAAAAGAAGGACGAATAGGTGCCTGAGATGGAAGAAAAGTTAAACCGATTTGTCAGGATGAATCAGGAGGAGCGGACGAGGCTTCGGGGGTTGGAACGGCAGTTTTCCATGATTGCCTTCCTGCGCGGCGTCGTCTTTCTTGCTGCGCTGGCCCTGACTTTGATCGGTGCAAAGGATGGGATACCGTGGCTGCTTGCACCCGGTATTCTTTTATTTTTCGGATTTGTTTTACTTGTCAAAAAACATGCGGATGTGGATGCTTTGACAGAGCGCGTCAAGTCAATGGAGCGTGTGACACAGGATTATGTCGCAAGATTCCACGATGACTGGCACAAGTTTCCGGAGCACGGAGGAGAGTACCTCGGACCGGACGACGTCGTGGCGGCGGACCTTGATCTGCTCGGTCCGAATTCCCTGTACCAGCTGATCCATGTCTGCCATACGGATGAGGGATGTTATCGGCTGGCGTCATTGCTCAGAAGACCGGAGAAGGCTACGGGTACGGAAGAGCGCCGGACGGCGGTGGAAGAACTTGTCACACGCGAGGAATTTGCCGTAAAGTTTGAGGCTGCGGGAAGAATCGCTGCCGGACGAAAGAAACGGCCGGACATCACGGGCTTTGAAAATTACTGTAAGGCCGAACAACCGGGACTTCCGGTGGGGATGCAGATTGCGAGATTCGCGGGACCGGTGCTCTTTTTTTCACTGCTTGCGCTCGGACTTTTTGACGTGATCTCCCTCGGCTTTTGTCTGATCGCCTTTCTGATCCAGCTTTCGGTTGCACTTGTCTTAAAGCCGGCTTCGGACAGGATCATACTTCCTGTCTACGGAATTAGTCACAGCACGGAAGACTATCTGACAATGCTTTCCATGATCGCTGTGGAAGAATTTTCTTCGAAACGCATGACGACACTGCGTGAGAAGATTATGGGCGGACAGGGTATCCTTGCGGCTTTTCGCAGGCTTGCCGCGATCAGTCAGCTGTATAATGTTTCATTTAATCCGCTGATCCATCAGATCCTGTCCGGTGTCTTTTTCTGGGATTTTCATCTCGCGGCGATGGTGACGAACTGGCACGCAAAGTACGGTGCCGCAGCGGCGGACTGCTTTTATGTGATCGCCGAGACGGAGGTTCTTCTTTCTCTGGCGGTGCCGGGGATGGTTCGTGAAACCGCACGCGCCGAGATCACCGAGGATGAGAAGGTGATGATTTCCTGCGAAGAACTGGTGCATCCTCTGATCGATCCGGAAAAGGCAGTGGGGAATTCCGCTACCTTCAAGGATGGAGTTACCATCGTGACCGGATCGAATATGTCCGGTAAGACCACATTTTTGCGGACACTTGCCATCAATTTGATCCTAGCGGATTTGGGAGCGCCAATCTGCGGCAAGCGCCTTCGCGCGTCCCGGATGCGCATCTTCACTTCGATGCGGATCAAGGATGATGTGGCAGGTGGAATTTCAACATTTTATGCAGAGATCCTTCGGATCAAGGCCATGGCCGATTACCGAAAGGAAAACCGTCCGATGCTCTGTCTCATCGATGAGATTTTCAAGGGTACGAATTCCGCGGACAGAATCTGCGGGGCTGAGCATGCGATCAAAAGTCTGTCCGGCGGGAACTCCATCGTGATCGTTTCCACCCACGATTTCGAACTGTGCGATCTGACGGATGATGCGGGTCATTCGGCGAACAATCTTCATTTCGAAGAATCCTACGAGAATGACGTTTTAACTTTTGATTACAAGGTAAAACCCGGCAGGTGCACTACCACAAACGCGCGTGAACTGCTGAGGATGGCTGGATTCTCCATTTCTTGATTTGTGAAAATCCAACAAAAAACGAAAGAAAATTTGTGTAATAAAATTTGTCGATTATGCACAATGCCAATTATCGGAAACTGCCAACTTCGCTGTTGACTTTCGTTTTGAATTTGCGTTAAAATAAGCCTTAGTGAAATATGTACAAGGGGGTAATTTAGATGGCATTACCGGCAAATATCACAGCGGGCCAGGACAGCAACGTACTCACAATAGCTGCTTCCAATAACAAGGGACTCTTGATCAGATTCCTGAATGAGCAGGTTGAGGACGGCTTCTACACGCTTGTGATCGACTACTTGAAGGACAGTAATTTCGATCTTTCTACCATGATGGTTGACGATGATGTCCGGTCTCAGTGCACCAAGCTCTATGAGCTCGGCGAATTCGTAGACGAGAACATCAAGGCTACGGGCAGATACGAGATCGAGGAGTGGATCGAGCCTCTTTTCCATTTCGTATACGGAGACATCGATTCTTCCGATATTGACGCACCCATCAGCACATCCGGTATCTACAGATACAGCATCTGGCTGATCTATCTCTATCAGAGAGAGAAGTTCTCTGATGCCATGCGACTGATCGGTGAGCGTATTGCTCCGCTCCTTATCAATCTTTCCTATCAGATTCTTGAGGATGACGACAGACCGAAGAACTTTGACAAGGCGATCATGGGTTACCTTGATCTCTTCAATGTCGTTATGGAGATGGGCATCCCCGCATCCGAGGCGAAATCCGATGCATACATGAACAACCTCGAAGTCCTCTTCGACTACGTGGTTGAGGATCCTCACGTAGGCAACGATTACAAGATTCAGTTCTCCATCGGACTCTTCAACGCCTACATCAGCAACAAGGATTTCAACAAGGCATTTGAATTCTACGGGCTGAATGCGGAGTACATCCCCATCGACAACATGTCCGTATATGAGAGCTTCAAGGAGTTGATCCGCAATACCAACTCCGCACAGAACACATCCGTTCTTTCCAGAAGCGTGATCAATGCGATCTCCAAGCAGGAGATCTACAACAAGCGTATCGATACCCTGATCTCCGAGGTTTCATCCTTTGTGAGAAAGGTATATCAGTACATCGAGAACGAGCCCGATATGAAGAAGAACCTTCAGATCCTCGGTGCCGGCACATCACTTCGTGACAAGACCAATGTCTTCGAAGGTCTTTACGAGTACAACCTCGTGTTCTATGAGTGCGGTATCAAGGAACTCGTGAACCAGGATCTTTCAACTCGTTCCTGGGAGGAGAAGTACGAGATCCTCGATCTTCTCTACACCACGATGAATGTTATCTTCGACGGATACAATGTATACGAGATCTCCAACAAGATCGAGCATCAGTATGTGGAGCTTAACTGGATCGGCAATTATGTGAATGCCAACCCGACACTCCTCAAGCTGTTCTTCTCCGTAAAAGAGAAGATCAAGGCGTTCAAGGTAAGAAAGAATTCCATCCTTGAGAAGTCCAAGACCAATTATGAGATCAAGCAGATGATCGATGACAGACAGAAGGCACTTGTCTTCATGGCTGCAGAGGATATGATCGCGAACGGCTTAAACGGCGGTACGATCAACATCATCAATAACAACTACGATCCGAAGATTGCTGAGAAGTATCTCATCAAGACCTACAGTGAGATCGCAGTTCCTGCGAAGTATAAGAAGGCAGAAGTGAAGGATTCCGGCAACAAGCTTTTCGGTAAGGCTGCTACACCGGCGATGGATGCCGACTTAAAGAAGCTGCTTTCCGATACCAGAATCGAGGAGATGCTCTTGAAGTCCGAGTGGCTGTGGCATCAGTATGAGGACAAGGGTAACGATCAGCAGACACCCGAAGAGGCTACCTACAGCGTGGTATGTCTCGTGAAGGTTGTTGAGAGACTTCTTGACAAGAAGAGCGGCAACGCAGCAAGCGCAGCACCTGCTCCGAACAAGAAGGTCATCATCACCAAGACCGGAAAGGTCATCGAGCTTTCCGATGAGGGTCAGCAGGCTGTACCGAATGCAGGCAACAATGCATCCCTTGCACCGACCGTGATCGAGAATCTTAACAACATCGTCGTAGCTTTAAAGGACAAGGCAGAAGACAATGTCACATACGTTAAGGCATATGTGAGCGACTGGCTTGATGCGATCGTGGATGCGAAGTTCGACCGTGCAACCATGATGCCGCTCTTTGAGGCTGAGGAGCTTCGCAGCAAGACCCTTCAGGTTGTGAAAAAGCTTCGCGCAGATCTCTTATAATCTTCGACACAAAAAAACCTTTATTATAACTGGAGGTATCTCGCGGAGGTACCTCCTTTCTTTTACAAAAAATGGAAGATCAGTTTGATATTGAAGAAGAACTGAATAAATTGCCGAAGTCCCCCGGGGTCTATCTGATGCACGACAAGCATGACGAGATCCTCTATGTGGGTAAGGCCATCAATCTGCACAATCGCGTCAGACAGTACTTTCGAACGGGACACGGACACGGCGGATCCTTAAAGATCGCTCGTATGGTGGAGCAGATCGCCTACTTTGAGTACATTGTCACGACCTCGGAGATGGAGGCGCTGGTACTTGAATGTAACCTGATCAAGGAGTACCATCCCAAGTACAACACCATGATGACGGACGACAAGGGTTATCCTTACATCCGAGTGACGGTAGACGAGGCCTATCCGCGCGTGCTCTACAGTCACAATATGAAGCGTGACAAGTCCAGGTATTTCGGCCCTTTTACGAATGCAAAAGCGGTGCATGACACCATCGATCTTGTGGTGAAGCTCTACAGGCTTCGTACCTGCAGCAAGAATCTCCCGAAGGAGATCGGCAAGGACAGACCATGCCTCTATCATCAGATCGGGCAGTGCGATGCGCCCTGCAACGGACTGATCTCCGAAGCGGACTACAGAAAGCACATCGATGACGCCATCAGTTTTCTCGGCGGAAACCAGAAGGAGATCCTGAAGGATCTGACGGAGCGCATGAAAGCCTACGCTGCGGAGATGGAATTTGAGAAGGCTGCGGAGACACGGGATCTGATCGAAAGTGTGAAGCATATCGCAGACAAGCAGCAAATGAGCAAGACAGCGGGAGAGAATCGCGATGTCATCGCATTTGCGGCAAGCGAGCAGGATATCGTGGTGAGCGTCTTCTTCATCCGTGAAGGTAAATTGATCGGGCGCGAACATCATCATATGAACGGCAATATGGAAGACAAGGCTGCGGAGATTCTGGGCGGATTTATCAAGCAGTTTTATCTGGGGATACCTTCTCTTCCGAAAGAGATCGTAGTTTCGGACGAGCCGGAGGAACGGGAGCTTTTGGAGTCCTTTCTTTCCGAGCGCGCCGGAAGCAAGGTCACCATCGTAGTACCGCAGAAGGGCGACAAGAATCGCATCGTGAAATTAGCGGCTGAGAATGCTGCTCTGGTTCTCGAACAGGATATGGAGCGGATCAAACGCAAGGAGAAGCGAACCATCGGCGCAGTGGCGGACATTGCAAAAGCCATCGGCATCGAGAAGGCGGACAGGATGGAGGCGTTTGATATCTCGCATATCTCCGGTACGCTTTCTGTGGCATCCATGGTGGTCTTTGAGAAGGGAGAACCGAAGAAAAACGCATACAGAAAGTTCCGCCTGAAATCTGTGGACGGTCCGGATGATTACGCTGCCATGAAGGAAGTGCTCGCAAGAAGATTCACCGACGAGCGCATGGACACGTATCCCGATGTGATCATGATGGACGGAGGCCGCGGTCAGGTTAATGTAGCGACGATGGTTTTGGACAGTCTCGGACTCGAGATCCCCGTGTGCGGTATGGTAAAGGATGACAACCACCATACGCGTGGGTTATACTATAACAATCGTGAGGTTGCATTTCCTGCGGGAAGTGAAGCTATGCTGATGATCACGGCGCTGCAGGACGAGGCACATCGATTTGCGATCACCTATCACAGGCAGCTTCGCAAGGACAAACAGGTGCGGTCAATCCTCGATGAGATTCCCGGTGTCGGCCCCGCGAGAAGAAAAGCGCTGCTGCTGCACTTCGGAGATGTGGAAGCTATCCGCACAGCGACGCAAGAAGAGATCGAACAGGTCCCCGGGATGGTTGCATCAGTGGCGCGTGCGATCTATGAATTCTTTCACATGTAAGGAGAGAGAAGATGTTTCGAGTATGGTATCCGAGAGAATACTACACATCCACCTATGTGATTCCCTTTGAGAAGTACTACAAGAAGGGGTATCGCGCGGTGCTGTTTGATATCGACAATACTCTGGTGGAGCATGACGCTCCCGCTGACGAGCGCGCGAAGGCATTGATCGCACGGCTGAAAGAGATCGGATTTTCGGTCTGCTTTATCTCGAACAATGACGAAGAAAGAGTGAAAAGTTTCAATGATGCGGTGGACTGCACCTATGTCTACAAGGCGGGTAAGCCGCTTGCGAGAGGCTACCGCGAGGCGATGGAGCGTCTTCACACGACGCCGGAGAACACGATGTTCGTCGGCGACCAGCTCTTCACGGATATCTGGGGCGCGAACAATGCAAAGGTGAGGAGCGTGCTCGTGCAACCGATCGCAAAGCATGAAGAGATACAGATTGTGCTGAAGCGGGTGCCGGAGCGCATCATACTGCGTGCGTACCTGAGACACCATAAATTGCGTGACAAGTGACGGACTCGAGGCGGCCAAGGCGAATCCTCAAACAGGGCCCCAACCCCGTTTGAGATTCATCCTTACCGCCCTCATCGTCCTGTGAAACGCCAGCATTGAGTACACAGGACACCCGGAGCACAGGCTGCGTTGCAAGGTCAGCAGAGGGTCTCGGTACTTAGCGATTCAGACACGCAGTGGCTGAGAGCTTAGTACCGTTAGGGCACCCTCTACTAGCGGGAGCTCCGGGTGTCCGTCACACTGCACGCTAAAAATGTGCGTCCGGCACCTGCGAGAGGTGCTTTGGGCATAAAAAAAGACGACCTTGCGGTCGTCTTTTTTATGCTTACGCGAGCTTGTTCACTGCAAGTGTAAGTCTGGAGATCTTACGAGCTGCGTTGTTCTTGTGGTAGATACCCTTGGAAGCAGCCTTGTTGATCTCGGAGATTGCATTCTTGAGTGCGGACTCAGCTGCTGCCTTGTCTCCCTCAGCTACTGCAAGCTCAACCTTCTTGATCATGGTCTTAACCTTAGACTTGATCGTCTTGTTTCTCATGGTCTTGGTCTCGATGACGAGAATTCTTTTCTTTGCAGATTTGATGTTAGCCAAATCAGACACCTCCGTATACTAGTAGTTATCAGGTTTATACATAATCATCACTTTGGTCAAGACACGTACGGTATGCCCACACCACCAGGCAGACCGGACCAGTGTAATTATCGTTCATGTGCGCGGGTTAAACGCACAGATAGTAGAATATCAAAAACCTCTTTTTCTGTCAATAGGTTCCTTCAAAAAATATAGAGTTTCCTTTACACAACACGTCTTAGATGGTAAAATAGATTGGTACATTTTGAGAAGCGGATGAAGAAAGATGACAAAAGTATATACACGTTTTCAGATACTTGCGAGCGTCAGCATCGCAGTATTTATTTTGAGCTTTTCGCTGGTGCTTCTTGCTGAGAATCGAAGCGCTTATACGAAGGCTTTACAGAAGACACAGGCCGAAGGACAGACGGTAGAGGATGCGTCCGGAAGCTTTGAAAGCAAGATGATCTACGAGCAGCTTGCAGCCTCATTTGCCAAGTGGGGAACGAAATCCTACGATGTTTCAGGGTATCAGATCAGTGAAACCAATACCCGCAAATTAAATGAACTTAAGAGGTATTACAAGAGGGCCTGGGTCCTCGGGATCCTGTCGCTGGGCGTCAGCATTTATGCACTGATCCGGCTTTCACGGCGCAGGATGTTCATGCCGCTTGTGTATGGCGCACTGCTCGCACTGTTTGGGGTATGCTGCTTTGCGCTTCGGGTGATGACAAGCGGAAAGGAGATCTTTTCGGCACTCCGTGCCATGATCATGCGCGGTGATTACGGATATTTCGCGGATGACGATATTCTGATCTCCGTACTCCCCGAGACCTTCGCAAGAAGGCTTGCCTGCTGGTACCTCATTCTGGTGATCGCACTCGGACTTGTGTCCGTGCTGATTCGCCAGCTGATCTATTATGTCGGAAGACCACATCGATTCTAAAAACCGAAGAGGAGGGTTCTTATGAATAAAAGACTGGAAGACTGGGTGAACTGGGTACTCTACGATGAGCTTGTGAAGGGTGAGCTGAATGCACCGAAGCACCTGCTCGGTATTCATGACTACGGCGAGGGACAGGTCATCACCTGTTACAGACCGCATGCAAGACGCGTTTCGGTTACCAGCCCTACCGGCAAGAGTGCCACAGAGATGGAAGAACTTGCACCGGGCCTCTACGGTATCTACTTTCCGAAGAAGAAATTCAAGGACGCCAAATACCGCATCAGCACGGATTATGAGGACGGAACCAATGTCACCGTTGCGGACTGCTATGCATTTGACGGACAGATCACAGACTATGACGTATATCTTTTCGCCGAGGGCAAGGATTACGATATCTACGACAAATTAGGCGCACACCCCATGACCATCGGCGGTGTGAAGGGTACCTACTTTGCAGTTTGGGCGCCGCACGCAAGAAGAGTTTCCGTTGTTGGTGATTTCAATATGTGGGACGGTGCGCTGCATCCGATGATGCTTCACCCCGAGTCAGGTATTTATGAGATCTTCCTTCCGGACGTGATGCCCGGTGCGGTATACAAGTACCAGATTCTTACCAGAGACGGAGATATCCTTTACAAGGCGGATCCCTACGGTAACTACAATCAGGTACGTCCGGACAATGCAAACATTGTTGCGGATCTTACAAAGTATAAGTGGAACGACGCTGCCTGGATGGAGGCAAGAAGTAAGGTATCCCGTGTAGAGCGGATGAAGAGCCCTGTGTCCATCTACGAGTGTCACCTGGGATCCTGGAAGAAAAAGATCGAGGACTCCGATTTCGGTTTCTATAACTACCGCGAGATGGCGGAAATGCTGGGCACCTATCTCAAAGATATGGGCTACACCCACGTGGAGTTGATGGGTATCGCAGAGTATCCCTTCGACGGTTCCTGGGGCTATCAGGTGACGAATTATTTCGCACCCACCAGCCGCTACGGCACGCCCGATGATTTCATGTACTTCATCGATCATATGCATAAGCTGGGCATCGGTGTTATCCTTGACTGGGTACCGGCACATTTCCCGAGAGATGCGCACGGTCTCGGCAGATTCGACGGTATGCCGCTTTATGAGCATCCGGATTCCAGACGCGGCGAGCATCCCGATTGGGGTACCTACATCTTCGATTACGGCCGCAACGAGGTAGCCAATTTCCTCACATCCAACGCGCTCTTCTGGGTTGAGAAGTTCCATGTGGATGCGCTTCGTGTGGACGCGGTGGCTTCCATGCTGTATCTTGATTACGGCAAGCAGAGCGGACAGTGGCTTCCCAACGAGGACGGCGGTAACGAGAACTATGACGCCATCAAGCTGCTTCAGAATATCAACACCGTATTGGAGGAGAGAAATCCCGGCGCTTACATGATCGCCGAGGAGTCCACCGCATGGGCGGGCGTTACGTCTCCCGCATCGATGAAGGGACTCGGCTTCCTCTTCAAGTGGAATATGGGATGGATGAACGACTTCCTTGAGTACATGAAACTGGATCCCTACTTCCGTTCCTTCAATCACAACAAATTAACGTTCAGTCTGACCTACACCTATGCGGAGAATTACGTGCTCGTAATCTCCCACGATGAGGTCGTACACTTAAAGTGTTCCATGATCAACAAGATGCCCGGTTTCGAGTTCGACAAATTTGCGAACCTCCGTGCAGCTTACGGCTTTATGTTCGGACATCCCGGCAAGAAGCTCCTCTTTATGGGACAGGAATTCGCACAGCTGCGTGAGTGGAGCGAGGCGAGAAGCCTTGACTGGTTCCTGCTCGACCAGCCGCTGCATGCGAAGATGCAGAACTTCGTGAAGGCACTCAATCACATGTACACGAAGTATGATGCGCTTTACTACAACGACAACGAAAACATGGGCTTCGAGTGGATCAAGTGCGACGACGCCGAGAGCGGTATCGTATCCTTCATCCGCCGCGGCAAGACGGCGAAGGATCAGCTGATGTTCGTATGCAACTTCGTTCCCGTGGAGCGTACGACACATATGGTCGGCGCACCGTGTCTCACCAAGTACGAGGAGATCTTAAACTCCGACGCCGAGGAGTTCGGCGGCAAGGGACGCGTGAACGGAACCGTGATCGCCATGAACCAGCCCTGTGACAGAGGCAAATATTCCCTCTGCCTGACCATCCCGCCTCTTTCCGTGATGGTATTCAGGTACGATTACACAGATAAGAAATAAGCTATGCAAAGATTTAAAAAGATAAGCAGGATCGTGCTTGTGGCACTCGGATGTTTCATACTCCTTGTGGCAGGCGCATCCGTCGCCATCAACCTCTATGTGAAGAAGCATATCAGCAAGAGGATTCTCACCGCGGAGGAGGCAGCAGAACTCGGTGACGTGGATTGCATCATCGTCCTGGGTGCTTCCGTGAAAGGCGGCAGCCCGAGCAAGATGCTTGAAGACAGGCTTACGACCGGCATCGAGCTTTACAAGTTGGGAGCTTCGCCGAAGATGCTGATGAGTGGCGACAATATGAGTGAGTATTACAATGAAGTCGCCGTGATGAAGGACTATGCAGTCAGTCACGGCGTTGCTTCCGAGGACGTCTTTCTCGATCATGCGGGATTCTCTACTTACGAGAGTATGTACCGCGCAAGAGATGTCTTCGGCGCGAAGAAGGTCATCATCGTGACCCAGAGTTATCATCTTTACCGGGCCGTCTACGATGCGAAGAAGCTCGGGATCGACGCCTACGGTGTGGCCTGTGCGGATGTCACCTATTCCGGACAGACCAAGCGCGATGTCAGAGAGTATCTGGCGATCGTGAAGGATTATTTTTTCACCCTGTTAAAAATGCGCCCGACCTATCTGGGAGATCCCATCCCCCTCACAGGCAACGGCGATATTACAAACTAAACGAAAAGGAGTAACACATGGACAAGATTTCTCTCTTTAACGAGCTCAAGGACAACGCTTATCCCGGCCGCGGTATCGTGATCGGAAGAAGCGAGGACGGCAAGAAGGCTGTAACAGCTTACTTCATCATGGGCAGAAGCGTAAACAGCCGCAATCGTATCTTCGTAGAAGACGGACAGGGCATCCGCACGGAAGCTTTCGATCCCTCCAAACTTGAGGATCCAAGCCTGATCATCTACGCACCGGTTCGCGTACTCGGTATTCACACCGTGGTGACCAACGGTGACCAGACCGACACGATCTATGACGGATTAAAGCACGGCTTCTCACTTGAGGAGTCTCTGGTGACAAGAGAGTTTGAGCCCGATGCGCCGAACTACACACCTCGTATTTCCGGTCTTATGACTGTGGTAGACGGCAGCTATGAGTATCAGATGTCCATCTTAAAGAGCGCTGACGGAGATCCGTCCACCTGCTACCGCTATACATATTCTTATCCCAATCCCTTAAACGGTGAGGGAAGATTTATCCACACCTATATGCACGACGGCAATCCGCTGCCTTCATTCACCGGCGAGCCGAAGCGTGTGGAGATTTCCGGTGACATCGATACATTTACCAAGAATGTATGGGAGTCACTCAACGAAGAGAACAAGGTTTCACTCTTTGTCCGTTACATCGATGTGGAGACGGGCGATTTTGAGACCAGAATTATCAATAAGAATCAGTAATCGGAGGAAGTTATGAACGAGATTCAATTAAAGTACGGATGCAACCCCAACCAGAAGCCTTCCAGAATCTACATGGAAGACGGAAGTGATCTGCCTGTTAAAGTGTTAAACGGCAAGCCGGGATATATCAATTTCCTGGATGCGTTTAACGGCTGGCAGCTTGTGAAGGAACTGAAAGAGGCAACAGGACTTCCTGCGGCAACCTCCTTCAAGCATGTATCGCCCGCGGGCGCTGCGGTAGGCCTTCCCTTAGATGAGACACTTGCGAAGATCTACTGGGTGGATGACCTCGGAGAACTGTCTCCCCTTGCGTGCGCATACGCAAGAGCCAGAGGTGCGGACCGTATGTCTTCCTTCGGTGATTTTATTGCGCTTTCCGATGTCTGCGATGCGGATACGGCAAGACTGATCAAGCGTGAGGTATCCGACGGTGTGATCGCACCCGGATACACCGATGAAGCGATGGAGCTTCTCATGCAGAAGAAGAAAGGCAATTACAATGTGATCCAGATCGATCCCTCCTACGTACCGGCGGAGATCGAGAGAAAGCAGGTATACGGCATCACATTTGAGCAGGGAAGAAATGAACTTGACATTAACGGAGACCTTCTTTCCAACATCGTGACCAAGAACAAGGATATTCCCGAGTCGGCACTGATCGATATGAAGATCGCGCTGATCACACTCAAATATACACAGTCCAATTCTGTATGTTACGTGAAGGGCGGACAGGCCATCGGTATCGGTGCGGGTCAGCAGTCACGTATCCACTGTACCAGACTTGCCGGACAGAAGGCTGACAACTGGTATCTGCGTCAGGCTCCGCAGGTGATGAACCTTCAGTTTGTGGACAGCCTTGGACGTGCGGACAGAGACAACACCATCGACGTATTCATCGGCGATGAGTTCGAGGATGTGCTTCGCGAAGGCGAGTGGCAGAAGCGTTTCAAGGTGAAGCCCGACGTATTCACACGCGAGGAAAAGCGTGCATGGCTTGACGGTAACACCGACGTAACACTTGGTTCCGACGCATTCTTCCCCTTCTCGGACAACATTGAGCGTGCGAAGAAGAGCGGCGTAAAGTACATCGCACAGCCCGGAGGATCCGTGCGTGACGATCTCGTGATCGAGGCAGCGGATGCTTACGATATGGTGATGGCCTTCACAGGCATCAGACTGTTCCATCACTAGGAATTGTTGATTTTACGGGACAATTTGTGTATAATACAGGGGCCTTCGGGTACCTGAGATTGAAAGGAAGGATAAGGATATGGCAGAGAAGAAAAATTTGCTTACATATGAAGGTCTTAAGAAGTTAGAGGACGAACTGCAGGATCTTAAAGTAAACCGCCGTCAGGAGGTTGCACAGAAGATCAAGGAAGCAAGAGAGCAGGGAGACCTTTCCGAGAACGCAGAGTACGACGCTGCGAAGGATGAGCAGCGCGACATCGAGACACGTATCGAAGAGATCGAGAAGATCTTAAAGAACGCCGAAGTCATCGACGAGGATGAGTATGAGGCAGGTACCGTAGGATTTTCTTCCGAGGTTACTCTGCTTGACGTAGAGCTCGATGAGGAAGTGACCTACAAGATCGTAGGTTCCACCGAGGCCAACATCCTGAAGGGTCTCATCTCCAACGAGTCTCCCCTTGGTATGGCGCTGATGCGTAAGAAGGTCGGAGATGTCATCACGGTAGAAGCACCGGACGGAGAGTTCGAGTATGTGATCAAGAATATCAAGAAGGGCTAAAGGCAGGGATACATTTTGGCAGAGAATAAGCAGAACAATCAACCGACACAGGATATCAATCAGTTAAAGAAGGTGCGCCGCGAGAAGCTGGCCACACTTCAGGAAGCAGGCAAGGATCCCTTTGTGATCACCAAGTTCGATGTGACACATCACACCGACGAGGTGAAGGCTCTGTACGAGGAGCACGAGGCGGAGTTACTTTCCGGCAGGGCAGCAGTCGATACCACCGGCATGGACGAGGAAGCTGCAAAGCAGGCTGTGACAGAGGATTACAACGAGCGCCGTGCGATTATGGATGCACAGCCGATCCATGTCACCATTGCCGGTCGTATGATGTTTAAGCGCGTGATGGGCAAGGCAAGCTTCTGCAATGTACAGGACTTAAAGGGCAAGATTCAGGTATATGTTGCGCGTGACGTGATCGGCGAGGAGCCTTACGCAGAGTTCAAGAAGTCCGATATCGGTGATATCTTCGGTATCAAGGGCTGGGCTTTCCGTACGAAGACCGGAGAGATTTCGGTACACGCCGACGAGTTGACACTTCTTTCCAAGAGCTTACAGGTACTTCCCGAGAAGTTCCACGGTCTTACCGACATGGACCTCAAGTACCGTCAGAGATATGTGGATCTCATTATGAATCCCGACGTGAAGGATACATTTGTGAAGCGTTCGAAGATCATCTCCGCGATTCGCAGATTCCTGGATGACAAGGGCTTCATGGAAGTTGAGACTCCCATGCTTGTAGCAAATGCGGGCGGTGCCGCTGCACGTCCTTTCGAGACACATTTTAACGCATTAGACGAAGACTTAAGACTTCGTATTTCCCTTGAGCTCTACTTAAAGAGACTCATCGTGGGCGGTATGGAGCGTGTATATGAGATCGGCCGCGTATTCAGAAACGAGGGACTCGACACACGTCACAATCCCGAGTTCACCCTGATGGAGCTCTATCAGGCATATACCGATTATCACGGCATGATGGATCTCACCGAGGAGATGTACCGCCATGTGGCACAGGAGGTGCTCGGCACAACCACCATCTCCTACAACGGTATTGAGATGGATCTCGGCAAGCCCTTCGAGCGTATCACCATGGTGGATGCAGTGAAGAAGTATGCGAACGTTGACTGGAACGAGGTCGCTGACCTTGAGGCAGCGCGCGCGCTTGCGAAGGAGCATCACATTGAGTTCGAGGATCGCCACAAGAAGGGTGACATCCTGAACCTCTTCTTCGAGACCTACGTGGAGGAGCATCTGATCCAGCCGACCTTCGTGATGGATCATCCCATCGAGATCTCACCGCTCACCAAGAAGAAGCCGGAGAATCCCGAATACGTAGAGCGTTTCGAGTTCTTCATGAACGGCTGGGAGATGGCGAATGCCTACTCCGAGTTAAACGATCCCATCGATCAGCGCGAGCGATTCGCGGCGCAGGATGCGCTTGCGGCAGCAGGAGATGAGGAAGCAAACCACACCGACGAGGACTTCTTAAACGCACTCGAGATCGGTATGCCTCCTACGGGCGGTATCGGATACGGCATCGATCGTATGGTTATGTTGCTGACTGACTCGGCAGCAATCAGGGATGTTTTGTTCTTCCCGACTTTGAAAAGTTTGGGATAAAAAGTGCAGAAATCCGCGCAGATTAAGGCTTTATAAAGACTTCGGGTCACACAGAAGTCACACATAATTTGTGAGGTTCATGCCAAATAATGCATGAATACCCAGTGTAAACATCATAATTTTGATCCTAAAGGACACTTTCTAAACGATTTAGAGAGTGTCCTTTTGTTTTGTATTTTTATATTTACGAAAGGTGGATTGTATTATGTGTAAAGTATTTGCGGTAGCTTCGCAGAAAGGCGGAGTAGGAAAAACAACAACAGCGATCAATCTGGGCGTAGCGCTTGTCTACATGGGCTACAAGGTGCTCCTGGTTGACGCGGATGCGCAGGGGTCGCTTACGGCAAGCCTTGGGTTCACGCAACCGGACAGGCTGGATGATACTCTGGCCTCGGTCATGGAAAAGGAGATTAACGAGGAGGAGTATGATCCGAGAAGGTTCGGCATTCTGGGTACCAAAGAACTTGTGGATATCCTTCCCTGCAATATTGAGCTTGCGGGTTTGGAGGTATCCATGGTGGGTGTTTGGAACCGAGAGAAGTCGAACGTAACGAAGGACAACAGAGATGTTGAATTAAAACAGCTTATGAGAAGAAGACAGTCAAATCGATATGCGAGCATTGCAAGAGCGTATATGGAATATATTGAGAGTCACAGCATGGACAAAAAGGAGAGTGAGAACAATGCAGTTTAGTGATTTTTGCGATTACGTATGTGAGAACATCGGCGAGTATCTGCCGGAGTACAGCGACGTTGAGGCGCAGCTTCGCGATACGAAAAAAAACAATGGGGTAGAGCTGAGGTCGCTCTGCGTGAGGGATGAAAACCTGAACGAGTACGGCAGCAACATTTACCTCGATTATTACTACAAGGAGTATATTCTATCAAATCAATAAAGAGATATTATCGAACTTCTTACGGAATGGAAGAGCAATCAAAAGGAAGATTAAGTGTAACACGTTTGGACATTTTGTCCAAACGCTAGTGTAGATAGTGTGAAAGGGAAAAAATGAAAACTCCATTTTATGTAAACCACAATAGTCTTTTAAAAGAATGGGATATTCAAAACGAGATTATTCCTTTTTCTTATGATTCTGATGATCCTGATCAACTTTATTGGATGGATACTGTACTATATGGGTTACCAGTATGGATGGCTGATCATAATCACTCAGTTTGCCGTTGTTCCGTTGTACTATTTGTTTTTTGGTCTTTGGCAGAGAGATTACCTATTGGCAGGGACGGCGGTTCCATTTTTTGTGATTCATACCATCAACGGGATTATGAATTTTGCTGTTAAGAGATAATATCTTTCAGGATAATAGACTAAGACGAAGTTATGATATGTGTGCTTGACAAAAATACTCCTATATCGTAGTATAAAACTACGATATAGGAGTATTAAATTATGAAGACAAATGGTGGATTTCTTGTTACAAAAATAAAACAGCTGGGTGATCGTATATTTGAAAGGATACTGGCAGAAAAAAACATTGATGCATT
>CACZFI010000006.1 GCA_902780405.1 uncultured Lachnospiraceae bacterium
CCGCAGAGATGGCCCACATCGTCGCAGGCTTGATATACCAGCCGGAGCGTTTCGCCCCCGGCATCTTCGGATAGGTTGCAAGTGTCACGGAAACACCGGTTTCGGCAAGCCCGTCGCTGTAGATCTTGGAATCACTGATCCAGCACATGGTACCGATGATCTCACCGGACATATACTTGCTTCTGTCAAAGCTGTCGACAGGTGAAAGCACATGCGCGTCAAGCATGGACCTGTATACTTCGAGCAAATCCGTCAATTCCTCCTGAGACGGCATAAATGTACCGTTCGGAAGGAACATCTGCTTACCCGTCTTTTGTTCATAGTAGGCCGCAAGGAAGAGCAGAAGCTGTTTCTTGCTCATACCGAGCACATACTTTCCGTCTTTTCCCAAAACCTCACCCATAGCAAAGAGATCATCCCAGGTTTCGGGAACCGAAAGACCGTAGTGATCGAGCATATCCTGATTATAATAAAAGACGTGCGTATTCATGGCGATGGGAAGTGCATTCAACTTGCCGTTTCTGGTTCCGAAGGAAAGCTCTTCCTCCGTAAACTGCGTAAGATCGATCCATTCGGAAAGACGGTTTAAGTCGTAGAAGCCGTTACCGTCCGGAGAGTATTCCGGAATCCACGCATAGTTGATCTGCATCACGTCCGCCTCGGTTCCGGACTCCATCCAAACCTTGGTACGCTTGGCATATCCGTTCCAGTCACCGTAACGCAGAGACACATCAATCCCCTGTGTTTCCTCAAAATGCGAGACCCCTTCCATCGTGTATTTGTGTCTTTCGTCACTGCCCCACCAGGAAAGACTCACTTTCGGATTCTCCTCCAACCCGATGGTGTAACGCTCGCTTTCATTTCGGTATTCCAAATTGGACTTCAGAGCAAGAAAGGCAACGATGAAGATCGCAACCATGGCTCCGACCAGCAGAAGGAATCTGCCCCTTTTAAACTCTTTCATCGGCATCCTCCCCATAGAAACAGTATTGTGCTTTCCCGTTTCGCTTTGCTCGGTACAGCGCAAGATCCGCGCGCTCGTACATTTCCGTAAAATCGGTATCTTTTCGTCTTGTGATATAGACGCCGCTGCTGATGGACAGGGTATAGTCCTTCATCTCAAACTCGAATTCCCTGTTGAAAAGCTCCATCACCTGGTCCATGCGCTCCGAAACAGCCTCACGGATCTCGGCCTCGGATACGTCCCGACACTCCGTAAACAATGCAAACTCGTCACCACCCATACGTCCGATGACCGTATTCTCGTCATAGAATCCGCGGAGCAGCTTACCCTGCCGGATGATCACCTGGTCTCCGTAGATATGTCCGAGGTTGTCATTGATCTGCTTGAAATTGTCCATATCGATCATAACAAAGACAAGGATGTCCTCGCCGTTTCCTTCCGGAATCCGCTTTTCAACCTCATCCTGGAAGGTACTCTTGTTCATAACGCCGGACAGTCTGTCAATCTCAGCCTTATTCTGAAGACTGGATACCATGCCGCCCATCGGTCTTCCGATCCGGATCAGCAAAAGCAGACCCATCAGGATCAATATACCCGCAAGGATCACGGATGCACGTATGGTAAACCGCCTCAAGGCATCGTTTTCTTCCAGGATCGTCTCCGTGGGAACCGAAGTCATAACGTGCCATCCGTTGCTGCAAAGGTTGGCATTGATAATGTAATCCTCGGTAGCGATACGCTCGGATATATTCTTAACTTCCTCAGGTGTGCGCAGCAGGCTTTTGATGTCGTCCGGGAGTTGCTTTCCGATCTCCTCCGTGTCGGAGGAATAAATGATGCATCCCTCCTCGTCGAGCAAACGCACGACAAGCCCCCTGATCTCATCCGGGTAAATAAATACGGACGAGAGTTCCCTCGTGTAGATGGAGGAAACCAGGATCGCGTCCGGATTCAGACGTTTGACATAATAAATGCGATCGTAGTTCCCGCCGATGCCGAAGCACCAGCCGTCCTTGGTTCTGTTGTTGCCGATCTTTGCCGCAAATCCGTCATACAGACCGCCGTCTTTAAACATATCCTGCGTTCCGTGGGAAATCCAGCCCACCTTATGGTCGTCCGTATAAACAACCGCAAAGTCAGCGTAGTTATCCATCAGGCCGATATCAAGGATTCTGTTCCTGATGGTTTCTTCCGTTTTGATTTTGTCGTAGGCTTCGATGTCCGGATCCGTGGCATCGTAAAGATAATAGAGTTCATCAGAAAAAAGGAGTGCAGGTGCTGTCTCCATACGCTCCAGATAAGAATTGATATTTAATTCCATCTGTCGACTGTTGATGTCGATCAGACCGGATACTTCGCGTCGAATGGTCTGTTCGGTACGCTCCAGGATCACATAATCGATCAATGTCGTGATCATGATGACCAGGATAGCGAACACGGCCAGCATCTCGATCATATAGAAACGAAAACGTTCGCCCGATCCGTTCTTTCCATGGTGCTTAGAGCTCATGTACTCTCCTCGCGTTTCATGCTATGATAATCCGGCTTCGTGCGCCGCAGCTTTAGCTGCGTCGATCTCCGCCTGTTTCTTCGCCTCATCCTCGGCAGCCTCACGATTCAGTCGCTCGATGATCTCCTGCGCGCGACGGATCTGCTCTGCCTTCTCGTCCTCAGACGGATCTGCGGACGACGCTGCCTTCTCACCCGCGGCATCTTTCGCATCGGCATCTTTCGCTTCCTCTGCCATCTGCTTGCCTTCCTCTATGAAGGCGGATACGTCGTTCCTGTTCTTGTTCATGATGGAGGCAATACGCTCTTCTTCCTCACGCTTCTTTCGCTCGACTGCGATCTCCTGTGCTCTTGCCTCCTCCTTCTCACGATTGATGCGATTCAATACCTCAAGCGCATCCGCGGAAGTACCCTCGGGGATCTCCGCTTCGTGAAATGCTCCGGCAGTTTCCGGTTCGGCATCCGTCGGTACAGACACTGAAATATCCTGCGAACCGGCAGTTTGCGTCTGATTGGCCGCCTGTGCCTGTTCGCGGCGCAGTTTTCTGTAATCGAGTTTGAAGACCGATGTAATATTCACACGCCACCATTTGATGACGCGCTGCGAAAATGCCTTCCAAATATTCATGACACCCTCCGAAGATCAAGGATCATTCATGTCATAATTATATAACAATTATGATGTTTTGGAAAGTGAAGAATGCAGAGTCACGGTGAAACGCGTTCCGAATTCGGGACGCGAGAGAACCTCGATGGTTCCCTTGTGCGCATCCACGATCCACTTTGCAATGGAAAGCCCCAGTCCCGATCCTCCGGTATTGCCGGCTCTTGCCACATCCGATCTGTAAAAACGCTCAAAAATGTGCGAAACGTCCTTTTCATGCATGCCCATGCCCTCATCCTGTACGGTAAAGGCGGGTTCTCCGTCGACAAAACGGGTGCCGATCGTAATGGCATCTCCCTCATTGGAGTATTTTGCGGCATTCTGGACCAGGATTCTCATGGTCTGCTTCAGCATGGCGACATCTCCCGTCACGGAAACCGGTGCAAGTTCACCATCCTCCTCGGGATCGCCCGTCACGGGAACCGTTTTCCCTTCGGTATTCGGAAGCATCAGCCTGTAGCGATGCTTTTCGTCGATCATCATGGATTCCTCCCATACCTCGGTCACCACATCGTTTAGGTTGAACTCCACAAAATGAAGCGTGTTTCTGCCGCTGTCTCCCCTTGCCAAAAACAGGAGCTGCTCCACGAGTTCCTTCATATGTTCGGATTCGTTTTTAAGCGCTTCGATAGCCTCTGTTAAGACATTTTCATCTTCCTTGCCCCAGCGGTCAAGCATACCGACATACCCCTGGATCACGGAGATCGGCGTGCGCAGCTCGTGAGACGCATCGGAGACAAATCTGGCCTGCTGCCGTTCCTGCTCTCTGATCCTTGCAAGCAGATTATTGAGTGCGATCTCGATACAGTAGAGATCTGAATTTCCGGTTGCTATGGAGACCTCCGTTGCGTCCGTTTCCACATGATCGATGGCCTTCGCAAGTTCTTCCATCTTATTGGAATCCACCGGTGCACTGGAGAATTCCTCCGCCCGGATGGCAAGTTCGTTTAACGGACGAAGCTTTGCACGTATGGTTCCCGCGGAAAAAAGCGAGAAGAAGAGTACAAAGAATTCTCCGACGGCAATCACGCCTCCGCCGAGAAGCAGATATCTGCCCAGGTGATCCCCATAGAATTCAAAAACTCTTCCGTCCTCCGCAGTTACGGAATAGATGATCTTATGCACGCTGTCAAAAACGAGATCTCTTCCCGCGATAACGGCTGTCTGTCGAACATGATCGTCACACCACAGGACATAGCATCCCAAGAAAGCCGCCAGGATCAGTGCATCCAAAAACAGCAGCTGAAACAAAAGCCTCACCCAGAAGCTCACATTGATCTTATTCGCTATGGAACTGGTTTTCCTGCTGATTCCCTTTCTCATACGATCAATCCTTTATGGAATAACCGACGCCCCTTACGGTTGTGATGAGCTTCACCCCGTACTTGTCGTCGATCTTGGTTCTTAAGTATCTCACATAAACATCGATGATATTGGTCTCGCCCATGTAGTCGTAACCGCACACCTCATTCACCAGCTTCTCTCTGTCCAGAACAATGTTCTTATTCTTCATCAATGTCTTCAGCAGTTCGAATTCCCGGTTGGTAAGTTCCACGGGTTCACCGTTCACCGTGACCTCATGTCTGTCACAGTCAAGCACCACGCCACGCACGGAAAGCTGCTCCGTCTTTACCGCAGACTCGGCATTTCCTCCGTGTTTCTTTAACGCCACACGGATCCTGGCGAGCAGTTCCTCGATGGCGAAGGGCTTGGTGATATAGTCATCCGCACCCGCATCAAGTCCCGACACCTTATCCATCACGGCATCCCGGGCAGTGAGCATGATCACCGGCGTGTCCTTTTCGTTTCTGATCCTTCTAAGCACCTCGAGACCGTTTAATCCGGGGAGCATCACATCCAAAAGGATCAGGTCAAATGCACCGGAAAGGGCGAGTTCAAGACCCGTCCTTCCGTCAAATGCCTTTTCAACTTCATTGCCCTCATGGCGCAGTTCAAGTTCTACAAATCGCGCAATCTTTTCTTCATCTTCTACGATCAGTATCTTACTCATTGTCGTCCTTCTTGTCCTTCTTCTCTGCGGCAACGCTGGTCTTGATATCATCCACCACGTTGCTTGCCTTATTGCTTAAGTCGTTTAGATTTACGGTAACATCATCCATGCCCTCAAAGTCGTACTTGCATCCGCAAAAGAGTCCGACGATCAGCATGGGTATGGTGAACCAGAAGCCGAAGATCATAAGTACCACCAGTACCAGAAGCGGAAGAGACAGAACTTTTTTGTCATCCTTTCTCACATGGAACTTGATCTCCATACCGCGTGTGCATACCTTTGAAACCCAGTCTCCGAAGCGTCCCATCATTTCGCCGAAGTTTTCCTTACGGCAGCTCTTTTCGTAGTCCTCGTGTGCCCTCGTAAGGTCGTCGGAAAGCTCCGCTGCGGTCGTCGTGTAGCTTGACGTTCCTGGTCCTTTGATCTTTCCGAGTTTCTCAAGATATACGATCGCATCGAGCACATCGTAATCGCATGCCTCAAGTGCGGATTTTGCGTCGTCGTATGAAACGCCTGTCTTCTCTCTGATTTTTTCTGCTTTCTCCAAATGGTCCATCTTACATACATCCTTTCATATCCCCGTGCGGGGTTTCTTGTCTCAACCTGTGACCATAGGATACCGCAGATTGATTAAACTAAAATGTGTGAAAGATTAAAATAAGATTAAGAAACGAAGAACAGCATCCTTATACACGGATGCTGTTAAATACTTCGCCGATCTTCTGGTTTAATACGATATCCGCCTGTGAATCTCTCGGTGTCGGCTGCATGTTGATCACAACCAGATACTTGCCGTGGAAGTAATCGATCAGTCCGGCTGCGGGATATACCGCAAGTGACGTACCTCCGATGATCAGCATGTCCGCATGACTGATGTGGTCCACTGTTTTGGCGATCACACTCGAGTCAAGTCCTTCCTCGTAAAGCACCACATCCGGTCGAACGGTACCACCGCAGGCATCACATTTCGGAATCCCTTTCTGACCCATGATATAGGGCAGATCAAAATGCTTGCCGCACTCCATGCAGTAGTTTCTGAGAACCGACCCGTGCAGTTCAAGAACTTCTTTGCTTCCGGCCTTTTGATGCAGCCCGTCGATGTTCTGGGTAACAACTGCCTTCACCTTACCTGCCGCCTCAAGCTCGGCAAGCTTTTTGTGCGCTGCGTTGGGCTCGGCATGCTCGAAGATCATCTTGTCTCTGTAGAACTCATAAAACTCATCCGTTCTGGACATGAAGAAGCTGTGACTTACAATCGTCTCCGGCGGGTATTTGTACTTCTGATTGTACAGTCCGTCGGTGCTTCGAAAGTCCGGGATGCCGCTTTCCGTCGACACACCCGCGCCGCCGAAAAACACAATGTAATTACTGTCATCAATCGCTGCCTGAAGTTTCTCGATCATAGGATACCTCCCTACTTGCCGGTGACGGTCATCGTGACATCACCGAGAATCTCGAGTGTCACACCATCAATCTCCGCAGATTTCAACTCCACGCTCTGATCATCACCGATGGCGAGTCCGGAACAGTCCACATAGAGTGCAAGATCCTGTAAGGACAGCTCTTCCAGTGTGCTCTCAAATCCATAAGCATTGATCTTCACGTTGGATAGATTGATCGTATAAGTGTAGCCCTGCTGGCGTCCCTTGATACTTACGGTTGCCGCAGTCGGTGTATAACTTCGCGTCACATATCTGCTGATCTTTGCGGTCACCACAAGGTTTCTGTCGCTTTCCACCGCGAACACGCCCTCGGGCAGATACTTGGTATAGTCTACGGATTGCTGAAGATCCTCGGACAGTCCTTCCACGGAGATATCTCCGATGGAAAGTTTGGACAGGGATGCCAGTACTTTCTCATCCGCCGCCACATGAATCTTCTCGGGCTGATAAGCCGTATCCTCCACGGCATAGCCGTCGGCGGGACTTCCGACAAATTCCACAACCACCGGGATCTCCTTTACATGAAGGATCTTGATGCTGGCAGTTGCCTTGGTCTCGCTTAAAGTCAGTTTTTCACTTGTGATGGGATCACCGTATGCATCCAGGACATCGATCTCGGAAGTCTCCGTCAGATCCTTTGTGGCACCGTTTACGGGAACGGATACGGAAACCTCCGTAATCTTCTCCACGGTACTCTTCGGTCCCTCAATGGTAACGATTCCGGGATTGGTGGTGGTGTCTCCGACCGCAAAGCCTTCTCCGGGCGATCCGGTCGTCTTGACCTTGATGGGGAACTGCATGGATGCCTTGTCCTCTAAGTTCAGGGTCATGACATTGTCCGCGATGGTGATGGTGATATCGTTCTCGATGGACTTTCTCGTCGGCTCCACCTTGATCTGCACGGTGTTGGTGATGGACATCTCCGAGAGATCCGCTGTTGCGTTGAAATCGGCGGCGGAAAGGCTTCCGACAACGGAACGTCTGCCCTTCACCGTGATGTCCACGGTACTGCCCTTGGAAACTTCGTAAATCTGATCATGTTCCTCAAGCACATCACCGTTTAATTGTGTTACGGGAATTCCCGTGATTTTCTTGGTCGTCTGGTAGTCGGAGATGTTCATGACCACAAGCCACAGCAGGCATGCGAAGAAGATCGCAAGGACCTTCAGACCGAGATTCTTGAAGAGTTTTTCTTTCATGCCCGATCCACCTCCTTATCCCTTCTCTTGGAACGGCGGTTCTTCTTGCCTGTCATCTTGCCCATCCTTAAGGCCTCAAGTTCTCTGCGGAGACTCTCGGAATCAAGGTTCCTCTTAAGGAGTCCGCCCTGGGCCAGGGAGATCGCGCCGTTTTCTTCGGATACCACAATGGTGACACTGTCTGACACCTCGCTGATGCCGACGGCCGCACGATGTCTGGTTCCGAGATCCTTGTTTAAGTCGTGTCTTCCCGTAAGCGGCAGATAACAGGTTGCGGCGATCACGCGGTTGTTGCGTATGATAACAGCGCCGTCATGCAGCGGCGTGTTCTTTTCGAAGATGTTGATGAGGAGCTGCTTGGTCACATGCGCATCCACCTGGATACCCGTGCTCTCATACTCACCCAAGGCAACATTCTGCTCAATGACGATCAGAGCTCCCGTTTTGGCCTTGCTCATGTCAATGGATGCAGCGACCAGTTCGCGTATGGTGTGCTCCGTGATACGATTGGATTTGTCACCGGAATCATCGCGGGTTAAGACCTCGGAAAGGATGTTCTTTCTTCCGAGTTCCTCAAGTCCGCGCCGGAGTTCCGGCTGGAAGAGGATGAACAGCGCAAGGATACTGACGCTGATCATATTCCTGTAGATCCAGAGAATGGTATTCATATTGAAAAAAGATGCTATGGCGAAAACGATCGCCAGAATCAGAATACCCTTGAACAATGTCCATGCTCTCGTTCGTTTGAACCAGAGCATGACATAGTAGATAACAAAGGAAAGTATAATGATTTCCAAGATGTCGGACAAACGGATATCCGGCACGTAAAACCAGTCAAAGTATTCTTTTAAACCGGAAACAAATTTGCTCAAACCGACACCCCGTTTCGATTACTGTTCCGTGAGTTCTTCCTGCTTTCTTGCTTTTACGGTATCTGCGACAGCCTTTTTCTTCGGTGCGGGCTTCGCATCCTTGTCTTCCTTCTTGCCCATCTTGGGGATGGCTTTCACATAGTAGAAATAATCGTCATCTTCAAACTGAACGACTTCCTTCTTGGAGTAATCCACCATGCTCTTTATGGATTGCAGCAATGCCGCAACCACGATACCAAGCAGAGATCCTCCGATCAGTGCGCCCGTCTCCAATGTAACCGAAAGCTTGGCGCTTACGATCAGGAATACGAGGATCGTGAGAAGACCTCCGACCAGGATCGCAACATACCATGAATAGTCATAAGGAAGCTTGTATAAAAGTGCTGTGATAAGTACAATGACCACAAATCCGATCATCATGACAAAGAGTTTCTTGTGATCCGTCAGCGCATCAACGATGTAGGAGTATGCGACGAAGTCTTCTCCGTCCGCACCCTTGGTACCGATCATGGTGCTCGCCTCGCGTACGATGCCTGCAAAATGATAGATCAGCACACCGAACGCTGCGGGAATGGCACCCGAAACGCCTGCGAATACCGCTACGATCACAGGAACGGCATAACCGAGCTTCCATGCAAGAAGCACGGGAACAAGGGCAAGTACCCATGAGCATCTGACGAACATACGCATGTACATGCAGTACATCAGTACAAAGAGCAAGAGCGCGATAACGCCTGTATCAAGAGATACCGCAAAACAACTGATCACGATCTGTACCGCCGCGATCGCAGCCATAAGCGGGTTGCTCACCAATGCGCTTATAACGGAGAGCAGGAAAACCACCACACCCTTGGAAAAAAGAGGTGAGTAGCCAAACAGGTTATTCATGGTTGAAAATACGATAAAAGCAACGATGAACCGAAATAACGGTGTGATCACCTCGTCAAATTTTCTTAAAAAATCTCTGATCTTGTCTCGAACCGCAAATACTTCGGTCATGATCTGTCACTCCTTCCTGTCGGATCTATGTCTCTACCATCTCTCTGGTAGGTGTAATCTTCACGATGAATCTCTTCCTGTCTGCCGCTTCGGATCTTCTCAAGCTGCTCTGCTTCGAGCTGGCGTCTTCTTTCGCGAATACGGGCTTTCTCGGCCTCGATCTGCTTCTGACGCTCGCGCTCCATCCGCGCTTTCTCGGCATTCTTTTCTTTCAGGCGATTCATATTGTCTATGATCTCCTGACGCTTTTCGTCTTCTTCCTCCGCAAGCTTCTTGTTGATCATATCCATACGGCTGACCCTGCCTCTTGCGGGACGGTCCGTAGAAAAAGACCTCGTTGCGGTCTCACGGATACCGGAATGCTCATGGTCAACCACATGCCCCTTGTCACTGTCGTGCTTAATAAGCTCCTTCATGTTGACATTGTAGTCGATCAGGCCCTTCTTGGCATGCATGTATCTGTAATTGTAAACCGCCGATGCAAAGAGGAAATACACGGCGCAAAATACCGCATAACCGAAAAGCATCTTATACATCACGGCAAAGTAATCCATATCGCTGATCTGTGAAAGAATCTTCTCGAAATTCAAGAAAACATATCCACCGATGATCGACCAGTAAGCAACCGTAGAAGCGACCCATGTCTTTAAAACATTGAATCTGACATAGTCCCTCGCATAGTATCTGGCCATAACAAGATCACGGTTTTCTTCGTGTTTTTCGTAGATCGCCAGCTTGGTCATCAGGCTGACCCTGCGCTCATCCAACATATCCGTTACCTCTCTCGTTTTTCTCATACCATAAGCAGTATTGTATCACATTCAAGTACTGTTTGTACATATTTTTTATATCTTGTCAATCCGGATTTCTTCTTGTATAATCGGCTATGGTAACGAGAATACACCAAAGGAGTCTGTATGCTTCATTACATTTACCTTTTGATCAGTTTCGGGACCGGTGTCTATCTGCTCACGCAGGGGATCTTCCAATCCGTCATCGCCGGCATCGTGTTCCTGTTTTTCTTCACGATCATCGGATATATCGCGCTGTTTTTAATACAGCTGACCATCTTTATACTGATTGCCCTGACCATACGCCCGGACTACATGCCCAAGAAGATCAACACCTTCTATCGCAAGTTCGGTATGGCGACACTGAAGGTCTTTGTGGACAGTTTCCGCATCAAGGTTTCTTCCTCCGGTTTGGAAAAGCTGCCGGACGAACCCTTCCTGATCGTGAGCAACCACACCTGCTTCTTCGATCCCTTAGTCGGCATCGAGCTTTTCAAAAAGCAGAACGTGGCTTACGTCTCCAAGCAGGAGAATATGAAAATCCCCTTTGTCAGCCGCTATATGCGCGTTGTCGGATGCATCCCCATCGACCGCAGTTCACCCAAGGAGGCTTTGAAGAGCATCCATCAGGCGGCAGACTACATCAAAGACGGTTTTTGTTCCATCGGTATCTACCCGGAGGGCTGGGAAAACAAAACCGACCAGCCGCTTCTTCCCTTCCGCGACGGAGCCTTCCGCATCGCAAAGAAAGCAGGATGCCCCATCGTGGTATCCACCATCAAGGGATCCAAGAAGATTTTCCGTCAATTCTGGTTTAAGAACATTCACGTCAAGATCGATGTGCTTGACGTCATTCCCGGAGACAAGGTGAAAAAGAGCAAGACCACCGAACTTTCCGACATTGCTTACCACATCATGTACGACAACCTGATCGATGAATATCCGAATGCCTCCAAGGCATCCTGATGACTTCGTCATCACGAAAAAGGCAGAAGCCGGTTCCTACCAGTTTCTGCCTTTTTCGTTCTGCCCGCCGCCGGCGTTTTCTTTGTCTTTCTCATCGTTCGCATCCGTGCGCTCACGCATGGAGTCACGCTTTTGCTTGTCGAGTTTATCGCGAAGATCGTCCTCACGGCTTGAACCGCCATTCGGATTCTGCGCATCGCCGTTTTGATCCGGATCGTTTTGATTGTCCTGATCGTCGTCTCCGCCGCCGCTCTGCTGTTGCTGGAGCATCCGCATCAGTTCCTTGATCTTCTCATCGATATCCTTTTTGAGCTGCTCCGCCTCGGGGCTGTGTCCCCCGTCGTCCTCATCATGAGCGCAGCCATCCTCGATCAGTACCTGCCTTGCCGACTGAAGCTGCCTGATGGCGCCGAGGATCTGTTTCTCCGTCTGCAGGTGGTCAAAGTCGATCTTTGCTATGAGTGCAAGCGCGAGATTGATCCGCACGGGACACTCCTTCATCTCCGGAGGATTCTCCTCTAAAGCATGCTTGTAGTCGCCGATGGCCTTGTCGTACTCTCCCCGCTTGTAGTGCGCATTTCCGAGATTGTAATGCGGCAGATAGCTCTCATAGAAGTTGAACTTCTGAAGCTTCTCCACGGTACTCACATTGTACTCTTCCTTGTTGTAGCTGTTGATAAACAACCGGTTGAGCAAAATCCTGATCCCGAAAAAGAGGGCCACGATCAGGAATACCACGCAGGCGATGTTCACAACAGCCATTACGGTTCTTGCTTCTTTACGATTTAATTTTTGCCCGGTTTTCTCCCGCATAAATTACCATTTTCCTTTTTTTACAATGATGTACATCTCCCACGCCAGCATCAGTACCAGAGGAAGTGCATAGTAGTAATAGGTATCCACATAGGTAATACCGTTCTTATCTCCGATCACGGTTGAGCTTCCTGCCTTGATGGCATCGAGCAGATACTCGATATTCTCCTGCTCGGTCATGTGAATGTAATCAACGCCCAATTCCTCGGCAATCTTTTTCAGGTTCTCCTCGTCAATCTTGGAGACTGCCTCCGATCCGGTCACCGGATCCTGAATCACTCTGCCGTCCGCATCCTTCATAGTGCCGCCGTTCTCGCTTCCGTAACCGAGGACCGCTCCACCGTCAATATATTTGGACAACTCAGCATAGGAGCGAAGTTCTTCCTCACTGGTGTTTTCACCGTCACTGATGAAGAATACGATCGCAAGACGCTCGTCCTTGCTGTTGGAAGAAACAAGCATATCCTCCATATCATCGTAGGGGACATTCAGTGAACTTCCGGTCGCGTAATCCCTGTCCGGCTCACTGATGGTTGTGATCGCATCTTTGACATTGCCGGTATCCTGGGTAAAGGGTGCCAGGATCTGTGAACGGTTATCAAAACGGATCAGTGAAAAGTTGCTGCCCATCAGGGAATCCATGATGTGGTTGCAATCCTGCTGCACCGCATACATTCTGGTAAACTTTCCGTCGTAATCCGTCGCCCACATGCTGATGGTCGTATCCGTCACGAAGAGGATATCCAGATTCTTGAGCTCCATCTCCATGTTGTAACGCTTCTGCTGCGGTCTTAAGTTCACGAGGAACACCAGCACACAGATAACAAAAAGGCGAAGCGTTGCGGTTACCTTGTATAAAATTGTGTCCTTCCGTCTGAGGATTTCGATCAGGGCGAGCACAAATACCACGAACACCGCCACAGCCGATATCCACATTGGAAGAAAAGGTTTTGTAATCATAGCATCAATACCATCGCTGCGATAAAGAAGATCGCCAGTGCAATCAGAAGAACCATGGTGGGGATCACGGGTTTATCCACGACTCTCGTGGTCGTCACCTCATCTACCATCAGCGCTTCCTGGGCCTGTATGTCATCCACCATATCCTGTACGGACAGGGTGTCACTTTCTCTGTAAAATGTACCGCCGGTAGACTGTACCGCCTTCATAAGGCCATTCATCGCCTCATTGTAGGGAATGCGGCTTCTGTCATAGAACTTCTCTTCTGCCGGAAACACACCGAACACGCGGATACCGTGATCGGCACAGATCGAACAGGCCTCGTCGATTTCCACAAGGGGTGTTCCGATCTCTTCCTGCGAATTGTCCGTGGAGAGGATGATGATACGCGTCCGGTCCTCATCGGTTATCCTCGGGAAGGAAAAGAGCGCTGTCGCAAGTCCTTCTCCTACCAGGGAACTTCCCTTTGTGTAGTTATTTACAAGCGTACCCGCATCATAGTAATCCAGATCATCCCGGATCTTGTAATAAGCCTCCGTATCAATGTCGGAGAGATACTTTCCTTCGTAATTCTCCATGTATTCCTGCTGAAGTTTGAAGTACTCCTTCAATTCCTCAAGCTTGGAGATCACGAAGTCATAATCGTCCGTCATCGGAACGTAAAGCACGGTACTGGTGTTGAAGATCGAGATGCCGAAACGGTCACCGTCCAAAGATCTTACCACCTCTTCAAGGCTTTCCACCAGGTCGTAATTCAATGCGTAAATGGAATAAGAAACATCCATGCACAGGAAGATGTCGCGCTTTTTGGTTCCGTTGCTGGTCGCCTCGGTCACCACCGGTCTTGACGCAAGCACAAGACCCGACACGATGGAAGTTGCAAGTGCAAGTTCCATGATCACCGCAACGATGACTCTTCTTGCACGAACCATCCTGTAGCTTGCGCTGCTTCTTACGAAGTGCGTATTCGCGACCTTGGATCCTCCCGCAAATCGTGCCTTTCGCTTCATAAGAACGGCAAGGATGAATACCACAAGAAGGACGGCCACACCGATATACAGAATAATGGGATTCTTTAAAGCCATGTCTCAATCACCCTTCTTGTTCTCGCAAAGGAATTTCGGATATCCGCCCTGGTGAATTTTGCAAATTCGGGTTCATAATAGCTTTCCACCAGAATCTCAAGGTTCGGCATTCCAAGGCTTCGAATCTCCGAAAGCGTGCAGTCCTGCACGCGGATTCCCGTCATTTCATGCACATAGTTTCTGATCAGCAGACTCATCTCCTGATATGCGGCTCTGACCGTACGCCGGCCGGAGGAAAACTCCGCAGCCAGGCAATCGAGCTGATACAGATACTCCCGTTTGATCATCATCCTGGTTTTCGCGGGCGGTGTCTTGATCTTCAGTTTCTTGTCTTTTTTCAGTCTTCCTTTGAACAGGATCCTGAAAAAGATCTGCGAAGCAATAATCAGCACCACCAAAACAATGGTGATCACCAGCCAAACGGGCATATATTTCATTGGTTCCTGTAACTCAACCGATGTTTTCATGTTTCCGCCTCTCAAAGAGTTCCGCGATCCTGTCGACGATCTCCGTCTCATCTTTAATGGTTGTCATATTGACGCCATAGCGTTCAAACTGATCCTGTTTCATCTCAAGAAAACGCTGTCTTGCGGCGTATTCCGCGCGAAACAGGCGCTTGTTGTGTGTGATCATACCATCCTCATAGCGGCCGCGTCCCACATCATACATCCTGTCGCCGTGCAGATAGGCGTCATCGATGTTGATGACCATGATATCATTGCGGACCGTGAGTCTGCGCAGGGTGTCATCTCCGATCCTGTCCAGACCGTCCATATCCGTGATCACACAGATGACCATCTTTCTTCGGATATGTTCACCCACATAGCGAAGCAGCTGATCGACGTCGTAACGCGCCGGTTTGGCAACCTGCTTTTCATACCCCGTCAGAACGCGCTCGAGATGCTCCTTGCCCGAAGCAAAGAACGCAAGCTCATATCCGTTCTCGGAATTTCTGAGCATGGCAAAATCGTCTCCATGGCGGTCCACAAGATAAGCGACGGTACCACAGGAAAGAACGGCAAGTTCCTGCTTGCTCTCTCCCGCCGAGGTATCTGCCGAAAACTTCTCGCCGCAATCTGCCACGAAGAGAATATTGTGTTTCTTGTAAGCGATATTTCTGCGCACCAAAATCTTCCCCGTCTTCGAGGAGGACTTCCAGTCGATGTCTTTGATATTGTCGCCGTATGCGTACTCACGCAGATCATCGAAGTCAAGGCTTCTGCCCCTGTAGATGGACTTAAAATCGCCGTCTAAGACATTCGCCGTAACCTTGTTGGTATGCAGTGCCAGATTGGCACGGATTTTGGAAAGATGATCAAATCGCATAAATGCGCCTCTAAACTTACGGTGTCTGAATGGAGCCTACAAGCTTGTCAATGATGGTCTCAACTTCCACATCATCTGCGATCGCAGAATAGGAAAGTTCGATTCTGTGACGCAGGATCTGATGACGGAGCATCTTGACATCATCCGGTGTTACATAAGTACGTCCGTTGATCAGTGCAACCGCCTTGGAAATCTTCATAAAGGCAATGGAAGCTCTCGGGCTTGCACCCATACGAACATAGCCGGCAAGTTCCGGCGGAAGGATCTTCTCCACGTGACGTGTCGCATTCACGATGAAGGAGATGTACTTCTTAATGGCAACATCCATATATACCTTCTCGACGATGGACTGTACGCGATCGACATCCTGAATCGTAAGTACGGGGTCGGTCTTTACGATCGCACCGGCTTCAATACGGTTTAAGATCTCGGTCTCCTCGTCGGGACTCGGATAAGTGATTTTTTCTTTGATAATGAAACGGTCTGTCTGTGCCTCTGACAGCAGGTAGGTACCCTCCTGCTCAATGGGGTTCTGGGTTGCGATCACAATGAACACATCATCCGGCATCGAATAAGAAGAACCGCCGATGGTCACCTGACGCTCCTGCATGGCCTCAAGCATCGCACTCTGCGTCTTGGCACTGCTTCGGTTGATCTCGTCGAGAAGTACGAAATTGGCAAAGACGGGTCCGAGTGTCGTCTCGAATTTTCCGTTGGACTGGTTGTAGATCTGTGTACCGATGATATCGGAAGGAAGCAGATCCGGTGTACACTGAATACGTGAAAAAAGGCCACCTACCGCGTCGGAAATGGTTTTAGCCGCCGTGGTCTTCGCAAGACCGGGCACCGACTCGATTAAGATATGGCCGTCTGCAAGGATTGCGGACACCAAAGCAAATTTAAGGCTTCGCTGTCCTACCATCTTGGAATCGTAATAATCCGAAAGTTTGCGGATCACGTCCTGAGCGTACTTGAACTCCTCCTGTGTGATATTCGTATTGTTCATGGCTTATCTCCGTTTTCTGTGTAAAGTTTCCATAGATTATAGTAGCACAAACTGTCGAAAACACAAGTGAAAATTCTGTGACCGCCACCGCATGCCGGCTTCCCGCCACCGCATGCCGGCTTCCCGCCACCGACACGACTTGCACGTGAGAGATCCGGGAGACAAGTTACTAAGTATCCCGATCAAAAGACGCAGGGGATAAACCCCTGCGTCTCGACTTCTTACGCAACCGGCGCAGGTTTGCCATCCCTGGCAAATCAGCGCCTGCCTCGCCATCCATGGCTCGGCTTGCTGTGCACTCACGGGATACAAGTAACTTTAGTCTCCCTCCTCTGTTCACGTGCAAGTCGTGTCGGTGGCGGGTTATCCGAAATCAGATGGCGGCCTTCATGGATTTCACATACTCTGCAAGATGCTTCGGTGCGTCCTTTCCGTACTCGGCCACGATACGTACCATGGCGGAACCGACGATCACACCGTCCGCAAGTTTGGACATACGCTCAGCCTGCTCCGGCTTGCTGATTCCGAATCCGATGGCTGCAGGTGTATCCGTCGCCTCCTTGATCAATGCAAGGATGGATGAAAGATCCGTGGTGATCTCGTTTCTCACACCGGTCACGCCCAGAGAGGATACGACATAGATGAATCCCTTGGTATCCGATGCGATGGTCTTGATCCGGTCTTCCGATGTGGGTGCGATCATGGAAATCAGATCAATGCCGTGACGCTCTGCCGTTTCCGCAAACTCGCCCCGCTCCTCGAAGGGACAGTCCGGGATGATGATTCCGTCCACTCCGGCCGCTGCCGCTTTTTCGAAGAAGACATCCGCGCCGTAGTGATAGACGGGATTGGCATATGTCATAAACACCATGGGGATGTCGTAATCCCTGCGAAGCTCCGCAGCCAGTTCAAACACACGGTCCGTCGTCATCCCGGAAGAAAGCGCGCGAATGTCGGCCTCCTGAATGACCGGTCCCTCGGCGATCGGATCCGAGAAGGGAATTCCGATCTCGATCAGGTCCGCGCCCGCCTCGATCACGGCACGGAAGTTGGCAAGACTTGTCTCATAGTCCGGGTCGCCCGCGGTAAGAAAGGCGATAAAGGCTTTTTTATCTGTAAATGCATCTTTGATACGACTCATGTCCGTTTCCTCCTACTCATAAATCTCTACGCCGCGGTATCTTGCGATGGCTGCAACGTCCTTATCACCTCTGCCGGAAATCGTGCAGATAATGATGGAATCCTTCGGCATCTCGGGTGCGATCTTCATCACATGTGCCACCGCATGACTGCTCTCGATGGCAGGGATGATCCCCTCGGTTCTCGACAGATACTCGAAAGCGGAAACCGCTTCCTCGTCCGTGATCGGCACATAGGATGCACGTCCGATCTCATTTAAGTAGGCGTGCTCCGGTCCGATCCCCGGATAGTCAAGTCCTGCGGAGATGGAATATACCGGTGCGATCTGTCCATACTTGTCCTGGCAGAACAGAGACTTCATACCGTGGAAGATGCCCATGGAACCGTTTGCGATGGTGGCTGCATTCTCGTCGGTATCAACGCCTCTGCCCGCCGCCTCGCAGCCGATCAGGGCAACACCTTCATCCTTGATATACTCATAGAAGGATCCGATGGCATTGCTTCCGCCGCCCACACAGGCTACAACCGCATCCGGAAGGCGTCCCTCCGCCTCAAGGATCTGCGCGCGGCTCTCCTTGCTGATCACGGACTGGAAATCCCTTACAATGGTGGGAAACGGGTGCGGTCCCATAACCGAGCCGAGTACATAGAGTGTGTCATCCACACGGGATGTCCACTCACGCATGGCCTCATTCACCGCATCCTTCAGTACCTTCGTTCCTGTTTTCACTGCGTGTACCTTTGCGCCAAGGAGCTCCATACGAAAGACATTTAAAGCCTGTCGCTTGGTATCCTCCTCTCCCATAAAGATCTCGCATTCCATATCCATAAGCGCAGCTGCCGTTGCGGTTGCCACACCATGCTGTCCGGCGCCGGTCTCGGCGATCACTCTCGTCTTTCCCATCTTCTTTGCAAGAAGCACCTGGCCAAGAACGTTGTTGATCTTGTGGGAGCCCGTATGATTTAAGTCCTCGCGCTTCAAATAGATCTTCGCACCGCCCAGATCCTTCGTCATCTTCTCCGCGTAGTAAAGCAGGGACGGTCTTCCCGCATACTCACGCATCAGCTTGTCGAGCTCTGCCGTAAACTCCGGATCGTTCTTGTAATACTCGTATGCCTCTTCAAGCTTATGAATCTCATTCATCAGTGTCTCGGGAATGTACTGTCCTCCGAATTCTCCGAATCTTCCATGCTCATTCTTCATCGTATGTCCTCTCATTTCTGACTGCTGCCACAAAATCCTTCATCTTCATTGCATTCTTGGTCCCGTCAAACTCCACCCCTGAGCTTACATCTACCGCATAGGGGCTTATCTGATCGAGCACCGTCTGTATATTTACGCCGGTCAGTCCGCCGGCAAGGATAAACCTGCGTTTTAATCCCGCAAGTTTCGTCCAGTCAAAGGTCTTTCCCGAGCCCTTGCCCGCATCGAGAAGCACCTCATCCGCAGAAGAGTTTTCGATGGATGCAAGCGACGTTCCTTCCTTTATCACAAACGCCTTGATGATCGGCACCTGAATCCTGTTCCGAAGTGACCGGATGTATTCCTCATCCTCCGAGCCGTGCAGCTGCACGATCCCTATGATTCCGTCCTTCACCAGCGTTTCTATATGGTCCATATTCTCATCCACGAAGACACCCACCACACGGATCCGTTTGTCTAAGCTTTTAGACAGTTCCTTCGCCTGCGCATCCGTCACATAGCGCTTGCTCTTCGGATAGAAGACGAATCCGACAAAGTCCGGCAGGAGGCTGTTCACCATCTCGATATCCTCCGGTCTGGTGAGTCCGCAGATTTTGATTTTCGGTTGTTCGTTTTTCATGTCTCACCTCAAATTTCCTTTAAGTTTTTGATCAGCTCGCCTTTTTTGTCGCTTCGCATCAGCATCTCACCGATCAGTACGGCATCTGTTCCGTTTTCCTTTAAGATTTTCACATCCTCCGGCTTTTTTATGCCGCTTTCCGAGACGAAGCACACCTCCTTCGGCACCATTTCCCGAAGCCTTACACTGTTTCTTACGTCCACGGAAAAATCCTTCAGATTCCGGTTATTCACACCGAGCACCCTCGCTCCGGCAAGGAGGCACCGGTCGACCTCTCTTTCATCATGCGCCTCAAACAGGCAGGAAAGCCCGAGCCCGTCTGCCGTGTGAAAGAACTCTTTAAGCTCGGCATCCGAGAGGATGGCCGCAATGAGCAGCACCGCCGACGCTCCCATCTCCTTCGCCTGATAGATCATATAGGGATCCACGGTAAAATCCTTTCGAAGGACGGGGATCCCGACCTCTTTCGCAATCTCCCTTAAGTAGCGGTCGTTTCCGAGGAATCGTCCGGGCTCCGTAAGACAGGAGATCGCATCCGCACCGCTTGCTTCATACTCCTTTGCAATCTCCATATAAGGAAAATCTCCTGCGATCACGCCCTTCGAAGGCGACGCCTTCTTCACCTCGGAGATCACGGAAAGCCCCGGCTGACGAAGTGCCTTTTCGAAGGCAAATGTCTCACTGTCCAAAGTCTTCTCCATCAACGCATCTACTTTTCCAAGGAGTTCTTTCGGAGATACCTTTTCTTTATCCTTTGCGATTCTTTCCCTGGTTGCCGCAGCAAGTTCGTCCAGTATCATATCCTATCCTCTATCTGTTGCTTACTTCAATGAAGCGATTCAGTGTCTCGGTTGCCTTGCCCGAAGCGATCAGTTCCTTGGCAAGTTCGATGCCGGCAGCCATGGAATCTGCCTTTCCGCCGATGTATAATGCCGCACCCGCGTTTAAGAGTGTTGCATCGCGCTTGGGTCCCGTCTCCTCTCCGGAGAGGATCCTTCTTGTGATCTCGGCATTCTCCTCAGGTGCTCCGCCCGCCAGGTCTTCCTTCCTGCAGGTGTTGAATCCGAAATCTTCGGGTCTTATAACTCTGATTTTGTACCAGCCGTCTCTGATCTCACAGACGGTTGTCGGTGAGGACAGGGAAATCTCATCCAGCTTATCCTGACCGAACACGACCATACCGCGCTTCACTCCGAGATCGGAAAGCACCTGCGCAAGCGGCTCTACAAGATATTCGTCATAGACACCGAGGAGCATCTGTGTCGGCTTGGAAGGGTTGGTCAAAGGTCCAAGGATGTTGAACACGGTTCTGAAACCGAGTTCTTTTCTGATGGCGCCCACGTACTTCATGGATGTGTGGTACTTCTGTGCGAAGAAGAAACACATACCGACTTCTTTTAACAGCCCGATACATTTGTCCGGATCCTGTGCGATGTTCACGCCGAGTGCTTCAAGGCAGTCCGCCGTACCGCACTTGGAGGATGCGGCGCGGTTTCCGTGTTTTGCAACCTTCATACCGCCTGCCGCAGCGATCAAAGCGGACGTGGTAGAGATGTTGAAGCTTCCCGCATTGTCTCCGCCGGTTCCTACGATCTCAAACACTTCCATACCCGTCTCAACGGGGATCGCATGATCTCTCATTGCTGCCGCACAGCCTGCGATCTCATCCTTGGTCTCGGCCTTTGCGCTCTTGGTGGACAGTGCGGAAAGAAATGCCGCATTCTGTGTCGGAGAAGTCTGTCCGTCCATGATCTCGTTCATCACGGTGTATGCCTCATCATAGGTAAGGTCTTCCTTGTTTACGATTTTTACGATTGCTTCTTTGATCATCTTTGTTTCCTCCTAATTACTCATACGCATGAAATTGTTCAATATGATCTTTCCGTCCGGTGTCAGGATCGATTCCGGATGAAACTGAAGTCCGTATACCGGATATTTCTTATGTTTTACCGCCATGATCTCTCCGTCATCCGTCGCCGTTGCGATAACGCGAAGGTCATCCGGAATGCTTTCCTTCTTTGCTGCAAGGGAGTGATACCTTGCAACCCCGAGGTACCCGGGGAGTCCCTCAAAGAGCGGATCATCTGCGTTCACCTTGCAGGGGGACTGTTTGCCGTGCATCAGTCTGCCTGCGTAGGTAACCGTTGCGCCGTAAACCTCGCAGATCGCCTGATGGCCGAGGCAGACCCCGAGGATGGGCATCTTGCCTGCAAGCTTTCGCACCACTTCCTCGCAGACGCCTGCGTCCGCCGGCTTTCCCGGTCCTGGTGACAGGATGATGTGTGAGGGAGAAAGTGCTTCAATTTCTTCTACCGTGAGCTCATCGTTTCGGATCACCCGGATATCCGGATTGATGCTTCCGATCAGCTGATACAGGTTGTATGAAAAACTGTCATAATTATCGATAAGTAGGATCATAATTTCGTCTCCAATGCGGTCACAACCGCCTTTGCTTTGTTGATACTCTCCTGGTACTCCTTCTCCGGAACGGAATCCGCCACGATACCGCCGCCGCTTCTTACGAACACCTTTCCGTTTTTCTTGTACGCCGTGCGGATCGCAATGCAGGTGTCCATATTTCCGGTAAAGTCTATGTAGCCGATGGCACCGCCGTAGATTCCGCGTTTGTTGTTCTCAAGTTCGTTGATCAGCTGGCAGGCTCTGATCTTGGGGGCTCCCGAAAGCGTTCCTGCGGGAAGCACCGCCTCGATGGCATCAAGGGCATCCTTATCCTCCCGGATCTCACCGCACACCGTGGATCCTATATGCATCACATGAGAGAATCGAAGCACGTCCATATAGCGTTCCACCTTCACGGTTCCGAACCTGCTGACCCTTCCCAGATCGTTTCTTCCGAGGTCGACCAGCATATTGTGTTCCGCCAGTTCCTTTTCGTCAGCCAGAAGTTCACGCTCAAGCGCCAGATCTTCCTCCTCCGTCGCGCCGCGCGGTCTCGTACCCGCAAGCGGAAATGTGTGAACCACGCCGTCCTTTAATTTGACCAGCGTCTCGGGCGAAGCACCTGCGACCTCCACGTCCGTTCCCGAAAAGTAGAACATATACGGCGAGGGATTAATGGTGCGAAGTGCCCGATAGGTATCGAGCAGGCTTCCGGAAAAGGGTGCCTCCAGTCGGTTGGACAACACGATCTGGAAGATGTCTCCCTCAAAGATGTGCCTTTTTCCTTCCTCTACCATCCTGCAAAATGCTTTCTTGTCAAAGAGAGGTGTAAACTCGCCGAGAATTCTTGCCTCGGGCTCCCTGGCTTTCTCTCCGTTTCTTAAAAGCTCCGCCATCTCCTCGATGGACTTGGTCGCCCGCGCATACTCTTCGGAAATATCCCGCTCGAGTTTTACGTTTGCGATCAGGATGATCTTTTGCTTCAGGTTGTCGAAGGCGATCACCCTGTCAAAGAGCATCAGGTCCATATCCCTGAATTCTTCTTCATCGAATACCGGCTGATTTAAAACCGGTTCACTGTACTTTAAGTAGTCAAAGGAAAAGTATCCGACCAATCCTCCGGTAAAGGGCGGAAGTCCCGCAAGCCTCGGGCTTCTGTATTCCGCAAGCACCTTTCTTAAGTACCCCGTCGGATCATCCGTGTGAAAATGTTCGTCTCCCGCCGTCATCTCGCCGTCGATCACCGAGATCTCCATCTTCGGCTCATATCCGAGAAATGTGTAGCGTCCCCACTTTTCATCTGCCTGTGCGGACTCGAGCATGTAGGCATGCGTGGAGTTGTTCTTTAAGATGCGTAAGGCCTCGATCGGAGTGATAAAGTCCGAAAGGATCTCGGAAACAACCGGTGCCACGGTGAACTTCTCGCGGTCGATCGCCCTTACTTCTTCAAGTGTCGGATAAAACTGCATCATATCCCCTCCTTTTTGGAAAACAAAAAACCTGTCCCACAGTTTTACTGCTGGGACAGGTTATCATATACAATACCTGCGGTGCCACCCGGCTTGGTGTAATCTTACACCCACTTAGCGCATACTATCATATGCCAAACTTTGATCACGGAGGTTTCCTCTCCGTCTCCCATACTCACACGGATGTGCTTTCCGGTCGCCCTCTGAAGTCCATTCAGCAAAACACTTCGCATCGCAATCTCACCACCTGCGACTCTCTGTAAGGAAGGAGGCTCTGCCTACTTACTCTTCATCTACGGTTTTCTGCATAATATCACTTCGATGTGATAACTGTCAAGGTGTTTTTGGAAACTTTTTCGAATTAAAGCACAAAAGTATCAAAAACGTCCTTTTTGTTCCTTCGGATCAGCAGGCTTTTTAACTCCAAAGCCTCATCCGGAAGCGTACGGATCAGCCTGTCGGATACCGCATCGGTAAGAAGCCCCAGTTCCTCAAAAAGCGCCACCGTCTCCTCGAGACGCTCTCTTCGACTTCCGAGTGCCTCATAAGTCTCCTCATGTGCGGCAAGTTCCCTTGCGCACAGTTCCTTCATCTTTCCGGACACAGGAAAGCATCCGTCATACAACAGGCGCTCGATCATCAGATCTGCCTTCTGTTTCCTTCTTTGTCTACTATAATAGACAATATCATTCATCGGATCCTCATAGTCTTCTTCTCCGCCTGCAAGAAACGGTGAGAATCCTGTATCGTCCGGTGCCGACAGGTAGGCTTCGAAGGCGTCGTCCCACCTGCCAAGCCAGTTCCCGCTTCCGACCTCCTTCGGCGAAAGAAGCGTCGTGTCAGTGAGATACCTTATGGCCACGGCAAAAAGAAATGCTTCTCCGCACTTTTTCGGATCCGTTTCATCCATGGCAGTTTCCGTCTCTCCGTCATACACAAAGACAGACCGCAGATTCTCACACTCCGCAAAGCTGTTGGCGAAGATCGTTTCCACGCTTCTCGGGATCGCAACCTTTCTTAACCTTGTGCACTGGGCAAAGGCATAGACGCCGATCGTTGCGGTTCCGGCCGGGACCACAAAGCTTGTAAGATCCGTCCTTCCGAGGTATTCCTTTTTTTGTATCTCCTTACCGTTCATATCCTATTTCTTCCTCGTCTTCTTTTCCTGTTTCTGCCTCGGCCCGCCCGCTTCCTCGATAAAACGCGAGGGCAGTTTGTCGATGGAGAAGAGATTCAGTCTTTCCTTTGCTCTCGTAAGTCCCACATAGAAAAGTCTGCGTTCCTCCTCAATTTCGCTTGCGGAAAGGCCGGCATCGTTTGACGGAAAGACGCCGTCAAACACATCCGTGATCCAGACTTCCTCATACTCAAGCCCCTTCGACGAGTGTATCGTGGAAAGGATCAGATTCGGACTTACGGGATGATCTCCCTCTCGGATGATACGTCTTAGGTCCGAGAGTCTCTCAAGAAAGCCCTGTACCGTCTTTTCGCAGGCAGCAACGGATGTAAGCACAAAGATCGCACCCATATCGATCCTTCCCTGTTTCAGATAAGCCTCATACTCCATCTCGTCAAGGATCCTGTCGATCGCCCTCGCCGGTCTGTCACTTAAAAGATTCCGAAAGGCGCGTGCGAGCTCCGCACATCGTTTCTTCACGCCGGGCTTGATGGTCGGATGCTGCTGCACGGCCGCAAGGATCGAAGTTCCCGTGCGCCCGGCATTCATAACCACCTGCTCCATCTGTCTTTTGGTCAGATATGACCTGCACTTATAGTACAGTTTGGAAAAAAGCTCGCCGTCGGAAGGTGACATTGCAAATCGAAAGAAGTTCGTGATGTCCGCCACGACCCGATTGGAAAAGAAGGTAAGATCCGACGCCCGAAGCGTAAACGGTATTCTGCGTCGTTCCAAAAGATCCGCAAGCGGGATGATACTCTCGTGATCACGAAAGAGAATGGCCGTCCGGTGCGTTACGGACTGCGCCACCCGAAGCAGTTCCTCCGTCTGTGCTTCTCTCTTTTTCACCTTGACAAAGCGGATCGCTTCCCCCTTCGGCCTATGGGTGACCATCTGCTTTTCGTATCTGTTCACATTGTTTCGGATCACCTGATTGGCTGCTGCCACAACAGCGCCAACGGATCTGTAATTCTCACGCATGGTAAGGAGCTTTGCGCCGGGGTGATCCTCACAGAAGGATAAAAGCGCCTTCGGATAGGCAGCGCGGAATCCGTAGATACTCTGATCCTCGTCACCGACCATAAAGAGATTTCCACCGTCACCCGCAAGAAGCGCAATGATCTTATGCTGGATCAGCGAGGTATCCTGCGCCTCGTCCACGCAGATATAGGGATAGAGTTTCCTGAAGTATGTAAGGAGTTCCGGAACTCCTGTAAGCAGCCGGTATGCGTATACAAGCTGATCGTCATAATCCATCAGACCTTTGCTCCTGAGAAAGGCATTGTAGTCACGGAAAATCTCGTAAAGCGGAAGGCGTTCCTTCTTGCCGAGTTTTTTGATCTCTTCCTCCTCAAGCATCATATTCTTGATGTAGGTGATCCATTTTTTGACGTTCGCGATTTCGTTTTCCGTCGGATAATCTCCGGTATGCTTTTCAAAGCTTTTGGAAAGCATGATGCCCGCGGTTCTCTCATCATCCAAAAGCGCGAAGCTCTCCCGGCCGATCATGGACGCATACTTTAGAATGATCTTGGCACAGACGCCGTTTAATGTACGAAACTCCGGGATTTTACCGGCTTCCTCACCGAAAATCCGGACGAAGCGTTCCCGCATATCTTTCGTTGCGGAAACCGTATATGTAAGTGTCAGAATCTGCTCGGACGGTATGCCCTTTACAAAGATCATATACCCAAGTCTTGTGACAAGCACCGTCGTCTTTCCGCTTCCGGGCACGGCAAGAACGAGCACGCAGCCCTCCGTGCTCTCCACCGCCAGTTTCTGGTCTTCATTCAATCCGGCTTCGTACCGGTCGCGAAATGTCTGTTCGTTGATCAATGTTTTTTCCTTTTTCGTTGATTGGTTAAGTTTGATAAGAAACGAAGAATCACGGCCGCCAGCCAGTTGGCAAAGACAATGCCCATAAAGATGGCAACACTTGCAAAAGCGCCCCAGTTTAAGAAACCGTACCAGTCGTTCGTATCCGGCCATGCGCCCACACCGTTTAAGAGTATGTTGATCAGGTAGGCGTAGCCGTAGACGGCACTCGGGACAGCCGCAAGAAGCGTTGCGAGAAATGGAATCTTTCCTTCTGTTTTCATGATCAGAAAATCAGCTATGGCAACAAGGGGAACGATCAGGTGGAACCACAGATTTGCATGCTGATACAGATTGAGATCGGGGTAAGCCGGCGCAAGAAAGCACGCCACGACAAGGAAGGTCAAAGTGACACAGGAGGCTGCGACAAGCTTTGTCTTTGTAAGACGCTTGCCGTCACCCCACAGGTCTCTTCTTAGCTGAAGGATTGCGACAATCCCACAGAATTCATTGGATAATACTGTAAAGTATTTGAAATTTCCGATACCGGAAGAAGTAAGTCCCGTACCGTTACCGGAATGTGTAAACATGATGATCGTGCCGATCAGTGTAAAGATGATAATCAATACATTTGTGATGAAGGAAAAGAGTTTTCTGTAACTGATCATGGCGTCACTTCCGTTTCTTACTGTCTTGCTAGCGCCATTATTATATCACGATTTTCTTTTCCGTTCCACCGACAGGTCAAAATGCGGAGAGAAGTCTATGCTCTTGCTTCCTCCAGTTTTTTAACAAGTGAAGGAATGGTTGCCTCAAAGTCCACGCCGTACCAGGGCTTTGCGGGATTCTCCAGTGTTGCGCGGATGGTTTCCGCCGTGTAATCCGCTGCGATGGCGAAGGCCTTCTGCATCGGGATTCCCTGTACCAAAGCGCCGATGCTGACAGAGGAGAAGATATCTCCGGTTCCGTGATAAGCCGCATCCACACGGTCATTCTGATAGGTAAAGTACTCTCCGGTTTCCGTGTTGTATCCGTAAACACCGGTCTTTCCTTCGGAAAGAGATACGCCGGTTACAACGACAACCTTCGATCCGAGCTTGGCAAGTCCTGCGAGCAGTTCCTTCACATATGCTTCGTCGTACTCCTCCTTGTAGGGAAGTCCGGTCATAAATGCCGCCTCGGTGATGTTCGGAACGATGATGTCCGCCTCACCGCAGAGCTTTGCATTTTCTTTTGCATAATTCTCATCAAATGCCGGGTAGAGTTTTCCGTTATCAGCCATAACGGGGTCGATAAAGATCTTGGTATCTCCCGTTCCAAACTCCTTGAAGATCTCACGGACGATATCCATCTGCTCCGTGGTTCCGAGATATCCTGTATAGATCGCGTCAAAGGTTACCCCCTGCGACTTCCAGTGTCTGATGATGGGCAGCATCTCGTCTGTCAGATCCTTCACCGTAAAGCCCTCAAACATGGTGTGCGTGGAAAGCACGGCCGAGGGGAGGATCACAGTCTCTACGCCCATAGCAGAGATCACGGGAAGCGCTACGGTAATGGAGCACTTTCCGAGGCAGGAGATATCCTGGATGGTCAAAATTCTTTTCATAATTGCATCTTCCTTTCTTAGCAAAAACGCTTGGTGTTACTACAAGCATATATATAATCACCCTTCGGAAAATTTGTCAACGAAATATCATAAATCGAAACTTTTTATCATCATAGTTACATAAGGCTAACCGGCGCAAACGTCCGCCTACCTTGTCAGTATGTGAAAAATATGGCATAATGTGAAAAAATCAAAAAGGCGGAACTACCGATGGAGCAAAGAGAAGCATTCAATGAATCAAAGACGGCCTTGATCGCCATGAGCGGCGGTGTCGACAGCAGCGTGGCAGCCATGCTTACCATGCAGATGGGGTATGACTGCATCGGATGTACCATGCGGCTTTATGACAACGATATGATTGGTGAGGATCTTCTAGGAAGTTGCTGCAGCGTCAAGGAAACCGAAGATGCAAGGTCCGTCTGCGAGAACCTTTCTCTGCCTTACCGCATTTTACACTGTGAGACGGAATTTAGGGACAGAGTCATCGAGCCCTTTGTATCGAGCTACGAGAAGGGAGAAACACCGAACCCCTGCATCCTCTGCAACCGTCATCTGAAGTTTGATACGCTGTACCAAAAGGGCCGTGAGATGGGCTTTTCCACCATCGTGACCGGGCATTACGCAAGGATCGTGAAATCCGGCGATCACTTTTACCTGAAGACCGCCGTGGATCCGTCCAAGGATCAGAGTTATGTGCTCTACTCCATGACGGAGGACCAGTTGCGTCATACCCTCTTTCCGCTCGGCGACTATACCAAGGATCAGGTCCGTGCCCTTGCTGCCGAAGCAGGTTTTAGAAATGCCGAAAAAGCGGAAAGCCAGGATATCTGCTTTGTCCCCGACGGAGACTATCCCGCCATGATCGAGCGCTACAGAAACCGCACCTATCCCGAGGGTGACTTTGTCGACACCGAGGGACATGTACTTGGCAGACACAAGGGCATCATCCACTATACCGTCGGACAGCGTCGCGGTCTCGGCATTGCTTCCGAGGGCAGGCTCTACGTAAAGTGCCTGGATGTACCGAACAACCGGGTTGTTCTCTCCGACAACGAGCGTCTGTTTGAGAAGGATCTCACCTTCCGTGACTTCCATTGGATCACCGGTGCAAAGCCCACCGGAAACGTCGAAGTATCAGCCAAGATCCGCTACAGGCACGGAGCGCAGCCCGCCACCTTAATCCCCATAGACGAAAAACACGCCGCACTTCACTTTCGCGAAGCACAGCGTGCCATCACACCGGGTCAGTCGGTGGTACTCTATGACGGTGATACCGTATTGGGCGGTGGAACAATCACCGGTTAATCTTAGAATTATGCATGTGCATTCTGCACGGTTGCAAGCAGGTCATCCTTCACCTGATACAGTTTTCTGGAAAGATCCAGATAATGTGCGTGAGGATTGGCGAAGCGCTGCTCCTCTTCCCAGATTTCATTCTTTAACTGCTCTTTTACAAATGTCTGGATTTCCTTCAGGCTCGGCTTCTCGTATACGAGTTCACCGTCCTTGATGATGGTTACCTGCAGCGGCTTTGCGATCACATTCTCAAAGTTCATACGCTTCCAGGGTTTGGTGGGATCCACATAGGCAAATGCCTTATCTCCGTCCACAACCTCGTTCTCCATGGTAAGCAGATCCGCAACAGCCTTTCCGCTCTCCTTGTTATAGATTCTCCAGAGTTTCTTCTTTCCGGGGTTGGTGATCTTTTCTACATTCTCGGATACCTTGATCTTCGGGATAAAGGTATCTCCTTCCTTCACTGCCACAAGCTTATAGACACCGTTGAATACGGGATCGGACTTTGAGGTGATCATACGCTCACCGACACCGTAGGAATCGATCTTTGCGCCCTGGGTGGTAAGGGAATTGATCAGGTACTCATCCACACTGTTTGATACAACGACCGCACAGTCATTAAGACCGTTCTCATCCAGCTTCTTTCTGATTTTCTTGGAGAAGTACGCAAGGTCGCCGCTGTCGATTCTGACACCTTTCAGTCTCTTGCCCTTGGGCTCAAGGACTTCCTTGGCCACACGGATGGCATTGGGAAGGCCGCTCTTTAAGATGTCATAGGTATCGATCAAAAGCGTACAGTCATCCGGGTAGATCTCGGCGTACGCCTTGAAGGAATCAAACTCACTGGGGAAGAACTCTACCCAGCTGTGTGCCATGGTGCCCACAGCCTTGATGCCGAACTCCAGATCAGCCTCAACGGTAGCCGTAACATTGACACCGCCGATGAAGCAGGCTCTTGCGCCCCATACTGCGGCATCCGGGCCCTGTGCACGTCTTGCGCCGAACTCCATGATGGCGGAATCACCGGCCGCACGCACGATCCTGCAGGCCTTTGTGGCGATCAGTGACTGATAGTTGATGCAGATCAAGAGCATGGTCTCCATCAGCTGCGCCTCGATCACGGGAGCCGTTACCGTCACGATCGGTGTGTTGGGATATACAATGGTTCCCTCGGGAACCGCCTCGATGGTACCGGTGAACTTGAAGTTCGCAAGGTAGTCGAGGAAGCCTTCGGAGAACATGTTTCTGCTTCTTAAGTAAGCGATGTCGTCATCCGTGAAATGCAGATTCAGAACATAATCGATCAGCATCTCAAGTCCGGCGGACACGACAAAGCCGCCGCCGTCGGGGTTCTTTCTGTAAAACATATCAAATACGGCGATGGTATCCTTGTGACCTGTCTCAAAATAGCCATTGGCCATTGTAAGCTCATAATAATCCATCAACATCGTAAGGTTTCTCATCTTCGTGATTCCTCCGTTAAGCTCTGTTTTCCTGTGCCACAAGCTGATCCGCACCGTACATCTTACGAAGTTTCGGTTTCTCGATCTTACCTGTTGCATTCCTCGGGATCTCACTAAAGATGATCTCCTTCGGTCTCTTGTATCTCGGAAGTGTCAGACAGAAGTCTTCCACCTCTTCTCTTGTGCACTCCATACCCTGCTTGATCTCGATGATGGCTGCCGTCTTCTCTCCGAGACGTCGGTCGGGAAGTCCGATCACAGCGACATCCTTGATCTTGTCAAACTTCCGCAGGAAGTCCTCGATCTGTACGGGGTAAATATTCTCACCGCCGGACACGATCACATCCTTCTTACGGTCTACAAGGAAGATAAATCCGTCCTCGTCCTGCATGGCCATATCACCGGTAAAAAGCCAGCCGTCCTTGATGGTCTCGGCGGTAGCTTCTTCATTTCTGTAGTAGCAGGTCATCACGCCGGGTCCCTTCACGCAAAGCTCTCCGACTTCACCCTGTGCAACCTCTGCGCCCTGCTCGTCCACGATCTTGGTCTCCCAGCGATATCCGGGAATACCGATGGCGCCGACCTTGTGAATGTTCTCCACGCCGAGGTGTACGCATCCGGGGCCGGTGGACTCGGACAGACCGTAATTGGTGTCATACTCATGATTCGGGAAGTACTCCTTCCAGCGCTTGATCATGGAAGGCGGTACGGGCTGTGCACCGATATGCATCAATCTCCACTGTGAGAGATGATAATTCTCAAGTTTTAAATCTCCCCGGTCAAGCGCATCCAGAATGTCCTGCGCCCAGGGCACGAGCAGCCATACGATGGTACAACGTTCGGAGGAAACCGCATTTAAGATGGTCTCGGGCTTGGTTCCTTTGAGAAGAACCGCCTTGCTTCCCGCAACCAGACTGCCCATCCAGTGGAACTTTGCTCCTGTGTGATAGAGGGGCGGGATACACAGGAATGTATCGTCTCTTCCCGTTCCGTGATGCTTCTGTTCCATCTCCGCCGCCTGGATCAGTGAGCGGTGCTTGTGCAAAATCGCCTTGGGGAATCCTGTGGTTCCCGATGAGAAGTAGATCGCACCGAAGTCATCCTCCGTAAGAGGGATCTCCGGGTTCTTGCTGGAGCAGTCTGCCACGAGTTCATGATAGGACTCCGCAAAGGAAGGACAGGTGTCTCCGACATAGATCAAAAGACGGCCCTTGGACAGACGTTCCGCATGTGTCTCGATACGTCCGATAAAGGACGGTCCGAAGACGATCATATCCACTTCCGCAAGCTCGGCACAGTAAAGGATCTCGTCCGCGTCGTAGCGGAAATTGAAGGGAACCGCAATGGCACCGGTCTTTAATACACCGAAGTAGATCGGAAGCCACTCCAGACAGTTGTACATCAGGATGGCAACCTTGTCACCCTTCTTAATACCTCTGCCGAGCAGCATATTGGCGAAGCGGTTTGCCTTCTCGTTGAAGACACTCCATGTGATCTCATGTCTGTAGGGCTGGAATCTTGTGGATTCCACAAGTTCGAATTCCTTCCAGCTGATTCTTCTGGTATCGCTCTCATCCGGGTTTAACTCGACCAGAGCGACTTCATCTGCGTATAACTTAGCATTTCTCTCAAGTAGTTCTGTAACAACCATGTTGCTTACTCCTTGTCTTCTGTATGATCAAAAGTCGGACTGAAGTAGTGCCTCAATCTCCTCTTTTGTCGCAAGTGTTTCCGAAAATGCACTGGCACTTCCCGCACAGATGCCCATGCGAAGCGCCTTCTCGTAGTCTTTGCTCTCAATGTAACCCGCCAGGAATCCGGCCATCATCGCATCGCCCGAGCCGACACTATTTTTCACCGTGCCGGACGGTGCCTTTGATGAAAGGGTTCTTCCGTCCTCGGTCACCAAAAGTGCGCCTTCACCTGCCATGGATACGAGCACATTTCTTGCGCCCTTTTCCTGCAGCTTCTTGGCATAGATCTCGGCATCCTCTTTGGACTTGATCTCCACGCCGAACATATCCGATAATTCCCTGTCGTTGGGTTTGATCAGGAAGGGACGATGACGAAGTGTGGATAAAAGCAGCTCTCCGCTTGCATCTACCACGAAGTTTAACTTGCTGTCCGCAAGCATATCCAGGATGTCTTCGTAAGCCGTCTGGGGCATGGTGTTCGGGATGGAACCCGCCAGCACCAGATAGTCATCCTCATCCAGGTAGTTCAGTTTCTCGCAGAGCTCCCCGATGGACAGCGCATCCACCGTCGGTCCCTGTGCGTTGATCTCTGTCTCTCCGGACACCGTACTGGTCGCATCCGCGATCACGCGACCCGTCCGAAGTTTGATATTGATTCTGGTCATACCGGTATCCAGTGTGACGAAATCCGTGTTGATACCTTTCTCGGCAAGCAGGGTGGAAAGCGCCTCTCCCGTGAATCCTGCGGTAAAGCCGAGGGCTCTGGTGTCGATCCCCAAATGCTCAAGCACGATGGAAACATTGATCCCCTTTCCGCCGGGATAGATCGTGGTGTACTTTGTACGGTTCACCTCACCCATGGTCAGGCTTTCAACATCCACCACATAGTCCAGTGACGGATTGAATGTAACGGTATAGATCATACACAGTTCCTCCTCGTCATACGTTTAAAACAAGTTCAACAGGGCAGTGATCCGAGCCCATAACATCGGTCAGTATATCAGCGGAGACAAGGGCCTCCTTAAGGTCCTCGGATGCCAGGAAGTAGTCGATCCGCCATCCCGCATTCTTTTCCCTCGCACGGAAGCGATAGGACCACCAGGAGTAAATCTCCGTCCTGTCGGGATAGAAGTATCGAAAGGTATCGATAAATCCGCTCTCAAGCAGCTCGGTCATCTTGCCGCGCTCCTCGTCGGTGAAACCGGCGTTTCGCTTGTTGCTCTTGGGATTCTTTAAGTCAATCTCCTTGTGCGCCACGTTCATGTCGCCGCAGACGATGACAGACTTCTTCTTTGAAAGTCCCACCAGATACCCGCGAAAGGCATCCTCCCATTCCATGCGGTAGGAAAGCCTTGCGAGCTCGTTCTGGGAATTGGGTGTATAAACCACGACCATATAATAATCCTGGTATTCCAATGTGATCACTCTTCCCTCGTGATCATGCTCGGGGATCCCGATTCCGTAAAAGACGTTCTCCGGCTCGTGTTTGGTGAAGATCGCCGTACCGGAATAGCCTTTCTTCTCCGCATAATTCCAATACGCAAAGTAGCCGGGTTTCTCCCAGAGCAGCTGTCCCTCCGACAGCTTAATCTCCTGAAGGCAGACAAAGTCCGCATCCACCCGGTCAAAAAAATCCATAAAACCCTTGCCCATCACTGCGCGCAGGCCGTTTACATTCCATGAGATAAATTTCAAAACTCGGTCTCCTATGCCCGGTCTACCAGAACCGCCTTGATCTGATCAATGTTCTCGTAGCCTTTTTTCTTCATGATGTACTGCAGCGCTTCCTGCATATCCTCCTCGGAGAGGTTGATCTGCACGCTCTCGTTCGTCACCACGGTGCAGCCTTCCTTCATATCGCAGCAGCGTCCCGTACAGGGCGCCATCTGGATGTTCTTTCTGCTTATGGCACCGATCTCCTCAAGGACGTTGATCATGCGGTACACGGTTGCGATCCCGATGCTGTTGTCCCTCTTGTGCGCGAGGAAGTATACTTCTTTGCAGCAGGAATAATCCTCACCGGTGATAATGTCGATGATCAGCCTACGCTGGTCTGTGAGCCTAAGCCCGCGCTCCTTCAGTGCGGTAATGATATCATCTTTGTTCATGTAGCCGAAAGCTACCGCATCGTTCTTTGCTGCCATACCTTACTACTCCTGATCTCCGTATACACCGATCACCTTGATATCGTTGTATACGTGAATCTGATTCAATGTATCGAGCATCTTGTCTAATCTGTTCGTCGGTGCCTGCAGTTCAATGTAGAAATTGTATGTGCCCAGGCTCTGCTTGGTCGGCCTTGACATAATGGATACCAGGTTGATCTGATTCTCGTAGAAATTTCTGAGGATCATATAGAGGATACCCGGTCGATCCACCGCCGGCATGATAAAGGCAGACATACCGACAAGCCCTTCCGAAGGCGCACCGGCAGACTCCCTCATAAAGGGAACCATAGCCTCCGCCGTCAGGAAATCGGAGGGGATCACACCCTTCTCAAACACGCAGAAACGTGTGAAGTTACTGGTAGCATCCGTCACATCCTCCACGATAAAACGGTCGCCCGCCTTGGATAAGATGTGATGCGGCACGATCGCCGCTGCCCCCGGCTCATCACCAATGGCATAAAAGGATTCCATATTACTCTCCGTTGTTATGATCTTCTCCGGAGAGAGTTCTCTGATAAAACGTCTGCACTGTCCGTTGGTCTTAAACTGGACATACAGTTTCTTGATCTCCGATAATTCCGAGACATTGCCCACCAGAGAAAAATGTACCGGCACGCGGTTTTCCGCGATGACATGCACATCCTGTTCAAGCAGAAGATCCAATGTTCTTTGTACATAACCGTCCAGCGTATTCTCAACGGGAACGATTCCCAGATCGCAGCCTTCTTCCACTGCGGCAAAAACCTCATCCACCGAAGGATAGAACTCCGGTTTTAAGTCGATACCGCTCTGGCTGCTTTTGTATTCCTCGTATGCCTTGTCACAGAAGGTGCCTTCCGGCCCTAAAATCGCAATTTTCATGGTGGTACTCCGTATTTCTCTTTCGTGCTTTAAAGCAATAGTCTAAAGGGTAATTATACCCCATTTACTCGAAGACGGCAAGAACCATCTCACCGCCGACACTGGCCTCGATCAGCCGGTCTCCCCTGTAGGAAAGCTTGACTTCAATCCCTTCCCTGCCCTCAAGCAGAGGTTTCAAGAAGTATTTGTCTCCCTCCCACGCAGGAAGCGAGAGCACCTTGTCCGCATCGACCCAGGAAAGCTCGCCTTCGTCACATTCCCTCAGATCTCCGGTAAACTGCTCCGCGGAATAAAGGAACATGATCTCATCCTCATAGCAGTCGGAAAGAAATGTAACGACCCCTCGAAGCGTAAGATCCTCCACCGTAAACCCGGTCTCCTCAAGGATCTCGCGTCTTGCACACTCGTCCGGGCTTTCTCCTTCTTTCATCTTGCCGCCGACGCCCAAATACTTGCCCTCGGACTGATCATTTTCTTTTTTGTTGCGATACAGCATCAGGTATCTGCCGTCACGGATCAGATAACAAAGTGTGGTAAGTCGCATGGTGATATCCTCAGATGTTTTCCGTATAATTGCACATGGGAAAGCCGCTGCAGCCGTAGAACTCGCCGAACTTTCCGTTTCGTTTTTTCATATTTCTGCCGCACTTGGGACACTTTCTCACGTCCTTTGCCGGCGGGCGTTTCAGCTTGCCGTCCGGCTCACCGGAAAGAAACTCGAACACCTTCTGGTTCATACGACAGTCCGCAAGGGCACGGTGCGCCCCCTCCGTCGAGATACCGTAGTGTGTCGCAAGATCCGTCAGTTTGTGATGCGGAAGCTCGGGAAGCTTCCTTCTGGCGTAATACAGGGTGTCAATGAAGTCATTGTCCGGAACACCCTTGTAAAGCGCTTCGCACTCCCTGTAGATAAAGTTCATATCGAAAGCCGCCACATTATGGCCCACGAGCACATCTTCTCCGATAAACGCAAGGAAGTCCGGGAGCACCTCGGCGATGGTCGGCTTACCAGCCACCATTTCATCCGTGATGCCGTTGATGGCCGTAGCAAATGGTGAGATCGGGCATTCGGGATTCACCAGCATGGAAAACTCGTCCACCACCTCACCGTTTCTGACCTTCACGGCCGAGATCTCGATGATCTTATCCTGACGATAGGAAGTGCCCGTTGTCTCCAAATCGTACAGGCAGTAATCCGGCTGATGCTCGTCCCTTCTCTTGCCTCTCCTGTTACCAATCATGACCAATCTCCTTTAACGTAGCCAGCAGGAAATCCCAGGTTCTCGCCACGCTCTTTACATCCATGGATTCATTTGCGGTGTGAATATCCCGCATATCCGGTCCGAAAGATATGGCATCCAGCCCGTCGATCCCCCCTGCGAAGAAACCGCATTCAACGCCCGCATGAATCGCCTCCACCTTCGGTGCGTATCCGTACTGTGCTTCAAATACACGGCTCATCAAGTCGCGCAGTTTCGACTCTTTTTTATACTCCCACGCCGGATAATCTCCGGACACGGAAAGGTCTCCTCCGAGCTGTCCGATCAGACTGCGGATCCGTCCCACAAGTGCGTTCTTTTCGGAAGCTACGCTACTTCGAACCGAGAAGGAAAAGCTTACCTCCCTCACATCCGAATCCAGGATGCCGAGGTTTAAAGATGTCTGTACCAGGCCCGGAATCTCATGGCTCATACGGATCACTCCGTTCGGAAATCCGTACAGTGCCGCAATCACGGCGGAAGTAGACTGGTACGTCATGACATTTGCTTTCTTGGTTTTGTCGGCAATGGATACGACAAGTTTCATATCCGGATCCGTCGCCTCGTATTCTCTCCTCAATGTATCATTGATGATCGGCGCCTGCTTGATCAGTTCCTTCACGTCTCCCGTCTCATCAAGCAAAAGCTCCGCCTCGGCAAAATTCGGAATGACATTATCCTTGGAACCGCCGTGCAGCGTGATCAGACGGTAAGACACCGTCTCCTCCAATTCCGAAAGCACTCTTCCGAGCAGGTGGTTTGCGGATGCCCTCCCCTTGTGGATCTCGACGCCGGAATGTCCTCCGCAAAGTCCCTCTAAGGAAACCTTCGCAAAGTATCCCTCGTCTCTGTCCCGTTCTACGGGAAGCGTTGCGCTTACTGTGACGCCGCCCGCGCAGGAGCAAAGCAGCACGCCTTCGTCCTCGGAATCGATGTTGAGCAGGATCTTTCCGCGTAGCTTTGTCATATCAAAGGCGGCAGCGCCGAGCATACCGATCTCCTCGTCCACGGTAAATACCGCCTCAAGGGGCGGATGCGGAATATCTTCGGAATCAAGCAGCGCAAGCATATATGCAACCGCTATACCGTCGTCTCCGCCGAGCGTGGTTCCCTCGGCAGTGATAATACCGTCTTTCACCGTAAGCAAAAGACCCTCGTTTTCCATATCGACCTTGCTGTCCTCCGTCTGATCAAGGACCATATCCATGTGTCCCTGCAGGATGACGACAGGTGCATCTTCGTATCCCTTTGTCCCCGGCTTTTTGATCAGTACGTTGCCAAGCTGATCCTGCATACAGTCGAGTTTTCTTTCTTTTGCGAAGGTGCAAAGATAGTCACTGATTTGTTCCGTATGACCCGATCCGTGGGGAATACCGCAGATCTCCTCGAAATAGGTAAATACACTTTCGGGGGCAAGTCCTTTTAATATCGCCATTTTATTCTGTCTCCTCCGTCGCCTGTGACACTTCCCAGAATCCGGCATTACCGCTTCTTACCAGATCCGCCACACTCTCGTACTCTTTATACGCGCGCTTTCTTCCGTCTACGGTAACTTCCTTGGTCACCACCTCGCCGTACGGTGTCATCATCACACCGGCGTCGCGATCCAGAGTCGTTCTGTCCATCATGCATCTTCGGATACCGATGGTCGTGGTGTGTAGAAAGATCAGTTCCTCCATCCGGGGGATCCGTTCTTCATCGCAGATCACACGCACCAGATAACCGGGACGGTTTTTCTTCATAAAGCAGGGGATGTAATGCACATCCCGCGCACCGTAAGTAAAAAGTTCCTCCATCAGGAATCCCAAAGCCTCACCCGTGCAGTCGTCCACATTGGTCTCAAGCACTGCGATCCTTCCGCCCTTCTTTTCGGCGGGTGTGATCAGCATGGCCGTCAGGATGCTCGGGCGTTCGTAGGTGCGCTTGCCTGCGCCGCGACCTGTCTTTTCGATGACAAACTGCTTCGGGAGTTCCTCCGTCGTGCGAAGCGCCGCTGCGATGGCCGCGCCCGTAGGCGTCACAAATTCTCCCTGCACATGCATCATCTCCAGAGGGATCTTGTGGGTACTCACAATGTCAAGAACCGCAGGCACCGGGATCTGTAATATGCCGTGCTGGCTTCTCACCGTCCCCTCTCCCTCGGAGAGCGCAGGTATATAGACTTTGTCAATATCAAGATCATCAATGCAGTAGGCCACCGACAGGATATCCACAATGGAGTCTACCGCGCCCACTTCGTGAAAATGAACCTCTTCCTTCGGGACGCCATGCGCACGGAATTCCGCCTCGGCCAGAATGTCAAAGATCCGTACCGCCAAAGCCTTGGCTCGATCCGAGAGACTGCTTGCGGATATGATGGACTGAATCTCCGCAAGTCCCCGATGGCTGTGATGGTCATGATGATCGTGATGGTGATTGTGCTCGTGGTCGTGATGGTGATCATGGTCGTGATCGTGATGATGGTCGTGATCGTGATGGTGGTCGTGTCCGTGCAGGTATTCCATATCGTGATCATGGTTCTCGTGCGCATGATCCAGCACCACGGAGAAATCCATACAGTCGATCGCCGACTTCTTTACGCGTTTTGTCTCTACGGAAAATCCATCCACCGAAAGACCGTTTAATACCTTTCGCAGGCCTTCCTCATCCGCTCCGAGATCAAGGAGCGCCGCCACCGTCATATCGCCGCTTATTCCCGCGGGGCATGTAAGATACAGTGTCTTTCCCATCTATCGACCATCCTTTCCTTCTTCCGCCAGTCTGTTGATCTGTGTCGCCGTGTAACCTGCGCCGTAGCCGTTATCGATATTCACAACAGAAATACCGTTTGCGCAGGAATTGATCATGGTAAGCAGTGCCGCAAGCCCTTCCATGCTTGCGCCGTATCCCACGGAGGTGGGCACGGCGATCACCGGTCTTGCCACAAGTCCGCCGATCACAGAGGCCAGGGCGCCTTCCATCCCTGCCACCGCGATCACGCAGTTGGCCTTTCTCAACTGTTCCGTCTGTGAGAGCAATCTGTGTATCCCCGCAACGCCCACATCATAGATACGGGATACCCAGGTGCCGAAGTACTCCGCCGTACAGGCTGCCTCCTCCGCCACGGGAATATCCGCGGTTCCCGCCGTACATACACAGACCAGTCCCTTTCGCTCCGTCGTGGCAGGACCGCACCTTAGGATCCGTGAAACAGGGTCGTAGGTGGTGTCGTCGATCACAGACTTTACGGCATCGTATTGCTCCTCACTTGCCCTCGTTCCGAAAACCGCGCCCTCTGCCTCATACAGTTTCCGGTAGATGGAAACCAGCGCCTCTTTCGGCTTGCCGCTGCAAAATACCACTTCCGGAAATCCCTGTCTGACCATCCTGTCCGTATCGAGCTTTGCATAGGAAAGTTCAGCAAAGGAAAGGCCGCCGAGTTTTTCTTGTGCTTCATCCACGGAGAGTGTTCCTCCCGCTACCGCATCGAGTATGGATCTGATCTCGTCATTCTTCATCTTCAATCCCCTCCCCGGGGATGGCTTCATCCTCCGGCAATGCTTCCTCCGGGTCTTCCTCTTCAATTCCTTCCTCGTCCGAAAACTCGTCGTCCGAAAACTCGTCGTCCGAAAACTCTTCTGTCGTAAGCTTCTCTTCCGGGATCAGGAAATCCGTCCCGTATCCGTAGAGATTTACAGTCATGGCAAATGAAATCGCAAGCCCTGCGATCCCGAAGGCCGATAGTCCCTCGCCGTGCCCGATAAAGAAAACCGCGCCGCATGCGACAAACATTGCGATTCCCACCAGACCCGCGCATACATTTTGCAGTGTCGCAAAGGGAATGCCGGAAAGCTCTCCGCCCGCCGACGCAAGACGCAGCCGATCGGCCCCATAGTAAACAAGCAGGGCAAAGAATACAGCTATGCCGAATTTAAGATCAAATACAAAGGCAGCTACCGTCATAAGTCCAGCCAAAACCATCCGGATGCGAAGCACAATGCGCGCAGCCGGCGACGCATAAACAATCAGACGTTTGTTGCGACCGGCCTTGTAGGCCATCACAGCCGAAAACGTGTGAAGCATCTCGGAAAATACAAAAATCCCGGCAAGCACCAGTCCGTATCCGACCAGATACAGGGTGCTGATCCTGCCCGGGATCAATTTCCTTAAAACCAAAAAAAGCACAAAAACAAGCCCCGCCTTAACTGCCACGGATAAGACCTTCGAGATCACTGCAGCCGCAAGGTAAGGATCGGATGTTTTTTCTTCTGTTTTCATCTCTTCGTCCATGCTCTTATTATCCGAAAAACAGGCGAAAAAGGCAAGTGCTTTTTGCTTTACTTTCGCGGGTACAGATAGTAGAATATATAAACGTTCTTACGATACCTGAAAGGAAGAATCTGCCATGCATTTCTACAAAAAGGGACTGGCAGCCGGCATTCCCATCGCACTCGGTTATCTGTCCGTGTCCTTCACCTTCGGAATCATCGCCGTATCAGAAGGCTTTTCCTGGTGGCAGGCCGTCTTGATCTCCATGACCTGTCTTACTTCCGCCGGTCAGTTTTCCGGCATTCACACCATGCTGATCCCCGGAGCCTATCTCGATATGCTCCTGTCACAGTTTACCATTAACATCCGGTATTCCTTCATGTCTGTCTCACTCTCCCAAAAGGCGGACGACAGACTGCGCGGCATATGGAGATGGATCTTCGGATTCTTTATCACGGATGAGATCTTCGCGGTCGGTGTAACCGAGGACTCCGTAAGCAGGTCTTATATGGCCGGTCTTTCGACCCTCCCCTATCTGGGCTGGACGGGCGGAACGCTTCTCGGTGCGCTGTTCGGAAGTATCCTTCCCGAACGGATTATGGTGGCGCTTTCCATAGCGATCTACGGCATGTTTGTGGCCATCGTCGTTCCGGAGTTAAAGAAGAACCGCGACGTGATTCTTGTGGTTGCGGTAGCAGCCGCAGCAAGCTGTGTCATGACCTATGTTCCCGGACTTTCCAGGCTGTCTCCCGGAATCTCCATCAGCATTGCAAGCGTCGTTGCCGCACTTGTCGGTGCATTGATCCATCCCGTAAGAGAGGAGGCCGCCGAAGATGGATGCTAAAACCTTTTTCATCTACTTGCTTGTTATGGCCGGAACGACCTACCTCGTGCGCGCCGTTCCGTTTGCCCTGGTAAAAGAAAAGATCAGCAACCCGCTGATCAAATCCTTCCTGTACTACATACCCTATGCGGTACTGACCGCCATGACGATCCCGGCCATCTTTACATGTACCGGGTCCTATATCTCCGCAGCCCTCGGATTTGCCGCAGCCGTGATCCTTTCACTGCTCGGTCAGGGGCTGATGACGGTATCCATGCTGGCGTGTCTCACCGTATTTGTCTCCGAACTTCTGATTCGATAAAGGAGGTGTTTGTCATGACATTCAAAGACTGCTTGAACCATTATCTAAACGCATACAATATCCGTCCTCAGTCACTGGCAGAAGCAACCGGCATCTCACCCTCCGTGATCAGCCGCTACAAAAGCGGTGAACGTGTGCCCGCACCCGACAGTGACCATATTGACGCCCTTGCTGCCGGAATCATGGCACTTGCGGATACCTCCAAATGTGACGAGCCCCTGGACGTAGACGCGATCCGCCAGGCGTTCATTACCTCCATCACGGGAATCGTGATCCCCTACGATGCCTTTGTGAAGAATCTCCGCACGCTCCTTACAAACTTCCATATCAGCAATCAGGACTTTGCGAGAGGCATCAGTTTCGATCCCTCCTACGTATCCCGTATTCTGGACGGCAAGCGTCGTCCCTCCAATCTCTATTCCTTTATCTTAAAAACCTCGGACTTTATTGCGGACTGTATCTCGAACAGTGAGGAAATCGAGCGTCTTTCCGGGATACTCGAGCTTCCGCAGGATCACCTTACCACCACGCGCGGGCGAAGCAAAATGATCGCCGCCTGGCTCGGCTCGGTGAGTGTCGCAAAGGAAGACCCCATTGCGTCCTTCCTGTCCACTGCCAGTACATTTGATTTGAATGATTTTACGGCTTCGATACACTTTGACAAGATCAAGACACCCACGGTCCCCTTCCATCTCCCCTATACGAGGATCTACTCGGGCCTTGCCGAGATGATGGAATCGGAGCTTGATTTTATGAAGGCAACCGTGCTTTCAAAGTCGACCGATCCGGTCATTATGTACAGCGACATGCCCATGGAGGAGATGTCAAAGGATCCCGACTTCCCGAAGAAATGGCTCTTCGGCATGGCCTGTCTTTTAAAGAAGGGTCTCACGCTCCACATTATTCACAATATCGATCGTCCCTTTGAAGAGATGATGCTCGGGCTGATCAGCTACATCCCCATGTACATGACCGGACAGATTGTCCCTCACTATCTCGAGAACAATCAGTGTGATGTATTCATGCACTTTGTCCGCTATTCCGGAAGCGCAGCCCTGATGGGCGAGGCCATCCGCGGCCACCACACCGAGGGGCGCTACACATTGATGCGAAAAAAAGAAGATCTCCTCTATTGCAAAAAACGTGCCTACAGTCTGCTTGAACAATCCAAACCTCTGATGCAGATCTTCACGCGCGATCAGGAGAAGGAATTCATCGCATTCAGAGAATCGCAGGTCTGGGACGAGAACGACCGTACCGTCATTACCTATGCACCTCCGATCTTTACTATTCCGGATGCGGTGCTTGAGCATTTGCTTTCGATTAACAAAGTAAACGATGCGGACACTGCACGGATCGTGGCGTACGTGCACAACCTGAAAGAAGTCATGCACAAAATGACACAGAATACAAAGTGTCATCTCTCCTATCCGATCCTTTCCAAGCGTGATTTTGACAGCCATCCTCTGACGCTGGAGCTCTCGGATCTGTTTCTGGAGCATCCCATCGTCTACAGCTACGAAGACTACCTCGCACACACCACGGCAACGGAGAACTACGACACAGCTGGAAATCATATGACATTCGTGACGGACCGTTTTCTGTCCTTCAGAAACATCCGCATCATCGTCTATCCCGGCCGGTTTGTGATTGTATCAAAAGCAAAAGCACCGGCCATCCACTTCGTGATCCATCATCCGAATATGGTCAGTGCTTTTGAAAATTATGTCTCTTCCGTCACGGACGAAAGACTTCTTGCGGTTTCAAGCAGCTCAAGCATGGGTGCAAAGGCCGACGGTACCGCATAAGTTTCGACAAGTTCCTCTCTCGTCACCCAAGTAAGATCCTCCGGCATCTTCTCACACAGGAAGCAGTATGCCGCAATCTGCCACTCCACATGGGTAAAGATGTGCCGATAACTGCTTTCCACCAGGATCTTGGACGGCGCAGCACCGAGTGTTCCCGCGAATGCGGATGCGGTATGGACATTCGACTCCTCTGTGCTGTGATTCGGAAACTCCCAGAGATTTGCAAGCAGCCCCGTTTCGGGGCGCTTTTTGATTGCGATCTTATCGCCGCAAACGAGCACCAAAGCTTCCATCTTCTCGATTCTTCGCTTTGGTTTTGCCTGCTTTACGGGATAGCGCTGCCAGGCATCCTTCTCCTTCGCCAGACAGACGGAAGCAAGCGGACAGTTTCCACAGTCAGGCGCACCGTTTGGAACGCAGACACAGGCGCCGAGTTCCATAAGGCTCTGTGTCATGATCATCGGGTCCGCCATACGGTACATCGGCAGCAGGGCCTCCCTTACTTCCCTCTTGGTGCTTTCTTTCGCGATATCTCCCGCATAGGCAAAAACACGGGCATAGACACGCAGACAGTTGCCGTCCACCGCAGGTGTGGGGAGCCCGTAGGCAATGGAAGAGATGGCTCCCGCCGTATAATCTCCGATCCCGGGAAGTCCTCTGATCGCTTCATACATATCGGGAAACACACCACCGTACTTGCTTACGATCACCTCCGCCGCTTTCTTTAAGTTGGCGGCGCGCCTGTAATAGCCGAGTCCCTGCCACAGTTTCATCAGACGCTCCTCCGAAACAAAAGCAAGCGAAGCCGCATCCGGCAGCTCCGCAAGAAATCTTTTATAATATTCCACCACCGCGTTGACTCTGGTCTGCTGCAGCATGATCTCCGAGATCCAGATGTGATAGGGATCACGATCAGCCCGCCAGGGCAGATCACGTTTGTGCTGCGGATACCAGGCCGCAAGCGCTTCGGCCATCTTTTTTTCTCTTTCAGTTTTCCTCATATACAATCTTTCCGCGACAGATGGTGTAATGGATTCTTCCGGGAAGTTCCCATCCGAAGAAGGGGCTGTTTGACGCCTTTGAAGCAAAATGATCCACCTTCCAAATCTCCTCCGGCCCGTAGATAAACAGGTCCGCAACCGCACCTTCCCTTACGGATGCCGGTTCCATCCTGTAGAACAAAGCAGGGTTGGTACTCATCAGTCGAAGCAGCTGCATCAGTGTGATATGTCCCGGCTCCACCAGGTAGCGTATCCCTAAAGCGAAGGAAGTCTCAAGACCTGTGATCCCGCTCGGTGCGTCTTTCATGGGGCGGGCCTTTTCCTCCGCGCTGTGCGGGGCATGATCGGTAACGATCATATCGATGGTTCCGTCCTTGATGCCCTCGATGATGGCCTGTCTGTCTGCCTCGGTACGAAGCGGCGGATTCATTCTGGCATTGGTGCCGTAGGTAAGCACAGCCTCTTCCGTCAGTGAGAAATGGTGCGGTGTTGCCTCTGCGTGGATATCGCCGCCCATAGACTTCGCAGCGCGTACATAGGAAACACTTCTCGCAGAGCTGATGTGCTGGATACACAGCGATGCCCCTGTTTCAAGTGCGATGGCAGTATCTCTTGCTACCATCACCTCCTCGGCCAGAGCCGAGGCTCCGCCGTAACCGATTTTTTCGGAGACTGCGCCCTTGTTCACGCCCGGCGCATCGATGAACTTCGGATCTTCCTCGTGAAGTGCCATCGGAAGGTCAAGTTCCACTGCCTTTTGCATGGCACGATATAAAAGTGCCTCATCCATAATGGGAAGTCCGTCATCCGTGAATCCCGCTGCGCCGGCTGTGGCAAGCGCATCCATATCCACAAGTTCATCGCCTGCCATCCCCTTGGTAACGGTGGCAGTGGAAAGAACATGAATCCCGGTCTTCTCCCCCTTCTCCTGAATATAGGAAAGTGTTTCGATATTATCCACCACAGGCTTGGTGTTGGCCATCAGGACTACGGTAGTAACACCGCCTTTTGCCGCGGCTGCGGCACCGGTTTCTATATCCTCTTTGTACGTAAACCCCGGATCGCGAAAATGTACATGCGTATCCGTAAGACCCGGTGATACGTAAAGTCCCGTCGCATCGATCACCTCTGCCTTCTCTGCGGAAAGGTTTTCTCCCACGGCACGGATCGTGCCGTCATCGATCAGAATATCGGCGACGCCGTCGGTTTCCGTCACGGGATCTACAATGTGTCCGTTTTTGATCAAGATCATGTCCGTTCTCCTCCGTCCGAATAGTGAAGTCTTTTCCTATTCTAACACAGACACTCCGGCTTATCAAACAGGATAGTCGGAGGTAAAGCAGGCTGTACAAAGCGGCATATCGCCCACCATGGTCTTAAAATCATCGATATCAAGATACTTTAACGAGGCCGCGCCGATCCGCTTTCGCACTTCTTCCGTTGAGTGCTCGGATGCGATCAGCTGTTTGGCACTCGGAACATCGGTCCCGTAGTAACAGGGATAGAGAAAGGGCGGCGAAGAGATTCTGACATGCACCTCCTTAGCCCCGGCCTCGTGAAGCATTTCTATGATCTGCGACATGGTTGTGCCGCGCACAATGGAGTCATCGATCAAAACGATCCTCTTGCCTGCCACCACGCTTTTTAGGACGGACAGTTTTCTGTGCACCGCCGATCTTCTCTCCTCATCCGACGGTTTGATGAAGCTTCTTCCGATGTAGCTGTTCTTATGAAAGATCATGGCATAGGGTATGCCCGAAGCCTGCGCATATCCCATAGCTGCCGCAAGACCGGAGTCCGGAACGCCTGCCACAAGATCCGCCTCCGGAACTTCCTCCTTCGCAAGCGCGTGCCCCGCCCGCACTCTCGCATCAAAAACCTCAACACCGTCGATGACCGAATCGCTTCTTGCAAAGTAAATATACTCAAAGATACAGTGAGCGGATCTGCCGCCACAGAGACGCTCATCCGATGTAAGGCCCTCGGATGTTACCGTAAGGATCTCGCCCGGACGAACGTCACGGATCACTTCTCCGCCGATTGAGACGATCGCCGCACTTTCCGAAGCAAAGATATAGGTGTCCCCCTTTTTTCCGAGTACCAGTGGTTTGATCCCGTAAGGATCCCGCACGCCCACCAGTTTCCTCGGACTCATGATGAGACAGGCAAATCCTCCCTGAAGCGTACCTGCCACCTGCGCGACAGCCGCTTCGATGGACGGCGTCTTCACGCGGGCGGATATGATCTCATAGGCAAGCACCTCCGAGTCCGTGGTGGTATAGTGGGCCTGCCCCCGATACATTTGCTGTTCCTTCAGCTTGTCCGCGTTGACGATGTTTCCGTTGTGAACCAAAGCAAGACTACCCTTGATGTAATTCATGGCGATGGGTTGCGCATTCTCGGGCGTACTGCCTCCCGTTGTGGAGTATCTGACATGACCGACGCCGATATTTCCGGAAAGACGCTCCATATCCTGCTTCGAAAAGACCTCCGTGACAAGTCCCATGCCTTTCTTCGTCTCAATGTTTCCCATCGGCCCCGCCGTATCGGACACGGAGATTCCCGCAGACTCCTGTCCTCTGTGCTGCAATGCCACAAGCCCGCAGTATATGTCGGCCGACACCTGCGTTCCCTCCGGGGCGTACATTCCGAACACACCGCATTCCTCATGTAGCTTATCCATTTTTGATAACCTCCTTAACGCAAAGCCCGGCAGCACACCATAAAGGTGTCCTGCCTGACTTTTGCCTTTTATTTTGCTTTCTTATTCCACATCCTGAAGTGCGGCGTAGTTTTCCTCGCCGGTGCGGATCTTAACAACCCGACTAACAGGATAGACAAATATCTTTCCGTCTCCGATCTTTCCGGTGTAAAGTGTCTTCTTTGCAACCTCGATCACACTGTCCACGGGAATTCCGCTTACAACAACCTCCAGCTTGATCTTCGGAAGAAGTGTCATATCCATTTCGACTCCACGGTACATCTGTCCGGTTCCCTTCTGGATACCGCAGCCTGTTACCTGTGTCACGGTGATACCTGTAACACCGAGGTCGTTTAAAGCTCTCTTCAGCCTGTCGTACCTGGACAGTTTGGTGATGATCACCACCTTGTTGATGCCCGTCTCAAGGCTTGTGCCCTTTAAGGTCTCGGACACATTTTCAACAGGCACGGATGCCTTCTTTGCAGCTTCGCTTGCCTCTTCATAATCCGATACACCCAGGTTGGTGTTCTCATTTGCAAGCATGGAAGCGCTGTTCATATCGACGATGGAGAATCCCGCATATGCGGATGTCAGACCATGCTCCATAACATCAAGTCCTTCGATCTCCTCTTCCTCGCTCACACGAAGACCGAAGATCAGTTTAATGATGAAGAATACAACGATCATGGTGATCGCAGCCCAGGCAGCTACCGTTACAAATCCGAGAAGCTGCTTGCCGAGAAGGTCGACACCGCCGCCGTAAAAAAGGCCTGAGAGTGTGTCGTTTCCTGGAGCATCTGTGGTAGCAAAGAGTCCGACTGCGATGGTACCCCAGATACCGTTTAACATATGTACCGCACAAGCACCGACGGGATCGTCGATATGGAGCACATAATCAAGGAACCATACACCGAAGCATACCAAGAGTCCCGCAACGGCACCGATCACGATCGCGCCCAAAGCGTCTGTTACATCACAGCCTGCGGTGATTGCCACAAGTCCGGCCAGAGAAGCATTCAGACACATGGACACATCCGGCTTACCGTACTTGATCCATGTAAACACCATACATACAACCGTAGCGATTGAAGGTGCAATGGTTGTGGTCACGAATACGGATGCAAGCTGATCTACGGAAGTACATGCAGCTCCGTTAAATCCGTACCAGCCGAGCCAGAGGATAAATACACCGAGTGCACCGATCACGATATTATGTCCGGGGAAGGCGTTCACCTTCACCACCTTGCCGTTCTCGTCACGCTCAAACTTTCCGATACGGGGACCTACCATCTTCGCTCCCACGAAGGCTGCAATACCGCCGACCATGTGGATCGCACAGGATCCGGCAAAATCATGAAAACCGAGTTCTGCAAGCCAGCCGCCACCCCAGATCCAGTGTGCCTCGATGGGATAGATCAAAGCCGAGATGATCGCGGAGTATACACAGTAGCTGAGGAACTTGGTACGCTCAGCCATGGCACCGGATACGATGGTTGCCGTAGTTGCGCAGAACACCAGGTTAAACACGAAGTTGGACCAGTCAAAGGTTCCGTAACCGGAGAAAATATCAAACCCGGGTTTTCCGATGAAACCGAGCAGATCTTCACCAAGCAGCAGAGAGAATCCGATGGCGATAAACACCACGCACCCGATGCAGAAATCCATCAGGTTCTTCATCAGAATGTTGCCCGCATTCTTCGCTCTTGCAAAGCCTGCCTCCACCATGGCGAATCCCGCCTGCATCCAGAACACCAGTGCCGCTCCGATCAAAAACCAGACCGCAAACAGGTTGCTGTTCACCGCTTCCATAATTTCTTCCATAAAAATCGCCTCCTAATCTTAAAAGGCCATCCCACCGCGACTTACGATTACCACGCCGTTGTGGGATGACCTTATCTTTCTTAAATCTTAATATACGGAAAACAGAAGCTTTCCATAGCTCGGGAACGGCCAGTCGCTCTCGCTTGTAAGCATCTCCGCCTCGTCCACGTAACCCCTCAGGGTTTCCATCTTCGGAAGGACGTCGTCGCGGATGGCTTCTGAAGTCTTGATGATCTCATCATATCCGGAAAGATCCGCAAGAGCTTTCTCCAGGGCTTCCACGGATACAAGGATCTCATCGGTCAGCTCGGAAAGACGCTCCATGGTGGATATCTCGTAATTGCACTTCACCTTGGTGCTCACAGACTTCATCAATGAAGTTGTCTGCGCCAGTGAGTAGAGATATCCCTCGATGGCGGGAAGGTAATTCTTTCTCACCATCTCCACCATGGTATGTCCTTCGATATTCACGGTCTTGCAATAATTTTCCAGCATAATTTCGCATCTGGAGGTGATCTCCGTCTCCGTGAATACCTTATGCTCCATCAGCATCTTCTTGTTCTTTTCATCAAGAAGATGCGGCATGGCATCTGCAGTGGTCTTTAAATTCGAAAGACCTCTTACCTCAACAGCCTCCTTGATCCACTCGTCTCCGTAACCGTTTCCGTTGAAAAGGATCCTCTCATGCTTTGTGATGGTTTCCTTGATCAGCGCATGGAGTTCGGTCTCAAAATCACTTGCCTTTTCGAGACGGTCCGCAAACTGCTTTAAGCTTTCCGCAACCGCTGCGTTGAGCATGATATTGCAGCATGCGATGCTGTTTGCGGAGCCAAGAGAACGGAACTCAAACTTGTTACCCGTAAATGCGAAGGGTGAGGTACGGTTTCGATCGGTCGTATCTCTGCTGAATCTGGGAAGTGAATCCACACCCAGCTTCATGGTCACCTTCTCTGCACCCGCATAAGGCGCATCGTTCTTGATCGCATCCAGGATTCCGCTAAGCTCGTCACCGAGGAAGACCGATATGATCGCGGGCGGTGCCTCATTTGCGCCGAGTCTATGATCGTTTCCTGCGGTAGCAACCGAGAGTCGAAGGAGATCCTGATAATCGTCCACTGCCTGAATTACTGCCACGAGGAAGAGCAGGAACTGTGCATTCTCGTAAGGCGTATCTCCCGGGGAGAGAAGGTTGGAACCGCTGTCGGTTGCCATGGACCAGTTGTTATGCTTACCGGATCCGTTGACACCGGCGAAAGGCTTCTCATGAAGGAGACATACCAAACCGTGCTTTCTTGCAACCTTCTGCATGATCTCCATCGTGAGCTGATTGTTGTCAGTCGCCACATTCGTTGTGGAAAAGATCGGCGCCAGCTCGTGCTGTGCGGGAGCCACCTCGTTGTGCTCGGTCTTGGCCAGGATGCCGAGCTTCCAGAGTTCCTCATTCAGGTCCTCCATAAAGGCGGACACTCTCGGCTTGATCACACCGAAGTAGTGATCGTCAAGTTCCTGTCCCTTGGGCGGAAGCGCACCGAAGAGGGTTCTTCCGGTATAAACCAGATCCGGACGCTGATCGAACATTTCCTTGTCGATCAGGAAGTATTCCTGCTCGGGTCCGACGCTGGTTCTTACAAACTTCGCATCATTTCCGAAGAGATGAAGAATTCTCTTTGCCTGTTTATCAAGCGCCTGCATGGAGCGAAGCAGCGGTGTCTTCTTATCCAGGGCCTCACCCGAGTAGGAGCAAAACGCTGTCGGGATGCAAAGTGTATGATCCTTGATAAATGCGTAGGATGTAGGATCCCATGCCGTATATCCTCTTGCCTCGAAGGTTGCTCTGATTCCGCCTGAGGGGAAGGAGGATGCATCCGGCTCTCCCTTGATCAGTTCCTTGCCGGAAAACTCCATGATCACGCCACCGTCGGGGGAAGGGGTAATAAAACTGTCATGCTTTTCCGCAGTCACTCCGGTCAGGGGCTGGAACCAGTGGGTAAAGTGGGTTGCACCCTTCTCCACTGCCCAGTCACGCATCTCGGCTGCAACCGCTTGTGCTACGGTTACGTCAAGCTTTGCGTTTTCATCAATCGTCTTGCGGAGGGATTCATACACCTCTGCCTTGAGCCTTGACTTCATCACTCTGTCGTCAAAGACATTGGAGCCAAAGAGCTCCGGAACATTCTGCTTTGCCATAACAGCCACCTCTCTTTTTTCTTTTTGGCAAAAGAAAAAGGCGCCTCAGAGAATAATCTCTAAGACGCCATTGCCTTTTACAGTTACGCATTCTACACTCGACTTTTGATTCTGTCAAGCACTTTTTTTAAAAAATTATTCTTCCATTCTGGAAAGCACCATATCATAGGCATCATTGCCATAGTTTAAAGATCTGCTGACCCTGCTGATCGTGGCTGTGGATGCACCGGTTGCCTGTGCAACCTCGAGGTATGTGTGATTCTCTTTGAGCATCTTTGCCACGGCAAAGCGCTGTGCGATGGAAAGGACTTCGTTCACCGTGCAGACGTCCTCGAAGAACTTGAAGCATTCTTCTTCATCCTTTAATGTGAGGATGGCCTTAAACAGCTCCTCCACGGCTTCGGTTCTGATCGTTTTACCCATATACGCCCCCGATTATTTATTCTCTTTGCGAACCCATACGGAGACTGCGTCACGATTCACATAGAAATCACCGTAGCCCCACTCGTCGATCTTGATATTGTACTTGGCATTGCCCATGGCATCCGAGAAGTGGCATCCGGCAAACTGCTTGCCGATGTACATATGCTTGGTGCCGCCGGTACCGTCGGAAATCACGACAGCAAGTCCGGAATCCGGATGCTCCTCGTCACCCTCACGGGTCCAGCCGATGCAGTTCGGGTCGTCAAAGTAATCATGCTGCTCACCGTATGCATGGCTTGCACGAAGCTTGATCAACTTGTCGAGTTCCTTCTTCTTGGACTTGATCTTCGAAGAGGGGATGCCTCTGTAGTCGCCGTAGAACACGCAAGGATATCCGTCACGGCGAAGCAGGATCAAAGCGTAAGCCATCGGCTTAAACCAGTCTTCCACCCAGGACTCCAAAGACTGTCCCGGCTGACTGTCATGATTATCCACAAAGGTCACGGACTTTAAGGGATTCGCCTGTGTCAGGGAACCGTCCAGGATCTTCGTCAGATCATAGTCACCGTGCGCCTTGGAGCAATTGTGGAAGTTAAAGTGAAGCGGCACATCGAAGAGGCTTACCTCTCCGTCCGTTGCGCGGATATAATCCTGTAAGACATTCACATCCCAGTGCCAATACTCACCCACCGCAAAGAGTTCTCTCTCGGAGGCTTCCTTCATGCTCTTCATCCAGTCGCGGAAGAAGTATTTGTTGATATGCTTTACCGCATCCAGACGGTAGCCGTCCAAGTTGCAGGTCTTGGTATACCACTTGCCCCAGGCGGTAAGTTCCTCTCTTACCTCCTGATTATCAAAATCAACATCGGCACCCATCAGATAATCATAGTTGCCGAGTTCCTCATCTACTTCATCATCCCATCCTTTGCCTGAGAAGGCAAAGATGGCCTGTTTTGCACGGTCCTGATCCCAATCGATACCGTCAAAGTGATTCCAGTTCCATGTGAACTTGGAATACTTGCCTTTTCTGCCCGGGAAGGTGAATTTGGTCCATGCGCCGATGGTCTTACTGTCGCCGATCATCTGGTTGCGGGAATTGGCGTTGAATTCCTCCGCCGTCACTTCCTCAACCTCATCCGCGCCCATCTTGTGATTGAAGACAACATCCGCATAGACATTGATCCCCTTTGCGTGAAGTGCCTTGATCGCAGCCACGTATTCGGCCTTGGTACCGTACTTGGTCGGGACACTGCCCTTCTGGTCGAATTCCCCGAGATCGTAAAGATCATATACACCGTATCCTACGTCAAAAACTCCGTTCGCACCCTTGTATGCGGGCGGAAGCCAAAGCGCTGTGATGCCCAGATTCTTAAGTTTGGTCGCATCAGCCTTAAGTGACTTCCACAGGCCGGAATCAGCCGGAAGATTCCACTCAAAATACTGCATCATCGTACCGTTTAAACTCATGTCAACAACCTCCACTTTTGCACTTTAAAGCGATTATATCAGATTCAGTCATTTCCGTAAAGGATTACAGGTTCAATAAGTCCATGATGAGAAGTTCCACCGCTAACTGGTCCTTCTCTCTGCCCGTCTTGATGTTGGTATCCGCCTGCTGACAGCGGTCCACACAGGCGATCAGTTCCTTTTCCGTGTAATTGTTCGCGATCGCCGTATACTTTTTCACAAAGAAAGGCGGTATCTTGGCAAAGGATGCCACCCCGGAAGAAGCGCTCCCCGTGTCTGCCGCAAATCTGACCTTCATAAGGACATTGTACTGTCGCGTGATCAGATAGAGTACGCGCATCATGGGTTCCCGCAGGGTCAACAGATCTTCATAAAGCGAAAGTGCCCGCTTTCTATCCCTCTTTGAAAGTGCCTCCGTCATGTCGAAGATTTTGTTCTCCGCCTGACTCACACAAAGCGCATCCACATCTGCTGCCGTGATCCTGCCGGTATCGATGGCGTAGCACCGAAGCTTCTCGGCCTCCTGATAGAGCGCCGTCATGTCCATGCCCGCTGCCGAAAGCAGCTTGTAGTATGCGGCTTCTTCCACGGAGATTCCGTCCTCCGAAAAGAGATTCCGAAGCCACGTAAGAAGTGTGCGCTCGTCCGGCGTATCAAAGACCGCCACCGTTCCTTCCTTCGCCACACGCTTATAAAGCTTGCTTCTCTTATCGATGGTCATCTCGGAAAAAATAAGGACCGTCGTCTCGGGAATCTGCGGCAGAAACTCTTCGATGACCTCACAGCCGGATTTAAAGAATCCGCTGTCCACCACCGAAACCACGCGACGTTCGCCGAAAAACGGCAGTGTTTCGGCCGCGCCGCGGATATCCTCTCCGCGTATGTCATCTCCCTTGAACACTGCCAGATTCATCGTATCCGTCGGATCGATCAAAGCCTGAAGCAGCTTGTCCTTGTACTGACGGATCAGATAATTTTCACTTCCCGTGAGAAGATACACGCGGGAATATGCTCCCTGTTTGATATGTTGATTGATCACGGCCATGCCGTTTGCATCAGCCATTATACTCCCCCGCTAGTCCACAAGTTTGCCGGCATCGGATAAGGGCATGGGCTTGCCCCAGATATAGCCCTGGATGTAGTCACAGCCGACGCTCCTTAAAGTCTCCAACTGCTCCTCGCTTTCAACACCCTCGGAGATCACTTTCATGTTCATGATATGACCGATGGAGATAATCGCCGCCACATACTTCTTGGACGACTCACTTTCGTTCATAACGTCAACGAAGGACTTATCAATCTTTAAAAGTCCTGCCGGAAGCTCATGAAGGTAGCTAAGGGATGAATACCCTGTCCCGAAATCGTCGATGGCGATCTTGATTCCGAGTTTCTCTGCTTCATTCAGGTTCGAAAGCGCCATACCGGCAGAGTCGATCATGATGGACTCCGTGATCTCGATCTCCAAATTCCTGTAAGGGACGTTGAACCGCTCCATCGTCTCCTTGATCTCATCGATGAAGGTGTTCTTCATCAGATGGCGAACCGAAACATTCACCGACACAAGAATGTCCGGGTTCTTTCTGATGGCACCCGCCGCAAATTCGGCTGCCTGACGGAAGACTCTGTTGTCCACCTGATCCACCAGCCCGGTCTTCTCCGCAACAGGGATAAAGGCGACGGGACTGATCATCTTTCCGTCTGTGTCAAAGATTCTCGCAAGCGCCTCGAAGCCTCGCAGCTTGTGATCGATGGTAAACTGCGGCTGAAGGTAACACTTCACCCCGTCTTCATCAAGCGCCGTACGAATCTTTCGTTCGATCTCAAAGGCGTGCTCCGTATCAAGAAGCGCTCTGGTAAACCGGAGGATGGGCTTTGCCCCTCCGATTCTTTTTACTTCGTGCATGGCAGCATCCGCACAGGAAAACATACCGTCAACATTCTCTGCATCCGTGGGATACTCCGCGTAGCCGAAGCTTGCATCCATAAAGTAATCGCAATCCTCCACCGTGATCTTCTGCGTGAGTGCCTCACGATAAGCACGGATGGTCTCTACGATATCATCGTCGGTCTTATAAGCATGCACCAGGATGGCGAACTCATCTCCGCCGAGTCTTGCAAGGAAGTCATCCGTGCCCGACGCACCGTTATCAGCGATCCACTTAAAACGTTCGGCAATCACCTTGAGAACCTGATTTCCGACATTGTGGCCCATGGTGTCGTTGATGTTCTTGAAATCATTTAGATCAACGGATACAACCGCAAAGGGTTCTTCCTTCTTGATCAGCATATCCATCAGGGCACTGATGGCATAACGGTTTGGGATACCCGTCAGAGTATCCGTTACGGCCTCCTCCTGCATCTGCATCTGATACTTTTCGATTCTTCTCGCATTCAGGTAGATAATCGTCGTCACAAGTATGGTAAAAAGCGACGAGAACAGTCCCGAGATATTATCGATATTGCCCGCTTGTGTCATGGAAATCATAAGCGGAGGAATCTGTATCAAAAGAACAATGGTGGATACGATGAATCCGAGTTTTCGATAGAATACCACCAAAAAGATCATACAGACATTGGAAAAATAGGACAACACACCCGTAAGTGCACCGAGATTGGTAGAATATCCGAACATGGTGACCCTGACTCCGGCGTTATGCGCCGTTTTCTTCACAAAGAAGATGGCAAGCCAGTACAGAAGGATGATCAATACAAATAGGCCTCTCGGCATATTGTAATGCCTTGAGAACCGTTCCAAAGTGAATCCGCGTCTGTTTTTCTTCACATCCTTGTTCATATCCTTGCTTCCTTCCGGACGGTCACACCGTCTCTTTTATTATAATTGTTTCCACAAGGTATGTCAAAGTATCTGTTACTCTTTCACAAGGATTGCAAGTCCGCCGGCAAAATCGGTTCGAAGCACCGTCGCAGGCCCTTTTGAAAGCGCATCCATCGTCTCCGGATGCGGGTGACCGTAAGAATTCTTCTCCCCGCAGGATATGGCGGCGACACTGCTCGAAGATAGCGATGCATAAAGTGCCGGACTCACGGAATACTTCGATCCGTGATGCGGAACTTTCAGGAATTCGACGGACGCAGATGGGATTTCCGTGAGGACACCGTCTCCAAAGGACTCTTCCAAAGCATCCCTGCCCGCATCCCCTGTAAAAACCGCATCAAAGTCACCTGACCTGTACCAAAGAAGCAGGGATCTTTCATTCTTGTCCCCGTCCGTATCCGGCCCCGGTCCGAGACAGGTAAATGTACTTCTTCCGCTTGCGATCACATCCTGCGGTTTCATATAAACGACCGGCACCCCGGCCCGCCGGGCACAAGAAAGCAGTTCCTCCGTGTGCGCATCCGACACTCCGTAAGCAGGCAGAACAATGCATCTTACCCGAAGTCCGGACAGTTTCCCCTCCGCAAGGATCTCCATCAAACCTCTCACATGATCCTTGTCCGTGTGCGTCACAAACCAGGCATCGATCTCCGTGACGCCCCGGTATTTGAGTGCCGGCTCGATCACATAGGTGCCCACGGACTTTTCCGAGGAGGAACCTCCGTCAATCATAAAACAGCCGCCTCCCTCGGCGCGCACGAAGATTCCGTCTCCCTGTCCCACATCCGCAACCAGGATCATCTCCCTTTTTCCTGCGGACTGCATCAGCGAAAACAGCAGCCAAAATGAGATTCCCGTCGCAAGGAAGGCTGCGATGACACGGCCTCTTTTTCCCTTCACCGCAAAAAGCAAACGCAGGAAGAAAAAGAGCAGCCCGTACCATACGAGAAGAACGCTTACGGAAAAATGTCCGGACACGATACGATTGGCCGGAAGACGCAGGCTCGTCCGGCACAGGGCGTCGCAAAAGGCAAGCAGATACCTGGCCGGGAGAAGAAAGATCATACCGAGGGTCGGAAAGAAAAAGCTGGTCAACAAACCCGCGAAACCGGACACAACGATCGGAGCAAGCAGCGCCACAACCGGTATGTTCACAAGCACCCCATAGAGTGGTATCTCATAGTACACATAAAGTATCATCGGCGTTAGTACAAGCTGCAGCCCGATGATAAAGGACATTTTTTCACAGATCTTTCGTCTGCCGAAGCCCGCAGCCAGCCGCCTGCCGAGACAAACGCCGAACACCGCGGCGAAGGAAAGAAGCACGCCGCCGTCGTAGATTCGATAAGGATTGATGAGAAACATGATAAACAATGCAACAGAAAGTGATGTCAGCATATCATAGTGCCGTCCGGCGATCCTTCCGACCGTCACGATCACCAGCATGATGAGCGCCCTTAAGGTTGCGGGACCCATACCGGTCATAAACGCATACACAAAGACAAAGAATAAAGAAACGCCCGATGCGTAAAAGACCGGTATCCCCAGTCGTATCATGATCCAAAGAAGAAAGCCTGCGATCAGCGTGATATGGAGCGAGGAGATGGCCAGGATGTGCGCGATCCCGCTCACGCGGTAGAGATCTTTCACATCATGATCGATCCCCTTTTTATCCCCAAGCAGGATTCCGGCAAGAAGCGCCGCCGTATCCGCATCCGTAAGTTGCGACAGATTCCGCGCAGCGCGCTCCCGAACACCGGACAGAAAGCGCATCACCCTTCCCGCTGCCGGGTCGGTCGGAAGTTCATGCGGCATCTTTCCCGGGCATCCCAGGAGCTTCGGCTGCGCAAGCTCGTACGGGATGCCTCGGGACTTTAAATACCTTCTCCTGTCAAACGTGCCCGGTGTTCCCGCCGCTTTCGGAAGTACCAGCTTCCCTTCTCCCGCCACGCCGTCACCGACAGAGAAATCCTCGTCGCAAAAACATGTGACCCTGTACCTGTCAGCTGTTTCGACAGCCCCATCCGCTACGGGAATCTCCGTCCATGTCACGCGGATCACGTAGGTATTCCCGCTCTCATACGATGTCTTTTCCACGATCCTCCCCTTCACCCGAACAGGCAGGGGCTCCGCGCTTTTTCCGATGGTTCCCTCCGCCTCCCAAAGATCTCCGCACACGGAAATCGCTTCTTCATCCGGCTCCTTCATATAACTGTCGATCGTTCCGTAACTTCCCCACACCGTTCGCATATAGCAAATGCCAAGAAGCAAAAAGAGAGGCAGGATTCTGTAGTTCCTGCCTCTCTTTGATATACACAAAAGTACGAAAACAAGTCCCGCGGTCATCATCACGGGAAAGCACGCGCCTGTGGCTGTTATCATTGCTACCTCTCCAAGTGCAAACGATACCATCGCCAAAAACAGCGGTCTTTTCATAACTCTCCTTATGCGGTTTTAGGGTTCCTGTACAATTGCGGAATTAAACACCAGCGGGCTGCTTATAGAGACCGTATCATGGAAGGTTTCGGATTCGGATCCGTCGATCAGTATCCGCACCGAAGTAATATCTTCCGAAAGGCTGCAGACAGAATTCACTACCGCATAGATCACCGTCTCCGGCGTATGTCCGGATACATCATCCAGGAAGCTGTCCGAAAGCTTGATACTGCAGCAGTCACGGCTTACGGATACGGAAAACACCCTGGTGCTTCTCGGAATCGTGCCGCTTGCCGCAAGATGATCGATCACCAGTTTCTCCATGGATTCACCCGGTGTCGGGTAGATTCGTACGGACTTTTCGACAAGCGTCGCTCCATCCGCACCGGCTTCGTACACCCGAACGGTTCTCGGATTGTATCTGTCGTAAGCATCACCGTCGCTGTCATAATAGTAAACGGAAGATCTCGTGAATACTTCCTCGGATAGTTTCTCCCCGAGCTCACTCGTACGTGTCAGACTGATCGTCTCGATCTCCGGTAGCTGGAACAGTGTCTCTGTGATCGCCGCAGCAAGAAGCACCCTGCTCTCCGCCGACGCATCCGCCTGCACCACGATGGTCAGTGCGAGATTGTTATCCTCCCCCAGCATGTAGGTGTAGGATGTAAATTGATTGTCACAGGCCGTAACAAGCTCCGTCAGGAGTTCTTCCACCGACTGCGTCAGATTGTCCGGCGTCCTTAAGCGATACGTCTGCTCTCTTCTCGCCACGCGCAATCCTTCGGGATGATAGATATTTAATTCACCGTTTTCGTTCTCAATCTTATCCTGCTTTTTTTCCTCGGATCCGATTCCGGGAAATGTGCATGCAGACAGTGCCGTCGACAGGGCAAGAAGGAGAAGAAGGACTTTCATCTTTTTCATCTTATTCCTCCTCTGCATACCGAAGCGGGATCTTGATGGTAAATGTGGTTCCCTGTCCGGATTCACTGTACAGTTTGATTGAGCCGTGATGCATGGCAATGACATTTCTCGTGATGGCAAGGCCAAGTCCCGTACCACCCGTATCGCGGCTTCTCGCCTTGTCGACACGATAGAACCTGTCAAAGACACGATCCTTGCAGTCGTCCGGAATACCCACACCGGAGTCCGCTACCTTCACGTGGAAGAATTTGTGGTCGGCATTTAAAGTGACCTTCACAAATCCGTGGTCCACGTTGTATTTGACTGCATTCTCGATAATATTGGTCAAAGCGAGTGACAGTTTCACCTCATCCACGGAGGCTGTCACCTCACGATAACTCTCATAGGTAATCTCGATGGAGCGCTCCTCGGCGATGGGCGTCACACGCTTTAAGATCACATCGATCAGGTTGTTGATATCAACCTCCTCAATGTTCATCTCGGTAGACTGACGATCCGTACGCACGAGTGTGAGCAGATCCGTGATGATCTTGCTCTCGCGATCGATCTCCTCGACGATATCCGTCATAAATTCCTTATACATCGGCAGATCCGCATCCTCGTTGGACACAAGCGAATCCGCAAGCACCTTCATCGAAGTGATGGGCGTCTTTAACTCATGAGACACATTGGATACGAATTCCTGTCTGGTGGAGTCAAGGGTCATCATCCTTCGGATGATCTCGTTGTAGTTGGCGGTCAGTACCCGCATCTCCTTGAATCCGCGCACGGGCATATTGTCATCGAGACGTCCGAGTTTCGCCGTCTCAAGCTGTCTGTTCACGCGCTTGATTCCGTGCACGCTGACGCCCGATACCAGGATTCCGATCGCGATACTGGCAAGCAGGATGATCGCAAGCACAAAAATCGCACGTCGCTCCAGTGCCTTCTTCACGCTTTCGAGTCCGTTGGTCCGGCCCTGGAGGATCAAAACGCCGTAAACCTGATTGCCGCTTTTTACCTGGCGGATGTAGTGGAGTTCATGACCGTTCTCATGGAAAACATAAGGCTTCACGCCCGTCATCACACGCATGATGTCCTCGCTTATGATATAAGCACCGCGGTTGCCTGCAAATGTATCCGCAACCACGCGATAGTTCGTATCCACAACGATCACTCTTCCCTGCTTCTCCGTCGCGATCGACTCGATCATATCGGACAGATCCACCGGCTCGGTTACGGAGAATGCGTTGTCGGCAAGCTTCCCTGCAAGCAGTTCTCCCTGCTGTCTTAAGCTTTCTTTTACGTTCTCCTTATAATGATCCGCATAGGACAGGTTCATAAACCAGGCGTATCCGATCAGCAGCACGGTGCTTACGGCCACCATCATAAACATGATAAAAAACCGCATGGAGAAACTCGCCCGTTCTGCTTTGGACTTCTTCTCCCTGACCGGTTTTTTCTCTTTGATTCTTTTGTTTTTCTCTTTCTTCTCTTTTTCCTTCATGTTGATAGAATAGCACTTTTAAGATACAATGTAAACAAAAGGAGTGCTGTGAAATGGAGATAAAAGATTTCCCGAAAATCGATCTGCACTGTCACTTGGACGGTTCCCTTCGACCCGAATGGATTGCCGATTCGCTCGGTCTTCCCTGTGACGATGCATTGTCAAAGCAGCTTTGTGCACCGAAGCGCTGTGCGTCGCTTGCGGAATACTTAACACGCTTTTCATTGCCGCTTCAGGCGCTTTCTACTGCGGATCGCTTTGCTTCGGCCGTCGAGGATGTCCTCGCACAGGCTGCCGCCGAGCACGTTGTCTACACGGAGATCCGCTTTGCGCCCATGCTTTCGGTCCGTGAGGATCTCCGCGCGGAAGCGATCGCCGAAGCTGCCATCGAAGGACTCCGCCGCGGCACAAAGGCGTACGGGATCAAAGCCGGTCTCATCTTCTGCGCCATGCGCCACATGTCCGAAAAAGAGAATCTTGCCGTGCTCGAATTAACGCGCAAATACCTCGGGCAGGGTGTTGTCGGATTTGACATCGCAGGGGACGAAGCCGCCTTCGGAAACGAACGATTCGCCGATCTCTTCAAAAAGGCAGGCGCATACGATATTCCCTTCACCATCCACTCCGGCGAGTGCGGCAGTGCGGAGAATGTCCGCCTTGCCATCGAATACGGTGCGCGAAGGATCGGTCACGGCATCGCCATGATCAAGGATCCGCACCTTATGGAACTTGCCGCCAAAAAAAGGATCGGAATCGAGATGTGTCCGACCTCCAACTATCAGACCGGTGCCGTAAAGGACGGTGATGTCTATCCGCTCAGGCAATTCCTTGATGCGGGTATCTGCGTGTCCGTCAACACGGACAATCGCACGGTAAGCAACACCGATATGACGCGCGAGTTAAGATTCTGTAGAGAGCGCCTCGGGCTGAAGGATGAAGAGGTCGCTTTGATACACCAAAACAGTGTTGAGATGGCATTCGCGAACGCACCGACGCGTATATAGGCTGCGTTGCAAGGACTCTATATCCACTTTCCCGGCGTCGCTCCCGGGACGATCACCGCGCACAAACCATTTTGTGCGCATTGTAGGAATCCTATCGGATTCCTCCGAAGTCGCTCAAAGCCGCGACCGGCTGTCTGCATCACAGATGCAGACCGGACAACAGATGCAGACCGGACATAGATCATCCCTCGCGCTCCGGCCGAGGTTATCGTTTGTAACACTGCCGGGCACCGATGCATATGTAGGCTGCATTGCAAGGACAACGTGAGCACGCCGGCGCTTAGCGAGGTTTTTTCGAGCTTAGCGTCCGCTGCGTGTGGAATCAGGTCTGCATCTATGATGCAGACAGCCCGTCGCGGCTTTGAGCGACTTCATGGGAATCCGTCAGGATTCCTACCGACTTAGCGCAAGCGTGTCCGGCAAGGCGGCCTGCATATGCGAGGTGCTCGATCGCGTTTCCCGGCTTCGCTCCGGCCAAGGTTATCGCTTGTAACACTGCCGGGCACAGACGAAAAGAACCGGCGCATGTATGATGCGCCGGTTCTTTTTCGTATGTCTAGTCGTGGAAGTAGTATCCGACACCCCACTTGGTGTGGATATACTCGGGATCCGCGGGTGTCTTTTCGATCTTCTCGCGAAGACGTCTTACGTGGACATCCACCGTACGCGCATCGCCCGGATAGGAAGAACCCCAGATGGTCTTTAAAAGCTGTTCTCTGGAGTATACCTTGTTGGGATTCGATACAAGAAGGTATACAAGCTCGTACTCCTTCGCGGTGAGGTTCACTTCCTTGCCCTCGATATAGACTCTTCTGCTGTCGCAGTCGATCTTTAAGCCCTTGGTCTCGATGGTTTTTACATCTTCCTGGCTTTCGTTGTTCTTGTTATTTCGGCGCAGGATGGCTTTGATCCTGGCCTTCACTTCAAGGATGTTGAAAGGCTTGGTGATATAATCATCCGCGCCGTACTCGAGGCCTAAGATCTTGTCCATATCCTCGCCCTTGGCCGTGAGCATGATGATGGGTACATCGGAAAACTCACGCACGGTCTGGCACACCTCCAGGCCGGACTTGCCGGGGAGCATGATATCAAGGAGGATCACATCATAGGATCCCTCTTTCGCCTTCTCAAGTGCTTCTTCTCCGTCGTATGCGACATCGACTTCCATGTCATCCTGTTCAAGTGAAAACTTAATTCCTTTTACGATTGATTTTTCGTCGTCTACAACAAGTACTCGCTTCATCTGTCCACCTCAATCAATTGCAATCATATCTTTGATCGCATCATAGGTTCCCTGCTTGATGCCGTCAACTTCCATGATCTGTTCTGTACTTTGATATCCGCCGATGCTCTCCCTGTAGGAGATGATCGCCGACGCTTTTCTGTCACCGATGCCGGGCAATGTCATCAATTCTTCCTTCGTGGCACGATTGATATGTACCAGTCCGTCCGAAACCGTATCCTGTCCCTGCGCTCCGGCGCCCGTCATCCCGACCGAGAGTTCATCCTCCGTCGGTACATAAATCTTCTCCGAAGCCGCAACCGGTTCGGCCAGATTTAAGTAGGACTCTGCGGCATCCCCGGCAAATCCTCCGGCAAGTGCGATCGCATCCTGCTTGATCGCGCCCTCCGATACATAATATACACCGGGATGTAAAACAGCGCCGCATACATAGCAGGCCAAAAGCTGCTCCTCCGTCGCCGGATGCTCCGTTTCATGCGAAACTTCGGTATCCATCCGTGTCTCTTCGGTCGTCACGAAAACTGTCTTACGCTCACATCCGGAAAGCAAACAGAAAACCGTTGCGATCAGGATGCATATAAAAAACTGTTTCATATGAAATACTTCCTTTCATGATAAAGTCCGTATTCCATATTGCACAAAAAGCCGTATTCTCATTGTACCGAAGAATTCGGGAGAATACAAGTCTAAAAAAGCGGTTCTTTCACGATGGCGGTTCCGATACCCTTCTCGGTAAAGAACTCGAGAAGCAGGCAGTGCTCCAGTCTTCCGTCGAGCATATGCACACGGGAAACGCCGTTCTTCATGGCTTCAATACAGTTGGAGAGCTTCGGGAGCATACCGCCTCCCACAACGCCCTTATCGATCAGTTCCTGCGCCTCGGCAAGGTTCATCTCGGAGATCAGTGTGGATTTGTCGGAAGGATCTACAAAGACACCCTCGATATCGGTAAGGAATACCAGCTTCTCCGCCTCAACGGAGGTTGCAATGGCACAAGCCGCATCATCTGCATTGATATTGTATCCGTGGTCATCCGTAAGTCCGGAACCGATGGGCGCAACCACGGGAATGAAATCATTTTCGATCAGCGTATCAAGAATGGTCGTATCGACCTCTTTGACATCACCGACGTATCCAATGTCCTTGCCGCCGGCAAGCTTCTTCTCGCAACGGAGCAGTCCCGCATCCTTGCCGCTGATTCCCACAGCCTTAAGACCGAGCTTCTCCATCATACCGACCAGGCTCTTGTTCACCTTGGAAAGCACCATCTCTGCCACATCCAAAGTCTCCTCGTCCGTCACGCGGAAACCGTTGATAAACTCGGATTCCTTGCCGAACTTGGCAAGCCAGGAGGAAATCTCCTTACCGCCGCCGTGTACGATGATCGGCTTAAAACCAACCAGCTTCAGCAATGCCACGTCTCGGATGACATTATACTTTAAATGGTCATCCACCATAGCGCTTCCGCCGTATTTTACCACGATCTTTTTTCCGTTAAACTTCTGAATATAAGGCAGGGCCTCGATTAGTGTCTGTGCCTTTTCAAGTACCTTGTCCAAATTATCGTTACTTACCATCTCGGCCTCCTTGGTCAGCTTCTGTAGTCTGCATTGATCTTTACGTAATCATAGGTGAGGTCACAGCCGTAAGCGGTGGCAGTCGCATCGCCTGCCTTCACATCGATCACCGCCGTTAAAGCCTCGGTATCCATAATGCGTGTCGCCTCATCCTCGGAGAAGTCCGTATAAAGGCTGTTCTCGGCAAGCTTGATGCTGCCCTTGTCACTTTCCACGGTGACATCCACGCGATCAGGGTCAAAATCCGCACCCGAATATCCCATGGCGCAGAGGATTCTGCCGACGTTTGCGTCTCTGCCGTATACCGCACACTTGGTGAGGTTCGAGCTTGCCACGGACTTTGCAAGGATCTTGGCTGTCTCCTTGTCCGGAGCGCCGACCACACGCACGGTGAAGAGCTTTGTCGCACCCTCGCCGTCTGCCGCGATCATCTTCGCAAGATCGGTTGTCACCGCGCGAAGCACCTCGCAAAATGTATCGTAATCCTCTCCCTCTTCGGTAATGAGAGAATTCTCAGCCATACCGTTGGCAAGGAGAAGTACCGTATCGTTCGTCGAAGTATCACCGTCTACGGATACCATATTAAAGCTGTCTTCAATGGCATCGCGAAGCGCCTTTTGCATCAGACTCACACCGATGGCGCAGTCCGTAGTGATAAAACCGAGCATGGTTCCCATATTGGGATGGATCATACCCGAGCCCTTGCACATACCGCCCATATGGCAGGTCTTGCCGCCTACGGTAAATTCGTAAGCCGTCTCTTTCTTCTTTGTATCCGTGGTCATAATGGCCTCTGCCGCATCAGCGGAAGCCTCTGACGTATCGGAAAGCATGCCGGCAAGCATACCGACGCCCGCCTCGATCTTGTCCATAGGAAGCGTATAGCCGATGACACCCGTAGATGCAACCAAAACCAGCTTCTCACTGATATCCAATGCGGATGCTACCATCTTCGCCGTGGCGTCCGCATCCTTTCTTCCGGCCTCTCCCGTGCAGGCATTGGCAACGCCTGTATTCACGATCACGGCCTGTGCGATCTTCTCTCTCTCCACGATCTCCATATCACGGATCACGGGTGCAGCCTTCACGATATTTCTGGTAAATGTACCGGCACACGCCGCAGGAATCTCAGACACCAGAAGTGCCATGTCCTTGCAGGTCCTGCCTTCCTTGATGCCGGCCCGAACACCTGCTGTCTTAAAACCCTTCGCAGCTGTTACGCCGCCTTCTGTCTTTGTCATAATCTCCTCCTAGGGGAACATCGGCGGAAGCATAAGTCCTTCCGTCTCATCAAGTCCCATGATCAGGTTCATATTCTGCACTGCCTGACCTGCAGCGCCCTTCACTACATTATCGAGCGCACCCATTGCGACCACGCGTCTTGTACGGGGATCGATCATAAATCCGATATCCGTATAATTGCTTCCCTCCACGCAACGTGTCTCGGGACACTTGCCTGCCGGGAGGAGACGGATAAATGTCTCGTCCTTGTAATACTTCTCGTATGCAGCAGCAACCTGTGCCTCATCCACACCGTCGAGAAGGTTTGCATAAGCCGTAACCAGAATGCCACGGTTCATGGGTACCAGGTGCGGTGTAAAGTTCACAAGAAGCGGTGTTCCGTCATAAGCATATCCGAGCTGCTCTTCGATCTCCGGTGTGTGTCTGTGTGTAGTCACACCGTAAGCCTTGATGCTTTCGTTCACCTCGCAGTAGAGGTTCGCAACCTTTGCGCCTCTTCCCGCACCGGACACGCCGGACTTCGCATCGATGATAATGGTTTTAACATCAATCAGTCGCTCCTTTACGAGCGGATATAAGGAAAGAATGGAACAGGTGGTATAACATCCCGGATTGGCGATCAGTCTCGCACCTTTGATCTTGTCACGGTTGATCTCGCACAGTCCGTAAACCGCCTCATCGATAAACTGCGGGGATGCATGTGTGATACCGTACCACTTTTCATAAGTGGCAACATCCTTGATGCGATAATCGGCGGAAAGATCCACGATCTTACATCTGCTTAAGATGTCCTCCGTTACAAGGCTTGCCGCAAGTCCCTGCGGTGTTGCCGTAAAGATGACGTCCGCCTGCTTCGAAAGCTCGTCCATATTGTCGTCCATACACTTTGCGTCCACAAGTTTGAACATATTGCCGTAGACATCCGAATACTTCTGATCGATATAGCTTCTGGAACCGTACCATACGATCTCGGCATCCTTGTGTGCAAGGAGAAGACGCACCAGTTCCTGACCCGCATATCCTGTTGATCCGATGATTCCTACTTTCACCATAATTCCTTCATTTCCTTCCGTTTTCATTTCATAACGCATAGTATAACTCTACTTATTGAAATATGCAACCTTATCTCTTGCATAAAATTCACGCGTGGAGGAACCCTCTGTCAGCGTTTTTCAAAGCAAAAAGGACATCCGTATCCCGGATATCCTTTTGCGGATGTCGCAGACGTTCCTACAGTTCATCCTGCGCCATCTGCCTTGCGGCCTCGATGGTCTTATCCATATCGAAGTACTTATACTGGCCGAGTCTTCCTCCGAAGAGGACATCTTTTTTCTCTTTCGCCATTGCTTCGTATTTTGTGTAAAGTTCTGCAGTTTCCGATGTATTTACCGGATAGTACGGTTCATCTCCCGGTGTCCAGTTTGCGGGATACTCCCTGGTGATCACCGTATCCGGCTGCTTGCCGAAGGCAAAATGCTTGTGCTCAATGATCCTTGTAAAAGGCACTTCCCGCTCCGTGTAATTGACAACTGCATTGCCCTGGAAGTTCTCCTCACCGATCAGGGTCTCCGTCTCGAATCTGAGACTTCTGTAAGCCAGATTGCCCAGCTTATAGTCGAAGAATTCATCGATCATACCGGTGTAGAGGGTCTTACCGAAGGTATCCGAAGTACGGGCCACAAAATCCTTATACTCCGTCTCAAGAAGCACCTCGGTGTCCCCAAGCATCTTCTCCACCATAGCCGTGTAGCCTTCCACGGGAATTCCCTGGTATCTGTCATTGAAATAATTGTTGTCATAGGTAAAACGCACGGGAAGCCTACGGATGATAAAGCTCGGCAGATCCTTGCAGTCTCTGCCCCACTGTTTTTCCGTATATCCTTTGATCAGCTTCTCATAGATATCCGTACCCACCAGTGAAAGCGCCTGCTCCTCAAGGTTCTTCGGATCGGTGATATGAAGCTCGCGGATCTGCTCTGCGATTTTCTCCTGCGCCTCCGCAGGTGTCGCAATGCCCCACAGTTTGGAAAATGTATTCATATTGAAGGGCAGATTGTAGAGTTCATCCTTATAACGCGCTATAGGCGAGTTGACGAAGTTGTTGAACTCGGCAAAGCGGTTGACATAGTCCCATGTATCCTTATTTGAAGTATGGAAGATATGTGCACCGAAACGATGGACATCAATATCACACACCTTCTCCGTATAAATATTGCCCGCAATGTGGCTTCTTTTGTCGATCACCAGACAGGTCTTGCCCGCCTGCTTCATCTCGTAAGCGAATGTGGCTCCGAAAAGTCCCGCGCCGACGATCAAATAATCATAATGCATGTTATGTCCTCCCAAAAAGAAAGCTCCTGTGATTATCTCACAGGAGCCATGGTTTCGTCAATTAGTAGAAGATGTGATTTCCGATCTGGATGCAAGTTCCGAGAGAAGATGCATCGAGTGCCCATGTGGGACCGAAACTCATCATACCGCCGATGTTGTTCACACCGGATGCTGCCTCTCTGGCTGCCTGTACGCAGCTGCCCTGAGGAGAAGCGATGTAGCCTTCAAGTGCGGATGAACCGGCAACCTCGAACTGTCCGGGTGCATATACCACATCAGCAATGGTGCTTCCGTAAGCACCGGAACGAAGTCTGTTTAAGATGACATTGGCAACTGCAAGCTGACCTTCATAGGACTCGCCGCCACACTCCATCGTCATGATGGCTGCCATCAGATTGATGTCCGCATCGGAAAGTGCCACGGAACCGCTCTGTGTGATCACAGGGGGCTGAACATTGGATGCAGGCTTCGGGGAAGTCTCAGCGGGCTTCGGTGTCTCGGTGGATGCCTCAGTGTCATCCTCGGTAACCTCAGCGGTTACGGTGCCGATCTGCTCGATATCTCCGGTAGCAACGGGCTTTACTGCCTGTCCGTCATCGGTTGCGTACGCCGTGAGGTAACCCTCGGTCACGCGGACGAACTGTGCACGGATATATCCGATTCCGCCTGTGGTAAGTGTTGTTACACATACCCAATCCTTATCGGTATTGGTCTTATCGACCTCGTATTTGTCATTCTTGTCAGCCATCTCGACCTGATCGGAATCCATGGACGCTGCAACTCTTACGCAGACATCATCCTCGGAGATCACACCGAGCACCTGATATGCGGCCTCTGCGAGTTCATAGCCCTCTTTGCCGTATGCCATCTGGCTTTCCACAACATATCCCGTAATATCGCCGGAAGAAATCTTGATCCACTCACCGGTCTTGGACTTCACATCCGCAACCGCACCCTTATCCATCATACCGATCACGGGTGCATCCAACGATGCTGAGGAACGGATCAGGATACCGTCGTCCGTCGCTGCTGCCTTACCTGCGAAAGCGCTTTCTGCAGATGCAACCATCTGTGCGTCATTCGCCTTGATGTCGGTCTTGTTGTCAAGACCTGCGGCAAGTACGGTAAATCCTTCGGTATCAAGCACGGAGGTTTCGGGAACCGTGAGTACGATTTCCTGCTTGGCATAAGCTTCTGCCTCAGCCTTCTTGCTCTCCTTGCTTTCTTTAATAAAGAAGCTTGTGCCTACGCCGATCGCAACAGCTGTCACAGCAGCGGTGGCTACAAGGATATTCCTTACAACAAATCTTCCATTGAATACATTCTTCGTCATATAGAGCTGAGCTTTTTCCATTCTCAGCTTTGTACGCTTCGTCATGTTTCTCACCTTTTGTAATAAATCTTCGTTCTTTGTTACATTTCTGTTACGAAAGCATTCTAACACTTCCCGGGTGAGGTGTCAACATTTTGTTACAGTTTTGTAATAATTAGTAAAAAAATGTGTAAAAATTTGTGCCTAATTGAAATATCGATCAATGCCGTCAGCGATTCCCTTCACTGCTTTTCTCTGGTATTCCTCAGTTACAATGCGGGATTCTTCCTCTTCATTACTCAAAAATCCAACCTGAAGCACGCAGACGGGAATCTCGCTCCAGTTGACTGCCGTCATTCGAGTGGTTTCATAGATCCCACGGTTGTTACAGCCCGTACTTTCGGTAAGTCCCTTGAGCACCCATGTGGCAAATGCGTGGCTTTCCACATAAAGCTCGCCATTGGATTCGGAGTACTCCGGCATGCAGAAGGTCATGGCTCCCGCAATGGACGGGTTGCTGCTGTAGTTCATCTGTATCCTTAAGAACGCGGATGCACCGGATGAATTGGCAAGCTCCGCACGCTCCTTGTTTGTCATATCCACGTCATTGGAGTCTCTGGTAAGAATTACCGTATATCCTCTTCCGGTAAGTTCTGCCTCAAGCATCTTCGCGTAGACCAGATTGATATCATACTCCTTCGTTCCGAGTACGCCCGTATCACCCTGGGACACCGCCTGCTTTTGCTCCTCGCTCCCCGGAGCCACAGCTTCGAGTGTTGTATTAAGCACACTTTGATTGCCCGGGTCGATCACGATCTTCTTCGGCAGGGATCTGGCGAGTAAGTCCGCATCGGACGAGGTAGCCAGTGTCACATCATCCAGGGAAGCATCCTCCTCTGTAGTCTTCTTGCCGTCCGAAAGGGTAACCTCCGCGGAACTTACATAGAAATTCGTGTCATCGTAGAGCACCCTGGTCCAGGAGTCGTTGTATCCGGTCCTCTGAAGCAGTTCTCCGAGGGGTACCATCACATAGACATCCGCATCCGGCTTGGGTGTCAGACGAATTTTCACGGAGTCCACCGTCGTCTCGACATAATCGTTGGTGACGACAAATCCGTCCGCATCCTTCGCAGGCTCTCTTACGGCCTCCGTAGCCGTCGCGGTGGTAGGCGCAGCCTCCGTCGTGATCTCGATTTTCTTTTTCTTGCCGCAGGCCGTGAGTGTCGCAGCCATACTTATAACAAGTACTGTATATAAAAGCTTCTTTTTCATGATCTTACCTTTCCTTCCGAAAAAGCTCCGCAGTAAACGCCAATAAGTATAACACATCATTTTTTCTACATCAACCATTGCAATCGGCCGGTTGTTCCTGTATGATATCCATGTTTCTTCTAATAATATGAAAAGAAAGAGGTAGTCATACATGGGCTTTTTGATCGATTTCATCAAGGGTATCTTTGTGGGCGTTGCGAATGTCATCCCCGGAGTTTCGGGCGGTACGATGGCCGTATCCTTCGGCATCTACGACAAACTGATCTCCTCGGTAACGGGACTTCTTAAAAAATTTAAGGAAAGCTTCAAAACCCTGCTTCCCATCGTACTCGGCATGGCCTTCGGTGTGGTTGCGTTTACCTTCATCATCCCCGTGATCTTAAAGCACCAGCCCTTCATCACGGCAACCGCATTTACGGGACTCATCATCGGCGGTCTTCCCGCGCTTGTCGCGACCCTGAAAGAAAAAAAGAAGCTAAAACCTTCTCCCCTGCCGTTAAACTTTCTTATATTTATGATCATGTTTGCGATTTCCGCGATCATGCCTTTTATGGGCGGAGACAAGGAAAGCGGAAATCTTCTTTCCCCCACACCGGCAACCATGGTGATCGTCTTCTTTATGGGCGTGATCGCTGCGGCTTCCATGGTCATCCCCGGTGTATCCGGTTCCCTGATGCTGATGATCCTCGGCTACTACTTCGGTATCATCACCTGCTTAAGAGACTTCATCAGCGCTTTAAAGGACTTTGATATGGCTGTTATGGTGGACAGAGGCCTCGTGCTTGCGCCCTTTGCGCTCGGATGCATCGTCGGTATCTTCTTTATCGCGAAGATCATCGAGTGGCTTCTTTCCAAACACCCCGTGGCCACTTACTGGGGTATCCTCGGCCTGGTGGTGTCCTCGCCGATCTCCATCTACTACAAGGTAAACCAGGAATTCCCTCTTGCCGGAACTTCCACCCTGATGATCATTCTCGGTGTCGTGATCGGCATCATCTGCATGGGTCTTACCTATTACATCGGAAATCTCGACGTCAAGACTCCCGACAAGCCTGCGGACGTCGCATCAAAAAAGGAAGCCTGATCACGCATGTCTGAAACGAACTACACATACATTCTGGAATGCGGCGACGGTAGCCTCTACACCGGCTGGACCAACAACCTCGAAAAGCGGCTCGCCGCTCACCAAAGCGGACGCGGTGCGAAGTACACCAAAAGCCACCAGCCCGTCCGTCTCGTCTACAGCGAAAAATACCAAACAAAAGAAGAAGCGATGCAACGCGAAGCTTATATCAAGGGACTCTCACGTCCCGAGAAGCTCGCTTTGATCGCTTCTTCTGATTCTGATCTATCCTGATCTATCTTCCGGAAAGCAGTTCCTTTAAGTCGCTGCGTCCGAAATCGTATAATTTCTGCTTGATCTCTGCGATCGTCTCCGTATCCGCATGGATCTCAACGATCTCAAACAGTGCATCCACATAACCGCACCACTTTTCGTATACCCTGACAAGATCCTGGGTGCCGGGCTTCTTGGTGGCAAGCTTATGCGTGTAAGCCTCTATATCCGCAAGAAGGCTCTCATTACCGAACATCATCTTCGGCTCAATGCCGTAGGCGATATACATGATCTCCTCCGTGCGTACGAGCGCACAGTCATACATCTCGGTCAGAAGATCATCGACACTGTCCTCTGCATCCGTGAAGTGGTGATAGTACATCTCCGGCGTCTTATAATGCGGGCGTTCACGAACATCTTCGATATTGAACCAGTAGTTGTCGGATGTGCCCTCCTGCTTTTTCTTCTTCCTGGAGGGACGCTCTGCCGGGATCTCCTCGATCGGAGCCACGGGCGCGATGCCCTTGCTGATGGCCTCCGCCTCGCGGATGGTATCAAGCATCTCCTGATCCGTCATCGCCGGCGTATCTTCAAAAATCGTATCCTCAAACGCAGAATCTTCGAATGCGGAATCCTCCGCTTCTTCGTCTGCCTCATCGAAGATGGAGTCTTCACGGACAAGACCGGGTGTCACAAGCTCTTCCGTCTTGCCGAAGCCATCCTCGTCCAGACTCGAATTCTCGTCGTAGTCGTAATCCTCGTCGTCTTCTTCGTCTTCGTCATCGTCCTCGTAAGAATCGTCCTCGTCTTCATCATCCGCGCGGTTCTTTCTTCCGGACTGTTCTTTTAATTTGCGGTATTTCTCGCTGACGGATTCACCCTCATTCCAGTTGGGCTCGTATGCGTCCTCATCAAATTCTTCTTCCTCATCCCCGCTCTTTTTGGCGATGACGACAATCGTCACGATGAGAAGGATCAGAAAGAGTGCGATCAATCCGATCAAAAATATCAATGCCTGTGTTGAAGCTGCCATAATGTCATACCTCGACTTATTTTTAAGTACCATCCGTAAGTATACTAAAAATAAAGATAATAATCAACTGTTCACTTTTGCAATTTTGTGATAATCTATTTCCAAAATCAGTGAAAAAGGAGATTCACATGTCTGCGATAACCAACGACTGGGACAGTGTCCTTCATCAGGAATACAAAAAAGACTACTACCGCAAACTCTACGAATTTGTCGGTGCGGAGTACAAAACCCATCAGGTTTTCCCGCCCTCCGACGAGATCTTTAACGCCTTTCACTTAACCCCTCTAAGCGAGGTCAAATGTGTCATCATCGGTCAGGATCCCTACCACAACGACGGTCAGGCGCACGGACTGTGTTTTTCCGTCCGGCCGGAGGTTGATATTCCGCCCTCATTGATGAACATTTACAAGGAGCTGCATGATGACCTGGGGCTTTATGTCCCCGACAACGGCTACCTGGTCAAGTGGGCGAAGCAAGGGGTGCTTATGCTGAACGCGGTCCTTACGGTACGCGCACACCAGGCCGCATCCCATCAGGGCAAGGGCTGGGAGGAATTCACCGACGCAGCCATCCGAGCTGTTGCCGCCCTGGACCGTCCCGTCGTCTACATGCTCTGGGGCAGTTATGCGGGAAAGAAGGCTTCCATGATCACCAACCCGAAGCACCTGGTCCTTAAGGCACCGCACCCTTCACCGCTTTCGGCATACCGGGGATTCTTCGGATGCAAGCACTTTTCCAAAGCGAACGAATACCTGGTATCGCAGGGCCTTACACCGATCGACTGGCAGATTGAGAATCTCCGTTCGTCGGCTTCTTAAAAAAGAGTGCGCAGGGAAGTCCGAGCAGGAAGGGCACCAGCCAGGTAAATGTTCTGTACAGAATGAGCGTTGCCGCGATGACCTCCGCCTTTCCTATGATCTTTCCGAACAGCAGCGCAAAACAAAACTCCAGCGTTCCGATGCCGGAAGGCGCCACCATCACGCATCCCAGCATGTTGACCACCGCCATCAGGAACATGGAGACAAAGATATCCTCTCCCACACTCTCGGAGAGGATCACACCCGGAATCAGATACCAGCAGGTCTGCTTGACCAGATTGATCACCAGGAGTTTTCCGAACATCCCCTTTCTGCTCCAGATCCGCCTGCTCTGATCCTGCATGCTTTTCACCGAACGCCTGGCCGAAGCGAGTTTCTTCGCAAGGCCTTTTTTCTTTCCCACAAGCTTATATCCGATCCGGAAGGTCACATCCGAAAATTTCTTTGACACCATGATCACAAACAAAAATGCGCAGATCGCTGCGATCACAAAGATACCGGCAAGCAGGAACCACCGATAGGCGGACACCAGCCGAGGTTCCATAAAGAGCATCACAAGGAAACCGATCACGCCGTAGATCCCGATCGCGATCTTGTGAAACGTATACTGGCAGACCGCCATGCCGAGTCCCCGGCTCGCCGGAATCCCCTTGGTGTGATAGTAGTACACCTGCGCGATCCCTCCGCCGCTTCCCAGGGTGGCCAGACGATAAAAGGCGCACATATACTCACAGTAGATACCGCCCGCCGCAGGGACATGCACATCACCCGTCCTCGTCATAATGCTGTTAATGAGTCCTGCCAGGACAATGTATGCATTTCCGAGCAGGAAGATGATTCCGATACAGGCAGGTGTCGTATCCTTCACGCAGCGCATGGCGTCCAGCATAAAATCGCGATTCTTTGCGTAGGCAAAAAAAAGCAGCCCGAGAATTGCTGCCCATTTGATCGCGTGTTGCGCGATTTTGCTTTTTTCTTCCGGTCCTTCCCGCTTCATAACACTCTCCTGCGTGCGCGAATTCCGTCCCTGAGTCCCCGGAGTACCGCGGCAATTTTGGCGCGCTTATTCGTCTCATAGCAGAGGATCAAAACAAGCGCTTTGATGATCCCGAAGAGATTGCGAAATCCCATCCTGCCCGTGTGCTTGTAGGCACAGTAGATCCTGTTTCTGGTCATATAATACTTGCGCATGGCGCTGTGATTCATCACATGCACCTTCATAAAAAGAAAACGACGAACCTCCGTCCTGCCGATGGCATGGGGAAGCGTCACACGATTGTTCTTTAAGATCCGATAGCCTGCTTCTCTCACAAGATGGCAAAAATCAAAATCAACCATATCAATAAAAAGGTAGTCATCATAACCTCCTACTCGTTCCCAGGCCTCCACGGACGTAAGCGCACCCGATGTGATGCACTGATCCACCTCTGCGATTTCTCCCTCCGTCTCATGAAATGCAGCCTTCACTTCCTCGCCCGCATTCACATCAAACGCACGTGGACATACGATCGCCACATCCGCTTCCTTTGTACACGAAAAAAGGGCTTCGATCATACCGTCGGGCAAATCGGAGTCATCATCCAGAGTAAGTACCCATGAGGCACCTTTGGCCTTCGCACCCTTCATAATGGCGTTTAAGGCACATGCGATCCCCCGGTTTTCAGGAAACGCCAGCAAATGTGCACGCCCCTTGCAGATCCTTCGGATCTCCTCCACGGAATCGGAGCCGTTATCTGCGATAAACAAAAGATCTGTTTCTTTTAAGATACGGTCCACCGTATTCTCAAGCCGTTTTATATCGGGATTGTATGTGACGATGCCTGCGGCAATCAGTAATTTCCCATCCATACTTTCATCTTCATCTCCAGATCCGCAATGCGCATACCTGAGGAAAAACGCTTGTCCGAAAGCAGCCGTTTCCTTGCGGTGCGGTTTTTATGATAACTGACCAGTTCGGTAAGAAGCGCCCGATCCGCCTTGGTCATGCTCCCGCCCGCATAATCGAGCAGAAATCTTGCGATGCGGTAATTGGTATGCTTCTCTCCAAACACCTGTCTTGCTTCCACCTTGATCCGCTTGATCAGGCCCTGTCCGCCACCGCTTACGCTTCCGGCAAACCGTCTGTGCAAAAGAAGCGGCCGGCTGTCTACATAGGTATCGCCGATCACACAGGCGCATGCAGAGATCAGGGCATCATGCGTCGGGATTTCCTCCGGTACTGGATGCTGTTCGAGAAACTTGGAAGCCAGGCTTCGCACCCGCTCGTCAAAGACCATCGCACACCCGGGAAAACGATTCCGCACCAGCACGGATCCGAGTCCGGGCTTGTAATTCGGAAAGGTGTTCTTGCTCTTTTTATGAAGTTCCCCGTCTGTGATCCAAAGGGAGGAAACATAAAGACATGTCCCGTCTCTTTGAAGCTCGTTGACGGAAGTCTCCAGTTTTTCCGGCAGCCACACGTCATCCTGATCCGCATAGGCATAATAGTCGGAAGGCTCAGCCATGGAAAGCAGGGACAGAAAACTTTTTCTGTAGCCGATATTCTCCCCTGCGATCACTGTGATCCTTCCTGGATACAATGCCTCAAGCTGTTTTAAAACTTCGAGGGTTGCATCCGCAGATCCATCGTCGCGCACGGTAAGCACCACGCCCGGAAGGGTCTGCTCCATAATGGATACGACCTGTTCCGAAAGATGCTCGGCTCCGTTATAAGTTGACATTAAAACATTTACCTTACACATGGGTATAGTATAGCAGTATTCGGTGTTCGGTGCAATTCCGTCATTTGTAATACTTGATGGTGAAGATACTTCCGCATCCGGGCTCAGATTCGACCGTGATCCGACCGCCCGCAGCCTCCACGATGCTTTTGGCAAGCGACAGTCCGATGCCGATGCTCTCGGGTCTCGAATTCTTCGCCTTGTAAAAGCGCTCGAAAATGTGCCGCAAATCCTCCGGAAGGATGCCTTCTCCCTCATCCCTTACCTCGATACAGGTATAGATGCTGTTGTCCGACACTTTAAGATGGATCTTCGATCCGGCTTGGCTATGTTCCGCACAGTTTTTGATGATGTTGGAAATTGCTTCGAGCTGCCATTTGCGGTCTCCGGTTATAACAACCGGCGCCGCACCTTCTTTTTCTTCGTTTGTTTCCCTGACCACTTCCACATCGCGCACATCCAGCAGGATGCCAAGTCGGTCAACCGCTTCATCAAGGAGCATACTTACATCAACCGGATCGCGTTTCATCACCACGGCCCCTGCATCAAACTTGGCAAGGGTCAGGAGGGAATTCACAAGTTCCGACATCCATCCCACCTGGTCCAGAATGTCCTTTAAGAATTCATTTCTGATATCCGCAGGCATCTCCGGATCGTCACAGATATTGTCGATCATGATACTCATGGACGCAAGCGGTGTGCGCAGCTGATGGGATATATCTTCCATCGACTGTGACAGGCGCTTCGACTCCTTTGTTTTTTCCTCGGCGATTTCCCGAAGGATCACGGTTGTACGGTAGATTTCATTTTTAAGGCGCGACAGTTCTTCCTCCGTATTGTCGGAGAGCATCAGATCATAGGAGCCATCGTTTAGTTTTCTTAAGTATCCAGTTGCCCGATCAATCTCCTCCCTGCGTCTTCGATCCCGCAGAACAAAGATCAAGGTAGCAAGCAGACAGGCTGCGGCAAGGATCAAAAGGTCGACAATATGGCCGTTTCGTATGATGCGTGCAGCGCTTCGGGATTCATAGTTTGCGTCGTAACCGTAGGTTTGAAGGAATTCCTCTCCTTCCCTTTGAAGCAGTTCTGTCTCTTCCTTTGACACGTCCTTGTTTCCGTCTCTGTTGTTGATGACGTCCAAAACGGTTTCCGGCGGTATCTCCGGGTGATGTTCCATCAGGTATCCAGCAAGCATCGTATCCGTATTACGCGTAACCTTTCCCACTGCGCTCCGCACGCGCACACTGTTTAAGTAGACAAGCGCAAGCGCGAGAAGCAGCAAAAAGGCAAGCGGAACAAAGACCTTCGCATATCTTTCTTTTTTGCTTTCGTTATGCATTTGCATCCACCCTGTATCCGACACCCTTGATGGTCTGTATGATGTCCGAGTCGCCGAGTTTTCCGCGTATTCTGCGGATATAAACCGTCAGAGTATTATCCTCCACGAAGTTTCCTGCCGCATCCCAGATCCGCTCAAGCAGCACTTCCCTTGTCATGGTATGTCCGGCATTCTGGCACAGGGTAAGCAGAATCTTAAACTCCAGGGGAGAGAGCGAAAGCTCCTCTCCCTTTACATATACGCGGCTTTCGTCCGCGGATAGTTCCACATCGCCGATGCGGAGTTTTCTCTGATCCTTGCCCGATTTCTTCAGCGCATTGTTCATGCGGGAGATCAGCTCCTTGTTGCGGAAGGGCTTGATGATGTAATCATCTCCGCCCACATCAAATCCCTTCACCACGTCGTTTTCCGTGTCCTTGGCCGTAAGGAAGATCACGGGGATCTTTAAATCCTCCTTGATCAGCCTGCACAGGTCAAATCCGTTACCGTCCGGAAGATTGACGTCTAAGATTGCGATGTCGTACGCCTTGTCATACAGGTGTTTTTTCGCATGCTCGAACGATATAAATATACTGACATCGTATCCTGCCTGTTCCATTGTATATTCCAGTCCCTTGATGATCATGGGACTGTCTTCCACCAAGATTGCGTTCAGTCTCATATTTCCTCCTATAAGGTCTGTTTTCTGATCGTTTCGATAATGTTCTGTTTGTTTATTTTAACAAGTGACAAATGCATTGTAAAGCCGACGATCAACGCCACGGCAAGCACGGAGATCAGCATTGATACAAGCGGCAGTTGAAACGCTACCTCGAAGTATCCGGAAAAAGCTTTGTTGAGCACGTATGCGATCAGCACACCGATGGGAAGGCCGATGACCAAAGACTTTGCTCCGTACATCAGGCTCTCGAGCCGTATCATGCGGTTAAACTCCCGTCCGCTCATACCCACGGATTTTAACATGGCAAATTCTCTTGCTCTGAAATTCATATCCGTGGAGATTGTGTTTACCACATTGGTCACACCGATCAACGTGATCACTATGATAAAGCCGTAAAGGAAGATGCTGACCGTGATCAGTACACGCTTCATCTGTGATGCCTCTTCTTTCAGATTGTACATATAAAACTGCAGTCCGTACGTGTTTTCCGTGAGCATCAGGTCCCTGATCTCACTCTCCGCCGACTCCGCATCATCCGTCTTAATATAGGCGCCGGACTGTTCCGGGAAGCGATACGCGGCAAAATGGCTTGCCGGTACAGCGATCAGACCTCTGTTCCCACCATACAGGGTTTCATAACCGATGGGATGTACGTCCGTCACCTTTGCTACCGTAAGATCCATCGGCTTGCGGGCCAAATCGCCGTTCTCCGACACTTCGAGTTCCCCATGGAAGGTATCCCCCTCCGACAGATTGGTCAGCCGGTACAACTTTATCTTCTCTCCGTATTCCGTGTAATCATCCGCAAGGATCACGGCATTCTCCATATCTTTTTCCTTTACGCCGACCTTCTTCGCATATTCACGGAAATCCTCATCCGACATTAAAACCACTCCCAAGGAAAACTGTCCTTCGGGATCATCCCAGACTTCCTCGGAACCGTATGCTTCCGCAGACAGATAGAAATCCGTGTACTGATAGGTGTAGAGTCTGTCCACGTGGGGAAGCTCGCTTACGGTCTTCCAGACAGCGGCTGTATTTTCCACTCCGTCCTCTACCACTTCGGGATTCAACATTACATTGACCATGATGTCATAATCAACCGCGGTGTACTGCGTACGAACCACTGCCTTTCCGAGTCCGATAAATGCAGAGAGTCCCACAAAGGATGCAACGCCGATCACCAGGGATACCACCGTCGTGCGATACTTGCGGCGGCTGCGCTTTAAGTTCTTGCTCGCAATGACACCGCCCATGCCGAATAACCTGTGCACAAGCCTGCCCGTCTTCAGTTTTTTGCTTTTAAGCTTCGTATTGTACTCCCGGTTTCCCCTGATTGCCTCAATCGGCGGGATCTTCGCTGCTGCCCTTGCCGGGATCATGCAGGAAAAATAAATAGTGATCGCAGTCATAAGTGCTGTCAAAAGTGCTACCCACCAGGGAAATGCAAATACCATATGCAATGACAGAAGATCGCTCATCAGGTAATTCACAATCGCTACCAAAGCAAGCATCACCAGGATCCCGAGCAAAATTCCGCTCACGGTACCGATGATTCCGATCAGTGCACCCTCAGCGTATACTGTCTTTTTGATCTGTTTTTTCGTGGCACCGATGGAAGCAAGCATTCCGTACTGCCCCTCCTTTTCTGCCACCGAAATTCGAAAACTGTTGGTGATCACGAAAACACTCATGGTTACGATCACAACAATGATCACAAGCACGATCCTACGGAGTGTGCGGCTCATGGTATCATCGATACCCCCGCAGTAACGGGCCAGATCTGTTTTGCTGTAAGCCACGCCTTCACTGACGTCCTCATAGGCAGTTTGAATCTGATTGCAGTACTCATCCGCATGCTTTACATCATCAAATCTCACATAGACAGAGACAAGTTCTTCACTGTCTGCGAGCACTTTGTCATCCCTCCATACAATGCAGGGAAGAGACACATTGTCGTAGTTCCTCGCATAGGAACACATCTCGGTCATAATACCCGTCACCTTGTATTCCCTAGTTTCATATATCTCAAATGTTTCAGTCGGCGGATTATCTTTACATTTTTCGTAGAGTTTGGGATCTCTCTCCTCAAGCATCGACATCAGGCCCGCCACATTGTACTTGGTTACGACAGGAAACCAATACTCGATTTCCATACCGTTCCACATACGTTTTCCCACAGGAAGACGCATCGTGTCACCGACCGCAAGATGACTGTTGCACATGGTGTTGATCTGTTCGGGAATGACGATCTCTCCCTCTTTTTCCGGAAGCCTTCCCTCTGTAAGCTGCACCGCCAGCATGTCATGTGCCGCAGTATCAAAGCTGACAAGGTTGACAAACGGCAGGGATTCTTTATCGCTTGCCTCATTTAACGCGATCTCGTTTGCACTCGTAATACAGTAATCCTTAACGTGCACGTTCTCTGTGATCAGAGAAAGCTTATCCGCGGGGACATCGCAAAACTGCGCATGAAAGTTCCCGACGTTCCTGATCTCGTTTTCCCTGATGCTTTTCATAAAAGAAGTCGCCATGCCGGCAACCGTACAGATCAGTGCCGCGGAAAGCATCACGCCGATGATGGTTACCACGGTGCGCTTTTTGTTTCGCGCCATATTCTTTTTCGTAAATGTCTTTAAAAAGTCCATTGTTACCTCACCGTTTCCCTCTCCTAGTTTCTCTCATCCTTCACGATCCTGCCGTCTGAGATCGTGATCACACGATCTGCCTGCTTTGCGATCTCAAGATCATGGGTGATGACGATCACCGTCTGCTTGTTCTGCTTGTTGGCTACCCTGAGGAGTTCCACGATTTCCTCCGTCGACTTCTGATCCAGATTTCCCGTAAGTTCATCCGCCAGGATGATGGCCGGGTCGTTGATCAACGCTCTGCCGATAGCCACGCGCTGCTGCTGACCTCCGGACATCTGATTGGGAAGATGATCCTCCCTTCCCGTAAGTCCCATCTGCGATATGATGCGCTCCACTTTTTCCGGATCCGGCGTCTGTCCGTCCAGATCCATCGGAAGGGTTATGTTTTCTTTTGCCGTAAGAACCGGCAGCAGATTGTAGAACTGGTAGATGAGCCCAACCTGCCTCCTGCGGAAGATTGCCAGGCTTTCATCATTCAGCCCGTAGATATCTTCTCCGTCGATCAGCACCTTGCCGGATGTTGGCCGGTCAACACCGCCGAGCAAATGCAGCAGTGTGGATTTTCCGCTTCCGCTGGCACCGATGATCGCGAGGAATTCTCCCTTTTCCACCGAAAAGGATACATCGTCTACCGCGTGTACCTCCTTCTCTCCCTCTCCGTATATCTTGCTCAGATGTTCAACTCTTAAGATTTCCATGATCATTTCTCCTTTTTCATTCTCCTGTGCGGGGGCGTTTGTTCCCGACTCTGACGTAACTCTATCATTCCAATGTGACAATAAAATGACAGATCAAAAAAAGTCCCGTCAGTTTGAATTGACGAAACCCGTTTCATTCAATATAATGTTAATGTTTACGTCTTACGGAGGTATGCCTGCATGAAAACATGGTGGAAAAAATACAATCACGCGCTGTTGTTTTGTTACGCTTTGTTTTATATGCCCTGCTTTGTGTGGCTCGAGCATCATGTGACCACCGACTATTTCGTGATCCATTCTCCCATCGATGATATGATTCCCTTCTGTGAATACTTTATTATACCTTACTATCTGTGGTTTCTTTTTGTACCCGCAGTCTTTATCTATGAATTCTTCTACTCCAAGAGTGAGTTCATCCGTATGTGCATCTTTATGTTTGCAGGCATGACGACCTTCCTGATCGTATGTGCACTCTGGCCCAACGGTCTTCATCTCCGCGAGCAGATCACCCTGCGGGATAATTTTTGCTGTTCCCTGGTGGAGCGTCTGCACGAAGCAGATACCTGCACCAATGTTTTTCCGTCCCTGCATGTATTTAATACTTTGGGATGTCTGATCGCACTCTTTCATACCAAGGGACCTGCACGAAAAAAACGGCTGCTGATTCCCGCAACCGTTCTTTCCGTCTTTATTCTGATGTCCACCCTGTTCTTAAAGCAGCACTCCGTCATCGACCTTACGGGCGGTGTGGTGATGGCAGCCGTCCTCTATGTGGCTGTCTATCTGCTTCCTGCACGGTTATCCAAAAAATCTAATTGAATCCGAACAGTTTCTGGGTGATTCTGTAAGAGAGTCTGGATACGGCACGACCCGGTGCACCCGGGAAGTTCATAAAGACGCCGAGCAGACTTCTCCGCAATTCTTTGTATAAGCTCTTATCTTTTTCCTTCAGATACTTCCAGAGATCACGCTTCTTCTCCAAAAGCTCCTTGGTCTTTCCGACCAGACACAGAGACGAAGATACACACATCATCATATCCACGTACTTTCTGAGGAACTTGTAGAGTTCCGGATTCTCCGGCTTATTCTCACTGAAGTAATCGATCAGATACTTGTTGATAAAGATCTGCTGATCGATGCGCTTGATCATGGTCTTTTCGTTGACCGACTGACCTTCGCGACCGATGTAATAGTGATACAGGTCTACATTGAGGAACATAAAGGTCTTCACCTGAAGCATGGGCTGGAAAACGTAAATGTTATCCACATAGAAGGTATGCTTCGGAAGTTCAAGTCCCATCTCCTGCAGCATGGCAGTCCGATAGATCACCGAATGCATCATAACAAACTGGCGGCGCTTAAAGCGAAGCTTCACCGTATCCCAGGAGAGGATCTCTTCCTCGGGAAGCGCATCCGTATAACGCATCACGCGCTTGTAGCGTCTGCCCACCTTATCGTAGATATAGTTGGTAAGAAGCATATCGAGCTCGGTGCCTGCGTCACGTACCTCACGCAGCTTGTCGAGCACCTTCGGAAAAGCCTTCTTATCAAGCCAGTCATCGCTGTCACACACCTTAAAGAAGGTTCCTGTTGCAGCCTTGATGCCGCTGGTCACCGCATCACCGTGTCCGCCGTTCTCTTTGTGAATGGCCTTCACGATGTTCGGGTATCTCTTGGCATAATCGTCTGCGATCTTCGCGGTATCATCGGTGGAGCCGTCATCAACTACGATGATCTCCACCTCATCTCCGCCGAGAAGCGCATGCTCGATGCACTTTTTCATGTATGCCTGTGAATTATAACAGGGTATGGTAATCGTCAGAAGTTTCATCTTATGCAATCACCTTGATCCATCCTTCGGGAGCTTCGATTCTGCCCATCTGGATGCCTGTAAGCGTATCATACAGTTTCTTCGTGTAAGGACCCATCTCCTCCATACCGCTTGCGAAGCAGATCTCCTTGCCGTGATCTACGATCTTGCCTACGGGAGAGATTACGGCTGCGGTTCCGCACAGTCCACACTCTGCGAAATCCTTAACCTCATCAAAGAATACTTCTCTGTGCTCAACCTTCATGCCGAGGTACTTCTCTGCTACCACCATGATGGAACGACGGGTGATGGAAGGAAGAATACTTCCGGACTTCGGTGTTACAAGGGTACCATCCTTTGTGATGAAGATAAAGTTGGCACCGCCTGTCTCCTCAACCTTGGTTCTGGTTGCGGGATCCAAGTACATATTCTCTGCATAACCCTGCTCATGTGCTTCCATGATGGGATGCAGGCTCATAGCGTAGTTAAGTCCTGCCTTGATGTGACCGGTACCGTGAGGTGCCGCACGATCGAAGTCAGACACACGGATGGTGATCGGCTTTGCGCCGCCCTTGAAGTAAGGGCCTACCGGTGTACAGAATACTCTGAACTGATAATCCTCAGCCGGCTTAACGCCGATAACGGGATTGATACCAAACATATAAGGGCGGATATAAAGTGTCGCACCTGAACCGTAAGGCGGCACATAATCAAGGTTTCCCTTGACTGTCTGAACGATTGCATCTACCCACTTGTCCTCGGGATATACGGGCATCACAAGACGCTCGCAGGTATCCTTCATACGTGCGGCATTTAAGTCGGGGCGGAAAGTTACGACGTGGCCGTCCTCCGTTCTGTATGCCTTAAGACCTTCAAAACAGGTCTGCGCATACTGAAGCACGCAGGCGCACTCGCTCATGGTGATCATGGGATCATCCACCAGCTTGCCTTCATCCCACGCTCCGTTCTTGTAGTTTGCAACGAATCTTTTGTCCGTCTCGATATAACCGAAACCGAGATTGGACCAATCGATATCCTTACCCATAAAAGCACTTCCTTTCAGATTAATATCTTACACATTATACTCCAATTATTTTTTAATCGCAATACATTCGATCTCGATCAGAACATCCTTCGGAAGACGCGCAACTTCCACGCAGCTTCTGGCTGGACAGTCCGTTGTAAAGAAGGTCGAGTACACTTCGTTTACGGCTGCAAAATCATTCATATCCTTGATGAATACCGTCGTCTTGATCACATGATCCGCATCGGAACCGGCCTCGGTAAGGAGTGCCACAAGATTGCCGATGGCCTGGCGTGCCTGTTCCTTGATATCTCCCGTGCAAAGCTCTCCCGTCTCGGGAATAATGGGGATCATACCGGAAGTATAGATCATATCTCCCACGACCACTGCCTGGGAGTAGGGTCCGATTGCCGCCGGTGCCTTGGGTGTCTGAATAATGGTTTTGCTGCTCATGGTTATTCCTCCTTCTCGCTGAGCCGAATCTCATCTTCCGTGATGATGATTCTCTTTTCCTTGTAGAGTCGTCCAACCGCACGTTTAAATGCGTTCTTGGACAAACCGAATTCTCTTCTTATGGTTTCGGCATCCGCCTTATCCGTGAAAGGCAGCACACCGCGATAGCTTTTGATGATATCGTAGACCATCTCCGCATCCTCGTCCATCTGCTTATAAGCAGCATCCCGAAGCGACAGATCCGCCTTTCCGTCCTCTCTTACTTTAACGATCCGTCCGGTCACCACATCGCCGACCATCACTCTTTTGAAGAGTTCCGATTTGTGGATGAGTCCGCTCATCTTATCGTCAATGGCCACAAAAGCGCCCATGTCCGATTTGAAATCGTAGACCGTTCCCGTAAATGTATCGCCGTCCTTGTAACCGCTCACCGGTTCCAGGTGACCGTAAATCCGCATGGAGACGCAAAGCCTGCCGGATTTATCCGCATACATACGGACGAGATACTCACGTCCTTCCTCGACCTTCGCCGTCTGCTCCTTAAATGGAAGCAGAATGTCCTTCTCGAGGCCCCAATCCATAAAGGCACCGATCTTCGTGACATTTTTCACCCGAAGCTTCGCAAGACGTCCCATCTCGATCTTCGGTGTCGTGGTCGTGGCGATCAGCCTGTCTTCCGAATCCCTGTAAATAAAAACAGTCATCCGATCGCCCGCAACCACGCCTTCCGGCACCTGCTTCCGCGGGAGCAGAACGGTATCCGCCGTCTTGGCGTCCTCTTCCCCGAGATAGATACCAAAATCCTTCGATCTGATGACTTTAAGTTCATTCCATGTTCCGATATTGATCATAGTTATTCCGTCCTATACTGCTTTCAAAACCTTTGTTTTGATGAAATCGCGCTCTTTGTCATCCGCCTTGCCGTAGCCAAGCTCGGTCAGGTGGTCCTCCGAATTGGTGAGCGAGAATACCGACATTCCCTTCTCGTTCAGGCTGTCCGCAAATCCGTTGTAAACATCTACAATTGCGAAAACATCCTTGCTTCTGCGATCCGGATTCTTGATGACATTCCTGATGCACCACTCTTCGCAGGCATCTCCCTTGGAGGGAAGCTCTTTTTCATCCGCATTCACTTTTTTCACGTATACGCTGTCCGTGTCACAAATCGCCCACGGAACCACATAGATGATACTGCTCATGATCTTCCTCTTTTTAAGCCGTTATAAACATGTGCAATCATATAGCATTTTACGTGCTTTGTCAAACATGAATATTTTTTAAAAAAACACTTGCTTTTTTTTCGCAGCTCCTATATAATAGCGTCTGTTGATGGGCTATCGCCAAATGGTAAGGCACTGGACTCTGACTCCAGCATTTCTAGGTTCGAATCCTAGTAGCCCAGCGTAAGGCTCAGGAGCGTTTGCTCCTGAGTTTTTTTGTACTTACATTTACTGTATGAATGCTGCATATACTTTGTTGGCGTCGCTCCCGGGACGATCACCGCGCACAAACCATTTTGTGCGCTATAGATCATCCCTCGCGCTCCGGCCAAGGCTATCGTCTGTAATGATGTCATGCACCGACGCGTATGTGACCGCATTGCCAGGACAACGTGGAGCCGCCGGCGCTTAGCGAGGTTTCTCACGAGCTTAGCGTCCGCTGCGTGCGGAACTTAGCGCGAGCGTGTCCAGGCAAGGCGGTCTGCATACGCACGGTGCCGCAAACGAATGCATTGCCGGGGCAGCGTGGTGCCGCAAACGAATGCATTGCCGGGACAACGCGGAGCTGCAAACGAATGCATTGGCGGGACAAAAAAAGAGCAGGTGCACTGCGTGCATCTGCTCTTTCATCGGAATGACAGGATTCGAACCTGCGACCTCCACATCCCTAATGTGGCGCTCTAGCCAAACTGAGCCACATCCCGATAAGGTATACAATTGTATACAGCGCGGCGGAGAGGATTCGAACCCCCGACACCTTGGTCCGTAGCCAAGTGCTCTATCCAGCTGAGCTACCACCGCATCCATCGCGGCAAGCATTTGCTTACCGCAACGAATGACATTGTACAATAAAGAAGTTTTCTTGTCAAGACAAAGATTTGTCTTTTACATCATCTGTGCACCTGCTGCCTTCGGTTTGTCAAGAAATACACTTAAGAATGCAAGCACAATACCGATGATCAGGCCCCATGCACCGATACCCATCATGGTGAAGAATCTTCCGGAGCAGAGGATCAGCCAAAGCAGACTGACTGTCGCGATCGATGCACATACGATCTTTCCGACCTTACCGGAGATCAGTGTGAAGATAAACAAACCGATACCGGAGAGGATCAAAAGCCAGGGTGTCAGAAGAAGCGCCAGGCGTCCCTTCAATGCCAGTTTGACAAGTCCTACGATCTCGCTGATCGGCTTGCCCTTCAGGCTGATGTATGCATCCTCATCGTCTCTCAGATCGTCCAGGTACTCATCAAGTTCCGCTTCCGCCATGCTCGCGGACACATCAAGTGCATCCACTGCCTGGCTCTTGCTTACGCGCATATATCCGCCGTAGTCCTTGAACAGACGATCCACCGTACCGGATGCTTTGGAAAGTTCGAAAAGATTCAATCCGTCGGACGCTTTCACGCTGACCTTCTGTCTCATATAACTTGCGGTAAAACTCACATGCACCGAACCAAAATTCATAAACGGCGTGAAGATGAAAAGCATTGCTGCAATCAGTCCCATCAGAATGCAGGTTGTGATACCCATCTCCTTTGTCTTGCCCATGAAGGCCGACTTTGTATCGCCGAACTTCTTCCTGATGTCGATCGGCGGTTTCGCCGGCATCTGCTGACCGTACTGACCGTAAGGCTGCTGCGCGTAGGGCTGACCGTACTGCTGTTGTCCGTACTGAGGCTGCGCATAGGGTTGCTGCGGCTGCGCATAAGGCTGCTGCGGCTGCGCGTAGGGCTGCTGCGGCTGTGCATAAGGCTGCTGCGGCTGTGCGTAAGGCTGCTGCGGCTGCGCATAAGGCTGTTGCGGCTGTGCATAGGGTTGCTGGCCGCCGTTCATTTGATTGTTGTCCATAAGTAACCTCCCATAATAGCGAGTCATCTGATGCTTCTATCTTACTATGTTTCCGTACCTTAGGCAAGGTTATTTTGTCCGTTCATGCGGCTTTCATACTCGTCTTTCGGCATGGGTTTTGCATAGTAGAAGCCCTGGATCATATCACATCCCTGCTCGGCAAGGAAATCCACCTGCTTCTTATCTTCAACACCCTCTGCCACTGTCCGCATCTTAAGGCTTTTGGCAAGTTTGATCGCTTCGGACACAACCACTTCACCCCTGTCGCCATCGAACTCTCCCCGGAAAAACTCCGCATCCAGTTTGAGTACATCGAGCGGCATATCCTTCAGCGAATTGAGCGAAGAGTAACCGGCACCGAAATCATCCATGGAAACCACGAAGCCATACGTTTTCAGTCGCTTAATGGTTTCCACCATGGTATCCTTGTCATCAAAGAATGCGCTCTCCGTAAGCTCAATCTCGATCAGTTCGTGAGGGCACCCCTCTGCATCCACGATGTCTCGGATCTGTTCTGCCAGATCTCTCTCCGAAAAATGAGCCCGCGAAACATTTACTGAAACGGGAACACATTGAAATCCCTCGGAAAGCCACGTCTTTTGATCCCGTGCCACGTGCTTCAGCATATAATGGTCGATCTCGGTGATAAAACCGTCGCTTTCAAAAATCGGGATGAAACGTCCCGGCGTGATAAATCCGTACTCCGGAGACTCCCAGCGTATCAGCGCCTCCGCACCGCGGAGCGTGTCATCCTTGGGATTGTATTTCGGCTGATAGTACACCTTGTACTCTTCGTTCGTAAGTGCACCGTTTCTCTTTTCATGAACGATATCTCTCCACTTCTGTTCCTCGAGAAGCTTGTCATCAAAGACGTAAAGTCCCGAATTGACCGTATCCTTTACCATACTTCCCGCCGCACAGGCATTGTTGTAAATGTCTTTGATCTGAAGCTTCTTTCTGTCGGAAGCTTCCTCCGATCCGGAAACCACGCCCGGAATTAGCGCAATGCCCGCCCGAAAGGACAGGTTGTGCCGCTCCTCGACTTTGCTTAACTCATTCATGATCTCGTGCAGCCGCATCTTCAGATGATCTTCGTCCTCATATTTCAGCAGGAGTGCAAAATTCGAGGAAGTCACGTGCGCGCACAGTTCCTTCTTTTCCGTGCGTTCCTCCAGCACCTCATAGATCCTGGAGAGAAGCGCCTCTCCGGACTCCACCGAATGGCAGACGCAGTAACTTCTGTAATTCCTGAGCATCAGATTGACCGAAGCCCAGTTTGACTTTTTCGTAAATACGCCTCGAATCCTCTTATCGCCGCTCTTTTGATACCAGGTCCAGTTGTATCCGTTGGTCACCGGGTCATGATGGTAGAGCCGGATCACATTGTTCATCTTGTGAATACCCGTAATGATGTTCACCACGGTGAGTATCAGAACAAATACCGCAAGTATCAGAATAACGGCACCGATCTCCGCCACCAGGATCATATCGTGGACATTCAAGGTCAAGTAAGCCTTTCCCACAAAGACTTCTCCCTTATCCTCATGTTCCATAGAAATCCAGAAGGGCAGTTTCAACTCTTTAATCGATTCATCATCTTTCCAATGCTCCAATATCCAGGAGACCAGCTCATCCCACTTCGGTTTCAAGTGATTCCCCTTGACGTAGAAATAGTTTTCCTCCTCATCCAGATATACCAGAAAATGCTCCTGTTCCTCCGTCATGTTAATTACGCCGCCCTCAAATGTACAGGTATCGTCTCCCCGCTGCATGAGCGTTGTTCCCTGATCGTCCCTGACATAAAAGCTGATATCATTTTCCTTATAAAACTCTTCCATCTCGAGCGGATCTCCGTGGTGATCCCGCATATCCGACACCATGGACAGTCTTCTGTGTTCCTCCGCAAACTTGGACTCGAAGACATACTCGAGGAAGAATATACTGTTAAACACCATAATACCCACAAAGAGGATCATGAGCAGTGAAAAAGAAAGCACTGTCCCGAGGAAGCTGCTGTTTCTGACCTTTTTATACAGTTTGTCGTACTTCTTTTTGCTGATTTTATCCTTCATGTCTACTCCTTCGCACCCTCGTACGTACTTACGCTTACGCCTTTCGGAACGCAAACCGTAAGCATCAGATCATCCTGACGAAATTCACGGAACACGAGTCTTCCGCCGTCTCCGGTCATACAAACAGGGTCCGTATCATACGACGAAAGCCTTTTCCGTATACCTTCTCCCGATTGCTTCACCATGCTTTCTTTCATCGTCCAAATCCGGAAGAATCGCTCGGCACAATCCTCGCAATATGCGTCATGGTCTCCAAGAATATATGCTTTCTCATCCGCGGTCAGACACCGATCGATCACCCGGATATCTCCCGCGCGATAGCGGATCCACTCTCCGTCAATACCGCAGGGCACATCTCCGTACGCGATGGACGCAGATCCCCTTGTATGCGTCAGACTGTAGAAAAAGTCTTCCGCTCCGATGACATAGGGTTTCCCCTGTGCATCCTCGGCAATCCGGATTTCGTCCGGTGAAAGCGACAGGCACTCGGCACAGACTTCCGCAAGCAAAATCCCGGCAGCAAGGGAAAGCGCCGCCGCCTCAGGCTGCGAAAAACGAAGTACCTTCGATCTTCTGGCCGGATCAACCAGTTTTAAACTCTTATGTATGTCAGTCCCGGGGGCAATCTTTCGGGTTCTTACAATCACTTCGGGCATATCTTTGTCAAAAAAGGCACCGAACTATGTGTCCGATGCCTTCTTACATCCTTTCTATCTGGCTTCGAGTTCTGCCAGTACGTGGAAGAGGATTGAAACCTCTTTCTCTTTGGCGGTCTCAAGATAGGTCTTGAAACGAACACCGGCCTCGATATCGTTGGTGATGGAGATGCGGATCAGCAGGTTTCTGGCTGCCAGCATATTGTCCACAACGATCTGGTACGCATCAAGCGTTTCCTGATTGAACTTCAGGAAGCCGTTGTTCATCATGTATTTGAGTCTTTCAAGCATCAGCACCTTGTGATCGTACATTACATGGAGTGCACGGATATCGAAGTCCGGCTCCTCTGCATGGATCTGCTTATCGATCTGTGCAAGTACCTTGTCGTATACCTTGATGCCGAATACCGTATCATCGAAACGGTTTCTGAGCATACGGAAGTGATCCTTGGTGTCCTCGGAATTCAGGTACTCGCGAAGTGTCGTCTTCACAAGTTCGATGTCCATCTCATATACAGGTGTCTCGCTGTTCTTGATGATGACATAAAGGCCTCTTTTGCCCTTGTAATCATCCTTAAACATGTGATCTTCCTGTGCGGAGATCACCTCATAACCTCTCTCGATATCGGAGAAGGGAATGGTCTTATGTGAGTAGTGATCCTTGAAAGTGAAGTCTCCTGTGTAGAAAACCTCCTTGTCACGATCATAACCGTAAATAAAGAGCTCGTGAGGGAACTTGTAGTCCACCTCTGCATCGCAGAGGATCTTCGCCTCATCGAATACGCCATAGACATATCCGCCGAGATCAATGGTCTTGATGATAAAGTCGATAATGTTGCCGCAGTAGCTCTCGATCTGCTCCTTGGTGAGAAGCGAGAACACAAGGTACGGACAAAGCTTTAAGGAACTTGAACCCGGCATCATATCAGCGAGCAGCATATCGTCACCGGTAAAGATCTCCTGAATATCATAGCAACGAAGCTGAATATAGTTGCTGAAAATCCACTTTTTGGCATTCTCGTCATCAGAGAGAATGGAAAACAGTGTCGCATGCCACTGCCAGGAAGTGATCATGGGGTATGAGACGGGTAATTTCTTCTTATCTTCTGCCATTCTTTTTGTCCTCCAACCTATGCTAATTTTTCTTCTACTGTGGCAGCCAAGTCACCAAAGCTGTCATAATCCGAAAGCGCTAGTTCAAAATCCGAGAAGGATACGTCAAACTTCTCCTCGATCGCCACGATCAGGCGGATCAATGAAACGGAATTTACGCCGTATTCCTTCGTCATGGAGGCATGCATATCGATATCGCCTTCAATCTCCGGCATCTCCTCGAAAATTACTTCCTGGAGTTTTTTTGTAATCTGGTCTTTATCCATGGTGGTACCCCCTAAACATAGAATTATCGTATACTATTCTATCGCAATACCCTCTTTTCGTCAAACGAAAAAAGCGGAAGACGACTTGCGTCTCCCGCTCTTTTTTGTGCGTATCAATATTGCAAATTATGCAAACTTAGCTGTGTTAAGCTTTACACCGGGGCCCATGGTGGAAGCGATGACTACGCTTCTTAAATACTGTCCCTTTGCGGATGCAGGCTTTGCCTTATTGATTGCATCTATTAATGTCTGGAAGTTGTCAGATAACTGCTCCTCTGTAAAAGAAGCCTTTCCGATTGGCACGTGGATAATGTTGGACTTGTCAAGTCTGTACTCAATCTTACCTGCCTTAATATCGGCGATTGCCTTTGCAACGTCCATGGTTACTGTGCCTGCCTTGGGGTTCGGCATCAAGCCCTTGGGTCCGAGTACACGACCGAGACGTCCTACGACACCCATCATGTCCGGAGTTGCAACTACTACGTCGAAATCAAGCCAACCGTCGTTCTGAATCTTCGGCACAAGCTCGTCACCGCCAGCGTAATCAGCACCTGCGTTAAGAGCCTCGTCTACCTTATCGCCCTTGGCGAATACGAGAACCTTTACGCTCTTACCTGTTCCGTGGGGAAGTACAACCGCACCACGTACCTGCTGATCTGCGTGACGTCCGTCTACGCCGAGTCTGAAATGAGCCTCGATGGTCTCATCAAACTTTGCGCTTGCAGACTTCTTTACGAGAGACACTGCCTCTGTAAGATCATACACACTTGCCTTGTCAATAAGCTTTGCAGCTTCTGTATATCTTTTTCCTTTTTTCATGGTTAAAAACCTCCTGTGGTATTATCGGGAGCGACCCTCCCACTCTTGCCCCGAGCCTCTGGCGAGGGGAGCCCCTCGCGGCTTTGAGCGAGTTCAAAACGATTGCTGTGCAATCGTTACCTATTACTTCAAATTAGTCTACAACTTCAATTCCCATGGAACGTGCAGTTCCTGCGATCATGCTCATCGCAGCCTCGACGGTTGCAGCATTGAGATCCGGCATCTTGAGCTCGGCGATCTCACGTACCTTGTCCTTGGAAATCTTAGCTACCTTGGTCTTGTTGGGCACACCGGAACCTGACTTCAGGTTGCATGCCTTCTTTAATAAAACTGCAGCAGGCGGAGTCTTTGTGATAAAGCTGAAGCTCTTATCTGCGTAAACCGTGATAACTACGGGGATGATCATATCGCCCTGATCAGCGGTCTTTGCGTTAAACTCCTTTGTAAATGCAACGATATTTACACCGTGCTGACCGAGTGCCGGTCCGACGGGCGGTGCAGGGGTTGCCTTGCCTGCAGGGATCTGTAATTTGATGTAGCCTTCTACTTTTTTCGCCATTATAGCGTACCTCCTAATAAGATTGTGGTGTTAGCGGGGGATACCCTTCCACTTCTGTAACTACAGTTTTTGGATATCGGCGAAGCCGATCTCAACGGATGTTGCACGTCCGAAGATGTCCACCTCGATGGTGACGGTCTGCTTGCCCTGGTTGATGGCCTTAACAGCACCGTTGCTGCCTTCCCAAGCGCCGGTAACGACCTTGATCGGATCTCCGACCTCTACGTCGATCTTCACGGCTTCTGTGGTTCTGATACCGAGATTCTTCATCTCTTTTTCCGTCAGGGGAACAGGCTTGGATTCAGGTCCGACGAAGCCCGTTACACCTCTGGTATTTCGCACGATATACCATGTGACATCGTTCATGTACATGTTGACAAGCACATAACCGGGGAACAGTTTTCTGGAAACCGTCTTTCTGGTTCCGTTCTTGCTCACCTCTACCACATCCTGTACAGGTACCGATACCTCAAGGATCTGATCCTGGAGCTTTCTGTTCTCGATAGTCTTCTCGATGTCATTCTTGACCTTGTTCTCGTAACCCGAGTAGGTATGGGCTACGTACCACTTCGCTCCGTTCGCGGATGCAGTCTCTTCAGTCGTCGCTTCCGCTTCTACGTCCGGAGTTTCATGCTCAAGCATTTCTTCTGACATATGTTCACCTACCTAACGATATAAGTTAAGCCGATTTTGAGCAGATAGTCGATACCCGCGATCAAAAGGCCCGTAAGTACCGAAGCAACGATCACCGCGATAGACTCGCGCTTGATCCTGTCCTTTGTAGGCCATGTGATCTTGGCAAATTCTGCCTTCAGGCCCTGGAACCAGCTTCTCTTCAGGGTAGGTGATGTCTCGCTGTTTTGGTTGTTTGACATAACTTACTCCTTACTTGGTCTCCTTGTGCATCGTGTGCGCCTTACAGAATCTGCAGTACTTCTTGGTCTCCATTCTGTCCGGGTGCTTTCTCTTATCCTTTGTCATATTGTAGTTACGCTGTTTACAATCCTGACATGCCAATGTGATCTTAACTCGCACTTCCTTTCACCTCCATATTAAATTGCACGCAAAAAAAGCATAAAAAAAAGACTTTTTTCCGTCGCGGACTATAGAATACCAAACAGAGGGCCGAAAGTCAAGCAAATTATCGCGAAAAAACGAAGAAAACTGCATTTCTTTTTACTTTTTTTCAGAATCATGTAGACAAACTTCTTCTTATATAATATAATAAAGTTGAAATAATAGCCGAATTGGCTTTATTTTGCACCCCATCGGCGAGGGACCGCCGTTATATGGGAGTTTGTTATAAAAACTATCCAAGGAAGGAGGGTTTTATATGAAAGTCAGCAATAATATCTACAATCATCTGAGCACAGAACTCGTGCCCAAAAAACGCAATACCATTCATAAATCCTCCGAACTTAAGGCGGTTTACAGCAGTATGTCCAAGTACAACAAGAATTCGCCGCTTTATTTGGTGTCCCTTTCCGACAAGAAACAGGAACATATCATTGATATTAAGGAGTCTGCCATCACTTTAAGGGATACGACGCTTTCTTTCTCGGATCCCGAGAGCTCCGTCTATTCACAGAAACAGGTGCATTCGGATCATCCCTCCGTGATCACGGGCGATTTTAAACGTCAGCCCGGTCCGGATCTTCCGGGATATCTGGAACTCACCGTGGACGCGCTTGCCACCGAGCAGGTGAACATCGGCAGTTATCTCTCCACCGACGGAGAGACCGTCCCTCCCGGCAATTACCGGTTCTCCCTTTTTACCGGTGATTCTCAATACAGATTCAATCTGGCCGTTTCCGAGGGCGACACCAATTACTCCATCCAGAATAAATTCGCAGAAAGCGTGAACGGCAGGGATATGGGCGTTACAGCCACCATCCTTACAGAGGGCGACAGTTCGGCACTGATGCTCACATCGAAGGAGACAGGCCTGCCGGAATCAGGGGAAGCTTTGCGTTTCCGTCTTTCAGACGCCAACGAGGACCGTTCTTTCGTGGAAGCCTTCGGTTTGAATCAGGTTTCCGTCCCCCCTGCGAATGCCGAGTTTACAGTGAACGGTGAGGCACACGCCTCCACATCCAACCACATTTCCATCAATCAGACAGTGGAACTTGATTTCCACAGCGTATCGGGCGAGCCCGTGAATATCAGTTTCGTACCTGATACGGGCGTGCTGAAAGACCAGCTTTCCGGCTTTGTCGAAGCCTACAACAATCTGGTCACGCTCGCCGAACACGAGGGACCTGCCACAATCGGAAGCAGAAGTCTTTCAAGTGACATCTCAGGTATCCTGAAAGGTCACAGGGAAGCCCTCTCTGCCGCAGGTATTGAGGTGTCCGATGACGGCCGGCTTTACACCCCCGAATCAAACGGATCCGTGCACGTCGGTGAATTGATGGAGCTCTTTGAGGCAGATTCCGATTTTGTATCCGAAATCTCAAAAGCCACGGAGCGTCTTACACTTGACCCCATGGCTTACATCAACAAATTGATCGTCACTTACCCGAACAAAGAAGAAAAAACCAGTGCCACTTACACTCAGTCGATGTACAGCGGCATGATGTTCAACAACTATGCATGATCTAGTGAAGGTTCCATCCTTCCGCCAGATCCGTGCCCGTTTCCGCAGCAAACTCCCGTGAGACTCTCACGGGATCTTTTTTTAATTCCATCATCGTACGGAAGGTGGAAAGTACAAGTTTATCCTTGTCATAACGATTGGCGCTGTCCGCCCTGTCCATATGTGCCTTAAAATGATCCATCTGCCATACCAGAATATCCGCGATGGTAAAATCACCCACCCTGTATCTGCATAAAAACTCGCGATGATCGTAGTAGTAGGCGTATTCCGCAAGCAGTTCGGGATCTGTGACAAGTTCATCCCAAAACGTTCTTGCCGCATCCGGACCTTCTCCCGCGCACTCGCACAGGCGAATTGTCCACGCATAAAGTGTTTGCAGTGCTTCTTTTTGTTCTTTCGTCATAGATTTATCCTCTTTCGGTAAGAAGTTTGATCTCCTCTTCTGTCATCTTTCGATACGCTCCGGGCTTTAAGTCTTCCGGAAGCGTCAGTCCGCCCATGGATATCCTTTTTAGGTAAGTTACATGACACCCGAAATGCTCAAACATCCTTTTGACCTGGTGAAATCTTCCCTCCGTAATGGTAAGATACCAGCTGCCTTCCTTCTCTCCCTCAGAAAGCTCCGCAGGCGCGGTGGGCCGTTCATCTCCGATGTCAAACCCTTCCGCAAACTGTCTTGCCGCGTCGTCCGGAAGTTCCCCGTCCGCCTCAACATAGTAGCACTTTGCCACGTGTTTCCCGGGCTTCAGAAGATCCTTCGACATCTTTCCGTCGTTTGTGATCACGAGGAGTCCCTCCGTATCCTTATCCAGTCTTCCCACAGGAAAGAGATCGCGACGTTTGTCGCAGTCAAGAAGATCCAGGACGGTCTTCTCCCGCGCGTCCCTGGTAGCGGATACAACTCCGGCAGGCTTGTTCAGGAGAAAATACTGAAATGTTTCCGCACTGACCGCTTCGTCATCCAAGGTTACAACTGCGTCCGCGGGGACCTTATGCTCCGGCCGTTTTATGACCGTGCCGTCCACCCGAACACGCCCGGCTGCGATATGAGATTTTACGGTACTGCGTGTTCCTTTGCCGGCATCGGCAAGGTATTTGTCCAATCTCATGGTATGCCTCATTCGTTCTTGTTTGTTACTCAAAAACGGAACCCTTAATAACGGGTTCCGTTCGTAGTCATGAAATGTGTAGGTTTAGAACAGGCTGTCGAACATGCTTCCGACGGAGACATCATACTTCGCGCTGGCGTTATAGGTAACTGCCTGTGCGGTGTTCTTGTCTGCCGCAGTGTACATCTGATACAGTCTTTCCTGTGCGCTCTTGCCGAAGGATGTGGATCCCGTAAAGAGCGACTTAATATCTGTCATATGTGCGTCATTGAATTTGTCTTCATCAATCTCGAAGGTGTTGTCCGACTGCAGGTTCACACCGATTCTCGCAAGTGCGCCGGCGTATACCTTCGTCTGGGATACCAATCTGGTACCGCTTTGGAGAACCTTGTTATTCACCGACTCTCCGGCTTCCTTCACAGCGTTGTTGTAGCCTTCCACAAAACTCTTTACATGATCTAAGATCTTTGAACGATCATAATCCGTCTTGGTGGTTCCGTCCGCAGCCTTCACTTCCTTCTTCTCATAAAGGGAAGCGTTCATCAGTTTCGCTGCAGAATCCACTGCCTGATTCGTCCCCGCTTTCACGGCATCGTTGGATGCCTTCACGCTCTTTGCGTCACTCTGGGACTTTCTTCCGGCCTCGGAAGCATAATACTTCTTCGCAAGCTTCGCATAGCTGCCGTTTTTCACAGCGCTGTAATCGGCAATAAAAGACATGGAGGAATCCTTGCTCTTGTTGCTGCTTGCGGTGTTGAAGAAGCTGTTCATGTAGTTGTAGTTGCCATTCACTGAAATCGCCATAGGGCCACCTCGCCGAAAATGCTGTTACTACGCTACTTTTATTATACTATATGCGAGGAAAATGTAAAGCGAAAGTGTGCGTGTTCACCGTTGCGGTACATGCGCGATATGCGATATACGATATGCAATACTCGCTTCGCTCCCGGGACAATCACTCAGACGCTCACCTACCACACGCTTGTCTCAGGGGACGCTTTCGCTTCGATCTCACACGCAACGGTACTAAACTCGCAAAGTACGCTCGCTAAGTGCCGGCGTGTTCGGCGACCCCGTTCAACAAGCATGTGGCAGGTATCGCTTTTCACGTATAAACGATTTCTCCGCTCATGTATTCGATGGATTTGACGCGGAAACGTTTCGGGAAGTGTTCGTCCATGGCGGCGGCTTCGTCTTCCCAGCTTTCCGCATCTTCGCCTGCGGCCTCGGCGCGCTTCATAGCATCCGTGTCAGCGATCAATGTGATCGTGCCGTCTTCTTCCTCCGGATTTCCTACGCGCACAAAGCCCCTCAGTGTGAAGTAGGATTCGACACCTTCTCCCTCCAGGCGCAAGGTTACGCCGGATCGGTTCATTTGCTTTGCGAGATCAAATGCCTGCTTCAGCAGAAGGGTTCCGCAGTCCTCTCCGCGATATCCCGGAGAGACGTAGAGCCAGTTGATTCCGACGACATCCGGATCCGAAACATCAAGGAGCATCACACCCGTTGCCGTAACCTTGCCGGTTTCGTCCTCCTCACAGCAACCCACGCCGATCACGCCCGGTGTATTGTAGAAATCCTGCAATTGCTCCGGTACCATATCGATATAAAACTGTCTGTTGGTTTTATTGATCAGATCGTACAGCATATAACGCCTCCTTTAATACCCTCCGTAGCGGACTACCCGCTTCTTCCTTGTATAGCTCTTCATAAGGATATCGTACGCCCATTTCGATTCATCCTTGAACTTCTCTTCGAACCTGCTGGTTTCCCTGAAGGTAGCATCCTCCGGAAGAAATCTCTGTCGAAGTCTGGCCGTAATCGTACTCCAATTCGGAGTATTCTTCTGGTAATCAAAATCAAGTTGCCGCTTCATTTCCTCGTACAAACCGAAATGCATCGCCTGGAGTTTCTTGTTTTCGTTCTCTTTCTCCTCAAGCTGTTTTCTTAAACCGACAAGCTCTTCAGACGGCGCATCCTTCTTGTAATCCGGGGCCTGTTCAAGCGCATCTATGGCTTTCTGCAGTTTGTTCTTTTCCTCGTTACTTGCCTTGTATTTCGGATAGATTTCGCCCCACTTCTCAAGCAGAGGCTTGATCTCACTCTTATAGAACGCCTCGGCTTCTTCGAAGACGGGCTTTAAGTACTCTCCTACCACACGTTCCTGCTCGTCGTCGAGTTCCTTGTTATAATTGCGTTCCAGCTCATTCGTCTTCTCATACTGATCATCCACTTTATCCGCATACGTTTTGTATTCTTCCATCCAAGCATAGGGATGATGTTTGTCCAGATAGAGATCCGACACGCGTATCTTGCATTTGTTTTCAATTTCGCGGGCCTTTGCATTCCACTTGTCCACTTCCTGACTCACTTTATCATCCCAGCGCTTGAACTTCGCTTTTTTGATCGCCTCGTTACGATCGCGAAGCGTCTTCACGTATTCAAGTCTGGTCTTGGCAAATTCCTCGCTCTGTTTCTTCAGCGGAATCAGATCTTTATTCAGTTTTTCAAGCTGCATGGCGTGGAGCTTATCACTTCTCTTTTTCTGTTCCTCCGGGGGGAGAACATCATCCTCGGCCCGCACCTGTACCTTGGCAAAATGCTGCCAATCCTTCTTCGCCTGTCCGTCCTTCTTGTGAATCGAAGAACTGATGTTGGTGGAAAGGTGATCCACTGGCTTATCCTTCCAGCGCTTGGAGTCGGAAAGCACGGCATTTCTTTCTGCCAGAACACTTTGCTTTTCTTCTTCGGACATATACTGACTGTATTCCTCCTGGCAAGCCAGGAAATGCTCGTTGTCCTGTACAAGATAACTGTCACCGGGATCGACGGCAAATTCGGACAGATCATCGAAGAGATCGAATTCTTCTTTCGTAAGATAGAACTTCCTGTGCGGGTCGTCCTTCGGCAGATCGGCATACATCGTATTTAAGAATACTTCTGCGGAGACACGCATCTCCTCCAAACGCTGCAGCTGTTCCTTGGCACGCTCGTAACTTGCGGTAACGGCGTCTAATGTCATCTGCTCCTGCAGCATCATCTCCTTGATGTTTCCGTGTTCGAAATCGTGAACGATATTCTCAAGTTCCTGCTTTGCTTCGAGATCGGCATGAAGCAATCCCGGAACCACGATATCACCGTTTTCATTCTCAAGTTTCTCAAATTCCTTCGGCTTGCCGACGGAAGAAAGCTCGTTTTGGATGTTCGGGTTATTACCGTAGGACTTCGTAAAGGTGTAAAGCATCTGCTTGATCCAGCCTTCCACAACGCCTCCGGTTGTCTGTGTCCATCCGTCATAGTCAAATGTAAAGCCTTCGAAACGTTTTACCTCCTCGATCTCACCGTTCGGAAGTACTTTCTCACATGATTCACTCAAGTTCATCGTGAAACCGCCGGGGAAAAACACAAAGAGTTTTTCCAGGTCGTAGGTATCCGAAAGCTGCTTTAATTCCGCCATGCGCGAAGCCACCTTCGGCAGTTTCTTTAAATCGGGTGATCTGTTGATATACTGATCCGACAGCCACTTCTCCTTATCCTTGTAGTTTGCGTTCGGATTCTTGCTTCGCTCGGCAACCTTGCTCTCCGCATAGGCCTCATCCGGCTCATCCAAAAGATAGAAGTCCGCGATGTCCCGTACGATCTCATTTAACTGCTTCAATACATTCAGATAGGTCTTGGTACCGGCAACGATCTTCTCATCAGGGCGATCGCGTCTTACAATGTACTTCGGATGATCTCTGTCATGAAGGGATACATCCTCTCCTTTTTCAAGAAGTTTAATGTATGCATCAAAATCGGCTGAATCCGGCAGGATCTTTTCTCCGTTCTTTCCCTTTTTGGCACCGAGCATCGAAAGGAAGAGGTGATCCTTCATCCAGTTGTTTAAACGGAACTTCTCCATCACTCCAGTTTTTTCATTGACCTTTTCAAAGAGCGGTTCCTCGATATTTTTCGCCCAATCGGGATTCTTGATCTCGGAATTAAAGTATTTCTTGGCGATATACTTGTACATCGCGCTTCCTTTTTTTACCACCTTAAAAGAGGAGGGAAGGAATCTGTTTTTCGAGCACTCCGTCAGCTTGCCTTTCTCATCTCTCTTCTCTTTAAACGCATCCTTCATCAGACTTGCGTAGAAGCTCTGATCATGATCGTATGCCCTGACCGTGTTGATCACTTCGGCATCGCCCTGCGGCTCATGCTTACACTTGAAGTTTCTGCCGTGACGATCCTTCTGCAGGCAGAATCCGTCGTACATCTGCAAACGGATCAATTCTCTTACACTGTTTCCGGTCTGCTTGATCATCTTGCCGGGCTTGTTGTCTCGCGTATCCTTGATGATCTCGATCCACTCGTCACCGGGAGCTTCCTCCTGCAATGTTACGGGTGCGCCGCTTGCCACAGTATCGTTACCGCGGGTAAAGTTGGCATTTCGCATATGCGTATTCACAACTTCCTTGAATCCGTAGCGCTGTGCAAGATAGCTTGTCACCATGGTATTGTACTGGGACATCTCATTCTCACTGGCCTGATCACCCTCCATGATCTGTCCGAAGAGTTCAACCTCCTTACCCATGGTGATACGAAACATGGTTTCGATCCTTGAAAGGGAATCCTTCTGCTCTCCCTCTTCATTCTGTGCTCCTGCATTTACAGGCTGCTCATTCTCCATCTTGCGAAGGAGATTTACGATCTCGGTATCCGAGTCCTTGGTCTCATCCAGATTGAGTTTCTTTATGATCCATGAGAGCGGTGTTTCCTTTGTGATCGTTTCATGGATATCCACATTTTGGCGATTCTTTAACGCCTCAAGGATAACGCCGGCGAGTGGATCCAGCTTCGCCTTCTCCTCCCAATCGCCGAGTTCTATCTTCTGACCGGCCGTGATCAGCTTATTGAGCCGGTCCACCTCATCATTGTAACGACGCAAATCCTTAAAGAGGGAATCAAAATCATGGCGGAAGAATTCCACATAGCGTTCTTTCACCGCCTCCTGATTTGCAAGACCCGCTTCCTTGATCTTTCTCTGCATGATCTCTAGAAGTGAGATTCCGTTGTCATAATCGGTATCATCAAGGGCTGCAGTCTGGAGTCTTAATTCCTCCTTCATCAGATTCCCTTTGTGCTTATGGTCCTTGGATACTTTTAACTGCTCTGTGCGTCGCTCCAAAAAGCTGGTCACATTCTGATTGATCAGAGGAAGATTCTCCTTCATGTAGTAGGTCTTCATGGTCGGATTGCCCTTCTCATCCAGCTCTTCCACCTGAACCACATAGGTATCCATGGAGTTACCCTGTCGCTGGAGAACGGCATTCTCGATAGTGATCACGTCGAGCTTCTCCACCAGATCCTGTGGCGTCTTCAGCGTTGAAAAGAGTTTGCCCTCGTAAGCACCTGATTCGAGAGATTTCACGGAAGCCTTGTACTTGAACTGCTCGCGCATCAGGTACTCCTTCATGCGGATGGCACGTCTCTTCCTTCTCTTGCCCCACCAGGATTTCGGGTTTGCATGGCTATTGATATAATTCGTACATGCCTCGATTGTCGTATCGAAAGCCGCACTGATGGTTTCTCCGAACTTCGCCGCATCCACCACGCTTCTCGTAACTTCCTTCATGCCGCCTTCCGCCGCAGGCTCCATGCGCTTCACTTCTTTTTTATACTGCTGGATATCACCGGCCAGCACATTCTGAAGGATGGTAAGCTTAGTCTTGATCTCACGCATTCCCTTGTTGTCGCCGTTTAATCCAAACTTCTTATCCGTGGCAAGCTTATAAATCTCGGCGTTGACAAGCGCATTCTCTTTCTTGGTGCGGTCCTTGTAGGAAAGCTTCACTTCCATCCTGGTACGGTCATAGTAGTTCTTGATGAGAGCGCTATCGGCTTTATAATCAGCCTTCTTTATGTAGCTTGCATTATCCTTCGCAAATTTTGCCCCGAGGAACTCAGTCGCATCTTTTTGCGCAGCAAGAACCGCGGGCAGACTGAAGGTATCGCTGCCGCGTGTGATCTGAATCTGCTGCGGTTTTTCTTCGATCTGATTCGGTGCATCCTGCACCTGCTGAACCTGCTCCTGCTCGTTCAGATTCAGGTTGATTTGATTCTGATTGTCCTGATGCTGTTCGTTTTGAACCAGTTGATCCATAGATGGTGCTCCCTTCCTTAGAATATGGTAAATGTGTGTGGCGTCGTGTTGTCATGCACAATTCATTTTATATCATGTGAAGTCACATAAGTGTCATACTCTCATGACGTTATATGTACTTTTTTGGCGTCGCTCCCGGGATAATCACCGCGCACAAACCATTTTGTGCGCTATAGATCATCCCTCGCGCTCCGGCCGAGGTTATCGTTTGTAACGATACCATGCACCGATGCGCGTGTGACTGCATTGCAAGGACAACGTGGAGCCGCCGGCGCTTAGCGAGGTACTTTCGAGCTTAGCGTCCGCTGCGTGCGAAATCAGGTCTGCATCTGCGATGCAGACAGCCCGTCGCGGCTTTGAGCGACTTCATAGGAATCCGTCAGGATTCCTACCGACTTAGCGCAAGCGTGTCCGGCAAGGCAGTCTGCAGACGGACCTCACGGCATCGAGCTACTTCATAGGATTCCTACCGACTTAGCGCGAGCGTGTCCAGGCAAGGCGGTCTGCATGCGCAAGGTACACGGAATTGTCGTTACTCGGAGCGGATGACGACCTTGCCGTCCTCAACGGAGACGCGCACCTTGTTGGAATCGATGCCGGCGGCGGCGAGCATCTCCTCAGAAAGCTGGACACGGTGCGCCTTGTCCATGACAGAGAATTCGTCGTGCGTTTCCACTGCCCCGTCACCAATTTTATGTAAACTGGATTTGTATTCATCCCGGACGATCTTTTCCGTGGAGATCTTTCCATCGGAGATCATCAGTACGCGGTCTACCTGGGAGGCCAGTTTCATATCATGCGTTACAATGATGATGGTAAGACCGAGTTCCTTGTTAAGCTTGCGAAACAAGGAAAGGATCTTCGCACTGGTCTTGGTATCCACCGCACCGGTCGGCTCATCCGCAAGCAAAATGGAAGGATTGTTTGCAAGCGCAACCGCAATGGATACGCGTTGCTGCTCACCACCCGACATCTGTCTCGGATAGGAGTCCTTCTTGTGCGTCATCCCAACCAGCTCAAGAAGCTCCGCAGCCCTTGCCTTCTTCTCCGCCGTCTTCATTCCGGAGAAATTCATGGATGCCTCGATATTCTCAATCGAGGTCAAATACGGAAAGAGATTTCGGCTGCTCTTTTGCCACACAAAGCCGATGGTACGCTTCCTGTAGGCTACCATCTCCCGTTCCTTCATCTCGGCAAGGCTTATTCCATCCACGGTGATCCTTCCGGCTGACGGAGTCTCAAGTCCCCCGATGATGTTCATGAGGGTACTCTTTCCGCTGCCGCTCTTTCCGATGACAGAAAGCATCTCCCCGCGGTTCACCGTAAGATCAAGTCCCTGAAGGGCCATAACCTCGATATCCTTGGTCTTATAGATTTTTACCAGACTGTCGCAGACGATCAGCGGTTCCTTTTCATTTTCGTACATGCGTCAGCTCACCGTCCTCCATCTCATACAACATATCACCCATATCCATCAAGTTCGGATCATGCGTCGTCATCACAATGGTGATTCCCTCTTTCTCGATCAGCGAAGAAAAGAGATCCATCACGCGAAGTCCAGTTGCTGTATCCAGCGCGCCGGTAGGCTCATCCGCGAAGATGACCTTGGGCTTCGGTGCAATGGCCCGAGCGATTGCGATACGCTGCTGCTCACCGCCGGACATCTGTCCCGGCATATGCATCATACGCTCATCCATTCCGACCAAGGCAAGAACTTCTCTAATTCTTGCATCACGCTCTTCCTCGGGAACACCCGCAAGTCGGAGGGAAAAGTCCACATTCTCATAGGCATTCATGATAGGAATTAAAGCCACGGACTGGAATACGAATCCGATATTTTCTCTTCGGAGTTTCTCAAGCTGCTCCACTGAAAGATCCCCGTACCGGATATCCTCGAAGAATACGTCTCCGGAAGTCGGAGCATCTAAAGTGCTTAAGATATTTAGCAGCGTGGTCTTGCCGCTTCCCGATCTTCCCTTTAGGATTACCAGACTCTGTCTCGGAATCTCCATATCTACATGGGAAAGGGCCGTAAAGTCCTCTCCGCCGGTGCGAAAGACCCTGACGATATCTTTTGCTTCCATGATGGTATCCATGATCTGCCGCACCTCCTTAATCTTCTCCAAGCTTTAAGGCCTGGGTAATATTGAGCGATCTGACGAGTTTTCGAAGCACAAGCGCGCAGGCGGTAAGCATCACAAGGATTACCGCCGCAAGTTTTATGACATCGCCGGCCTCGTAGTAAATTGCCATAGGTACATTGTGCTTTTCCGGAAGGTAGGCCACGCCGTAAAGCCCTGCGAAAAGCAGGGTTGCGATCACGCCCACAAGTCCGCCGGCAAGCACGGTAAGAACAGTTGAAAACATGTGCTCTGTCACAAGCATATGGTTGATATCCTTAACGCGAAGTCCCATCGCCCGGTATACGCCAAAGAGCAATTCTCTTTGCTTAATAGACGAAATCCAGTAGATCAAGAATCCGATAGAACAAAGCACGATGGCCACCATAAAGGACAGGGTAAACATACCGTTGGTGATTCTCATGATGGCACTTTCCTTCATATCCTTCACCATGGTGGTACGATTGGAGAGAGAATCGATCTCTACGCCCTCAGAAGTAAGCGCACTGCTTACCTCGTCCGCAGTAGCCCCCTCGGCAAGATCGATCCAGATCTGGTAAGGAGAAATCTTGTAGGCGGAAACAACGGAAGCATAGTTTGCCACAACCAAGTAGCGTTCCTTCTCTACCGTCTTTCCCTTTTCATCTTCCTCGTAATGATATCTGTTATATCCCGGCCAGTTATCTACCACGGCAACAATCTCCGGGTTCATGGTTCCCCTTAAGTCGCTTGCACGCGGTGTAATATCGTAGTTACGATCAATGGTCAGTCTGTCTCCAACGCCGACACCGAAATCCTTTGCCAGGTTTGAAGATACGATCACGCCGTTCTTTGCTTCGGCAAGCGCATTTAAGTGGTGATACCAGTGGATATCGGGTGACAGTTTCGGATCAAGACTTGCCGTCTCTCCGAAGGCCTTGGTGGATATACCCATCATCAGCACATCGTCCGAAGATGCTTTCTTGGCCTTGGCTTTACATTTGCAGACGATCACTCTTGTCACACGGTCGGCAAGACCTGCGCCGACGAGCGCCTCATACTTGGAGTAATCCGGTTCGTTGTACTCGTACTCCGTCTGCGGTCCCGCGCCCTTGTCCACGGTAAATGTCGTCATCTTCCAGTGTTCCTGCAAGGTCATATCCGCGCCGAGATTGTAATCGATCCGGTCTTCGTAATTTCTGTTGATGGTACGCGCCGCATTCGCATTAAAAAGTCCCAAAGATACGGTCAGGATCATGAAGACGGCGATGAAGCCCTGGCTTTTCACCGTTCGTGTGATCTGCAGGAAGGATGCGTAAGCAACCGGCTTCCATCTTCTCCTGCCGATACGGTAAATGAGTCGAACCAACATATGGATCAGGCGAAGCGTAAAAAGTCCCGCCGCGATCACAAAGATGGTAGAGTCAAGGAACATCAGCGGATCCATATGATTGCCGGAAAGTGCCAAAAGACGCATGCTGTCCTTCTGGTTGTTGAAGTTGTAAAGCATGTACACGGAAACAAGAAGAAGCACGATATCGAGGTAGAACTTCTCCCACAAGGGTTTGCCTGTTTCGTTACCACGGGATTTTTGTTGAACGATGGTAACGCCCGCAGAAAGGACCACGGGAAGCAGCACAAAGAAGATGCCGATTGCCGCACCCATGAGTGCATAGGGAAGCATCTGCCATACAGGCGCATAGGTGTTAAGCCCGGAGAATTCAAATGTAAGGAAATCCGTCGCCGAGGCGGACAGTCTGCACAGGCCATAGCCAAGCGGAAGTCCTATAACGATCGCCGCAAGCGAAAGGATTGCCGTGGAAAGCGCATAGAGACCGATCACCTGAAGTTTACTGATACCACGGCTTCTTAAAGTCGCAATTTCCGCGATTTCGGAATCAATGATGCGTCCCGAAACCATATAGATGAAGGCAAGCACCATGCCGAGCATGGGAAGTTCCAACACAAAGAGCGTGGTAAGAATGCTTCTCTTGCCTGCATCGTAAGACTTAATGGCATCGTTCATGTTGTCGGAGAATCCGGGATTGTTCTTCTCCCGACGGATCACTTCCTTCACCCTCTCGATATTAGTGTGATTCATATCTCTGTAATCGTAGATCACGCGATAGAAAACGGAAGTCTCACCGAGCGGATAGTTTTCCATCAGGCGTTCCATATCCTCTGGCAAGATATAACAGGCCGATTCCTCCGTCGCAGGATCCGTCTGCCAGAACAGCGTGTCTGTCTCGTCTGCAGCATAGATGCCGGCAACAGTAAGCGCAAACTCGGTCTTTTTCTCTCCGGAGATAAAATAAAAGTCCACAGTCTCTCCGACCGTTAAGTTCATCTGATCCATCACACGCGCAGATATAAGACACGGAATCTCATCTCCCTGTCTTTGATATTCGGCAAGACCTGTTCCGTCGCAGATCACTGCATGCGACTCTAAATCCGGCATACAGGAAATGTCTAATGCCACCGACTTGGCGCGATTTAACCCGGCATTGGAAAAACGACTGCGACCGATCTGCCTCTCGGTTCTTATCACAGTCTGTCTGTCAATCACCGAAAGATCCGAGAGGTCCTTCTCCCACTGTCCCGCGCTTACTGAAATCTGACTGTCGATTCCGGACTTTGTCGCACCTTCTGCCATCACAAAGTCAACACCCATTACTGCCGGATAGATGTTCTTTTCAGAAACTTCTTCTTCAAACACGGAAAGAAGCAGACGATCCAAAGAGCCGTACTTAAAGACCGGCTGACAAGTAAGCACCGCCACAAGGAAGGTAAGTCCAAGCAACAGACATACAGAAAGCCATCCCTTATTCTTTATTTTCTGCATTACATAAGTAATCAAAACCCTACGTTACTCCTCTTCAATGGCAACCACGTCACCGTCGGAAAGACCGCTTACGACAACAATCACTTTCTGCTTTACGGCAAATGCATCGGACCCGCCCTCGGATACCGTGTAATCCGCCTTTTTGATGTATTGCTTTACCAGATGATCCCCTTCGAGTTTCCAGACGAAGTACTTCATCCTGGATTCATTGACAGGGTTTTTCTCGGTATAAACCGCCTTGTCGGGTACGATGATGGCATTTGAAAACTTGGAGTCCTCAGCCTCAACCGACATGCTTCCGGTCTCATTGTATATTCCTTCATCCTCCACCGAAACGCAGTGACGAAGTTTGGATGCGCCCTCATCTACCGAAGTGGTAAGATAAGCGACATCGCCCTTGGTTGTAAGATAGACCGGACTTTCTTTTTCGGAACATCCCGTGTAGCCGGTGATCGTTCCCGTATATTTCTTTCCACCTGCAACGGAAAATGTAACCTTCTGTCCGATGGGAAGCTTCTTATCAAAGGAAAGAAGCGCCGATGCGCCCTCGGGAACTTTGACGGTGCAGATCGCTCCGCCCTCCGTAATCTCCGTATCCGCCGCTACCGCAAGCTGTCCGATCACACCATCATAGTCGGAATAAACAGAGAATCGTCCGGTGCCGTCGTTGTTGGTATTGGCTTTGTCATAGGCTTTGGCAAGCTCCGCATAAGCATAGTCATAGCCCGCAGCCGCAAGTTCTTTATCCACGGAAAGGATGGCGATGGAAAGAGACAGTTCCTTAGTGAGATTCGGATCCTTCTTCCCATCGGAAGGACTTGCCGTATCCGTCGGCGTCGCTTTGATCGCATTCGCGGGTGTCGCAGGCGGTGCCACCGGAAGCACGGCCGAAACGGCCTCCTCCTGTTTTTTCTTTTCTTCCAGTTCCTTGATCTGCTCGTTCAGCTGCCTGATATTCTTTTGATACTGATCCTCGAGGCCGGTCATGGACGTGCGGATTTCTGTAAGTTCCGCATTACCGATCTCCGTGCGGATCACGCAGATCAAATCCCCTGCCGCTACCGGATCACCGTTTTTCTTGTATACGCTCTCCACCACGCCCGTATAGCGTGAGGAAATTTTTCTGACAGATGCGCTCTCCACCGTATAATGGTTTGTGGTCTGCTTGCCGTCATAGTCAACAGCCTTTAATTCTACCGTCTGATAATGCTCCGGATAAGCGATATCCGAACTGTAGAACACCTGCTCTCCCTCCGAGAGTCCGTCTAAGACTTCGGAATTGGTGTCATCCTTTCGTCCGAGCTTCACGTAGCGTTTCTCACGGCCCGTTTCCGTAGCCACATACACAAAGTCTCCCTTTGAATCGGAGAATACGGAATCATTTCCCACCAGTAAAACACCATTGATCACATTTTTGGTGAAAAAGACCGGCACCTTGCTCCCCGCCTCCGGCATGAGTCCTGGCTGATCATAGGTAAGACGAAGCGCAGGGTATTTCTTGCTTCTTTCCGCAACCGATCGCTCCTGTCCGGAGTAGTCAAGTGACTTCAGCGTTGCCTTCCTGTCGCCGGACATCGCATAGATCTCATCATAGGAATCAATCTTGTCCTTGATGGTAAACTCATCCATACGCAGATAGCAGTCGGATGTATCCGCTACCACAACCACATTCTCACTGTTGGTGGTGGCGTCAGATTCAACGATACTTTTGACATAGGATACGGTTCCGCCGTGGCTTGCCACCAAAGTTCCGTTGTCTATGATTTCCTGCTTGTCCCCGATGGTCTCCGATGCGGCCGCAATCCTGTGCGCGGTAAGAAGCCCGTCATATCTGTGGTTTTCATCAAGTACAGCGGCGCGCTGCTCGGCATCCGCAAGTGCCTTCGCATCTCCTGCCGCACGCGCCCCTGCAATCTCAAGATCATTCTTTTGCTTTTCTAATGCATACTTTTTGTCATTTAACGAAGCCGTCGCGGAAAGCATGGCTATTTTGGCATTCAGGGATTCGATGCTGTCCTCCGCATCCTTGGCATCCGCTGTAGCCAAAACCTGTCCTGCCTCCACCTTGTCACCGACAGCGACCTCAATCTTATCGATCCTGCAGGGTGTCTTCCAGAAATGGCAGTACTCCATCGGAACCACGGTTCCGAACTGCACCGTCACCTCTCCGAGATCTCCCACAACCACCGGGCGTGTGGATTCATTGCCCTCCCTCGGCGCTATAAGCTCCGGTGCCGCAGGATAGTGGTGTCCGCAGGCGGAAAGTACCATGGCGGCAGCAAGGGCCAGGCCGCAAATTGTCTTCTTTTTCATCCTCATCGCGCGTCCTTCACCACCCTGTCTCCGTCGGAAAGCCCCTTCAGGATGACCCTTTCGCTTCCGACAATCTCCCCGGTCTCAACCTCCACGGCATGCCGGTAGCCTTCCTCGTTCACCTTATATACATAGTCATGACCGTCCTCGGCGGAAAACACCGCATACTCCGGCACCATAACCACATTCTTCATCGTTGTCTTTTCGATCCGCATATTCATCTGCGTCACATCCGCCACACCCATACCGTGATCGGCAAATGTAAATGTCAGGCGTTTCACGCTTCTTCCGTCATCCTCCTTACCGACTTCCTCCACGGATAAAAGCTCCATATCATATTCGGATACGGCAAAGGAAGCGGGATACACTTCTCCCACCTTGAAATCATAATCCTCGGAAGTCTCTGCCACAAACTGATTATCACTGTAAGTTACGGAAAACAATGTGTAACCCGGAAAAGCAACGCCGTAGGAAAGCATCTCGTGTACGGAGGAAACCACCCCGTTGCCTTCCGCAATGAGGTTGTAGCTTGCCATCCGCGCACGGTAATCCTCGGCGTAGGCTGCAGCGATTTCCGCATCCGCCTGAATCTCCTTGATCTCTTCGCTGTAGTCGTTTCCCGGCTCAAGCTTGGCAAGATTCTCGTAATGCTCGATCAAGAGACGGTCCTCCTCCAGCCGGTCCTCGGATTCCTCCATCTTCTTTTCGAGACCTTCGGACGCAAAGGTGACCATCACATCCCCTGCCTGAACCTGATCTCCTTCCTTGATGTTCACGGACTCTAAGACAGGCTCCGGGAGTGTTGTTCGATAATCTACTTTTTTGGTATCATGGGATTTTAAGACGAGTTCCACCGTCGGCGTAGCGTCGGTCATGGTGGCCGTCACGGTGTCCACGCTCCGCACATCATAATCGGAGAGCGTGGGACGCGAAAGCTCCGGCCGGTCTTTTCCGATACAGCCGGTCAGTGCCAAAAGCGCGCTTATAAGAATAAAGAAATAAAAACGTTTCATAAAAAACGGATATCAGCCTCGATGAATCATACGAAGTGCCAGTTCCTTGGCAGCCCCGTACTCCTTCGTCTTTCTGAAGAAAATGTAAAACAGCAGGTTCGATACCACGGCACATACTACTATTTTTGCACCCATATACAGGTAAGCGGTAAGAGGCGTGGCATGATCCGGTGAGTACCAGATTGTCGGGATCAGGTTTGTCACCAGATAGGTAAGCGCCGTAACAACGGCCGTCACCACCGTGTAGTAGGTAAGCTTTCCGACGTATGAGCGCATACTCCTCTTGAATAAGGTTGTAAACAGATTCTTTAAAATCCAGGGCATGCCGACCACCACGATGGAGAACACCGTGGAAAAAATGATGCCGTAAAGCCCGATAAACTGTACCAGGATGACATTAAGCAGCAGATTGACACCTGCCGTTACAAGCGGACGAAAACGGTCCTCGTGCCAGATACCCGCCGCATCCTTAAAGGTAACCAGGATCTGATTCGCCTGATCCACATAGAAGAAGACGGCAAAGGCGATCACGATTCCGAAGGGCAGAATCTCACCCTTCGCCCAGATCGTCATAAACGGTTGGAACATGGTGACAAGTTCCGCCGAACAAAAGCCAACCAGCCAGAGCACCAGAAACGTCATACGCTTTAAGTCATTGTAGTTTTTCTCGGATGTCTCGGTAATGATACTGTCACCGATACCGCTCATGACGGAATCATAGATTACCAGGAGCACATTGAGCAGTGCCGTGATGATCATGAAATAATTCTGGTATACGCCCAACACATGGAGTCCGAGAAATGCGGAGATCACAATGGAATCCGCAGACGTTATGATGACCATACCGATCTTCATGGTAAAAAGATCTTTGATCTTTCCGTTGATCACATCCACCTGCGCCTTTGGCAGATCTCCCTCCGGCTTGTAATCCGGGTATTTCTTGTCCGCACAGATGGAAGTGATGATGTTCGTCAGCACCTGCGTGATGATCTGTACGATGAGGTACAGATAATAATCCCTGAAGAAAATGATCACAACAAAATGCGACACATACATCAGCGTGTTGGTAAACAGCGTGATCTTGCTTATGATATCACGTCTTTGATGTGCGACCAGGAGACTGTTCTTGTAAGCATACAGCCAGTAAGTCATCACGGTTGAAAGCAGATTCAGCCAGTACACCACGTAGAGATTGATATCCGCGGGGACGTCTTTTTTGACAAGCATGGGGATGGCCGGCGTAAGTGCAAGTCCCACGGCACCGATGATGGCGCCGATAATCCGGTAGTAGGTCCTGTACATCTTGAGGAGGGCACAGATGGTCTTCGTGTCCTTCTCGATGATGGGCAGGTACATACTGTAGACCATGGCCGATCCCACACCGAGCTCTGCGATACTGAGTGCAAAAAGAACGGATGTAAACAGACTGTTTAATCCAAGATAGTTTAAGCCCATGTAATACATCATCGCCGTACGGATCACGAAAGGTACGACAATCTGATAGCATCTTAAAACAACGCCGAACATGATATTTCTGGATGCATTTTTGGTTCTGCTGTCAGGCATACAGGGCCTCTCCTTCGTTTACTTGTAAGAATCAAGAAACGCCGACGCAGCCTGCGTCGGCGCTTGTTGAAAATTATACCATAATCGGTTGTATTATGCTACATCTGGAAGAATCCAACCATCTCATCCAGCTTCTCTGCCGATGAACGGTTGTCATCCGTGCGCTGAAGCACATCTTCAGCCTTCTCTGAGATATCCACAACCTTCGCTGCGATATCGGTTGCACCGTTCGCACCTTCCTCGGTTGCCTTGGTGATCTCGTCCAGCGTCTTTCTCATTGCCTGGATATTGTCGTAGAGACGCTCAGCAACACTGTTGATCTCGGTGATAACCTCGTCGATCTCGGATGCATCCTGATCGTAACGAGCCGAGGTATCCACCATGTTCTTGTAATCGGGAAGCACCTGTCCGTCCACGAAGGAAAGGAGTTCCTTGGAATCGCTTACCACGCCCTCAACGGCATCAGATACATTCTGTGTGATGTCATTGATACGTGATACTGCATCTTTGGTATTCTCTGCGAGAATTCTGATCTCATCCGCAACGACTGCGAAGCCCTTACCTGCTTCACCCGCACGTGCTGCCTCGATGGCTGCGTTTAATGCAAGCAAGTTGGTCTGGGAAGAAATCTGCAGGATGGTTGCCGAAAGATCCTTGATCTCTTCGATGGCTGCGGTCTTCTCGATGGAAGCAAGCAGCTGTGCATTGGTTCTGTCGTAGATACGTACTGCCTCATCGTGAGATGCGGTTGTATTCTGGCGAAGTTCCTCTGCGCGCACCTTGATCTCTTCGGAAAGCTGCTCACCTAAAGCAGTCTTTTCTCTCATGTGTGAAACTTCCTCTGCAATCATATCGGTGGAAGCGTTCATCTCCTCGGTAGAAGCCGAGGTCTCCTCCATACCCGCGGAGAGCTCCTGGGTCGTAGCAGAGATGTCTTCGATACTGCCATGTACGAGTTCCATGCTGTTTCTTGTAAGGTTTGATACGCCCTTCACAGTTTTGGACTCGGACCGAATATTCTTAAGAATATCCGCGATCTGCTCCTTCATATGCTTGGTGGAAGCAGCGATCTGACCGATCTCATCCTTTCTGTTGATGAGCGTATCATCAAACATGAAGGAGAAATCTCCCGATTCCATCTTGGATACATGATCCTCTACGCGCGCAACCGCCTTGGCGATGGCATCTCCGAGGAAGTATGCAACCACAAGACCGATGACCAAAAGAACAATGGATACCACCAAAAGGGACTTCATGATATCGTTGATCTCAGCCTTGACCTCTGCGGAATAGATACCCACGAACCACATACCGATCACCTTGCCGGATGCATCCTTGATGGGCTTGTAGAGCACCTGCGCGCTCTTGCCGAGCACCTCGGCCTCGCCGCTGTATTCCTTACCGCCCTTTAAGACAGTGCTTACTACGTTCTCTGCAGCCTGGGTTCCGACCTGTCTCTTGCCGGATCCGTCCTTTAAGTTGGTGGACACACGCGTATCGCCACAGAAGATCGTAGCGATGACGTTGGTACCCTCTGTCAGATCATCGACTGCGACGAAGTTGTCATTGATGAGTTCGCCGCCCTTAAAAAGCTGGTCGCCCTCCACGCTCCAATCACCCTTGTAGGTGTGACTGATCAGCGTCTCACCCATAGCCGAGTAATTTGCAAGTTCTTCATTCGTCTTCTCGTAGATTACATTATTCACTTTCGAGTTCACAAACAGAAAAACAACGACAGAAAGAAGAATAACTACCGCAGAAGAACCAAGCGCGATTTTCCATTTGATTTTCATATGTATACCTCCGCAACAATATGTTGGTGTAATCCCAAAATCCCCTTACTCGGATCACCCCACAAGATACATAAGATTCTATCACAAAGAAATGCTTTTTTCAATAAAAAACCCCGAGGTCGAAAGACCCCGGGACACTTGATTTTACTCTACTACGTAAGGCATGATCGCTACGTGTCTAGCTCTCTTTACAGCAACTGTAAGCGCTCTCTGATGCTTTGCGCAGTTGCCTGTGATTCTTCTGGGAAGGATCTTTCCGCGCTCGGAAACATACTTTCTCAGTCTGTTGACATCCTTGTAGCTGATGACAGCGCCTTCCTCAGTACAGAAAGCACAAACCTTTTTTCTTCTGCGGATCGGCCTTCTTCTCATAGGAGCGCCTTCACGATCGCCTCTATCTGTCTTATTGTAAGCCATTGTTCTTCCTCCATATTTTACTTAAACGGTAAGTCATTCTCGATACCTTCCGGAATGCTCATGAATCCGTCTGCTGCACCTTCAGCGGGTGCGGGACGGGAAGCTGTGTCACCGTAAGATGAAGCTCCGCCGCTTCTGTCGGCGTTCTTGCTCTCGGCGAACTCCTGCTCCTCTACGATCACTTCCGTCGTGTATACCTTGTTGCCGTCCTTGTTGGTGTAGCTTCCGGTCTGAATTCTACCGGATACCACCATCTTGGTGCCCTGATGCAGATACTTTTCTGCGAACTCACCCTGTCTGCCAAATGCAACGCAAGGGATGAAGTCTGCTGTCTGCTCGTCACCGCCGGCATTGTTACGTCTGCCTCTTCTGTCTACGGCAAGAGTGTATCTGGCGATTGCCAGAGGCTCTGCTGCCTGTGAATAACGAACCTCGGGGTCTCTGGTGAGACGTCCCATCAATATAACTTTGTTCATATGGAATTCCTCCTAACTACTCTGCGTCAGCTCTAACACAAAGGTATCTGAGAACAGATTCCATGATACGAACATTAGCCTCGATCTTAGCCGGAGCATCTACGTCACCGTCGAACTGAATGAAGTAGTAGAAACCTTCCTTCATCTTCTGGATCTCGTAAGCGAGTCTCTTCTTGCCCCACTCCTCGACCTCAGTGACAGTACCGCCAGCTTTCTCGATGATAGCTTTCGCTTTCTCTACGGCTGCTGTTCTGGCTTCATCATCAACCTTTGAACTAACAACCAACGCTAACTCATACTTGTTCATGTGTTTACACCTCCTTATGGTCTGATGGCTTCCGTCCTGCCGGAAGCAAGGAATATATGTAGAATATACCACAGAATCCGACTATATCATAAACCGGACGCTGTCGCAAGCACTTTTTTTAAAAGATGATGAATTTGATCAATCCCAGGATAAACAGATGCAGGGGATAGAAAATGTAAAAGGCCCACTTGAAGTTAAGACCGCGCTTCCCGTTATAGAACGCCACCGGCAGAAGGTCAATAAAAGCGCAGGCCTCCGTAAGAGACATGGCCGTAAGTACGGCGACCGCTCCCGTAACGGATGCCATCTTCCATCTGCGAAGAAAATACGCCACCGCGATCGCAAGCACACCCATGCCGCCATAATCCGTGCGCAGGAATTCCGCAAGCAGAAATCCTCCCACGCAAAATCCGGCCGAGAGAATGATCTGAAAAGTGATAAACAGTTTTGACTTCCACAGCCAATCGATCAGGGTGATCGTGAGCAGTCCGACAGTCAGCGTAAAGAATACATTCTGATATCCGAACTCAAAAAACTTTTTCTCGAGAATGTTTTTCTGTGTCAGTGTCAGTGCAAGATCAAAGGGCACTTCCGAAAGCACGGAAAAAACCAACATACGCAGCAGATACTTCCATCTGCTTGTCGTATGCATAAGTCCCTCCACCAAAAGGAAGATGAACAATGGGAATGCGATTCGTCCGATGGCGCGCATCACTGTGTAGGTGATATAAAGCGCATTGTGTTTCACACTTCCGTCCGGGTTGAAATTTGCGGATATGTCCGCAAAGAGCATCGTCTGCAGGATGACAGCACCTATGTGATCGATCAGCATCGTGACAAGGGCTATGATCTTTAAGGTACTGCCTGAGATCCCTCTTTTTTCGTTTTTAGCTGTAGCCGTCTGCGCCGCAACCATACTGTTTCTCTCCGTTCTCTACTCGTAAGCACCCACAAGAATGCTGGAATTCTGTCCGCCGAATCCAAAAGCATTTGACATTGCGATCTTCACATCTTTCTTTCTCGCTACATTCGGCACGTAGTCGAGATCACACGCGGGATCGGGTGTCTCAAGATTCAGGGTGGGAGGCACAACGCCCTCCGTTACCGCCTTCACGCAGGCGATCGTCTCCGTTACACCGCCGGCACCCATCATGTGACCGGTCGTTCCCTTGGTGGACGAGATTGCGATACTGTCCGCAGCATCACCGAAGAGTGTGCGGATCGCTTTGGTCTCGATCACATCGCCCATAGGGGTCGAGGTTCCGTGTGTATTGATATAATCTACATCCGCAGGCGCAATTCCGGCCTTGTTGATGCAGCTTCTCATACAATGGATCGCACCGATTCCTTCCGGATGCGGTGAGGTTACATGGTATCCGTCCGTGCTGTTGGCAAATCCGAGCAGTCTTGCATAGATCTTTGCTCCTCTTGCCTTCGCATGATCCTCTGTCTCTATAATGATGGCACCGCCACCCTCACCCATGACAAATCCGTCACGGTTTGCGTCAAAGGGTCTTGAAGCGTGTGTCGGATCATCATTGTTGGTGGAAAGCGCATGTGCTGCGGAAAGTCCCAGGATGTTAAGCGGTGTGGTCGCCGCCTCCGCACCGACACAGACCATCACATCCGCCTCGCCGCTTTTGACAAAAAGCGCACCAGCTGTGATCGCATCGGCACCGGACGAGCAGGCTGTCGTCACCGTAACGCTCGGGCCGTGGAAGCCCTTGGCAATGGCGATCTGCGCCGCCCCGATATTTCCGATGACCTTCGGCACAAAGCGCGGGCTCACCTTGGTATGCACACCCTTGGAGATGCCGTCCTGCGTCTCGGAAATAGTGGCAAGTCCCGCAAACGCGGTTCCGAACGAAATACCGATTCTCTCTGCCGTAACGCCCTTCGGTTCATTGTCCGTGCCGAATGCTCCGGAGAGTCCCGCGTCCGCAAGCGCCTCCTCGGCAGCCGCATAGCCGTACTGCATAAAGAGATCAAGTTCTCTTACCTTCTTTTTGTCCATAAACTGCAAAGGATCAAAATCCTTTACCTCTGCCGCAATTCGGACCGGAAGTTCGGACGCATCAAATCTGGTAATGTTGCCCACGGCACTCTTCCCTTCGATCAATCCCTTCCAAAATGCATCTACACCGATGCCGCAGGGCGTAACGGCGCCCATTCCGGTTATCACAAGTTGATTGCTCATTCGCTTCTCCTTTTTACGGTTCTTCCTTTTCCCAGTCTTTTGCCTTGATCTCCGCCCTGCGGATCTTGCCGCTGGCCGTCTTGGGAAGGTCCTTCACAAATTCCAGGATCTTCGGTCTCTTATAGGAAGCAAGTGTTCCCTTCAGGATCTTCATCATCTGCTTTTTCAGGCTGTCCGTTCCCTCAGTTTCATCCGTAAGCACAACGCTTGCTTTGATCGCCTGTCCTCGGATGGGATCGGGTACCGATGTCACGGCACACTCAAGCACGTGAGGCAGTTTCATGATCTCATTCTCGATCTCGAAAGGTCCGATACGATAACCGGCCTGCTTGATCACATCGTCCACACGTCCCACATACCAGTAGTAACCCTCATCGTCATAGTATGCCGTATCACCCGTATGATAATAGCCTTTGTAGACCACATTTTCCGTGCGCTGTTCATCCAGATAATAACCCTTAAAGAGTCCGGGCGGCATGCCGTCCTTCACACGGATACAGATCTCGCCGGTCTCTCTCTCATCGCAGGGTGTTCCGTCCGCACGCAGAAGTTCCACTGCAAACTGCGGATTGGGCCGTCCCATAGATCCCGGATGCGGAGTCTGACCCTCCAGGTTTCCAATGATCAGTGTGCTCTCCGTCTGACCGAAGCCCTCCATGATCCGAAGGCTGGTCTCCTTATAGAACTTCTCAAAGATTTCCGGATTGAGCGCCTCTCCGGCGGTTGTCACCGCAGAAAGCGAGGACAGATCATAATCCTTCAGTTTCATATGCACCAGCACACGGTATACCGTCGGCGGTGCGCAAAAAGTGGTAATGCGATACTTTCCGATCATGTTCAGGATATCATTTGCCACAAATTCATCGTAATCATAAGTAAAGATCGCCGCCTCGCAGAGCCACTGTCCGTAGAACTTGCCCCAGAGTGCCTTCGCCCATCCCGTATCCGCAATGGAAAGATGCAGACCGTTCGGATCTACCCTGTGCCAGAAGCGTGCAGTCACGTAATGTCCGAGACCGTACTTATGGCTGTGCTCCGCAATCTTCGGATAAGAAGTCGTACCCGATGTAAAGTACATCAGCATCGTATCGTCTCCGCCCGCAGCATTCGAGGGACGTTTCCACTCATCGGAAAAGAAACGGATGTCTCGGTTGAAATTCCGCCAGCCCTTCATCACAGCGCTTCCCACCATGATCTTGGCTTTCATGCCGTCATAACTCTTGCAGGCTTTATCCACTTCCTCCGCACAACGGCCGTCCGACGTACACAGAATCGCGGATACCTTTGCCGCCTTAAATCTGTATTCAAAATCCTTTCTCACAAGAAGAAAGGTTGCGGGAATCGCCACCGCACCGATCTTATGCAGTGCAAGCATTGCGATCCAGAACTGATAATGTCTCTTCAGAACCAGCATCACGCGATCGCCCTTCTTGATCCCGAGATAACGAAAGTAATTGGCTGCCCGATTGGAATGCAGCATCAGATCCCGAAAGGTAAACCGGCGTTCCTTTCCGTCCCGGGCCACATGCAGCATGGCAAGACGCTCCGGCTGTTTCTTGCCGAGCACATCAATCACATCGTAGGCAAAATTGAACCGATCGATATCATGAAATTCAATTTTCTGCAAAACGCCCTGCTCATCCACACAGGTACTGATGTACTTGCCTGCGATTCCCGGTTCCTTTTTTGTCGTCATTTTTCCCATAAAAAGGCCTCTTTCAAATAAAAACAGTTTTCAATATAACTTCACGTGGTTTTCAAAACCACATGTAATTTTAATCTGCCGCACATGAAATGTCAACCGTTATCGTTCAATCCCTGTCCGAGCCGGAACACCCGCATCAAACGGATGCTTCTCCTTCACAAAATTTGTCACGTAATCCGCATGCGCAAGCAGAGCTTCCGAAGCCTGTGCCCCCGTAAGGATCAGCTCGTTCTTCTCGCCTGCGAGTTCAATCAGTTCAAGCAGATCGTCCTCCGTGACAAAGCCGTGCCGCTCCGCATGAAGCACCTCATCAAGTATGATCAGGCTTGCGACATCCTTTGCATCGGGCTTTGTACTGCAGGGTGCGCCCACGCGCAGTTTCACCTGGGCAAGCAGGCTCCTGCAGATCTCCGCAGTCTTATGCTTTTGCTCCTCTGTCATGTTCCGGGTAAAGCCGTAGCTGACCGGCGGATGCATCAGAAAAACGCCGGGCAGATTGCGCAGGATAGAGATCTCGCCGGAGCTTCCGTCCTTTAAAAACTGGACAAAGCACACGGGGATGCCGCGCCCCGCCGCGCGCACCGCAAGGCCTGTCGCCGCGGTTGTTTTGCCTTTTCCGTTGCCGTAGTAGATGTGTGTCATGGTTGCTCCTCTTCTAAGATTCAGTATACAGATGCGAGCGGGACGGTGATCCGCTGCACCGTGTTGCCGGACACGCTCCCGCTAGTAGAGGGTGCCCCTAGCGGTACTAAGCTCTCAGCCACTTCGTGCCTGAATCGCTAAGTACCGAGACCCTCTGCTGACCTTGCAACGCGGCACAGCATGGATCACCTGTCAATCGTTCAATCATGCAGTTATACAGTAGATGGCAGCAGGGCGACATACCGCATTGCAAGGACAACGTGGAGCCGCCGGCGCTTAGCGAGGTTTTTCACGAGCTTAGCGTCCGCTGCGTGCGGAACTTAGCGCGAGCGTGTCCGGCAAGGCGATATGTCGGGCGCTGCCTATAACCCTACAACACTACGACAAGATGGCGGATCACCGTCCCGCGTGCGCCGCATCCTTATAACAGTGCATAGATGGCGTCCATGTCTAGTTCGCTGCGGAGGACAGCTGCGAGGCGGTCATAGCTTGCGTCCTTCATATCCGTGTAGTCCGTGCGCGACACCTCCGGCGCCTTCTTTCCGGTAGCAAATGCAAGCACGTCCGCAAGCAACTCGCGGGAGGACGCCGCATCAAAGAATCCGTGCTGATACGTTCCGAAGACGTTGCCGCTTGCCGCATAGCGAACCTTATCACCGTCCGCATGTTTCGTCACGCCCGTGTGGATCTCGTAGCCGTGCACACAGCTGCCTGAAAATGCCGTCCAGACTTTAGGCAAGTCCTCATAGTCGATGTCGGAGGTCTCCGTGCACTTCTTCCCCGTGAGCGTCGTGGACACCGGAAGTAATCCGAGGCCGTCGTCGCTTCCGCCGCTTTCCGATCCCTCGGGATCATCCACTTTCTGCCCAAGCATTTGAAAGCCTCCGCAGATGCCCATCACAAGCGTACCGCTTTTTGCAAGTGCGCATACGGCATCCGCGAGCCCCGTCTTCCGAAGCCATGCAAGATCTGCGATGGTATGCTTACTTCCCGGGAGGATCACAAGATCAGGCGCAGATCCGCCACGCTCCAATTCATCCGGATCGGTCAAGTAGCGCACCGCATATGCGCCGTCGGAAAGAAGCGGCTGAAAGTCCGTAAAATTGGAGATCCTCGGGAGCCGAAGCACCGCGATGTCGTAGACCCCCGCGGACGCCCCCCGCCTGTTTAGACTTGCGGCCAGCGAATCTTCATCCGGAAGCACAAGATCGTCTAGATAGGGAACAACGCCAAGCACGGGCTTTCCCGTCACCTCCGCAAGCATCCGCCTTCCGTCTTCAAAGAGTGACCGGTCACCGCGAAAACCATTCACAATAAGACCCGCAACACGCATGCGCTCCGCTTCCGTAAGAAGATTGAGCGTTCCCACAAGCTGCGCAAAGACGCCACCGCGGTCAATATCGCCCACCAGAAGCACGGGCGCATCCAGGATCTCGGCCAGGCCCATATTGACAATGTCATCCTGCTTCAGATTGAGTTCCACCGGGCTTCCCGCACCCTCAATGACAATATAATCATGCGTCGCAGCCAGTCTGTTATAGGCTGCCCGAATTTCCGGCACAAATTCCTTCTTTCTTTGAAAATACTCGGCAGCCCCCATGTTTCCGTAGACTGAACCGTTTAAGACGATCTGTGATCCCCTGTCTCCCGTGGGTTTTAGGAGGATGGGGTTCATATCGGTATGTGGAAGCGTTCGTGCCGCTTCGGCCTGCATGGCCTGTGCGCGTCCGATCTCTCCACCCTCCGGCGTCACATAGGAATTCAATGCCATATTCTGAGATTTGAAAGGAGCGACCGTGTATCCGTCGTCCACAAGAATCCTGCACAGTCCCGCAGTGATCACGCTTTTTCCGACATTGGACATCGTTCCCTGGATCATCAGATTCTTTGCCATACTACTCGTCTCCCAAAATCTTTTTGATTGCGCGTATCAGTACCCGGTTCTCGCTCTCGGACCGGATTGCGATCCTGTACCAGCCTTCGGCAAGGCCGTGCAGGTCGGACAGATCACGGACTAAGATATCCTCATCCAAAAGCCTGCTGCCCAGGTCCGGTCTTGATAAAAACATCATAAAATTTGCCGCACCCGGACAAAGTTTCTCAAAGCAGCCGGAGAGTTCCGAGATCAGGTATGCCTTCTGTGCACGAATATAATCTCTTGTCTTTTCCGTAAATGTTCGATCATTGAATGCCGCAACGCCCGCCGACTGCGCGGGGATGCTCACATTCCACGGCTGTGTCAAGAGCCTGACCTTCTCCGCAAGTGCTCCGTCGGAAAACCATGCATACCCGAGCCGAAGTCCCGGCATGGCATAAATCTTCGTGAGCGAGTGAAGCACGATCATATAGGGATGCAGCTTTTTTGTATCAGCAAGCAGAGAGACCGCATTTTCCGCAAAAGGGAGAAAGCTTTCGTCGACCACCAGATAGGTCTTCGTCTCATAGGCGCGGTCGATCAGTTTCTTCATCAGCGCTTCCGGAACCGGCTGTCCCGTGGGATTGTTCGGATGGCACAGGAAACAGACGGATGTGTCTTCTCCCATGCGTCCGGCGAGTTCCTCCGTAGGCGCGAAGTCATCTTCCGAAGAAAGATCCACGTAGGAAAATGTACCGCCCGCCGCAAGCATTGCCTCTTCATAGAGCGTAAAGGTCGGCCCGTAGGCGATGCCCTTTCCTCCGATTGCGCGTGCGATCAAGTAGATCAGTTCTCCCGCGCCGTTTCCGAACACAAGATGTGCTCCGGCCTCTTCTTCCGGGCATCCGATGCCAAAGCGCTTTGCAAATGCCGACACGAGCGATCTGTTCGAGATATCCGGATAGCGTCCCGAAAGTAAAACGCCCTCATAGGCTGCATTTTTAACCGCGCCCGGCATACCGAGCGGATTGATGTTTGCCGAAAAATCATAAGTGATCTGTCCGCGGTAGCAATCACCGCCGTGCGTGTACATTCTCACAGTTTTGTTACCTCTCGTAATATGGTTCGTTCTCCGGTCTGCACATCTGCGCGGTAGGCGCCTGCATTTTCCGGAATATATGCATAAAACCCTTTGGCCGCTTCGTCGTATGTCGAAAGGATACTCATGACACTTCCGCCGTGGGCTACGATATAGACGGCATCCTCCTTCCCGGATTCGGAAATGATCCGGTCAAAGGCATCCACCGTCCGCCGCACAAAGTCGGACTTGGTTTCTCCGCCCGGGATGGGCGCTTCGCACATTGTATCCACAAAGCGGCGGTAGTCCGGATCACCGTCAAGTTCCGTATAATTTTTATACTCAAATTTGCCGAAATCCATCTCCCGAAGATCGTCCACTACGATCTGTCTTGCTTCCGGAAAGAGATGACTTGCCGTCTGTCTCGCCCGAAGCAGCGGGCTGACGTAGACTTTCTCCGGCTGTTTTTGTCCGGCGAGTTTTTCGGACAGTGCGGCAATCGCCGCGTCCGCCGTGGCACAAAGCGGCTCGTCCGTTGTTCCGACATATCTTTTTTCAAGGTTGCCCTTTGTGGCACCGTGTCTGATCAAATATACCCTCATCGTTTATCTCCGGGTTTTCCTTCTTCCTTGTAGGCCTCGATCCCGAGTCCCGCAAAAGTCTTCGTCTTACAAAAAACTTCAAGTGCCGCGTCAAGCAGCGGAAACAGGAGCGTGGCTCCCGTACCTTCTCCGTGACACAGTCTTCCGTGAATCACCGGTTCAAGATGCATCGCTGCAGTCACATCGGCACCTACCCCTTCCGCAGGCATATGGGACGCAAGCATGTAATCCGCCGAACGCGCATCGATCCTTACCGCAAGGAGGGCCGCAACCGCAGAAATTGCTCCGTCAACGACCACAGGCATCCGGTATTCTTTCGCCGCAAGAAAGATGCCGGTCATCACGGCAATCTCATATCCGCCGAGTTCGGCAAGAAGTTCCGTCTCCGAGATGCCTTCGGGATGAGACGTGCGCACTCTCAGTATCGCATCTTCCACCACGCGGATCTTTTTCTTCAGTCCCTCATCATCAAGCCCTGCGCCTCTGCCCGTTACCTCTTTCGGGTCAAGGTGCAAAAGGTATGCGGCGATTGCCGTGGCAGGCGTCGTATTTCCGATTCCCATCTCTCCCGTTGCGACAATCTCATATCCCTTCCCGGACATGAAGTCAAGGATTTCTCTTCCGATCGAAAAGGCGGTTGAAACATCTTCTTCTGTCATGGACGCTTTGTGCCGCAGATTCCCGGCACCTCTTGCAATCTTTCGGTCGATCACGGCACCGACGCGGATCTCGCGCTCCGGATAAGGCTCCGTATCCATTCCCACGTCAAAGATATAAGTATCCGCACCGACAGATGCTGCGAGGATACTGATGACCGCCTCGCCGGCTGCGATGGATTCCGCAACCGTCCGCGTCACGGATGCGTCTGCCTGGGTCACGCCTTCTTCCACCACACCGTGATCCGCCGCAAGAACAACCACTGCCTTCTTAAGCGGTGCGGCAATCTCCATGGACTCCCTGATCGCCACCAGTTTCGTGACCGCATCCTCGAGTACGCCAAACCCGTACAGCGGTTTCGCCAGACTGTTCCAGCGAATCCCCGCCTCTTTTTTAAACTTTTGATACAGACTGATCTCTTCCAACGTCAGATCTTCCCCTCTGTAAGAAACCGGCAGATCGCCGCCGGATCGCTCTCGTAGTAATAATGCGGAAATCCGGCCAGAATTCCGTTCCCCGCATGCATGGCCGTATAAGCCCTGTCGTCCCTGCCCTGCGCAAGGATCGTTCTGTCGGAACCGGGATTCTCATGTTCCCACTTGTGGAACTCATGACCCGCAAGTTTCTCCATTCGGATATAACCGAATCTCTGCCTTGTTACGGCGCGCCTTCCGGATCCGGAGAGCAGTCCCACCATAGGATATGCATTGTCTTTATCGTCATAGAGCGTCTCCCCGAGATACAGGAAACCTCCGCACTCAGCCAGCACCCTGCATCCGTTTCGGAATGCTTCGGCTATACTTTTTCGCATGGATAAATTGTCCGATAGTTCTCGCGCAAACAGTTCCGGATACCCCCCCGGAAGCAGAATTGCGTTTAACCCCTCCGGAAGGTGTTTGTCGGCAAGCGGCGAAAAATAAACAATGTCTGCTCCCATACTCTGAAGCAGCTCCAGATTCTCACGGTACAGAAACGAAAATGCGGCATCCCTTGCGACGCCGATCCTGTAGTTTTCGGGAAGAGACGGATCATCCGCCTGCACATCCGAAACCGTAACCGGCCGGGCTTCTTCCGTAGCAACGGCAAGCAGTCGTTCCACATCCACATGTGCTTCGATCTCGTCAGCCGCAGCATCGGCAAAGTTTTGTCCGCTCGCCACTTCTTCCGGACCCACCAATCCGAGATGTCTCGAAGGAACCGTAAGTTCCTCCCGCTCTGTTATGTAACCGAACACCGTGATGCCGGCCTTTTCCTCGATCACCCTTTTGATCCGCGGATAGTAAGCTTCCGATACCCGATTCAAAACAACCCCGCAGATTCCGGAATCTGAGGCAAAAGTTTTCATCCCGGCAATCACCGCCGCAAGGCTTACGCTCGCACCCTTGGCATCTATCACAAGCACAGCCGGGGCCCCGATCGTCCTTGCCACATCGTAGGTACTTGCCGCAAGTTCTTCTCCCGAGAGCCCGTCGTAATACCCCATCACACCCTCGATCACAGCAAATTCCGCACCCTGCGCCTCTCGAAGAAAGATGCGCTTCGTACCGTCGGAACCGGTAAAAAATGTGTCGAGGTTTCCGGTATCTACAGCAAGTACATGCCTGTGAAACATCGGATCGATATAATCCGGCCCGCACTTAAAGGCCGCGATCCTCTTTCCTTTTCGGCAAAGCAATCGCATCAGGCCGCAGGTAAAGATGGTCTTTCCGCTTCCGCTTTTCGGCGCGGTCACCACAATGCGCGGTATTGTTTCTACTCCCATGTCACAACTCCATCCAATCTCTTCGGTTCGTGTTCAAACAAGGCAACCGACAGTTTGTCAAATGCGCTCTGCGTCATCTCCACAGCGGTACCCGTGGTAAAACGCTCATCCGGATAGGAGAGCCGTTCCCCCACCGTCACCTTGACATCACCGAGCCCTCCCGCGGTAAGATCGGCGCATAAGGACGCCACGGTTCTTGCACTGTCCGTAAGAGAGAAAACGTAACGGTTTTGCCGAAGCATCGTCACGAGATCGGCATCCCTGCCGTGATTGCTCACCATCCGGACCTCCTGCCAGGGAATCCGCAGTTTGTCCATCATGTAGATCGGCGATGCAATTCCCGGAAGGACCTCCGTCTTGTAATCGGTATCGGAAAGCGTGGTCAGCATATCCTTCGCCCCTGAGAAGAATCCCACATCACCCGAAAAAAGAATGGCGATCCTTCGGTACTCCGGATGTGCCTCCAGATACTCCATAATGTATGCTGCCCTATATTCTGTATAACGTGTTGCCGCAATTCCTTCTCCCACAAAGACGGCAGGTATCTCATCCATGGTCTCAAGCACGCGCTTTGCTCCTATGACCAGATCGCACTTTACCAGCATGCGCAGGGCTCCGAGCGTCATCATATCTGAAGATCCCACACCGACACCGATGACATACACCTCTTTCGGTTCTTCCTTCATGGACTTTCCGGTGATGATTTGCACCGCCTCAGCAACCGTGTACTCCGTCCCCTGACCGGTCACCGGTCTTCCGATCACAACGATGCCGACGCCCGCGCGCTTTGCGGCTCTGATTTTTTCCTCATACCCTCCGGCCGTTCCGCTTTCCTTTGTCACGAGCCAGTCGATACCGTAGTCCCGAAGTGTCGTATAGTTCATCGTCTCCGAGAATGGACCCTGCATGCAGATCCGGTTGGCGCCCGGAATCTCCATTCTGTCACAGACACTCATAGCCTCTTCCGTCGCAAGCAGTCTCACCACCAGTCGTTCACGATAGTCGGGAATCGCCGAAAAATCGGAGAGTTCCTTGCTTCCCGTCGTGATCAGGATACGCCCCTTTTTTTCTGCCAGATATGCCGCTGCCTCCTTCGCGTCGGAAACAGACACAATTCCTGCGTTAAAATCCCCGAGTTTTCTTCTTCCGATACGAAGCAGCTTCGTTCCCGTCTTCTCACATGCGGCCGCTATGTGTTTCGTCACTTCCGAAGCATAAGGGTGTGTGGCATCCACGCAACAGTCAAATGCATCGTTTGCAAGAAGCTCCCGCATATCCTCCTCGGACAGTCTGCCCACATGCACATGCTCCGTATCCTTCGGGAGCACCTCTTTCCCGTAATCCGTTGCCACGTAAACATGAACCGTAAGTCCGTGAAGCCTTAACTGCTCCGACAGTACTCTTCCTTCCGTTGTTCCCCCAAAAACCGCAACCTTCATGGAATCCTCCTTTACGACTGATAGCCTCTCGGCGTCACCATGCGCTCACCGATTCTTTTTGTCATGCTGTTTCCGACAAACACGGTGGTAAACATATCCACATGCGTGCTCTTGAGCTCCCCAAGCGTAAGCACGCAGGTCTCCTCTCCGTCACGACCGATGTTTCTTACATAGCCGCAGACGGTATCTTTGGATTTGATCGTCAAAAGAATCTCACAAGCCCGCGCCAGGTAGCCCGACCTGGTCCTGCTCTCCGGGTTGTAGATACAGATACAGAAATCTCCCTCCGCCGCAGCGCGAAGTCTCTTCTCTATCACTTCCCATGGCGTTAAAGCGTCCGACAGTGAGATCACGCAGAAGTCATGTCCGATGGGTGCTCCGAGCCTCGCCGCCCCCGAAAGACAAGCGGACACGCCGGAAACCATCGTCACGGAAACTTCCGGAAACTCCTCCGAGAGCTCGGCAACCAGCGACGCCATACCGTACACGCCCGGGTCTCCGCTCGAGATCACAGAGACAACATGTCCCTCATCCGCGATGCGAAGCGCTTCCCTACAGCGTTCCACTTCTTTTCGCATACCGCTCTCCACGTATTCCTTTTCGGGATATATATCGCGGATCAAATCCGTATATACCTTGTATCCGACGATCACATCGGATACGGCAAGCGCAGTCCTTGCTTCCCCCGTAAGGCCTTCCGCCTCTCCCGGCCCGATTCCGATGACATACAGTTTTTTCATACTAGTCCTCCAGTTCGACCAAAGCGATCGTCACGCCTTCGTATACCGTTTTTTCAAGAAGAAGATGATACGGCGTTTCAAGCTCACTTGCAGCATAAAGCGCGCTCTGTTCGCACACGCTGTCTACTCCGGTAGTCTCTTTTACAAAATCAGAGGCAGACTTGTGATCCGTCACCTTTTGAAGCGTATCGGCATCAAAGGTCTTGTAAGGAACACCGCACGTCTCGGCACACTTTACAATCCCTGCTTCTTCCTTCTTAAGGTCAATGCTTGTGATCATGCGAAGTGCTCTTCGATCAACGCCCGCTGCAGCAAAAGCGGCATCAAGCGCTTCCGCGATCCGCATTTCATCCGTATCCTTTCTGCAGCCGATCCCGCAGATGATATTTCTCGGGATCAGTGCAAGTTTGTCTCCCACACTGTCTAATCTATTCGTCACTACATAGTCCGTGCCTTCGCGGATCTCTTCACCCGCAAGTGCACGCACGGACAGTTTCTTCGCTTTATCAAAATCCGAGACGATAAGGCCTCGCTCTCTCGCATAGGTATCCACGGAAAAACGTCCCGCAAGATCCGTTGCCGTCGTCACAACCGGCTGTGAGAGCAGATCCGTACCCAGTGCCTCCGCCAGAGCATTCGCCCCTCCTAAGTGTCCGGACAGAAGTGAGATAACAAAGCGCCCCTGCTCGTCGATCGTAAGCACTGCAGGATCGACGCTCTTGTGAGAAAGGTAAGGTGCGATCGCGCGAACCGCGATCCCGGCTGCCGAGACAAAGATCACCGCATCCGAGTCCGCAAAAGCTTCCTCCGTCACCGATGCAAGCGTGTCGCCCGACCTGTATCCTTCGGCATCATGCGCCAGGATCCGCTTTCGAATCTCCGGAGCCTTCGTTCCGTCACCGTAATACGGATTCACGAGCGCTTTTTCAATCCGCGGCAGAAGCCCGGCTCCTCCCACGCTTGTCACGATGACCGACACACGGGAAAAGCCGAGGGAACCCTCTTTCTTCACACCGCGGTATGCCGTGTGGAAGGACGGATCGTAGAGTCTGGAACGCTCATAGGTCTCTCCGAGGCAGTCCCCGACCATGATGAGCGCCGTGTGATCGATCCCGGCCCTCTTCATCTCCTCCGGAAATGTATCTACCGTCCCGTGAAGAGTCAGTTCATCCTCCCAGGTTGCCTTGTAGACAACCGCAACCGGCGTATCCGCCTCATAGCCTCCCGCAAGGAGTTCCTCCCGCACCTTGTCCGCCAGTGTAGAGCTTAAATACAAAACCAGACTGCAGTGCAGAGCGGCACACGCGGAAAGACTTTCACGGTCAGGTACCGGCGTTCGCCCCTCCGCCCGCGTGAGAAGAAGGCTCTGGGATACCCCGGGCAGGGTGTACTCGATCCCGAGAGACGCTGCCGCGCCAAAGGCTGCGGTCACGCCCGGGCAGACATCGTATGCAATGCCGCGTTCCTTCAAAAGATCGATCTGCTCCCTGATGGCGCCGTAAAGCGATGGATCCCCCGTGTGAAGCCGCACGGTTGTAAGCCCGCACGCCTCGGCATCCGCCATCTCCTCAATCACATCCTCGAGTGTCATGGTTGCGCTGTTTAGAATCTTCGCACCACTTTTTGCGTATGTAAGCAGTTCGGGATTCACAAGCGATCCCGCATAGATGATCACATCCGCTTCCGAAAGCAGCTTCCTGCCTCTTACGGTGATCAGATCCACCGCGCCGGGACCTGCGCCCACAAAATGTACCATAATACTACTGCTCCTTTATCATCTCGAGAAGCTCGCCTGCACGTGGTGTCTCTCCGAGATATCCGTACGACTCGGAGAATACGATGGCACCGATCATGACATCCTCCCCCGCTCGCTTTGAAAGTTTCTCATCTATGGCGGAAAGCATGCTTTCCGTCACCGGTTTTCTGATCCCGGCTTCTTCTAAGATATCTAGCATCTCCTCGGTTCCGATCGCCGCATAAAGCCTTGTAAGAAGTGTCTGATCCGCTCCGGCAAGCGCCGCATGGGTGACCATGATCTCCCTTCTTCCGTCCGCCGTCTTCGAGTGGGTGTTCATAATGCCCGCAGCAAGCTTGATCAACTTGCCCAGGTTACCGACCAGAAGGATCTTCGTAAATCCGTGTCCCACCGCCAGGTCGATCATATCTCCCACGTAGTTGCTGCACTTGACACTGTCCCAGTCGGAAAGCCCAAGATAATCCTCCATATAGCGCCTTCCGTAGTTCCCGGGAGACGAAAGAAGGACACGTCTTCCCTCAGCGGCCCGAATCTTGATCTCCGCTTCGATCGTATCAATGATGGCCTTTTCACTCATGGGTTCCAGGATACCCGTACTGCCGAGCACGGAGAGTCCTCCCCGAATTCCAAGTTCCGGATTGAAGGTCTTTTCGGCAAGCGAAACGCCCTCCGGGATCGATATTTCCACAAACAGATCTCGCTTTCCGGTGCCGGCATCCCGTACCGCACTAAGTGCCTCATAGATCATCTGCCTCGGGACCCTGTTGATGGCGGGATAACCGACCGGCTGTTCCAGCCCTTCTCTGGTCACTGTTCCGATCCCCTCGCCTCCGTAGATGGAGATTCCCGGATAAGCCTCGTCCGAAAAAGGCGGCATCTTCGCATTCTCAAAGGGTGCACAGGAAACCCTTGCCAGGATCCTGACACCGTTTGTCACATCCGGATCGTCTCCGCTGTCCTTCTCCACAGCATAACAAGCCGTATCACCGCTTGTTTCCACTGGTAAAACCGGCAAATGGATTGTCCTGCCCGCAGGTGTCACAAGGCTGACTGTCTCGGGGTGCTCGCCGAGAATGAGCGCACGCGCCGCCGCAAGTGCTGCCGCTGCCGCACAGCTTCCCGTTGTCACTCCCGTTCTTAGCTTTTTCTTTCCTTTGATCACGTAAGTATTCATGCAAAACATTATAACATAAAAAAAGGAACCGCACCATTTCGGTGTAGTCCCTTTCTTTGGAATTCATGAAGCGATCTTTTCTTCGATCATCTCGGGGATCTCGTCCTTCTTGCATCCGATGGCAAATGCCAGCTCGGAATAGAGAAGATCCTCCGCCAGTTTGAAGTATCTGTCGTCCACTGCCAAACTCTTTTTTCCTTTGGTCAGACGATCCTGTTTCCGTACATAAATGCTCTTAATGATTCCTACAAGCTGTTCCGGATTATTGCTCTTGATTGCTTCTTTGTAGTTGTCCTCCCGATGTTTGTAACTATCGATCCAGTCTTCTTCTATCTCCGGTATTCTGCGGATGATGTCTTCGGCTTCATCCTTGCTCATCGCGTATCGATAAGACTTGTCTCCGATCTCCGTCGGGATGAATAATTTTGCTCCCCTGTCAAGCACGGGAACCATAACATAATACAGCTTGTTGGGATCAGCGCCCGTCACGTCCATGCGCGTGATGTCTTGTACTTCACAAATTCCTTTGTTCGCTCTTACAACAACGTCTCCAATCTCAAACATCTCTTTTCTCCTCACAACATAGAACTAATCAGAAAAAAGAAGCGTCAGACAAGAGCAATCTTCGGCCTTTTTATCGTATCACTTTGCATCCAAAAAAAACAGTTGGAAAAATGGCAAAAGATTCCGAATCGGAATTGTGAAAAAAGCGCATACATGTTAAAATGCATGATAAATAGTTTAAGTATATGACAAATCACCCGGAAAGGGAGGTGCATCGAATGGATCAGTACGAAGATATCATGAACATCATAGATCTTTTGGACAGTCGAATGGGTGCCGGCGGCACAGGCCGGATCAATCTCCACGTGGACGACACCGTGGCGGAAGGCGACGTCAGAGAAGTCTATCACCACGGCAGATGTGACGTAGGCAGTCCTTGGGCGAAAGGCACTGTCACGAATCCGGATCTCTCGGATGTGGGTTGTTCCTAAACCTTCTTCAAAAGAAGGTTCGCCACAAAGCCACCGTCATTATAAAACTCAACGCCGCCGCCCTGGCGGTCCATGTACTCTTTCACGAGATAAAGACCGAGCCCGTAGCCGGTCTTTTCTTTTGCTGCGGAACCCCTGTAATACTTTTCCGCAAGGAAGGGAAGCTCCTCCTCGGGAACACCCGGGCCCTCGTCCCCGATGCGTACGGACAAAAACGAGATCTTTCCCCCGGCTTCATCCGTGATTCCTTCCGTCATGGAAAAAGCGACATGGATGTCCGTGCCGGCATACTTTGCGGAATTGCTCACGATATTGTCGATCGCCTGCTCGAGCCGGATCGTGTCCGCATAGATCAGGCACTCCGGAATCTCGTTTTCGAGTATGACGTTTCCGTAATCCTTCATATCACGGAAAAAGTCTGCGATCACCGTTGAGGATACCTCTTTCACATCAAATGTAAGCTCCTCAAGATCGGTCATGGTCGTATGAAACACATCATCCATCAGACGGCTGATGGTTTCCGCCTTGTCCCGGATCACCTTGAGCTTGTCAAGCTGCTTTTGCGTCTTTATGATCTCGGCATCGTCCTTTCCGGCTCTTTGCATGGCAATCAGGTCCTTGCTCGCCGAAAGTTCCATTACTTCGCAGGTCGCACGTATCACCGCGACCGGTGTTTTGATATCGTGGGAAAGTCCCGCCACAAGTTCCTTCTTGGCGCGGTCCGCTTTTAGTTCCTTCTCCTTCGATGCGACAAGTTCCTCCCGCATCAGATCAAGGCCCTCCGCTAAACTCCCGAAGGCGTTTTGCTTCTGCATGGGCAACGGAATGTCAAGGTTGCCCTTCGCGATCTCCGCCGCAAATCCCGACAGTTCCTGTTCCGGCCGCAGCAGGTGCACATAGATAAGCGCAAATGTGATGAGGCCGAAAACAAAGACCAGGTTCCAGAAGATAAAAAAGACCTTCTTCAGGCTGCCGAGATACGCTTTCACCCGGTCTTCCTCCTCCGGCCACGTGATCTTTCCGATATAGTTTCCCTCCGGGGCAAAATCAAGCACAAAAACGCCTGCCGCATAATGTCCGGCAAGTTCCGGATTGGAAAGTTCCACGGCAAAGACGATCCGGCATCCGTATGTAAGCTCGATTTCTTCAAGCGGTGTTCCGGACGCATACGCCTCCTCTGCGGAAACCTTCATGTCATTGTAGGCAGCCATATCCCTTCGCTTTCGGTCCGTCTTTCCCGTTATATAAAGAAAGACGATCAAGAGCGTCAGTGAAACGGCAACAAAGCCCGTAAGGAGCATCCAGAATTTTTTCATACAAGTCCTTTCGTTTCCAGGATGTAACCGGTCCCCCAGACCGTCTTGATCAGCTTCGGATGATTGGGGTCGTCCTCCAGTTTTTCTCTGAGTTTCCGTATATGAACATTCAGTGTCCCGTCACTGTAAAATGAATCCTTCCAGACCTCATCAAAGAGCGTATCCTTTTTTACAATGGTATCCCTATGCTCGTAAAGGCACGCAAGCAGAGCGTACTCTCTCGCTTTTAAGGTGATCTTCTTTCCGAAAAGTTCCACGGACATCGTATCGGGATCCAGTACGATACCGCTGTCCGTATGCGCATGCGAAGCAGGCGTCTCCACCGCGGTATTCCTCTGTGCGATCCTTTTCAGATTCACTTTCACTTTCGCCAATAGCACGGACAGGCTGTAAGGTTTTTTTACGTAATCATCGCCGCCCACGGAAAGTGCCATCAGTACGTCATCGTCACTTTGCCTTGCGCTGATAAACAGGATCGGAAGGTCATACTCCTCCCGCAGTTTCTTGCACACGGAAAAACCGGATCCATCCCCTAAATTGATATCCAGCAGGATCAGATCCGCCGTATGCTCTTCAAAAAATGCGAGACATGCTTCACCGCTTTCCACACAGTAAGCGCTCACATCCATCATCTCAAAGTATTCGGCTGTCATGCGGCCGAGTTCGGCCTCATCATCAACGATCAGGCAATTATAATGCATGGTCCTTCTCCTTTTCTACCCATTATAGCACAAAAACCGTTTCCGTCACATTTTCCTTTTTACATGTATATCCCGTATTTTGATACATCTATTTTTTGTACAAGAAGGTGTGAAAATGATTTAAAATAATGCTCGGAGGGGAGAACGATGTCGAAGAACCGCATTCGAGAGCTGAGAAAATCACACAACATGACCCAGAAGGAACTCGGTAATATTCTTCACTATGATCAGCAGTATGTCAGCTCCATGGAGCTTAATCAGATCACCATTCCTTCCGAATGTCTCACAACCATTTCAGATCATTTCAAAGTCAGCACCGACTATATTCTCTGTCGGTCCGACGAAAAAATCACCACCGAAGAAGCACGTAAAATCAGCAGTCATCTCGGGGAATACACCGAAATGCTCCTCAAGTACGAGGCACTTTCTCCGGAAAGCAGCCGGTACGTCAACGGGCTCATCGATCTTTTGTACAACCGGGAGCATCAGAAAGAGGAGAATTCATGAGAATCGCCATCTGTGACAGTGATTACGGAACTACGGCAACATTGGAAAACCTTTTGTACTTAAACGCCGCCCGCGAGGGGATTCGCATCGAAACCGAAGCGTATACCAGGGGCGAATACCTGTTAAACGATATGCTTTCCGGCATATCCTACGATCTTCTCTTTTCGGAACGCATGCTTCCCGACGGAAGCGGACTTTCTCTGGCCAAAAACATACGATCCTTTGACAAAAAGATTCTGATTGTCTTTCACTCTTCGTTTCACAACGCCCTTGAGGATCTCTTTCACGTACGCACCTTCCGTTTTCTCGGAAAGCCCTTGGACGCGCTTCTCGTCCGCGAATGCTTTCTTGCCGCCTCCGAAGAATGCAAGGATACCTCCGACGGTCTTGTGTTTACCGAGGGACACGGTCAAAAAAAGCTACCCTATCACGAGGTAGCTTTCTTCGAAAGCAACAGGCGAAAGATCGTCATTCACTGTCGCGACGGTTCCATCAGCAGTTTCTACGGAAAGCTGAACGTGCTCGAACAAAGCCTTCGCAACACAAATTACGATTTTCTCCGCATCCATCAGTCTTACTTAGTCAACACTTCCACCATTGAATCTCTTTCCGCAGATGGCATCGCCCTTGCCGGCAACATCTACCTTCCGGTAAGTGCCGCCCATCGCGCCGAGGTCAAAACGCATCTTGCGCGTCTTACTCCTCCGTGATCATCTCTACCGGAACAAGCTTTCGAACCTTAAGTCCCGAAAGCGCAGCCGTAACCAGAGCTACGAGAACCACGCCGAGAACCACAGCCAATTTCCAGAAGATTGAAATATCAAAGGGCATCTGCTTTAATCCGAACATCGAGAATACCAGGATGCAGATCTTTTTTCCGATCCACGAAGCACTGATCACAGCAACGACGCATCCTGTAAGGATGGCCGGCAGGTTGGAAAGCATGATCTGTACGATCAGATCCCTGCTTGTCATACCGAGCCCCTTGGAAATTCCCATATTCTTCCACTCTTTCGTCACCTTGGCACGGATCACCAGCGACTCCACAAAGATCACGATGAAAGCGGTAACGACGGCGATCAAAGCGCAAAGCGCAGACATGGACGTGGTAAGGGTTTCCATCGTCCCCTCTACATTTTTCTTCACATCAACAACTTCCAAAGTTTTTCCGTTCTCTTCGCCGTAAGACATGAGTTCCTTTTCTATCGTCTTATAAGTAACTCCCTCTTCCCCGACGATCCTGTATTTAAGATGCAAGTTCCCCGGTACAAGTTTCCTAAGGCCGTCAAGCGTCATATACGCCGTTCTTCCCATACGCTCCATGCGCTGGTTGAATCCGACAATCAGATAATCCGCCGTCTTTCCGGCAAAGCTTACGGTGATCGCATCCCCCACGGAAAGCCCCATATCATCGGCTACCGATTCCGTTACTAAAATCTCATTGTCATGTTCCGGCATCCGGCCTTCGATCATCACTGTATTCGAAGTGTTGTCAAAGTCATCTACGGCAAAGGTGTAAACCTGCTGGTCCTTACCGTTCGCGATAAGAACGGGTTCAAACTCAAACTGGGCAAGCACTTTTTTAACGCCCGGCAGCTTACGGATCCCATCTCCCATGGTTTCATCGCCCTCCGTCGCGGCAATTCCGGTCTCAAATCCCATGATTTTAAGCATTTGGTCCGGATTGCCTCCGTAGGTCTTAAGCATTCCTCCGCCGAGCAGGGTTGCCGTACTGATAACCATAATGATCAGTGCCAGCACGATATTTCTTCCCATGCCGCCGAAGGTTTCCTTCAAGGACATCACCACCGGCAGAGGAAGTTTTGTCTTCTCCATCGAAAAATGATTCTTCTTAAAGTTGTGTACCGTGATACCTCCGCGAAGCGCATCCAAAACCGTGATCTTCCTGTAAGCTCTGCTGGCAAGAATGCCCACAAGCGCTACGATCAGAAGCAGACCGAAGACACTTCCGAGGAAAGCAAGCGGATGCATGGGCTGATTCCATGTAAGGCCGAGTACCTGTGTCACGAGATTACCGAAAGGTTTAAAGGTAAGAATCGCCGCAAGTACACCCAGCAAGCTTCCGCACAGTGCAACCAGCACAAGTTCGGTGACAAGCGCAAGGCGCAGTTCTCTAACCGTATAACCGGAAGCCTCGAGGATACCCGTGTTCTTCATGTTTCTCGTAATAAAGTTCCTTACGGAAAATGTAATGATGGTGACCGCAACCACGAGGATGATCAATGCAAACAGCATGATCACGGACATCACGATTCCGGGAAGGAATATCGAACCGCCGCGCATCAGATCCCAGTTGACTGCAATGTAATCGTTATAGTCTCTGTCCGGATTTTCCTCCATTGCGGGGAGAAGGTTTTTCTTGTAAGCATCCCCAATCTCTTTCTCAAGATCCCGCGTATCCACGCGCTCCTTCCTTGCAGCCTCACTGTACTTTCCCTTATGTAATACGCTCTTTACCACGATTTCGGGTTCATCCTCACACATACGGTGAAAGGCATCCTCCGATATATACACCGAATGCACCGTAAAATTCATGGTCGAGCACAGATAGGGATCCTCGGCATAACCGGCCACTTTGAAGTTGTAGGTGTGATCCCCGAGAACAATCTCCATCGTCGATCCCTCAGGATAATCCCCCTTCAGATAAAGCGGAAGAACAATATCGTTTTTCTCATACACTTTCTCTTCCGAAAGCACATGATGTATCGCAGGCTTGTCATCGAAGCGGTTTACAAAGAATGCGTACTCTTCGAAGTCGGCTTCACCTGCCTTTCGATATTTCAGGTACTGCATCAAAAGCGGTGTCTTCTCCACATTTCCGATATTCGGGTTGTCCGCAAAAGCCTTGTCAGCAGCCGCATTTTCTTCCGGTGTATCCCGGTGGTACAGGAAGATCTCCGCACCGTTGATATCACGATACCTGTCGTCAAGAACCTTCTGCATCCCCAGGATGGCAGACAGACAGTCCGAAAACAGAAAGGTTGCGATCAGTGTGAGGATAAAGAAGGTGATCATATCCCCTCTCTGACGCTTCATATTGTTTTTTGCGATCATCAATAGACGTGCCATACGCTTCTCCTCCTACCATCCCATCTCCTGAAGGAACTCTTTCAGCTTCCTGTGACGTGCGAGTGCCTCCTCCTGTTTCGGATTCTTCTCATCCTTATAATCTCCCACGTAAGGGCCGAGGTCTACCTCGTTTCCGATCACACCGTCGGCAAGATAGATGATCCTGTTGCCTCTTTCCGCCGCCTTCACGGTATGTGTCACCATTACGATGCTCTGCCCGTCCGTATTCAGCTCCGTAAGGACGTCCATCACATTTTCCGTATTCTGGGAGTTTAGCGCTCCCGTCGGCTCATCTGCGAACAGGATGTCCGGTTTGTTGATCACGCCTCTTACCACTGCGACTCTCTGCTGCATGCCGCCGGAGAGCTGTGCGGGAAACTTCTTCCAATCCGCTTCACCGATACCCACCCGGGCGAAGAGTTCCTTCGCGCGTGCGGCCACAGAGGCGCGGTCTTTGCTTGTCAGCAGTCCGCATACCATCACATTGTCCAAAGCGCTCATGGTATCGTTTAAGTAGTTTTGCTGAAAGACGAAACCGGCATGCTTTCTTCGGAACAGCGCCAGCTTGTCGTTACCGAACTTGGAGATCTCCGTGTCCTCACCTTCAAAACGGTAAGTCACCGAACCGAGGGAAGGTCGATCCATACCGGAGAGTGCATAAAGCAATGTACTTTTTCCGGAACCGGAGTTTCCCATGATCACCGTGAAATCGCCTTCGTACACCGAAAGGTTCAAATTCTTTAACACATGCTGCTGCACGGATGCGTTTGAAAATGTCTTGCACACGTCCTTCGCATTCAAAATCTCTTTTTTCATATCATTTCTCCTTTTAAAAAAAATCCGTGACCGGTTGTCTGATCATAATTTACAACAACCCGTCACGGAAGTCTTTAGATGATTCTTCTGTAATTCTTAACTGTTTCTTAATTGTCTTCCGCGCCGTATCTGATACGTGAAAGAAGTCCCCCTGCCGCTTTGATGAGGATGAAATAAGCAATCGTCGTTGCTGTAAGTATCATCACCTGCTCATAGCTTTCCGTGCGGATGATCTCCATCACCTTCGTCATATCCTGCACGGCGATAAAGCCGAGCACCGAGGTCATCTTCAGAAGATGCAATGCGGATTCCCGAAAGCCGAAGGCAATCCCCGTACGCTCCGCAGAAAGCAGCGTTTTGAAGAACGCATCTCCCTGAATGGCGTAGAGCCTGTAATCTTCCTCCGTCTTTCCGTCATTCAGCTGCTTTGCATGATAGGACAGATTGCCGTACAGATCGTTTCCGAAAGAGAGGGCAAATCCGATCACGCCGGCGAGGATGCCTCCTATCTTTAAGTCTCTGTAGAACGCATAGTAAAGCGACATGATGATCATAAGTGCCGGAACGCCCTGAATAATCCAAACCAGTGCCTTAACCACCATCCTGACGATCAGATGTCCTCTTCTTGAAGCCGCATAGGCGATCATACCGATCGGCGTACCCACAACCACTGCAAGCAGCGTCACAAGGATCGTGGTAAAGATTCCTCCGAGGAAGAGCCATCCGCGTCCCTCCTGCAGAAAAGTCACGGAAAAACTGTCCGCAAATCTGTTGAGCACACCCTGACCCGCGCGGTTTTTCACGGTAGCCGATACCACAAGCCGTACGCCGCCGTAGTAATCCGGCTCACCGAAGGTAAAACGTTCACCGCGCTCTTCGGAGACAGTCACGGAGCCGCAGCCGAAGTCATATGTTCCCTGCTCGATGGAATCAAGCATCTCGTTAAACTCCATACCGGTAGCGTTAAGGCCGTATCCCTTCTCCCTGCAAAAGGCGATCGCCACGTCGATGTCAAACCCGACGGGACGTCCCGCCGACACGTATGAAAACGGAATGTCCGTATCGTAGAAAGCAAGGTTGAGCGTCCTGCCTCCGGCCGGCGCCTTGGGCAGGTCCTCACTCTGCTTATTGTCCGTAGCCTTGCCGAACCATTTGTCTTCAAGTTCCGCAAGTTCTCCGAGATTTCTCTTCTTTTGTATAAAACTGCTGTATTCCTTAGCAAGTTCTTCGCCATCTTTTGTCTTCGGGAATACAAAGGCGTATGCATCCTCTGTCAAATAGCCGTCGATCATGGCAAATGCATCCGTGGAACGAAGCATAGCCCGGATGCTGGCCTCATCTTCCGCCACTGCATCCACCTCTCCGGCAAGCAAGCCCCGCATTGCCAGTTCTCTCGTATCATAATAGCGAAGTTTTGCCTTGGGTAGCGCTTCCTTAACCGCCGCATCAAAGATGTAGCCCTGCGCCACACCGATGGTCATCTTCCCGCTGTTAAAGTCGGTGATTTCCGTAGCCGTCGTCCTTCCCGCCTGCTTCTTTCCGAGAAAAACAAGTCCTGCAGAAAGTGCTGCAAGCAGTAAGATCGCCGTGATGATCAATCCCAGATTCTTCTTATAAAAACTCATAGGTCTCTCTCCGTTTATTCTTCTTCGTATACCTCATAATCCTTTGACACATCCACAACCCCCGTGCAGTTTCGCTCGATCTCACAGGCAGCTGCCGCTCGTTCGAACGCAAGGGTATAATAATCGTCTCCGTAAGGATCATAGGGCTTTTCGTAGTACTTGAGCCATATATAGCATGCGTCCACGATGGTGTCCGCATCCCGTATCATGTAGTCCATATCGGAAAACTCATCCGAGGTAAGCAGATTCACGACAAAGGCGGTCTGCATCTCCGGATCTCCGATGTTGAAGCGGTAACCGTCTCCCGGCCCGCCGGGCGCAAACCACTGCTCGGCAAACTGATACAGATCTCTTTTTTTCTCGTAGGCGGTATACTGCGCGTAACCGTAGCCGCCGTCGGTATTCACCCACTGGTCGTTCTCGTTGTAGTATCCGTTGGTATCATCACGGTTTCTCGACTCCAGAAAGTCTTTCTTATCGATGGCTTTTTCATTCACCTTTTTTGTGTAGGCATCGTCATCGATCGACCAGAGATCGTTGTTGTAGTCTTCAAGATTCCCCGCTTCGAACCGTGACTCGGCTTTCAGGTTGCACATCACGCCGATCACTGCCACCTTGTTGTCATGAAAGTGCTCCATCAGATGATCCCAAAGCATCCGGTCTTCGCTCATTCCGTCGTAGGTTTTGTATTCCTTCTCGGTAACGGGTGTCACGCTTCCCGTAGTTTCACTGCTCTTCCCGTCCAGGAGGCCGCTTTTTCTTAAATGTGTTCCCGGAAGGATCCACTCAAAAAAAAGAAAGGACAGCACCAGTACGACTGCAATCGCCGTAAATAGCCGTCTGTTCCGGATGAAGTACTTTAGCCCTTTGTCCTTCTTCACCATCGCCAGACGGTTCTGTTCCCGGATCTTCGCCTCGTTAAGAAGCTTCACAACGCGATCTTCCTCGGGTGCGCGTTCCCTTCCCGCAAGAAGTTCGTTCCTTCTCGCCAGAAGGCGCTCATAGTGTTCCGTTCTTTTTCTGTAATTCGCTTCGGCTTTTTTTACTTGTGTTTCGTATTCGGGCGGCATACCAAAACCTCACTTCCTGTTGTGAATATTTTAGCACGTTTTTTATTTTATGTGTTATAATAAGGGTGAATTTTTTTTGAGGGGTGACCTGTATGATCAACGGCAAAAAAACAATCGCACTCTGCACATCAAGGATCTATGATCCCCAGACGCATGCGTTTATCGAAACCCTGAACGAAGATCTTCGCGCAGCGAACATTAACCTGCTGGTTTTCACGATCAGCAGTGACTTATATTGGGAAGAACGCACACATCTGATCGAGACTGCCGTTTTCGATGTCATCCCGTACAAATACATTGATGCTGTTATCATCATGAACGAAAAGATCAAGAGCCACACCGTTGCCGAGGATATTATCGCCAAGGCGAAAAAGCATCACATTCCCGCCATCGTGGTGGACGGCGACTATCCCGGTGTCCCCAAGATCTGCTTCGATTTTGCCAAAGGCTTTGAAAGCGTGGTCCGCCACTTAGTGGAGCATCACGGTTTCAAAACATTCCATATGATCGCAGGTTTCAAGAACAACGCCTTCTCCAACGAGCGTATCCGTGTCTTTAAGAAGGTTCTTCGAGAGCACAAGATTCCCTGCGACGACTCCATGATCAGTTTCGGCGACTTTTGGGCCGACCCTGCCCGCAAGGCCACCAAAGAACTGATCAAATCCGGCACACTGCCGGAGGCCATCGTCTGTGCCAACGACATCATGGCGATCAATGTCAGCGATGTCTTACAGCAAGCGGGCATCAGTATTCCCGACGAGGTTGTTGTATCCGGTTTCGACGGCATCGATGAGGCCTTTCTCACCTCTCCCCGGATTCTTACCGCGGACTGCAATATCTACGCACTTGCCAAGGGACTTTTCCAAAGCATCGAGAAGGCTTTGGACGGCCGCCCCGTCGAAGACGTCTATGTGACACCGAAGCTCATCCCCAACGAATCCTGCGGATGTGCCCGTCACGCAAGCCAGTCTCCCACCGTGCTGCATCTGTTTAACAGCAACTTCTATCGTTACCAGGACGGCATGCGTGAGCTGTACAATCTCACCATCCATATGCAGATGTCAGACTCTTCCAAATACCTTTCGACGATCTTAAAATCACAGCAGGATCTCTTCTGTGTCATCGATAAGGATTGTCTCGACTACTCCAAGGACTTTTTCGCGGAATCCGACCACAGTCTTACCTCCGGCCGGATGCGCCTCCTTTACGATGCGTCCGTTCCCGACGCACCCGGAAGAGACTTCGAACTGAACCCCAAGGAGCTCGGACGCTATTTGGCAAGCGGTTATCCTCTGATCATCACATCCCTTGATTATATGAATGTACCCCTCGGATATGTGGGATTCTTCTACAAGTCCTACGATCTGATCAGCTATTCCAAGACAGCGAGCATCACCGACTCCATCAGTATGGGACTCGGCGGTTTCATTACCCACAAATACCAAAAGACGCTCGCAGACCAGATCGCGCGTCTTTACAAAAACGACTTCCTTACCGGCCTTTACAACCGTGTCGGATTCAACGCAGCCTTCCGTGACATGATGGATGACCCCATCTATAACGGCAAGCCTGTTTCCATCATTATGTCAGACTTGGACGGATTAAAGACCATCAACGACACCTACGGTCACTCTGAGGGCGACAACGCCATCAAAACCGTAGCCCAGGCCTTAAAGCAGGCCTGCCCGCGCCATGCGCTTTGTGTGCGTTTCGGCGGTGACGAGGTCTGTGCGATCATCTTCGGCGATGTGGATACGCGCGAAGTCATCGCTTCCATCCACCGATACTTAGGCGATTATAACAGCCGATCCGGACTTCCCTATCAGGTAAGCGCCAGCTGCGGTTCTTACACCGGTCTTGTGAAGCCTCATCTGGATCTGAAAGACCTTCTAAAGGGTGCGGACAAGCAAATGTATCTCTCCAAACAAAAAAAGCGCAGCTCATAGAACAAGAAAGCCTGACTCCGATAAGAGTCAGGCTTTCTTGTTCTTATACTTTCTTAAGCACTTCGCTTCTTACGATCTTCTTGGATGAATTCTTCGGGAATTCGGTATCCCTTAAGATCACCTTTTCAATCCGCTTATATACGGGAAGTGTTTTATTGAGTTCTGCGATCTTTTTCTCAAAGTACTCATAATTGCCGATGTATTCTTCTTCGGGGAAGATCATCACCGCGATACCCTTGTCATCGCTGTAGACCATATTCTCCGCCACGAAGGGGATAACACCCACATACATCTCGAGTTCCTCGGGAGAAACATTTTCTCCGTTGGAAAGGATGATCAGGTTCTTCTCGCGTCCGGTGATAAAGAGGAAACCGTCCTCATCCACGCGTCCGAGATCGCCCGTATGATACCATCCGTCCGTGAGTGACTTTGCGGTAGACTCCGGATCATTGTAGTAACCGAGCATGACATTCTCGCCCTTCACTAAGATCTCATCCTCATCGGATACCTTGACGCTCACGCCGTCCAAGATCTGCCCCACGCTTCCGTCCCGGAAGTACTTGTTACGGTTTACGGATACCACGGGTGAACACTCGGTAATTCCGTATCCGTTTAAGATATTGATACCGAAGGTCCTAAAGGCCTTCACATAGTGCTCGTTTAACGGTGCGCCGCCGCAGATGATATACTCGAGGTTGCCACCAAAGGTATTTAGTACTTCCTTGAAGAACTTCGCACGCAGGTCGATGCCGAGTTTTAAGAGAACATCGCTGTTCTTCATGGCACTCTTCAGTATGCGTTCCTTACCGTTCTTTCTGGCCGTGGCGATGATTCGCTTATAGAAATTCTCCACAAAGAGCGGAACCAGAAACATCGTCTGAGGCTTCACGATCTCGAGTTCCTTCAACAGATACTTCAGGGAGTTGTTGATATAGATCGACTTCCTGTAGTGGAACACCTTGAATATGGCCGTGATCAGGCCGAAGGTGTGATGGAAGGGAAGAACCGCAAGCGTATCGCCCTCCAGGATGAAGTTCTTGCAGGCAAAGTTGATATCCTGTGCCATGTTTCTGTGGGAAAGCATAACGCCCTTGGAGATGCCTGTTGTTCCCGAGGTGAAGAAAATGGCCGCAAGCTTGTCCGGATCGATCTTATAATCCGTAAATTCCGTAAATCCGTCTGCAACCAGCTTTTTACCTTCCTCGATAAATGCGGGAAGTTCGGACATCATGATGACTTCCACGCCCTTGATACCCGATGCCAGTTTCTTGTAAGTGTCGGAGATCACAACCGCCTTGCAGTCGCTCATAGAAAGAAGTTTCTCCGCCATCTCCGGTGACTGCTCCTTGTCGATCGGAACCGCAACATTGCCGCCGTTCACCAGCGCAAAAAACGTCACCAGCCATGTGTAGGAGTTCTCGCCGATCACTGCTACATGTGTATCATGGAATCCCTTTTTGTAAAAATAAGCCCCCAACGCTTCGATCTCTTCATCAAACTCGAAGCAAGTCTTTTCCTTCAGCTGCTTGTCGGTATCCGTGAAGGAAAAACAAACCGTCCCCGGTGTGTCCGCCGCACGGCCCTTGATCATGTCCTTCAGATCGGTGATCTGAGGCAGTGTCTGGTAAAGTGGATATGGTTTATTCTTCATCTGACAAAACACCTTTCTCCGTAGTCAATATAGTTATAGTCTACCATTCATTGGGATTTGGTGCAATCGCTTTTTGAGCGCTCACACGTGTCTGCCATCATACATCCGAGACAGTGATTTTGCTTTTTCTTTTGCCTGTAGATCGAGACGCAGGCAAGGATAAATGTGCCCGCAATGACCGCGATCAACAGGATATCCGCAATCAATGGATCCATCCCAAAAACCCCCTTTTTACGCCATGGACAGCCGCTTCTTACACCAGAAGTACGCAGGCACAAGAAACGCATCCGCGAAGATCCACGCAAGCGGGCTTGAGAAGCACGCTCCCGCAAAGCCGATCATCGGGATTAAGACGATACCGGCGATCGATCTGGCCACCATCTCGAGCAGACCCGCGATCATGGCAAAATTCGAGAATCCCATACCCTGTATCGTGAATCTCACGGTATTGACCACGCCGACCAGGAAATCAAAGGCCGTGACAGTGATCAGATACTGCTTGGACAGACGGATAATGGTATCCGCTTCACCCGCAAGTTTATCCTTGTCAAGAAACAGTGTGGCCGCATGTCCGCCGAACAAGAGCACCAGAACCATCAATACGGCAGAGATCACTGCTGCGTAGATCAGTGCAGCGCGCAGTCCCTGTCCGACTCTGTCCAGTCTGCCTGCGCCGACATTCTGTCCGGCATAAGGCGCCATAGCCTGTCCGAGTCCGTCCAGCGGACAGCTGAGCAGTATGTGCACCTTTAAGGCCGTCGTCATGGCAGCAACGCTCACGTCACCGAGTCCGTTCACGGATGTCTGAAGGATCACGGAACCGATACCGGTGATGGAATACTGAAGTCCCATGGGAAGTCCGATCCCCAGAAGCCGTTTCATGACAAGACCGTCCGGACGCATCTCACCCTTCTCCATATGAAGGATCTCAAAACGCTTTCTGATGTAGATGACGCAAAATGCACCGGATATGCCCTGCGAAAGCACTGTCGCATAAGCCGCGCCCTCCACATGCATCCCCATCCGGGCGATGAACAAAAGATCCAGACCGATATTGATCACGGCTGCGATCGCAAGGAAGAGGATCGGTGAACGACTGTCACCGAGCGCTCGGATAATCGCCGCCGACATATTGTATAAGAGCATCGCCGGAATGCCCGCGAAGATGATGAAGATATAGGTGGACGCCGAATCAAAGATGGAATCCGGTGTCTTCATCAGCTGAAGCATCGGTTTGCAGTAGATGCAGGTAAGCACGGTGACGATCGCGCCGATGGCTACGGTAAGCCATATACTTGCCGCCACCGTCTTTCGAAGTCCCTTCTCGTCCTTGGCTCCGAACTTCTGCGCCACGATCACCGCAAATCCATTACAGATTCCCATACAGAATCCGAGTACGATAAAGTTCAGGGATCCCGTAGAACCTACACCCGCAAGCGCTTCCTTACCGAGATACCTGCCGACGATCATCGTGTCGACCAGGCTGTAAAATTGTTGTAGCAGAATTCCGAGGATCATCGGAATCGCAAATGAAAAGACCAGTTTTCCGGGTGCGCCCTGTGTCAGATCTTTTGTCGCCGTTTTAGTAGCCATATTGTACCCGTTCTTTCTATGCACGAATCTCATGCAACAACTGAAGTTTACCCTTGTGTATCTCAAAGAGGATCTCTTTTACCTCACCCAAAACCTCGCCGTCTCCGTGGAGGGTGACAGGCTTTTCCAGCCTGATAAGGCAGCTGCCAAAATCTCGTAAGTAAAAACATTTTAATCGGTCATGCTTTCCGAGCACCAGCCAGGGAAGTGCGAAGAAGGCCGCAAATCTCGAAACATCATGCGCCAGACAGAGCGTCAGATGTCCGTCCTGCGGATTCGCATCGGGTGCCATAGGCACACCGCCCCCCTCCGAAGGAAGGTTCATGGCCGCCGCAAAGATCAGTTTGTCGAACCGCTTAGACTTTTCTCCGTCAAAGCTCACACGGCCTCTGACCGTCCGCATGGAAAAAAGCGTCTCCACCGTAAGAAGCAGATAGGTCAGCTTGCCGAGTCCGAACCGGTTTAGGAATGCCTTTTGTTTTGAGTGAAGCGCTTTCTTACAAACGATGGCATCAAGACCCACGCCGCTGCTGATGCCGAAGTAGCGGGGTCGTGTCGCCCCGTCATAGGTAACGCTTCCGAGATCGATCACGCTACGTTCCCGATCGGAGATAATCCTTCGGATTGCCACTTCCGGATCCTTTGAGATGCCGAGTCCTCCCGCAAAATCGTTACCCGATCCCGAGGGGACAATCCCGAGGGATACCTTTGAAAAGTCCGTGATTCCACTTAACACTTCATTGACGGTCCCGTCTCCTCCGACTACGACCAGTTGGATTTCCTTGCCGGGCAGAGAACTGATTTTTTCCGCAAGCGCCATCGCATGCCCGGGATACCTGGTTTGAAACGCACGGTAGGTAATCCCTTCCTCACGCATCACGCCTTTCACGGTATTCCACGTATCGGCCGACACTCCGGTTTTTGACTTTAGATTCACGATGAAGTAGATCACTTGGTTCCTCCTATTCCCTACTGCCCTTTGCGCGGTACAGATAGCCGAACACGGCGCCGCAGATACCGCCGATAATGTGTGTCAGCTGGGAGATGTTGTCTTTCACTGTTACCATATTCCAGATCTCCGTACCGAGATAGATCACGATCACCAGGATCATGGTGATGGGAATCTCTCCGCGGCGCATATCCGTCGCGGATACCAGAATGATCATCATGAACACGATACCGCTCGCTCCGAGCAGCACCACATGCGGGAAGAAAATGATATTCACAAGCCCCGATATGACTGCCACAATGGAGATCATCTCGACTAAATTCTTGCTTCCGTACTTTTCTTCAAGCACCGGACCAAGCAGGAGAAACAGAGTCATATTGCCTGTGTAGTGTGCCAGGCTCGAGTGCCCGAGCACATGTCCGAAGAGTCGGACAAACCACAGCACGCCGATCTTGCTTCTGTATACGGAGAACACCAGGGACGTACTCTGCCCCGATGTAAAGTTCGCCAGGATCAGTGCGATAAAGGCAAGAAGGGCAAATGTAAGCGTTACGGGTGCATTGTAAGTGAATGCGAGTTTTTTCTTATTGGCTGACATGTCTTTGTTCCTTATCCTTTGCTTTTCTTTTTGACCATAAACTTTCTGGCAAAAAACAGAAAGACTTTGTACGGACCCGGTCGTAAAGCCTTGTCCGCTTCTTTTAGTTTTTCTATGATGGGGATTCCCTGCGGACAGTGCTGCTGACACTTTCCGCATGCGACACATTTGCTGGCAAAACCGGGATCCTCCGTGAGCGCGATCGTCTGCAGGAACTCCTGTCTGGCGTCTTTTTTATTCTCCGAGTACATGTGGTTGTAGCAGCGGAAGTTGCCGGGGATGTCCACACCCTTCGGGCAGGGCATGCAATACCTGCAGGCCGTACACTCGACCTTGGTCGTCTTTCGAATCTCTTCCTTGATCTCGGCGATCAGCGCACGGTCATCATCCGTGAACTCCCCGATCTCAACCGAAGATGCGATCCGGCAGTTTTCCTCCACCATCTCCATGCTGTTCATACCGGAAAGAACACAGGACACCTGCGGCTGTTCCATCAGCCAGCGAAACGCCCACTCTGCCGCGGTATAGCCGCGGGGATGATTCGCAATGGCCTTCTTTGCCTTCTCCGGAAGCAGATCCACCAGCTTGCCGCCGCGAAGCGGCTCCATGATGATGACGGGGATACCTTTTTTCCCCGCTGCTTCGAGTCCGATGCGTCCGGCCTGTGTCGTCTCATCCACATAATTATACTGGATCTGGCAAAAGTCCCAGTCGTAATCATCCAGGATCTTAAGGAACATCTCCGGCGTACCGTGAAATGAAAAGCCGAGATTCACAACTTCTCCGGAGGCTTTCTTATCTTTGATCCAATCCAGGATCCCGAGACTCTTTAAGCTCTCCCACTGCGCATAGTCCGTCAGCATGTGCATCAGGTAATAGTCGATATGGTCCGTCTGAAGGCGGGAAAGTTGTTCCTCAAAGTACTTGTCGATGGCCTTGCGGCTGCTGATCAGGTACTGCGGAAGCTTGGTCGCGATCTTGACGCGATCACGCATACCGGTGCGATGCAGGATCTCACCCAGGGCAACTTCGCTGCCCGAATAAATGTATGCGGTGTCAAAATAATTGACGCCGGCCTCGATCGCCGCCAGGATCTCCTTCTCGGCCTTATCGAGATCGATGTCTCTTCCCTTTCTGGTGAACCTCATGCACCCGTATCCGAGAAGCGACATGTCTTTTCCGTATTTGTCTTTTCTGTACTGCATAGAATACTCCCTATCATATCCGAAGTATCGGTGTAACATTATTATTCTATCATTATTCGGACATATGGACAATGTTTAGCGCTCGCCGTTGTAGTCCACCTTGAGCAGGCACAGTCCCTGAGGAGGGGCGGTAAAACCCGCCTTGCTTCGGTTTCTTTCGGCAAGCAGATCCTCCATGCTTTCCGGGGTCCGCTTTCCGTACCCTACTTCAAGCAGTGTTCCGGTCAGGATCCGGACCATGTACTGCAGGAATCCGCTTCCGTGAAATGTCAGATTCAGATAGCCGTTCTTTGATGCGATATCAATATCATAGATCTCCCGCACCGTGCTTTTCTTCATCTTCGGATTCCCGCAGAAGGAGGCAAAATCGTGCTCGCCGACCAAGTAGGCCGCCGCCTTCCGCATACGCTCAACGTCCGGAACCCGTTCCGTCACGTAAACGTACTTGCGATTGAATACAGGCTTTCTGTCCCCAATGTAGCAGGTATAGCAATAGGTCTTGCCGGTGGCGTTGTATCTGCTGTGGAAGCGGTCCGAAGCACGGCTTGCTTCCCTGATACAGATATCCTCCGGCAGGTAGCGGTTCATGTAGGCAAGGAGTTCTTCCTCCGTCGTCTCTTTCTCAAGACGGACATTCGCTACCATGCCTTTCGCATGCACACCCGCATCGGTGCGTCCCGCGCCCGTCACCTCCACCGGCTGTCCCTCAAATCGCTCAAGCACCGATTCCAGTTTGCCCTGGATGGTCATTTCATTGCCCGGCTGATGCTCCCAGCCGTAGTATCTGCTGCCGTCGTAGACGACGATCAGCCTGTAGTTCACTCGTGCCATCTTTAATCCTCTGCAAGTTTCTTTTCGATTGCCTTGATCACGACTTTTAGTGCCTTGATCCTTGCGTATTTTTTGTCATTGGACTCGAGCACATGCCAGGGTGCGAACTTCGTGTTCGTCTTGGCAAGCATCTCATCCACCGCTTCCTCGTACAGATCCCACTTCTCGCGGTTTCTCCAATCCTCATCCGTGATCTTCCACTGCTTTTCGGGCGTATTCTGTCTGTCGGTAAAGCGCGCAAGCTGGGTGTCCTTATCGATCTGAACCCAGAATTTAATGATCACCGCATTCCAGTCGGCAAGTTCCTTCTCGAATTCGTTGATCTCATTGTAGGCTCTCTGCCAGTCGTTCTCGCTGCAGAATCCTTCCAGGCGCTCCACCATAACTCTTCCGTACCAGGTACGGTCAAAGATGGCGATATGTCCGTCCTTCGGAAGGCGATTCCAGAATCTCCAGAGATAGTGTCTTGATTTCTCTGCAGGTTCGGGACTTGCGATGGGATGCACTTCGTAACCTCTCGGATCCAAAGCGGCAGCGATGCGCTTAATGTTGCCTCCCTTGCCTGCGGCATCCCAGCCCTCATAGGCGATGATCACGGGTATCTTCTTGTGATAAAGCTCGTTGTGAAGCTCACCGAGTCGCTTCTGCAATCTGTCAAGTTCCGTCCGATACTCCTCCTCGGTCAGCGTCTTATCGAGCGGGATCTCCGCAAGTTTCGGGATGGATTTTAACGGGAATGTGTTCTGTAAAAGCGGAGCCTTCTGTTTCGCATCAGCACCTGCAAGCGCCGTATCGATGCTCGCCACAAGGATCTCCGTCATCTGAAGCTCCGCCCACTTCTTGCTTGTGGAGTCGATAAAATACCAGGGACATACGAACTGGTTGGTTGCCTCGATATAGGAGTCATAGACATCCATGCACTTCTCGTAGTGCTTATTCTGCCACTTATCCTTTGAGGTCACGCGCCACTTGGTATTCGGGTCGTCCGACAACGCATCCAAGCGCTTCTTCTGCTCGTTCTCATCGATATGGAAGAAGAATTTGACCACCAGGTATCCGTTGTCATTGAGCTGTCTCTCAAAGCGTTTGATACTGGTCAGATGGGACTTGTATTCTTTCTTTTTGATCTTTCCGTGCAGATACGCTCCCGTCACCTCACCCATCCAGCTTCCGTCGAAGAAGGAGATCTTGCCTTCCTGCGGAATCCGCACAAAGTAGCGGTACAAAAAAGGACGACGCGTCTCTTCACTTGTGGCCTGTGTCAGGGTCTCACATTTGAAGAATCGCGGGTCCAGATTCTTGATCACTCTTCCGAGCACACTGCCCTTGCCCGCAGCCCCCCAGCCGTCAAGCACAACAAGAACAGGCAGTTTCTTGTCTTTGATCGCCATCTGTCTTTTCGCAAGTTCGGCACGCGCCGTCTCAAGTCTTGCGGAAAGTTCTTCATCCAAAGGCCGATCTTCTTTTACCCACTCTTTCAGCATAAGCATACCTCCTCGCATAATTGTAATTATCGCACATTTTACATACTGATATTATAGCATAGGTACACTGAAAAAACAGTATCAAAACCCTTCGGATTGTGTTATATTATACCTATCTTTTACAAAGGAGATGACCTTATGAATCCATTCAAAAAGTATCTTGCGGAACTGATCGGTACCTTCATCCTGGTGTTTGTCGGATGCGGTACTGCCATGCTGATCGGCTGTGATGTGACCGGTGGCTATCTTGCCACGGCGGCAGCCTTCGGTCTCGCCATCGTGATGATCGCGTACAGCGTCGGCAACATTTCCGGCGGTCACGTGAATCCCGCCGTATCACTCGGTGTTTTGATCAACGGCGGCATCAGCATCACGGACTTCCTTGCCTACCTTGTAGCGCAGTGTTTCGGTGCCATCGCAGCATCCGCTTTACTTGATTTGATCTTTGATATGGGCAGCATCACGGACACCACCCACCACATGGGCACCAACGGCCTCGGCGGTGTCAGCGACGATCCCCTGACCGGCTTCATCGTGGAAGCGGTTCTCACCTTCATCTTCGTGATGACCATCCTCGGTGTCACAAGCAAGAAGCAGTCTCACGGCTCCTTCGGCGGACTTGTGATCGGTCTTGCGCTGATGGGTATCCACATCATCGGCATCGGTTTGACCGGTACCTCCGTGAATCCCGCACGAAGCTTCGGACCCGCGCTTGTTGCGGCAGTCGGCGGCGACACAGAACCCTTGAAGGTTGTCTGGGTCTTCGTACTTGCTCCCCTTGTCGGCGCTGCGATTGCAGGCTTTTGCTACAAGTTCCTTGAGTCCGACGGCAAGTCTTCCGCTTCCAAACCGAAGAAAGAAAAGTCCCTTGACGAGGACGAAGCTGATTCCGAAGAAGCAGAAGAGTAACATCCACATAGATCACATTTAACAAAAAGTGAACGGTTATACCGTTCACTTTTTTTCATCTAACCTGCAAGCTTCTCCCGTACAGCCTCCTCGATCAGACTGTTTAAAGCATTGTCACATTACAAATTGTAATATATACTTGACATTTAGGAGAGTATATTGTACGATACGTCCAAGGCAATGATAAACGCACTACCAAAGGAGGTCGTTATTATGAACAGATCACTGACTTTGATCATACTCATCGGGATGCTTTGCGTCATCCTCACACTCGTCATCGGAAAGTCGATGCACAAGGACGGCAACACTCTACCGAAGTATGATGAGCGTCAGAAACTCGACAGAGGTCGCGGCTACATGATCGCATTTTATTCCATGGCGGTTCTCACCTGTCTGATTCCCGTGGCACTTTCCGAAGAGACACTTCATTTTCTCGGTGATACGGTATTTATGTTTCCGCCCTTCATCGGATTACTGATCCACATCGGCTACTGCATCTGGAAGGATGCGTATATCGAACTCAATTTAAATGAATCAAAGTGGACCATCTTCATTCTGATGATCGGTTTCGCGAACCTGCTTATCGCGTATAGTTCCTACCGGTCAGGACGCATGGTCAAAGACGGTGTTCTTCAGTTTCATGTGGCGAACCTCATCGTAGGCGTCATGTCGATCGTGATTGTACTGGAGATAGCAATTCGAAAACTTGTAGTTGGGAAAGGCGGCGATGACGATGAAGAATCTGAAGCTTAAGGCTGCACGCGCCGGACTCGACCTGTCACAGGAACAACTTGCCAAGGCTGTCGGCGTCTCCCGACAGACGATCAATTCCATCGAGAAGGGCGACTACAACCCGACCATAAAACTCTGCATCAGCATCTGCAAGGTTCTCGGAAAAACTTTAGATGAGCTTTTCTGGGATGAGGCTGACGCATAGACTCACTAAAACGGCTGGCCGTCTAACAGTTCCCGGTATAGACGTAATCTAATCTCTCTCTTGCGACATCGGCCAGCCTGTAGATCTTCGAGACCGGGGTTGCTTCTCTGTCGGTCATCATAAAGCGCGGGAAGAAGCGGGACACGTGAAGCGGGATGTACTCCCCGTTCGGAAGATCTGCGATCCATGCACTGATCTCCCGCATCTCTTCTTCGGAATCATTCTCGCCGGGAACAATGAGTGTCGTCAGTTCGACATGACAGTCTTCTGCGGCCCGTGCGATAAAGTCCGTCACCTGTTTCTTACTCCCTTTCAGCACTTCCCCGTAGTATCTGTCCGAGAAACCTTTCAGGTCAATATTCATGGCATCGATATAAGGCAGGATCTCCTCAAGGACTGGGAGTTCTGCGGTTCCGTTTGATACAAGGACATTCTTCATGCCGGCCCCTTTCACAAGCTTCGTACAGTCTCTTACAAATTCATAGCCGACCAGCGGTTCGTTGTAAGTATAAGCCACGCCGATGTTCCCGACAGACTGATATCGAAGTGCAGTCTCAAGGGCTTCCTCCGGGGTGATATACTCCGCCCGTTCGGCCATCCTCCGTGCCTCATCCGACCATGATATGTCGCTGTTCTGACAGAAGGGACAGCGCAGATTACAGCCGTAGCTTCCGAGTGAAAGGATCAGGCTCCCAGGAAAAAAGCGCGAAAGCGGTTTCTTCTCGATCGGATCGAGCGCCATGCCGGTGATCCTCCCGTAGTTTGAAGCAAATACTTTGCCGTCCTTACAGGTCCTCGCCCCGCAGAAGCCAAGACCTCCCTCTTCAATTTCACAATGTCTGAAACAGACCTCGCATCTTGCCATATGCCTTATCCCTGCGCAAGTTCCACTGCGCCGTAAACAGTTCCACCTTTTGAAAAGTACTCTGCGATTCCCGCATCAAGGATCAGAATCGTCTTTTTCTCATCATGTGAAACAGAAAATGTGTCGCTTCCTACACAAATCTGTGACGTGCCGGCGGCATTCCATTGCAGCTCATAAACCGCCGCTTCCTCCTTCAAGGGAAGCGTGACGGTGTCCCCGCATGCTTCGACAGGTTCCGGCTTATACGCATCCCACAACTCACGAACGGGAGCAAAGCGAATCCGCAGTCCGTCGGCAGTCTCTCCCAGTGAAAGCTCCGTCGGCACGGACATCATCCCCCGGAATCCGTCCGCATCACACTTCGTTCTGTACCATGCTACACTTATGACGCGATTCGAAATCCCGGCGTAGGTCTGCGCCGCGTATCCGAGTTTTGTATCATAAGCTGTAAGTACGCCGGATTCCGGTACAAACGTATATCCGTCGAATTCTCCGATCATATAGTATCCGTCCGCAGACCAGAAGATCCACTTCTTCTCGCCGGTTTCAGACACTGTCAGCCGGAAGAGATCCGGGCATTCCCACATCCCCTCCGCAAAGAGACGGCTGCTTTCCGTCCACCGCTTCATATCCTCTGACCGGTAGATCGCAAACTCGCCCTCACCGAGATACAGTGCCATAATGTATGCATCGCTTTCCGCGTGATAAAACACCTTCGGATCGCGATTGCCGGCCTTGACATGCGGCAGCACGACTCCTTTCTTTTGAAGTGTCTCTCCTCCGTCTGTCGATACGGCCAGTTGCTGCGTATAACGCCTTCCCGCTTCCTTGGACCAGGCATTGTCTCCGCCTGCTGCCGTGTAGAAAAACAGAAGCGCATCTTTTCCGTAGCCTGCTACATTTTCAGTATCCAAAAAACCGGAACCGGAAAACATCGGCCCGTATGCATCCGGGTACAGCGCAGTGTCACGGTGCTCCCAGGTAAGAAGATCCCTGCTTATCGCGTGTCCCCAGTGCATATTGCCCCAGACGGTTCCGTAGGGATTCCACTGGTAGAACAGATGATAAACACCGTCCGCATACAAAAGTCCGTTGGGATCGTTGATCCAACCCCTTTCCGCAGTAAAATGGATCTTCGGCCTTCTTGCATCGGAAACCGCAGGCTTTGTGTCACTGCTTTCGATACGCGCAAGCAGTGTCTCCTCGCCCGATGCTATCCGCACGTCTATATCCCTCCCGATATACGATCCCATATCCATGGGAAATACAAAGTCCGGCACATCTGTAGCAAGCTTCACATCTGTTTCCGCGATCTTTTCGCCATCCAGATAAAAATGCAGTTTTTGTTCTTCCGCCTCACGGCTTACCGGAAGCAGAAGGTATCTTTCGTTTATATGTATGATCATCGTGTCTCCTTTTGGTGCTTCGTCTTCTCCCCTCACATTATCACAAAGATGCCGCAATCACAAGTTCACGATCTTTGTTGCAACCTCCTCGCGAAAACGCACATCATGCTCCACCAGAAGCATCGTCGGTTCAAAGTTTTTAATCATTTTCTCAATCTGCATCCTGGAAAACACGTCGATGAAATTCAGCGGCTCATCCCAGATGTATAAATGTGCGGGCGTGATCAGGCTTGCCGCAACCAGCACCTTCTTTTTCTGTCCTTCGGAAAACTCCCGCATGTCTTTTCCAAACTGCGTCCGTTCAAAGTCCAGGTGGCGCAGCACCGCAAACAGGGTACTCTCGGAAAGTTTACGTTCCCTGCAAAACGCTCTGAGGACTCCCTTCAGAAACGATGTATCCTGATTCACATAGGATATGACCATCCCGGAAGCCGTCTCCAGTGTCCCGCAAACGTTCGGGCATGCACGTACTTCATCTTCCATTCCCGCCCCGGCCGCAGCAAGAATCGCGGCAATGATACTCGACTTTCCGCTTCCGTTTGCACCCGCAAGGACAACCCGCTCACCGCGTCTTACCTCAAAACTCAGGTTGCAGACAATCGGCGACGACTCGCCATAGTCAAGCGTCATCCTGTCCGCATGGATCAAAAGCTCCTTGTGATGCGAAAGCGGTTCGATCTTTAAATCCTTTACCTGCTCGATGTCCGAAAGCAGTCCCTCCTTCTCTTCAATCTCCCGCTCAATCCGGTTTTCAAATGACTTGACACGCGACTGCATTTTCTTGGTTTTGGCACCGATATAAGACCTTGTCGATATGTTACGCTCCGGCTCCTTCACCGGATCAAACCCGATCTTCGTGCTTTCATTTTTCTCCGCCCACCCGGCACTTCTCTCTGCTGCGGCATGTAACTTTTTTATCTCCCGCTTATGCTTTTCATTTTCCGCAAGCGCAAATGCATCGTTCTTTTCCTTGTTCTCCCACCAGGACGTAAAATTTCCCGCCTGCACCTCTACGGTCTTTCGATTTAACACAAGCACGTGATCCACCACGGCGTCCAAAAGATCTCTGTCATGGGAAACCAGAAGAAAGCCCTTTTTACCCGCAAGATAGTTTTTCACGATCTCCCGTGCCGAACTGTCTAAGTGATTCGTCGGTTCATCGATCAGCAGAAATTCATTTTCATCCGCAAAGAGAACCGCAAGCATCACCCGCGTTCTCTCCCCGTGGCTGAGCGTCCCAAACGGTCGAAACAGGCATTCCTGATCCATACCGATCAGGTTCATCTGCACCGAGATCTGCCAGAATTCCACAGCGGGTTTCCATCTTTCCGCAAGCTCCGCCGCAGTTTTTTCCAGGTCCTCCGGACGTACCTCATAGGGAAAGTAATCAAACTCCGTCGGTCTTTGGATCGATCCGCGGTACTCGTAGCAACCCATCAGAAGCCTCAAAAGCGTTGTTTTTCCCTTTCCGTTTCTTCCGATCAGTCCGAGTTTCCACGAAGTATCGATCATCACGCTCAAATCCTCAAACACGGGATCCGAGCTTCCTTCATAAGTAAAATCAAGATTGGATATCTGTAACTGTGCCATGTGATACACCTCCCGAAAAGAGGCAGAAAAAAATAATCTGCCTTCGCCGAAAGCAGATTATACGTACACCGTAGCAAAACAACACCCAAATGGTGGTGTGAGATGAGCGCGATAATCCTATTCGGCATACATAAACAAGACCGTGCGGTCTTTCCGTAAGTTTCGTATGTGCCAAATATGATTATCTGTTCTTCATTTCCTCACCTACACATCTTCGATGTGCCTTTCTTTATATTGATCGCAAGATACCACACACCCGGGTTTTTGTCAAGCCGCGGGTGTAAAGATCAGTTCCTTCAGTTGGATCTTCGTTCCTTCCTTCGGTGCGTGATAGATCAGATAGATCGCATGTGTCCCCGCAGGAATCAGGCCTTCCGCTCCGTATGTACTCCATGCGAAATCATCCGCTGCAGTGCGGTCCATCACGATCCTTGATACTTCCTCTCCCGTTTCCGCAAAACGCACCTCGAGATAGGCCGCACCGTCCGACGGTGCTCCGTACCCGTTTCCGGCATCCTCTGCTGCCGGCCGGCTTCCACGCTCGTCCAAACGGGTCGGTCCCTCGTAGCGCACTAGGTTGTTCTCCGTCTCAAAGCGTGCCGTAACTGCAAGCCTTGTCGCCGTCTTAAAATCAAAATACTTGTATCCGATCAGTGTTCCGCATTCGATCTCACCGATAAACCTGTCGTCACCCGCATTGGTGACATTCGGGAACTCCGTATCGTAAATGCAGTTGCAACCGTGGGGCATCCTGCCGTTTGTAATGTTGCATGCGATCGCCGCAGGATATACACCGTCTCCCGCAAGGGGACCACCGTTTAATCCGCAGCTTGTGATCTCAACCTGGGGGATACTCCCATCCGGAAGGATCTCAATCTTCTCCGCGCAGGACTGTCTGCTGTAATCGGACTTGTGTGTCAGTCTGTGATAGAAGACATACCAGTCATCCCGCACCTGCACAATGCTTCCGTGCGTGGTGCCGGTCATATTCATACCCTTGCCTTCCACATGACCGTTCACTCCGATATCTCCGTTTGATACAATGGTCCCGCCAAATGTAAAGCCGTGATCCGGATAGTTGCTTACCGCGTAGCACAGTTCATGATTCTGCCAGGATGAATAGACAAAGTAATACTTGTCACCGACCTTGCGCATGGAGGATGCCTCAAAGAAGGGATGTTTCTCAAAGCTTGTCCCCTTCACGCGATACGGTATGATATGCTTCGCCTCTTCCTTCACCGTAAGCATGTCATCTTCAAGCACCAGACCCACAGGTCCGTTGATGCTGTCAGGATAGGAAAGGATCTCCTCCTTCGTCCTTCCGAACATATCCATCTCCACCTCAAGGTTTCCGCTTGTGAGGAAGTCCTCTTCCTCCTCGAATCCATACTGCGTACCGTAGTACAGACGGATCACGCCGTCATCGTTCATCACCGCCGGATCAAAGCAGACATATCGCATCATCAGACTTCCGTCCCTATTCACAACATGTCCAAGGTACTCGTACTCTCCTGCGGGTGTGTCACATACAGCGACCGAGATCGGATTCCTGTAACCACCGATGCCGTAATCTCCCGCCATACAATAATAGAGATAATAACGTCCGTCGTTTCCCTGCACCACATCCGGCGCATACATATACGGGTACTCCTCATACATGGGATCCTGCTTCGCACGGTAGATGACACCCTCGCACCTCCAGTCGGAAAGATCGTCCACGGGTGCGGAGTACACAACATAATCATCCATACAAAACGTATACCCACCCTCGCGGTCATGGGATCCGTAAATATAGATCCTGTCGCCGAAGACATGCGGCTCCCCGTCGGGGATATACTCATGCAGCGGCAGATACGGGTTAAAGACTTGGCGTTTTTTCATGTTGTACCTTCTTTCAAAAATTTTCATCATATGTGACGCGCGTGCAGTCAGGGACCGTGTTGCCGGACACGCTTGCGCTAAGTTCCGCACGCAACGGACGCTAAGCTCGTGAAAAACCTCGCTAAGCGCCGGCGGCTCCACATTGTCCTTGCAACGCAGTCCCTGCCTGCACGCACTGTTTATCGTGAATCATGTAACAGTTCAACACGAAGTAATGTACACCTGATCTGGCGGTTGCTTCCTTTCATGTTGCCGTTATACAGGTCGTCCGGCCTTGGTGTTTCTCTTTCGTCTCGAATCTCTTGCGTTGCATATGTCCTTTGCCGATTACCAGGCCGGCAGGTCTTGGTGCCGCGTTGCAAGGTCGGCTGAGGGTCTCGGTACTTAACGATTCGGACACGCAGTGTCCGAGAGTTTAGTACCGCTAGGGGGTGCCCTCAACCAGCGGGAGCGTGTCCGGCAACACGGCACCAAGGCCTGTCGACCGTCACCTTCAGCCGCCTACAGTCCCCATCAGCCACCTTCAGCCACCATCCGTCATCGTCCGTACTTCAACCTGAGAATCCTAAGCACGCTCGCATCAAGCCTCTCCTCACTGATGCGGCCTTTCTCAACAGCTGTCCGCACAGCCTCAAAAGCCTCCACGTAATCATACGGCATCAGGACGATGTCCGCGCCTGCTTCGATCGCCATCACCGCCGCTTCTCCGGATCCGTAATGCTTACGAATCGCCTCCATCATCATCGCATCCGTGACCACAACTCCATCGTAACCGTAGAGTTCTCTCAAGTGATGTTCAATGGCATCCGGCGATATGGACGCCGGCAGTCCGTCCTCAGACTTCGTGAGTGTGATATGCGCAACCATCACGGCATCCGTCTTGTCAAGATTCTCAAGGAAAGGGATCAGTTCAAGTTCTTCCATCTTCTCCCAGGTCTTGCTCACTTTCACCGTACCGTAGTGCGTATCGGACTTGGTATCGCCATGCCCGGGATAGTGCTTGATCACTCCGTATACACCATTTGCATGCAGTCCGTCAAGGAATGCGGCGTCCATCTCTGCCACAAGTTTCGGGTCCTTACCGAAGGACCGGTTTCCGATCACCGGATTCGCCGGATTGGAATCCACGTCCGCATCCGGTGCAAAATCCATGTTGAATCCATAGTCGGCAAGATAGCCTCCGATGGTCTCACCCGCTGCACGTGCCTTCTCCGGATCCTTGGTGCCTCCGATCTCACGCATCGTCGTAACATAGGGCACATTGATCCCGGGCGCCGTGGCCACTCTGGTAACGGCTCCGCCCTCCTCGTCCACGGCGATCAGCGTCGCATAAGGTGACGCATCTCCGAGTGCGCTGTTCAGCTTCTTAAGCTGATCTCCGGAGGAGATGTTTTTTGAGAATATGATAAAACCACCCGCGGGGTAAGCCGCGAGTGTTTCCTTCATGTCATCATCAACTTTTTTAACGCCCTTCTCGTCCGAATGCATCTGTAGCGGTGTCAGAGAGAGTTTTAACTGATCCGGTCGTATCATAAATAACTGCCCGATCTTCTCATCCATCGACATCTTTGAAAGCACGCGTTCCGCATCGGACACTTGCTGCTCAATTTCCGGAAGCACATCCGCATCGGTATGAACTGCACGAGCATCCGTGCCCGTCGCCACAGGTAGTTGGGTCTGTTTTTCTTCCGCCCTGCGCAGGAAAAACGCGGCAAGCGACAGAAAAAGCAGCGCAAGAAGCAGCGTCAATCGTCTGATCTTAGAGGTCATAGTAGGTTCTGCTTCCGTCCGTATATTTGTGGATGATCTGACCGTAACGCGCCTTCTGGGCAACTGCTATATCGAAACCGGGAAAAGAAATCTCTTTTCGTTCGAAGCCTCTTGCGGTTGTCTCATATACCACGGCCGCCGAGTACCGAAGCCCCGTGGACGAAAGCTGCAGGTGAGAGAAAAACACATCCGAAACCATCATCGGCAGGTTCCTAAATCCGGCTGTCTTCTTTTTCCAAATGAGCCACAGAATGAGCTCGGGGATTCCGAAGATAGAAGTCATGATCAGCCAGATCATAAATCCGACACCCGGCTCGGTCTTACCCGAAGAAGAAGTTCCGATCGCCGCCATGGCCGCCACCACGGATATGCATAAAGTCAGGACACCGAGCACCACAAGCGTGAGATAAAATCCTCTGCTTAAGTGCGCCGCCTTCTGCGCACGTCTGGCTCTTAAAACTTCATTCTGGTACAAAGGACGCGGTGTCGAGTTAAGCGCAAGCAGCGAGGGATGCGGAAGAACCACCAGGCTGCTTAAATCCAGGGAAAAGTAATCATAGGGCGGAACCTCGGACAGAAAAAGCCCGCGGTTTCTCTCCGAGAACTGCATCAGGAAGTAGCTTCCCCTGCTGTTCATCAGCACGATCACACGCTGCCCCTGACGGAAGACAAATCCGTCCTTCACCGGAAGACTCATCAGGTAGGGAAGGCCTCTTCCGTCCACGAAACCGTCTTCGATAAAGTAAACATAGCCGGCACGCGTATCGATTCCCATAATGGTTCCTGTGTTCACAAAGCGAACATCCGTAACCAGTCCCGAAGCCTTCTTTTCTTTGTCTTTGTTGGTCGACAGCACAGACAAAAGAACACAGAGCACTGCGATGATCACAAAGCAGGTCACACGCAGGACAACAGCGCCCTCCGTATGATTGTCTCTGGTGGCAACAAGCACGCCACCCATCACGCCGCCTAAGATCCCGGCTGTAATGTTAACCGAAGTTGATACCGCAGACTTGAACTGGTGCGGTCCGGGAAGCACATCCTGCTCGCATGCACGGAGCATGATTGCTTCGTTTTGATTACATGGTCTTCTCATGGAAACCTCCGAAAATGATAATATGAATTCATTATACAACAGACGAGTTTTATTTGCCACACCGCCTTAATTGTGATAAAATAATGACATCATGAAAATGACGTTTTTACAACGCAGGAGCAGCTATGGAAAAACGAAAACTTTATCAGCGTACACTTGACAATGAAAACGAAGGCCAAATGCACCGCGACATCAGTGAAGAAGTTCAATTCTTCCACAATGTCTACAGCGGCAATATCGACGCAGTCCGTCAGAACATTGACGAGAGACGTTTCCGCGACACCGAGGGTGTCGGAACACTGTCCGTGGATCCCGTTCAGAATCTGAAATACCACATGGTTGTCACCGCCTCCATCATCACCAGAGGCTGTATCGAGAAGGGTCTTGAAGCCGAGCGTTCCTTCCGCATGAGTGACTACTACATTAGAAAGCTTGATCATGCCACGACTGAGGATCAGGTTGAAGCGATTCACGCGGATATGGTCCTTGACTTTGCCGGCAAGATGCGACTGATTCACAAAGAAAACCGCATATCCCGTCCCATCCGCAAGTGCCTCGATTACATTTACGCGCACATCTACGAGCGTGTTTCACTGAATGATCTTGCGGCATACACGGGAATCTCTCCCGGATACCTGTCCAGGCTTTTCTCATCCGAGATCGGCGTACCGCTTTCGGATTACATCCGTGAGAAAAAGATCGAACTCTCACAGGTGATGCTCTTGAATTCCGACAAGAGTATCCTTGATATTGCCTGTCAGTTTTCCTTCTCATCACAAAGCCATTACATACAGGCCTTCAAGAAGGTTGTGGGCATGACACCGAAGAAATACCGCACCATAAAAGGAGGAGAGCGTTATACCTAACGCTCTCCTTCTTTTTAGTTCACAATCTCAAGTTCCGCATCTTTCAGCCTGCAGAAGCTGTAGGGATCATCCGGGTTATCCTTATATGTTTCAAAAATGCCGGTGACGGTTACCTCCGTCTCCTCGGGCGGATACTCGTCCGGATAGACATGCGATCCGTCGCCCCACACGAATTCCAGTCCGTTCTGACAGCAAGCCATGGCATCAGAAATCAAAACATAGAAATAATACTGCTGTGTCGGTTCATAGAAGGTGGAATAATACTTTCCGCCCATCTTCACCTTTTGTCCGATGTAAGCCTCGGGATCCGTCATCATCTGAGACACTGTGGCATATACCATATCCGCACCCATCTCGGTCAGATCGATATCGATACCGCCGGAGGGTTTCCCGGGTTTTTTAGCCTCTGTCGGAGGTGTCACATCTGCGGGCGGAGCCGCATTATCCGTGGCTTCTTCCGAGGAAGCGGCATCTGTGGCCGCCTCGGTGGTTGCCGCAGTTGTTTCCTCCGTCTCTTTATCTTCTTTTTCCATCTGCTCATTCAACGCTTTGTCTACTGCGTTCGTCGTGTCATTTCTGTTTCCGACATTTCCGGATTTCCCGCATCCGGTCAGGCAGACAGCAAGCGCCAAACCCAAAAGCAAAAATCTCTTTTTCAATGCTATGACCTCCTTAAGTATCGTCCTGTCACTGCACAGATCATATACATCAGAATATCCATACCCACAATGGTCGCTCCGAGCGGCGTCGAGTACACCATCGACAGAAGCATGCCGACAACGGTACACAATACGGAAAGGATTGCCGACAGGATCACCACGCCTCGGAACGTATGCGAGATACGCATGGACGAAAGTGTCGGAAATACCACCAGTGCCGAGATCAGCAGGGAGCCTACCAGATTCATGCCGAGAACGATGATCACTGCGATGATCACTGCGATGATCAGCTGATACCGTTCCGATGCAAGACCCGATGCCTTGGCGAAATCCTCATCAAATGTTACGGCAAAGAGCCTGTTATACATCAAAACGTATGTAAGGATCACCGCTACGGAAAGCACGATGCACACAGTAACCTCGGTCTTATTTAATGTCAGAATGGACATGGACCCAAACAGTGTACTGCACACGTCGCCCGATACATTGGCGGATGTGGCGAACACATTCATCAAAAGATAACCGATGGCCAGAGAGCTTACCGAAAGCATGGCGATCGCTGCATCTCCCTTTAAAGCGGCCTTCTTGCCCGGCCGAAGCAGAAAGATGGCTGTGGCTATGGTAACCGGCATCACCAGAAGCATATTGTCGGTAAGTCCCACCACGGACGCCGCACACATTGCGCCGAACGCCACATGGGAAAGTCCGTCTCCGATAAAAGAAAATCTTTTTAACACCAGCGTAACTCCCAAAAGGGAAGAACAAAGTGCGACAAGCACGCCGACGATCAACGCATATCTTACAAAGGAATATTGAAAGTATAATTGCAGTTTCTCCATTACGCGCCTGCCTCCCTTCCGTCACCGGCAGAAAATGTTTCCGCGTACCGGCTGTTCTTGTATTCCTCAACAGTCCCGAAGAAGGAACCCTTCTTGCCGAGGAAGAGGATATGATCGGCATAGGTAAGAGCCGCTTCGATATCATGTGAAATCATGATCACGGTCACACCGGAATCGTTGATCTTCCTGATCAATCGGTAGAGATCCTCCGTCACCTTCGGATCCAGTCCCGCAACCGGCTCATCAAGAAGCATGATCTCTCTCGTCGCGCAAAGCGCCCGAGCAAGAAGCACACGCTGCTTCTGCCCACCGGACAAATTCCGGAAGGACGCATCCCGAAGCCCCCAGATATCCATCATCTCAATGGCTTCCTTCGCCTTCGCCTTCTCTTTTTTAGAATAGAAGGGTCTGTGTCCCATGCCCGCCAGTGTACCGGAAAGCACGATTTCCTTCACCGTTGCAGGGAAATCCTTTTGAATATCCGTCTGCTGCGGAATATACCCGATACCGGATTTCTCATTCTCCTCATAGGTGATGCTTCCTGCGATGGGCGGAATCAATCCAAGGATCGTCTTCATCAGTGTACTCTTTCCCGCACCGTTTTCTCCGACGATACACAGATAATCGCCCTTATGAACTTCAAACGTGATATGCTCGGCCACAACCTGACGGTCGTACCCCGTAGACAGATCTTCGATCTTCATGCAAAACTCCTTTTTTGCTGTAAATTGCAAATGATTTGCAAATGATAATACTCCACACCACCCTTCTTGTCAACCCAATTTTATTGACACGGAAAGCAAAACATATTATAAATAAAAGAAAAAAAAGGAACACATTTACCATGAAGATCATAGATATCTTAAACCAGCACACCATGTCCCTCTCATTCGAGGTTTTCCCTCCCAAGAAAGAGGACGCCTTTGACAGCGTCAAGGAAGCGACCGAGGAGATTGCGGGTTATCATCCCGCCTTCATGAGTGTCACCTACGGTGCCGGCGGCGGTACCAGCAGATACACTCTGGACATCGCCAAGAATATCAACGACCGCTTCGGTGTCCCGACCTTAGCACACCTGACCTGCGTATCTTCCGACAGGAAGACCGTAAAGGATCAGATTGCCGCGATCAAGGATGCGGGAATCAGAAATGTAATGGCTCTTCGCGGTGACTTGACGCCTGAGCTTGAGGCCACCGACAGAAGCAAGTGGGATTATCGTTATGCGGTAGAGTTGATCCGTGAATTAAAGGAAAGCGACTGTGACTTCTGCATCGGCGCGGCATGCTATCCGGAAGTACATCCCGAAAGCACCAACCAGAAGGAAGACCTGCAGCACTTAAAAGAGAAGGTGGACGCAGGCGCTGATTTCCTGACCACCCAGATGGTATTCGACAACAATCTGTTTTTTAACTTCTTATACAAGCTCCGTGAGACAGGCGTGACCGTACCGGTACTTCCCGGCATCATGCCCATCACCAACGCCAGACAGGTAGAGCGGGCCATCAAGCTCTCCGGTTCTTTCATGCCGCAGCGATTCAAGAGCATCGTTGACTACTTCGGCTCTGATCCGGAATCCATGAAGCAGGCAGGTATCGCCTACGCAACGGATCAGATCATCGATCTCTACGCGAACGGCATCACAAATGTACATGTATATTCCATGAACAAACCCGATGTGGCGAAAGCCATTTTAGACAACCTTTCGGCAATTTTAGGAAAGGATTTCAATCGATGATACATCTTGACGACTTATATCTCTCAGATCGTCAAACTGCATTTTACACCGAATACGACGCTCCTCCCGTCAGACGGGGGGAGATTCTTCGTTACAGCGGTATTCCCGCATCCTTCCTTGCGCCCACCGACTTCGGCCCGGATGGTTCCATCCTTCGGCTTCTTCGGGAGCGGTGTGCCCGCTGCGGCAAGGGATGCGATCTTTCTATGAATCAGGGTGCAACCGAGGATTGTCCGACAGACGGAGAAGATTTGGCACTCCGCGACTTGATCGACGAGATGCTTTCGATTTCCGCACCCCATTTTACCTATCGTATCATGTACCGACTGCTACGTCTCGGCGAAACCTGCGACAATCCGCAGGTACGGGACAGGCTCCTTCAGTCGGCCGATTTAAAAAAGAATCTCTCGGGTTGTGACAGCGCCCTTTTATTTGCTGCGACGGTAGGCTCCGGCATTGACCGTTTCATCCGCAGATTTGAGCATACCGAACCGGCGAAGGCCCTGATCCTGCAGGCTGTCGGCGCAGAAAGGGTCGAAGGTCTCTGCGACCGGTTTAACCGAGACGTAACGGATGCGGCCACGGCAATCGGTCGAAAGACACATCCCCGTTTTTCACCGGGATACGGTGATCTGCCGCTTGACGTCCAGCCTCTGCTTCTTACAATGCTTGACGCAGAGCGACGGATCGGGATCACACTCGGCAGCAACCTGCTGATGTCACCTTCCAAGTCTGTGACTGCGATCATCGGACTTGAGGCACCCAACTAAGGAGGAATCATCATGAACATCTTGGAATATATGAAAGACCATTTTGTATTTTTGGACGGCGGTATGGGTACCCTCCTGCAGGAAGCCGGCTTGGTCCCCGGCGAGTATCCCGAGCGATGGAACATGTCTCATCCCGATGTCATCCAAAGGATCCACAGATCCTACTATGACGCCGGCACCAACGTTGTATTAACGAACACCTTTGGCGCCAACTGCTTCAAGTTTGACGATGCGGAACTTGCCAAGATCGTCTCCGCAGCTTACGCAAATGCGGACGCCGCGAGAAAAACTTCCACCCGGGAAGGCGAGAAATTCGTAGCCTTAGACATCGGCCCTTTGGGCAGACTCCTTGCGCCCTACGGTGATCTGGAATTTGAAGATGCCGTCGCCGCTTATGCCAAGACCATCCGTCTCGGCGTTGCCGCAGGCGTAGATCTGATCTTTATCGAGACCATGAACGACAGCTACGACACCAAAGCCGCGCTGCTTGCCGCCAAGGAAAACAGTGATCTTCCGGTCTTTGTTTCCAACGCTTACGGAAGCGACGGAAAGCTGATGACGGGCGCTCGTCCCGCTGCTATGGTTGCCATGCTTGAGGGCATGCACGCGGATGCCATCGGCGCCAATTGTTCCCTGGGACCCAAGCAGCTGATCGATGTCATGAAGGAGTATCTCGCATACGCCTCCGTCCCCGTTTTGATCAAGCCGAATGCGGGACTTCCCAGAAGCGAAGACGGTAAGACCGTCTATGATGTTCTTCCGGAAGAATTTGCGGAGGACATCAAGGAGCTTCTTACACTCGGCGTGCGTGTCACCGGCGGATGCTGCGGAACCACCCCGGATTATATCCGCGCCGTTACAGATATGGCACAGGCGCTTACACCGGTTCCCGTAACCGACAAGGGCAGATCACTGATTTCTTCCTACACGAAGGTTGTGGAATTCGGCAGCGATCCCATCCTGATCGGCGAACGCATCAACCCCACCGGAAAGAAGAGATTCAAGGAAGCCCTTCGGTCCAATGATATCGACTATATCCTCGGTGAAGGCTTAAAGCAGCAGGATGCCGGCGTTCAGGTACTTGACGTCAATGTCGGACTTCCCGAGATCGATGAGCCCGCCATGCTCGTAAATGTCGTCAAAGAACTCCAGGCTGTCTCGGATCTGCCGCTGCAGCTCGATACCACCGATATCAGTGCCATGGAGCAGGGACTTCGATGCTACAACGGAAAAGCAATGGTCAACTCCGTAAACGGCAAGCAGGAAGTGATGGATGCGGTATTCCCTCTGGTTGCCAAGTACGGCGGTTTTGTCGTTGCACTTACTCTGGACGAGGACGGAATCCCGGAGGATGCGGATTCCAGATTCCGGATCGCGCAAAAGATCATCGCACGCGCCGCAGAGTACGGTATTGCCAGAAAGGATCTGATCTTTGATCCCCTCGCCATGGCCATCTCCGCGGATACCAAGGCCGCGCTTGCCACCATACATTCCGTCGACAGGATCAGACACGAGCTTCATGCCAACACCTCTCTCGGTGTGTCCAATGTTTCCTTCGGTCTTCCCGAGCGAAACATCGTGACCTCAACCTTCTTTGCCTCCGTACTGGAGCGGGGACTCTCTGCGGCTATCATGAACCCCTATTCCGTAGAGATGATGAACGTCTATTATGCATTCCGTGCACTTCATGATCTGGACGAAAACTGCGCGGACTATATTACCTATACCGGAACCCTCGAGAAAATGGTTCCGCAGTCACAGACAATCGCAAAACCCGAAGGAGATTCTACCGCGAGTACTTCCGGTACTTCCGACCTGTCTCCCCTAAAGAACGCCATTGTGCGCGGACTTAAGGAAAAAGCAGGTGCTATCACCGCCGAGCTTTTAGTCGACCATGATCCTCTTGACTTGGTTCAGACAGAGATCATCCCGGCCCTTGATATCGTCGGACAGGGATTTGAAAAGAAAACCGTCTTTCTGCCACAGCTTCTGATGGCTGCCGAGTCTGCGAAGACCGCCTTCGAACAGATCAAGGCCAAGATGCCTTCCTCCGAAAACGAAAGCGGACCGAAGCGATGCTCTGTTGTCATCGCCACGGTCCACGGTGATATTCATGATATCGGAAAAAACATTGTTAAATTGATCTTGGAAAACTACGGCTTTGACGTGATCGATCTCGGCAAGGATGTTCCCGCCGAAGTGATCGTCGAAAAAGCCGTGGAAGTACACGCTGCCCTGGTCGGCCTTTCCGCACTGATGACCACCACCGTACCTGCCATGGAGGAAACCATCAAGCTCCTCCGTGTGGATGCTCCCTGGGTCAAGGTTGCCGTAGGCGGCGCCGTTATGACGCAGGAATACTCCGATCAGATCGGTGCTGACAAGTACTGCAAGGATGCCATGGACACCGTCCGCTATGCCGAGGAGGTCGAAGCCTCACTCGGAGCGTAGAGCTGCCACAGGATCACTCTTGGCCGCCTTTCTGGACGGGATGATACCGCCGATCAGCGTAAGCACCACGGAAAGCAGGATCAGCAGAAAGGCTCCCGACACCGGGAGGATCGCACGGATCGGCTGCGTCGTCAGACTTCCGATGATGTGGTTTGCAGGGATCAGCAGCAGAATCGTGATCACAATACCAAGCACACCCGCCAACAGACCGATGATAAATGTCTCGGCGTTAAACACCTGGGAGATGTTATGCTTCGATGCACCGATGGCTCGAAGTATACCAATCTCCTTTCTTCGTTCCAACACACTGATGTAGGTGATGACACCGATCATGATGGATGAAACGACTAACGAGATAGACACGAATGCAATCAGCACGTAGGAGATCGCATTGATGATATCCGTCACGGACTTCATCATGGTACCGACAAGATCCGTATATACGATCACCTTGTCCTCGTCCTCTACTTTCATTCTTTCATTATATCCATCCAGGATCTTCTTGATCTGATTCTTGGACTCAAAATTAATCGGATAGATGGTCACCATGGCCGGCTTCTCGGGATCTACATATCCGAGCTTCTTTAAGTTGCCGTCAGCCGTGCTCTCACCCGTGGCCATCATGGCAGTGATCAGTTCCTTGATCTCCTGCTCGCTCATATTGAGTTTAATCGCGGATGCAAATGTATCCGCATCGAAGGTAAATGCATCTACAAGCTTATCGCCCATGCCGCCCATAGCGGATGTGATACCGTCGGTCACCCTCTTTCCGACCTCCTGCATTACGGCACCCATCATCGCCTGCATGCCTGCGGATATCTGTGCGCCGATGGCCTCGGAATATCCGCTCATAGCTGCCGCCATCTGCTTTTCCATGGCAGAGGTATCGATGCCCTTAGACACAGCGCTCATAATGATGCCCTGTCCCTCCGGTGTGGAAAGATACACGGCAAAAGCTTCATTTAGTTTATCAGGATTTGGAGCGTTGTTCGCCGGATTAGACGCGTAGGCCTTATATCCTTCTGAGAGTTCTTGCATCATCTTCGTCTGTGACTCTTCCGACAATGTTACACTCATTATCTGCTGCATCACCGCGCTGGTTCCTTCAGCCATGATCGTCTGAGCACCTTCTGTTGCAAGGTACGCTTGCCACTCAGCGTCCAAATCCAGAGTTGCCAGATTCTTGCCCTTTAAATATTCCGAATATCCTTGAAGTAATTTAGAGGACATGGTCGCCATAGCATTGGGTGTTGCCGGATTCTGAGCTGCACTTGTAGCGGCTGCCCCAAGGTATTTCATAATAATACCTTTTGCACTATCTGTTTGAAGATACGCTTGAACAGCCCCCTGTAAATTCGAAAAATTAATGGATGGATCATTTGATTTGTTTGTATAATCCACAAATCCCGCCATCAACTGTGAAAACAGTGCTTCCATATCTTCGGAAGTCATCTTGATCTTCACGCCGCTCATCATCGCCTGCATGTCCTTCTCGCTCATAGCAGGCACGTTTACATTGAAAGCGGAGGGATCCACCACGCTCGATGCGTCCATGCCGGACATATCAAGACCCGAAAGGTCAAACGCAAGTGCCGACTCATCAATGGAGAAGGCCTTCTGCATCTTGTCCTCGTCTACGGTAAAAAGTTTTTCAAGATTGGCATCGTCACGCTGATTCTCCTCACCGAAGGGCTTGCCGGTAAAGACGTTGATCTCTTCGTTTGCAAGCTGCTCTGCCACGATCGGTGACGCCTTGGCAAGATCGTTTACATGCTCGGTGAGCTCGTGCGGATAGTTGATGCCGAGCTGAAGCATGGCGGTTACGGAAGTCTTCTTCGGGCGTACAACGCCGACAATGGTAACATCCTCTCCGTCTTTTACAAGGTTCTTCATATAATCCTTATCTCCGGACTTATCGGTCCAGAGCTTGTATTCCTCGTCGTAGGAATAGCAGTCTGCGGGATTCACCAGTTTGAACTTGATACCGATTAAGTCATCGTACTTAAAGGTTGCCTCCTCCGTATCAATCTCCTCGGTCTCACCCGACATGAAATTATCAACGATCTTATCGAGTTCCGCAGGATCGCGAAGTCCCATCGCGTAGATCGCAAGATCGGCCAGAGCGCCGTGATTGGTCAGTACCACGATACACTCGTTGTACTTCTCCGGCCAGCGACCGGCCATCACATTGTACTGTTCCTTGTATAGGTTCTCATCCTTCGGCATTTCATAGAAAATGTTGGTACTGCTCACCATCGACATAATGGAACTCATACTGTCGCTGTTGCCAAATCCTAACGCGGAGAATGTAACATCCGGATTCACCTGTCGGAAGTCTTCGCCGAGTTCCTTATACAGAAGCGGCGCCGTACCGTAAGAGTACTCCACCGCACGCGTGCAGTCTGCCATACCGCTTTCCGGATTGTCCAGATATTTTTTAAGCGATCCGAGGTCGTTGGATGCAACGGTTGCAAATGCCTTGGATGCGATCTTTAATTCCTGCACCTCGACGTCATCGCGTTCCTTCACATCGTCGGTCGCCGCCTGGGGCATCAGTGCCGTCAGGTCAAAGCTCTGCGCCATGATCTGAAGCGGATACTCTTTCAGGGTTTCTTCTTCTATATTCTTGATGTAAATATTAACACCGTGAGACAGTGACAGGATCAGTGCGATACCGATGATACCGATGGATCCCGCGAAGGATACCAGGATGGTTCTCGCAAGTTTGGTCCGAAGGTTGTTGAAGCTTAGTGCTAGTGCTGTGAAAAAGGACATGGAAGACTTACCCATGTTCTTATGCTTTGCGCCCGCATCGTCCGTCTCTTCTTCGACCGGCATGGAGTCGTCTCTTATGACACCGTCCTTCAGCTTGACAATACGGGTTGCGTACTCCTCCGCAAGCTCGGGGTTATGCGTAACCATCACCACGAGACGGTCCTTCGCCACTTCCTTTAAAAGATCCATGATCTGGATACTGGTCTCACTGTCGAGTGCGCCCGTAGGCTCATCTGCAAGCAGGATCTCAGGATCATTGACCAGGGCACGTGCGATGGCCACACGCTGCATCTGTCCGCCGGACATCTGTGAGGGAAGCTTGTGCATATGTTCCTCAAGTCCTACCTTGATCAGCGCTTCCTTTGCGCGCTCGGTACGCTCCTTCTTTCCGATGCCGGAGATGGTCAGCGCGAGCTCCACATTTGCAAGCACTGTCTGGTGCGGAATCAGATTGTAACTCTGAAAGATGAAACCAACCGCATGGTTTCTGTAGGAATCCCAATCGCGATCCGAATACTTTTTGGTGGAGATGCCGTTGATGATCAGGTCACCTTCCGTATAACGGTCCAGACCGCCGATGATGTTGAGCATCGTCGTCTTACCCGAACCGCTCGGTCCAAGGATCGCTACAAATTCATTATCCCGAAGCGTCAGACTCACATTGTTTAATGCGAGCTGCTTTCTGCCCCCGGTCTTATACTCCTTCTTGATGTTTTTAATCTGTAACATTACGTTTTCCTTTGGTTCTTACCTCGTGTAACATGGTACAGATTCTATCACACTTTGATTTTTGTGTAAACATAGAAGGTTTACGTAATTGATTTTTCATGTATGCTATGATAAAATCATTGATAGACTTCAATTATGAATTTCGGAGAAACCACAGACATGACACAACGCCTTTGTTGCGACGAATTTATCAAATTTTTTCATAAGACCAGTGTCAATATTCCCGATGTCGACGCTATGTTCAGTCACCTGATGCTTCATCTTCCTCCCGTGGCGGAACTTGCGAACATCAGCAAGATCCACGTGACACTGAACACGCCGTCCTCGGTTCGTGATGCAGATCCTCACACCATAGAACGGAATTTTGTCATGTCCGAACCTGACGCCGGCGCCGTTCCCTATGTACGGCGGATGGAAACCGGTGAGAAGGGCCTGTGCGAATTCTCCATCTACCCGACCTCCGGGCATGTATTCGACAGAGAAGATCTTTCGAACATTGACTTCGTCATCGAGAACCTCTTCATCATCATCGGCCGCGCCCGCATGATGCAGATCTTATCCGAAGCCCCTATGATCGACGGTATGACCGGCGTTCCGAATATGAGCGGCTTCATGCGATTCGGAAATATCCTTCTTGCGAAGAACACCTTGAGAAATTACATGGGTGTCTTCGTCAATATCAAGAATTTCAAATTTATCAACCAGACCATCGGTGCGAGAAACGGCGACAAACTGTTGATCGCCTTTACACAAGCTATCAGAAGCCAGCTGCAGGAAGACGAGATCATCGCCAGACTCGGCGGCGACAACTTCATGATCCTCATCAAAAAGGAACATGAACAGAACTTTTTAAACTATGTGACGCACATTCAGCTCAAGGTCAACTTAGGACCGGTCATGAGACTCTTCGACGTGGACATTCGCGCCGGCATCTACATTGCGAACGATACCTCCAGCATGAACGATATCGTCACCAATGCGAATACCGCCTTAGGCCTTGCCAGAAAGAGCAAGAAGGAAGACCTCGTCTACTTCCGTCAGGAGATGCTGGACCGTGTCCTCCACATCAAGCAGGTATCCAACCAATTCCGACTGGCTCTTCAGAACAATGAATTTGTTGTCTACTATCAGCCGAAGGTGGATACGGAGACAAATACCGTCATCGGATGCGAAGCTTTGGTTCGCTGGATCCAGAACGACAAGGTAACACCGCCGATGACCTTTATTCCGATCTTAGAAGAGGAGGGTTCCGTCTGCGATCTGGACTTCTACGTCTTTGAACAGGTCTGCAAGGATCTTCGTTCCTGGATGGATGCGGGCATTACTCCCGTTCGTGTCTCTTCCAACTTCTCGAAGGTGCACCTGGTAAGCGAGTCGCTTGCGCGGGACATCATCGATATCATCGACAAATACCAGGTACCTCCCGAACTTGTGGAGATCGAACTTACGGAGATGTCGAGTCACGAAGACAACGACGCACTGATCAACTTCGTCTCCGCCATGAAAGATGCAGGGATCTATACCTCCATCGACGATTTCGGAACAGGCTACTCTTCCGTCAATCTCCTGAAGGACATCAACGTCGATGTCATCAAGCTCGACCGTTCTTTCCTGAATGAAATGGAACGCCGTTCCTCCAAGGAAGAGATCGTGATCAGAAACATCATCAACATGATTTTAGAACTCGGCATGGATGTCATCGCCGAGGGCGTCGAGACCAAAGGTCAGGCAGACTTCCTTCGTAATATCCGCTGTCACCACGTACAGGGATATCTCTACGACAAGCCGATCCCGAAGTCCGAATTCGAGAAACGACTGCTTTCCAAAACATATGAATTACACTAAAAAACCGGCGATGGGCTCGCCGGTTTTTTTATTTAATCTGCCAGGATATCCCGAAGGATCGGATCCTCGTTTAAAAACTTCTTGGCCAGCACGCGACCTCTTTCCTCGTGCAGGTAGGTGTGTCTGTGCGGTTTGATGGACGGTGCCAGGTCGATCGCCTTTTCGAAATCGCTGCGTTTCATCCCGAGACCTGCTACATAGTTAAAGAATCCCGTCTTTTCGAAGATGGTTCTGACTCTCTCATAGCGGTGATCCTGCACCAGACTCATCAGATAGGTTGCAACCCCCACCTGAATGCCGTGAAGCTGCGGGGTCTCAAGCAGTTTGTCGAGTGCATGAGAGATCAGATGCTCGCTTCCGCTCGTAGGTGCGGAGCTTCCCGCAATTTCATTTGCGATACCGCACATGGAAAGTGAATCTAAAAGTTCCTTCAGAAAGAGTCTGTCGTGGATCGTCTCAAAAGGCGTTCTGACAAAGCTGTTCACCGCCTTCTTCGCGATCATCATCGCAAAATCATCCAGTTTCGTATATCCCTGTTCATCCTCATAGACCCAGTCATAAAGCGCTGTGATCTTCGCCACAAGATCTCCGATACCCGAGTAGATAAAGCGCTCCGGCGCCGAGCTGATGATATCCGTATCCACGATGATGCCGTACGCAAGGGCAGCCGGCGTCGTATTCCTTCTTCCGTCGATGATAAGGGAAGCGGAAGCGGATGAGAATCCGTCGCTCGACGATGAAGTCGGAACGGAGAAAAAGGGCAGTTTCCTGAGATAGCCCGTGTACTTTGCCGCATCGATCACCTTGCCACCGCCGATGCCGACAATTCCCTGCACCTTCGGATCGATCGCAAATGCGAGGTCAATGATATCATCGATATCCACGGTATCGAGTTCGCAGTATTCGTAGACGTGCACGCCCGCTTCCTTGATGGAGTTCATCACCTTCTCGCCGAACATTTCGATCAGTCCGTTACCGAAATAGATCACCACATTCTCGATCCCGCCCTGTTTGATGTAAGTGCCGAGGTCGGAAAGCGTGCCCGCTCCGATCTTAAGTACTGTAGGTATCTGAATTGTTTTCGCTGCCATCTTATCCTTCCTTTCCGAGAGACCATTCCATGATCTCCTGCTTCATCATATCCTGTCGTTTCGACACCATCAGAAGTTCCTGATAATGTCTGTACTCCTCACTGCCAAACATGGCGATAAATCTGGCTGCCCCCGTATCCACCGTAAGCTCCGTGGTAAGCACCAGCAGTTCACGTTCCTCATCAAAAGCCTTTCCGGCAAATGTATAAAGATGCTTTAGCATCTCCTGAGCCTCCGATACCGACTGCTTCATACCGGCCACCTCCGCCTGAAACTTCTCCTCTATGGCTGCAAAGGTATCGCTTCCGGAAACCCCGGAAAGAAAAGCCAGCGTGCGTTTCCGCCTTCTTTTTTCCTCCGCGGAAAGTGCGCCTGCTGCCTTTCTTTTTTGTAGTGCACGCTCGGCGATGGCCCTTGCCGCTTCTACGGACTCACCGACATCGTCCGCATCCTTCACCACGGAAAGGATAGGCATCAGGTCCTTCAGATAGTCCGATGTAGCCACTGCATCACGCATTGCGCATTTCACGCGATCCGAAAGCAGGGAAAGCAGAGAAAGCCGCTCATCAAGCCGCGCCCGCTTCGCCTGCTCTACTGCCGCATCGCTGATACGTCCCTCCAAGATCTCGTCCGCCCGATAATCCTTTCGGTATCTTAAGTAGAGGTCGTAGTAGGCTGTAAATTCCTTCACAACACGTTCATTTCTGATGTACTGCCCCACAAGCGTTTCGTCTACAGGAAGGGATTCCTCCTCGTAGAGTTTGATGATGTCTGAAACATCCTCCCAACCGCGGGCCGTGATATAGTTGCGTTCTCCCGCAACCGTTTCCACACTGTAAAAGTCGTCCCTGTTCGCATCCAGAAATCCCGTCACCGCACCGTGGATCCCACGTTCGCCCGCATAGACCTTCCATGTGGGATAATCTGCCGCAACCTCGAGCACCTTCAGGCGATCCAGCGTGGCAACATCGAAGGTGCGAACGGAGCGATTATAAAGCGGCGGATTGCCGGCAACAACGATCACCCAGCCCTCCGGCACTTGGTGCTTGCCGAAAACCTTATACTGCAGGAACTGGAGCATGGACGGCGCGAGCGTCTCGGATACGCAGTTGATCTCATCGAGAAAGAGGATTCCCTCCGTAACGCCGCTTTCTTCCATCGTATCATACACGGAGGCGATGATCTCACTCATGGTGTACTCCGACACATCATACGTCTTTCCTCTGTAGGTTTTCTGTTTGATAAATGGCAGTCCGAGGGCAGACTGTCTGGTGTGATGCGTCATGGAGTATGCAACTAAAGCGATCCCCATCTCTCCCGCGATCTGCTCCATGATGGCTGTCTTTCCGATTCCGGGCGCTCCGAGTAAGAAAATGGGTCTCTGTCGCTCCACCGGGATCCTGTAATCTCCGTATTCATCCTTTTTCAAGTAGAGCGACACGTCATTCTTGATGTATTCTTTGGCCTGTGCGATGTTCATATCCTATCCTCCAATACCACCTTTGACGCCCAGGGCGGAAGCTTGGGTGCCTGTTCGTCCTCTTCCGTAAAGACAAAGATTGTTTCATATGCCGGCTGTCTATCCGGATAGACGCCATATCCATCCGTAAAATAGATCAGTCCTTTCAGATTCTCAAATCTATTCTGCTCTATCAGTTCGTCCACGTACGCGAAGGCCGGCCGAAAGTCCGTCCCTCCGAATCCCTGCACCGTGAGATCTTTCATATATGCCTCAAGTGCTTGCGTATCTTCGATCACGGTATCCTTCCTGACCCGGTCGTCCGCCTGAATGATATGCAGCACGGGCTTCTCGAAAAACAGCCCGCTGTCGGAAATGATCCTGTGTGTTTCCGCAAGGAACTCCCTCACCCGATTTCCTCCGGTCGAAGCCGAAGTATCGATCACGATCACAAACTCGCGGATCTTTTTTTCATCCCTGTACTCAAGCGGCTCCACCAGCGGCATATTGCCGTAGACGAAGAGTCCGTAGGTATAGTAAATATAATCAAATGTATCATCCGAAACACGCATTTCCTCGCCGAGGGCGGCGAATTTCTTCAGAACATCCGCATAATCATATCGTTCCTTTGTTGCAAGTTCAAGCGGACCGAGAAATGCCGCAGCACCCGGACTGTTTCCGGAAAACGACTTCACATCCGCCTTCACCCTTCGGGAAAGTTTTCGCCAGAGTTCCTCCGTAAGACCTGTCTCTTCGCGGTCTGTCCTCGCACGCCAGGCAGTATGATCGTCTATGGAAAAGAGCGACTCGAATTCTTGAAGCGCCGTCTCGGAGGGCGGTGCCACAGTAAAATAGCGGTAGATCCTGTCCGGCGTAAGCTTCGGGATCCATGAGGCGATCTTTGAAAGTGCCTCCCGCTCCTCTCCGTCACGACCGAGCGCCGCCTCCGGAAGATCAAGATCAAGGATCACCTGCTCCACCGCGATATCGTAAGCCAGATTCCTGTATCGAAGTGCTTCGCCGCTTATCGATTCTCCCGCAGCCAGCACCGGATGGAGAAAGAGGTTGTGGAGCAGCATATGAAGGTAAGCGCGAAGCGGTATGCCGGCATCCTCAAGGTACCTTTGAAGCAGGCGCTCCGGATCATAGAACACTTGTCGTCCGTCCGTGGAAAAGGCCGATGCGCCCCGCATTTCCGCGGAGGGAAGCGAAAAAACCGCCACATCAAAAAACCTGAACCGGACTGCCAGCGTATCCGCTGCAAGCCGCATCAGCTTTCCTGCCAGTTTTCTTTCTTTTTCCTCCGATTCGATCCTGCTCATGAAGTTCATTATACACCATCCGGAAAGTGCATAAAACCTTGTCATTTCGTGCTTTTTTTGATATAATTTTATCCGTATATGATTTAGGATCTCTTGCGTTTGGGGGATGTGTTTTAACCATGGAGATGATTAATCGAAAAAGAGGACTGTTGATCACCATCTTCGTTATGATTCTGGTGTTTCTTACAACCGTTGCTCTCTATATTCTTTCACCTGTTTTCGATAAGGATTACAGCGCACAGATGTATGATCTGTCCAACAGCTGGCATATCGGAGAAGATGTATCCGGTCCGCCGGTTCGTTTCTATACCATGAAACAGGACGAAGTCTTTACCATGACGACGAATACGCACTTTCTTCCCCAGAGTGAGAACGCAGCCACCCTGCTTCTTGTGACGGACAGCTGCATGGTGCAGGTCTACTGCTACGACACGCTCCTCTATACCGCATGCAAGAAGGAGTACGAGGAGGGGCTTCTTGTCCCGAATATGACCCATCTGATCAGTGTCCCCATCGATTATCAGGGACAGCCGCTCACCGTGGTTCTTACCGCAGCCAGGAACGGAGCGAAGATCGATACAACCGGATTCTGCTTCGGCGATATCGAATCCATCGCCAGATCCTTTACCCAGCGAAGAGGTTTTGCGATCCTCTTTGCGTGCTTCCTGATCGGCTTCGGTTCCATCATGATCCTCCTTCAGCTTCTGATCAAGCGCAGTCTCAGCGAGTCCACCAGTTATATCTTTCAGGGGCTTCTTCTTTTGAACCTCGGTTTCTTTGTCAGCCAATATAACCATCTCTCGCACTTTATGCTGCGGGATGATATCTTCAATACCTACTTCCTGTACATTCATCTGATTCTGATTCCCTACCTGCTCTACTCGGTGATGGTCGCCAACCAGAATCTCACCAAGTCCAAAGTGAACAATACGCTGCTGGCGTTAGATATCACAGTTGCGGTGATTGTCAGCATCTTAAATTCAACAGGCGCGATCCATATCAATGAATTAACCGGCATCATCTGTCTCTTTGTCGGATTGCACATGCTCATCACCCTGATTCACCTGATCATCGTAAACTCCAGATCCAAACGCAACAAAAAAATGTTCTCCTACGTGGATCTCGGTAACCAGTCCGTCTACTTCGGACTCTGCGTTCTGATCATCAGCTGCATCCTTGAACTTGCCGTATGGCGATTCGGCATTTCCAGACGTGTGATACCGGCTTCCGATGTCCGCGGCTGCTTCGTGATGGTCGGTGTCCTGATCATGGCAGCCTGTATCATCATCAGCTATTTCTACCACTGCGTAGCCATCCAAAAGGACGAGGCGATTTCCTCTGCCCTGAAAGGCCTTGCATACGTGGATAAATTAACCGAGCTTTCCAACCGTACCTACTGCGCGCGGGTGATGGAGAGCCTCAACAAAGACAAGCGTCCCTGTATCATCATCAGCCTTGACCTAGACGGGCTGAAACGGATCAACGACGTCGAAGGACACCAAAAAGGCGACCTGTACATCACAGGATTTGCCCGTCTTATGCGGGAGGTATTTGCGGATGAACTCTTAGTCGGTCGTATGGGCGGTGACGAGTTCATTATTGTGCTCGCCGGAGAGGACTCCATCTACTGTCAGTCCCTGATGAGTGCTCTTGACGACGCCTGCCGTGCGAATAAAGATGGATTCGCTTACAAGTATTCCTACGGAACTGCCAAAAGCAGTGAGCTCCCCGAATACAACACGCATAGCCAATACATGCTTGCCGACCAGCGCATGTACGTGATGAAAGAACAGCATCACAAGATCACGGCGCGAGGAAAGGAGGCGGCACATGAATAAAAAACGTATCATACTCCTCATCATCGTCACGCTCGTTTTAGGTATCGCTGTTGAGATCACTTCCCGCATGACCCTGCAGTTCTACCATCTTTCTTCCACTTTTGAAGATGGGCTCTCCGTGGATTACAACGGCGAGGATCTCGGTGTCTGCAGGAAGGATGATTTTGTACATTTTATCGAACTCTCCACCGGACACTCCCTCTCGAGCACGGACGTGATCACACTCTCCACGCCCCTTCCGGATATCGGGAACGTACCCGCCCCTTCGATCTACTTTAAAAGCACCTACTCCGCTTTTGAAATCCTGCTCGACGGCGAGGTCTACAAGTCCTACTACATGGACGATAAAGGAAGCAACAGCTTCATCGGCAAGAACGTCCATATTGTATCTCTTCCGAAACAGTACCACGACAAGACGCTCTCCATCAGAATCTACCCTTCCATTTCCGACGGCTCGGCTCTGATCGAGGGACTCTTCTTCGGCGATTACGAAGATTTGGAGCAGTACTTCATTCACAGATTCTTTTCTCCGCTGCATGTCGGTGCAGTACTTATGATCCTCGGCATCCTGCTCCTGATGATCTCAACGACCTTTTCCTTCTTTGTGAAGGATATGCATCGTCACATAGCGACCGCCGCACTCTTTGTACTCGTCGGTGTTATGATGCACACCTACTATAACTGCAACTTTCTCTATATGGACAGCGATATCACACAGACGATTCTCTTTGTCTGTATGCTTGCACTCTTCCCGTTGTCACTGCTTTTGAACCGGACCATCGCGCACCCCGGGAAGGACAAGTTGCATCTAATCGGCGAGTTCCTGTGTCTGGGTTACGCCATTACCAGGATTGCGCTTCACTTACTCGGTATTTACTACATGAACAACCATGTATGGCTGATCATCTTCCCCATCGCGATCACACTGTTCCTGATGATCCGGAGTATGATCACCCTCCGCAAAACGGGACGTCTGAACGAATCTGCCACTACGCAGTATACAGGCTACTTCCTTGCAGCCACTTTCATGCTCAGCGGATGGATCATGACCAAACAGCCGCTCTGCGAGCTGCTTCCGAAGAACGGACTGGTCACCGAGATTTCCATCACACTTTTTACCATCGGCGGTATGCAGTTCCTGTGCTGCAGTATGATAAACTTCCTGTGGATTTCCGCGAGTTCCTACTCCAGGAACGAAGAATACGACACCATGATCCGTGCCGCGTACGAGGATTCCCTGACCGGTCTCCAGAATCGTGCATCCATAGAGCGCACTTTGGATAAGATTGTAGCAAGCACAACCGACTACTGTATCATCAGCCTCGATATCAACGACTTAAAGAAAACCAACGACCTCTTCGGTCACGCCGCAGGCGATACACTTCTTTCAAACTTCGCGTCCGCACTCAAGGATACCATCAAAGACTCCGGTACCTGCGGTCGTATGGGCGGCGACGAGTTTATCGTCCTCTCCAAGATCACCGAGCCCTATATCATCAGCAATCTGCTCAAGGAGCTCGACAAGAAACTCGAGGTATTAACCGCATCCGATGCCGACCAGCTTTCCTATCGTGCGGCATACGGTTATGCGTTCCGACACGAAAAAGACAGCCCGCACACCACCTATCTCCTCGCGGATCAGAGGATGTACGAGCATAAACAAAAGATCAAAGCTGCCAGACAGGAATCAGGATCAGATGCAGGAAAGCCTGCACAAGCGGAGGTATGAGTATGAGAGAGAATGTTACCATCGTCGAACATCCCCTGGTGAAACATAAGATTTCCATGTTAAGAGACAAAAATACCGGAACCAACGAGTTCCGGAAACTGGTAGAGGAAGTCACCATGCTGATGGGCTATGAAGCCCTTCGTGATCTTCCCTTAGAAGATGTTGAGGTCGAGACGCCGATCGAGACATGTATGACACCGATGCTTGCAGGAAGAAAGCTGGCACTTGTGCCGATCCTTCGGGCCGGTCTCGGTATGGTGGGCGGTATGCTTGCACTCACACCCACAGCCAAGGTGGGACACATCGGCATGTACCGCGACGAAGACACTCATACACCGCAGGACTACTACTGCAAGCTCCCGCATCCCATCGACGACCGTGTCATCGTGGTCATGGATCCCATGCTTGCCACCGGCGGTTCCGCAGAGGATGCCATCACGCAGATCAAGAAGCAGGGCGGCACCCACATCAAGTTTATGTCCATCATCGCTGCACCGGAAGGCTTGGATCGCGTATCCGAAGCGCATCCCGATGTGCAGATCTACGTCGGTCAGTTAGACCGCTGCCTGAATGCAGACGCCTACATCTGTCCCGGTCTCGGTGACGCAGGCGACCGCATCTTCGGTACTGTCTAAAGTTCGATATCTATCACACCGTCATATACGACTTTCGCCGGGCCTGTCATATAGACCCGGTTTTTCTTTTGATCAAAACGGATCTTCAAATCTCCGCCAAGCAGACGGATCTTCACCTCATCCTCCGTATAACCGTTCAGGATGCAGGCTACCACGGATGCGCACGCTCCCGTTCCACAGGCAAGCGTCTCACCGGATCCGCGCTCCCAGACACGCATCTTTACAAAGCTTCGATCTACAAGTTCCACAAACTCCGCATTGACACGTCTCGGGAACATGGGGTGATTCTCAAAAAGCGGTCCCACCGTCTCTATGGGAAAATGGTCCACGTCCTTGATAAAGCTTACGCAATGCGGGTTTCCCATCGAAACACAGGTGATCCGATACTCCTCTTCACCGATGGTCACCGGCATATCCTGCACGCGGTCGATTCCGGCTGTCACAGGCACCTCGGAAGCCGTAAGGATGGGTGCGCCCATATCAACCGTAACCTCTGCAACATGTCCTCTGTCACTGTCTGTCTTTCCTTCAATGCGGAAGGTGAGTTCCTTGATCCCCGCCAGAGTCTCCACGGTTACCACTTCTTTGTCCGTCAGACCGTAATCATAGACATACTTTCCGACACAGCGGATTCCGTTTCCGCACATCTCGGACTGCGATCCGTCCGCGTTGTACATCTCCATGGTGAAATCCGCAACCTCTGAGGGCTTGATCAGGATCAAACCATCCGAACCGATACCGAAATGTCTGTCGCTTACGGCTACCGCAAGCTCCGATGCTCTTTCGATCTTCTCCTTGAAGCAATTGACATATACATAGTCATTGCCGATACCTTCCATCTTTGTAAATGCAAACTTCATAATCTAACCTCTTTTTCTGTTGCCGATTTCCGCGACGACGGTTCCGAATGCTATGCATGCGATTCCGAACAAAAGCTGGATTCCCATGCAGTCAAGACATTCGATAAGCCCGCTGCCGGTCTTGACTCTTTCTGTTGTTTCTATGTACCAGTAGGTGGGAAGAAATCTTCCGACCCTCTTCACGCTCTCACCAAGCAGGGCAACCGGAACAAAACAGCCGCCCAGGAACGCCATCGCCAGAGAGAGCACCGTAGTGATCATACCGGATTGCGCCGTATTCTTCAGCGGAAGCATGGAAAGCATGGTTGCGATCATGGATACCGTCAAAGTAAACGCAAGCAGGTTCAAAAGCAGTGTGACCAGTTCCTCCGTTTCTTTTCCCTTTCCTTCCATCAGCAGGAAAAGTCCCGCCATCAGAAGAAATACCACCATCGCAAAGGACATGGTGCCAAGCATCAGTTCAAAAGTCCGCTTTCCCGCAGGGTAGGCTGCGACTAAATTTCTGTCGTGGATCTCCTTTCTCCGGAAGCGAAGCAGCACCGGCAGAAGGCCCGACAGGATAATTCCCATCAATCCATAGGGAAGAAATGCGATCATGGAGGAAGCGATTCTCGTGTCGTTCTCCTCGCCCACCATGGTAACCAGCCGTCCGTAATCGGCAGCCACCACAGCTTTTTTATGCGCGTCCTCGATCTTCATATCAAGATTCACATAGTCTCTTAAATGTGTCAGATAAGCATCAATCTGGCTCTCGATGTACATACCGGCCGGAAGCCCGTCATCCGCTACCATGCGGATCTTTACGTCATCCCACTCAGCCAGCCAGCCTGTTTCGAATCCCTCGGGAATCTCAACATACGCCACGATGGTCTCATAGTAGAGCAGATCCTTCAGTGTGTCCTCGTCGTAATCTCCTTCCTTCAGCGTATGGATCCCACCGAGGTACTCTGTCAGACACTTTGAAAGATTGGTATTGTCATGATCCACCACCAGGATGGTGTAACCCTCCTGCTTGAACATCCTTCCGCCGTCATCACCCGACCGACCTACGATGGCACAAAGTGCCAGGATGATAATGATATAGACGATTACGCCGACCTTGTATTCGCGGAGCACCTTCCAAAATGCTTTATAAACTGTCATAGCTCCGCCTCCTTCCCATCAGGCTTCCCGCCGTAAGAAAGGCCACGGAAAGAACAACCATATAAGTGACGGCCCGAGTAAGCCTTTCTCCCGGCCCGTAAGTGTTCAGGCTGTAAAATGCATCGGTGATCACCGCAGAAGGATTGATCCTGTTGATGATCGGTGCATGTTCTTCCACCACTGCCTTCATATTGTGAACCATCAGGCCCGCCAGGAAACCACCCACAAGGGTGATCACGGTAAGCAGTGATTCCTTCTTCTCATATCCCGAACTTCCGATGTGTGCCACCAGATAGCCAAGGGATACGCCAAGCAGAGTGCCGAGGGCCGTGATCAGGAACAGATAACCGTAACTTCCGCCAAAACGGATCCCAAGCACAAAGATCAGATAGCACAACACCACGCTCGTCGCAATGAGCTGCAGCACGTAGACCGCAGCTACGGAGGTAAGCTCATAGATCACCTTCGAATAAGGCGCGAGTTCGATTCTCTTTCCGACCTCTTCGATATTTGCGGCGGTCCGAACCGTACTCTGAAGGGATGCCAGCGAGCAAAACAGGCAGACCATGGCGATCAGATTATAGAAGTAGGTCACCATGGGGTCCTTGTTCTCACCCGACATTGCCTCCCGCACAACCGACGACTCCAACACATCATCTATAGATGCGGACATCTGCCGCAGGTAAGCCCTGTAATGTACCGGATTATACGCATACAATTCCGTCAGATAGTCCATCTTGGCCTGCAGCTCACCCACAAGCATCGTGAGGATACTTTCGGACAGTCCGTTCTCTCTGACGGTAAGTGACAATGCGAGCGGAGGCAGTTCCGCATTCTCCGTCAGTTTCTTTTGATCAAGGGTTACATAGATAATCCCTGACACCTCTCCCTCGGAAAGTGCGGTTTTCGCCGCATCCTCCGACATCTCCGTGGCATGAAGAAGCGGCGTACCGTCGTCCTGCTCCATGGTATCAAGCATATCCGCAAGTCCCTCGAATTCATATCCGTTCATATCCGTGATCACCAACGCCGTCTCTATGGTATCGATGGTCTGGCTGCTGTAAATGTCCTTAAACGCCGCATAAAAAAGCGTGCCGAGCAGGATACCGAAGATCATGGTCCAGAAGACTGCGGTCTTATTACGAAGGGCCAGTTTGAAATTGGTCACGAAAATTCGTACAGCCACTATGCATCTCCCTTTCCGCGTTTCTTGCCTGTTTTCTTTTTATCCGTCTTCTCTTCCGGTATCTCCTCCGTATCCCGAAGCTCCTTACCGGTGATTTCCAAAAAGACATCGTTTAACGTAGGAAGCTCGGAGTAGATTCTCTGATACTTCAGATTATTGACTTCAAGATAGTCCAGAATGGATACGATATTCTGCTTTCCGCCCGCACAGCGGATGGTCAGTCTGTCTGCACGGTACTCCACCTCATAGACACGCGGAAGTTTCAGGATCTTGTCCACCTCTTCCGCAGGCAGTTTTCGAATATCGACGATGACATTCTCCGTGTTCTTGATCCTGCTCTTTAACTCCTCGGCAGTGCCCTCTGCTAAAGCCTTTCCCTTGTCCATGATCATGATTTTGGTACAGATCTGCTCCACCTCTTCCATGTAATGCGTGGTATAGACGATGGTTGCGCCCCGCTTGTTTAAGTCCACGATATTCTCGAGGATTTTATTTCGACTCTGCGGATCCACCGCTACCGTGGGCTCATCAAAGAAAATGAGCTCCGGCTTATGTACGATACCGCAGGCGATATTGAGTCTTCTCTTTAAACCGCCGGACAGTTTGCCGGGCTTGAATTTCCTGAATGCATCCAGCCCCACAAAGTCGATGGCTTCATCCACATACTGTCTCTTCGTCTCCGCGTCCTTCACGTAAAGGCCGCAGAAGTAATCGATGTTCTCCTGTACCGTGAGCTCGTCAAACACAGCGATATCCTGCGGCACCACACCGATCCGCTTCTTAATCTCATAGGACTCCGGCGTCATCTTCTCGCCGAAGACACGGATCTCTCCCTCGTCATAACGAAGAAGGGAAAGAATGCAATTCATGGTTGTACTCTTTCCCGATCCGTTTGGTCCCAAAAGCCCGAAGATCTCTCCCTGTCCGACGGACAGAGAGAAACCGTTTAAGGCTGTCAGTTCTTTATAACGTTTTACAAGATTCTTTACTGAGATAACTTCTTCACCCATGTTGTCTCCCCCTAAAGTACTTTTGACAGAAACTCCTTCAGTCTCGGATGCTTGGGATTCTCAAAGAATTCCTTGGGCGGTGCACTCTCAAGGATCTGTCCCTCATCCACAAATACAACCTTGTTCGCTACTTCTCTCGCAAATCCCATCTCATGGGTGACAATGATCATCGTCATGCCTTCTTTTGCGAGCTGTTTCATCAGGTCAAGCACCTCTCCGACCATCTCCGGATCCAATGCCGACGTGGGTTCGTCAAAGAGGATCACATCCGGGTCCATCGCCAACGCTCTTACGATCGCCACACGCTGCTTCTGACCGCCGGAGAGGGTGGAGGGATAGACATCTGCCTTGTCCTCAAGGCCGATACGCTCAAGAAGTTTCATCCCCTTCTCTCTCGCTTCACTCTTGATCTCAGCCACCGACTTCCCGATCGGATACTTTTCCTTCTTTTCTTTTCGGAAGACGTTGGCAACTCCGATCCAAAAATTCTTATGCTTCGCCTTGCGGCGTTCGCTTCTTGCCACATAGACCGGTGCCAGCATGATATTCTCGATCACCGTCTTGTTGTTGAAAAGGTTGAAATGCTGGAACACCATCCCCATATGCCTTCTGTGGAGATTGATATCCACCTTGGGGTCTGCGATATCCACACCGTTAAAGATGATCTGTCCGCCGGTGGGATCTTCCATACAGTTGAGGCACCGCAAAAATGTACTCTTACCGGAACCGGAAGGCCCGATCACCACCATGATGTCGCCCTTCTCGATCTTGACATTGATTCCGTCCAATACATTTTTATCACCGAAATGCTTTTCGAGGTTAATTACGTCGATCACTCTTCGCAAACCTCCTTTCCATCAGCTTGATCATCAGCGTGATGAGAAGTACCATCACCACATAGATCAGTGCCATAACGATATAGGGCACCATGAACTCATAGCTGTTGCTTCCGATGTAGTTGAATGCCACATACAGATCCGTCGCGCCCACAAAGCTTACCACGGAGGTATCCTTGATCAGCGCGATAAACTCGTTGCCGAGTGTCGGCAGAATGTTCTTCACTGCCTGCGGGATAACGATCTTGAACATGGAGGTGGAAAAGGAAAGTCCCACCGCACGTCCCGCTTCAAGCTGTCCGGCGTCCACGGACTGGATGCCGCCTCGCATGATCTCGGATGCGTACGCACCGGAATTCAAACCGAAGATCATGATCGCCGTCTCAACGCCCGTCATATGGCCTCCTGCAAGCGGCAGGATAACATAGTAGGCAAGCAAAAGCTGCACAACCACCGGAGTACCGCGAAACAGCGCCACGTAGAAGGAGCAGAACCGGTTTAACACACGCGGCAGTCTCTTATACTTCGGGACCACGCGCACGGTTGCGATCAGAGTTCCGATCACGATACCGATCAGTAATCCGAGCACTGCAATGAGAAGGGTGTTGGAAAGACCTTCCAACACCTTCACATAGCCCTTATAGTCAATGAACATCTCTATGAATTTGTCTATCTTAGCCGAAAGTCCGCTCATGACTGTCCTTTATTACTGCATTTTGTTGATTGACTCCGTGATGCACGCTGCGGGTGCGGAATCAATGATGACATAGTTTACATTTCCGTTGATCATATCCTGGATGGCAAGGGAGCCGTTCTTGTAGCCGACTGCCTGAACCTTGAATCCCTCAAAGCCCCAGTCTGCGTCACCTGCCACATAGAACTGACCTGTGGTACCGTTCTGAACACCGATCTTGGTGGATGCGTCCTTGCCCTTTAAGATGGCCTCAACCGCTGCGCCGTCCGCACAGTTGTCGAACTCGGTATTGTCTTCCATAACCACGATTCTCTGAGAAGCGTTGTAGTAAGGATTGGAGAAGGTTACATACTCCTCGCGGTCCGGCTTGATCGTAAGACCTGCCATAGCGATATCACACTTGTGCTGGCCTACGGTCAGACATACGGCGTCGAAGTCCATATTCTGGATAACTAGTTCCTTTCCGAGAGACTCTGCAAGCTTTGCAGCGATCTCCATATCGATACCGTAGTAATCCTCACCCTGTGTATACTCAAAGGGCTCGAATGCTGCGTTGGTAGCAACCACAAGCTGATCCTTGCTCTCATCAAGTGCAGCGGACTTTACCGCTACAGGTGTACCGTCACCGAAGTAGTGATTGCAGATCTCGTCAAATGTACCGTCTGCCTTGATATCCTCGATGAATTTATTTACGTCGTCAAGAAGTTCCTTCTGATCCTTGTCTACGCCGAATGCGTACTCCTCGCTGGTAAGATCGATCTGGATCACCTTTGCCTTCTTGGATTTGTTCTCTTCTTTACCGCAACCTGCAAGTGCTGTCACGGACATCACTGCTGCAAGTGCAAGTGTCAGTAATTTTTTTGCTTTCATGATGATGCACCCTTTCCTTATAAAATGTTCAAATTAAAAACCACGCGACAAGTATAGCAACACTCTCAAAAAAAAGCAAGGATTATCAAGTTTTTCCCTTGCTTCCCACAGTTGATACCGCTATAATTGATAATTGCGAAATGAAACCTTACGGATAAGGAGAATCAATATGGCGAAGATCAGAACAAGATTTGCTCCGAGCCCCACCGGCCGGATGCATGTAGGAAACTTACGTACCGCACTCTATGCTTACCTTGTGGCCAAGCACGAAGGCGGTGATTTTATACTGAGAATCGAAGACACGGATCAGGAGCGCGAAGTCGAGGGTGCCGTAGATATCATCTACCGCACGCTTGAGAAGACCGGACTTGCTCACGATGAAGGTCCCGACAAGGACGGTGGCGTCGGCCCCTATATCCAGAGCGAGCGCCAGGCGCAGGGCGTCTACCTCGAATACGCCAAGAAGCTGATCGAGAAGGGCGAAGCCTACTACTGCTTCTGCGATGCCGAGCGTCTTGCAAGCTTAAAGTCCGAAGTGGTGGACGGCAAGACCATCTCCCGCTACGACAAGCACTGCCTGCATCTTTCCAAGGAGGAGATCGAGGCGAATCTTGCAGCCGGCAAGCCTTACGTGATCAGACAGAACAATCCCTTGGAGGGCACGACCACATTTTCCGACGAGCTCTACGGAGACATCACCGTACCCAACGAGGAACTAGACGATATGATCCTGATCAAGTCCGACGGTTTCCCGACCTACAACTTTGCAAATGTTGTGGACGACCACCTGATGGGCATTACGCACGTGGTACGCGGTAACGAATACCTGTCCTCATCCCCGAAGTACAACCGTCTCTACGATGCCTTCGGATGGGAGGTTCCCGTATATATCCATTGTCCCCTGATCACGGATGAGAATCACCAGAAGCTTTCCAAGCGCAGCGGACACTCTTCCTTCGAAGACCTCTTGGAGCAGGGCTTCCTTACCGAAGCCATCGTAAACTACGTGGCATTGCTCGGCTGGTGTCCGGAGGACAACCGCGAGATCTTCTCTCTTCCCGAACTTGTGGAAGCATTCAACTACCGCAATATGTCCAAGAGTCCCGCAGTGCTTGATATGACCAAGCTTCGCTGGATGAACGGCGAGTACATGAAGGCCATGGACGACGATACCTTCTATGAGATGGCGCTTCCCTACATCAAGGAAGTGATCACCAAGGATCTTGACACCAGGAAGATCGCATCCATGATCAAGACCAGAATCGAGACCTTCCTCGACATCAAGGACCAGATTGATTTCTTTGAGGCTGTACCCGACTATGATGTTTCCATGTACACCCACAAGAAGATGAAGACCAATCCCGAGAATTCTTTGGCACTTCTTACCGAGGTGCTTCCGATCCTTAAAGAAGCCGATGCATTCGACAATGATTCGCTTTTCGAACTTCTTAAGAAGTTCGGTGAGGAGAAGGAATACAAGACCGGGTTTATCATGTGGCCGCTTCGCACGGCTGTCTCCGGAAAGCAGGCGACACCCGGAGGTGCGACCGAGCTGATGAGTATCCTCGGTAAGGACGAAACCATCGCACGTATCGAAGCTGCGATCGCAAAGCTTAGCGCGTAAGATACGGCGTATGGTACGGCGTATCTTACGGCGTATCTTACAGCACGGATACGGGCTGTGTTGCCGGACACGCTCCCGCTAGTAGAGGGTGCCCTAACGGTACTAAGCTCTCAGCCACTCCGTGTCTGAATCGCTAAGTACCGAGACCCTCTGCTGGTACCGAGACCCTCTGCTGACCTTGCAACGCAGCCCGTATCCGTGCCTCACGTTTTCGATAAACCCGTGCCGAGTATGCCACTATGGTACGCTCCCTGATCTCACGTTCTCGATACACTCGAGGTGCGGGATGGTGGTGCATTCCAAGGACAACGTGGAGCCGCCGGCGCTTAGCGAGGTCCTTTCGAGCTTAGCGTCCGTTGCGTGCGAAACCAGGTCTGCATCTACGATGCAGACAGCCTGTCGCGGCTTTGAGCGACTTCATGTGAATCCGTCAGGATTCCTACCGACTTAGCGCAAGCGTGTCCGGGAAGGCATCACCATCCCGCACCGAGTATAAAAATAAGGAGTACACATGGACTACAACTTCTATGCTACGATATCACGTATGAAATACATCGACCGCTGGGCTTTGATGCGGAACACGCGCCAGGAGAATCTCTCCGAGCATTCGCTCGAAGTGGCCATGATCGCTCATGCCCTGTGTGTGATCGGAAACACCCGCTACGGCAAGGATCTTGACGCCGAGCACGCGGCCATGATCGGCATCTACCACGATGCATCCGAGATCATCACCGGCGACATGCCGACGCCGATCAAGTACTACAACAAGGACATCAAGGATGCCTTCAAGGACATCGAGCGCGAAGCGAACACCAAACTGCTTTCCAAGCTCCCCGATGACTTGAAAGAAGCCTACCAAAACATCTTCTTTAAGGAAGACAGTCACGCCTACGAGTGGCGTCTGGTGAAAGCCGCCGACAAACTCTCCGCATTGATCAAATGCATGGAAGAAGAAAAAACCGGCAACCGCGAATTCGTAAAGGCCCGTGAAGCCTCCGAGAAGATCGTGGCAGGGCTCAGCGAAGAGCTTCCCGAAGTTTCCGATTTCATACGCGACTTTCTTCCCGCCTTCGGCAAAACACTCGACGAGTTATAAACCAAAGGGTCATAGCATACAACCGAATATAATTCATATATAAAATCCACCCTGTAGATTGTCTTGCCGAACACGTACAATCTACAGGGTGGATTCTATTATGTATTTAGTTCTGAATGCTGTCGGCAAGCTTTACTTTCTTGTGCTTCTCGTACAGTTCCATGAACTCCTTGCCGGTCAGGTTCTCCTTCTCGATTAGGACAGCTGCGATGGCATCAAGTGCATCCATGTTCTTCTTTAAGAGCTTCTCTGCTTTCTCGTAGAATCCCTTGATCATATTCTTCACTTCAGTGTCGATCTTGGTCTCCGTCTCAGAGGAGCAGTTTAAAACTCTTCTACGATCCAGATACTCACCTGTCACGCCCTCAAGCTGTACCATACCGAATTTGTCGGACATACCGTACATTGTGATCATCGTCCGGGCGATGTTGGTCGCCTTCTCGATATCGTTGGATGCTCCGTTCGTCACAGAGTCAAATTTCAGTGACTCCGCGGCACGACCCGCAAGCAGGGTGATGATTTCTTCCTCCATCTCCTTCTTGGTCTCGAGCTGTTTTTCTTCCTCAGGCACATTCCACACGTAGCCGAGTGCGCCGTCGGTTCTCGGGATGATGGTGATCTTCTGAATAGGAACGGTATTCTTCTGCAGTGCGGATACCAGTGCGTGTCCTACCTCGTGGTAAGCCACGATGCGTTTCTCCTTCGGAGAAAGCAATTTCTCCTTCTTTTCCTTACCTGCGAATACCACCTCAACGGAATCAAGAAGATCCTTCTGTGATACAAGTTCCCTGCCCTTTCTGACTGCGGTGAGTGCGCCCTCGTTGACGATGTTCGCAAGGTCCGCTCCGACCGCACCCGCCGTGGCAAGTGCAAGTTCCTTGAAGTCTACCGACTCATCAAGTTTTACCTGTTTTGCATGTACTTTTAGTGTATCGATCCTGCCCTTTAAATCGGGCTTGGACACGATGATCCTTCTGTCAAAACGTCCCGGACGCAGCAGCGCCTTGTCCAAGACTTCCGGTCGGTTGGTGGCCGCAAGGACCACGATTCCCTTGGATGTATCAAATCCGTCCATCTCGGAAAGAAGCTGATTCAGTGTCTGTTCTCTCTCACTGTCACCGCCCATATGGCGCGTGTCACGGCTTCGACCGATGGCATCGATCTCATCGATGAAGATGATACAGGGTGCCATGCTGCCGGCCTTTTGGAAGAGATCGCGCACGCGGGAAGCTCCCACGCCAACGTACATCTCCACAAATTCGGAACCCGAAAGAGAAAAGAACGGAACCTTGGCTTCGCCTGCAACTGCCTTCGCAAGCAGGGTCTTACCTGTTCCCGGAGGCCCCACAAGCAGAGCACCTCTCGGAAGCTTCGCACCAATGTCCAGGTACTTCTGGGGCTTCTCAAGGAAGTCCACCATCTCGGTCAGCGACTCCTTCGCCTCATCCTGACCTGCCACATCCGCAAATGTAACGCCGGTTTCCTTTTCCATGTACATCTTGGCTCCGGACTTTCCGACGCCCATAATGCCGCCACCCTTGGAGATGTTGCGCATCAGAAGCATCATGAGGAGATAGAAGCCGAGGATCATCACTGCATAGGAGAGCACCGTTGACATGACAGCCGCACTGCCCTCATCCACTTCCTCGAAGGGAACACCCGCCTGATGCAGGCGCTCCACCAGTTCGTAATCATCCGTACGGATGACAGTGTACGATACCTCATTCACCGATCCGCTGTCATCATGCTTCGGCTCAAAGCGGATCTCATCCTTATAGATCTTCACATCCGTGACATTGTCATCCTCCAGCATGGTAAGAAACTCGCTGTAGGAAATCTTCTCCCGGCCCGCATTCTTGAATCGATTGTAGGCCTGGTAGAAGAACAGTGTCAGTACGATGGAAATCGCCAGAAACATAATGGTGGGATTCGGTCGTTTTTTATTGTTTCCGCCTTTCCCGCGGTCCGGGTCAGGCTTGTTTGGATTGTTCTGATTGTCCATAGGTTAAATCCTATCTGTAAAGAGGATACTTCTCCGTGATGCTTCGAACCAGCTCCATAGCCTTCGCATCGTCCTTGTCGATCACGCAGGCCTTGATCGCATCTGCGATCACTACCATATCTGCCTCATCTGCGCCTCTTGTGGTAACAGCAGGTGTTCCGAGACGGATACCGCTGGTCACGAACGGAGACTTCGGATCGTTGGGTACGGTGTTCTTGTTCGCTGTGATATGTACGGCATCCAGCGCCTTCTCAACTTCCTTGCCGGTAAGATCAAGGTTCTGGAGGTCTACAAGCATCAGGTGGTTATCGGTACCGCCGGATACGATGTTGAAGCCTCTCTCCATCAGAGATGCAGCGAGCTTGGAAGCGTTCTTTACTACCTGCTGCTGATACTTCTTATAATCATCGGTCAGTGCCTCAGCCAGGCAGACTGCTTTCGCTGCGATCACGTGCATCAGCGGGCCGCCCTGGATTCCGGGGAAAACTGCCTTGTTGAAGTTGTACTTTTCATTCACCTCGTTGCTGGAGAGGATCATACCGCCTCTCGGTCCGCGAAGTGTCTTATGTGTGGTGGTTGTGGTTACGTGTGCATAAGGGATGGGGCTCTCATGGCATCCTGCTGCCACGAGGCCTGCGATGTGTGCCATATCTACCATCAAAACAGCGCCTACGGAATCAGCGATCTCACGGAAACGCTTGAAGTCGATGGCTCTTGCATATGCGGATGCACCTGCCACGATGAGCTTCGGCTTGCACTCCTTTGCGATGGCTGCAACCTGATCGTAATCGATCACGCCGTTGTCATTCACACCGTAAGGTACCACATTGAAGTACTTACCGGAAAGATTGACCGGTGAGCCGTGAGTTAAGTGACCGCCGTGTGCAAGGTTCATACCCATAAATGTATCACCGGGCTCCATAATTGCAAAGAATGCTGCCATGTTTGCCTGTGCACCGGAGTGCGGCTGAACATTTACATACTCGCAACCGAAAAGCTTCTTTGCACGCTCTCTTGCAAGATCCTCTACCACGTCTACATACTGGCAGCCGCCGTAGTAACGCTTACCGGGATATCCTTCTGCATACTTGTTGGTAAGCGGGCTGCCCATAGCTGCCATCACGGCCTTTGAAACGATGTTCTCGGACGCGATCAATTCAAGGTTCTCATTCTGACGGTCGATCTCATCTGTCATAGCTGCTGCTACTTCCGGATCGATCTTCTTAATCTCATCAAAGCTGTACATGTTTATTACCCTCCATTTTCCGTACGTATTGTGATAAAACGTCGCTGAGAATGATTATCTCATAATCGCAAATCACTGTCAATAAAGATACTTACGGTTGGCGCCGCCCCTGTAGGGTCCGCCTCACGCCGCCGTATACAAAGAAAAACCCGGGCAACTTACGTCACCCGGGGTGTTCTTACTCTTAATTATCCGACGGCGGTATAAATTCATTGATGTTGATGGGTCTTGCCCCGATTCCCGTCTCGGCGGTAATATCGTTGCTGATACCCTGTACGGTCTGCGTCGGCGTATAAGCCTCGGTTCCGAACAGGAACTGATGCAATGCCTGTACATTTGAGAAGAGATCTGCTGCCACGATGATGGAACCCTTGGTCTCATGTCCTACCATCTCAAGCTCCATAGGGAATCCGATGGTCGGTCCCATATCGTAATCAAGCATGCCCTTCGCAAGATCGAGGATCTCGCCCTTGTCCAAGCTGGTGCAGATGCAGGGGAATACATCATCGATGACTTCATTGATGGTGGAAAGTCCTGCATGCTTTGCCTTTGCAATAATCTTGGAGATAACGGTTCTCTGACGCTCGGTTCTGGTGATATCACCCTGATCCGTGCTTCGGATACGCGCCCACGCGGTAGCCTGTGTTCCGTTCAAAAGCTGTTCGCCCGCGGAGAAAACTCCGTCGGAATAGATGCCCGTGACACCGATCTGCTCTGTGATACAGAGATTCAGCATCTCAAGTTCTTCCTCTTTGACATTGATGGTGATACCACCCAAATCGTCGATGGCCTTGGTCAATGCCAGGAAATTCACGGTTGCGAAGTCCGTGATCTGAAGGTCCAGGTTTTCATTCAGCATCTGAACCGCAAGCTCCGGTCCACCGTAGGCGTATGCATGTGTCGCCTTGGTCGTGCCGTTACCGCTTACGGCAAGAAGCGTATCTCTGTAGACGGAAGCCATACGGACTTCCTTGGTTTCGTTATTGATACTTGCAATGATGATGGCATCGCTTCGGTTACCCTCCATCATGGAATCCGTGCTTCTCGCATCGATACCGAACAAAGCAATGGTGGTATATCCCTTCTGTGCTTCGTTGGATCCCTCATTGATGGCCAGTTCTTCTTCCTTGAGTTCAACCTTGACGATCTTATTGAGCTTCGCATTCGCGTAGAAGAACAGATAGCCGATGCCCATCACGGCTGCGATGAATATCTCTACCAGAAATGCTATCCCCCACTTGGCATTGGGCGATAATCCCTTCTTTTTTGCTTTTTGTTTTGCCATAATCATACCCTTCCGTCGTTTTTTTCCTCAAAACTTGTTACATCATACATGATTCACCACAAAAATACAAGGGATTTCGGCAACTTTGTTACAATTCTGTTACATTTTTTTACAAAATATACCACCTTATATTTGCAGTGACCACAAAATATGGTACAATCATCCCATACGAAACGGCAAAATCAGCGCTTACGCTCGCACCATATCAAGGGGGATCCCATGTTATCCGAAAGCATCAAGAATACACTCACCAAACATCACCAGGAACGGTTGCTCTCCTACCTTGCAACCGCTGACAAAAAAGACCGCAACAGTCTGCTTGAGCAGATCGGCGGCATCGATTGGTTCTTTCTGACCGAACTCGAAAAAAAGAAGTCCGGGGCCGCAGGCACGGAGGATTACTATGCCCCCGTTAAAGCCCTGACGCTTTCGGATATACGTTCCGACGAAGACCGCTTCCGCGAGACCGGTGTTTCCGCGATTCGAGACGGAAGACTCGGACTGTTGCTCTTGGCAGGAGGACAGGGCACGAGGCTCGGATATGACAAGCCCAAGGGTTGTTTTAACATGGGCATCGACAGAGATCTATTCATCTTTGAACTCCTGATCGAGCACACCATGGATGTCGTGCGTGAGACCGGATGTTTCATTCCGCTTTTCATCATGACAAGCGATATCAACTACGGTGACACCGTATGGTTTTTCGAGGAGCACAACTTCTTCGGTTATGACCCTTCCTATATCCACTTTTTCAAGCAGGAGCTCTATCCCGTAACAGACTTCAATGGCCAGCTGCTTTTGCAGGAACCCGGACTTTTAGCCCTTTCTCCCAACGGCAACGGCGGATGGTTCTCCTCCATGGAGAAGGCAGGACTTCTTCCGAAGCTTAAAGAGCTTGGCATCGATTGGCTGAACGTCTTTTCCGTGGACAATGTCTTACAGCGAATCGGCGATCCCGTCTTTCTCGGCGCCACGATCGAAAGCGGCAAGGCCTGCGGTGCAAAGGTTGTCTACAAGAACGCACCCGACGAGCGCGTCGGCGCCATCTGCACCAAGAACGGTCATCCCTATATCATCGAATACTATGAGTTGTCCGAGGAGATGCAGAACGAACGGACAGAGGCAGGCACCCTCTCCTACGGCTACGGCGTGATCTTAAACTACCTCTTCCCCGTGAACAAACTAAAAGCGACACTCACTGACAGAATGCCGCTTCATATCGTAGAAAAAAAGGTTCCCTATATTGACGAAACGGGCGTGCTTGTAACACCCGATCGTCCCAATGCTTACAAGTATGAGACCCTTGCCCTGGATCTGATCGCCAAGATGGATGACTGTCTGGTCTTTGAAGTAGAACGCGAAAAGGACTTCGCTCCGGTCAAAAACGCAACCGGTGTCGACTCTGTGGACACTGCAAGAGAACTCCTTCGAAAGAACGGCTACGCCCTCTAGACTGTCACATCATATGCCGGGCCTTATAGAGGATCCCGGCTCCCATAATACCGATAAACACGCCGACAAAGGCTACGATCGCCGAAAACCTTGACAGAAATACCATTTCGTCCCCGGTCGCCAGGGCCTGAGCCCCACTCTGGATCAACAATGCAAGACCCAGGACGAACACCACGATTCCGATGGCAACCGTGACAGCACCTGCAAACAGACGCTTGTGCCGATGTTCCTCTCGCACGACACTTTCCGCATCCGCCCCGGAGCGTGCGGATCCCTCCTCGTAAAGGTGGCTGAGATCCGTCAGCGTTTCCTCGTTTGGCATAGGCATTACGCTGACAGAGTTTCCGTTATAGTGTTCCGTTTCTTTTATTTCCATTTTCATTCCTCATATACGCAATTCAAAGCCAGCATCAGTATAAAACATTTATCGGATATCTTCAATCGTAAATACAAAAAGAGGGACAATCCGTAAGGACTGCCCCTGTTTTTACGCTTTCCGTTGCGAACTACCGTCCGCGTTCTTTCATCTGTTCAACCCTTTGATTAATCTCTCTGATTTCCTTCCTGTATACCAGAAATTGAATCATCCAGATCATGGTATAGGCCAGCACCCAGAGCACCGCCTGCATGATGTTGAAAGCGGTCACGCCCGGCTCAAACCATTCGAGTACCGATCCTACGGTGAAGTATACGACGATACACAGCAAAAGGTGCGTCAACGTAGACCGGAGAACACTCCAGTGTTCGATCTCATAGACCACGGAACTGCCGTTGCAGACAGCTCCGAGCACACCTCCGAGCAGGATGTCCGTAACAATCGCCAGATCATGATTACCAAGCAGATCCGTCAGGATACGTGATGCGCCAAAGTCCGCATCCTGTCGTCCCGCCATAAAGATCACGTGGATAACTACATCAACCAGGATGCCCAGGGCGAATCCGACAGCTGTCTTATAAAAAGCGCGTTGCTTTAATGTCATCTCCTCGCCTCCCGTCACTTGTCGGACCCGAAACTCTTCTTCAACTTGTCACGCAACGGGCGAATGGTCCGTCTGGATACCCAGCTTACCGCAGCGTTGTCAAATGTTACGCTGGCCGTACCTTTGATCGAGAAATCAAAGGCATCCACCTTGTAGAGATTGATGATCTCCGACTGCGAGATCCGAAAGAAGCGTTCCGAATCAAGGACATTCTCATATCTGGTGATTGATCCTTTCACGATATAAGAGCGATCCGCCGTGTCGAGGATCACCTCTCGACCTTCCGTATGAATGCGATAGATATCGCGCTGGGAAATATAGGACAATGTACCGTCCTTCACCACGGACACCGGAGGATATGCATGCCTGCCCGCATCCTCAATGGCTGTAATGATCGCTTCAACTTGACCGGTCTCGCTTCTGGTGTAAATATCCACCTTCGGTTCTATATACTTCTCATCAATGATCACATTGATATCGACCATCTCTGTCATGACTGATCCCTACGCATCTGCAGACGCACTCTGCGCAGCCTCCTTCGCACGTTTGATCTCTTCCTTCAGGATCTCCTTCAGGTCATATGCACGCTCCTTTAAGCGTGGCTGCGTACTCTTGTTGGTAAGCACCAGACCGCAGAGTCTTGACGCCTCGTCGTACTTCTTCAAGCGATGCGCAAGTTCGGCCAAAAGATACATCACTGTGTTCTCATCCATATTCGCGATCGGTGCGGTCTCCTTGGAAAGAGCGATGGTGAACCCATCGTAGGCCACCTGCAGAGCCTCAAGCTCATCACTCTTTAATGTATCTATCTCACGCGGACTTCCGTTCTTTTGTTCAAGTCCCTCGCGTTTTCCGCGAAGCACCCAGGCAAGTTTTAAGGCCGTATAAGCGCGCTCGCTGTTCTTCGCCTGTTTCACCACGGATGTCACCAGTGCAAGCTTGTATCGCATGATGGCGTCATCATAGGAATAGATACCCGGATGCGTGTCAAAGCCCTTGAAATTCGGCACGATCTGTTCCTTCACCGCTTTAAGCTGTCTGCTCGAAAGGGAAGGAAAATACTTTGTAAGCCCCGCATAGCCGCAGTTGTTGCAGGCAATTGCGTCATACTTGATCGGATCGATCTTCTCGTAACGTGGACGCAGGTCCGAATCGGACCCGGCCAGTTTCGCCTTGCCGGGACGGATTGATTGGGTTTTAAACTCAAGATCGCAGACCGGGCAGGTCAGCACGCGTTCGAAAACCGCTTCCTTCTCGAGCTGCTCCGGCGTCTTTTCCACCACCGGTTCGTCCGATTTTTTTTCATTTTTCTTATCTTCGATGATATTGACCTCTTCCATCTTGCCGAGTCCGAGGCCGGAAAGTCCCGATAAAAGTCCCATGTGATCTCCTTCACATTCAAATGCTGATATATAGCGGATTTATCATAGCATATTCCGAAGCAAAATCGAAATGCCATCTTGTATTCGGTTGCTATCTCTGCTTATTTGGAAACTCCTGCAACTCCTTCATTATAAGCAATCGTGCTGGGAAGTGCAACAAAAAAGAAGCCCGATCCTTCGCATGTGGATGCTTCGGTTTCGGGCTTCTTGCTTTATTGCCTAGTATTCTTTTTTCTTAAGAAAAGCCATACCTGCCAGTGCGCAGATCATCAGTCCCGCCATCATGGCAACAGGTGCCGTATCTCCGGTCTTTACGGAATCGTTGGCCGCCTTCTTGATGGTAAACTTCGTACTTACCTTTCCGTAGTAGTATACAAAGGTCAGGGTATGCTCTCCCTCGGAAAGTGTCTCAAGGAAGGACGCTGCGATCGTCGCAATGGTACTTCCCGATTTAAGCTTCACGAACTGAAGGTCAAGTTCCTTGCCGTCAATCTCCAGATGATCCAGATCTTCAAGAGCGCCGCTTGCGCGAACCGTAAGATCGTCGCCGTAATACAGTATCTGACCGTCGCCATCCAAGATGGTGTAGTTCTCATCTCCACCGGCTCTTACTCTTACAATCAAAGCTATATACTGCGGATCATCCTCTGAGAAATAATCAAGCCTGCACTCACCGTTTACAACAAACTTCGTATCCTTTGAAAACTTGTATCCTTCCTTCGCTTCCATCCATACAGCAACGTAGTAATACTTTCCTTCTTCGATGGTTCCTTCGAAAACTCGACCATACTCCCCTTCATCGTCGGGAAAACCACTAATCAAAGAACCGTCCGCATACTCGATATTTGCATTCGATGTGCTTACTGTCGGCGCGAAGTTCGGTCCTACATCCTCAGTTATTACAATCTCGGATCCGACCGGCGGGAGTTCTACGCGAAGTGACGCAGAATCAATCAGCGCTAACTTGGAAGAATCAACCGGCGTATCATAAGAGGCAGAGCAAACATAATACTTGGTTCCTCCGCTTTCAATTGCCTGCAGATGACCATGCCATACTCCAAGGATAGCAATCCCTGTATTGTCATCAACCACATATCCATTCACAGGATTCACCATGATAGTAAGTTTATAATGGGCACTGTACTCAAACTTCGTAAATGCCTCTTCACCATCGTCGGTCACCTTTGTCCATCCCAACTTCACACCGTTCGGAGCCTCGCCGGTACATGTCGCATATACCTCCTGGTCATTAAACTCCAGAGTTGTATCAGGTGTTCCACCCACCTCCGGACGCTCAACGCCAATATCAATCTCCCCTAAACTAATAGGATCTGCTGCCACAGTACGCTCCTGCGCAGTCAGGTCCTGCGTTGCATCGGTTGCTGTCGCTGTCTCGTCTGCTGCCTTTGCACCCACCTGCGGCACAAAGCTTAGCGCCATAGCCAGTGAGAGCATGAGTGCGAGTAATCTCTTCTTTTTCATGTTCTTCTTCCCCTTTCGATTCTATAAACGACGATATCGTCTGATCTATAACCGCCTACAATTATAACGAATCTCGAGATGAAGTTCAAGGCAAAGATGCTCGCTCCGCGTGCGAGGAAAATAAAAACGGCCTTCCACGGATGCGACGTTCGTGCTGCGAAAGAAAAAAAACGCCTGCCTCGGCTGCGACGCTCGTGTTGCGAAAGAAAAGCCCCGGCATCAGTGCGCAAGGAAAATAAAAAACCGCCTTCCACGGCTGCGACGCTCCCGGAATAATCACCGCGCACAAACCATTTTGTGCGCTATAGATTTTCCTCGCGCGACGCAGCCGAGGTCGGCGGATTCGTATCTTAGTTCACGTAATCGAACACGATCTCCTGCGCGATATCTTCCATATCGTTGTCCCAGCGAAGCACCGTCGTTCCGTCCAGGTCCATAAAGACCATACGACCCGTACCGTTCTCATAGAGAACCTCATCACGGATCACATTGCCGTCACCGTCATATTCGATCTCACGCTTCTGGCAGTCGAAATAGGGAACGCCATCCATGCCGTCAAAATCGCCGGTCATGGTCCACTCGTCGTGAACACTTGCCGAGTTTGCCCAGGTAACGCGGAAGGTTGCGCCCTTATCTCCGGTTGCGCTTACGGTAATGGTTCCCTTTCCGCTTGCATAATTTCCGATAAAGTTCATGATGGGGTTCTGTCCGTCCCCGCTCGCACTCTGTGTGGTCGGATCGGGTGCATCGGGTTCGGAAGGACCTGCCTCTTCTGTCGCCTTGGTTCCCGCAGACGTACCATCCTTCGCGCCTGTCTCCGTCGTCGCACCTGCCTCGGTGGTCGCGCCTGCCTCGGTGGTCACACCTGCTGCCGTGGTGGTTGTACCTGTCTTGGATGCGTCCGCCTGATCCTTTGCGCCGCAGCCGGCGATCATCATTGCTCCAAGCAGACATACAGCCATAAAACTCATTTTGATCTTTCTCATGATTCTTCCTCCTTCGATGCCCTGTATCAATTGATCTATATGTTCATGCGTGATACTAACACTTTTTTTCGGAATTTGCATTCTCCGTTTCGGTGAAAAAAAGAACGGCCGATCCCGACCGTTCTGTTTCGCGCTTATAATCCGCAGGCCACATCCTTTAAGTACTGGCCGTATGCGGTCTTCATCAGGGGCTCTGCCAGTTTCAGCAGCTGATCCCTGTCGATGAATCCTCTCTTGTATGCAATTTCCTCGATACAGGAGATATAGAGTCCCTGTCGCTTCTGGAAAGCTGCGACAAAGTCCGCCGCATCCAGCAGCATGTCATGATTTCCCGTGTCAAGCCAGGCAAATCCTCTGCCCAGGGTTTCCACCATCAGTGTGCCGCGCTTTAAGTATTCGTTGTTCACGGAAGTGATCTCGATCTCACCGCGCGCGGAAGGCTTGACATTTTTTGCGATCTCGACAACATCGTTGTCATAGAAATACAATCCCGGTACCGCATAGTTTGACTTCGGCTGTGCGGGCTTCTCCTCGATGGAGATTGCCCTGCCGGTCTCATCAAACTCAACCACGCCGTACTCCCTCGGGTCCTTCACATAGTAACCGAAGATGGTCGCGCCCTTTTCACGCTCCGCCGCATTCTTTAAGACCTTGGAGAAGCTCTGTCCGTAGAAGATATTGTCTCCGAGTACCAGGGCAACGTTGTCGCTGCCGATAAACTTCTCGCCTACGATAAATGCGTCCGCAAGTCCTCTCGGCTCCTCCTGGATCGCATAATCAAAGCGCATGCCGAGCTGACTTCCGTCACCGAACAGTTCTTTGAATACGGGAAGATCTCTCGGCGTCGAGATGATCAGCACCTCGCGGATGCCCGCAAGCATCAGCGTGGAAAGCGGGTAGTAGATCATGGGCTTGTCGTAAACCGGCATGATCTGCTTGGATACTGCCTTGGTAAGGGGATAGAGTCTTGTGCCCGATCCGCCTGCTAAGATAATTCCCTTCATACTATACCTCCCAATCCGTACCGGGGCCTTCGTACATCTCCTCGTAATACTTCTGGTAGTCACCGGATGTCACATGTTTCATCCAGTCTTCATGCTCGAAGAACCAGGCGATGGTCTTCTTGATACCCTCGGCGAACATGGTCTCGGGCTCCCAGCCGATCTCCTTCTTGATCTTGTCCGGAGCGATGGCATAACGTCTGTCATGTCCCTTTCTGTCCTCGACATAGGTGATCAGTTCTTCGTTGATATGTGCCTTTCTCGGATCACCCTCGGGAAGCATCTCCTGCAGGGTATCTAAGATAATATGAATGATCTCGATGTTCTGCTTTTCGTTGTGACCTCCGATGTTGTAGGTCTCGAACAGTCTGCCCTTCTCCTGCACCATATCGATGGCTTTTGCATGGTCCTCCACAAAGAGCCAGTCACGGACGTTCTTTCCGTCACCGTAGACGGGAAGCTTCTTGCCGGAGAGCGCGTTGTTGATGATCAGGGGGATCAGCTTCTCCGGGAACTGGTACGGACCGTAGTTGTTGCTGCAGTTCGTGATGTTCGCAGGGAACTTGTAGGTGTCCATATAAGCCTTCACCAGCATATCCGAGGAAGCCTTGCTCGCAGAGTAAGGGCTGTGGGGATCGTAGGGTGTCGTCTCATAGAAGAATGCATTATCGTCGTCGGGAAGGGATCCGTACACCTCATCCGTGGATACGTGGAGGAACTTCTTACCTTCCTTAAATGTACCGTCTGCCTGCTCCCATGCAGCCTTGGCGCAGTTGAGCATCACCGCAGTACCGAGTACGTTGGTCTCAACGAAAACCTCAGGGTTCTTGATGCTTCGGTCTACATGAGACTCCGCCGCAAAATGTACCACACGATCGATATCATGCTTCGCAAAGATCTCTGAGATCGCCTTCTTGTCGCGGATATCCGCCTTCACGAACTCGTAATTGTCGCGATCCTCGATATCCTTCAGGTTCTCTAAATTACCTGCGTAGGTCAGTGCGTCCACGTTGATGATCTTGATCTCATCGCCGTACTTCTTGAACATGTAATGAATGTAATTGGAGCCGATAAATCCGGCGCCTCCGGTTACAAGATAGGTTCTCATGATCTCCTCCTGTTAATCATAATCTACTTGGAAAGAATCTCTTTCAGGATGCGGTTCACCTCACCGGGATCCGCCTTGCCTTTCATCTCTTTCATGGTCTGTCCCACCAGGAATCCGATGGCCTTTTCCTTGCCGCTCTTATAATCCTCCACGGACTTGGGATTCGCTGCCACGATCTTCTCGATGGTCTCGGTGAGTGCACCCGTGTCGTTCACGGTCTTTAAGCCGTGAGCTTCAACATAAGCCGCAGGCTCTGCATTGTTCTTGAAGATCTCCTCAAAGACCTCCTTCGCCACGGTACCGTTGATCTCTTTCTTATCAACCATATCGATCAGTTTTGCAAGATGCTTCGCATCAAAGGCAAGGTCATCCGCCTCGGTATCCGTCTCCTTCATCAGGCGCATCGTCTCCACCATCAGCCAGTTTGAAACCTTCTTCGGCGCAGCGCCCTCTGCGATGGCCGCCTCAAAGATATCCGCCATGCGCTTGGAATTGGTAATGATATCGATATCATACTCGGGGATGTCATACTCTTCCTTGTAGCGGATCCGCTTCTCATCCCGAAGCTCCGGCTGACGCTTCTTCACATCCGCAAGCCAATCATCGCCGATGATGATGGGCACGAGATCCGGATCGGGGAAGTAACGGTAATCCTGCGCATCCTCCTTGGATCGCATTGCATAGGAGTACTCCTTTGTATCATCCCATCTTCTGGTTTCCTGTACAACCTGCTCGCCTGATTCGATCAGATCGATCTGGCGCTCTTTTTCGTTCTCAATGGCGCGCGCGATGGCCTTGAAGGAGTTTAAGTTCTTCATCTCGGTACGCGTACCGAACTCCGAAGCGCCCACCTCACGAACCGAAAGGTTGACGTCCGCACGCATGGAGCCCTCGTTCAATTTGCAGTCCGAAGCGCCGAGGTACTGAATGATCAGTCGGAGCTTATCCAGGTATGCGATCACCTCTTCGGCGGAACGCATATCCGGTTCGGACACGATCTCGATCAAGGGTACGCCGGAACGGTTGAAGTCTACAAGGGAGCTGTCGGTCACGGGATCGTGCACCAGCTTTCCTGCATCCTCCTCCATGTGGATTTCATGGATTCTGACCTGCTTCTTTCGTCCGTCCACCTCGATCTCCACATATCCGTCTCTGCAGATCGGATAGTAGAGCTGTGAAATCTGATAGTTCTGCGGATTATCCGGATAGAAATAATTCTTACGGTCAAATTTGCAGTTCTGGGTAATCTTGCAGTTGGTAGCGATACCGACTGCCATCGCCTTCTCCACAACCGCCTTGTTCAGTACGGGAAGTGAACCCGGCATACCGGTACATACCGGACAGGTATGGGTATTCACGTCTCCGCCGAAGGCTGTGGAGCATCCGCAGAAGATCTTGGTTTTGGTATTTAATTCGACATGGACCTCAAGTCCGATGACGGTTTCGTATGTCTTGCTCATCTTATGCGCCCTCCTTTCCGTCTTTTGAAAGGAACGCGGGCCGCGCGTACTTATGATCCTTCTGGTAAGCGTATGCCGCACGGAGGATATCCTTCTCGTGGAAGGTCTGTCCGAGAAGCTGAAGTCCGATGGGAAGTCCCGCGCTGTCTGATCCGCAGGGGATAGAGATGCCCGGAAGTCCCGCAAGGTTCACGGATACGGTATAAATATCTCCCAGGTACATCTTGATCGGATCGGAGAGGGACTCGCCCTGCTTTAAGGCAGTCGTCGGCGCCACAGGTCCGAGGATCACATCGTACTTCTCGAAGGCATCATCGAAGGCCTTCTTGATCAAAGCCTTGGTCTTTAGGGCCTTTACGTAGTAAGCATCATAATAGCCGGAGGAAAGGACGAAGGAGCCGAGCATGATACGTCTCTTTACCTCCGCGCCGAATCCTTCGGAACGCGTCTTCTTGTACATATTGTGGAGGTCACGGTACTCTGCGGTACGGTAACCGTACTTCACGCCGTCAAAACGCTCCAGGTTCGAGGACGCCTCTGCGGAAGCGATGATATAATAAGCGGGGATTGCATACTCTACCATGCCGAGCGCAAACTCGGAAACCGTCGCGCCCTTCGCTTTAAACTCCTCTGCCGCCGCAAGGATCGCATTTCGAACATCCGGATCTACACCCTCCGCAAGGTAGTCGGTAGGGATACCGATCCGAAGGCCCGCCACATCACCGGTCAGGGCAGATGAGAAATCCTCTGCAGCATTCGCATAGCTTGTGGAATCCTTGCTGTCGTAGCGTGAGATGATATCGAGCACTGCTGCCGTATCTCTGACATCCTTCGCTATGGGGCCGATCTGGTCCAGCGAAGAACCGTACGCGATCAGTCCGTATCTCGATACTCTGCCGTAGGTCGGCTTGATACCGGTCACACCGCAAAATCCCGCGGGCTGGCGGATGGATCCGCCGGTATCCGATCCCAAAGCATAGGGTACTTCTTCGGCTGCGACCGCTGCTGCGGATCCGCCCGAGGAACCACCCGGCACTCTGGTTGTATCCCAGGGGTTCTTGGTGATACCGTAGTAGGAAGTCTCCGTGGTGCTTCCCATGGCAAATTCGTCCATATTGGTCTTGCCGACCATCACGGCGCCTGCCGCCTCAAGCTGCTCCACGGCAAAGCTTGTATAGGTCGGTACGAAATTACTTAAGATCTTGGAAGAACAGGTGGTAAGTACACCCTTCGTACACATATTGTCCTTGATCGCCACGGGCACGCCGGCAAGCGGGCCGGTAAGTTCCCCCGCATCGATCTTCTTTTGAACTTCGTCAGCGTCAGAAAGAGCCTTCCCTGCCGTCACGGTGACGAAACAGTTTAAGTCTTTATCTCTTTCTTCGATCGCATCCAGGCTGGCTGTTACCGCCTCACGGACGCTGATTTCTTTGGATTTGATTTTCTCGCCCAATTCACAGGCTGTCATCGCCATCAAACTCATGTTGCATCCTCCCGGCTCTTAGTCAAATGTTTTCGGAACCTTGTAGCATCCGTTCTTGCTCTCGGGTGCATTGGAAAGAAGGTTCTCTCTGTCATCTGCGTTGGTAACCTCATCCTCGCGGAAGACGTTGGATACGGGGAAGGCATGGCTCATGGCGGGAACATTGTCCGTGTCGAGCTCATTCAGCTTGCCGACATAGTCTAACATCTTAGACATATCCTGCTTCGCCTGCTCTTTTTCCGCATCGGTCAACTCAAGCTTCGCTAAGATGCCGACGTATTCGATGGTTTCATCTGTAATCTGCATACGAACTTCCTCCGGGTTAAGCTCTTACCTTGATGTGAACCTCACGAAGCTGCTGCTCCGTCACCTCGCTGGGTGCGCCACACATCAGATCCTGCGCGGTACCGCTCATAGGGAACGGGATAACCTCGCGGATATTCTCCTCGTTGCGAAGGAGCATGATCATACGATCTACGCCCGGTGCCATACCTGCGTGAGGCGGTGCACCGAACTGGAATGCGCTGTACAAAGCGCCGAATTTCTCTTCAAGAACCGACTTGTCGTAGCCTGCGATCTCAAAAGCCTTCTCCATGATCTTCATGTCGTGGTTACGAACCGCGCCGGAAGAAAGCTCTACGCCGTTGCATACGATGTCGTACTGATAAGCAAGGATCGTAAGGGGATCCTCATTCTCGAGGGCCTCAAGTCCGCCCTGGGGCATGGAGAAGGGATTGTGTGTGAATCCGATCTTCTTCTCCTCGGTATTATACTCGTACATCGGGAAATCGTTGATGTAGCAGAAGCGATATGCGTTCTTCTCCAAAAGGTCGAGACGGATCGCGAGTTCCTGTCTGATCTGTCCTGCAAAAAGTGCTGCCTGCTTTTCGGCATCCGCGATGAAGAAGATGGTGTCGCCCACCGTAAGTCCGGCCTTCTCGCGAAGCTCCTCCTTCATATCATCGGGGATGAATTTGTCGATCGGTCCCTTGTAGCTTCCGTCCTCGAGTACCTCGAGGTAGCCGAGTCCGCCCATACCGATGCCGGTTGCGAACTTGAGCATCTTCTCGTGCTGACCCTTGGAAAGCTTGGCGTGTACATTTACCGCACGCACGGTCTTGTCATGGAAGGGCTTAAAGGTACATCTGCCAAAGAACTCGGACAGATCGATGATGGTCAAAGGATTGCGAAGGTCCGGCTTGTCTGTGCCGTACTTAAGCATCGCTTCCTTGTAGCTGATCACGGGGAAGGGTGTATCCGTAACGGAAAATCCCTCCGGTGCAAATTTCTTGAATGTCTCGGCAAGCACCTGCTCACCGATCTTAAAGACATCCTCCTGGGTTGCAAAGCTCATCTCGAAGTCGAGCTGATAGAACTCTCCCGGAGAACGGTCCGCTCTTGCATCCTCATCGCGGAAGCAGGGAGCGATCTGGAAATACTTGTCAAAGCCAGCCACCATCAGAAGCTGCTTGTACTGCTGCGGCGCCTGGGGAAGTGCGTAAAACTTGCCCTTATATCTTCTGGAGGGTACGATGTAATCTCTTGCGCCCTCAGGTGAAGATGCGCACAGGATCGGTGTCTGGATCTCCAGAAAGCCGAGTTCTGTCATCTTCTCGCGAAGGAAGCTGATCACCTTGGATCTGAAGATCATTGTATCCTTCACCTTGCGGTTACGAAGATCCAGGTAACGATACTTTAAGCGAACCTCCTCACGTACCTCCTTGGAGGTCGCGATCTCGAAGGGTACAGGCTTGTAGACCTTGCCGAGGATATCTACGGAATGAGCCTCAAGCTCGATGGTACCGGTGGGGATCTTCGGATTGTAGGTCTCCTCGTCTCTGTGCTCCACCTTGCCCGCTACGGAGATGGCATCCTCTCTCTGAATACCCTCCAGCAGGGATGTGTCGCGCATAACCACCTGCATCACACCGTACATGTCTCGCAGATCTATAAATGAAACGCCGCCGTGGTCGCGGATATTCTCCACCCAGCCGGCCAGTCTGATTTCCTGTCCGATCATATCTTCCGTGATCGATTCCATCGTCATATCTCTGTACTTATTTGCTTCCATGATCAACTCTCCTGATTCTTAGTTTCATATTGAATGGCATAAATATACCAACTAATAATAAGCCAAAACCGTCAAAAAGTAAACAATTTAGTGCTTTTTCGGCATATATTTTTTGATTCCGCCGACGATATACCCGCACAACATGATAAAAGACTTTATCCGGCCGTATCCCGCTACACGGAAGGTTTTAAGGTTCATCCCGAGGGATTTTACCTTGGAGCCTGATTTTCCGCGGGCAGAAGACCTGTAATCAATCAACGCTTCATCGATACCTGCGGCATAGGGGTGATCCGAAAGGATACGAAGCCAGGTCAGGTAATCTTCATGCACCTCGTCATGCTCCATCGGATAGGCAAGCATCAGCTCCCGTCGAATCAGTACGGAGGAACAATTGACGCAGTTTCCGTGATGGAGTGTTTGCTCCGTGATGCGCTCCGGTGTGCCGATTTCGTGTCCCGTCGGTTTTCCGTCGTAGGAAAGCATCCTTCTCCCCGTACAGCAAAACGCCGCATCCGAACCTTCCATGCGGGCAAGCTGTGCGGCGAGTTTTCCTTTTCGGAAGCGATCATCCGCATCGAGAAAAGCCACATATTCTCCCGCTGCCAGCTTGGTTCCTAAGTTTCGGGCTGCGGATACGCCGCCGTTTTGGGGAAGGAGCACGATCGAAACCTCCGTCGTCATCCCGTAGGCTGTTACCGAAAGTCTTTTTTCCTCTGCCGTATCCTTCTGGATACGCACGGGAAATTTTGCAAGCAGACGTTCAAACAGAAAAACGCCCGCCCCATCCGGCGAAGCGTCATCTATGATGATCAGTTCCTTCTCTGCATCCTGTGCAAGAGCGGAGCCCACCGCTCCGCACAGAAACCTTTTCTGATTGTAAACAGGGATGACAACCGATACCTTCACCATCTCAATCCTCCCGCATCGCATCTCCGAAGACCAGTTCCATGATCCGGTCCGTCGCATGTCCGTCACAGGCAGACATAAACTTCTCTCTGAAATCGGACACCTTCTTCGCATCGAACCTTGTGTCGATGTTGCGGATATAATCGATCATGGGCGCATTGTCCGTAAAGATCGGTCCGGGCACAAAGTCCTTGTAATCGTAGTAGAAACCTCTCCAGTCATAGTAGTCATCAAGGTCGTAGGCATAAAAGATCATGGGACGATTGTAGACGGAATACTCAAACACCAGCGACGAATAATCCGAGATACAGATATCCGCTACGGTAAGCAGTTCCTCGATGGACATGTCATCCGTCACATCAAAAGCGAAGTGCTCATATCCCTCGGGAATCTCGGTTCTTGTCTTCACAAAAGGATGCAGTTTAAAGAGCAATACATATTCCTTGGCAAATACATCGCCGAAGGCAGCGATATCCAAACAGTCCGGCGTTTCCGCATGCGCCACACGTCCGCGGAAGGTCGGTGCATAGAGGATCACCTTCTTGCCCTTCGCAGCGGGGCAGCACTTCAAGAGATGCTTTCTCGCCCTGTCGAGCGCCCTGTCATCAAAAAACCAGTCGGTACGGGATACGCCCACCGGCTTTACCACGCCGGGATGATCGGTAAGTGACATAGCTTCCTCATAAGCCCAGACGATCTCCGGCGACGATACCGTAACGTGGGTGTAATTTCCGTGATAAGGATACTTTTCAAGCGTCTTTTTGTCATCGCCGAAGAGAAGTTCCGCCGTAGACATGCCGAATTTCTTAAACGCACCGCAGGCATGCCACATCTGGGTGACCACAGTCTCCTTGCGCATGGGAAGGCAGGCAAGCACCTCCGAGGAATCGTTGATGAAGACGTAAGCCGCATCCGCCATATCGGCAACCAAAGCGCGGCAGCGTCTTGCATAGGCCTTTCTCTTGCAGAATCCCGATCTGAGCATGTGTACATGAATGGTGTAACCGCCGTGTTTCTTCAGGCGCTTGTAGACGTAGTTAAAATTATCCGTCAGTTTTGCCTCTCTTACCTCGATAAAGATGACCTTGTTCTTCTTTAGGGGCTTTTCCGCATACTTTCTGTAGATGGACGGATAGACCTTCCGCAGGTTGTGGGACTTGTACCACTTACGAAAGACCGTACGCACCGTACGATACACCTTGCGAAGCGCGCGGTACGGAATCGTAGCCTGTATTCTCTTGAATGTATCTGTTTCTTTAAATGCTTTCCATTTTTCTTTCATGTCAATTCTCCATAGCGGTCCGTATATAATACGCAACGCGGTCTGTCGCATGTCCGTCACACGCTGACATATAGCGCTTACGGAACACATCTCTCTCAGCCACGCAGGCATCCTGTAAAATTGCTTCTTTTACACATCCCGCAAGCTCGTTCTCCGAAGTAACGATCTGTCCCGGAAGCTCCTCATAAGAAAGGTACCAGCCTCTTTTGTCCCGGTATTCATACAGGTCCGGTGCGAAAAAGATCACCGGCCGGTCAAGCAGGAGGTATTCGAAGAATACCGAAGAGTAATCCGTGATCAGGACGTCCGCCACAGCAAGAAGCTCCGACGTGTTCATAGCGCCGTCCTTTTTCATGTGCGGATGGTAGCTTTTTACAAGAAAGATACCCACATCCTCTCTCAGGCGATCCACAGCAGCCTCGCCGGGAAGCAATCCCTCTGCCTGAGTCTTCGCTGTTTGCGCGTTCCCGCGGAAGGAAGGTGCCCAAAGCACGATCCTTTTACCGACCGCCTCCGGATGCGCCGAATAAAAAGCCTCCCGGCAGCTATTGGCATACGCCTCGGAGTAAAGCCGGTCCGTGCAGGGGATACCGATGGCGTCCACCACCCCGTCCGCCTGACGCATGGCCGATGCAAAGTAAGGCACACAGGCTTTCGCGCTCACTGCGACAAGGTCGTAGTTTTTGTAGACATTTCCTTTGTAGTCCGCAGGGATGTCATCTTCCGTATCGTAACCGAACTTCTTAAACGCTCCGCAGCCGTGCCAGAGCTGGATCACCTTCGTATCCTTCTTCTTTCGGCAGGCAGCCACGGGCAGGAAATTATCACAGATCACCACACAGCCGGCCGTAGCGTAGAGCTTCATAAACGCGGCCGAGCGCCTGAGTGCGGACAGCGTTCCGATTTTTTCCGTGTCAAAAAAGAAGCCCCGTACCCGGCAGCCCTCCTGTTTCATCCTGTCCGCCAGATGCTCCATCTGGGGCGGACAACTTGTATGGTGTGCATCCGCAAATACAACCAGATCCGGATCGATCTTTCGTCGCCGGTTCAGATTGTAAACAAGCGGAAGGAGCACATGCTGCGTAAGCATTTTCAGTCGGCTTCTCAGTGCGCGCTTCATATCACTTCGTCATTTCCTCGTAGATATCGGCCACCTCATCGATGGGGCCGAAGTGTTTGATCTCTCCGTGGTCTAAGATCATGGCCTTGTTACAGATACGTCTTACCTGCGCCAGGTTGTGCGACACAAAGAGCACGGTCACGCCGGTATCCATCATGGATACGAGTTTCGCCTCACTCTTCTTTTTGAACTTCGCATCTCCGACGGATAAAACCTCGTCTAAGATCAGTACATCGGGAGATACCGCCGTGGCAATGGAGAACCCGAGACGGCTCTTCATACCGGAGCTGTAGTTTTTTAGGGGCACATGGATAAATTTACCCAGTTCCGAAAAGGCTACGATCTCGTCGTACTTTTCCTCCATATACTTTCTGGAGTGTCCGAGCACCGCACCGTAGAGGAAGATGTTCTCCTCACCGGTATACTGCATGTCAAAGCCCGCACCGAGCTCGATCATGGGCGCAAGCACGCCCTGCTTTACGACCTCACCCTCGGTGGGACGGAACACGCCCGCGATCACCTTCATCAGGGTGGACTTTCCCGCACCGTTTAAGCCGAGGATTCCGACACGGTCTCCCTTCTCCACAGAAAAAGAGATGTGTCGAAGCGCCCAGAATTCATTGAATCGAAGCTCGCGCTTCATCATCTTGATGAAGTACTCCTTCAGGCTGTCGACCTTTTCCGTACTTAAATTGAATCGCATTCCCACATCGGAAAGGCGGATGATTTCTTCACTCACGATTGTTCTCCGGTTAAATGTATAGGATAAATCTGTTTTGGTTCTTCTCAAATGCGATGCTTCCGATCACCAGCGTAACCAGGGCAAAGCAGGTTGCATACAGAAGCATCTCGGCGTTCATCGGTCTGCCGAAGACGCAGTCTCTGAAACAGCTGATGACGCAGAACAGCGGGTTGCAGGAAAGGATCCATCTGACACCGCTTGAAAGGATCTTGTCCGGGTAGTAGAAGATCGCGCAGGTGTACATCACAAGCATGAGTCCTACATTCCAGAGGTACTCCATATCCCGGAAGAAGACGCCGATGGTGGAAAGGATCATCCCCACACCGAGCGAAAGCGCAAACAGCACGATCAGAGGGATCACAGCCAAAAGCGTACGCAGTGTAGGATAGACGCCGAGTACCAGCGACACCGCGAAGAGCACGATCAGCGAAATTGCGAAAAGTATATAATTAAATACCACATCCGAAAGCGGATAGAGGTACTTCGGAACATATACCTTTTTGATCATGGCTTCGTTCTTACGGATGGATTTTAAGGCTGCGGTCGTCGACTGCGAAAAAAGGCTGTACAGGAGTCTTCCCGCCAGAATATAGACAGGGAAGGCTTTTTCCTTGTGCCCGAGCAGCGTACCGAACACCACGGTCAGCACGATCATGGTAAGAAGCGGCTCGATCATCGACCAGACGATACCCAGGTAGGATCGTCTGTACTTCAGTTTGATACCCTTTCTTACAAGCTCCGTGAAAAGATTATTGTATTGTCGAAATTCCTGTATTTTTGCTTTCATCTTCTATAATCCGGGGTCTGTGGGATCCCATGTCTGATTCGGGGGAAGTTTCGCTGCCGAAGGCTTGCCGAGCGGCCCCGGATCTGCCGAACTGTAGATCGTGATCGGTGTGCCTGTCGGGCAGTTGTCGTAGATCCACTTTGCATCCTCCGCGGTCAGTCTGATACAGCCGTGCGATGCCAGCGTGCCGAGTTTATTGTATTCGGCAGTCTGCAGAGAGCGGATGTTGCCATACTGTGTGTAGGGTACGGAATGGAAGAGATAATCCCCCTGAATCTGCGTACAATACTGTCCGTAGACGCCGCCCACAAGTCCGAGCCATCTCCACTTCATGGCAACATTGAAGCTGCCCTCGGGTGTTGCGGGTCCTGCGGAACAGATCATGCTCTTCACAGGCGTTACGCCCTTGTAAACCGTCACACAGTTTGCCTGCTTATTGACTCTTACAGAGAGGCTTCCGGGATAAGACTTCCAGTCGAAGTTGATAAAGGCCGGTCCCTGCGGCTGCAGGGGTGTTGCCTCCTTGGACAGGATCAGAAGCTCGATGGCCTCGACACGCTTGCTGCCGCCGGCACTTCCCGCGGGAGCACCGTTCTTCGCCCATGCAAGCCAGCCCTTGTCCTGTATGTGTACGCGATAGTAGATATCATAGTATAAGGCCATGTCGCCGGTCAGACTGATCTTCACGGCTTCCATGCGGAGATTCTTCCCCACGGTTCCCGCTGTCTGTCCGCTTCCCACGGCACTCTGCCATCCGATGTTTTGTACATGTGCGGACACGGAAATACCGCCGCCTGTTCCCTTGCCGTTCACGGATACCGTAAGCGCATCCAGCATCTGCGACTTGCCGGTGGTTCCGGCGATTCCTTCGCTTCTGGCCGCATCCCATCCGTAAGCCGGGGAATGCGCACTGTAGGAAAGCACCGGTGTGTCCTTGTAGGTTACACGCTTTACAAGGCGGATCTCGATCGCCTCAAGTCTGAGGGATCTGCCTGTGGTTCCCGCAAGTTCGCCGTTCTTTACCCAATCCTGCCATCCGATGTTTTGTACATGTACTCTGTAGAAAATGTCGTACTCGTTTGCGATCGTTCCCGAAAGCGCGATGCGGATCGCTTCGAGGCGTTTGGACCTGCCGGTGGTTCCGGCATAGTTTCTGCTGCCGATCAGATTTGCCACCTTACCTGCGCCGACAGCCGTCTCCGTCTTCGGCAGCCAGCCGTAATCCTGGCAGTGTACGGTTGTCGTGACCGTCCCGGCAAGCGGATTCCCCAGACTGTCCGTGGCGCCCGCCGGATCGATGGAGATCGCAATCGCCTCCAGTCGAAACGATCTGCCCGTGGTTCCGGATATCGCGCCGCCCGTTACAGGCGTCTGCCAGCCGATATTCTGTACGTGCGTGGCGTAGCTTATGACAGGCGTACCGCCTGCTGCCTTTGCGGAAATCGGTTCCGGAAGGAGTGTGAGTACGGCAAGCACTGCCATAAGCATCCATGCCAGCAAATGTTTGGTTCCGGTTTTCATATATTCGTCCCCCGCGAGTTAAGTTTATGCTTCTCCGTATGCAAGTTCCCGCAAGATCTCCACGGTTTTGGAAAGTCCGGTTCTCATATCGTACGCGGAGCGATATCCCATATCGTGAAGTTTGGTAAGATCAAGAAGCGCTCTGGTTGCTGTGGAATATCCCTTTGCTTCCGTTTCGTCAGGCATCTCAAAGACAACCTTTGTCCCCGCCACTTCGGCAAGATACTCCGCAAGACGTCTTAAGGTAACATCCGAGCCCTCGGATGCGACATTTACCGCCTCGCCCGTCTTTGCGTGAAGCATGAGATTTAAAATGGCTACCGCCTGATCTCCCACATAACCGTAGGAGTACTCCTGGGTGCCTGCACTCTTTAAGACGATGTCCTCCCTGTCCACCGCTCTGTGAATGAACTGGGACAGTGCCTTGGTGTCCGTTTTAAGCAGCGTCGGACCGTAGGACCTTGAAAGTCTCGGGATAATGATGTCCAGATTCTTCTGTGCGATATAGGCCTGACAAAGCGCCTCTCCCGCACGTTTGCTCTCGGGATATCCCGCCCGAAGCGTGTTGCAGTCGATGTAGCCGAGATAGGACTCATCGAAACTTTCCGTATCACCGCGGTTTTCTCCGTAGATCTCAACCGAGGAAAGAAAGACGAATCGTCCGCCGTTCACCTTTTCAAAAAATTCAAGGAGATTGTATGCTCCGAGAATATTGGCGGTGATGGTGCCGATGGGATCCTCCGCATAAGCTCTCGGGTGGGTATTGCTTGCCGCGTGGATCATATAGTCCACTTTGGCTCCGGCCCAGGAGGGATCCGCAAGGTCGATGGGTGTATTGATATCATGTTCCACCAATACGAGATTCTTGGTGGTCTTTTGAAGCGGAAAGCGCTTCATCATCTTCAAAGCACTTCGCCCTAACACGTACACCGTGATATCGTAGTCGGAAAAAAGAAGCATGTCCGTGATGTAACTTCCGATCATACCGGTACCGCCGGTGATGTAGACACGCTTGCCGTCTAAAGGCGCAAGGTCGATCCTGGCGATGTTCGCTTTGACGTCCTCCATATAGGAGGTGCATTCGTACAAGCTCTGTTTCATTTCAACCACTGATCCTTTTCCGCTGTGAGGTAGCCCTTGAAGATCTCAAGGTCATCCTTCGTCGTCAGTTTGATATTCTTGTCGGATCCTTTTGCAAAATACAGTCTTTCGCCGAGTTCCACCATCATGGTGTTCGTGTAGGAGGATCCGTAGATACCGATCTCCTCTGCAAAGGCACGGCGATAAGAAGAAAGCAAAAGTCCGTATTTATAAGCCTGCGGCGTAGCCACACGTCGCAGTGTCTCTCTGGGAATATACTTGGTGGTCGAAGTTTCGTCGTCGATCACAAAGATCTGCTCGTTGTAAGGAAGGGATGTGACGCCGTTGCCGTAGGTGTTGCAGACACGGATCACATCATCCAAAACCTCGGGATCCACCAGAGGACGGATACCGTCATGGATGATCACCGTATCATCCGGGCTGCAATGCTCCTCCAGATGATAAACTCCGTTTCGGATGGACTCCTGCGCGGAATCCCCGCCGGAGATCACCCACTTTAACTTGGTGATATTAAACTGCTTTGCGTATGCCCACAGGATGTCATGCCATCCGTCGATACATACAACCTCGATGGCATCCACCATCGGATGTCTCTGAAAACTCTCCAGTGTATATACGATCACCGGCTTGTCATATACATTGATAAACTGTTTGGGAATATCCTGTCCCATTCTGTGGCCGGAGCCCCCCGCTATAATAATTGCCGTATTCATGAATTATCTCCCTTCGTCTCACTGTCATCAAGAAGTGCTGTCGTCTGACCATCCTCCACGCCCTCGGATGTCTCTCTTCGAAATACGATCCGGAAGGTGAGAAGCATCAGCTTCAAATCCAGCCAGTAAGAGAATTCCTGGATATATGTCAGATCCAGTTTTAATTTATCGATCGGTGTGGTGTTGTACTTACCGTACACCTGCGCATATCCCGTAATTCCGGCCTTCACCTTGAGGCGGAAATCAAACTCGGGAATGGATTTTTCGTATTTGGCAAAGATCTCGGGACGTTCGGGACGCGGTCCCACCATGGACATATCGCCCGCCAGCACATTGAACAGCTGGGGCAGTTCATCCAGGTGCAGATTCCTCAGCACGCGTCCGACCGGTGTCACCCTGTCGTCGTGCTTGCTTGCAAGCTGCGCGCCGGTTTTCTCTGCGTCAAGCCGCATACTGCGGAATTTAAAGATCCGAAACTCCTTACCGCCTCTGGTCAGCCGCACCTGTCTGTAGAAGACCGGTCCTCCGTCACAGAGTTTGATGGCAAGCGCGATCAAAAGCATAAAAGGTGATGCTATAAGGAGCGCTATAAGCGAGAGCACGATATCCATAAAGCGCTTCACAAAACGCTGCTCCACATGAAGTCCGATGTTTCTGGAAAGAAACAGCGGCGTGTCCACCAGATACAGCGCATCGGAGCCCTTCATGATGATATCGGTGATCTTCGGCACCACATACGTCCGGATGGAATGCTCATAGCAGTACTTCATGATGGTGTTTCGCTCTTCCGCCGGAAGGTCGTAAAGCAGTGCGCCTTCGAAATCCAGCACTTCCGTCAGGATCTTCTCATAACCCTGCTTGTAGCTTACCACCTCACAGACCTCATACTTATCCTGTCTGGTGTTGATCTTTTTCAGGAATGCCTCGGGCGGATAATTGCCATAGATCACGATGATCCTTCTGGGTGCGAAAAAATACAGCGTCATATGGCGTACGAGCCATACCCAAAAGAAGATGATGCCGAACTGAGCGCCCGCCATGGCAAGGATCGGTCCTGCCGAAACATACTCTCCCCATGCCATACATGTGATCAGATATCCCACAACCGCACCGCCGCCGATGGCTAACGCGTGCGACATAATGAGGTCCAAAAGTCTCAGGTAGCTGATGCTGTAACCGTTCACACTTTTGGTAAACAAAAACATGAACAGCGCGTAGACACCGACCACCGCATAGTTTCCCCTGTCATAGAAGGGGTGGTCATAGGCGCCGTACCATACGATAGCAAAGGCCAGCACCTCTACCGCCCACACGATCACATTCGCAAGGAGATTCAGTATTCTTTTGTGCTGTTCCTTCGCATACATGGTTTCGCCTCCAAAACCATATAATTATAATGATTTCGCGAGTTTATGTCAAATATACGTCGATCTTCGCAGCCTTGCCTGCACGGACCGTTTCCGCATCTTCGCCGGTGATCTTTCCGCCCGCGATCTCCTTTGTCGCACCATCCGTATAGGTAACGGTGATCTTTGAGATATCGTACTTTCCGGGGATCAGATCCTTTGAAGCGCCTGCATGGTAGGTTACCGTAGTCTTCGCAAGGAAGGTTGCGGATACCTCTCCGTTTTCCGGAATGAGATATGCCGGAATCGCGGGAGCAAATGTAAGCGCAAGCTCGCCGTCCTCAAGGGCAAAGAGCTTCTCACCGAACATCATCAGCTCCCAGATCTCGATAAACTCAGCGGTAGATCCGGAAAGTCTCGCCACGAATCCCTTGCCGTGGATCTTCTCGTCTCCGTTGGCGGAGCTTACGATGAAGGAAGAATTCTCAAGGGGACTTCTTCCGTAAGTCTCATAGGGAATGAAGGGTACGCCTGCAGTCTTTAAGTCATCGAAGAACTCAGGGAAGAGTCCCGCCTTTAATGTGGAGAGCATATACTTGTACTCCATGTGCAGCCAGATACTCTCGTTCTCCAGCCAGCCGGGCTGGAAAGCACGGCATCTGCCGAGCTCGAAGGTTGCCTCCTTCAGAGACTCATTTACCTTGTACATGGACAGCTTCTTATCGTAAAGTGCGGAAGCCTTCACCTTATCGTACAGTGCCTTCTTTTCGTCTAATGCGTTAGGCAACTTGAGGTAGCGCACCGGTCCCTCGAGGAAAAGCGGAATGTACTCTCTGTCGAAGTTCTCGGGTACGATGTCGTCACCCTCTACCTTGTAGTCGCTCATCTTGTATCCACAGTAGGAAGGCACGATGCCGTCATGGCGGCTCTTTAAGATGGAGATACCCTCTTCGATATAGGCGATCATCGCATCAAGAAGCGGAATGATCTCTCCTGCGGAAAGTGTAACTTCGGCGCCGTCCACACCGAATTCGATCTCTTCTCTGTAGGCCTCCTTCGCTGCGGTAAGCTTGTTCCACATTGCAAAGCGGTCTCCGCCGGTCTTGTATCCGCCAAGGATCTCGCGGAGTTTTCCGATAAAGGCGGAGAGTTCCTTCGGGATCGTAACATCTCTGTCATAGGAAGAAAGGATGTCCTTTAAGGTAAGGAGCATACGCTCGGTCTCAAATGTCTCGCAGACAGAGGATCCGAAGAGTCCGGGCAGTCCGTTTAAGGCATCATACCAGCCGGGCTTTCCGCCGTCCATCTCGATGCCACAGCCTTCCATATCAAGACTTGCGAACTTCACAGCAGACATAAGGACAAGTTTTGCAGCGAGTGTGGAAGTATAAACCTCTCCCTTTCCGTACTTGGTTCTCGCCTGCTTGTAGGTAATATCCTTCTTGGCGTCCTCATCCACAAAGTGGTACTGACGCACGCCGTTCTTGGTCTTTTCGTAGCGCTTGCTTCTCGGAAGCACCGTCGCCTTGCTTTCAAAGTAGGTATAGCTCTTATCGTCGAAGAAGAGTTTCTCTTTCTCCTCCGGAAAGATCTTTAAGTATGCATCCACAAGGTCCAGGTTGTAGGTCCAGTGATCCGTCCAGTAACCGCCGTCTGCGAAGTCGCAGTTGTCGAGCTGGTCGCACGCATCCATCACGGTGTTGATGAATTCCTCATTCGATACGGAAGGTGTGATCCCTTCTTCTCTCATGTAGGTGAAAAGCTGTCCCGGTGAGAAAGGCTTCTCAAAGAAGGAAGCAAGCGCGTCCTTCGCGTCCGCCGGTACAAGTGCGTATACGGGTGCAAGCGCATCCTTCTTCGCACGATAGGTGATCTGCTTGATATGAAGCGGGTTGTAACCGTCAAGCTGGATCAGGTTGTAGAAGAGTTTGATATTGAAATCACCCACAAAAGGATTGAAGTAGATATCACTTCTTCTGTTCTGGTTCACATCACGGAAGTTGCCGTTACCCTGTGAAAAATACTCGGGAAGCATGGAGAAGAAGTTGTAATCACGCTCGATATCTCCGTGCTTTCTGGAGTAGACGTAGAAGATCTTATCCTTGCCGAGTCGGATGGGATAACCGCCGCGGAGCACATTGTCCACGTAGTTCTGTCTGGTGTATGCATCAAAGACGGGGTTCGCCGTCACGGTTCCGACATCATCGGAAAGCTTGTCGATCAGGTCTACGCTCTCTGCGTACTTTTGATCGAAGTATGCACCGTTTAATTTGCCCGCAAACTCCTTCAGGATGTCTTTGTTGTTCACCTGTCCGATGACAGTGTGGATCGTGAGCATATCCGAGAGTTCTCCCTCGTAGCATGCAAATCCGCAGGGTACCTGGTTGGATGTGATCTGCTTGGCGGAAAGCAGTCCCTTCACGCCCAGATCAAGGAATCCCGCAGGGAGGTCATAAGCTGTATCATAACCGAAGGTAAGCTCCGAATCCACAACAAGCGGAAGTCTGTTGCCGTCTCTGTCGACGGAGATCAGATAATGTCCTTCTTTGATCTCGGTCACCTCTGCGGTGTCCGCCGTGGAATAAGGCAGGCGGTAATAGGGAAGTCCCGTCTCATGATCCTCCACCTGCATATAAGCCTTGATGGTCGTACCGACTTCCTTCATGGAAGTGTTGGAGATTCCGTAGGGAAGGATCGCCGCAGCACCGTCCAGAAGCTCGATTGAAAGCGGTGCGCCGGTCAGATTCTTGATTGTCACGGTACGGCAGAGTCCGCCGAGGGGCTCGTTCGGAAGCGTATAGTACAGCACATTGATCGCAAAGCCCAGCGCCTCGTTGGTCTCCTCGATCTCAAGTTCATTCATGCCGATGTGCATCTTTGTTTCGGCATCATCACCTCTAAAGGGCTCGTAGTATGTTCCGTTCACCTTAAGGAAGGTACGGAATCCCATGGTCTTGGTGCGCTGATAGCACTGCAGTGCCGGATAAAACTCCATAATTGCATGATCCTTGTCTCCCGCACCGAAGGCCGTGATCGCCTGGCCCCTGTTGACATAGAAATTCCAGATAGGAATACCGTAGATACCGCTGATGCCGGGCAGGAAGCTGGCAAATGTGGTCTGTCTGTTGTAGTTATCAATTACAAATCTCTTTTTCTCATCGAACATTGATCTTGTCCTCCGTCTTATCCTAAAATCACTCTCACTTCATGCAGACTTTCCGCATCAAGTGCCTCGATATCCGCTCTCTTGACGACGCCGCCGTCTGCCGCATAGGGTGCACCGTCGATCGTGATCTCCTTTACGCTGTATGCCCCGGGTGCAAGCCCTTCCTTGTTCACCATGGTGACGGAAAGCTTGCGTCCGGCAAATGTAAACGCCAAACCGGCAGTACCGTTACTATCGAACTGTTTAGACAAAAGTCTCGGTGCAACCAGAAGGTCTCCCATCTGTCCGCGGATACCGAACATCTCGGTGATCACAGTCACGAGCAGCCAGCTTGCCGCTCCGGTCAGATAGTGGTAGACACCTCTGCCTTTCGCATCCACATACTCGGGGATGCCGGGGTAGATCTTGCTCACTTCTACATTGCTTGCATGCTTGTACAGGGACTCAAACACCTTGTAGGCAGCCTCATACTCACTTCTTCTGTACAGTGCATTACCAAACATGGTAGCCATATGACAGAAGACTGCTCCGTTCTCCTTGTGGCCGTAAGCGAAGCCGAACATGCGTCCCAGATCCATCTTAACCTCATGGAAGTCGGAATTAAGCTTATAACCTCCCACCGATCCGTCATAGAGGAAGTCGTCCGCCGAGCGAATGATGTCCTTCACCTGCGCATCCGTAGCGGTTCCGGACATGGTGGTAAATACCTGGCTTGTGAGCATGATCCTGGTATTGCCGTCTTCCGTCTCGCCTTCCACACGTCTTCCGGAATTGTCATAGTAACCGTTGAAGAATCCGTGTCCGTCTTTGGTGGTCACCCACTCGTTCTTTCGGATATAATCCATCATCCAGGATGCCTTGCCGCGAAGATCTTCTGCAAGTTTTGCCGCATCCACGTCAATCTTCTTACCGGATACCGTGTGTCCGCAGGTATCGCAATACTTAAAGAGAAGTTCGCGCTTTGCGTCCTTATCATCGTAGAGCGCGGGATCCGTGAAAATGAGTGCCCCGAGTTCTTCCGCAACGGAAAGCGTCGGGTGTCCCTTCCCTGCAAGTACGTCCAGAAGGTCTGCAATATGATTCAGGTTGTAAGCGTACATCGTGGTAAATGCAACGCTCTCTCCTCTGTCTGCCGCCATATCAAGCGCATCGTTCCAGTCTGCGCCGCGAAGGCGGATCTCTCCGTGTTCACCCACATCATAGAAGGATGAGATGTTCTGGATCAGCAGATGCTCGATCAGGCTTCCCTTGTAGATCTCACCCGATGCGGTACGCTGCTTTTCACCTTCTTCCGGTGACCAGGCCGTATCACGTCCCTCACCGCGCTTGGTAAGAAGGTCCTTGAAGTATGTATTCTCCTCGAGAAGGATCTCCACATCTCCGGTCTGCTCGATATATAAGTCGGTTGTCAGGAAGGGCCATACGCCATGGTCCATCCAGACTCTTGCGATTCCGTTTCGATCGGCGATAAATTCACCCTGTCCGCTTCCGATGATGGTAGCATTCGTACCGTCCATTCTGACTCCGCCGAAATTGTCCACCAGCATCTGTCTTACACCGTCCGGATTCATGATGAGAAGCGCAAGGCAGTCCTGCCAGAGATCTCTCCAGCCTCTTCCGCCCTTGCCGTAATCATGGTGCGGCAGGAAGGAGCATCCATAGATTCTTCTGAGCATGGGCTGGAAGCTGATCCACTTCATCCATGCATCAAAGTCGGAATCTCCCGTATGATAGGTGACATTGACCTTTTCTTTCCAGTAAGCGATCGTCTCGTCCCACTTGGCATCAAAGACCTTCGTCGAAAGAAGCCCGGACGCATCCTCGGAGATCTCGGATACACCGGTTCCGTAACCCATGGCTACAATGATCGAGAAGCTCTCACCGGGAGCGACGGTCGTCTTCGCAAATACAAGTCCGCCCAGCGCCTCGTATCCGGAGATGGCATATCCCGGCTCGTGACAGGGGATATTCTTTTCATACAACGCACGCGGATTCTCAAGATTTCCGCCCTCGCCGATGAACTCCTCCATAACAGGGAAGTATCCCACAGGGCGCACGCCGTCATTGCCTCCGAAGACGCCATAGGTGACGGTGTTCATCTTGTGTCCTCTCTCGTCAAATGTCATGGTGGGATTCACCACAATACCGTTGGCATCGGTGGTGATTCTGTGAAGCAAAGCCGTCACATGTCTGTGATCGCGAATATTGGTTGCGGATCTTCCGTAGATGGGGATTGCCGCAACCGGCTCTAAAGTGCGCGCCTTGTCTCCGATATTGGTGATCGTAACCTTCATCAGTTCGAACATCTCACCTGATGAAGGAACAAAGCTTTTGATCTCTGCGGTTAGTCCGAGCTGCTCGGAGGTACGTGTCAGCGTATGATGCATGAAGCCTGCAGAAAGCTCCGTGTCTTCCTTGTCCGTGAAAAGTTTGGCCTGCTGGGCTGCGGAGCGTCCCGTCGCCGACCACAGGGTTCCGTCCTCAAGTCGAAGCCAGAAATTTCTGGAGGACTTATCGTTGTGTAAATTGTCACAGGATACGGGTGGCATGAGGAATGTATTCTGACCGGTCTTGGAATCACCTCCCAGATCGGGTGAAACCACGCTCATCACACCGTTTTCATTTGCAAGGGGAAAGTACAGGTAGCTTAAAAGCTCCGGGTCTTTCACCGTAAAATCGCCGTCAGGGCTTGTAAACTGCAGTTTTGTCATCCTATTTGAACCTCCTCAGATGTACTAAAACGCCGCAGTGCCGGTCTTGCCGCACCACGGCGCATATCTCACTTATTCAGATACATAATCACGCTTTTTCTCGTGATGATTCCGATAAAGATCATCCTGTCATCCACAATGCACAAAAAATTTCGATCGAGAATCTTGTCCAAGATTTCTTCCCGACCGACGGTGTTCAAACACTCGCCGTCCTTGTCCCGATTCACGATATCCTGCACCGTGTGTTCGGACAGATGATCGGAACCGTACGTCACATATGCTTTCAGGAAATCTCCTTCGCTCACGATCCCGACATAATGACCCTCGTCGTCGATCACCGGCACCGCGGAATAGGTGCTGGTCATGATGAACTGAGTCGCATGATCAAGCGGGTCGTTGGCATTTAAGTACGTCAGCATCTGTTTCGGTACCAAAATGCTAAAAATATTCATCTGTTCGCCCTCCAATAACACCTTCGTGGAAACGCATTTTGGCACATGCCTCCACAATTTAGTATTATACCATAGCGTGTGGAAACCGTAAATTGATGAAGATGTCAAAAAGAGAGCGACGCATTTGACCGAAATACACAAAAACAGTATAATACGGAAAGAAATGAACGAAACAAGAAAGGAAACCCCTATGAAAACAGCTGTTTTATTTGATCTTGACGGTACGCTTTGGGATTCGTCGGCACAGGTTGCGGCATCCTGGGATGCGGCAATCCGCGATATGGATCTTCCCTATCATGTAACGCAGGAAATGATGTACGGATTTATGGGCCGTACCATGAACGAGATCGCGTACATGCTCTTTGACAAGGAGCCGAAAGACCGCGCGGTGGAACTGCTTCGCATCTGCACGGACTATGAAAACAAATACCTCGAAAACCACGGCGGCGTCCTTTACGACGGTCTCGCAGAAACCTTATCCGAGCTTAAAAAAGATCACTTCCTTGCAGTCATCAGCAACTGCCAGGAGGGCTATATCGAAGCCTTCTATCGTTTTCATGATATGGGCAAATACTTCGACGACCTCGAGAACAACGGCCGCACCGGACTCGGCAAGGCCGACAATATCAAGCTTCTGATCGAACGTAACAAGATTGAACGCGCCGTCTATGTCGGCGACATCATGGGGGATTACGAATCCGCAACAGCAGCCGGAATTCCCTTTATCCATGCGGCTTACGGCTTCGGCACCGTACCCGAGGGAACGCCGAAGATCGATCGATTCACCGATCTTCCCGCTGTTGCCAACCGCATTCTCACTTCCGCTCTTTAAGCTTTGCCGCAAGCGGTGCATTGATCTTGGCAAGCTTTTCAAGGTGTTCGTCCCGAAGCTCCATCATCCTGGTGTAGCCTTCGGGATCATGCGCCTTCAGGTACTGCGCAAAAGCGCGTCTTCGTTTTCTCATACTGCCGACAGTTCCCGGCGAAAGTTCCTCAATATGCTGTTCCACATAAGCGCGACGCTCCTCGATGGCTTTTTCGATTGCCCGGTTTCTCTCCGGATCCGAAAAAGGTTCGTGCATCAGCTGCAACTCGATCCGATCAAGCAGTTCATCCTCATCCAAAAGTCCGACACGTCCCCAGGACATATCGCTTTCGGTGTCGAAGATAATGTGTTCCGTGTCCTCTCCGCTGTCAAGTCTCTCCGAGATGATGGATACGGCTTCTTTTGTCATGCGATCCATCATAAGCGGCGCATCCTTTCCGAATACCCACTCGAGCTCCGTATCAAGAAGTTCTTCCTGCTCTTCAACCTTTTTCTCACCGCGCATTGCCGCACGCAGCGCCTCCGCAGAGGGTTCTAACGGATAAGGCTTATGTATGCCTGCGTCGCGTAAGGCAAGCTGTGCATTTCTTCTTACAACTCCCTCATACAGAAACATCTCTGCACCGTATGCGCGCAAAAGATCATTCACATCACTGATATGATCCGTCATGTAGAAACGGATTCCCCTGGCAGCAAGGCTCTTGCGGATCGCCACAAGCCGTTCCGCCGCAGTCACGTCGATATCGGAAATACCGCTTGCGATCACGATCACCTGCTCTGTATCCGAGTCGACCGCCGCTTCGATATCCGTTTCAAAAGTGTCAATGTTTGCAAAAAACAGATTCCCGGCAAATCTGTATAATACCGTGTTTGCGATCCTTCTTGCGTGACGGTAACGTCTTAAGGAATAGAAACCTTCCATCCCCGGGATCACGCCGACCTCTCCTCTCGGAGGTGCCGTCACACGGATGATCACGGCCACAAAGGACAGGAATACACCGATCATAACACCGTACATGGTGCCAAAGACGAGTACACCCGCACAGGCAACCAGAAAGATGTAAAACTCCCGCCTTGCATTTTTAAAAAGTTTTACGGCCAGATCAAATTCACATGCTCCGAGCAGCGCGCCGATCACAATGGCCGTAAGCATCGGCACGGGCATATACTCGATCAGGAAGGTGAACCGGAGTACCATCACAAGCATAGTGATGGCCGCAACCACCGAGACGAGCTGGGATTTTGCCTCATACTGTCTTGCCATGGAGCTTCTGGATACGCTTCCGTTCACAGGCGGCGCACCCACCGCAAAGGCAGCGGCATTCGCAACGCCATACGCAAGAATCTCCTGATTGGTTTTGATCTTCCGGCCGTCTTTTAAGGCATCGTTCTTGGATGCAAGCAGTGTTTCCGCCATGATGACAAGAGCGATGGTCATAGACACAAAGAGGAGCCTTGTGGCATCCGCGTCACCAAGTTCGAGTTCAACGAGCTTCGGCAAACCGCTTTTCACTTTCGGAAGCAGCTTCACCCCATAATCGGAAAGATGCAGAAATTTTTCCAATAAAATACCTGCAGCCATCATAAATATGGGTGTTGGGAATTTCGGAAGGATTTTTCTTGTGAAAACAATGATCAGAAGTGTCAGCGTTCCGAGAAGAAGTGAGAGTACATTTGCCGATCCCGCAGTGACTCCGATATGCATCACCAGCTCATCGAGCTCTCCGAGTCCCGAATCCGCCCCGTAGAGTTTGGGAATCTGCATAAGGATGATCGTAAGACAGATCCCGGTGACAAATCCACCCATCACGGGTGTTGAAATATAGCGGACGATCCGTCCCGCTTTTAATAGGTAAAACAAAAGCAGCCACATGGCAACTGCCAGAGTGATAACGGGCACAAGCTTTATGGCTTCTTCCGTGCCGCCCTCCACTCCGACAGCCATCAGGGCATGACCCACCATGGCTGCAGGCGCCGCATCGACGCCGAAGATAAAGTGCTTTGTGGACGTAAGCAGGGCAAATAAAAGAATAGGCGACAGGGAGCCGTACAGTCCGTAGACCATCGGCAGCCCTGCAACCTGTGCATACCCCATTGAGATCGGAATGGACACAAGCCCGATGATCAGACCCGCAATCAGGTCTTTGATCAGATCCGACGTCTTGTAGTCCCAATCAAAATAACGTCCCCAAAGTTTTTTCATTCAGATACCGTTTATGCTTCTGCCTTCCAGAATCCGTGCAGATTGCAATACTCGTAAGCAGCAACCAGGCTCTCACCCTCTGCAAGTGCAAAGGTTGCGACCGGTGTATCGCCGGGCTTTAAGTCTTTCTTCTGAATGCCCTGGCTTGTCTCAATGGCAATCCACTGGATATAGTGTGCCTCAAGGCTCGGATGCTCTACTTCTCCTACCTTTACGGTCACAATATTGCCATCAACGGAAATGACGGGAACATGCTTCTCCCCTGCGCCGTCGGACGTATTCGGAAGCACTTCTTCCATCTTCTGCCCGCAGCACATCACCGGAACACCGGCGTCATTCACGTACATTACAATATTTCCACAATGCGCACAACGAAAGATTCTCATAATCATGTCCTCCTTGAATAATATGTATTGGCACGATTACTTCGTAATCTTGCCCGGACGGTCGGCGCGATGCTATATTATGACTTCGTCATAATCGCACCTCCCTTTTATCTACCATAGGCATATCATACCATATTAAGCGCACAAAAAAAAGCAGTAGTACTACTGCTTTCGGAAATAAAAAGTGCCCAGATCCGGAATCGAACCAGAGACACGAGGATTTTCAGTCCTCTGCTCTACCAACTGAGCTATCTGGGCAAAATTTGGAAGCACAAGCAAAAGTGGTTGCGAAGTAGAATTGCTTTGAAAGCTCGCTTTCATAAGCATATTCTGCTGAGTAAGCAGTTGGATTTGTATTTACAAATCCAACACCATCGAGCAAGCACCGCTTGCGAGATGGGCTGTTGCGACTCTTACTGTAACTTCAGAGTAGCGGGGACAGGATTTGAACCTATGACCTTCGGGTTATGAGCCCGACGAGCTTCCAGACTGCTCCACCCCGCGCTGCTATGAGCACTATTTAAAGTACTTAATGGGCGGAGGTGGATTCGAACCACCGAAGCATTCCGCAGCAGATTTACAGTCTGTCCCCTTTGGCCACTCGGGAATCCGCCCATATAGTCATGATGTTTTATCATGACAGCCGACGATCGGACTCGAACCGATAACCTGCTGATTACAAATCAGCTGCTCTGCCAATTGAGCCACGTCGGCATATGATAATGGGACCTATAGGGCTCGAACCTATGACCCTCTGCTTGTAAGGCAGATGCTCTCCCAGCTGAGCTAAGATCCCATAATAATCATTCATTTTTCAAGCAGAAATTCGTACCGAATTTCCTCAATCATAAGGATCCCTCCTTATGATAATTCGGAAGAAATCCGAAATCGGATTTCTCTGACTCGCTCAAAGCCGCGAGAGGCTCCCTTTCGCTTACGCTCAGGGCAAAAGCGACCCGGATGGGGATCGAACCCACGACCTCCGCCGTGACAGGGCGGCGCTCTAACCAGCTGAGCCACCGGGCCTTGCTATGAGCACTTAGACGGTGACAAGCCTTCGGCGAAGTCAGCATCTTACGTGCGATGCATGTCTGCGCCCTTGGTGAAGCGAGGACTATGTCCGACGCTGAACCTAGTAGCAGACTTGTACCTTCAGAACTTCACACACAAATCAATTTCTAACCACTTTCCCGTTTCTGTAACCTCTAAGGATAAGCCCTCGACCTATTAGTACATCTCAGCT
>CACZFI010000007.1 GCA_902780405.1 uncultured Lachnospiraceae bacterium
CAAGGACCATACGGGCGGTATCCGTTACAAGACCCACATCCAGAACCTCGGATGGGAGAAGACCTGGAGAACGGACGGAGAGATGTCCGGAACCAGCGGAAGATCTCTTCGCCTCGAAGCGATCGACCTGGAGCTCTACGGAGATATGGCAGAGTACTATGATATCTACTACAGAGTTCACGCACAGGATGTCGGCTGGATGGGCTGGGCTGCAAACGGCGCAGACGCCGGAACCGCAGGCTATGCCCGCCGCCTCGAAGGCATCCAGGTAGTGCTTGTACCTAAGGGCGCAGCCGCACCTGCAGCGAACTACGGCGGAATCACATCCGTGACCGCGAAGCCTTTCTTGCAGAGATAATTGAAGCATCGACCAGGAGCCAGACACCTAAAGGAGTCAGGCACCTGGTCTTTTTGTGTGTTCACAGCGACATCCGGCATATGCTTGTTGAACGGGGTCGCTGAACACGCCGGCACTTAACGAACGCGAAGCGTGAGTTTAGTACCGCTGCGTGTGAGACGATGAGACAAGTATGTGCCGGATGGAGCGTTGCTCTTGCACGTAGTACTATCGGCGTGTGTTTTGACACGCACCCCGCGTTGTGATATGATGTACCGTATGAGCAGAGAAGACGATTTACTTCAAGAATTGAATGCAGCCCGCGCCGACGAGACCCGTCGACGTCAGGAAGAAGAACTCCGCCGTATCCGCGCTGAGGAAAAACGGAAGATGCAGGAGGAGGAACTTCGCCGCATCCGTGCCGAGGAACGTCGCAGGATGCAGGAAGAAGAGCTTCGCCGTATCCGTGCCGAGGAGCGCCGCAAGATGCAGGCGCAGGGGATGGAAGATCCCGCGGAGGCAAGACGCAGATACGAAGAGCAGCAGTTAGAGCGCTATCGTGAGGAGGAAAGACTCCGCCAGGAACAACAGCTTCGTCAGTATCAGATGGAGGAGCGTATACGTCAGGAGCAGGAGAAAGCCAGACGGGATGTGGAACAGCGGATGATGCAGGAGGGTCTGAACGACCGTCAGGCTGCGCAGCCCCAGGGGCAGATTCAGATGCCCGGAAGAGGACCGGCTCAGACGAACCGTGTGCAGATCCCGGGACAGGAACCATTAAGAAATCAGCCCGAGCCGCTTAAAAGAGCGCCGCAGCGAGGACAGTTCATGAATCAAACGGATTACGGATATCCCGAAGCACCGCAGTATGACTATGATGAGGAGGATGAGGCACCGAGAGGACCGCGTCCGCCGAGACGAAAGAAAAAGAAGAATCCCGTGGCGAGATTCTTCCGTACATTTTTCCTGATACTTGCGATCTTGCTGGTACTCGGCGTACTGGCAGTTGTAAGTATCACAAGCAGATTTGAGCACGTGGAGACGGAGGTTTCCAAGGATCCGAACTCCATGAAGGGTGACAAGGTTACGATCCTTCTGATCGGTCAGGATGCGAGACCGGGTGAGGATGAACAGCGTGCGGACAGTATGATCCTGTGTACGATCGACAGAAGCAATCGTTCAGTGATCCTTGTATCTTTGATGCGCGATATGTATGTAGATATTCCGGGGTACGGTGGAAACCGACTGAATGCGGCTTATGCCTTCGGCGGTATCGATCTTTTGGATCAGACCATCGAGGAGAATTTCGGCGTGAGAGTGGACGGCAATGCGGTCGTGAACTTTGACGGTTTCGTGAAGGCCATGACGGCGGTCGGAAAGCTGGATATCAACCTGACAGCGGATGAGGCGGCCTATATGCTTGAAGATCCTTCCGCAGGTACGCAGAATTACGATCCGGTGGACTGGGATCTGCACGAGGGTATGAATTCCCTGGATCCGGAACAGGTACTGTGCTATGCGCGTATGCGTCATGTCGGTAATTCCGACTGGGATCGTACCAAGCGTCAGCGTATCGTGATCACCACGGCACTTGCGAAAGTGAAAAAAGGTCACCTGATCGGCGGATACAGGATGGCGCTCGGTATCGCACCGAATATCAAAACCGATTTAAAGACCATGGGTATGCTTCGGCTTGCATGGGGCTTTATCAAAGGAAAAGAAGTGAAGAGCTATCACCTTCCGGTGGATGGTGCCTACTACGATGACAATATCGACGGTATGGCGGTTCTGGTTCCGGATCTTGATCAAAACAGGATGTACCTGGAACAGTTTATGAACGGCGAAGGTGAAGAGGACAAATAAAAGAAATCCCGACTGCAGGAACCTGCAGCCGGGATACTTTTACTTTTTGGAGAATTTCTCCTTGATCTTGTCATCGATATCCGTCTTCTCAAGGATCTTGTCAACGGTTTCCTTGAGGACCGTCGGATTCTCTTTGATCTTTTCATCGAGTGTGGTTTTCTCGAGTACCTCGTTCAACTTGTCTCTGATCTCCATAACACTTCTCCTTTCGATTCGGTATCCCTATTATACAACGCTTGCGCCGATTCGTAAACCGATGGGGGCCTCAAGAATTTCTGCTTGCGTGTAAAATGCCTTTGCTGTATGATATAGATTTGTTGGAGGAACGACATGAACTTTTTTATCGTGCTTTTGGCGAAGATCGCCACGGCGCTGCTGAAACCGTTTGGCAAGGGCAGCTCATTTCCCGGCGAATTCGCTTTAAAATGTAATAAGAACATCATGCAGTATTTCAAACTGCCGAAGACCGTCATAGCCGTGACGGGCAGCTCCGGCAAGGGCAGTTCTACCGCGGTGATCGCTCAGATGTTCCGCGATCAGGGTTACACGGTGGCACACAATGCAAGCGGAGCGAATCTCGATGCGGGTATCGTGACGATGCTGCTGTCAAGATCCAATCTGTTCGGCAAGGTGAAGGATCAGGTGGTTGTCCTTGAGGTGGATGAGCGCTATGCGAAACTGATTTTTCCGGATATCAAACCGAAGCTGGTTGCGATCACCAATCTTACGAGAGATCAACCGCCCCGTCAGGGACATTTTGATCTGGTATATGAGGAGATCAAGAAGGCCTTAAAACCGAATATGAAACTGATCTTAAATGCGGATGATCCTTATCTGCAGAAGTTCCCGCTTGAGTTAAAGAACGAAACCATCTACTACGGGTTGGAGCATGTGGACGGGGACTACGAGGAGAACGTGTTCGGAAACCTCAATATGAACTACTGTCCGGTGTGCGGAAAGCATCTTTCCTATCACTACTATCATATTGAAGGAAACGGAGATTACTACTGCTCCGGATGTGAATTCAAGCGTCCGACACCCAGGTACACCGTAACCGGTGTGGATTACGAGAAACTCAGTATCCGCATGAATGACAGTGATGACTTAAAGATCCCTTACGGTATGATGTTCGGCATCTACAACACGGCGCTTTGTTATGCGGTAGCTTCCGAGTGCGGGCTTTCCCGCGATGGTATCGTTGCGACACTTGCGAAGGAGAAGGCCAATCAAAAGATCTTCTATACATTTTCGCATGCGGGACGCAAGGTGACGGTTTTAAATAATAAAAATGAAAACAGTTCGACCTTCCATCAGTCTCTGCACTATATCCACCGGGATAAGGGTGAGAAGACGGTGATCATCGGATGGAAGGAAATCAGCAGAAGGTACAACTTCGATGATCTGTCATGGCTGTATGATATCCATTTCGAGATACTGAATGACGGAACGGTGGATCACTTCATCTGTACGGGAATTCATGCGTACGACATAGCCACGAGACTGAAACTTGCGGGGTACGATACGGAGAAGATCACGGCGCTTCCGGATCTCGCCGAAGCGTGTGAACACCTGAAAAAGAAGACGAAGGGATCAATCTACGCGGTTCTTAATTTCGATTATGTAGAGCCTTTTGAACAGTTGATGATTGCGACGGAGAATTAAGGATGCAGATAACAATCTTACACATGTTTCCGGATTTGATGAATCTCTACGGTGACGACGGCAATGTTAAAGCGCTTGCCGCATATCTTCGTGCAGCCGGGATCGATGTGTGCGTGAAACAGTTTTTGGTTGAGGAGCCTTTTGATGCAGAGGGCGTGGACATTATCTGCGTGGGTTCCGGAACCGAGGCCGGCGCAAAGCGTGCCGGAAAGAAACTGGCAGAGGAAAAAGAAAAGATTGACGCATATATAAATGCCGGCGGTTTTGTGCTTGCCACCGGAAACGGCTTTGAGCTCTTCGGAGAAGAAGGAAGCGGCACATTTCCTTATACGGGAGCACCGAAGGATGCGAGAGTGGTATCCGAGTGCCTGTGCAAGACGGAACTGATCCCGGAGTATGTGATCGGCTTTGTCAATCATGCGAATCATGTAACCGGTGTCGGCAAGCCTTTTATGGAGAATATCAAGGGCTACGGAGAGAGTTTTCATAAGGATCACTTCTACGGCATGCACCTGATCGGACCGGTGCTTGCGAGAAACCCGGCGTTTCTTCGTTACTTTGCAAAAGAACTGATCAAAAGCAAGGATGCGTCCTATGAGATCCCGGATGTGGATCTTTCCTTCGAGGAACAGGCGTATGCACATTTTATAGAGAAGTACACGGAACTGATGCAGGAAGGATAGGTATAACTATGTGTGGAATCGCAGGCTTTTTTAGCGATAAGACGCGCGAAAACAAGGAAGAGAATCTGGATCGGATGCTGAAAAGAATCGTGCATCGCGGACCGGACGGAGAGGGCAGATACTTTGACGAGCATATCGCCCTCGGCCACAGACGTCTCTCCATCATCGACCTTGAGGGCGGAAGCCAGCCGATCTTCAATGAAGACGGAACCAAGGTGATCATCTTTAACGGTGAGATTTACAACTATCAGGAACTGAGAGAGGATCTCCTCACAAAGGGACATACCTTTTCCACGGCTTCCGATACGGAGGTTATCCTGCACGGATTCGAGGAGTACGATAAGAAGATCCTCGAGAAGTTGCGCGGCATGTTTGCTTTTGTGATCTGGGACAAGAACACGGGCGAGCTGTTCGGTGCAAGAGATCATTTCGGCATCAAGCCTTTCTACTATTATCATAAGGGCGAAAGCTTCATGTTCGCATCGGAGATCAAGGCCTTTGTGGATCACGAGGATTTCGTGATGGAGTTAAACCGGGATATGATCCCGACCTATCTGTCCTTCAACTTTGCACCCGGCAAGGAGACATTCTTTAAGTATGTCTACAAACTCGAACCGGGTTGCTACTTCCGCTACAGGAAGAATGAACTCTCCATCAAACGCTACTTCAAACTGTCCTTTGAGGACGGAGACAGATCCTTTGAGGAGCTTGTCAAAGAAGTCGGCGAGACGATGAAGGACAGCGTGAAGATGCATCAGGTATCTGACGTGGAGGTCGGATCCTTCTTAAGCAGCGGTATCGATTCCTCTTATATCGTGTCCCTTGCGCGGCCGGATAAGACCTACACGGTGGGTTCGGCCAATCCGAAATATGACGAGACAAAGTACGCAAAGGACCTCGCGGCGAAGCTCGGTATTACGAATGTAAGCCGTCAGATCGAGCGTCAGGAATACATCGATATCATCCCGAAGATGATGTATCAGTTTGATGAACCGGTTGCGGATCCCGCGGCCATCGCACTCTACTTTGTGGCAGAACTTGCAAGCCGCGATGTGAAGGTTGTGCTCTCCGGTGAGGGCGCAGACGAGTTTTTCGGCGGTTACGAGCCCTACAGAAGATATATAGACGCACGGTTTTACAACAAACTGCCCTTCGCCTTCCGAAGGATTGTCGGAAAGTTTTTCGCACTCCTTCCCCCGCACAGAGGTATCAACTTCTTTGTGCGAAGCGGCAGGACTTTGGAAGAAGATTATATCGGAGTCACAAAGCTTTTTACGGAGAAGGAAGCAAAACGTTATATCCGTTTCAAATCAAACAATGCACCCTTGAGCGAACTTACCGCTCCCGTATACCGGGCGGTGGCGGGCAATCATCCCGTGACCAAGATGCAGGCGGTGGACATCCGATTCTGGATGGTGGGTGACATTCTTCAAAAAGCAGACAAGATGACCATGGCCAATTCGATCGAGGGCCGTGTTCCTTTTACCGATATCGAGGTCTTTAAACTCGCGCGGACCATCCGCTACGAACAAAAGATCACGAAGGAAACCACGAAGGTTGCGCTTCGTCAGGCGGCGAAAGCCGACATACCGACAGAAGCATACAACAAGCCGAAGTTAGGCTTCCCCGTACCGCTCCGCGAGTGGATGCGTGAGGATGACGTCTACGGTATGATCCGTGCACAGTTTGATTCGGACATTGCGAAGGAACTGTTCAATCACAAGCGGATCGTAAAACTGCTCGATGACCACAGAAACAGAAAGCATGACAACTACAAGAAAGTGTGGGCGATCTACTGCTTTTTGGTGTGGTATGAGGAATATTTTATAAAGCTTTCAAAAGAAGGCAAGAGGGGATAATTATGGAAAAGATCAAAGCATTCTTCAAACGAAAAGACATTGAGATTTCGCTGAAACGCTACGGAATCGATGCACTCGGTGCGATGGCACAGGGACTTTTTTGCTCCCTGCTCATCGGTACCATCATCGATACCCTGGGCAATCAGTTCGGAATCCCGTTTCTGACGCAGACCATCGCCATGATTCCGGCGAAGGGCGGTACGGAATATACCGTCGGCGGTCTTGCATCCGCGATGAGCGGTCCCGCGATGGCGATCGCCATCGGATACGCATTAAAGAGTCCGAATCTGGTACTGTTTTCGATGACGGCGGTCGGCTTTGCAGCCAATGCACTTGGCGGTCCGGGCGGACCTCTTGCGGTTCTCTTTGTAGCCATCATCTCCGCGGAGTTTGGTAAGGCCATCTCCAAGGAGACCAAGATCGATATCCTTGTGACACCGCTTGTAACCATCGGTATGGGTACCTTCCTGTCCTGGCTGATCGCACCGGCGCTCGGCAAGGCAGCGTTAAAGGTCGGCGAGGTCATCATGTGGGCAACGGATCTCCAGCCGTTCCTGATGGGTATCACCGTATCCGTATTGGTCGGCGTGGCACTGACACTTCCGATTTCTTCGGCTGCGATCTGCGCGGCCTTTGGACTGACCGGTCTGGCAGGCGGCGCTGCGGTAGCAGGCTGCTGCGCACAGATGATCGGTTTCGCAGTGATCTCCTTCAAGGAGAATCGCTGGGGTGGTTTGGTATCCCAGGGTATCGGAACCTCCATGCTCCAGATGGGTAACATCGTTAAGAATCCCCGTATCTGGATCGCACCGACCCTTGCATCCGCGATCACCGGGCCGATCGCAACCTGTGTCTTCCATCTTAAGATGAATGGCGCAGCTGTATCCTCAGGTATGGGTACCTGCGGACTTGTAGGACAGATCGGTGTCTACACCGGCTGGGTGAACGATGTGGCAAGCGGCGCAAAAGAAGCCATCACAGCAATGGACTGGACAGGACTCATCCTGATCTCCTTCGTCCTTCCCGCAGTTCTCTCCCTGCTGATCCACGCAGGCGTGAAAAAGCTCGGCTGGGTGAAGGATGGCGATATGAAACTCGCATAATATACAAGAAGCGGGGACCGACTCGGTCCCCGCTTCTTATTATGCTACGACTGTTCAAATATGTCTTCCACTGCCAATACACAGGTCACACAAACACGGGTCGCGTTTACATGATCTGAGCCTGTTCGTATCACCGTGATCAAATATGTCTTCTGTTGCAATACACAGGTTGCACAGGTACGGGTCGCGTTGCAAGGTCGGCAGAGGGTCTCGGTACTTAGCGATTCAGGCACGGAGTGACTGAGAGCTTAGTACCGCTAGGGGTACCCTCTACCAGCGGGAGCGTGTCCGGCAACACGACCCGTACCTGTACAACCGTCACCTACACCTGTACAACCGTCACCTACACCTGTACAACCGTCACCTACATCGGTACGTTCACAGAATTTTCACGGAATTTCACCGAGTCGGTGACTGTTCGATTCGTTGACCACAGCCGATAAATATGATAGAATATATGCGGAAAATTGCGTGATTTTACGATAACAGCGGGAGTCGGGAGACATACATGGAAGTAAGACAGGCACCAGACAGGAAAGTACATATGCGTCATGATAACAGGGGCTTTACTCTTGTAGAACTCATGGTGGTACTTGTCATCCTTGTGCTCCTTGCATCCATCATGGTTCCGGCTTTTCTTGGTTATGTGGATAAGACGCGCGACGACGCGAAGATCGCAGACCTTCGAACCGTGGTTTCGGCAGCGGAAGCGTACCGTGCGGACCGCTATACGACGAAGGGCACAAACTGCAAGATCGATTCCTCGGACTATGCCGGCATCTTAAGCCTGGCCGGCGCCGAAAGCGGGATCACCATTGAGGATCTGAAGCTTACCTCCACGAAGAAAGCCATCAGCCTCCTGGTAATCAAGGATGAGGGAGAGTATGTGATCTATCGATACAAGCCGGGGCAGCCGGAGTACAGCGTAGCAGATACCTACTAGTGCATGAGGATGATGTGATATGAGACAGACGAAAGATGCACAATCCAATAAAGGTTTCACACTTGTAGAACTTGTAGTGGTGATGACACTTCTTGCCATACTGCTCGCCATCGGCGGCATGAGTATGGTGGCGTGGCAGCGCGCCACGATGACCAGCCGTGCGGACAGCAGAGCAGAGGTCATCTTTGTGGCAGCGCAGACGAAGCTTACCGAGATGAATGTAAGCGGCGACCTTGCGCGCGTGCGTGAGGACCTCCTTGATTCAGCGAAGAAGTCCGGCAAGTCTACGGATGAGCATCCTTATGGAGATTTTGAGATTGATCTTACCAAGGTGGTAAGCCCCGACTATCTGGGAACTGAGCCCGGAAGCGGCAGCGCCGTGGATATCAGAAAACTGTGGGGCCTCGATGCCTCCGATCCTCTTGATGCCGAGACGAAAGAAAAGTACACCGACAGCATCTGTCATCTGCGTGCGGACTACGGCGATTACGACAAGTACATCAACAATACATTGGATCTGAGCGACCCTCACGACCTGGAAGCTTATTACCTTTTCGAGATCATTTCCGAATACATCGGAGATACAGAGGTGCTTTCCGGTTCCATCAGCATCGAGTTTTCCGTGACGGACGGTCAGGTATACTCTGCATTCTACAGCGAGATGGCGGATGGATTCGATTATGCTTCAAGCTCTGCGGAGCGCCCCGACCTGTATGAGCGCTCCTACAGCGACCGCTACGACAACATCCTCGGATACTACGGCGTATCCACACTTTCTCACGCCACCAAGGGTTCGGACAGGGTTGGCATCGACGGCGGAAGACTCTTCCTCTACAACGATGATACGGCAAGACTTTCTCTTGCACTTGATACACAGAAGCAGGTGATGGAGACCGTTCAGTACGACGTGAAGCTTTCTGACTTTGCAACCAAGGATACGGTGATGACTTTCTCCATCAATCCGAAACTCACACCGGTGAAAGAACGTCAGAAGAACATCAACGAGAATCTCGTGGATTGCGAGATCACCAGATACGAGCAACGCTCGGTTCCTTCGGCGGATCAGGCGAAGACCGTACTCGGCACCTACAAGATCCCCGTATACTTCGAGGATGCGGAGGTCGAGATCGAGGGCGAGACCAAGACGGTCCGCACGCTCAACATTGTTCTGGATGCGGTAGATCTAAATGCTACATCCAATCAGTATCTGAAGGATTATGCCACCATCGTGAAGAAGGGCGATTCCAATACCGACTACATCAACCTGGCTGCGGCACAGACCAAATTTGCCAGAACCCTTTCCTACTATCGCTTCGGACTCTGGTCCGAGAATCTGATCGGTGATATCACCGTGACGGGAGATGTGCTCGAAGGCGAGTTAAACTACACAGCAGAGGATCTTCCGAAGACCGATTCCGAGGGCGCAATCTGCTTTGCAAAGAACGGCAAGGAGAAGATCGACAAGATCGATCATGTGACATACGATATCGAAAACTGCCGTCATCTCTACAACATCAGATTCACGGCGGATCATGATATCCCCAAGGAGTCACACGTCACGTCACTGACACAGACACCGATCGACTACAGGCTCAAGAAAGATATCGACTGGGAGAAATTCTCCGGCGAGGACGGATATGTCTATCTGACAGGCGCAGGTTCTCTGAATTCTTCACTCGGCACCATGAGTGATGTCACAGTGAAGGACGGACGCGTGGTAGACGCACCCTTCCCCTCCATCCGCGAGCTTCGCAAGAACAGCATCATCACCGGACTGGATGAGGATCGAAAAGCCACCATCTCCATGGGTACGATTCGAACAGGTATCACGGGACAGGCTACGCAGACCTATTTCTACAATGAGCAAAGCGACAACAACCTTGTCTGGAATCATGTCGTGAACGGACTCCGTATCACGAACACCATGAACGCTGTGAGCGGTATCTACGATTACAACGAAACGGCACAGGGGACTGTGACCGTAGACGGACCGACAGGCTTTGTCTGCGAGAATCTCGGAGAGATTTCCTACTTCAGTATGGACAAATTCACCGTGACCGGACTGGACCAGGTGGGCGCGATCTGCGGCATCAACCGCGGCAAGCTCTCCTATACAGGTACCGAGAATACCCTGGATGCGGAACATAAAGAAGCAAGTACGGTATCCGGCAGAAACTATGTCGGCGGCGTCTTCGGCTTCGAAGGCCGTACCATCAATAACGCCAATAAAGAAGTCTTAAAGATCGAACTTCTTACAAATAATGCCAATGTCTATGGCAGACTGTATGTCGGTGGTATCACCGGCAGACTGGAGCGAGGAGAGGATATCCCGATCTACCTTCCGGGCAATAAGGACTACACGGGAGATCCGGCACATGACAACACGGAGTTTGCGCGCGTCTGCATGATCGAGTGCTACAACTTCGGTATGGTCTGCGCGCTTCCCTTCAAGAATCCGGACGGACTTTCCGGAACCGCATACGACCAGGCGAGGGCAGCCTACTCCAAGAGCGTCAGATACATCGGCGGACTTGTGGGATATGCCAGAAACAAAAATGCGCCCACCTATACGACGGACTCCTACCCGCTGCAGTTCAGCGATATGACCTTCCGAAGATGTATGAGTTATATGCGCTTTAGGGAGAATTACGATACCGATGCGGAAACCCTTCGCATCATCAAGGAGGCAACCGCGGTTCAAAAGGATGGTGACAACTTCACCTACACCACATGGGGAGACCTCTTTGACCCCACCAATCCGAACTATCCGAAGTATGCCGAGTTCAGGCAGTTGGTCAATGAGCGAAGCGTCGGATACTACGTTGGCGGATGCCTCGGATTCACGGACCGCGTGGAGACGAGAGAACTTGACGCTTCCGGAAGATACTACGACCCGAAGACCGGAACCCAGGTAACCTTAGATGACGGCGTACTTTTCGGAGATTCCTTTGTCGGCGGCTTCCTCGGATTCAACTCCGGCTACAACGGCTGTGAGCACCGATGCAACCGTATGACCATTATGGGCAACTCTTACGTGGGCGGTATGGTCGGCGCTTCGGCCAGAATGGATGTATACCACGAACCCGATGAGAAGGACGTAGTAGAACTCGGCAGCTGGCATGCCAAGGATGACGAAAAAATACGCTATGCAACAGAGAACGTCCGCTTCCGTACCTACGAGAACTGCGGTGATGTGATCTGTACCGGAGACTATGTGGGCGGTGCCTGCGGCTACAACGGCGCGAATCTCTACGAGCCTATCTGTCGTGCCAAGGCGGATGACGATATGCAGTTCTATCCTCACGTGGTGGGACGCAATTATGTGGGAGGCTCTACCGGCTACAATGCAGGATACATTTTCTGCCACCTGGCTGAAAACAAGCACTGGCACAGAGCCTATGTAACAGGCGTCAACTATGTGGGTGGTGTGGCAGGATACGCTGCACCGGAAAGTGTTACGGAGGGTGTTCCGACCAAGGAAGGCGAGGTTTACGGAGAGAAGTGCTTCACGGGAGGATACATCGGACTGAACTGCTCCGAGGATACCTACGACGGCATGAAAAAATATCACCCGCAGCACGACAGTAACGGTTTCGGTAACGCGGCATCCTACACGCATATGACCAAGGTTTCCGGCAAGTATTATGTCGGAGGTTACTGCGGTGCCAATATCGTGCGTCTCACTGAGGATCACAACGCCAAGATGCGTTTTGACAGCCCGGAGGCTACCATCACCGGCAAGGCTTTTGTCGGCGGTATCGTCGGCTACAATATGGTGACCGGAGCGGATAACGACGGAATCGATGCGATCGCGAACTACTTAGAGCAGCAGGGCGGACAGGATCTTTCGACTGCGGTATACAATGTCGATCAGATGCCGATTCTGCTTGCTACACCCGAGAATACCCACACATTGACCTTTGCGGGCAATCTGGATAACAGTCATACACTGAAATACAAGTCCATCTCCTACAGAAGCAAGGATGAGGGCGCGATCCATGTGGGCGGTGTGCTCGGTTACAATGAAGAGAATTCCCGTGTCATCGTGAGAGACTTCAACAATGAGAACCGCATCAAGATCGAATCGCTTTCGGCGACGGGAATCACAAGAGATTCCTCCACGGATATCAACGGCAACCCGATCAAGTACGCTTATGCGGCGTATATCATTGGACGCGCCACACCTTATATGACCATTATAGACTGCAGACTCGAGTCCTGTGGAACTCTTAATACGGACGCTACCTACCACGGCAGCGTGACAGAGGTGAACAACGGACTTGTCACATACACGGCAGATGGATATATCGGTGCCAAGGACTGGAACGGCGCTTACAAACAGTACATTCATGTCCCGGAGAACACCAATTACGTCGGTAACATCATCGGATTAAACCAGGGTACCTTTGATCATTCGAACAGAAAGCTGAACAACATCAAGCTGGAAGGCGTCGGTGATGTGGCAGGCGGTCTGGTTGCCGAGAACGGAAGCAACGGCTTGATCAAATTGACGGGCACCTTTACGGGACCTCAGATCACATCAAGCGGTCGCGTGGTCGGAAGCGTATGCGGTATCAATCGCGGAAGCATTGTAGCCACTGACGGTTTGCTTATGGTCGAGGGCTCCAATGTCTCAATTACCGGTAAGGATACGGTAGGCGCACTTTGCGGAATCTGGGACAGCGCGGAGCCGCTGGAGAATCTTACGATCTATGCGAAGGGTGCGCAGACAGCGGCCCTGCCCGCTATCGTTGCAACAGAGGGAACCTGCGGTGCTGCCATCGGAAAGATCACCTCAAGTGCCACCATCACCAATGTCACACTTATGAACAACAACCCGCTCAATCTTACGAACAACAACAGCCGTACCTGCAAGGGCAGGATTGTCGGCGGCGTTGTCGGCGAGATCGAAACAGATGCGGGAGAGAATGTAACCATCAGCGGATGTACCGTGCGCGGTAATCTGGCAGCAACAGAGTCCTTAGGCGGCGTCTGCGGTAAGGTTTCCGGAAGCGGAACCGTAACTTTGGACAACTGCGTTGTCGGAACCAATATGACGGACAGCGACACGCTTACAACAGCCGGTATCGTGGCAGATGCGGGCGGTATCACGACGATCAAGCGTTCCAGAGTCTACGTGAACGGTATCGATTACGGAATTAACGGCGGTACGGCTGCGGAAGTCAGCTACTGCCTCGATATGGGACACCGTGACAATACCGGAAGCTGCGTGGCTTCGGCCGTAACGGATGCAGCAACCGGTAAGCAGAAGATTTCCAATGTCTTCTATCTTGCAAAGCAGGATTACTACGATGTGGCAGGTGCCACTGCACTGACATCGGATGTGGCAACCACGTTTGACGGAGCGCCGATCGCAATGGACATCCTGACCTTGAGCAGTAATACATACGGATTCTACTTCCGCGCAGATGTTGAGGAGACACCTGCGGCAGGCGGTACCGATCCTGCGACAGGCGGTACGGACCCTGCGACAGGCGGTACGGATCCAGCAACGACACCCGTGACGGTGACAAAGACCTTTGATACGGGCATGTCATTCACTCTCGACAGGTCGCAGAACTACGCAAATTACAACAACAAGGACTTCTTCAATAACCAGGGTTACAGGAAGACATACGATACATACGAAAGAATCTTTAAGGCTTATATGAGCGCACACGGAGTTATGGATTGATGACACAAAGCAAGACGAAGCAACCGAATAATGCCAATCGCGGTTCGGCACTGGTCACGGTACTTGTGGTACTGATGGTGGTGATGAGCTTCGTTTTACTGCTCATCTTAGAGGCTTATCAGTACTACTCCATGTCCGGAGCAAAGCAGTATCGCCTAAAGTGTGAGGAACTTGCCACGACGGCCTCCCATGAGATCGGCCTCGAGATCACCAAGCCCCGCTTCGCGTCCAAGGAGGAAGAAGCCGAGGCACTTGCGGACGGCAAGCACGGACTCTGGTTCTACCTTAGGTATAATGTCGGTCAGGCCAACTGGCCTTACTTCGATAACGGAAGTCTGGCTGCGGCGGGATCAGGCACGACGGAGTTTCCGGGTATGACGGGACTTACGGGCAGCACAGATGAGAAGACTGTCAGCAGAACTTTTCATCTTTCCTATAAGATTGACGATGCAGAGAAGAACAAGCTTGCGGCAGCAGGCGCGCTCGGCGTTGTATCGGACACCATCGACAAGGTGGACGATCAGATCCCGGACGATGTGGCTGTAACCATGTACTGGGAACCGGGCAAGGCGCCGGACGTAAGAAACGGAAGCAAACTTCACGTACAGGTGACGGTGCGGATGGGTAGCTACAGCTATTCCTCCGCCCAGGTCTACCTTCTTACAACCAAGAAATACCCCGGAACACTCGGCACCGGTACGATGGTGACGGCGAATCCGGCAACCGGTGTGAACCCGGTAGGCAACAGTATCTATGAAGACGAACAGTGGATTTGGAACTGGTATGGTTCCGAATAGGAGCATGGCATGAAAGATACAAAGAACCGCAAATTCAATATCAGATCCAACCGTGGTTCGACCATCGCCGAGACGCTGGTGGCTTTTGCCGTGCTTACGATCGTGTCGCTGGCACTGATCTCCGTGATCTCATTTGCCAAGCATATGTTCATGGAGGCGGCGGACAAGCGTGAGCGTTGTGACACATTGGAGGAAAAAGACGTCACGGGCGAGCTTACCTATCAGGCCTGTGCTTATGATTACAATGCGGGCGGAACGACAAAGTCGGCGCGACCCTTTGCATTTTCTTTGACACTCGACACCGAAAAGACACCGACCACGGCGATCGCCTCGGCGGAGAGGGCGGATAATTCCACCTTCCGGCTGGATGCGGCGAATGCGGCGTGGACGGACGGAAGCAACATTGTAAGTGATGGAACGATGGACTTTTATCTGATCAAACTTGTCTATCAGGAGAGGACGGAGTAGATGAAGCAGGAACGTCTCGATCTCAAATCAAATAAGGGTATGACCCTCGTGGAGATGCTGATTTCCTTTATGCTCCTCGGGATCTTTATCGTTGCGGCGTCGCAGATCATCTCATCGACGACGATGATCTACTGCGGGGTGAGAGACGGCGCGAGAGGCGCGGAGGTTTCCGAGATCGTGCTTTCCAAGGCGGGCGGTATGCTGGTCGGCGCACAGAAGGGTTCCGACGATATGATTCCCGCTATCGATTCCGACAGCACCAAGACCTCCGGTACATCCGTCAGCTTTTACGACAGAACCGGTACGCATGTCAAGATCGGGGTGAATGACGATGGTTACTTAAACATTTACTATTATCCGATCCCGGGCAGATACAAGGAACGAAACTGGACCTTCGACAAGGACGTGTACATGGGCTACACGATCACCGATTTTCTGATCGAGAAGGTGGATATGGGACCGCTCTCGACGGAACTTGTGTACAAGATTTCCATGACGCTTCACGCGAGCAACGGAATCGATTATCCGGCCGTGCGATATGTCAAGTGTTATAATTATGCAGACTTTACCGCCGGGATTCCCGGTACGGAATAATTAAGGGGCAGACGATGGAGAAAGAACAGGGGATTTTTACAAAAAAGAGAATCCGGGTGGTCGTCAGGATCATCCTGATCATAGCGGTCGTATTTATCATCGGACTCGCGGGGTTCACCGTATTTCGCATTCAGACACAGGCGAAGATCGCACTTCGTGAGGCGAAGAATGTGCGGCTTTCTTTGGAGATGCTCGATATCGAGCTCTACGCGGAGCGAAGGAGTATCTACGCTCCCAAGGAAAAAGGCGGCATGGCAACAGGGGTTGAAGACAAGATCCGTGAGCTGCAAAGCGTGGACGGAAGCTTCGCCATCACCGGCTATGACGCAGAGGGGCGTACCGTAACAGGTATGACATACGAAACGGACCATTATCTGGTTATCTACAGCAGGACGGAAAACGGCGAGGATCACTGGCGCGTGATGTACTTCCTGACTGTCGGGGATTATGACAGATAGAGATACGTTTGGTGTAAGAGGGAGGAAACTATGGCAACTTACAGGTACAAAGCAAATGACGAACAGGGGAAGACATACTCCGGTTCCATGCAGGCGACCTCGGACCAGGATCTCCATGCGCGGCTGAAAGCCGAAGGAAAATTTCTGATCGATTACAAGGAGGAGCGCGGCAGGGTATCGGCAAAACGCCTCCGGTCGGACAAGCTTTCCGAGTTTTCGAGAAACTTAGGCAAGCTGATCAAGGCGGGTGTGACCCTGGTGAAGGCTTTAAGGATCATATCCGAAGATGAGTCCATCAAGCCGAAGGAGCGGGAAATATACTCCACACTGCTTCGGGATGTCCGACAGGGTATGACGCTTTCGGACGCCATGATGGAGCAGGGGGACACCTTTCCGAATCTTTTCATCAACATGATGCGAAGCTCGGAGAGCGCCGGCAATATGGATTCCATCGCCCTGCAGATGGCGGACTACTATAGCAAGGAATACAAATTAAATCAAAAGATCAAGAGTTCCATGACCTATCCGAAGATTCTGACCGTATTGATCATCCTGGTCGTGATGGTCATCATGGGATTCGTGATTCCGCAGTTTTCAAATCTGTTTGCACAGATGGAGTCGCTTCCGATCGCGACCAAGATATTGCTTGCGATCAGTGACTTTGTGAAGTCGAAGTGGTATGTAATGATCTTTGTTGCGGTTTTGGCTTACATTGCACTGAAGATGATCTTCTCCATTCCGAAGGTTAGAATCGCGAAGGACAAGCTGGAGATTCATGCACCCGTGATCGGCAGACTTCGCAAGATCGTCTATACGGCAAGATTTGCGCGTACCTTATCCAGCTTATACTCGGCGGGTATTCCGATTCTGACCTGCCTTTCCATCGCCAAGACCACCATCGGTAATTCCTACATCGAGCTTCAGTTTGACAAGCTCATCTCGGATATCCGATCCGGTGAGACACTTTCAAACGCCATCGAGAATGTCGACGGCTTCACAAGAAAACTTTCCTCCACCATCATGGTCGGTGAGGAAACAGGATCTCTTGACTCCATGCTGATCTCCATAGCGGATCAGATGGATTACGAGTCGGAGATCGCCATCGGAAAACTGGTAGCCATGCTGGAACCTGCGATGATCGTCGTTATGGCCTTGATCGTCGGATTCATCATGATTGCAGTCATACAGCCGATATACGGTTCTTACCAGTCCATCGCGGGCTCGGTAGGTTAAGAGAGGGGGAACAGGATTTTGAGCACGATCATACATATATCCAACAGACAGATTCAGATCGTGGCCGCCAAGGGGAGCGGCAATGGCGCAAAGCCGGCACGTGCATACGTGAGAGAAGCACCGGAGGGCAGTATCATCAACGGTATCGTGATGGATCCCGATGCATTTATCGCCGATATGAAGGAGTTCTTCATACAGACGGGTGTATCGACCAAGGACGTTACCCTGATCATCGACAGCAGTAAGATCGCAGGAAAGCGACTGGAGATCCCGAAGCTGTCCAAGCCGAAGACACTGGATTTTATTCGCCGCGAGATGGTGGACATGGACAAGGAGAATGTCGACGAGGTCTACTCCTACATCGAGTTAACAGGCGATAAGAACGCCAAGCTCCGCAGTGTCTACGCCAATTCCGTAGACATCGAGTTCGTCAGGGATTACGTGGAGATCTTTAAGGAGATCGGCGTTACGCTGAAGGGCATCTATTCGGGTGTCGGTACCATGATCAAGATGATCGAGCGTACCGCAGCGAAGACGGCCGGAACATTTGTCGCACAGATCGCAGATGATAACATCTTGACCAACATCCTCTGGGTGGACGGCAAGTTCTATTACTACAGCAGCCAGCGCTGCTTCCAGGAGCCGGGAACCGAGGCGTACTACGATGAGTGCGTAAGGGCGCTTTCCCAGCTGACACAGTTTATGCAGGCCAACCAGATCGAGTCCCCGCTGGATGTGATCTATGTCGGCGGTATTGCAAATATGGACATCAATATGTACCGGGTGCTCGCTGCATCTTCACGCATCGAAACCGCGATCGAAGAGTTTGACTGCGGCCTTCGGGCAAAGTACGGTGCCGGATTCGATCTGCACACCTTCCTTCAGTCCGTAGCCGGACTTACCACTCTTTCCAATGAGAGCAACCTCTTGCACAGATTCACCGCAAGTCAGAAGGAGTCGAAGGTTGATTCCACATTAAAGAAGCGCATCGCTTTGATCGCAGGTACACTTGTCGTGATGCTGCTTGCACTGGCATCGGTGATCTTCGTCAAGCTTCAAAAGCAGAAGGAACTCGATGATTTAAAGGCGTCCAACGAAAACCAGGCAACACAGATGCAGCTTGAGGATTACGACCGGATTTCTTACGAGATGGCAGCTGTGGTGATGCGGCTGAACAGTATGGATCTGATCGAGCGTATGGTGGATTCTTATCCCGCATGCAACAGTGCCGTGATCAAGGAGATCGAGGATGCGGCAGCAGGATATGCGACCATCGAAGTCAACAGCTTTATGGCTTCAAGCGGTACGGTTGCATTTGTTGCGAACGCGGAAGAAGTTAAAAATGTCAATCAGTTCATAGCGAAGCTGCTTGAGAAAGACATCTTCAGTGACGTGAACTACACAGGTTATACCTATGATGATGGGGAGCAGGTATACAACATCCATGTAATCTGTACCCTCTCGGAAAACGCAGGAAAGTAGGGGGTGAGGGAATTGCAGACAGAGATGACGGAAAGAGATAAACGACTGATCGTAGCACTTTCGATCTTTGTGATCGTGGTTGCCATCGCCTACTGGGGCATCCGGCCGGCGTTAAAGGATATCAAGGCGATCAACAAGGATATCGAAGAGCAGCAGGAAATTGAGAAGATCAACGAGAAAAAGCTCTCCATGCTCACACTGTATCAGGCGATGCAGGAGGAGTATCTTACAGAGGTTGATACCAAGACCGAGCAGTTCTACCCGATGATGAACAGTGACGAGATCGACAAGCTCTTCACACTGGAAGTGTTAAAGAGAGGATTCTCGTCCTACGATCTTGCCATCGCCATCGACAATATGCCGGTGGATATGGAGCCTTACATGTATTCGGAACTGGCGGCGGCGATCGAGACCGGTGAGTCAACGGATACCTATGAAAACGTTAGCGAGGAATCCCTTCTTCCGGGCGTCGACAAGAAGGAAGATGAAAGTGAAGATGAAAGTGAAGATGAAAATGAAGACAAAGATTCCGGCGAGAGCGAAGATGCATCCGAGCTTCTTCCCGAGAATGTCAATACGGACATTTACAGCGCAACCGTGACGATGCGCCTGGGCGGAGACAAGAAAGCACTTGAAAACTATATCGATGACCTCTACAAGACGGACAAGAAGCTTCTGGTCAATTCCTACGCATGGAGCGAGGACGTGACCATAGATGCCGCAGATGCGGAACGCGCACTCTATGTGGAAGAGGACGGCGGCGTCAATGTCAACGTGGAAACGGTGCTCGATATCAGTGTCACCATCTATATGTATAAGGAGTAGGCCATGGAACTGAAAAGAAACAATGCCATTCGAATCGGCGATGTGTTAAAAGAGTTCGGCTACGTCACCGACGAGCAGGTCGGAGAAGCAATCGCCTACCAGAAGGAACATAAGGGAGTGCTTCTCGGAGGCGCTCTGATTGAACTCGGATTTATCAACGAGCGTCAGATGCTCGATGCACTCGGAAGAAGACTGGATCATGAAGTGGTGAACATCAGTGATCTCACGGTGGATATCAAGGCCGTGGAGCTGATCCCGAAGACACTGGCAGAAAAGTACTGCATGATGCCTTACGCAGTGGACGACAGATCCCTGTACCTGCTGGTCAACGATCCCCTAAACTTCTACGGTATCGAGGATATCCGACAGATTGCAGGTATGCACGTGGAGCTGAAGCTCTGCGAGAAGGCACCGCTCGAGAATGCCATCGCATACTACTATTCCGAAGTATCCGCTAGAAAGGCTGCCGCAAAGGCGTCCAAGAACTCCTCCTTCACAGAGGAGATCGTGGAGGTGAACATCGAAGAGGGCGACGACGATACGCCGATCATCAACCTCTTAAACAGCCTGATCATCCGCGCATATAACTCAAATGTGTCCGATATTCATATCGAGCCCTTTGAGACACATACCTCGGTCCGCATGCGTATGGACGGTGTCATCACCGACGTTATGCAGCTGCAGAAGAATATTCATAATTCGCTCATCGCGCGTATCAAGATCCTCGGTGACTTGGATATCGCAGAGCGTCGTATCCCGCAGGACGGACATTTCCGTACCGCCATTGAGGGTACCAGCCTCAACATCCGTGTATCCGTCATCCCGACGGTCTTCGGAGAGAAGGCAGTGCTTCGACTTCTTGCATCTGCGGCAAGTATCGACAACTCCGGCACCTTCGGTATGAAGGAGAAAAACTACGAGATCGTATCCAAGATGCTGCAGTCACCCAACGGTATCATTTACGTGACGGGACCCACCGGATCCGGTAAGTCCACCACACTCTACATGATCCTCGAGCAGCTGTCCAAGCGTGCGGTGAATATCTCCACCATCGAAGATCCTGTCGAGAAAAATGTACCGAAGCTCAACCAGATGCAGGTAAATAACACTGCGGGACTTACCTTTGAGTCAGGTCTCCGTGCCCTGCTTCGTCAGGACCCGGATATCATCATGGTAGGTGAGACGAGAGACAATGAGACCGCAGCCATCTCCGTAAGAGCGGCGATCACCGGACACCTGGTGCTTTCAACCCTCCATACCAACGATGCGGCATCCTCGGTTGTCCGTCTGGTGGACATGGGCATCGAACCCTACCTGCTTGCCAATTCCCTGGTGGGTATCGTGGCGCAGCGACTGGTCCGCAAGGTATGTCCTGTCTGCGGTGCATGGGGTGAGATGAGCGACAAGGAAGAAGCCATCGCCGGAAGACACCTGCCTCGCGTAAAGCACGCGGTCGGCTGTGCACAGTGTAACAACACCGGCTACAAGGGACGTATCTCCATCCATGAGATCCTGCCGATCAATAAGCCCATCCGTGAGATGATCTCACAGGAAAAGACTGCGGAGGAGATCAAAGAGTACGCCCGCAAGGAGCTCGGCATGCTCACCCTGAAGGAGAGTGCACTCGAACTGGTGGAAGAAGGACTTACCACCGTGGACGAGCTCGTGAAGGTTGCTTACTACGATTAAGCAAAACACAAAATGTTCACATTTTTAATCTATGCAAATCGACGAGGATAGCCGATATATAGATTGGAAATGAGAAATATAATTGTGCAACCCGACAAAATTGCCAAATACACTTGTTGGATATGTACAAAAATGCTATAATTGGCATATGTTTAAAGAGAGTATTTCTTGAAAAAAGGAGGACACTAACATGAAGAAGAACACCAAGAACAAAGGCTTTACACTTGTAGAGTTGATCGTAGTACTTGTTATCCTTGCGATCCTCGCTGCAATCCTCGTACCGGCACTGCTCGGTTACATCGACGCTGCCAGAAATAAGCAGACCGTACTCGACGCAAAGAGCTGCCTCACCGCTGCACAGGCTGAGATGTCCAACATCTACGCATCTAAGAGCGGCGTTCCTAAGGATATTGCAGATGCAAGCAAATCTCATGTAGCGCAGGTTAAGAGCATGGCTGATACGGATTCTCTTCATACAACTGCGTTTTGGGTTGGATGTAAGACATACGTTGATACAAAAACAAAAAAAGAGCAGCATGACGCATTTACAATCACATGGGCATACTACAAGAATGCAGACGGAAAGGAACTTTGGTTTGATAGTGAGAGCTGGGTGGACACTAAGTATGAATGTCCTTCAGATTGCACTCCGTATAAAATCATAATCGAATAAAAGGATGCCTGATCCCGTTACAAAAATGTTACATCAAGAACCCGAGACATATGTCCCGGGTTCTTTTTTTGCGCATCCCCACGCCAGCGCCACAAAAGATCCCAGCAACCACTCGCGGTCGTACACGCACGGAGCCAGACACCTGAAGGAGTCAGGCAACGTGTTTACGATTCACAGGCTGTGGCGGGTTGCCGCGTTGCAAGGACAACGTGGAGACGCCGGCACTTAATGAGCGCGAAGCGCGAATTTAGTACCGTTGCGTGCGGAATCAGGTCTGCATCTGCGATGCAGACAGCCTGTCGCGGCTTTGAGCGACTTCATTGGAATCCGTCAGGATTCCTACCGATTTAGCGCAAGCGGGTCCGGCAACACGGCAGGCCCGCCGCAGCCGTCACCGGAAGCACGAGATTCCTGCCACTACAAGCGGATGCATTTTTTGCGAAAAAGGAAGAATTCCGATATCTTGAAATATATGTCGATTTTGAAAAGATTTAACTTGAAATATATGCAGTATAATGCGATAATTAACTTGAAATATATGTAGGTTCAATGAAGGATAGAAGATTCTTCGGAGGTTGAAGATGTTTAAAAGAAAAGTGTACGATGAGTTAATGGCATGGAAAGAAAAATATGGTACGAGGTATGCTGTTTTGCTTGAAGGAGCAAGGCGTGTCGGAAAATCTACAGTTGCAGAAGAATTTGCCAGATTAAATTTCAAATCATATATTAAGATTGATTTTGCAAATCTAACTAAAGAAATGAGAGCTGTATTTGATGATATAGCAGATATTGATAACTTTTTTCTTAGGCTGCAAGCTGTCTCGGGTGTCAGACTCTATGAGAAGGAATCTGTCATTGTTTTCGATGAGATTCAAAAAATGCCGGAAGTCAGACAAGCTATGAAATACCTGGTTGCAGACGGTAGATACTACTATATTGAAACAGGATCGCTCATCAGTATTAAGAAAAATGTGCAGAATATTGTAATACCATCAGAGGAACACAGAATACAGGTGTATCCGATGGATTACGAAGAATTTGTCTGGGCGACCGGAAAAGATTTTGAAGTGATGCGGGAATTGTATCGAATAAACCGGACAGTGGGGAATGGCGTTAACAGAAAGCTTATGAGGGATTTTAGGATATACATGGCTGTCGGAGGAATGCCGCAAGCTGTTGAAGCATATATAAATAAGGAAAACTTTGAGGTGATTGATGATGTAAAAAGGGAGATTTTGGAACTTTACAAGGCGGACTTCTATAAGATAGATCCATCAGGAAGAATCTCGAGGATGTATGAGAACATTCCGAATCAGCTGAGTGCTAATTCAAAGCGATTTGTACTGTCTAAAGCACTGGGTAAACGAATTTCAAACAGAGATATGGAATTGTTCTCTGAATTATTGGATTCGAAAACGGTTTTAATATCCTACAACTGTACTGATCCGTCAGCTGCGCTTGGCCAGTCGAGATCAATGGATTCTTATAAACTGTATTTGGCGGATACCGGTCTGTTCACAACGCTTCTCTTTAATAGTGAGGATAAGGTTAACTCGGAGATATATATAAAACTGATGAGTGACAAGCTCGAAGCAAATCTGGGATACTTGTATGAAAACATGGTAGCACAGATGATTGTCAGTTCGGGACGTAAACTGTATTATCACACATGGAGAAAAGAAAACAGCACTCACAGCTATGAGGTGGATTTTTTGGTTTCGTCGCATACAAAGATTGTTCCGTTTGAGATAAAATCATCATCTGTCCGTTTTCATGAGTCTATAACAGCGTTTGCTCAAAAGTATTCCTCGAGAATCTACAGACAATATCTTTTGTCGCAAAAGGACGTGGGAAATGAGGAGATGCTGATTATGAAACCGCTATATATGCTGCCGTTTATTCTTGAAGATTTGTAAATCTGGACCCTTTGTGCGGCTTAATTGACCAACACATAAAGAACTCGGGACATTGTCCCGTGTTCTTTTTTTGCGCTGACGGGGATGCGGGTGGGGTTCGGGTGGAAACTCCGGGAGACAAGTTACTAAGTATCCCGATTCAGATACAGTCACAGCACGCAACCGGCGCTGGTTTGCCATCCTTGGCAAATCAGCACCTGTCTCGCCATCCGTGGCTCGACTTGCTGAGTCTCACGGGATACAAGTAACTTGAGTCTCCCTCCGTCGACCACTCCTCACCCTACCCGCATCTCCACCAGCGCCACAAAAGATCCCAGTAACCACTTGCGGTCGTGATTGTGTGCGATATTACGTGAGTGAGTTGGCATGGGTCTGCGTTGACAGGACAACATGAAGCCGCCGGTACTTAATGAGCGCAAGGCGCGAATTTAGTACCGCTGCGAGCTGAATTTAGCGAGAGCGTGTCCAGTCAACACAGTCCCATGCCAACGAACGCATATGACCACACGACCGCTATGTGGTGCGTAACTTTACAAGAGGTACAAGATATGGTATAATGCACTCTGTAGTTTTGCGCAACCCTGCGTACGTGGGGCATATCATTCATTTTGCGGGAGGCAGATGCACATGGGCAAATACTTTGGAACAGACGGATTTCGCGGCGAGGCAAATGTAGATCTCACCGTTGAACATGCATATAAAGTGGGCCGCTACTTAGGCTACTACTTCGGAAAGGACAAGGATCCGGAAGATCACGCAAGGATTGTGATCGGCAAGGATACGAGACGTTCAAGCTACATGCTTGAGTATGCGCTTGTGTCCGGACTTACCGCATCGGGTGCCGACGTCTATCTGATGCATGTAACACCGACACCCAGTGTGTCTTACATCACGAGAACCGACGAATTTGACTGCGGTATCATGATCTCAGCAAGCCACAATCCCTTCTATGATAATGGCATCAAGCTGATCAGCAGCCAGGGATCCAAGATGGATGCGGCTGTGGAAGAGGAGATTGAGAAATATATCGACGGAGAGATCCCCGAGATTCCTTTCGCCAAGAGAGAGCATATCGGTCGTACCACGGACTACTCTATGGGACGTAACCGTTACATCGGATTCCTGATGACGCTTCCCACCAGAAGCTTCAAGCATTTAAAGATCGGTCTGGACTGTGCCAACGGCGCATCCTTCACTGTAGCCAAGCCCGTATTTGACGCGCTCGGCGCGAAGACCTATCTGATCAATGCGGATCCCGACGGTACGAATATCAACACCAATTGCGGTTCCACGCATATCGAGGGACTGCAGAAGTATGTTGTAGAGAACGGCCTCGATGCCGGATTCGCTTACGACGGTGATGCGGACAGATGTCTCGCGGTCGATGAGAAGGGTAATCTGATCGACGGTGATGCCATCCTGTACATTTGCGGAAAGTATATGGCATCCAAGGGCCAGCTGACCGGCAACAAGGTCGTGACCACCGTGATGTCCAACCTCGGACTGTACAAGGCCTTCGATGCTGCGGGCATCGGCTACGAGCAGACGACGGTCGGAGATAAGTATGTATATGAGAATATGATGGAGAACGGATATGTTTTGGGCGGCGAGCAGAGCGGCCATATCATCTTCTCCAAGAATTCCCAGACGGGTGACGGCGTGCTGACTTCCCTGAAACTGATGGAAGTGATGGTAGAGTCCAAGACGACCATGTCCGAGCTGACCAGAGGATTAAAGATCTATCCTCAGCTTTTGATCAATACCCGTGTGGCTGATAAGAAACCTGTAATGAACGATCCGGACGTCCTTGCTGCAGTGAAACGCTGTGAGGAAGAACTTGCCGGCGACGGCAGGATCCTGCTTCGCGAGAGCGGAACAGAGCCGGTGGTTCGTGTAATGGTGGAGGCGAAGACGGATGAACTGTGTAAGCAGTACGCGGAATCTGTCGTAGCCGTCATCAAGGAAAAGGGTTATGAAGTATAAGTTACGAAAACTCGAAACTTCATTTCTGTTCTTGCTGAAGATGACACTCTATGTGTGTATGATGCTGACCTTCTTCCTGATCTATGGTCAGGATAACTTCCAGCTGATCAAACCATCGAGAACTTCGGCTGTGGTTGTTGCGACTTACGTCGTCATCAACTACATGTTTTCGTCCATCTACGGCAGATACGATATCGGAAAGCGAAAGACGAAGCCGATCATCATGTCCATGTCGCTGACCATCTTCTTCACGGATGTGATCTCGCTCATCGCGCTCTCGATCATGAACACGAACGAGAAGAACAACAAGCACTTCGTACTTGAGCGTCCGGAGCTGATGATTCTCATCCTCGCGATCCAGATAGCGACCATCTTCGCATTTGCCTATGGCGGCAACAAACTGTACTTCAGTATCTACGATCCCGAGGACTGCCTGGTGGTGACATCTTCCCAGCAGAGTTTAAATGAGATCGTGCGCGGTATCCTAAAGTATAAGCTGCAGTACAAGATCAATCAGGTGGCGGATTATCGTGATGTCAAGCTTCGGGACTATATTCTGCAGCATGACACCATCTTCGTATATGATGTTCCGGTGAAGGAGCGAACGCAGATTGCGGAGTTCTGTTACCAGAATATGAAGAATATCTACTTCAATCCGGATATGCATGACATGGTAGAGAAGAGTGCGAAGCACTATATCTTAGACGATGTGTCCATGTTTGGAAACTATTCCAAGGGACTCACCCTTGAGCAAAGAGCCATCAAGCGTGTGATGGATGTGGTGATCGCACTTGTCGCACTGATCCTGGCGTCTCCGATTTTGCTGATCGCAGCCATTGCCATCAAGGCAGAGGACAAGGGACCGGTGATCTTTAAGCAGAACCGTGCAACCCGTGACGGCAAGATCTTCTCCGTATACAAGCTCCGTACCATGAAGGTGGATGTGGAGAATTATTCCTACATGGAGAATGACGACCGCGTGACCAAGTGCGGAAGAGTTCTCCGCAAGTACAGGATCGATGAGATCCCGCAGTTCTTCAACGTGCTGCGCGGAGAGATGAGTGTGGTGGGACCCCGTCCCGAGATGCTTGCCAACATCTTCAACTATACGAATATCCTGCCGGAGTTTGAGTATCGTCTTCGTGTGAAGGCGGGTATCACAGGATATGCGCAGATCGCGGGCAAGTACAACACATCCCCGAAGGATAAACTGATCCTGGATCTGATGTATATTGAGGAATACAGCTTCTGGCTGGATGTGAAGCTGCTCTTCCAGACTTTGATCGTTTTGTTCAAGAAGGACAGTACGGAAGGCTTCCATCAGACGCAGGATTTCGTCTTCGAGGAATATAACGAAGAGGGAGAAACAGAAAACGAATCGGAAATCAGAGCATAAAAAAACTCCGGTCTTGTGACCGGAGTTTTTATTTAGCCTTCTTTGGCGTGAACGGATGCACCGTATTCTTCGAAAATGTGATCGTACATGGAAGGAAGTCCCACAAACTCACAGCCGTATCTGTAACCTGCGTTACCGATGGGCGCTTTGTAGAGAATCTTCACCACGGAGAGGATGATCTCCTCGGTAGTCTCAAACTGAAGTGTGGCATTGAAGTAGTAGCCGGTGGGAAGCTCGGTGTCGGACATGAATCCGATGCCTGCCTTGGATATATCAAATACTTCGATCTCGGCGTCGTCGTCGATATGGATCGGCGGACAATCCTGCTTGAAGAGGTTACTAACCTCAAGCTCAAGAGTGATCGGGAGTCGCTCGTAACGTCTCTTATCTTCCATCATATATATCCCTCCATAAAGTGTATTTTCATACAGGGACATTATAACAAAAAAGTATTTTCGTGACAAGTGGTGTGCACACAGACTTTTTCCTTGTCATACCGCACTTGACACCGTGATTTTCGTAAGGCATAATACGAAGTGCCAAAAATAAGAAGAAACTCAAGGAGGATCGATCAATGAGCCAGGATAAATACGTAAGCCCTTTGTCAGAGCGCTACGCCAGCAAGGAGATGCAGTACATTTTCTCTCCGGATATGAAGTTTAAGACATGGAGAAAGCTTTGGATCGCACTTGCCGAGACCGAGCAGGAGCTTGGCCTTAAGGATGCGGACGGCAATCCCCGTATCACGGATGAGCAGATTGCAGAACTGAAAAGCCATGCGGACGACATCAACTATGATGTTGCGAAGGCAAGAGAGAAGGAGGTTCGTCACGACGTGATGAGCCATGTGTACGCTTACGGCGTGCAGTGCCCGAATGCCGCAGGTATCATCCATCTCGGTGCAACCAGCTGCTACGTGGGCGACAATACGGATATCATCGTGATGACCGAGGCTATGAAACTGGTTCGGAAGAAACTGATTAATGTGATCGATCGCCTTGCTGATTTTGCAAAGAAGTATCATGATCTTCCTACCCTTGCGTTCACACATTTCCAGCCGGCACAGCCGACCACTGTCGGAAAGCGTGCAACGCTCTGGATGCAGGAACTCCTGCTTGATCTGTCCGATCTTGATTATATGATCGGCCAGCAAAAACTGCTTGGATCCAAGGGTACCACGGGTACACAGGCCAGCTTCCTCGAACTCTTTAACGGGGATCATGAGACGGTTCGAAAGATTGACGGCAAGATTGCCGAGAAGATGGGATTTAGCGCATGCTATCCCGTGTCCGGACAGACCTATTCCAGAAAGGTCGATGCGAGAGTCTTAAATGTACTTTCCGGCATCGCTATGTCCGCGCACAAGTTCTCTAATGATATCAGACTCCTTCAGCACCTGAAGGAAGTGGAAGAGCCCTTCGAGAAGAACCAGATCGGTTCCTCCGCAATGGCATACAAGAGAAACCCCATGCGTTCGGAGCGTATCGCATCTCTTGCCGATTACGTGATGACGGATGCATTAAACCCTGCAATCGTAGCTTCCACACAGTGGTTCGAGCGTACACTTGATGATTCCGCGAATAAGCGTCTCTCCGTACCGGAAGGATTTTTGGCAATCGACGGTATCTTAGATCTCTACCTCAATGTGGTTGACGGCCTGGTGGTCTATGACAAGGTTATCTATCAGCACTTTATGAAAGAGATTCCTTTCATGGCGACCGAGAACATCATGATGGATGCGGTAAAGCGCGGCGGAAACCGTCAGGAGCTGCATGAAAAGATCCGTACCTACTCCATGCAGGCCGGTGAGCAGGTGAAGAAATTCGGAAATGAGAACAATCTGGTTGACCTTATCGCTGCGGATCCCGCTTTCGGTATGACGAAGGAAGAGATCACAGCCATCTTAAAGCCGATCAATTTTGTGGGACGTGCGCCCGAGCAGACAAAGGAGTTCCTTGCCGAGGTCGTAGATCCGATCCTCGACGCCAACAAGGACATCCTCGGTGCTACGGCTGAGATCAACGTATAGGATTTTTAAACAGGAAGGGCAGGATCAGGATCGCTGTCATGACACACCAGCTGATGGGCTCGGTCAGTACAACACCGAAGTAGCCGTAAGCCGGGATCAGTACCAGGACGGCAATGATCTTGATCGCAAGCTCTGCCGCTGACGAGATGAGAGGTACCACCTTTCGCCCGAGTCCCTGCAGGGAACAACGGAGGATGAAGAGCGGCCCCAAAGCATAGAAGAAGCAGGTATCAAACTTCACATATCTGACACCCTGCGACACAATATAGGCATCATCGGAACTTACGATCCAGCGCACGATGGGCTCCGCAAAGGCGAGAGCGAACAGCAGCAGGACCGTGGAGATTACGGTGACGATGACAAAAGATTGACGGATCCCGGAGCGGATCCGTTCTTTTTGTCCCGCACCGAGGTTCTGGCTGACATAGGTGGTCATGGCGATACCGATGGTGTAGATGAAGACCATCATGATCTCAAGCAGTTTTCTGCCGGAGGTGTGGGCGGCGATGATATCCTCGCCGAGGCCGTTGATACCGCTTTGCAGGATGATGGTTCCGATGTTGACGATACAGGTCATCAGAGCCATGGCAATGCCTGCGGAGAAAAGCTCGCTGTAGATATCTCCTGTCAGAAGCTTGTCTTCCCTCCTCGGGATCAGATCCTTGAATTTCAACAGGATAAATGCAAAGCACGCAGCCCCGGACATTGCCTGGGCGAGTATGGTTGCAAGTGCGGCTCCGCGGATACCCATATGCAGAGGGATCACGAAGAGCAGATCCAGAAAGATATTGATGACGACGGAGATCAGCAGGCAGTAGAGCGGTGTCTTGCTGTCACCGACGGCACGCAGGATGCTTGCACACATATTGTAAAGCGCCACAAAGGCGGTGCCCATCAGGATGATGCGAAGATAGGACAGCGCGTCCGGCATGATGGTATCCGGTGTTTTCAGGAGTACCAGGATGGGCCTGATGAAGATCATGCAGGCTGCGCTAAGGGATACCGTGAAGATGACAAGCAGTCGCACGGATGCCACGATATTCTTTCGAAGCGAATGAAAATCACCGGCGCCGAAGGCTGTGGCGATCGGTATGGCGAAACCCTGGGTGAGACCGTTGATAAACGCGATCAGCGTATGGGCTACGATGGCAGTCGCACCGACGGCCTCAAAAGCCTGCACGCTCACGTACTGGCTGACGATCTTGCTGTCTACGATGTTATAGAATTGCTGGAGAATGTTTCCGAGCATCAGGGGGATCGCAAAAGCGAGGATCACCTTGGCCGGAAAACCTTTGGTCATGTCTTTCATACGGATACCTCAGAATATTTGTACCAAAGCCACAGATAGGCTGCTACGGGCGACATCTCCGGAAGAACCGTGATGCCAAGTTTCGCGTATGCCTCTGTGCTTTCATATTGGGTTTCGCGGTCGGCACCGAGCAGATAGATGCGGATGCCGCGTGCCTGTGACCCGCCTGCAAATTTGATAAAGGAAGCACTTCGCGTGTCCATCGTACCGGAGTGGTAGGTGGCAAGCAAAACGGCCTTCGTTCCCTCGGCCGGGTTCGGATAGTGAAAGCCCGGAGCCGGATAAAGTAAAAGTACGGGTGCCGGATCGGAAAGTTGCACGTTCGGATCCGGATAAACAAGTGACTTCGGAAATGCGTGCGGTGATTCGTAAAGCGTACCGTCAAAGGGAAGGTGCGGATACAATCGAAGCGGATCAAACAGCCTCGGTGCGTCACCCGGATTTTTGTAGGATACCGTAACCGCGGGAAGATCTTCGCCCGCTGCATCTTTTTTAAGTAGGGTTGTGACGGCGTGGACAAAGTTGTCGAGGCCGTTTGATGTGGGTAAGGTCAGCAGTGCATTGGAAAGTACAAAGATGACCGGTACATTTGCATGATGCAGCAGGAGTGCCGTGGCAGCGGATACGTACTGCACGGTATCGGATCCTACCGTAACGATGATGCCTGCGGTTTCGGAATCTGTTTCGGCTTCCGCAATATGGCGGCGCAACGTATCCGTCAGGCAGTTGATATGCGCCCCGTCCAGGTACTCGCTTAAGATATAGTAGGGTTCATCGAAGGAAAACTCCGTCTCCCGATCACCCGTCACCTCCTGATACCGATCGATCAGATAATCGCGCATGGCGGGATCCGGCCCGATGATACCGTTCTTCTCCGATGATCCGATCGTCCCGCCCGTGTATAAGATTCTGATCCTGCGCTTCTGCATAAGTTCCTCCGTCAAAATAATAAGCATTTTATATGATAGCAAAGTATAACCCACAACACACGCATCGTCAAACACGAAAGCTTTTGCTGGAAGAAGGAATGTGCAATTGCCTGTAACATAACAGTGTATTGCGAAAAGATTGTTTCGATTGAATATGTATTATGTGCGTGATTCAGGACCTAAGTGGCGGGAAGGATGAATCTCAAACGGGGTTGGGGCCCTGTTTGAGGATTCGCCTTGCCCGCCCGAGGGTCCGTCCCTCCCAACCAGACACCCGTGTAAATGCTGATTTTCTTTACAAATATGTGATAATCGTGTATAGTATATCTTGGTTTGTTGCGTGTAGCAATGGGGGTGCCGATGGCAAGAACAAAGCAGGATTCGCCGGAACTGAATTCGTCGGTCAACATCGTCAAGAAGCACGGTGCGCGTACCATTTTCGCATTTTTGCTGCTTGCCTTGTTTTTCACTGCGGTCATCTCCGTATTTAACGGGATTGTCAATCATTATGCCAAAAGAAGCATCCAGCAGGAGTCCGAGTGGAATTCCATCCTGCCGGCAGAAGAGTTTGAAAAGTATCTGATGACCGCAAGGGATTTCATCGTTGTAGCTGAGTACACAATCAGCGAACAGATCAGGAATAAATGTCCCGAAGAGGAGATCATGGATTACCTGATCAAGAAATCAAAGTACTCCAACGAATCCGGAATCACCGAGACGAACGGCCTGTACGGTTATATCAACGGAAAGTATATGGACGGAATCGGCTGGGATCCGGGCGAGGACTTCGATGCGAAGACAAGACCCTGGTATCAGCAGGCGATTCACAATCCGGGCAAGATCACGCTGATCAGTCCTTATTTGGACCGCTACAGCGGAGAGACGGTCATGACGATGGCCATGTCTTTGGCGGACGGTGAAAGCGTGATCGCTGTGGACATGACAACGGCCCGCGCACAGGAGATCATCGAGAGTGCACAGGATGAGCGACTGAGCGCTGAGGCTACGCGTATGATCATCGGTAACAACGGTGTCGTCGTAGCGCACACGGACAAGACCGAGATCGGTAGGAATTACAGAGAAGAAAAGGACACACTCGGTGGCCGCGTGATCGAGAAGGCCGATCAGACCGAAGACAACAGCTTTGATATTACCTATCACGGGAACCATTATATCGCAAGCTATGTGACCTTCGATAACGGCTGGTACTGTATCGCTGTGGTAGAGGCGAAAGAGGTGTACCAACCGATCCGCGTGATGATCGCTGTCGGAATCGTTGCAGTGCTTATCACCTTTGTGATTTTCCTGATCATTACGATCCGCACGGAAATGCGGGATCGCACGGCTTTAAAACTACAGTCCATCCTCTCGTCATCGGCAGACATTTACATGTCGCTGTGCGAGCTTGATGTTATAAACGATACGGTAGAGGAGATCAAGAATGTCAATCCGGCCATACATCAGGCCGTGATGAGCTGTGATCACAATATGAAAGAGATCTTCCTCGGTATTATGAAAGGGCTTCCGCCCAGCGATACCAAGGACGCTGCCGTAGCATTCACCGATCTGTCGACGATCGATGAACGTATGAAGGATACAGACATTGCCACGCTTGAGTATTTAAGCTATGGCGGAATCTGGGTCAGAGCGAGGTTTGTCGTCTCCGCCAGAACAGCGGAGGGCAAGGTTGCCCGCGTACTGTGGATGCTTGAGAATATCGATGAAGAGCGAAAGAATCGTGAGCATCTGATCTCTCTGTCCGAGAGAGCGCTTGCGGCGAGTGAGGCAAAATCGGCCTTCCTTTCCAACATGTCGCACGAGATTCGAACCCCGATCAACTCCATCCTCGGATTCAACGAGATGGTTTTGAGGGAGACCAAGGAATCCAACGTCCTTGAGTACTCCAAGAATATCAGATCCGCAGGGGACACCTTGCTCGGGATCATCAACGATATTCTTGATTTTTCCAAGATCGAATCGGGGAAACTCGAGTTGATCGAAGCAGAGTATGATTTGGCGTCCATGCTGAATGATTTAGTTAATATGACCCGCACAAGGATCGGATCGAAGGACCTTCGATTGATCCTGCGGTTTGATCCGGATATGCCGGAGGGATTATACGGTGATGACGTAAGAATCAAGCAGATCATCACCAACATTCTGACCAATGCGGTCAAATACACGGAGAAGGGCAGTGTGACCTTCAGAGTAGGGCACGAGAAGATCGAAGGAGATCCGGATCACGTGAACCTGAAAGTCTCCGTGGAAGATACCGGAATCGGTATCAAACGAGAGGATCTCAGCAAGATTTTCTCGGAGTTCGAACGCGTGGATCAAAAGAAGACGCGAAGCATTGAGGGAACCGGACTTGGTATGTCCATTACCCAGAGCCTTCTTTCCATGATGGGCAGCAAGCTCTCCGTTGAAAGTATCTACGGAGAGGGTTCCGTCTTTTCCTTCTTGCTTAAGCAGAAGGTTGTCAACTGGGATCCGATCGGCGACTACGAACGGGCGTATGCAAAGTACGCCAAGAATCAGGAACGCTACAATGAACGCTTCCAGGCACCGGATGCCAGAGTGCTCATTGTGGATGATACACAGATGAATCTGGTGGTCTTTGCCGGACTTCTAAAGAAGACCGGCGTCAAGATCGATACGGCCCTTTCCGGCGACGAAGGTATCCGCATGGCCAAGATGCGCAGATACGATATGATCTTCCTGGATCATATGATGCCGTCCAAGGATGGTATCGAGACCTTGCAGGAGATGCGCAGACTGGGCGCAGTCGATCCGGAAACTCCGGTGATCTGTCTCACGGCGAATGCCATCTCGGGTGCGAAGGAGTTTTATCTTGAGTCGGGATTCACCGATTATCTGTCCAAGCCCATCGATCCGAAGGCCTTGGAAGAAATGATGTATGCGTATCTTCCGAAGCACAAGATCACAAGCGAAGGAAAAAATGAGGGCCGCAGGGCGGAACAGGGACTTCCCGGAGAGCTGTTCCACATTCTGGAACTTGATGTGGCAGCAGGGGTTGCAACCCTCGGATCCGAAGACCTCTATCGAAAGGTGCTTCGCGGATTTCCGGAGACCATTGATTCGATCATTGCGTCGATCAAGGTCTATCGCGAAGAAGATCAGTATGAGGATGTGCTGGCCGGTATCAGTTCCGTCATTGATGTGGCTGATACGATCGGAGCGACATGGATCGGAAAAAAAGCAAGGGAACTCGAGGCAGCCGGTGATGCCGGCGACAAGGAACAGGTTTATACGGGTCTTACGGAACTTATGAGTCGCTGCAGGGAACTGCGGGACAAGGTCGTGGGACTCGATGATAAATAACGACACTAGAAATGGAGGAATTCACATGGTACAGGCAGTAGTAGGGGCCAACTGGGGCGATGAAGGCAAAGGCAAGATCACGGACATGCTGGCAGAGAAGGCGGACATTATCGTACGTTTTCAGGGAGGCGCCAACGCAGGTCACACGATCGTAAACGATTACGGCAAATTTGCGCTTCATACCTTACCTTCCGGCGTATTTTATGATCACACCACCAGCATCATCGGTAACGGCGTGGCATTAAATATCCCGATTCTATTTAAGGAGATCAAATCCATTACGGATCAGGGCGTTCCGGCTCCGAAGATCCTTGTTTCGGATCGTGCACAGATCGTGATGCCGTATCATATCCTGTTTGATCAGTACGAGGAGGAGCGTCTCGGCGGAAAGTCCTTCGGTTCCACAAAGTCCGGTATCGCACCCTTCTACTCGGATAAATACGCCAAGATCGGTTTTCAGGTAAGCGAACTCTTTGATGAGGAACTTCTGAAGGAGAAGATCGAGCGCGTGCTTGTAACCAAGAATATCATCCTTGAGAATCTCTACAAGAAGCCTGCCATCGATGCCGGAGAGCTTTTTGAGACGATGATGGAATACAAGAAGATGGTTGAGCCCTATGTATGCGACGTAAGCGCATTCCTCTGGGATGCCATCAAGGAAGGCAAGAACATCCTGCTTGAGGGACAGCTTGGTTCCCTGAAGGATCCCGATCACGGTATCTACCCGATGGTAACATCTTCTTCCACACTGGCTGCATACGGAGCTATCGGCGCCGGTATCCCTCCTTATGAGATTAAGAAGATCGTGACGGTTGTGAAGGCTTACTCTTCCGCAGTAGGAGCGGGCGCCTTTGTAAGCGAGATCTTCGGCGATGAGGCGGATGAGCTGCGCAGACGCGGCGGTGACGGCGGAGAGTACGGCGCAACGACAGGAAGACCCAGACGTATGGGATGGTTTGACTGCGTGGCTACAAAGTACGGATGCCGTATTCAGGGTACCACGGATGTGGCTTTCACGGTACTTGATGTACTCGGTTATTTAGATGAGATTCCTGTCTGTGTCGGATACGAGATTGACGGAGAGGTGACCACGGACTTCCCGACCACCTATCGTCTCGAGAAGGCAAAGCCTGTTTTAAAGACACTTCCCGGATGGAAGTGTGATATCCGTGGAATCAAGAAGTATGAGGATCTCCCGGAGAACTGCAGAAAGTACATCGAATTTGTGGAAAAAGAGATCGGCTTCCCGATTACCATGGTTTCCAACGGACCGAAGAGAAGCGATATCATCTACAGAAACGCATAAGAACTATCAAAAATGCCGCGAGTGATCGCGGCATTTTTGATATCTTTGTTATTTGGTTAAACCGGCTGACCGGGAAATCTTACCGAAATCTCGCCGCTTGATACAGGCATTGTCTGTCCCTGACTGTCCCGCACCATCAAATCTCCGTCGGCGTTGATGCCGAGACAGGTGTAGGTGGGAAGGTCTTCCGTGCTTATGGAATAAGGGTCTGCAGCCGTAGTGGTTCTGCTGTAAGGGATCAGGCAGATCTCACTGCCGTTGCCCAAAAGCTTTTGGTTGTAGGCCCCGACAATGGAAGCAACAGAAGCGTGCTTCACGTACTTGTCGTACTCCCGGAAGAAGATTTCAAAAAAGAGTGCAAGCAGCGCATCCTTGTCGGTCTTGGTTCCGGTAGCCATATAGATAGATCCGGCCTTGGCACCGACCGACTTCGGGAAACTTTCATTGTTGATGTTCGCACCGATGCCGATGATGACTGCACGTGAGCCGGGAGCGATGTTTTCTTCGACTTCAACGGATTCCGTCAGAATACCGACGATCTTCCTACCGGAAAGAAGGATATCGTTCGGCCACTTGATCTGCGTGGCTGCGCCCGTCAGCTTGTCGATGGCAGCGGACATGGCGTAGGCAGCCAGGATGGTAAGACCGGGAAGCTTCTCGGCGGGAAGCTTCGGTATCACGATCAGGCTCATATAGATGCTGTCCGTGCTGTCGGAGACAAAGGTTCTTCCGAGCCGCCCCTTGCCCGCGGTCTGTGTGTCCGCAAGGATCAGGGTGCCTGAAGCGGCATACGTGGAAAGAAGCCGCTTGGCGGCTTCGTTCGTCGAGTCGATGACCGGATGGTGGATGATACATCGAATGCCCTTATACTTCGTCGGACTGATCGGTGGCTGATTTGTCGGTAGTTTCAGATGTGTGTTCATGGTTTTCTGCGTTCCTGTATTTCTCGGGTATTTCGATATCGGATTCCTCGTTATCCTTGTGAGGAATGCGTTCGTTGACAAAGTTGTAAATTCTTGCGCACAGCTCGCCTTTCATGGTGAAGGGAATGACGTAAGCACGTCGGCCGGCTTTGACGTTCAGGATGGGGAAGAGTCCCGCCTCGTCCGCAAGTACCATGGTGACAAATTCAATCTGCTCAAAATCGTAGTGGGTCACGCCGTAGCGATGGGTGACGGTAAGTCCTTCGTCGTCGAAACGATAGGTGATATCGTAGGCGGACTGACGGAAGGAACTGTAGATCAGATAGAGTCCGTAGGCACCAAGCAGCAACATAAACATCATGGTGAGCATGGGGTGTTTAATGAAGCCTTTAAGCATCGTTACAAACTGCAGTACCGCGATCAGGAAGAAGACACTTCCGAGGATACGATAAGAGATGCGGTTGGCACTTCGCTTATTCACTGTATACGTAAAACTCATAGGTATACCTCTCTTGTACATTTGCCCCATTATAGCACAGGAAGTCGGTAAAGAAAAGCGTGTATGATTTGACGCTTTTGTACGAAAATGCTACAATATTGTGAGCAATTTTTGTCAGGAGGACACATTTATGAGTAAGATTCAGATGACAACACCCCTTGTGGAGATGGACGGAGACGAGATGACAAGAATCCTTTGGCAGATGATCAAGGATGAACTTATCTTACCGTTTATAGATTTAAAGTCCGAGTACTATGATCTCGGACTCGCGCACCGCGATGAGACGGATGACAAGGTCACATTTGATTCCGCTTATGCTACCAAGAAGTACGGCGTTGCGGTAAAATGTGCAACCATCACTCCGAATGCGGCGAGAGTGACGGAGTACAACTTAAAGGAAATGTGGAAGAGCCCCAACGGAACCATCCGTGCCATCCTGGACGGAACCGTATTCCGTGCACCCATCATCGTAAAGGGCATCGAGCCTTGCGTGAAGAACTGGGAGTCCCCCATCACCATCGCAAGACATGCTTACGGTGACGTGTACAAGGCAAGCGAGATGAAGATCCCCGGTGCCGGCAAGGCAGAGCTTGTATATACGGACGAGAACGGCAATGAGACCAGAGAACTGATCCACACATTTAACGGCCCCGGAATCATCCAGGGTATGCACAACTTAAACGGTTCCATCGAGAGCTTCGCAAGATGCTGCTTCAATTACGCACTTGATATCAAGCAGAGCCTCTGGTTTGCAACCAAGGATACCATCTCCAAGAAATATGATCACACCTTCAAGGACATCTTCCAGGAGATCTTTGATGCTGAATACAAGGAGAAATTTGATGCTGCGGGCATCGAGTATTTCTATACATTGATCGATGATGCGGTTGCACGTGTGATGAAGTCCAAGGGCGGATTCATCTGGGCATGCAAGAACTATGACGGCGACGTGATGAGCGATATGCTTTCTTCCGCCTTCGGTTCACTTGCCATGATGACTTCCGTGCTGGTATCCCCGGACGGAACCTATGAGTATGAGGCTGCACACGGAACCGTACAGCGTCACTACTACAAGCACTTAAAGGGTGAGGAGACATCCACAAACTCGGTTGCAACCATCTTCGCATGGACGGGCGCACTTAGAAAGCGCGGCGAGCTTGACGGTATCAGCGAGCTTTCCGATTTTGCGGACAAGCTTGAGAAGGCCACCATCGACACCATCGAGTCCGGCAAGATGACCAAGGATCTTGCCTTGATCACAACCATGAAGGATGTGACCACCTTAAACAGCGAGGACTTTATCAAGGCAATTCGCAAGGAACTTGAAGCAATTCTGTAGAAAGAATGAATTTGTATTATGAAGATCTGGCATATACTCGGCATTGACGAGACGAAGGACAAAGAAGAGATTAAGAAGGCATATCGCACAAGGCTTACCAAGGTGAACCCCGAGGATGATCCGAAGGGGTTCATGGAGCTTAGGGCGGCTTACGAAGAAGCGGTACGCCTTGCGGACGCAAAGGAAGAGGAAACTCCGGAGCTTTCTCCTGTTGCCAAAATGGTCGACGAACTGTACAGCGATTACAATCGTCGCGTGGAAGCGGACGAGTGGAGGGCACTTTTTGACCATGATCTCTTTGTGGCATTGGACACGTCCGAAGACAGCTTTCGCGAACTGATGCGGTATCTGCTGGATCATTTTATGATGTCACACGAGGTCTGGCAGGTTATCGTGGAGCGCTTTGATGTGAACGCACGAAAGAAAGAACTCTCCGAGATCTTTCCGGAGAACTTTCTCGATTACATGATCAACAATGCCACCTATGACGATCCCATCGATCACAAGCTGTTCGAGGGTGATGTGTCGCAGTTTGATGATTATCTCGACTGTTATATGAAGGCGGATTCCGCCCTGAGAAGACATGACACGGAGGAGGTAGAACGCCTGCTTGACGAGCTTGCGGAATTCGATGTAAGCCATCCTTATGCGGATCTGTTCAGAAACCGCTTTCTCCTGTCGAAATTCGTGGATCAGTATTCCGAAGACGCAAGAGAGGCAGGAGAGGAAGCCAAGCTTCAGCTGGCCGAGATCAAAGCCAATAACACGCTGCTTCTTGCGGATCTGCCCGAGGATTACCATGTCCTGCTGCAGGCCGGTTTTATCGCACGGGTCGAGGGTGATTACGACGCCGCAAAGGAATTCTACGAGAAGGTTCTTTCGGTGAGTGAGGACAATTATCAGGCCAGATGCGAGCTGGCGGAACTTCTGTATCTGACCGGCGAGTATGAGAAGTCGAGAGATGCATTTATCGATCTGCTGAAAGAAAACCACTATGACAACGGTATTCGTGCGGCTATGATCCGCGCCAATCAGGCATTGATCGATTCCTACAAGAAGAAGATCGAAGAGGATCCTTCGGATGACGATACCCGTCTGGAGATGGGATGGAGTTATTACCAAAGCTATGCATTTCAGGACGGTATCGATATCCTCGAAAGCTTTCGGCCGAAGCCGGAGAAGTACTGTGAGTACTACAATGTCAAAGGAAGAACTTTTCTGTGTCTGAGCCGATATGAGGAGGCCATCGAGTGCTTCAAACTGTGGAAGGCAGCCATCGAGGCGATTCCAGAGGATGCGGATGACGAGGACAGCTTAAAGAAGAAAAAACGTTACGGCTATGTTAATTTCCTGCTCGGAGACTGCTATCTGAAACTCAAGGATTTCGGGCCGGCAAGAGAGTATATTATGAAGGCCAAATCCATCCCTCACGAAGAGGAGATTTTGACCTATGAGTCAATCTGTGAACTCGAGTATGAGTGCGGCAATTACGATGCGTGTATCCGCGCATGCGATGAGTTGAACGAAAAAGACGACAGAAGCTATTTAAGCTATGACTATATGTCCAAGGCCTGTTATGCGCAAGGCTACTACCGTGAGGCGGTTTCCGCGGCGGAACACGCCATCTCTATCTATCCCTTTGTGGCAGAGACCTACGGACTGTTGATCAGGATCTATCTGCGTGCGAAGGAGCCGGATCTGGCAAGACAGGTTCTGGATCGCTTCAGAAGCTATGAGGTGGAAAGCGACTGTATGGACTACCATGAGGCGCTGATCCTGGAGTATGAAGGAAAGAAAGAAGAACTTGTCGATCTTCTTCAAAAGACGCTCGAGCGAGGTACGATCGCGGATACGGATATCGAGGATTATGCCTACATTTATATGATCCTCGGACGTACCTATGCATCACTCGGGGATCATCCGAAGGCACTGCTTGCATATGAGAAGGCAGTCGAGATCAATCCGGATCACGCGACAGCGCACGGACGCTACGGCGTGGAACTCCGTATGGCGAGCAGATACGAGGAAGCACTCCGGGAGATCAATATTCAGCTTGAGAGAGAACCGGACTCGCCGTATTATTATGTAAACCGAGGCATGCTCATGCAGGCTCTCGGAAGTTCGAAGGACTCCATCCGCGATTTTGAAGAGGCCTTGAAATACGAGCCCGAGAATGCGTACTGTCATTACAAGATAGGTTATACGTTAGAATCCGAGAATGCATTCGAAGAGGCACTGGTCCATTACGATCAGGCGATTGCCATCACCGATCCCTACTGGGAGGATGAACGCAAGGATTCCATGATCGCCAAGTGCAGGGTGCTGCAGTGCCTGATGCGATTCGATGAGGCCAACGAGCTTTATGCCGCATACGAGAAAGAGTACGGTCTCGCGAGTGATATGGTGGATGACTGGTCCACACTGCTTTCGAGAGAGAATCGTCTGAACGAAGCGATCGATCTTTTGAAGCGCGGTATCGATGTGCTTCCGGACGATGCGCAAAGCCTGATCTACTCCATGATCTGTATTGCCGGAAGATCGGATTATATCGGTGTCGCAAGGGAGGCAGCGGAGCTCGGTTTAGAACGGATCCCGAACGATCCTTACGTATATGCAAATCTGGCATCCATTCTCCGGGAACTCGAGGAGAATGCCGAGGCGAAGAAGTATTTCGAAAAGGCGGTCGAGTTTGACGAGGGTATGAAGGAGAATCTCTACCCGGAGCTGGTGGAAGTGATGTACGTGCTTTCCAAGCCGCTTGTTTTTAAGCCGACCAAGCTGATCGAGCAGGCGATGAAAGCGAAGGAAAAGCGTGAGACACCGCACAATTTGCTGAAACTTGCAAAGTTATACAGAGTCCTTAAGAAGACGGACGAAGCGCTTGCCGTATGCAAGAAGGCACTTGCCGTAAAACGATGCAGAGATTGCGTCTACGGCAGATGTCACGAGATCATCTTCCAGAAGGGACTGATCTATGAATCAATCAAGGATTATAAAACCGCATACGAGTGTTATGCGGAAGCACTTAGAATCTGCGGACGCAATCAGACCTATGAGAACGCCATGCAGAGAGTATCGAGGAAAATCAAATGATAGTAGGTATCGATTTAGGAACCACCAACAGTTTAATATCATACTTTGACGGCGAAAAGTCTGTCGTGATACCGAATCGTCTCGGCAAACTCCTCACACCATCCGCAGTATCCGTGGATGAGGAGGGTACGGTCTATGTCGGTGAGACGGCGAAGGAGAGAAAACTCCGCTTCCCGGGAACAACGGCAGAAGTATTCAAGCGAAGCATGGGAACCGCCAAGAAATTTACGCTTGGTGAAAGAGAGTTTACGGCAGCGGAGCTTTCTTCTTTCGTGTTAAAGTCCTTGAAGGAAGATGCGGAAGCCTATCTCGGTGAGACCATCGAGGAGGCGGTCGTTTCCGTTCCGGCGTATTTCAACGACAAGCAGAGAAAGGATACGAAGAAGGCGGGAGAACTGGCGGGCTTCCGGGTGGAACGTATCATTAGTGAGCCTACGGCAGCGGCTGTGGCGTACGGATTAGACAAAAAAGATGCGGACACCAAGTTTCTGGTGTTCGATCTGGGCGGAGGTACATTTGATGTGTCTATCCTCGAACTCTTCCAGAATATTATGGAGGTTCGAGCGGTAGCAGGTGATAATTTTCTCGGCGGAGAGGATTTCACCGAGGTGCTTGAGCAGATGTTCTTCCGCGAGAAGGAGATCGATGAGGACAGCCTCGATGCCAAGCAGCGCGCACATGTAAGAAAGCAGGCCGAGATCTGCAAGATGGGATTTGAGGAGGGCAAGTCCTCCACCTTTAAGTGCAAGATCGGAGAAGAGTCTTACAGCTATGAGATCAGCCTCGAGGATTATGAGAAGTCGTGTCAGGTGCTCCTTGCGAAGATCAGAAAGCCGATCGAGCGCAGCTTAAAGGATGCAAATGTCAAGCTGTCCGATATCAGTGAGGTCATCTTGGTGGGCGGCGCGACCAAGCTTCCGATCGTAAGACGCTTTGTCAGCAGACTGTTCGGACGTATTCCGAATACCAATATCAACCCCGACGAGGTTGTTGCATACGGCGCAGCGATCCAGGCTGCGATGAAGGAACGCAATGAGGCCGTGAAGGAAGTGATCCTCACGGATGTCTGCCCCTTCACTTTGGGTACGGAGGTGTCCATCACCAGAAGCGGCGGTTTGCATGACAGCGGTCATTACCTGCCGATGATCGAGCGAAATTCGGTCATTCCGGTATCACATACCGAGCGCCTTTATACGGTGTATGAGAACCAGAGCACGATCCGTGTGGAGATCCTGCAGGGTGAGAGCCGCATTGCGAGAAACAATGTCTACCTCGGAGAGATCGATGTATCCGTTCCGATGGGACCTGCGGGCAAGGAAGCCGTGGATGTCACCTATACCTACGATGTAAACTCCATCCTGGAGGTCATCGTCAAAGTGGTTTCCACCAAGCTTGAAAAGCGTGTCGTGATCAAGAACGAAGAGACGGATATGACCGATGAGGAGATCGATGAGAGACTTGCCTCTCTGGCGGCCCTGAAGATCCATCCGCGTGAGCAGGAAGAGAACAAGCTCCTGTTGATGCGCGGTGATCGTATGTATGAGGAGTCCGTCGGCGAGAAGCGTCGGATCATCGAGCAAAGGATGAACCGCTTCGAGGAGATTCTGGATAAGCAGGATCGCACTGTAATTGAAGAGGAGCGAAAGGACTTTCGCGAGTTTTTGGACGCTATGGAAGAGGAGGAAGAGTAAGTATGTTTAACAGCGGAGAGTTGAATCTGTTTGATGACGTGGTTTCCGGAGTCCCGCAGATCATGCGGACGGACATCCTCGAGAAGGACGGCTATTATCTTCTGGAAATCGAGCTTCCGGGTTACAATCGTGACGATGTGACGGCTGAGCTTTCGGACGGAAGACTCACCATTATTGCGGACAAGCCGCAGCACATCGAAAAGGACGGATCCAAGACAAATTACCTAAGGCGTGAGCGCCTTGTGGGCGGATGCAAAAGAAGCTTCTATGTCGGTGATAAGGTGAAACAGACGGACATTCAGGCGGCGTTTAAGGACGGCATCCTGTCTGTGATGATCCATAACGGGGAGATGGAGATCGACAGGGAGAAGGTAAAACTGATTCCGATTTCATAAATGTTTTTTTGAGGGGCGATACATATTTAAGGAGGAGAAAGTATGATAGGTATGTTGCTTTCCGCCAATATCATAGCGCAGCTCATCTTGATTGCGCTGACCATATGGGGATATTGGGTGGTGTTTGCAAAGTGTGAGAAACCGAAGTGGTATAGTTTTATCCCGGTGTTTCGAGAGTATCAGCTCGGTAAATGTGCCGACAGGGAGACGGATGCTCGTGTGTACGTATGGTTTACGGCAGTTGATTACGGCTTCAATGTCTATTCAATCTTAAATCCCGGCTGGAATGAGAGCGGTAGCTTCCTTGTGCTGTTGGTTGCATTGATTGTGCTCACTTGTTTTTTCGGAACATTTATTTATGCAATCCGTATCTACTCAGGTCTCTGTGATCTCTTCGGAGTGAAGAAGAGAAAACTCTGGTGGATGATTGTTTTCGACAACAGTATTCTTCTTTTGATCTTCGGCCTTCGCAAGAAGTATCAGCCCAAGTTCATCTATGTGGATGAGCGTGACAATGAGGGTGCCGCGCTTTCCGGTATTCGTGCGGATGCTTTGGAGGAGGGCCTCACGGTCAACATCGAAGAGCGTACTGCAAGTGATTTCTTTAAGAAGCGTTATCTGCTTCGCGATATCCATTTGAATATTCAGCCCGGACACATGGTGCTGCTTTTAGGCGGTTCCGGTGCGGGTAAGACCACATTTTTAAATGCGGTGAACGGCTACGAAAAAGCGAAGGCGGAAATTCTCTTAGACGGCAACAATGTCTACGAGGACTACGCCAAGATGAAATACAAGGTGGGTTTTGTACCCCAGATGGACTTAATGCGTACCAACGATACCGTCGGACGTACGTTGATGGATGCGGCAAAACTTCGACTTCCTTCGGATACCAAGGGTAGCGATAGAAGAGAGCGCGTACTTGAGGTGCTTCGCTTCTTCGGACTTGAGCCGGTGAAGGACAAGCTCTGCGACAAACTTTCCGGCGGACAGAGAAAGCGTCTGTCCATCGCGATGGAATACATTTCCAATCCGGATCTGTTCATCTTGGATGAGCCGGATTCCGGTCTCGACGGCGTTATGGCGAGAGAACTTATGGAAGGCCTTCGTAAGATTGCCGACCAGGGCAAGATCGTCATCGTCATCACACACTCTCCGGATCGTGTCATCGATCTCTTCGACGACGTGATCGTACTTGCAAAGGATTCCAAGCTGACCGGCCGTCTCACCTACTTCGGACCTGTCGAAGAGGCGAAGAAGTTCTTCGAGCGCGACAAGATGGAGCAGGTGGTGCTCCGCATCAACCGCAAGGAAGAGGGCGGCGAAGGTTTAGCGGACAGCTTTATCGAGAAATATGCGGAGGTGTGCCATGGCTGATAGAGAGATTAAGAAAAAAGTACGGTCCCACACTTACCGCGGCCGTTTTACACAGATTCCCATCTACATCGGAAAATTCTTCCGCATGTTTGTCTACTTGAGTGACTGGAAGGTTATCCCCATGGCAGCATGTATCGCAGCCTTGGTTGCCTTCGTTGTAAGAAGCACCTTCTTCGTCACCATGGAAGGAACGATCAAGGGTACACTTGCCCTTACCTCAGTGGCTCTTTGGAACGGATGCTTTAACTCCATTCAGGTTGTCTGCCGTGAGCGTGCCATCATCAAGCGTGAGCATCGTTCCGGTATGCACATCACATCCTACATCTTTTCGCACATGTTTTATCAGGCATTCCTGTGCGTGCTTCAGACGGTAACAACCATTGCCATCTGCATGTACCTCAAGGTGAAGTTCCCGAACACCCCTGTGGTAACGGATTACTTCCTGCTTGATTTGGGAATCACTTTATTCCTGATTACATTTGCTGCGGATATGCTTTCGCTTTTTATCTCCTGCGTGGTAAAATCAACCACCGCAGCCATGACGGTGATGCCGCTGGTACTCCTTGTTCAGTTGGTATTTTCCGGAATCCTTTTCTCGCTTCCGAAGAGCATGGAGAAGGCGACACATTTGATGATCTCAAATCACGGTGCCTGCGCCATCTGCGCACTCGCTGATTACAATGAACTTCCCTCAAGTTCCGGATGGACCATGATCAAGAAGATGGCAGACCAGCCGGATGCGGATCCCGAGATCAAGGCCATGGTAGTCACCATGGAGGCCGAGGGCAAGGATGAGTATGTAAAGCGTGAGACCGCAAAGTCCAATTTCAAAGAGGATTACGTGAAGAGCTACGATAACCTAACACGTCGTTGGGCAGTGATCGGCATCTTCGCATTTCTCTTCGCGGGTGCATCCGTCATCGCACTTGAATTTATTGACAAAGATAAACGATAAAACACTTGACATCCTGCGTACTGTCATGGTATAGTACGCAGGTATGTTAAACAAAGCAGAGTATCCACTCTCACCTTAGCACATTTGTGACTCGGGTTTCGGACATGAGAATGATTTTTCTTGCCTTCAGTGGATAGTTTGCCTATCCGCTTATTTTTTTGTGTTGGAGGTGTGTCAATATTAGCAACGAATTAATGATCAACGAACAAATCAGAGAAAAAGAGGTCAGAGTCATCGGTATCGATGGCGAACAGCTCGGTGTAATGCCCACCAAGGACGCCATGAAGATGGCGCAGGATGAGGGCGCAGATCTGATTAAGATCGCTCCTACGGCGAAGCCCCCTGTCTGCAAGATCATGGATTACGGTAAGTACCGCTATGAGCAGGCGAGGAAAGAGAAGGAAGCGAAAAAGAAGCAGCGCGTGATCGAGATCAAAGAGGTTCGACTTTCCCCGAACATCGATGACAACGATTTGAACACCAAAGCGAATATGGCAAGAAAATTCCTGACCAAGGGTGACAAGGTGAAGGTTACACTTCGTTTTCGAGGCAGGGAGCTGGCGCATACCGCGAACGGCAAAGCAATCCTCGACGCATTTGCAGAGACGTTATCTGACATCTCTGTAGTTGAGAAGCCCCCCAAATTCGAAGGCAGAAGTATGATTATGTATTTAGCTGAAAAGCGAGGATAAAAAGGAGGAACTAAAGATGCCGAAGTTAAAGACAAAGAAGGCAGCTGCAAAGCGTTTCAAGAAGACAGGAACAGGTGAACTCAAGAGAAACAAGGCTTACAAGAGCCACATTCTTACCAAGAAGTCTACCAAGAGAAAGAGAAACCTTAGAAAAGCTACCATGACCGATGCCACCAACAGCAAGGTTATGAAGAAGATTTTACCGTATATGTAACAAGGAGGAGACGTGAATCATGGCAAGAATTAAAGGTGGCGTAGGCGCCAAGAAGAGACATAACAGAACATTAAAGCTTGCAAAGGGTTACAAGGGTGCCCGTTCCAAGCAGTATAGAGTAGCAAAGCAGTCCGTAATGAGAGCACTCGCTTCATCCTATGCAGGAAGAAAGCAGAGAAAGAGAGATATGAGAAGCCTCTGGATCGCACGTATCAACGCTGCAGCCAGACTCAACGGTCTTTCTTACAGCAAGTTCATGTATGGACTGAAGCTTGCAGGTGTAGATCTCAACCGTAAGATGCTTTCCGAGATGGCAGTAAGCGATCCCGAGGGCTTCACCAAGGTTGCTGAGGTTGCCAAGAGCAAGCTTGCATAATTCATTTGCACATGAAAAAGCACGGCGATGCCGTGCTTTTTTTTCGTTGAAGCGGGGATATGCCCGGGAAACCGTGCGTGCGGGGAAAAGCCTCCTCATATTGTATTTGCGAATGGGGACGGGGATGGAGTATAATATTTCTATCTATAGACTCTGAAATGAGAGGTGTATTCGATGAAATATAAGAACAGATTCTTCGCAAGAATCATAGTGACAATGCTTACCATGGTGCTTGTCTTTACCGGAGAGAGCACGTTGCTTTCCCGTGCGGGATATGATGACACACAGATATCTGCAGCAACCGAAACGGATGCGGATCCGCAGGTAGAGACGGTGGTTGGGCAGACGGAGTATCCGACGGGACTTGCGCCCGCTATGGAAGGCGTTGCTGATTTTTCCGATATATCTGCGCCCTCCAAATCATCTACTACAAGTAGCTTAAGATTACAGGGGAGTTCTGCTCGCCTGCTTGCAGGAAGAGACTGGTCAAGCTACAGCGGCAATTACTGCTACAACAATTTCACGGACGCCGAGAAGGCGCTTTATGATGCCTTAAAGCAGACTTCGGACCGGCTGATCAACGGGACAATGGATTGTACTCAAACAGCTGTCAGAATGGGAAGTGAAACTGTTTACGTGTATTTGTATACGGACGGTCTTTGTGCCTATGAGGGTATGACCTCCGAGCAGGCCAATCTGATCGCATGGTATTTTTATTACAACAATCCGCAGTATTATTTTTATAAAAACACTGTGATCAGCGGAACTCTGGGTGATGGTTCCACGGTTGTGACGATCGGCGTATACGACGAATTTGCATCCGGAACCGACAGGGCTGCAGCGACTACAGCTGTAGCTGCAAGGATGGACGCAATCGAGGCACAGCTTGATCCTTTAATTGCAAATTGTACGGACGATTTAGCGAAGGAAACGGTCATCCACGATTACGAATTGGAACGATTGGATTATAAGGAAGGAACCCTTGATCAGTCCGTTTACACTGCATTGATACCGGATGCGACTACGGGAAAATACTATACGGTTTGTGCAGGGTACAGTAAGTTTTTTGCAATGTATGCAAATCACTATGGCCTTAGTGCGGTGATTGTTACAGGTACAGGACGTGGTGAAAACCATGCGTGGAACAGGGTGAATATAAGCGGGAATTGGTACAATGTGGATACCACATGGGACGATCCGAACAGCTATACCTATTTCAATAAATCAGACAGCACATTTTTGACAAGCAGACATGTTCCCGGACCGGATAGTAGCGGAGATTCCATAGGCGATTATCACGAGTGGTTGCCGACTTGCTTGAGTGATTCCGTGGGTTGTGGGAATTGCGGAAGTAACCGGGCACCTACCGTTTCCAGAATTGAAGCAACCTGTGTGAGTGATGGGTCTATTACTTATACATGTGAGGAATGCGGGCAGTCTACGGTGGTTCCAATCGCAGCCAAGGGACACGCTTCCGATGGGGGCAAGGTAACGAAAGCACAGACATGTACGGAGGACGGCGTGAGAACTTATACCTGTACCAGAGAGGGCTGCGGCGAAGTGCTTAGGACCGAGACGATTTCAGCACCCGGACATTCGTGGAATTCCGGCGTGGTAACGAGGGTAGCTACAACGACATCGACGGGTGTAAAAACCTATACATGTACCGTGTGCAAGGCAACAAAGACCGAGCCGATTCCCAAGGTGACCGTTCCTGCGGCATCCGTGTCCTACATAACGCATATTCAGAATATCGGATGGGAGAGCGCATACCGCGTGGACGGTGCTGTCTCCGGAACCAGCGGAAGAAGTCTTCGCCTTGAGGGAATCAGAATCAAAGCTGCAGGCAATTCGAACCTGGGCGTGCAGTATACGACACATTGTCAGGATTACGGCTGGCTTGCGTGGTCCGCAAACGGTGAGATGAACGGTACCGAAGGCGAGTCCAAGCGTCTTGAGGCGATCATGATCAATCTGACCGGCGCGGACAAGGATCTGTATGATATCTATTATCGCGTGCATGCGCAGAACATCGGATGGATGAACTGGGCGAAAAACGGTGCGCCCGCAGGTACCGCGGGGTACGGATACCGCCTCGAGGCGATCCAGATCCAGGTGGTCCAAAGAGGTGCGTCTTATGATGCGGCCAAGGGCGGAATCAAGAGTGTATCCGCCGATGCCTACAGAGACAAGAATCACGGCGGTACGCCGGTGGTTTTAAACAGTTCGATCCCGAATCTGTCTTATCGGACGCATGTCCAGAATGTGGGATGGCAGGCATGGAGAACAAACGGCGCATTTTCCGGAACCAGCGGAAGGAGTCTCAGGCTCGAGGGCATCAATATCAAACTGACCAACAAGGACTATACGGGCGGGATCAGATACAAGACTCATATCCAGAATATCGGCTGGGAGAATCAGTGGCGCACGGACGGAACCATGTCCGGAACCAGCGGAAGGAGTCTCAGGCTGGAAGCCATCGATGTGGAACTCTACGGTGAGATTGCATCCTATTATGATATCTATTACCGCGTGCATGCGCAGGATGTCGGCTGGATGGGCTGGGCGAAAAACGGCGCACATGCCGGAACCGCGGGATACGGAAGACGCCTCGAGGGTATTCAGATCGTGCTTGTAAAGAAGGGGGCTGCAGCACCGGCGCAAGCCTATGGCGGTATTCAGTCGATAACCGCTAAACCGTATGTTTGGAGATAGATGAGACGTGATATGACAGGATTCATTCGCTGTGCAGACAGTACCCATGTGATCGTTGCGTGCAAGCAATCAGGACTTTGGTGTGCGTTGACTTTCTGCACCGAAGGGTATATAATATGCTTACCAGGCAAGTCGGAAGGTGAGTCTATTTCACCCAACCCGGCGAATCAAAGCTTTATTAGAAAAGCCGTTCTACTTTTCCGAGTTGAGGCGGCTTTTCTTATGCTCAAAAATCTTTTCTACTATGTCAAAAACCAGCTTTCCAGCAGATAATATGACCATGAGAATTTCATATATGCTCATAAGCATCACCCTCCCTTTCAGGCTCGGGTTGGGTGAACAGCGCGCCTCCCGACCCGCCGGGTAAGCACATTATGGTATTGAAAATGTTGGGTATTCTTGCACGACAGTACAGAAATATCTGAGCAATAGAATCATATCAAATCTTTGTTTTGATTTCAAGTTGTCCTGTTTACATTTTTTACTTTACATGTTTATTAATCAATGATACAATATGTAAAGAAAACTTGGCATTACGACAAGAAAACTTGAAATGGAGGGGTTGATATGGATCAAAACAATTTACAAAACACACCACCGCAGATGGTTCCTGGCGGAGGGATCGCAACCTATTATCAACAGCCGCAAATGAGTTCGTTTATAAAAAAAGGAGATGAGGACTTTCCGGTATGGGCGCTCTATGTATCTGTGGCCGGATTATGTATGCTTTGTTTTGGAAGATTGATCGCCTTGATTTTGGCTTGTATAGCGAATCAACAGGTGAAGGAATATAGTTTGTCTCATAAACAACTTGTCGGGAAGGCAAAGGCTACTGCATCGTGCGCATCAATCGTGATTTTTTTATCGGTTATTATGATTGCAACAGCGATTGTATTCTATATGCTCTATGGTGTGATCATTTTCGGAAACAGTTCAAATATCGGCAATGCGCTGAACAATACCGGAATGCGTTGATGAATTGTCGCATTGAAGAAGGATTTGTAGTATAATTGACATAGTATATTTGGAAAGGAACTCGGTATGACAAAGGAAGAAATTCTTGCGATTGCGCAGGAACAGGATGGATACGATGAGAGAGAAATCTCTATTGATGATCAGAATGACAGTAGCGCGCTTGATGTTTCGCTTGCTCTTTGTGTTGCAATCGCTGCAATCAAGATATTCTGTTTCAGAACCAATCCTTATGATGTCTTTGCGATAGAGTACATAGCGCTTGCAACAAAAAAGCATAATGACTGGAAAAAACTGCATAGAACAAAGGATTTGTATCTGTCGATTCTTCTTTATATCTCAGGTTTCTTTTGTCTGCTAGCATTCTTGATTTGGAGCGTAGGTAAGAAAAACCATCATGAAGAATGAACTTGTTTTGCAAAACCGTTTGCGCGTAGCACGAGCTGAAAAAAAGATATCACAGGGAGAACTGGCGAAGATGGTTGGTGTCTCCAGACAGACGATTTGTTCAATTGAGACAGGTCAGTTTTGCCCTACAGCAAAACTGGCCTTGCTTCTTTGCCTTGCACTTGATAAGAAGTTTGAGGATCTGTTTTTCTTCGATTAGGGGGAGTTATGAATTTTAAGAACTTCAAAGAATTAATCTATCAGATGATTCTTGGGAATCCCTCGTTGCCGTACAATAAAGATAAAATTGATAAGGAAGGGCTTGGCGTATATGGTGAGGATTTGACAGAGGATCTTTTACGTACTTATGTGCCGGGCTATTTTAAGATTATCAGAAATGTAATTCTTCCAATCGGTAATACCGCCACCGAAATAGATATCCTAATGATCCACGAGAAAGGCGTTTTCGTTTTTGAGAGTAAGAATTTCAGTGGCTGGATCTATGGAGATGAGGATCAAAAGAATTGGACGCAGACCTTTCGGAACGGAACGAAGAATGCCTTTTATAATCCTGTAAAACAAAACCGGACACATTGTGATGCAATTCAAAAGTTGACCGGGGTACCGGAACAGTATCTGATGTCTTATATTGTGTTCTCTGAACGTTGCGAACTTAAGAAGGTTCCGGATAACAGAATGTGCCTTACAATCATTAAGCGCGATGAACTGCTCTACGAAGTGGAAAAAGACCTTTCGTTCCGTGATGCTGTTTTTTCGAGAGAGATGGTTGATTCGTATTACGCTGGTTTTGAAAGCTTTTTGCATGATGAGGATTTGAAGCGTGTGCACGCAGAACGCATAAAGAAAAAGAACCAAGAAACAGATGATGAGAGTACATGGACTCTTGAAAACGAATCGAAGCTGTTTGCAGAAGGGTTTAGTGAGTTTGTGAAGCTCTTTGGAGGACTGGCGTTTGATTCGGATCGAAGAACAGTGGACAAAGCACAAAAGTCTCACAAGAAAGATGATCAGAAAAAAGCTGAGGACATAGAAATAACGGAGATAAGGAATGCCGGTGACACTGTAAAGAACGAACCTGAACCGATAGGAGGAAGTGTAGAAATGTCGGAAGAGAATAGTATCCAAAACGACAATGCAGATTTGAAGGCAAAGCTTGATGAGGCCTATAAAAAGTTTACTCAGAATCTTTGCGATTTGAATTGGGACAATGAGCAGAAAAACAGAGAAAGAATCGAACGATATGAGATTACTGAAAAGACAACATCTATTACGCTTTATGATGCAACGCTTTTAGGAATCAACGAGTTGGGAGAAAAGACGGAGGTACGAACAGATCGTTTCACAATGTCTATTTGCAAAGACGGCGTTGAATGTGAATCCTTGAACAGGAGCTTTCGACCTTTGGGGGATTTCAGAATAAAATTAAAGTATACGTGTGATGAAGATGTCTATGAAAAAGAATACAATCTCAAATATTTGAAGTGGAAAAGACTTCCTTTCGGCACAAACTGTGCTGTTTATATGATTGACGAAAAAAGCAAGAGTAATTCAATATGTATAACATTGGCAAATGAGATTGATCGCCAGAATCTATGCCTTTTTATATGGCTGTTGACAGTTAATAACATTTTTGATAAAGAGGGCAAGAAAAGGGAGGATAAGATCAACAAACCTTTGTCATCGCCATCCGGCAGCTTGTTTAATAATGCCTTTAACGATAGTTTTAGTTCGATTAATAATCTCTTCGGTGGTGGGAGTATGTGGACATCACCTCCTAAGGGTGAGAGTAAACCTACCAGATTTGAAGGAGATCCATTTAAAGAACTGGAGTCTCTGATTGGTATGGATTCTATTAAAGAAGACGTACGCGAACTTGCTAATTTCGTAAAGATGCAACAAGAACGTAAGAAACAGGGTTTGAAACCGGTTCCTTCTTCTTTGCATCTGGTATTTGCGGGTAATCCGGGAACCGGTAAAACGACGATAGCAAGAATACTTGCCGCAATTTACAAAGATATCGGAGTTTTATCCAAGGGACAGATGGTGGAAGTTGACAGGGGGGCCTTGGTTGCGGGATATGTTGGACAAACAGCAATCAAAACAAAAGAGAAGATTAAAGAAGCGATGGGCGGAGTCCTTTTCATTGATGAAGCATATACACTTGCTAAAGATTCGGAGCAGGATTTTGGCCAGGAAGCGATTGATACAATCCTGAAAGCCATGGAGGACCATCGTGACGAATTTATTGTTATTGTCGCCGGTTATCCGGATTTGATGGAGAAGTTTATTTCATCAAATCCCGGGTTGCAGTCGCGCTTCAATAAATATATCAACTTCCCTGATTACAACGGTGAAGAGATGATGCGCATATTTGAGAGTATGTGCGAGAAGTATGAATATATTCTGGATGAGAGCGCAAAACAAAAGGCGCGAGAGTGCATAGATATTATTATGGAAAACAAGGGGCCAAACTTTGCAAACGCTCGTATGATGCGAAATGTTTTTGAAAGTATCATTACTAAACAGTCGAGCCGAATTGCCGGGAAGGATTGTACCAAAGAAGATATGACGAGAATTACAGCTGAAGATTTTGAAGGATTATTCTAAAACGTATGGCTTGCAAATCAAAAGACTTGATCGTCGCAGGAATTGTTTCTTGCGGCGATTGTTGCGTTAAGCAACGTTAGGCTGTGCTGCGTATGTCAATGTTGCAGGCTGCGAATTGAACCGTTGGTTAGGAAGGCGGAACAGAGGGATTGTACATGCGTCGTTGTGTACGGCAAGCGCGTTATGATATAATATGCGATATGACCGAATTTGATTTTTCCATCCTAAACTGGATACAGGACCACCTCCGATGCGGATTTTTGGATGCGGTGATGCCGAAGATTACGGTTCTTGGAACTGCGGCAGCTTTGTGGATCGTCATCGGCCTGGCGTTGCTGATGAAACCGGCAACGCGGCGTACTGCAGTCTTACTTTTTATCGCGCTGCTTACAGCACTGCTTGTCTGCAACCTGACTTTAAAGAATCTTGTGGCAAGAGACAGACCCTGCTGGATCAACAAGGATATGATCCTGCTTGTGAAAAGTCCGAAGGATTATTCCTTCCCGTCGGGACATACGGCGATGAGTTTCCTTTCGGCAACGGTGCTCACAAGACTGGGTAGGAAAGCCGGTGTGGCTGCGTTTGTTGTAGCGACGTTAATCGCTTTTTCGAGATTGTATCTGTATGTACATTTTCCTTCGGATGTGGCGGCGGGGGCGCTGATCGGAACAATGATCGGTGTTCTCGTACTTGCGGGGAATCGATGGATTGAAAAGAAAAAAGAAGTACGGGGTGAAGTATGATCGTAATCCTTGTTTTTGCAGTCTTTATATTGACAGCGATCGGTGCGCATCTGTATGTGTTTACACGCATGAGAGAATTTGCATGGGTGAAGGAACTGGCCGGTGAGAGTAAGGCGAAAAGCAGACTGATCCGTGCGCCTTTTGTCCTTGCAATGGCGCTGTGGTGCGTCTTTGATCTGGTACCGGCGGTGATCGCCGTGGTGCATCTACTGTTTTTCTGGCTGGTATCGGACTTTGCCGGATGGATCGTAAAGAAAACTTCAAAGAAGGAATTTCGATTTTATTGGCAGGGAGCTGTTGCCCTTGTTGTGACGGCGGTTTATCTGATCTGTGGCTGGTATTTTGCCCATCACGTGTACGAGACGGATTACACACTCGCTACGGCCAAGAATCTTCCCGGCGGACATCTTCGTGTGGCGGTGATTGCAGATTCGCACATCGGCTGTACATTTGACGGCGAAGGGTTTGCTGCGCATATGAAGGAGATCGAGCAGTCGCATCCGGATCTTTTGTTGATCGTGGGTGACTTTGTGGATGATGATACCAAGCGCGCAGATATGGAGAAAGCCTGCGCGGCCCTCGGGGAAATGAAGACGACCTATGGCATATACTACGTTTACGGAAATCACGATCCCGGATATTCGGACAGCAGGGATTTTACGGCGGCTGATATGGAGGCGGAGCTTGAAAAGAATCATGTTACTGTCTTAAAGGACGAATCCGTGCTCCTTGCAGACAGTGTGTATGTGGTGGGACGAAGGGACAGAAGCAGCGGCGACAGGCTTTCCATGAAGGATCTGACGAAGGAACTTGATCTCGCAAAGTATATGATCGTCCTTGATCATCAGCCCCATGATTTCGCCGCACAGGAAGCGGCCGGCGCAGACCTTGTTCTTTGCGGACATACCCATGGCGGGCAGATGTTTCCCATCGGCATCACCGGAGAGCTTTCCGGGGCAAATGAAAAGACCTATGGACTTGAAACACGAGGAAATACGAACTATATTGTGACTTCCGGAATCTCGGACTGGGCGATTCCGTATAAGACAGCGGCAATCGCAGAGTATGTCATCATTGATATTCGGTAGGAGGCGGAAGTATGAAACTGTTTGGAAGAAAGTCTCATGTGCCGCCGTATGCGTATGATCCCGAGAAGGAAGATGCGGTGGTACGCTCGTCCATCTGTACGGGAGAGCAGGTGGCTGGATTCAAGGACCGAAAGACACACGAATTCCATGAGGTGATGCTCATCCGCACGAAGAAGGATATGGACGCATTTATGAAGGCGTACGGATTTTCAAGTGTGAAGAAGGAATACTGACGGAGGGACAAGTGTATGATCGTGGATGAAATCAGAAAGGAGTTGTTTGATCTTCGGGATGAGGCGTATGCTGCATTTCAGCTGAAACTGATCCCGACTGCGGAACCGGACAGCTTTATCGGTGTGCGAACTCCGGCACTTCGGACTTATGCGAAGGCGGTGGCAAAACGATCGGATGTGGATACATTTCTTTCGGATCTTCCGCACAGATACTTTGATGAGAACCAACTGCATGCCTTTGTGCTTTCGGAGATGAAGGATTTTGATAAGTGCGTTCAACATGTGGAGGCATTTCTTCCCTACGTGGACAATTGGGCAACCTGTGACCAGATGTCTCCGAAGGTGTTTAAGAAGTACAAAGAGCAGCTGCTGCCTCGGATCAGGTCTTGGATCGCATCGACGGAGACTTACACGATCCGTTTTGGGATCGGTATGTTGATGACACATTTTCTGGATGACGACTTTGATCCGGCGTACCCGGAGATGGTGGCGAAGCTTGCATCTGAAGAATATTATGTAAACATGATGATCGCCTGGTATTTTGCCACGGCGCTGGCAAAGCAGTATGATGCGATCGTTCCTTATATCGAGGAGCAAAGGCTTCCTGCGTGGACACATAACAAGACGATCCAGAAGGCGGTGGAAAGCTATCGCATTACGCCGGAGCAGAAGACCTACCTGAAGACGTTTAAGGTTAGGAAGGAAAAGTAGATGGGAGAATCTAAACGAGACTACCGGTACTATCTGTTTGATCTGGACGGCACGCTCACACAGTCCGGGGTTGGAATCATAGACGGAGCGATCCGAACTCTGGCGAAGTTCGGGATCGAGGTGACGGACCGGGATTCCATGCGTCGGTTTATCGGACCTCCGCTTCGGTATTCCTTTCGAGAGTTCTTCGGGCTTTCCGAGGAGAAGACGGAACAGGCGGTTTCATACTATCTTGATTACATGAAGCAGGAAGGCATATATCGGGCACCACTTTATCCGGGCGTAAAGGAGACCCTGGAGCGTCTTTTGGCTGATGGAAAGAAACTGGCTGTTGTCACAACGAAGACAAAGTATCTGGCGGAAGCTGTCATCGAATATGACGGGATCCGGGATTTCTTTGATACCATCGTCGGTCCCGGTGCTGACAACAGGAATCCCGAGAAGAAGAATCTGATACGGGAAACACTTTCAAACATTGGGGTTTCCGAGGAGGAGTTCGACAGTGTCCTGATGGTGGGTGATCGCTTTTATGATATCGAAGGAGCCGCTTTGGTCGGCGTGGACTCCGCCGGCGCATTGTACGGCTACGGCAGCAGGGAGGAACTCACCGACGCCGGCGCAACCTTCCTGATCGAAGATATTCGGGAATTGCAGGTATTTCTGAAAAAAATGTGAACGACCTTGCATACAAAATAGGGAGATAAGAGAATGAAAGAAGAATTCTTACTGTTAAGCGAAGCGGATCTTCCCGAGATGGCGAAGCTGTTCAGGGAGGCTTTCGCGGGTGAGCCGTGGAAGGATGACTGGAGTGATGAGGAACAGCTTGCTCTGTATATGAAGGAGATTTCCGGCGCGTACAACTGTCTGAATTTCGGATTGAAAATTGACGGACGTCTGGTTGCCATGTCGGTCGGCTCGATCAGACACTGGTGGGAAGGAACCAATTACAATATCGAGGAATTGTGTGTGCTGCCGGAGATGCAGGGGCAGGGACTCGGTTCGAGGTTCCTTGCAATGATTGAAGAGAATGTAAGGCGCAAGGGGATGGCAGGCATCTTTTTGCAGACGGACAGTGATAAACCGGCATTTCAATTTTATCACAAGATGGGCTTTGGCGATCTCGGAGCACATGTGAGTCTGTATAAAAACCTGTCCGACAGGATCGTGAAAGGGACGCCGGAAGACAGGGATGATATCCTTTCGCTTTATCGGGCACAGGTCGGACAGGAATTCTGCCCGTGGACAGAGGAGTATCCGTCGGTTGAGACCATAGACTATGACCTGTCAAAAGAGAATCTGTTTGTTATGAAGGAGGGCGGCAGGATCATTGCTGCGATCTCGATCGATGACGACGATGAGGTTGACCGGCTTTCTGTTTGGGATAAGAAGCTTGCACCGGGAGGGGCACTGGCGAGACTTGCGGTGCTTCCGGAAAAGCAGGGACTGGGCGTTGCAAAATCAATGCTTCAATATGCTATGGAAGTCCTCAGGGAGAGAAACAGTCAAAGCGTTCATTTCCTCGTAAATATCAAAAATCAAAAGGCAATTCGTGCCTACGCCAGTCTTGGATTCCGAATTGTGGGATCCTGCCATATGTTTGGTCAGGACATGGATTGTTATGAAAAAGAATTGTAAATCTTAAGGAGTCGGATATGGCAAGAAGGAAAATCTATAGCGGAATCGATACGCTGCCGATCGGTCGGGCGAGTGAGGTGATCACACCCGGCTGTCTCGTCCTTGAAGGCGGCGGATGGAAGGGACTATATACGGTGGGAGCGCTCGATGCATTTATGATACATGGCGTGAATATGCAGTCGGTCGTCGGTATTTCGGCGGGTGCGCTTTCAGCCATCGGTTATGTGTCCGGCCAGATCGGATGGGGCGTCAGGATCGATCTGCAGTACCGACACGATCCGGAATATGTCGGCTTCGGAGCTATGATCAGGGATCACGGAGTGACGGGATTCTCATATCTCTATGATGGTATTCTCGGAGATCTGCCGCTCGATAAGAAGAGACTGATGGACAAAAGAAGAAGGCTTGCGGTCGGTGTGACCAATATGCTGACCGGTGAGACGGAGTACATGGAGAAAGGTAAATGCAATCTTTCAGCAGCGGTACGTGCCTCGGCGACGGTACCCTTCGTGTCGCGACCGGTGGTTATAAGTGGTGTGCCGTATTTGGACGGCGGCTGTTCCACCAAGATTCCCTATCCGTGGGCAATGTCCGAGGGCTTCGAGAAAATCGTTGTCATAAAGACGCGTGAATGGGATTTCGTAAGAGATGAATCGCCGTCGAAGGCAACAGGACTGATGTACCGGAAGTATCCGAATTTTGTCCGTGCGTTTCAGCAGACCAACGCAAATTTCAATCACATGACGATGGAACTCAAAAAGCGACATGAAGCAGGAGAGATCTTTGTGCTGGCGCCTTCCAAACCCATTGAAGTCACAAGGTTTGAAGGCGATATGGAGAAACTCGGAGACTTGTACTGGCTCGGCTATCATGATGCCGAAGCGCAGATGGAGAAGCTGAAATCATATCTGTCCGTATAAGTGGATCACATGTCATCCGCATGGCCGAGCGTCTGCGGATGACATTATTTTTTTGCTCTTTCGTGCCGATAATATTCTCAGTGAGGGAGCTCTGAGTAGACATGCCGTGCGTACTCCTGTTTAAAGGAGGGATGGCATGATTGTTAATGCCGGCAGAATCAAAATGACTGCGGACTCCGGGCGGGAGGTCACACGCTCTCGCAAGGAGGAAACCACGATGTGCAATCTACGCAGCAATCAGATGCGCTACTATGCGAGCACATTTGAGGAAGCGTACGGTTCGCACAAACACAGTGTGAAAGAAGAAACCACCGAGCGGGACAAAAGCCTGCCGCTTCCTTGTGAGGGGGACGAGGAACATCCTCTTCCGGTGGAGACCTACGAACGCCTGAAAGGCAGGCAGCCGAAAGCTGCGCGCGTCGCGCCTGCGTCTCGGCAGGAACAGATGGATCAGATTCGCGAGTTTGTGATCAGACTCAGAATCTACATTATGACGCTCAGGCAGAGAATCTTCGGGAATACCGGGATCTTTCGAAGCATGAAGGGGATTCTCGGTTACTACGACTCGATTCTCGGTTATCCTGCGGAAAGCGGCGGACACCTGGCATCCTCAAATGATGCCTCCGTGCTGTACGACGCAAGCTCCGGGTCTAAGGCTGTCAGCGTATGGAGCAGGAAAGACAGGGTGACGGAGACCTACCGCGAATCGGCGTCCGTCACATTTGAGACAGTAGGTCAGATTCAGACAGAGGACGGAAGAACCATCGATTTCACGATGCAGATGGAGATGCATGAAAGCTATGAGGAACGCTTCGAGGCGACAGCGCAAAATGTTGAAGTCATCATGACAGATCCTTTGGTGATCAATCTTTCGGATGCACCCATCGGAATCGCTGATCGAACATGGAAGTTTGATCTTGATGCGGACGGATTTGAGGATGAATTATATTCTCTTTCCGAAGGCGCGGGATATCTTGTTTATGACAGGGACGGAAGCGGCACCATTGATGACGGGACGGAACTCTTTGGTGCGCAGACAGGAGACGGATTTGCGGAACTGGCGGCGTTCGACCGTGACAGGAGCGGATGGATCGATGAGGCGGATGCCATCTATTCCAAACTGAAGGTCTGGGTGAAGAATGACCGCGGTGAGGACAGGATGGTCGGACTTAAGGAAGCCGGCGTCGGGGCTATCTATCTTGGAAGTGTCGCGGCGCAATTTGCCTATCGGTCGGAGACGGAACATGCAACGCAGGCAGCGGTGAGAAGCGCAGGTTTCTACCTCTCGGAAGATGGCACGGCACATCAGATGGCGCAGATCGATTTTGCGACAAAGTAGCGCGGTAACGGCGCATATTCTCGCAAATCAAAAAAAGTTAAAAAAATGATTGACAACCCGCTTGCGAAATGATATAGTATCACTTGCGTTGTGAATCGCAAGCGGGAGTGCTGGAATTGGCAGACAGGCTAGACTAAGGATCTAGTGTCGGCAACGACGTGTGGGTTCAAGTCCCACCTTCCGCACACAGGTCATGATCCGGAAGGGTCATGACCTTTTTTCTTGTGAAGGGGGATGTACAGTGGTATAATAGCCACCGGAGGAGAAAACAATGCAAAAAGTGATCAATTATCTATATCTGATTTATATGTTCGGGGTATATCCCGTTATCACACACAACAAATATTTCGACATTACCATCACGCGCTATCATGCATTTCTCTATGGGGCCTGTGCCTTTATTTTTTTGACAGCGATATCGGCAATCGTGAAGCTTTCCATGGGAGAGAAACTGACACCGAGATTCGCATGGAAGAAGAATCCGATCGGTGAGCCCGAATTATGGGTGTTGCTTTTCCTTCTGGCGAACTTTGTAAGCGCAATCGTGACAGACGATCCCCGTGAGGCGATGTTCGGAGAGCAGAGCCGTCATATGGGTGTGCTGATCTACTTTGTGTTTGCGGTGATGATCCTGGTGATGTCCGGCGGCTTCGAGGTAGCCGAGGAAATCTTTCTTGTATTCGCGGCAAGTTCGGCTTATGCATATATCGTAGCAATCTTCCAGCATATGGAGATCGATTTTATGCACTACAAGGATAATATCAAGAAGGATCTGTATAACAAATTTATCTCTACCTTCGGTAATATCAATATGTTTGCAGGATTCTTGTGCGTGAGCATCCCGATCTTTCTCGCAATGTTTATCTTCAGCAAGAAGCTTTACATGCGGATAACGGCGGGGGTTTTGATCACTATGGGAGGTATGGTGATCATGATCAGCAACAGCGATAGCGTATATGTCGGACTGGCTGTAGCTACGGTTGTGCTTCTGGTGCTTGCCATCAAGGAGGGCTATGTGGGACACTTTATGTTCGGCTATTCCTTCCTTGCGCTCGGTAATCTGTTCCTGACGCTGATCAACACCTATGCGCATACCAGATACGACAAGAAGCGCGGCGGACTTGCACTCGCCTTAAACAGAATCGATGTTGCGGTGCTGTTTGTGGTATTCATGGCGCTTGCAACCGTGGTTGTCTATCTGCTTAGAAAGGTTTACGGAGATAAGATCGCAAAGATCAACAAGAAGGCGATCATCATAGCAGTGATCGTGTGTGCCGCCTTGTTCGGAATCGCATTCTTCATCTACGGTGCATTTATCAGAGGTTCCTCTTTGTTCAAACTGAACTATAAGTGGGGAAGCTACCGCGGCTATATTTGGACGAAGATGGTGGAACTGTTCCGTGATGCATCTCCGATCAACAAGATCTTCGGACACGGAAATGAAAGCGTCCGCACGTTGATGAATACCTATTACTACACGGAAATGATCTCTGTGACACACATGGCCTACGACAATGCGCATTGCGAACTGCTGCAGTACTTAATCTGCAACGGAATCTTCGGCCTCGTAGCTTACGTCGGCATGATCGTAACAAGCATTGCTTATATATGGAAAAATGCAAACGGAAAGCCGGTGGCCTATATGAGCCTCGTTGCCATCATCGGCTACCTCGGTCAGAGTCTGCTTTCTTTAAACCAGCCGATCTCCACACCCTTCCTGTTCCTTTTCATAGGACTCGGACTCGGGTATGCGACCATCCAAAAGAAAGCGATTGAAACCGAAGCAAAATAATGTCATAATGGACGATAGAACATATTTAGGAGGAAACACAGGATGAAACTCTACGACGAACTGGTAGCCAGAGGGCTGATCGCACAGGTAACAAATGAAGAAGAGATCAGCAAATTGATCAACGAAGGAAAGGCTACTTTCTATATCGGATTCGATCCTACTGCGGACAGCCTGCATGTAGGACACTTTATGGCACTGTGTCTGATGAAGCGTCTGCAGATGGGCGGCAACAAGCCTATCGCCTTGATCGGCGGCGGTACCGGCATGATCGGTGACCCCACCGGACGTACGGATATGCGTCAGATGCTTACCAAGGAAGACATTCAGCACAATTGTGACTGCTTCAAGGAGCAGATGAGCCGCTTTATCGATTTCTCCGAAGGCAAGGCCATGATGGTGAACAATGCGGACTGGCTTCTGGATTTAAACTATGTGGACATGCTCCGCGAGGTGGGTGCTCATTTTACCGTCAATCGTATGCTTGCTGCAGAGTGCTACAAGCAGAGATGGGATAAGGGACTTTCTTTCCTGGAGTTCAATTACATGATCATGCAGGCATACGACTTCTACAAGCTGTTCCAGGATTACGGATGTAATCTTGAGTTCGGTGGCGACGACCAGTGGTCCAACATGCTTGCCGGAACCGAGCTGATCAGAAGAAAGCTCGGCAAGGACGCACATGCCATGACCATTACATTGCTTCTTAATTCCGAGGGCAAGAAGATGGGTAAGACACAGAAGGGTGCCGTATGGCTTGATCCCGCAAAGACACCGCCTTACGAGTTCTTCCAGTACTGGAGAAACGTGGCGGATGATGATGTCTTAAAGTGCATCAAGATGCTGACCTTCCTTCCGATGGAAGAGATCGAGAAGATGGAGAACTGGGAAGGAAGCGAGCTCAACAAGGCGAAGGAAATCCTTGCCTTCGAGCTTACCAAGCTTGTACACGGAGAAGAGGAAGCACAGAAGGCGCTTGATGCAGCAAAGGGTGTATTCGGAAGCGGAGATGCAAGTCAGATGCCGATCGGCGAGATCACGGACGAAGTTTTCCGTGACGGCCGCGTGGATATTGTCAGCATCCTTGTTTCTGCAGGACTTGTTCCTTCACGTGGTGAGGGACGCCGTGCGGTAGAGCAGGGTGGTGTGACCGTGAACGATGAGAAGGTTACGGATCCGAAGACCGACTACGGCAAGGAAGCATTTGATACGGATTTTGTAGTGAAAAAGGGCAAGAAGCATTTCAGAAAGATTGTTTTAGTCTAATCCATGAGAAAGCTGATCAACACATTGAAATACAGCTCGCCGAAGGCAAAGCTGATCCTGATCCTCACCATCCTGGCAGGGCTTGCGGGAGCTTCGCTTGTGGTGGCTTCGATTCTTACACACATGACGGTTCTGTTCTTCGGAGCCGTTATGTGTGGTTTTGGCGCCTTGGCGCTGGCACAGACCTTTGTGATCCACACGAGTGATCCTGCGGGTAAGGTGGTTCCGCCCGGTATGGGTGCCATCGAACCGAATCTGGTCATGCCGGAGCGCCTTGAAGCCGAAAACCCGGAGGATCTTTCGGATATCAATCCTGATGAGATCCCTTCCGAGAACATGGAAGATGTGTTGAACCGACTGATTGCCGCAACGGACACTGGTCATCATGAAGATACAGAAGAACCGGCAACGGCGCAGAGCAGCGAGCCAAGAACAGCAAGAGACTTCTCAAGAAGAAAGACCGAACTTCCGGAGATATCGAGAGCGCATGCGGAAGAGACGATCGAGCATGAGCTGATCGATGTCACCGAAGAAGAAAAAACCGGAAAGAAAAAAGAAAAGAAGGAAAAGAAGGACAAAAAGAGATTCTCCATCGGCTCCTTCTTCAAGAATGCATTTTCAAAGATCCTTGTTGTTGAACAGGATGATGAGGATCTTCAGGAGTCCGCAAAAGACAAGAAGAAAAAGCACAAAAAGCTCGGACGTCTTCGATTGAACTTCGGCAAGCACAGGAAAAAACGTGAAATCGAAAAGGAAGAAGTCAAAGAAGAACCCAAGCAGGGTGATATCAATATCGAGAACTGGTTCCGCCAGATGGAGGGAGCGCCCTCGGTTGAGGAAGAGTATCGAAACATCCATGTAAAGGATACGGGTGTGCCTCTTGAAGAACTTGAGGCGGCAGAACACGCCGAGATGGCAGAGAAGCTCGGACAAGATGCGGAAGCGCATACCGCTTCCGACGATGAGGAGGAAGCTCCGGGTAATCTCGTTGTGGTACGTCAGGCGACGGAGGATGACTTCAAGCGTTACGACAGAAAGACCATCAAGAAGACCATGCATCGGTACAAGGTGAAGCGCGACCATCGACTGGTGATGATCGATCGCTGCGAGAAACTGGCCATCAAGCAGACACCTGCTTATGTCTGGGTGAAGGATAAGGATTTCAACATCTTACTCATCGAGCAGGAGCCGCGTCATATCGTGCTTCCGGTTTATCGTATGAAGGAGATGACCTACTTAAAGAAGCAGATTGTCAACGAGGACGTAGATTACGGCCCATTCAAGGGCAAGTCCATGCTTGCGGAGCTGTTCCGTCCGTATCTGCCGGATTATTCGCACAGTACGGTGGTGGATGACCTGTCCTCTTACAAGAACCTTTACGGCTTCGGTCCGGATATCTACGTAACAAATCGTTCGGCAAAACAGATTTTTGATCTGCTTGCGCTGCCGTTTCGTGTGGACGATAAGGTGACACTTTCCGCGAAGGTGAACAATTACTTCAAGGACACCTACAAGGCGAACATTCTTCTTCGAGATAATGTCATTGACGCCAACGGATATGCGGATCGCATCGCGTCCATCCTTGACGGCATGGCGCATTCTACCATCAGCTATAACGAGTTCAAAGAGACACTCAATCTGATGGTCAAAAACAAACTCATCACACAGGAATTTGCACAGTACTATATGACGGTACGTGACAAGGCGGATACGCGAAGATAACCGTAAAGCATACGAGCGTGTCCGTGGCAGGACCGTTCGGGTATGTTGCATACATACAGCGAGAGAAGAAACATGAAAAACTTGTACATTGCAGAGAAGCCCAGTGTTGCGCGTCAGTTTGCGGAGGCGCTTGGCGTAAAGAACGCAGGAAACACAAGCACAAAAGAGGGCTTTATCGAGACGGCGGACTCTGTATTTACATGGTGTTACGGACATCTGGTCACCATGAGCTATCCCGATGCATATGATCCAAATTTAAAAAAGTGGACGATGGATACCATTCCCTTCGTACCGGATGATTTCCTGTACGAGGTGATTCCCTCGGCGGCCAATCAGTTTCGAGTGGTAGAACGACTCTTAAACCGCGAGGATATCGGTTGCATCTATGTGTGCACCGACTCCGGACGTGAGGGTGAGTACATTTACCGCCTGGTGGACGCTATGGCGAAGGTGCCGAAAGACAAACCCAAGAAGCGTGTCTGGATCGATTCCCAGACGGAGGAGGAGATCAAACGCGGTATCGCCGAGGCGAAGGACATCTCCGCGTATGACCATCTTTCCGATGCGGCCTATCTGCGGGCGCAGGAAGACTATCTGATGGGCATCAATTTTTCCCGTGCACTCTCATTGAAATTCAGCTATCCGGTGAAACAGTATCTCGGCCTCGACAAATGCGTGATCGCTGTGGGTCGTGTGATGACCTGTGTCCTCGGTATGATCGTGAAACGTGAACGGGAGATTCGGGAATTTGTCCCGACACCATTTTATCGTGTGATCGCTGGACTTTCCGGATTTGAAGCGGAGTGGAAGACTTCCGAAACGTCCGCCTACCTGAATTCGCCGCTTTTGTACAAGGAGAACGGATTCAAAAAGCGTGAGGATGCGGAAGGGCTCATCGCGGAGCTTGCGACAGAGACACCGACGCCCCTTACCGTATCCAAGGTGGAGAAGAAGACGGAAAAGAAGGCTCCGCCGATGTTGTACAATCTGGCCGAGCTGCAGAATGACTGCTCCAAGATCTTGAAGATCAGCCCTTCCGATACGCTTGCCATCGCGCAGGAACTCTACGAGAAGAAACTGACCACCTATCCGAGAACCGATGCCAGAGTGCTTTCAACTGCTGTGGCGAAGGTGATCGACAAGAATTTAAGCGGCTTAAAACACTATCAGCCGGTAGCTGCCTATGCAGATCATATCGTCTCCCATGGCGGATACAAGGGACTTGCGTCGTCCAAGTATGTGAACGACAAGGCAATCACGGATCACTATGCCATTATCCCGACGGGACAGGGCTTTGGCGCATTGAACGGTCTTTCGGCCAATGCGGCGAAAGTGTATGACATGATCGCAAAGCGTTTTGTCTCCATCTTTTATCCTGCTGCCGAGTATGAGAAGGTAAGCCTTACGCTCACAAAAGAGATTCAGACCACACGTGGTGAGAAGGATACCGGAACCGAGACATTTCAAGCGAACTTTAAGCGCCTGAAGAAACCGGGATATCTCACGATCGTCGGAATTCCTCAGCCAAAGAAGGACGAAGACGGTGAGGCACTTTCCGAGGAACGACTTGCCGAACTCGCATCACTTAAGAAGGGGAGCACTTTGCTTGCGGAGAATTTTTCCGTTAAGGAGGGTGAAACGACACCGCCGAAGCGCTACAGTTCCGGTACGCTGATCCTGGCAATGGAAAATGCGGGACAGCTGATCGAGGATGAGGAACTCCGTGCACAGATCAAGGGAAGCGGTATCGGCACCAGTGCGACGCGCGACAGTATCATCACGAAACTGGTGAACAATACGTATATTGCCCTAAATAAAAAGACGCAGATCGTCACGCCGACCTTCCTGGGAGAGATCATCTACGATGTATGCCTGCATTCCATCAACAGTCTGCTCCGCGCGGAGATGACAGCAAGCTGGGAGAAAGGACTGTCCGGTGTTGCGGACGGAAGCATCGACAAGGAAGAGTATAAAGAAAAGATGAATCGATTCGTGGCTGCGAACACGAATCTGGTAAAACAGATCAGAAACCAGAATCAGATCACGGCAATCTTTGACCGTACCAGACCGTACTATGAGAAAGCGGGAACCAAGAAGAAGACAGCAGGAAAGAAGGGTTAAACTATGGAAGAAGTAAAAGCGGATGTAGTAAAAGAAATCACGGTTGCGGAGCTTTATCGCGACCTTTCCCACACGATGGCAGGCGAACTGCTTCAGTCGTGCACCTATCCCTGGGAGGCACTGCCGAAGATTTCCTCGCTGATCGAAGAACTGGCGCTTACGCTTGATGCGGATTATATGCAGGTGAGTGAGAAGGTCTGGATCCACAAAACAGCGAAGGTCTTTCAGTCGGCCTACATCGCAGGACCGTGTATTATCGGACCGGAGACCGAGGTAAGACAGTGCGCCTTTATCAGAGGCAACGCTTTGGTTGGCGCAAACTGCGTGATCGGAAACTCCACGGAGCTTAAGAATGTCATCATCTTTGACAATGTGCAGGTGCCGCATTACAACTACGTAGGTGATTCCATCCTCGGTTACAAATCCCATATGGGTGCGGGATCCATCACATCCAATGTTAAGAGCGATAAGACGCTCGTGCACGTGAAATCGGCTGTGCCCATGCACGCCTTTGATATTCCCACGGGCTTAAAGAAGTTCGGCGCGATGCTCGGCGATCATGTGGAAGTCGGCTGTAACTCCGTATTAAACCCAGGAACCGTGATCGGACACGACACCAACATCTATCCGCTTTCCCCGGTGAGAGGCTACGTCCCCGCGGAAAGCATCTATAAAACCGGCGGCGTCATCACCGCAAAAGAGTAAGAAGGCAATCCGTACAAGCTGTGAGGAAAACAGAAGTCCATAAGAGATGAATTCCCAAACAACGTATATGCGTTGTTGAATAAAACAGGAACCCGTTCTTACATCGGTAAGCGCGAGGGATGATCTATAGCGCACAAAATGGTTTGTGCGCGGTGATCGTCCCGGGAGCGTCGATGTAAGGACGGGTTCCGTCACTTAATCATTGCACATGAACTAGAGTTTTGAAATACCGTGACTGTTGACAATGGCATCCAGTGGCTGCTTTGCCTGACACATCGGACATCCGCCCGCGGGATAGGTTGCGTATCCGGGGATATCGTCCGTGGAGAAGATGGCATTGATCTTCATATCGTGTACTTCCTTCGCAGCAGAGAAGATTGCGGAGATTCCGGCGATATGTCCGCCGTAGTACTCGATACAGTCAAGTGCAGTGTTGATGGTCTTACCGGTGGTTGCGGTGGCAAGAAGTACCAGACAGTTTTTGTTCTGGATCATCGGAACAAAGTTCTCTCTGAAGAACAGCTGGCCGACCGTGGTCTGCTCCGGTGTGATAATGTAGATGACATTGTTGGAATTGACGGAGTGGATACCCGCTTCTGCAAGTCCGTCCGCCATATAAGCGCCGATGACCTCCGTACCGTCGAGACAGATAATGGCGTCCACGATGGTGGAGTGGCTATACTCCTGTACCAGTGCATTTGCAACGGCTTTCGCCTCTCTGCGCTTACACTTTAAGTGCGTCATGTCAATGTAGCAGTTGATGTGAGAGGAGGATGTGGCGTAGTGTCCCTTCGTCCCCTTTAAACTGATCATTTTGTCAAATTTGGATTGGATGATAAAGCTGTTTGAAATCTCTGACATCAATCAATTCCCCCCTTTGATTTGATGTGTCTATTATACTATTTTTCATATGAATTCACAAGTTTAACATACGTTTGATGATGCGTTTGTCGAGCGGCGTAAGCAGCGCAGCCGTTGCAAAACTCAAGGCAAAGACAATTGCGAACATGGGAAGATCCGGAAGTGCGAGCCCGAAACCGAAACACATCAGGTAGACACCGTGGATCAGATAGAGCTCATAACTGATCTTACCGATGAAGCGAAGCACCGGATTTCCGATGCGTACTTTAAGGACTATGCCCAGGAGTATCATTACAAATGCAATGCACATGATACTGTCGAGATAGAAGGGCTGCCAGATGCGAAGGTGCTCATGCAGGAGTATGCCGAACACGAGGATGCTAATCAGCTCAATCGCGATCAGGAACCGTTTGAAAAACGCCATCACCCTGTGTTTAAAGAGGCCGAACCAGAGCCCGACGGGGAAGAGAATGGTGGTGTTGTACCACCAGGCACCTTTGAACCAGTACCCGCTCACCCTTGTGGTATCGTCTCCGAGGGAGAGGCTCATAAAGATGATGCAGACAGTGATCACGGTTAGGATCGATACCATAACCACGCGGTTTTTGGTTAGTTTCTCCGCTACGAAGAATGCGAGGTAGAGGAAGGTGATCTCCACCACGAACCATGCGTTTTTGTTCATGAGTGTAAACCCGGTTACGGAAGTGATAAACTCACCGACAGTTTGGATCCGATCGGTGAACAGCATACAGTAGGGAATGTAGAACACATTTGCCACGAAGAAAGGTACGAGGACAGAGACGAGGCGGTGTGCGAGAAAGGTTTTCATGTAGTCCTTCTTTTCGGAGAGGCTTACCATCAGACCGAAGCCTGAGAAGAAGAAAAAGATCGACGTAAAGAGAAGACCGATGGAGTTAAAGATGGTGATCGGCCCTTTGTAATTCCAACCGTAGCCCGTGATACATTGCGTCATGTGGTGGTGCATAATGAAAACCGCAGCTATGCCGAAGAGTGATCTGGAAGTATCGTAGTCCCAACCGTCTTCGATGTAGGTGCCGAGCGGCGCGATTTTCGCTTTGTAAAAGAGCACGATGAAGGTTGCAATTGGAAAGATCAGTAAAAGATAATCCATAGTTTAAATGTAGCAAATTGCATGGCTTTTGGCAAGTATTTCAACCGCGGATTTATGGAAGGAAGACGTAAAATGTGCTATGATGAACGGAGTATGAATTTCGGAGGACGACTATGGCATTACAGATTTTATATGGGGCGTCGGGCGCCGGAAAAAGCCATGCAGCCTACAGGTGGCTGCTTGAAGAGGCGGCTGCGCATCCGGATGTGAATTACATATTGCTGGTGCCGGAACAGTATTCCATGGCACTGCAGAAAAAACTTGTACTGATGTCACCGGATAAGGGCTATATGAACATCGATGTCATTGGGATGAACCGCCTTGCTTACCGCGTGTTTGACGAATTGCATGTGAAACAGGGCGAGGTTTTGATGGATTTCGGTAAGACCATGATGCTTCGTCTTGCGGCAAGCCGCGTGAAGGATGATCTTAAGATTTACGGGGATAATCTGAACAAGAACGGCATGATGGACGAATTAAAATCCCTGATGTCGGAGATGTATCAGTATGATTGTGACAGAGAAAGATTGCGGAAGGTGACGGAAGAACTTTCCGGGCAGGATGCATTTCGTCTGCTTACGGAGAAACTTTCGGATCTGCTTACCATCTATGACAAGTTTGATGAGATGATGAAGGACCGCTATATCGTTGCGGAACAAAATACGGAGCTTTTGGCGGCTAGAATCCCTGACTCCGAAATGATCAAAAACAGTGTGATCGTCATGGACGGATTCACCGGCTTTACTCCGATCCAGTATAAGGTGGTACGTGCGCTGATTACGTGTGCGAAGGATGTGAAAGTCATCCTCACGTTGGACCGGGCTGCTTTTGCGGCGGAGAAGCTTCCGGAACATGCGCTTTTTGCCCTGTCAAACGAAACAAAAAACAAACTCTTAAATTTGGCACGTGAGGAAGGCGTCACAGTGGAGGAGTCGCAGGCTTACGACACAAGACCTTTCCCGAGATGGAAGGAGAAAAGCGCACTTCCCCATCTTGAGGCGAATCTGTTTCGCTATCCCTACACAAAGTATCCGGATGCAACAGATGATATAGAGATTACGGTGTATGCGGATCCCTTTGCCGAGATGGAAGGCGTCGCGGGAAAGATCGCATCCCTGGTGCGGCAGGGGACGTATCGCTTCCGCGACATTGCGGTAATCTGCGCGGATATAGAGGATAGAAGAATCCTTGCCACGCAGATCTTTCCCGGTTACGGTATTCCTTTCTTTGCGGATGCCACGATTCCCCTAAAGAACAATGTATATGTGGATGCCATTACGCATTTGCTTCGGATCATGGAGGATGATTTCTCCTACGGATCAACATTTGCCTTTTTAAAGACCGGTATCCTGGAGGAGTTTTCCCAGGATGATATCGATCTTTTGGAAAACTACGTACTTGCGCTCAATATCCGCGGACACGGAAGATGGTCAAAACCCTGGGATGTCTCTGTCGAAGAAATTAGATCCGGTGTCGCTTCCGTACTGCTTCGGGAATACCAGACGATGGGAGGAAAGAGAAAGCGTCCGGCTTCCGCTTATGTACGTGCGGTCTATGACTTTATGACCGGGCTTTCCTACGAAGAGCGGATGAAGGATGAGCACGGCCTGTTTGAAACTATTTGCGTGCTCCTGGATAAACTGGACGAGCTGATGGGCACGGAACTCCTCACCGTAGGTGAGTTTTCCGAGTTGCTCTCCGTGGGACTCTCGGATCTGGCGCACGGAATCATCCCGCCGACCATCGACTCGGTAACACTCGGAGATATGACGCGAAGCCGTCTGGATGAGGTGAAGGTTCTCTTTATCGTGGGCGTAAATGACGGCGTGATCCCGAATTACGGAACAAGTCCGAAAATCATTACGGACCATGAAAAGGAACTGCTTGCCGACCGCGGGATTTCCCTTGCGCCTACGGATCGGATGAATGCGTACACGGAACAGTTCTACCTCTACCTGCATATGACCAAACCGAAGAACATGCTCGTGCTCTCCTATACGGAAAAGAGCGGAGCCGGCGAGCTCATGCGTCCCTCCTACGTGATCGACCGCATACGGCAGATCTTCCCGAAACTTGCCGTTACACATGGGGATAGCTTTGTTATGGCCGGAACCGATCCAGCTGTCAGAAGGCTCTCCGGAGATCTGCGCAGTCTAAAGGACGGAGAGGGTGACGCAAATGAGGCGGCGGCGCTGCTTGCGCTTCTTTCCGAATCCGGAGAAGAACTGCGCGTGAAGCTTCTTTCCGATGCCATTGATTATACGAATCTTCCGAAGAAGCTTTCCGGAGAGGTGCGGGAACTCATTTATGCAAATCTGCTTGGACGTACGGTTTCAAGGCTTGAACAGTATGCACAGTGCGCATACGCCTACTACTTAAAGCATATCCTTGGACTTGATGAGCGCCGTGAGGGTGTGGTGAGCTTTACGGATATGGGAAACATCCTGCACAAGGGACTTGAGGAGCTTTTCGGCTTTGTGAAGGAAGAGCGGGAGAACGACTGGATGGCGCTTTCCGAGAAGGACCGGGAGGAACTCTCCGATCGTTTTATCGGACATGTCTTTGATGATTACTATGCGGCGGTAACTTTGGAGCCGGGCATGCGGGATCGTCTGCGCGGAAATCTCCTTCGCATCGCACGCCGTACGACACGTATGCTCACGGAGATCAATCGAACGGACGGATTCTCGCCGGAGTACCTGGAGTATAAATTTGACTATATTCTTTCAAACGAGGATCGGGATATCAAACTTTACGGCATTATTGACCGAGGAGACATCAAGGTATCCGGAGACAAGCTTTTGCTGCGCGTGATCGACTACAAGTCCGGAAGCAAAGAATTTAAATTGTCGGAGCTGATGGAAGGCCTGGAACTGCAGCTTTCTGTCTACATGTCTGCGCTTCTTGCCGAGGCGGAAAAGTATCCGGAATTCGGTGTGACGGAGGTGATCCCTGAGGGTATGTACTACTACAGGATGAAGGATCCCTTTGTGACCGCGGAAGATGAAGCGTCTGCGGAAAAGGCGCGGGAGAAGGAGTTAAAGCTTTGGGGAACAAAGGCGGATGATCCCGTGTTCTTCAGAGAGATCCTTGATTTTGCGGATAAGAAGGCAGCAGAACTTATGAAGCAGATGGCGGACGGACGTATCGACAAGAGCCCCATCAAGAAGGACAGTAAGCACCCTTGCGAGTACTGCGCTTACAAGGATGTATGCAGGTTTGATCCGCTGACGGATGCGAACAGAATTCGCTACAAGAGATATACGGACAAGAAAGACGGGCAGGATAAGATCCGTGCGGCGATCCATCGCGCGGTCGGAGGAGGTGAATAGGATGGGCTGGACACCAAATCAGGAACAATCAATCAAAAAGAAGGATGCGGATATCCTGGTATCAGCGGCAGCAGGCTCCGGTAAGACAACGGTGCTTGTGGAACGTATTATCGAGAAGGTGACCGATTCGGTTCATCCTGTGGACATCGATCGTTTTCTTGTGGTTACATTTACCAAGGCTGCTGCTGCGCAGATGCGGGACAAGATTGCGGCCCGTCTTGAAAAGGCGCTCATGGAGCATCCCGAAAGTGAGCATCTTGCAAAACAGCTCGTACTTGTAAGAAAGGCGGATATTACCACCATCGACAGCTTCTGCCTGTCTGTGGTGAAGGAGAATTTCAGCCTTTTGGAAATTGATTCGGACTATACCATCGGCGACAACGGAATGCTTGAACTTCTGATGATCGATGCGATGGACAGACTGTTCGAGGAGGAATATGCCTCCGAAGACGGAGAAGCTTTTCGGAAGGTGACGGAAAACTACGGCGGTGATCGTGAGGATGAGGATCTGCGTCGGCTGATCCGCGACATTTACAATACTGCGGACGGTTTCTCGGAGCCGATGCTCTGGTACGAACGTGCGGAAGAAGCGCAGAGGATCGAGACGGAGGAAGAACTTGAAAAGCAGTCGTGGGTAGCAGCCTATGAGGCTTACGTGAGAAAGATTGCCCGTGACGGACTCCGCATGCTGGAGGAAATCGAGGCATGGATGGACGATCCGGACGGTCCGGTCCATAACCTGCCCCTGGCTGCTTCCGATCGCGAGAAACTTGAGAGATTTGCCTCTGCCGGGACACTGCGGGAAATTGCGGCCCTTCGGGATGAGCAGTGGATGAGGGTGAAACCCGTTCCCAAGGGATCCGAGTTCACGAAAGAAGACCAGGAATTATTTAAAAACAAACGTAACGCATACAAGAATCTCTTTGATAAGAAGAAGCTTCCGGCTGCATCTCCGACGGAGATCCTCGAACAGATTGCTTTTATGCGGGATGATATGCTGACGCTGCTTCGTCTGGCAAAACGTTTCGGGGAGCTGTTCGATGAGGAAAAGAAAAAGCGCAAACTGATGAGCTTCTCGGATGTGGAGCACTTGGCCTACAGACTTTTGTGCAGCGGACATGCGGATGGTTCGGATGCGCCGATCCCCACGGATGTTGCGAAGGAGATCGCAAAGCGTTACGAAGAGATCTATATCGATGAGTATCAGGACAGTAACTTCCTGCAGGAGGATATCCTGCGCGCACTTTCGGGCGAACTTGACGGACTGCACCGTATGTACATGGTGGGAGATGTCAAGCAGAGCATCTACCGATTCCGCAGGGCGAGGCCGGACCTCTTTCTTGCAAAGTATAATGCCTACGCCGCAGACGGCGATCAGGTCAAGATCGAACTGGCGGAGAACTTCAGGTCCAGAGAGCAGGTGCTTGCATCGGTCAATCACTTCTTCTACCATCTGATGGGGAAGGAACTCGGCGGGATCGAGTACAACGAGGATGTGGCTTTAAAACTCGGAGCACCGGTTCCGGAAGTGGAGGGTATGTCCGATTCCTATACGACGGAGCTGATGATCCTGGATCGGAATCTGGGACGCGAGGACGAGGATGACACCGAGGATGAGGAAAAGCTTGAGGTGGAAAAACTTCAGGCCGAAGCTTCCATGGTGGCACTTCGAATCCTGGAACTTACGAATCCCGAGCAACCGCAGATGGTGTACGACCGGGATGCCGGTACATTTCGCCCGGCAAATTACGGGGATATCGTGATCCTGACAAGAGGATTGAAAAATGTAGGCGGCGTATTTATGAATACGCTGAAAAACTACGACATACCCGTGGTTTTGGATCGCGGTGAGGGATATTTCGAAGCAACGGAAATCCGTGTTTTGATGTCAATGCTCGCGGTGATCGACAACACGCGGCAGGATATTCCGATGGCAGCGGTGTTGCTTTCTCCGATCGCGGGCCTTGATGAGGAAGAACTTGCGGCGATCAGAAAGAATCGCGAGGAGCAAAAAACGAAAACACTCTGGGAGTCTGCGGAACTTTATGCACTCTCCAACGAGGATGCGATCGCAGCCAAGGTGGAGCGCTTTGGCAAAATGCTCGACATGCTCCGCGAGGATAAGACCGGCCTTTCCATTACAGATCTGATCTACAAGGTGCTTGCGGTTACCGGATACATGGACTATGTGAGCGCAATGCCGCAGGGGGCGGCAAGAACAGCCAATATCCGCCTTCTGATCGAAAAAGCAAAACAGTATGAGCAGGGGATCTACAAGGGACTCTTTGATTTCCTGCGCTATCTGGAAAAACTGAAATTCACGGGCGGCGATATGGGTGCAGACGGAGGCGTCGAAGAAGCGGGAGATGCCGTGCGTATTATGACCATGCACGGAAGCAAGGGATTGGAGTTTCCCATCGTCTTTGTATCCGCACTCGGAAAGCTGTTTAACAGGATGGATACCCGTCCGACGGTGATCGTGAGCAGCGATTATTACCTGGCGGGCATGCTGATGTATACGGACAAGCGCTATAAGAAGGATTCGGTGCTCAGGAACTGTTTTAAGATTCTGTTTCGTGAGGAGTCTCTTGCGGAGGAACTCCGTATTCTTTATGTGGCTATGACACGTGCGAAAGAGAAACTGATCCTGACCGGCTGCATGGATGACTGCATTGAGAAAAAGAAAAAATACGAGGGGGAGACGCTTTCGAAAGAAGAGAAGCTTCCGTTCTCTCTGCGATATGATGCACCGAACTTCCTGACGCTTCTGGTTGCGACCATGGAACGAAGCAAGGATGCGCCGGTGAACGAGCACATATACGGTATTCTCGACATCGAGGAACAGGAGGTATCGCTGGAGGCAAAAGAAGAACCGATCACCTCGGCGCTTCTTTCCGGGGGACTTGCGGGTGAAGCAAAGGTGCTGTATGATAGGTTCCGCGATGAGCTTTCCTATGTGTATCCTTACACGGAAGCCTCGACGCGTTCCGGCAAACTCTCGGTATCCGAGATCAAGCGGATGAAGGAGTTTGACGGTGAGACCTATGAAGTTGCGGAGCGTTCCTACCTTGAAGCGGAAGCAGATCAGGAGGAAAAACCGTCCGTAGAACAACCCGGTGCGTCGTCCGGTGCATCGCCCGGTGCACGAAGAGGAACTGCCGTGCACAAATTCATGGAACTGCTTGATTTTACCGCATTCAAAGATGAAAAGGATATCGCCGGAAAGCTTGAAGCGGAGAAGAAGCGCATCCTCGCAGATCACGAGATGGAAGAAGAGGATATGAAGCTGGTACATTTGCCGAAGATCAAAGCATTTCTTGTTTCGGAGCTCGGAAAGCGGATGATCGCGGCTGCAGCGGAAGGAAAGCTGTACCGTGAGAGGCGGTTTTCCATCGGCATTCCGGCAAAAAAGATCTACAGGGAGGATACCGGATTCTCCGAGGACGATTACATTCTGGTGCAGGGTATCATCGATGCTTACTTTGAGGAAGACGGCGCGCTTGTTCTGATGGATTACAAGACGGATCGTGCGGAGGGTCAAACCCTGCTTGACAGATACAGGTCTCAGCTTATATGCTATGGGGAGACTTTGGAGCGCCTGCACAAAAAACAGGTAAAAGAACAACTGATCTACGGCTTTTTTACGGGTGAGACCATCCCGGTGGAAGGCGGATCTTACGGAGGTACACTATGAGTCAGGAACGAAAGGATGAAAACCTGTCGGTTTTAAAGAATAAGGGAGCGGAATATCCCGTCACACTTGCACCGGAGATACTGGAGACATTTATCAACCAGCATCCGGAGCATGACTACTTTGTAAAATTTAACTGTCCGGAGTTTACATCTCTCTGCCCAATCACGGGTCAGCCGGATTATGCGACGATTTATATTTCCTATGTGCCGGATGAGAGAATGGTAGAAAGCAAGTCGCTGAAACTCTATCTCTTCTCCTACAGAAACCACGGAAGCTTCCACGAGGATTGCGTAAACAGGATCATGAACGACCTGATCGAACTGATGGACCCGAAGTATATCGAGGTCTGGGGAAAGTTCTCGCCGCGAGGAGGCATCTCCATCGATCCTTATTCCAATTACGGCAAGCCCGGAACACGTTGGGAAGAGGTGGCCTGGGAGCGGCTTTCCAAACATGATATGAACCCGGAGAAGATTGATAACAGATAGAGACCATGATCACAAGAAGAACCACAGAAGAATATGAGGCAGCAGTCGCTGCCATATCTGCGATACCGAAGTTTTCCGGTGGTCGCAACAAATCAGGCAATGAAAACTTAAACGAGGTCCTTGCCATCCTCGGTCATCCCGAGCAAATCGGTAAGGTGATCCATATCGCCGGAACGAACGGCAAGGGATCCGTGACGGCACTGCTTCGAGCGGTGCTAAATGCGATGGGCTATACGGTCGGTTGCTTTACCTCGCCGCACTTAGAGCGCATCAATGAAAGGATATCCATATCCGCACCGGCGGAAGCGGGTGAGGAGTCGGCAAATCTGATGGGCAGCGTATCTTATCGCACGCCGGACCGGTCAGCTGTGATCACGGATATCTCGGACGATGATTTTACGGAGATGTATCTTGCGGTGCAGGAGGCATCCGAAAAACATATGGCGGAGGGTGGATTGCCGCTTTCCTACTTTGAGTACCTGTTCGCTATGGCGGCGGTTTATTTTAAAAGGGAAGCGCCAGACTATATCATATATGAAACGGGACTTGGCGGAAGGCTGGATGCGACCAATCTGACGCATCCGCTGGTGAGTGTGATCACGTCCATCGGTCTCGATCATACCAAGTATCTCGGCAATACCATAGAAGAAATCGCTGCGGAGAAAGCCGGGATCATTAAACCCGGTGTGCCGGTGGTATACAACACAGGATCCGCGACGGCAGATCTGGTGATCGAAAAGACTGCCGAATCATTGGATGCACCTTATTTTAACGTGGCAACGGTAGACGTTATCAGAGAGTATACGAGCAACGAGAAATCTGTTGATTTTTCACTGCACAGTCGGTATTATAGTTACGATAAACTTCGCCTTTCCTGCGGAGGCGCACTCTATCAGACGGACAATGCGGCAACTGCCGTATCCGCACTGACATTTCTGTTTCCGGAACAGGGCGCGGTAAGTGAACAGATCCTTCGAAAGGGACTTGCCGGGTTTTACTGGCCGGGAAGGATGGAGTGGCTGTCCACACATTTGCTGATCGACGGAGCGCACAATGAAGATGCAATCCTTCGCTTTGCGGAGAGTGCCGGTAAATTATTCGGTACACGACCGATCAGGCTGATGTTCGCAGTGGCGGGTGACAAGGATTATGAGCGGATGATGGAGATCCTTTCCGAGGAGCTTCTCATCGATGAACTGTATGTAACGTCCTTGGATTCCGACAGAGGCATCTCTGCGGAGTATATAGGAGTTTTGTTTCAGACGCTGATCAAAAAGAAACATCCGGATCGCAGACTGAAGGTGGTTGCGGATGATGACATCGATCGCGTATTTTCACAGGCGTACCAGGATGCGCTGCGCACCGATACCACACTGGTTGTCGCGGGATCGCTCTATCTGATCGGGCATATTCGCGCACTGGTACACGGAGGAGACCGGTTATGATCAATTTTGAAGAAGAATTAAAGCGTTTCTCTCCCATTCCTGAGGTGAATCAGGCGGAGGAAGCGATCTACCACAATGATTTAACGGATATCAGTGATATTGTTCTGCAGATGACGGAGGAACTTCGCGCAAATGAGCCTTCGCTTTCGGCACGAACCAGGAGATAGATATGGCAACCAGACGACCGGTGCTGTGCCCGAACTGCGGTGCACATATCAGGAAAAACGGATACTGCACAAACTGCAACATGAATTATCATGTTCTGATGAAGGCATACAACACCTCGGATTATTATTATAATCAGGGTTACGACAGGGCTGCGGCCAGGGACCTTTCGGGAGCGGTTGCTTCACTGATGGTGGCGCTCCGCTACAACAAAAAGAATGTTCCCGCGAGAAACCTGCTCGGACTGATCCACTACGAGATGGGTGAGGTGGTGGAAGCGCTTCGCCACTGGGTGATGAGTGTGAACTATCAGCCGCAGACGAATCTCGCAAGCCGTTACCTGAAGGAATTAAAGACAGACCCGACACGCCTTGCCAATGTGGATCAGATTGCCAAGAAGTTTAACATGGCACTTGATTACATTGACCGTGGCGATCATGATCTGGCCATTCTTCAGTTAAAGAATGCGCTGTCCGAGAATCCCCACTTTGTAAAAGGATACCTTCTGCTTGCGCTTCTCTATATTCACGCGGGCAATTACGAGAAGGCGCGTGTGGCGCTTCGAAGAGTGCTTCGGGTGGATAAGGCGAATCCGGTAGCCATCCATTACTTAAGAGAGATGGGTACTTCCGACGAGAACATCATTCATATGCGCCAGGAGTCCATCGAAGATGACGGGCTCTTTGAGGACCTGATGGTAACCGTGGATAAGGACGACGAGGAGCTTACCGTTCGCAAGGAGGAAGTGAAGCGACCGATCTTCAAGGAGATCGCCGCCAAGAGGAATGAAAGCGTCGTAAGAACCGGAGAGTTTTCCCAGCTTTCACTGGCCAGGTATTCCGGTATATACGTACTCCTCGGTATCGTGATCGGCATCATGGTTTTATACTTTGCGGTCGTACCGCACCAGAGAAAGAAGATGCTGTCGGAGAACGAAAATCTGATCCGCAGCTACAGCGAGGAGCTTGCTGACAAGAATGCAACCATTTCGGCACAGCAGGCGGAGATTGATTCACTGAACAACGAAATTGTCCTGATGAGAGACAAGGCTACCAATACGGACGCCCTTCCGGATTACAGCAATATCAAGAACGGCATGTCCGAAGAAGATTTAGATCACATTATGGATACGGAATAGCATCATGAGAACAGGCATCTGACCCTGCGGGCGTCAGGTGCCTGCTCTTTTTTTGACCCTAATCGAACTACAAGTACGATATATAACTCACAGTACGAAAAACATATACAAAGTGCATAAAACATATTGTAGAGTATAACAATGAAAATAAAGGTATAAAAATGAAAATAATAGTTGAAAAATAGAACCGAGAGTTGTATAATATCGAATGTAATCTTGAACAAGGCGGGATTTCGAGGTTTATGGGAGAGAGAAAAAAGCAGGCGCTGGAGAGGTTTAACCGGGATAATATCATCACCGCAGCGAAGGAATTATTTGAGACGCACGGTGTGGATCACACCACGATGGATGATATCGCCAGACAGGCGGACTACAGTAAGTCCACCATCTACGTTTACTTCAAAAGCAAAGAAGAAATCTACAATTCCATAGTGCATGACTACATGGATATGCTGACCGGAGAGCTCGCCATCGCCATTACACAGGAAGGGAGCTTTTCCGAAAGCTATCGCAGAGTCTGCGATTGCCTGGTTCGATTCGATGAGCGCCATCCGGCTTACTATGCGGGACTGCTCGGTGAAGCACAGATGACCGGCAGTCGTAAGAAGCAGGACGAGGCAGCAAGAGGGACGATCGCACCGGAATTGGAACAGCTGCTTGTAAAGCTGATCGACAAAGGCAAGAAAGAGAAGACCCTTTCTACAAAAGTGAAATCCAACCAACTGGCTTTTTATATGTGGTCCGGCATCAGCGGTATCATACGGCTGGCCGACCGGAAGAAGGCAGAGATCGTGACGCAGTATCAGGTGACGAAGGACGTATACCTGTCGAATGCGTTTTCGATGTTTTATGAATCATTGATCAGGGGGTAGCGAGGGTGCTTCTTAAGGACATGGAGACCGCATACGGTCTCAACAAAACAAAACATTGCATTTTCTATGTATCTGATATGGAAGAACTTCCTTCTTCGGGACATTTCCGCAAGATGGATGAGGCGCGCGGTATTATCGAGCAGATCAAGAAGGGACTCGGTAACTGCACGGTGAGAAAGTACGCCGAGTACGGCGGCGAGATCATTGACGCTGAGACCATCGGACTGGTATTCCCCGCACATACCTGGGGGATCTCACTTGCGGTTCTTACATTCTTACAGCATCTGAGATTCAGAAGAGGCGCTTATATCTACGCTGTCTGCGTAGGTGAGAGTGTATCCGCTGACTCAGCCTCCGTTATGAAAAAGAAACTGAAGCTCTTAGAGCAGTTTACCCAGATCTTCGAGAAGCGCAGCGCAGGACATGCGTCCGACATATTTGTACGCTGCCGCGATATCAAAAGAAGCGTTGTGACGACCGAGGAGATCTTAAGGAATCGTGACATCGCAAGTGACGCGCGTCACGAGATTTCCACAGTGCTTGAAGGCGTTTTATACCACAGCACGGACGCACTGACCGGTACCGAGTCTTCGGCACCGAAGGCGCGTGTGATCAGCGAAGAGGATGCGGACGCCATGTATCGCTCCCTCGTTCCGCGCGCGAGAAGAAGAATGCGCGAATCGGGCGACGGCGTGATGAGAGAGCGTCGGTTCGGCGAAAGCCGTTATACAACACTGGCCGGTTACGGCTCCTCGCATGAGACGAGAGCGGCACAGCCTGTGATCTCCAAAGATCGCGATTATGTAGGCAGAAACATTTACCTTGATGATGACGTATTTGCAGGTGTGAAATTATGCCGGGTTATGTGATACATATGGCTATGGCGGAGACGATCATCGCGAACGGCCTCTTTTCGGACCGGGTGTCGGCAGATCTGTTTCGCTTAGGCAGTGTTGCACCGGACGCGTTGACCGTGGGAGAACCTCCGGTCAAGCAAATCAGCCATTTCTGGAACAAAACCTCCTTACAACACCTGAAACGTACACCGGATCTGCACACCTTCCTTCACGCTTATGGCGAGCGTCTTGCAGATCCGTACGTTTTCGGGTACTATGGACACTTGTTCCTTGACACATATTTTGTAGATGAATACTGGAGCAGGCATTTTGTCTTCCTGAATGACAGGATGGAAGCGGAAGAGGGCTATGACGAGGTTGCGTTTGTAAAACTTGTCGACACGGGCGAGGTTTTCCCACGCACGGACTTCTTCTCGGATCGCCTGTATTACGGGGACTATGACCGGATGAACGCTACGTTCGTTCGCGAGTATGATGTCCGAGTACCTGAGATCCCGGTCGGCTACATCGCACCGGTCAGGGAAGTACCGCTGGATGTGGCGGGCGATCGCATCCGGGAGATGTTTTCGCTGGTTGACGCCGTGTCGGGTACTGTATGCAGTTCGCCGGTTGACGCTGTGTCGGGTACTGTATGCAGTTCGCCGGGGGCTGTATCGGAAGCCCGAAATGAAGTTGGTTCCGGAATCACCGGAGATGATATGCCGTTGGTATTCGATCCGGAGGACCTGCACGAGATGATAGGACTCGTCGGAAAGAAGCTACTCGCTCTGTATCCATCCGGAGACTGAAAGAAGAACTATATACTCTCTATTCTTCATACATATGACAGAGGGCGGTTTCGTCGTTACGCGAGGGGTGTGGCGGCGGGATTGTCCTCTGTCTTTTTCTTGATCGTTCGTGCTTTTTATGTGCTGGTACGGACTCGAGATGCACGGACGCCGGAGTAATCCGTTCAAATCAAGCGCTGGTACGGACTGAATCGTAAGTGAGATGTGATAGGTCCGTGCATAATGGACGACGGTACGGACTGAATCGTAAGTGAGATGTGATAGGTCCGTGCATAATGGACGACGGTACGGACTGAATCGTAAGTGAGTCGCAGTAGGTCCGTACAAGAAGGCAGTCCGTACGGACGAAAGAGGGAAAAAGCCGCGGTAGGTCCGTGCAAAGAGGTGGTTCGTACGGACGAAAGAAGAAAAGAGCTGCAGTAGGTCCGTGCAGGGAGGCGTTCCGTACGGACGAAAGAAGAAAAGAGACGCGGCAGGTCCGTGCAAGAAAGCTGTCCGTACGGACGAAAGAGGGAAAGAGTCGCAGTAGGTCCGTACAAGAAGGGTGACCGTACGGACGAAAGAGGGAAAGAGTCGCAGTAGGTCCGTACAAAGAGTCAATCCGTACGGATGAGAGAAGGAAGATGGGTATTGTATTTGGGCGGCGGATTTGCTATAATACATAGGATTGCGTGGAGGCAGATTGGGGCTTTTCGGCAGATGACCGGGAGTGCCTTGCGCGCTGCGTAGATCCGACGAATACATATAAGGAGGCGTACCCGTATGGGCTATGCAAAAGCCGAAGTTATAAAGAAACGAAAGAGACTGATCGGGAGAAGTCAGCGAAACGGCAGGAAGCTTCTTGTGAATCTTCTGAAAGCCGTGCTCGTGGCCTTTGTCGCACTGATCCTCGCCTGCGCAGGCGCCGGATTCGGTATGATGAAAGGTATCCTGGACAATGCACCGAACGTTGACGAGATCAACATCGTGCCGAAGGGATTCCGATCCACGGTATATGATGTGAACGGTAACGAGGATATGATCATCGCGACTTTCGACTCAAACCGTGTGTATGTGTACTATGAAGACATCCCCAAGGATTTTGTGAATGCCTTTGTAGCGATCGAGGACGAGAGATTCTGGGATCACAACGGTATCGATGTGCGCGGTATCTTCCGTGCGTTTGTACACGGCGTGTCCGGTGGTTCCTTCGACGAGGGTGCTTCTACACTGACACAGCAGCTCATCAAGAACCAGGTGTTCAACGTAGGTATGGGAGAGGTTACCTTCCTTGACCGACTTGAGCGTAAGGTTCAGGAGCAGTACCTGGCTATGGAGCTTGAAAAGAAGTACTCCAAGGAAGAGATTGTAGAGTACTACCTGAACACCATTTATCTCGGAAGAGGTACCTATGGTATCCAGGCGGCTGCCGACAAGTACTTCAACAAAGATATCGGCGAGCTTACCATCTCCGAGATCGCAGCGATTGCCGGTATTACACAGAACCCGACCAAGTATGATCCCGTGGCGAATCCGGAGGATTCCGCAAAGCGTCGTGAGCTCGTGCTTGACAAGATGCTTGAACTGAACTACATCACACAGGCACAGTATGACGAAGCCTTAAAGGATGATGTATATGCCAGAATCAAGGCCGAGGGTGAGCGTCGTGAGGCACAGGGCGATATCAACTCCTTCTATCAGGATGCGATCTTAGATAACCTTGAGAAGGATTTCATGGAGCTTTACGGTGTATCTCGTGCCGAGGCGGCAAATATGATCTTCTCCGGCGGTTACTCCATTTATTCCGTTCAGGATAAGGAGATTCAGAGAATCGTCGACGAACATATCGAAAATTCCGGAGAGTTCTTCGGAACTTCCGAAGTAGGACTTTCCTACGACCTGTCCATTCTTGACAAGGACGGAGAGACCACACATAACTACAGTATCGAGAGCCTGGTATACTACTTCCAGGAGTCGACCGACAACTGGAAATACGACAATATCTACGACTCGGAGGCTTCGGCCCGGGCGGCAGCGGATCAGTTTAAGGATGCGATGCTGGAGGAAACCGGAGGAACCTTCATAGCCGAACACTACGTTACTACGCCACAGCCACAGCTTGCATTTACGATCATGGATCACAAGACCGGATATGTGAAGGCGGTGAACGGCGGTCGAGGCAAGAAGATGGAGAACCGATCCTGGAACCGTGCAACGGATTCCGCAAGACAGCCGGGCTCCTGCTTCAAGGTACTTGCGGGATATCTGCCTTTCTTCGATACGGGTATGGGAAGTCTTGCGACCGGTATCAACGATTCACCTTTTAATTATGCGAACGGTACGCCGGTATCAAACTGGTACGGCGGTTACAGAGGACCTTCCACGGCACGTCTCGGTATTCAGAACTCCATGAACGTCCTTGCGGTTAAGGTCATCACGCAGGTAACACCGGAAGTTGCGTTTGATTACCTGATGAAACTCGGATTCACCACACTTGTGGATTACGAGGTGGATTCCCAGGGTATGGCCTACTCGGACATCACACAGTCCCTGGTACTCGGAGGTCTTACCAAGGGTGTTACGACACTTGAGATGGCGGGCGCATACGGCGCCATTGCGAATATGGGCGTCTACACGAAGCCGGTATTCTACTCCAAAGTTGTTGACCACGACGGCAAAGTCGTGATCGACAATACAACACCGCATACGCATCGCGCCATGAAGGAGACAACCGCATGGCAGCTGATCGACGGTATGAAGTCCGTACTTACGGCAGGTACCGGTGGTCCCGCAAAAATGTACACCGGTATCCAGTGTGCAGGTAAGACGGGTACAACATCCAGTGACTACGACCTGTGGTTCTGCGGTATGACACCTTACTACACCGCAACCATCTGGCTCGGATACGATTCCAACCGCAGTATGCCCTACTACGGTACACTCCATGAGATCATCTGGAGACAGATCATGGATGATATTGCCGAGATGGAAGGCCAGGATCCTTCCGTGGATTGGGAGAAGCCGGAAGGTATCACCACGGTTTCCACATGTAAGATCACAGGAAAGCTTCCTGCAGAGGGTTGCCCCGTGAATACCGACTACTGTGCGGTAGATGCGATCCCTACGGCAAGATGTACGGGACATGAGACCTTAGAGTTCTGTGAGGACTCCAAGCTGCTTGCCAACAAGGCTTGTCCCAAGAAGAAGAGATTTACCATCGATCCCGATCCGAACACCAATCAGCCGAGACTGATGGGCGAGGACGGAAAGATTTCCACAGAGTATACCTACACGAAGGAACACTGTAAGCTGCACAAGGATGACGAGATCGAGATCAAGACATCCGCAGGACCGGGAGGAAGCATCTCCGCTGGCCTTAAGGTAGCGAAGGGCAGCAACGTTGTCATCTACATCACACCGAATGCCGGATTCAGGATCAAGGACGTGGTGGTGAACGGTAAGAACATCGGACCCCAGACCAGTTATGAGATCAAGAATATCCAGGCCGGCGTGATCATAACCGCAACCTTCGAGGCGGCGGATACGCAGGCGCCCACGCAGGCACCGACACAGGCACCGACACAGGCGCCCACACAGGCACCGACGCAGGCATCGACAGATGCATCGACAGAACAGTCGACAGAGAGCACTGAGGATACAGAAGATCCGAACGGAGGATCTCCGGAGCCTTAAGAACAAATGACAGGCGCATATCTGCCACAGAGTGGGTGGATATGCGCTTTTTCTAAAGGACAAAGCAGATGGACTTAAATGAGATACGAGAAGCAATCGATCTGGTAGACAGGTTGTTGAACGGAAACATCAATGACAGATTTGCGCTGACCGAGATGGTGGCGGATTGCAAGCTTAAAACCGGCGATGAGGTATACAAGCCCGATCGTGAGGCAAAGATGCAGGAGGATTTTTCATCGGAGGAACCGATGGGATATATCCAGAGAGAAATCGTGCTCCAAAGCAGAAGAAAGCAGTATGCTTACTTTAGGGATCGCGATGCGGAGGATCGTACATTTACCGACGGCATCGGCAGAAGACTGCTTGCCTCGGAGGAAGGCGACAGTCTGTGCTTTCGGATCGGCTATGCGGAGGATGGTTCTGCATTAAACTTCGCATCCCTTCTGCGCGTGCTTTCCGATATGCCGTGCAGGATCGAGCGACTTGACGCGGCGGGCGGAAGACTTTCCGTAAAGCTTACGCTGCTTGAGGACGGCGATGGAGTGATCCGTGAATTTGCGTATCTGTTATACAAAGAATGTTCATCATTTGAAATCATACAGGAGGAAGAATTATGATCGAGAAACTTATCAAGGCAATTGAAGCAAAGGACGCACCGGTGGTTGTGGGCTTGGATCCCATGCTTTCCTACGTGCCTGAGTTTATCAAGGAGAAGGCATATGCCGAGAAGGGTGAGACCCTTGCGGGTGCGGCAGAAGCCATCTTCAATTTCAACAAGGGTATCGTGGATGCGACATACGACCTGATCCCCGCGGTGAAACCGCAGATTGCCATGTATGAGCAGTTCGGCGTTGAAGGCGTGATCGCATACAAGAAGACGGTAGATTACTGTAAGGAAAAGGGACTCTGCGTGATCGCGGATGTAAAGCGCGGCGACATCGGTTCCACCTCCAAGTCCTACGCAGACGGACATCTCGGTAAGGTTCAGGTGGGAAGTAAGACCTATGCGGGTTTTGATGCGGATTTTGCTACGGTGAATCCCTATCTCGGTACAGACGGCGTGAAGCCTTTCGTGGATGTGTGCAAGGAGTCCGATAAGGGTATCTTTGTACTTGTAAAGACATCAAATCCCTCCTCCGGTGAGTTTCAGGACAGGGAGATCGACGGACGTCCCCTGTACGAACATGTTGCAGATATGGTAAATACCTGGGGAGAGGAGTGCATTCACGGAGACTACAGTGATGTGGGATGCGTAGTCGGCGCAACCTATCCCGAGATGGGCAAGGTTTTAAGAAAACTGATGCCGAAGGCTTACATTCTGGTACCCGGTTACGGCGCACAGGGCGGCAAAGCCGAGGATCTGGTGCATTTCTTCAATGCAGACGGATTGGGTGCGATCGTGAATTCGTCAAGAGGTATCATTGCGGCATATAAGAAGGATACGTACGCTAAATTCGGTGAGACCGGTTATGCGGAGGCTGCAAGACAGGCCACCATCGATATGATCGAGGATATCAATTCCGCAAGAAGATAAGCGGCGAGGTTTGAAAGGACATTATATGAGCAAGACAGTGATTGAAGCGAAGATCCTCTCTCAGGATTGTATCGCAACAGATATTTATTCCATGGTGATCGAGGCACCTTCCATAGCGTGCGAGGCGCGTCCCGGACAGTTCCTCTCACTTTACACGTCAGACTCCGGAAAACTTCTTCCGAGACCCATCAGCATCTGCGATGCGGATGCGGAAGCGGGAAGTATCCGTATGGTATACAGAATTGCGGGAGAAGGAACACGCCTGTTTTCGGCGCTTACGGCAGGTGATACGATCCGTGTGGCAGGACCTATGGGCAACGGCTATACGCTTTTAGACAAATCCGCCATTTTGATCGGCGGCGGTATCGGTATCCCTCCGATGCTCTTTCTTGCGAAGAAACTCGAGGCTAAAAAGACGATCGTTCTCGGTTTCCGTGATGAAGAGTTTTTATCGGATGAATTTGCTCCTTACGGTGAAATAGTAAAAGCAAGTGACGCCGGAAATATCGGTTTTAAGGGCACTGTAATGGATGCGATCCGTGAGGCGGGTGTTACCGGTGAAGTGATCTATGCCTGCGGCCCGACACCGATGCTCAAGGCCATCCAGACTTATGCGGCCGAGCAGGGACTTTTGGCTTATATCTCCTTAGAGGAACGCATGGCCTGCGGTATCGGCGCATGCCTTGCCTGCGTATGCAAGACGAAGGAGATCGACGACCATTCCAAGGTGAACAATACCAGAATCTGCGCGGACGGACCGGTCTTTAACGCGGGAAAGGTGGTGCTTTGATGAAGACGGAAGTAAGTATTGCAGGCGTAACGCTAAAGAATCCTGTGACCGTTGCATCCGGTACCTTTGGTTCCGGCATGGAGTACGACGAGTTTTTTGATGTATCAAAGCTTGGCGCAGTGACCACAAAGGGTGTGGCAAATGTACCCTGGCCCGGCAATCCCACGCCGAGAATCGCAGAGACGCAGGGCGGTATGATGAACGCCATCGGTCTGCAGAATCCCGGTATCGATACTTTTATCGAGAGAGATCTGGCCTTCCTTTCAAAAAAAGATACGAGAATCATTGTGAATGTCTGCGGAAGAAGCATTGAGGATTACGTAGAGGTTGTGGAGCGTCTTGCTGATACGAACGCAGACCTTCTCGAGATCAATGTGTCCTGCCCGAACGTCAAAGAGGGCGGTATCGCCTTCGGTACGGATCCTGCGGCACTGGCAAAGATCACGAAGGAAGTGAAAGCGCATGCAAAACAGCCCGTGATCATGAAGCTTTCTCCGAATGTGACGGACATTGCGCTTATGGCGAAAACGGCAGAGGATGCCGGCGCTGATGCCATCTCTTTGATCAATACCATCACGGGTATGAAGATTGATGTGGAGAGAAGAAGATTTGCCATCGCCAACAAGACTGCAGGTGTATCGGGACCTGCCATTCATCCCATTGCAGTCCGGATGGTCTATCAGGCGGCGCATGCGGTATCGGTTCCCGTGATCGGCATGGGTGGCGTAGCCACTGCTTCTGATGCGCTTGAGATGATGATGGCCGGTGCAACCGCCGTAGCCGTGGGTACTGCCAATTTTGCGGATCCCACAGCCAGCCTCAAGGTGGTAGAGGGCATCGAGGATTATATGAGACGACATGAGATTGAAGATATAGGAGAACTGATCGGCTGTGTTTAAACAGAGACGAAGAAAACCATATTATTTCACGGATGATTCCGTGGCGTCCGATACGGTGATCTCTTTTTGTATGGGAGGGCTGGCGCTGCTCTTTGAGCTGATCGCGGTGATCGCATCCGTAAAAACCGCGGGACATGTCCCGGGGATTATCGGAGTTATGCTTCTTTCCGCGCTGATCCTGTCTGTGGTGGGATTCATCTTCGCGAGATTTTCTTTAAAATCCCAGAAAGGAAGCCTCGGAAGCAAGCGTACCTCGGCGCTGGTATGCATTCTCGGCTTTGTGATCGTCCTTGTCTTTTTGATCTTGTAGGAGAAACAATGGAACTGACGAATGAATTAGAAGAACGTTATGAACTGGCAACTTGCAGGATTCACGAGATACACGGTGAGTCCCTTTCGGATGCCGGACTGACATCATACTTTCATATGCTTGCGGATCTTTATGAGAAGATCCGTGAGGTGTATGCCACGGTGAAGGAGGGAGAATTACCCTCCCTTGCTGTCTTTACGGAATGGAACGAAACCCTGTACGGAGACATCCTTCCCGCACACTACGCCGAAAGTTTCGGCAATCCGGACTATGCTTCGGAAAAACTCGGCGATGAGATGGGCCCTGCGCTTTCCATGCTCTATGCGGAACTTCGCGGTGCGATCCGTGCGGCTTACGAAGAAGATCTTTTCGCCCTGACGGTTCTCTCGGAGCTTTTCCTTTCCGTGTACGGGCTTTTTACCGCGGCCGAGGCTGACGGCGAGATCGTGAAAACGGAGGCTGTCGCGGAGGCGATCCGATCACACATGTTTGATTACATGGAAGAATTTCTGGCCGGTCGGACGGCGGATACTTTGATCGGCGGAAGAAACAACGATCGCTACATCGGCATCATCCGCGATGCGGCCGCATCGGGAGATCCCGTGCATCTTTATCGCTACGGTGAGTATTTGACGGCAAATGAACGCTCGGTGGCGGAGTATCTTGGAAATCTTCCGGCCGAGAAGATCGAGTGTATGGCCGAAACCTTTGTGAACGGCTTCGTGGAAGGATACCGCACTATGCGGATCGATCTTTCACCGAAGAAATATGTGGCGATCCGATATGCGATCGGTTTTGAGAGAGTGATCGCCGCTTCGATCGAAAAATTCAAATCTCACGGGCTTTCTCCCGTGATCTACGGGTATCCCGTAAGCAGACTGCTTCGCCGGCTGACGAACAGAGTGGGCTTTACGGCGACACCCGCCAATAAGCAGTATGAGTATGATCACAGGATGGATGAGGCTGTATTTATGGACAAATCCATCTGCAACAGGAAGCTTGAAGTGCTGTCCGCTTTCTACGAGGCACATGCAGAGGAAGTCGCTGCATTCGCCGGACCGGCGGTAATGGAAACCTTCGGTGAAGACACATTTGCACCGCAAAAGAGCGCACATGCGATCTCGCTTTCCGAAGAGCAAAACAAGATGATCCTTGCGCAGGTAGGCGAATCCGCGGAGCTTTCCAATCGTTACATGCCGAGAGACAAGTACAGCTTCACGATCATTGCTTTTCCGATCCCGGAGATCGGACCGGAGTTTTCTGAGATCTTTGATGAAGTGATCCGCGTGAATACCTTAGACAATGCAACCTACAGGCGGATTCAGCAGTCCATCATTGACTGCCTGGATCGGGCAACGCACGTGGAAGTCCGCGGATGCGGCAACAACCGCACGGACATCCGTGTGATGCTTCGAAAGATCGACAGGGAGAAAGAGACGAATTTCGAAAACTGCGTGGCGGATGTCAATATACCGGTGGGAGAGGTCTTTACCTCACCCGAGCTTTCCGGTACGGAGGGTACGCTGTATGTATCTTCCGTCTATCTGAACGAACTTCGCTATGATGACCTTTTGCTTACCTTTGTTGACGGCTGTGTGAAGGATTATGCCTGCGCAAACTTCGAGGATCCGGCGGAGGGCAGGAAGTTTATCGAGGAGAATCTTCTCTTCGGACATCCGACGTTACCCATCGGAGAATTCGCCATCGGAACAAATACAACGGCCTACAGAATGGCTCGCAGATTCGATATTCTCGCGAAGCTGCCCATCCTGATCGGTGAAAAGACCGGACCGCACTTTGCACTCGGGGATACCTGCTACAGCTACAGTGAGGAGGCAAGGCTTTTTAATCCGGACGGCAAAGAGATCGTGGCGAAGGACAATGCATTTGCCAGAGAAAAGAAGTATTTCAACTGTCACACCGACATCACCATACCCTACGATGAACTCGGAAGTATCGTGGCGGTATGTGAAGACGGTACCAGGACGGATATCATACGGGATGGACGGTTTGTGCTGCCCGGAACCGAGAGCTTAAATGAACCTTTGACAGATCTGTAAAAGGAGGTACGGTAGATGGCAAGAAGAGTAATCTGGATCGTACTTGACAGTGTGGGGTGCGGCGAGGCGCCCGATGCGGACAAGTTCGGTGACGCAGGGGCCGATACCATCGGGCATATCTTAAAGACTTATCCCGACGCGGACTTTCCGGCGATGAACAGTCTCGGGCTTTCGGCAATTGAGAAAACCTCGTTTCAAAATCCGTCGAAAGCAAAAGACATTGTGGGATGCTACGGCAAGGCACGTGAGGCATCTATGGGCAAGGATACGACCACGGGACACTGGGAGATGATCGGTATCCATACCAAGAATCCCTTTCCGACTTATCCGGACGGTTTCCCGCAGGATGTGATGGACGAATTCGTGAAACGCACGGGCTGTGGAGGATACCTCGGCAACAAGGTGGCATCCGGCGTTCCGATCATACAGGAACTCGGACCGGAACATGAAAAAACAGGATATCCCATTGTGTACACTTCGGCGGATTCCGTCTTCCAGATCGCGGCGTCCGAAGAGACGGTCGGCCTCGAAAAACTCTATGCATGGTGCGAGACGGCCAGGGAGATGCTTACGGGAAAACATGCGGTTGGCCGTGTGATCGCAAGACCCTTTGTAAAGGGCGAGGACGCCTATGTCCGCACTTCGAACCGCAAGGATTACGCACTACTTCCGCAGGAGGACAATGTGCTCATGCACTTAAAAAATGCGGGCGTACCCGTCGGCGCAGTAGGCAAGATCTACGATATCTTTAAGGGCTCCGGCATCTCGAAGGAAATCCATACCACCGGCAATGACGACGGTATGGCAAGGACCGAGGAGTTTATGCGCGAGCAAAGCGAGGGCCTTATCTTTACCAACCTCGTTGATTTTGATATGATATACGGGCACAGACGCGATACGGAGGGCTATAAGAACGGACTTCTGGCCTTTGACAAATGGCTTGGAAAGACACTTCCGAAGCTTGCGGATGATGACATATTGATCATCAATGCGGACCACGGCTGCGATCCCACCTTTCGCGGAAGCGACCATACCAGGGAGTACATCCCTGTCCTGGTCTACGGCAGGAAGCTTAAGCAGGGCGTCAATCTGGGCGTGCGCGGCTCCTTTGCCGATATCGGAAAAACAGTGGAGCGTTATCTGCTGGGGGAAGTGATCCCCGGCGATACCATCGGTGAGGACTTCCTGTCGGAGATCCTCGGTGAGTGAGGTGATGCTATGCGCATGTATGATATCATCAAAAAGAAACGTGACGGCCGGTTCCTGACAGAGGAAGAGATCCGATTTGTCGTGGACGGTTTTACAAGAGGGGAGATCCCCGATTATCAGATGTCTGCCTGGTTGATGTGCGTCTTTTATCAGGGCATGACGAAGGAGGAGACGACAGCGCTTACGCTGGCCATGGCGGACAGCGGAGAAAAGCTTGATCTGTCTGCCATTGAAGGCGTGAAGGTTGATAAACACAGCACCGGCGGCGTCGGTGACAAGACGACATTTATCGTGGCACCGATCCTTGCGGTCCTCGGCATTCCCATAGCGAAGATGAGCGGGAGAGGCCTCGGCCACACGGGCGGTACCGTGGACAAACTGATGAGCATCCCGGGATTTTCCGTAGAGGTTCCCAAGGAACAGTTTATCCGCCAGGTCAATGAACTAAAGCTTTCGCTGGTTGCGCAGACCGGAGAACTCGCGCCTGCGGATAAAAAGATCTACGCGCTGCGCGATGTGACTACAACAGTAGACAGTTTGCCGCTGATCGCCTCAAGTATTATGAGCAAAAAAATCGCGGCGGGTGCGGATGCCATCGTTCTCGATGTCAAGTGCGGCAGCGGCGCATTTATGAAGTCGTATGAGAATGCTGTCGAACTCGGACGTACGATGACGGAGATCGGGGTTTTGGCCGGCAGACGAACCTGTGCCGTGATCACCGATATGAACGAACCGCTCGGTCATATGGTCGGAAATTCGCTGGAGCTTTACGAGGCGCTTAAGGTGTTATCACTGAAAGATGTGGAGGCGGCGTGCGCAAAGGACAGAGGTCTGAAACGACTGGTCGATGTCAGTCTTACGCTGGCGGCCTACATGCTTGCTGTTGGTGAAGAGCCGAATGCAGCACCGTCCGCGGACACGCTGGATGCATGCAGGAAGCGTGCGGTACGCGTGATTGAAAGCGGCGAGGCCTTGGACCGGTTTGCGGACTTTGTAAAAGCCCAGGGCGGAGATCCTTCCGTGATCTATGATCCGGAGAAGCTTCCCGTGGCGAAGGACAAGATTCCGGTCTATCCGTCAAAGGACGGTTATCTTGCCTACTGCAGTGCGGAGGAAGTCGGTATGGCAAGCCTGATGCTCGGCGGCGGAAGGGCCACGAAGGAAAGCACCATCGATGTCACGGTGGGGCTCGAGCTTCTTTACACACTCGGAGAAGAAGTGAAAAAGGACGAACCGTTTGCCTATATTTACGCATCGGAGAATTCGGATGCGGAGGGAGCCAAGGCAAGGCTCATACGAGCTTATGATATCAGCGAGACACCGACCAAAGTCGGTACGGTGATCCTCGGAAGTATAGTATAAAAAGAATCAGGAGGAACAAGATGAGAGTTGCAGTTATTATGGGATCTACCAGTGATCTTTCCAAGGTGGAACCCGCAGTTACGGTTTTGAAGGACTACGGTGTTAAGGTGGACGTGAGATGCCTTTCCGCACACCGCGCGCATGCGGGTCTTTCCGCATTTATCGAAGAAGCAAACGGAAACGGTACGGAGGTCTTTATCACGGCGGCCGGTATGGCAGCGGCGCTTCCCGGCGTTGTGGCAAGCCAGACGGTACTTCCTGTGATCGGCGTACCCCTTTCGGGATCCGTGCTTGACGGTATGGATGCACTGATGTCGGTGGTTCAGATGCCGCCCGGAATCCCGGTGGCCACCGTTGCGATCAACGGAAGCAAGAATGCGGCTTACCTGGCACTGCAGATCATGGCCGTATCTCATCCGGAATTAAAGCAGAAACTGCTGGATGACCGCAAGGCGATGGAGGCTTCCGCCATGAAGGCCAACGCCGAAGTGACAGAGAAATTTGCCTTGTGATTCAAACCTCTCTATGATAGAATAATACTTGTTGTTGCACCTTATATTGAAGGAGGTTACAGGAGAAATGGGAATTATTGCAAGATTTAAGGATATCATGGCAGCGAATATCAACGCGCTCCTCGATAAGGCTGAAGATCCCGAGAAGATGATCGATCAGACCATGCGCAACCTGACCAAGGATCTCGGTGAGGTACGCAAGGAGACCGCAGCGGTTATGGCGGACGAGCAGCGTTGTAAGAGAGAATTAGATGAGGTGAATTCCGAGATCGCGAAGATGCAGGGATATGCCGAGAAGGCACTTCTTGCAGGCAACGAAGCAGATGCGATGAAGTTCCTCACCCAGAAGAATACACTTTCCGCAAAGCAGGCCAGCCTGCAGCAGACCTATGATGTCGCAGCGGCGAACGCCATGAAAATGCGTCAGATGCACGATAAGCTTGTGAACGATATCAACCAGCTTGAGAGCAGAAGAGACGCCATCAAGGCGAAGATCAAGGTTGCCAAGACACAGCAGAGACTCAATGAGATGACGAACACCCTGAGTGATTCCTCATCCAGCATTGGAGCTTTCGAGCGTATGGAAGCGAAAGCCAATGCGATGCTTGATCAGGCGAATGCCATGAGCGAGCTCAATATGACAACGCAGGAGAGCACCGTAGATTCACTGGCAGCGAAGTACGATGCAGCTCCCGATGCAGCAGTGAAAGATGAGCTTGAGGCTATGAAGTCCAAGCTCGGACTTGCATAAGATTTGCAGTATCTACTGAACGACAGACAGCAGGAGGCCTGTTTCGCAACGGACGGGCCTCTGCTTATATTGGCAGGCGCCGGAAGCGGTAAGACGCGTGTGATCACACACAGGATCGCATATCTGATCGAGGAGTGCGGGGTGAATCCCTACAATATCCTCGCCATCACCTTCACCAACAAAGCTGCCAGAGAGATGCGGGAGAGGGTGGACAACTTGATCGGTTTCGGTGCGGAGAGCGTCTGGGTTTCGACCTTCCATTCCATGTGCGTCAGGATTCTGCGCAAGCACGTCGAAAAGCTGGGACGAGCGTCCGCGTTTACCATCTATGACACGGACGACAGCAAGGGTATCATTCGGGATGTATTAAAGTATCTCGGTATGGATCCGAAGCTTTATCCCGAACGGCTGGTACTTTCCGTGATCTCAAAGGCGAAGGAGCAGTACATGTCTCCGGACGATTACGAGAAGGAACATGCGACGAGCTATCGCGATCAGCAGCTGGCCTCGGCCTACAGGGAGTATCAGAAGAGGCTTGCGGCCAACAATGCATTTGATTTCGATGATCTGATCTATCAGACGATTTTTTTGTTTGAGACGAACCCTGATGTACTTCTTGAGTATCAGGAGCGCTTCCGCTATATTATGGTGGATGAGTATCAGGATACGAACTTCACGCAGTTTAAGCTCGTGGAGATGCTTGCAAGAAAGTACCGGAATATTTGCGTGGTGGGAGATGACGACCAGAGTATCTACAAATTCCGCGGCGCGGATATCACGAACATCCTTAGCTTCGAGAATCAGTACGAGGGCTGTAAGGTTGTAAAACTTGAGCAGAATTACCGGTCGACATCCAACATTCTAAATGCGGCGAATCATGTGATCTCACACAACCAGGGACGAAAGGATAAGACCCTTTGGACCGAGCAGGAGGAGGGTGAAAAGATCACCTACACCCGCTACGGCAACGAGTATGACGAGGCAACGGGTGTTGCATCCGAGATCTCGAAACTGATCGGTGAGGGACAGGCTGCGGATGAGATTGCGGTTTTGTACAGAACGAATGCGCAGTCGAGACTTTTGGAGGAGAAGATGCTCCTCGCGAATATCCCGTACAGAATCTATGGCGGACAGAATTTCTACGCCAGAAAGGAAATCAAGGACATCGTCTGCTACCTGAAACTTCTTGTGAACCCTTCGGACAACGAGAGTTTAAAGCGTATCATCAATGTTCCGAAGCGCGGCATCGGAGCGACGACCGTCGGCAAGGTGGAGGATTTTTCCCTTGAGAACGGCATGTCCATGTATGATGCTTTGCTTGATATGGATATCGTGCCGGGCATCGACAGAGCGAAGTCCAAGCTTTCCGAGTTTATGGACCTGATGGAAGGTATCAGAACCATGATCTCTGACGGTGCATTTGCAAGCGAAGCCTTTGACAAGCTGATCGAAACGACCGGATATGTGGAACTTCTTCAGGCGGAAGGCACCGAAGAGGCGAAGGGCAGGATCGAGAACATTGACGAATTGAGGAACAAGATCGTGACCTACGAGCAGTCGGCGGAACAGCCGAACCTGACCGAGCTTCTCGAAGAGATCGCATTGGTTGCGGATACGGACGAGGAGGATGCCGAGGGCGCACCCGGTCGAGTGACTTTGATGACACTCCACAGCGCCAAGGGACTCGAATTCCCGAACGTATTCATCACCGGTATGGAGGAGCGGCTTTTCCCGAGCGGTATGTCGATGGACTCCGACGATCCGGATGCAATCGAGGAGGAGCGCAGACTCTGCTATGTCGGTATCACACGTGCCATGAAAAAACTGTACCTGACGGGGGCAAGTCAGCGTATGATTCACGGCATTACCAATTTTTGTGAGGAATCCGAGTTTTTGGATGAGATTCCGAAAGACTATATTGTACGTAAGAGTGCGCCGGGCGCACGAATGGGGAGAACTATGGGCAAGGAAACAGAAGGAAAACCTTACAGCAATGAAAAACACGGATTTGCGGACTATGGATACGGCAGACCGAAGATGAAGGATACGGATTACAGCAAGACGAATCCTTACACGAAGAATTCGGCGAATCCGTCTGCGAACCCCGGCTTTGGAAAGGCATTTCCGATGGGCGGCGACACAACCGCTTATGCGGTCGGAGATACGGTAAAACACCTGAAGTTCGGAAAGGGCGTGATCAAGGCGGTTACACCCGCAGGATCCGATCAGGAACTCACCGTGGAGTTTGAGCGCGTGGGCGAAAAGAAGCTATTTGCATCCCTTGTGAAGATGAAAAAACTCTAAGGGAAGGGTGGAAATCCACATCCATATGTGATAGAATACCCATAGGCTGTTGCCGATAATTTATGAAAGGTGGAACGAATATGAAAAAGTGTGATGAAGTAAGAGTAGTGAAAGAAAATGAGTGTGTGACCGAAGCTAAGAACGCATTTCTTTCCGTGGCTTTGATCGTTGGTATTTTAACCATCATCGTTGGTATCTGTGTAGCTGTTTACAAGTACCTCACACCGGATTATCTTGATGATTTCGATGATTACGATGATGATTTTGATGATAGCTTCTTTGATGACGATGATATTGTAGAGGATACAAAGGAAGACAAGAAAGAAGATTAGTCTGTCATTACAAGGCGCCGGCCATTGGGGTCGGCGCTTTTTTACTAATTAAAGGGGACACTATGGGGACGTATGAGACACGACTTGCGCGGGCAAGGGACATTTTGAATGAAAAAAGCATCGATGTGCTTCTTTTGACGGACGGATACAATATCCACTATGTCACGGGATATGCGGGACATGAAGGCATGGCTTTGATTTTTAACGATCAGGCTGTGGTGCTTACGGATTCACGTTATACGGAGGCTGCTGCGAAAGAAGCCCCCTGTTTTACGGTGGTCGATATCAAAAGCGAAGGATACGGAAAGACGATACGAAGGATTCTTGCCGAAGCGGGTGTACGCGAGGATGCATCGATCGGTTTTGAGGACCGGCAGATCTCCTACCGTCAGATGAAGCGCCTTTCCGAGGATCTTTCCGAACGCACGGTATGGGTTGAGATCGGGGATGCCGCAGAGTATCTTCGATATCTGAAAGATCCGGAAGAAATCGAATGCCTGGCGCGGGCGGAAGCGATCGGAGATGAAGCATTTGCACATATCCTGACGGTGTTAAAACCCGGCATGACCGAGCGTGAGGTGGCGCTTGCTTTAGAGGTTTCTATGCGGGAACGCGGCGCAAGCGGGCTCTCCTTTGACACGATAGCGGCTTCTGGAGAGAATTCCTCTATGCCGCATGCGGTTCCGACGGATCGTGTGCTTTCGGAGGGAGATTTTCTCACGATGGATTTCGGATGTATCTACCGTGGGTACTGCTCGGATATGACAAGAACCGTGCTGATCGGAAAAGAAAGAGAAGCCGAGCAGATCCGTGTGTATGAAACCGTACTTCGCGCGCAGAAGGCGGCCCTTACGGCCATTCGTCCCGGAGCCATGACACATGAAGTGGACAAGATCGCAAGAGATATCATTGCGGATGCGGGATACGGAGACTGTTTCGGCCACGGGCTCGGTCACAGTGTGGGACTTTTTATCCACGAGGAGCCGCGTCTTTCACCGAAGTGTGAAAAGGAACTTGAACCCGGAATTGTGATCACCTGTGAACCGGGTATCTACCTGCCCGGACGCTTCGGCGTCAGGATCGAGGATATGGTGGTTGTCACGGAAGACGGATACCGTAACCTTGCGGGATCACCAAAGGAACTGATACGAGTATAAGGATTTATAGGAGTAACAGCTTTATGGGACAGGAACAAAAGACAAAGAAGAACAAAAAGAGTCTCAGGGACATTTTCTTATTCGATGTCACGAAGGAAAGCATCTTCGTGATCGCGCTCGCTTTTGCAATCAACTTGCTGGGCTCCTATGTGACATATCGCCTTCGGCTTCTTTTGTGGCTGGATGTTGTGGGGACGATGCTCGCATCGATCCTTTACGGTCCGATCGCGGGTTCTGCGGTTGCCTTTCTTACATCCTTCTTCCTGATGATTTTCAGAGATGAGATTATCTTTTATTTCGCGGTCAGTATCACCATGGCATTTCTTACGGGATGCTTCTGCCGCAAGCGGGAGCCCAAAGATTATTTCAGATATGCAAGGCAGACTCTGGATCGGAACCAACGACAGCGGTGTGTTCTGTATGGACAGAATGACGGGAGAGGTGCATGCCTACAACACGGATAACGGTCTCGGTGCGGATTCCGTGCGGTCCATCGGTGAAGACAAGAACGGAAACATTTTCATCGGAACGGTGCTTGCAACCTCGAAGATCACGCCGGACGGGGAGATCACGACCTACACGGATATCGATGATCTGTATTTTGTCCGTTCGTTTGCGCCGACAGAGGACGGAAGCATGGCAGGCGTGACCAACAACGGAAAACTGTTTCTGTTCAGGGATGATACCATCCTTGATATTAAAGAGTATCAGAAAACCGAGGGTATTGACTACAGAGCGGTGGCTGTGGGGGCAAAACGTATTCTGGTGGGCACCAGTGAGGATGTGGTCGAGTGTTTTCACATCGTGGACGATCGATTCGTCTACGACAGGATGTACCGTCTTCCGGATACATCGTTTGCCAACAGCATCATTTACAGCAATATGCTGGAAGGTTTCTTCTACTGCTGTGAGAACGGCATGGGTTTCATGGATGAGCATACGGGTGACAGATTCAACATGAGACACAAGGATTTCGAGGGCGCGGTAAGCTCGGCCTGTGTGGATAATCAGGGCAATATCTGGTTTGCCTCGACCAAACACGGTCTGATGAAGTATTCCCGTACGCCGTTTAAGAATATGTTTTCGAGAGCGGGGCTCCCGAAGGATGTTGTGAATGCCGTCCTTGAAAAGGACGGAGAACTCTATATCGGATCGGACAGCGGACTTCATGTGATCAGCCTGGAGACGGAGGAGGAGATCGAAAAGCCCTTTCTGGAGGAACTCTCCGGTGTCAGGATCCGAAATATCATGGAAGACAGCCGCGGACAGATCTGGATCAGCACCTACGGCAAGAATGGCATCTACTACATAGACGACAAGCAGGAACTTCAGTATTCGCGCAAGGAGGACCAGGAACTGTGGGGCGGCAGATGCAGAACCACCCTCGAGCTTTCTGACGGACGCATCCTGGTGGCCACGAATGTAGGCTTGTTCTTCCTTCGGGATGGGGTGGTAGAAAATAAGATCGATGAAGAAAATGGACTTTCCAATGAGTATATCCTGTCGCTTGTCGAGTGTGACGACGGACTGATCCTCGCGGCGTCCGACGGCGACGGTATCTATATCATCAAAGATGACAAGGTGGTGGGGCACATCGGCAAGGAGGAAGGACTCAACACACTGGTGGTCCTTCGTATCGTTCCCTGTACCGGCGGCTACATCTATGTCACCAGCAACGCACTTTACTATGACGACGGTGGCGTTGTGAGGGAACTGAAGAACTTCCCGAGTTCCAACAACTACGACGTGGTGATCACCGAGGATCGAAACTGTCTGATCACATCAGGTACGGGACTTTATATCGTGCCCGAGGCCAAACTGCTGGAAGACGGAGAGTATACATGCACCCTGCTCAATGAACGGTGGGGGCTTACGACGACATTTACCGCGAATTCATGGAACAACTTCGACGGGAAATACCTGTATCTGTGCTGTACGGACGGTGTGAGAAGGCTTTCGGTAGACGATTACGGCAGTGAGATCAACAGCTACAATCTGATGCTTGACTCCGTGGAGTGCGGGGACGAAACAATCTACAGTTTCCGCAGGACGGTGGAAATCCCGGCAAGTATGGGACGTATCAGCTTTCATATCGCAGTCAGCAACTATACACTGACCAATCCGCTGGTGCGTTACTATCTTGAGGGTATTCCGGACAAAGGTGTTGTCTGCTATCAAAATGATATTCAGCCTCTGGTTTTCACCAACCTTCCCGGAGACTAACTATTAGAAGTCAAGAAGAAATATATGATTTTTAATCAAAACGCAGAAATGCGATTTGCATAGTGGTCGGGACTTTATTCCCGACAATCAG
>CACZFI010000008.1 GCA_902780405.1 uncultured Lachnospiraceae bacterium
GCCGGCGCATCACCATAGGTAATGGTCTTATCATTTGCAGTTATGGTAAGTGGCGCCTTAGTAATTGTAAATGTCGTGCTTCCTGACACTGTATAGTTGCCACCTGTCTTATCAGACACAGTTACGGTAGCCGTTCCGACATCTTTGTTATCTGAATATGAAACATTATACTCAGATGCCGCTATGACAGTATTTCCATCTTTCACTGTGATGGAAGGGGTTATATTTGAACCTGTATATGTCTGATCTGGTATTGTCTGGATAGCACCGGTTACAGTTTTAGGGGTAATGGTTATCTGCACACTTGTTGTAACTGATGAATCAGAATGTGTGCTGTCACCTTTCGTATAAGCCTGTACATAAGTCGTTCCCGTATCTTTTCTTGAAGGTACAGTTGCCGACCAACTGCCCCATGTAGAGTTATCTGTACTTGTTCTATAATATACTGTTCCACCTGATGCGCCAGATGCCGTCACGCTATGTGAGTTTCCGTCGTAGGTTCCCGACCAGCCGGTAAGCGTCGGCGCGGTAGACGGTTCGTTGATTACAAGCGTATGGACAGAAGTTTCTGTGCTGTCATTGTGGAAATTATCGCCGACAACCTTTGCTTTGACATACGTGGTTCCTGGTTCAGTGCGCCTCGGCACAGTCGTTGTCCAGTCGCTCCATGTGGAATTGTCTTCGCTGGTTGCGTATTGTACTATGCCGCCGCTTCCGCCGCTGGTACCGATGGCGTGGGCGCTGCCATCATAATTGGCGGTCGTATTGGTTAATGTAGGATTGGTAGCAGGCTCGGCAACCGCAACCAGGTCAAAGTAAACCCCGCCGCCGCAGTTAGCACAGGTTTGACCAATATTGCAGATTTTCCATTTTGCTGCATCGTTTGGCAAGCTGTCGAGTGTAAACGTGCAAGATGTCGGTCCGGTACCACCACCACTAGAATTACCAGCCGCAAAACGTAAATAGCCACTGTTGCTGTATTCACCATTGCTGTTGCCTGAATAGGAAATCGTCGGATGGTATTGGTTGCCTTTCGCATCCTTGAACGTAATACCTATAAACATGTTTTCAGGACCGCCATTATTCGGCCCCTTTCTATTATTGTTATAACCATTAAAGACAAATTTTGTGTCCTTATTATAGGTAGCCCCCGTTATGTTGTGGGTAAGACTATTTACGTTAGAAAGAGTAAACGTAAAGTTTTGTGTCACCGCATCCGTCACCACAATCTCATACTCCACACCATCCACAGTAACCTTCATCCACTCATTACTTGTAAATGCCTGATGTGCAGTAACTATCCACTCACCACTTTCCTTTGACGCAGAGAAAAGGCTTTCATCACTTACACTTACCGCAGTTATATCACTGTCTGTCGCTGCATTTCCATCTGCCTTAGTTATACCAACATATGAAAGTATGTCAGTCAAAGCGACAGAACTATCACCCTCCATCACATACTGCTTTTCATTATAAGTAAATTCTACAGTATAGTAGGAAAATCCATCTGATACAGCCGTGACTGTATTTCCACTCTCGGATGTACTTAATTCTTCTGCCACAAGATTTCCGGTTTCTCCCGGTATATGATAAATGTCGGTTGAGAGATTCCGGTTAGCCACCTCATCCATAGCAAAGCTTACATTGACTGTCTGTCCATCCGCAGGCTGGATTTCCGTTCCATTCTCATCAAGGACCTTTATGTCATATGTATAACTTTGTGCAACAAAGGCATCCGCGTTACGTACAACATTTACCGCCTGATCGATCTGCGCTTCCTTGTCAGCTGTCACCTTGCTTACATTAAGCTCTGCTCCTTCCGGAAAAACCCCTTCCGAGGCAGTGACTGTGATATGAACACCATCAATGGAACAGGACTGTGCAAAGGACGGATACGTCTTTTCTGTCTTTTCTGCCTTTTCTTCCTTCTCGTGCGTTCCTTCATCCATCGTGTCCTGTCGGGCAGGAGCGTCGTCCATATCCAATACTGTATCCGGCTCTAAGTTTTCCTCAGCCTCTTCCATCCCCGCATCCGAATCTGTTGCAACCTCTGCATCTACGGATTCATTTTCATCGGATACCATATAAGACTCCGCAGATGAATTTCCTTCATCAAATGCGAAAGTCAAATAGCTCTGATTGCAAACAGCCATAAGCAATACAAGCATGATGGCTATCCTTCGTGTTAATCTCTTCTTCATATGTTTAATCCTCCCATTATCATACAAATTTCTGTGTCCGGGTGTCTGTTTTAAATATATTCAGAATAAAAAATGCACCCTTCCCGCCATATCTCTATAGCTGAAACGTGCATTCTTGTTTCCTTTATATGGATTTGCTGCAAGCAAAAAGAACAGCTTAAGCTCTGTCTGTCTGTCTGTCTGTCTGTCTGTCTGTCTGTCTGTCTGTCTGAGGAGTTTATTTTGAATAACGCCATCTTGTCAAGCACCTCCAAAAAAAATTCCCAATATTACTTTCAACCCACTCTATCGCCTGCAATTATATCATATTTTTTAAGAAAAGAAAAGGAAGAAAAGGTGCCCCTTCGTCATTCTGAGCGCAGCGAAGAATCTTTCTTTCCGCTTACTAAGATCCTTCGCCTCGCTCATGATGACACCAAAAAAAGCAGAATAGAAAAACGGAATCAGGCACTTTCTTCGGCGATAAGCTGCTGCACCTTTTCCACGGTTATATCCAGCATCTCAGCGATCTCATCCGTACTCTTTCCCTTCGCATGCATGCGTTTTGCTATTTTCATCTCCTTTTCCGTACCACCGGCTTCCTTGCCCTCGTTGAAGCCCTCATAATGTTCATCCATCAGTTTTGCCGAAAAGAACATGTAATCACTCCTCGCTGTATCTCTGGACTTAACTTTTCGCACTTCATCATTTAACTGCCGGGTATACTCATCTCCGGTTTGTCCTGCGCGAACAAAATCCAGGAAATGCTTAAGTCCCTCGGACAATCCGTCTCTTGTACCCTTCGCATTTAAGAACACTTTCAAGGTTTCATCGTTGAGCGGATACTCCGGATCCTCCACACAGCGGTTCTCAAAGGTGTAGATTGCACGTCCTTTTTGGAATGGATCATCCGAACAGATGAATATGACGACATTCTTCTGCAGCTCCCGGTAGGTCGCGCCGCGCAGCAGCGCATCCACGTCCATCACGGACTGATAATACCTGCTTCTCTTCGGCAGTTCCTTGTAGGACCGGTTCTGCATTTCCACGTTATAGGATACATCGTCGCCCTTTAGGTAGACGTCCAGCCGGATCCCTTTGGAACTGTAAATGGGGCGGATGGTCTGCTCGCATTCCGCCTTCTCGATGTGGTCGATCTCGATCCCCAAAATCATCTCGATGCAGCGCTTGCAAAGCTTCTCGTTCTGCATCACCCGATTAAAGATGTAGTCGTCGCAAAAAGTCAAGTCTTCCAGTTGTTTAACCATACACGTTACCTCCTTATGATAAAACAAAACATACGGTATTTCAAGACGGGTAACCATCTTGCATAAAAGTAAAAAAAGGGAAATGCACAGCGGAACCGCTGCGGTTTCGATGATGATAGAATAACACCGATTCATAAGAAGTGTAAAGTGAACTTTTTGTGAAATCAAAAAGGTACCTGGCCCCACTACGAAAATGTTACGTTTACTTCCAAATGTAACACTTTTGTAATGGGGTCAGGCACCCGTTTACATACAGGTCTTGATTACTTCTGAATAAATGCCTTTGTATTTACTGATTTGATGTTGCCGTAGTTTGCGGCAGGTTCGGTTCCTTCCTTCGGAACGATCACAACCTGGATACCCTCCATGCGGTACTTGAGGCCTGCCGTTCCGGCGTGCTCACCGTTCTTCGCCCAGTTAAGCCAGCCGTAATTCTGTACGTGCACACGATAGTATACATCATAGAAATCTGCCATATCGCCGTAGAGCTCGATATCGATCGCTTCGAGACGAAGGCTTCTTCCTGTTGTTCCCGCTGTGTCTCCGTCGACATGCCAGTTCTTCTCCCAGCCGAGATTCTGGATGTGTGTCTTGTAACGGATACCGCCGGTGCGGTCTTTGTTGGTAAGCTTGAGATTGATTCCCTCAAGGCGAAGGCTTCTGCCGTAGCTTCCCGCTACCGCACCGTTCGACTTCCAGTTCTGCCAGCCGGCATTCTGGATGTGCGTGCGATAGGAAACATTGACGGTGTCAATGCCCTCTGCCTCGGGTGCATTGTTCTTATCCTTGGAGCTGTAGCCCACGGTTGAAGTGCTCTTAACACCTTCCGCATTCTGCTTAACAGCCGTTCCCTTGGGAACTACCTGGATCTGGATGGCCTCCAGTCTGTAACCGAAGCCGCTGGAGCCTGCGGGCTGACCGTTCTTCGCCCAATTAAGCCAGCCGAGATTCTGTACATGCACACGATAGTAGATATCGTACTTTTCCGCGTCCGTACCGGTCAGCTTCATCATGACTGCTTCCAGTCTCTTGCTTTCGTTTGTGGTACCGGATACTTCACCGTTCGTCGCCCAGGGTGTCCATCCAAGATCCTGGACATGTGTCGCATACTGCACGCCAAGGTTCGGATTGCCTTCCAGCTTGACTGCGATTGCTTCCATACGAAGAGAGGATCCTGTGGTACCGGATACCTGCCCGTCCTTCTTGGCAGTTTTATCCCATCCCTTGTTCTGAACATGTGTCACATAGTCAACCGTTACATCCTTCGGCTTGTCATCTTTCTTCCACTGCGCATAAAGTGTAACAGTCTCATCCTTGTCGTAAGCCGCACCTGCAGCGTACGCAGTTCCCGAACCGTCTGCCTTGGTATTCCATCCCGTAAATGTATAGCCCTCCTGTTCAAATCCTTCCGGTGCCTTTGCTACGGAAAGTGCACTGCCGGAGAGTTTCTCCTGCGGTGCAGGGGCTGTTCCGCTTGTATTTCCGTTCCCGTCGTATTTTACAAAATAAATATTCTTCGACTGATAATTGACGCCGGCATCAATACCGCCCGCATAGACACTGAACTCGAGAAAGTATCCATGGACTTCCGCATTCGGCGAAAGATCGTTCAACAATGCGTTTCCACCCCAGGGTGCCACCGCACAAGACTCTCCTCCTTTAGCATCGTCAGAATTATTCGGCTCTCCACTCGCCCACGGTGCCGTCTTCATCGACTGTCCCTGCTCGGGACCGCAAGCCCAATAATAATAGTCCGCATAGGTTGAATTAGACTGATGCGTCGTATCAAACGGCATATAATAAGTTCCTTGCTCGCTGATAATCTTCTTATTGCTGACACTGGTCGCAACGCCACTATATCCATGATTCGTCGGTGTGATCTTACTTGCTGTTTCGTAAGTCAAATCATTCGCACCGAACTTCATCGACGTTCCGGCCGTCCATGCTCCATTCGTGTTTCCTGTATTAGCCGAATCAAAGAAGCCTTTCAACATCACAGCTTCATCCTGAGTTGTAACCGTCGCGAGATACCCTTTTAATCCGCCGAGGGTGTCTGTTCCACTCATTGCTTCATGGAAGGCTTCAATCCAATTCTTTTGTCCTTTTTTAAACTGATATGCGTGTGCCTCTCCGTTAGAATTCAACACGCCGAAAAAGGTGGTTGTGTCCGAAGCAACCTGCTCCTTCATATCGGCGGTTGTTTCACCGGTTGTAAGATCAATATGCACACGCGTGGTTCCGGGTGCAAATTTTACCTTGGTCAAGATCGTCTTTAACTCAGCATTTGAAACCTTATTATCAAAAAGGATCAATGCTGCCGTCGAGTTGCTTCCCGTCTTGCTGTGTACTGTCGCGCCTGACGGCAGTCCCGAAATCGTTGCATTTGTTCCGAGTGTACCGATCAGCACAAGAGTAACCGAGCTGTCGGGCGTGTTTCCGATCACATTCGTCACCGCAGTCTGTGACAGGCTGTAAGTGCCGTCAGAATTCACCGTCCAGCTGCTCGCCTCATTTGCAGCTTTTGAAGTGAATCCGCTTTGCGGCATCAATCCGAGCATCATCGCAAGTGCCAGCATGATGCCGAGGATCCGCCTCCTGCTTCTTGTTTTTTTCATATGAAACCCTCCTTAAATGTGATATACAAAAAACCATCAGAAAAGGTGAAGAAGCCTGACCGAAGTCCGGCACCTTCACCTAGTCTGATGGTTATTCGCTATGATAATGCTCGCACAAAAAGAGCCAGAGATTATCTCTCTGTGCTGTGCTGCGTTGTGCTGTAAAATGGTCGTCCGTTTTGTCATAGATGTCAAGCACCTTTCGAAAACGTATTTCCCATTACTGCATTAAACCCATCCCATATGCGAGAATTATACCACAAATCCGTCTCTTTCTCAAGTCTTCATCCGACAGAAAAGGTGCCGGACACCTAAAGGAGTCAGGCACCTCGCGCAAAAGGAGCCGTTTAGGTGCCTGACATCCCGCAGGGTGTCTGGCTCCTAAGCGGCTCCTCATTTGGTTTAATGTTTTGTCATCGAGAGTCGCACGACCGCACGCTTTAATGCAAGTTCCGCACGATTGGCGTCCATTGAACTGTCCTTGATGCGTCGTTCTGCGCGAAGCTTTGCTTCCTCGGCGCGGTTTCTGTCGATCTCTTCCGGCCACTCCACGCTCTCCGCGAGGATCTTGATGCTGTCGCCTAAGATCTCGGCGAATCCGGAGTGAAGCGCTGCCTGCCGCGTGCCCTCCGCTGTCTCAAGCTTCAGGACGCCGGGCGCTATGACTACCGTCATCGGGATATGTCTCGGGTATACGCCGATGATGCCCTCGATGGTATTGAATTCGATAAAGCTCACATCTCCCTCGTAGAAAGTACGATCGGGAGCAATGATCTTTACTGTCATTTTGGATTCTGCCATGGATTCTCTCCTAGATTACTTTGCTTCCTTCACCTTCGCAAGTACATCCTCAATGCTTCCGCAGTTCAAGAAGTAGCTCTCCGGAATGTCATCATGTTTACCGTCAAGGATCTCCTTGAAACTCTGGATGGTGTCGGTAAGCGGCACATATTTTCCGGGAAGTCCGGTAAACTGCTCAGCCACATGGAAGGGCTGTGACAGGAATCTCTGAACCTTACGTGCACGTGCCACGATGATCTTGTCGTCCTCTGAAAGCTCGTCCATACCGAGGATGGCGATGATATCCTGAAGTTCCTTGTACTTCTGAAGGATCTCCTGCACACCGCGGGCCACCTTGTAGTGATCCTCACCCACAACTCTCGGATCGAGAATACGTGAGCTGGAATCGAGGGGATCTACCGCAGGGTAGATACCGAGCTCTACGATGGAACGTGAAAGCACGGTCTTGGCATCCAAGTGTGCGAATGTGGTTGCAGGCGCGGGGTCCGTCAAGTCATCCGCAGGCACATAGACTGCCTGTACGGAAGTGATGGAACCGTTCTTCGTAGATGTGATACGCTCCTGAAGTGTACCCATCTCCGTCTGGAGTGTAGGCTGATAACCTACGGCGGAAGGCACACGGCCGAGAAGCGCGGACACCTCGGAACCTGCCTGTGTAAATCTGAAAATGTTATCGATGAAGAGCAGCACGTCCTTGCCGACTTTATCACGGAAGTACTCTGCCATCGTAAGTCCGGTAAGACCTACGCGCATTCTCGCTCCGGGCGGCTCGTTCATCTGACCGAATACCATCGTCGTCTTCTCGATAACGCCGGACTCGATCATCTCGTAATAAAGGTCATTACCCTCACGGGTACGCTCACCTACGCCGGTGAATACGGAGTATCCGCCGTGCTCGGTTGCGATATTGGTGATGAGCTCCTGGATCAGGACGGTCTTACCTACACCTGCTCCGCCGAAGAGGCCGACCTTACCACCCTTCTGGTAAGGGCAGAGGAGATCTACGACCTTGATACCGGTCTCAAGGATCTCCGTATCGGTTGCCTGCTCCGAGAACTCGGGGGCTTTTCTGTGAATGGGAAGGTAGGTGTCTACCTTGGGGGCCGGCTTCTCGTCAATGGGCTGTCCGAGCACATTGAACATACGACCCAGTGTCTCTTCGCCGACAGGCACCGTAATGGGCGCGCCGGTTCCGATTGCCTCCATACCACGAACCAGTCCGTCCGTGGGTCCCATGGCAATACATCTAACCGTATCATCACCCAGATGCTGGGAAACCTCTGCAACGAGGGTTTCTCCGTCCGCACGCTTGATGCTTACCGCATCATAAATCTCAGGCAAGGACCCGTCCGGGAACTTGGCATCGATTACGGCACCGACGATCTGGGTAATCTTTCCTACATTTGTCTCTGCCATTTATCTTTTTCTCCTTTGTCAACTCTAAGCGCGGGGCTTCTAGCCTACCGCATCCGCACCTGCTATGATCTCTGTAAGCTCCTGGGTAATCGCTCCCTGACGGGCTCTGTTGTAAGAGAGTTCCAGGTTCGCGATCATATCCGCCGCGTTGTTCGTGGCGGAATCCATGGCCTGCATACGGGCACCGTTCTCGCTGGCTACCGCCTCAAGAAATGCACCGAAGATGATGTTGGACATGTACTTCGGGATCACCCGGTCAAGCACCGTCTCGTCATCCGGCTCAAAATTCATCAGAAGCTTGTCATCCGCAACACTTGTGGTATCGAAATCCTCAGGATCGATAGGGAGCAGTTTGATCACTTTCGCTTCCTGCGTCACCGTGTTCTTGAAGTTCGTATAAGCAAGATAGATCTCGCCGATCTCTCCCGCCTCATACTGTGTAAGCAGCTGCTTTGTGAGTTCCATCGCATCTCCGAAAAGCGGTGCATTGATCACTTCCGAGAGATCCTGATGGATGGTGTAGCCCTTGCGGCGAAGGCCTTCGATTCCCTTCTTACCGATGGCGTACACGAAGGTATCCTCCTTGGGAAGGTCGGCAGCCAGGATGGCTTTTACGACGTTGGAGTTGTAGCCGCCTGCAAGTCCTCTGTTCGAGGTGATGGCTACGACTGCCTTTTTGTTCGTCTTGCTTTCCTTCAGGAACCTGTGGTCCACGTTGCGGGTCTTGGCAAGGATGGAGCAGATGGTATCGTAGAGCATGTTAAAATATGGCTTGTTGTTCTCGGCACGCTGTCTGGACTTCTGGAGCTTGACGGTTGCGACAAGCTTCATCGCCTTGGTGATCTGCTGCGTGCTCTGGACGCTTTCCTTGCGTCGCTTGATGTCTCTCATAGACGCCATAATGACTCACCTCGCTAAAAGTTCTCCTTAAACTCAACGATCGCCTTGGAAATGGTCTCGGAGAGTTCGTCGCTGATCTTCTTTTCCGTACGGATGGTTTCAAAGATCTCGGGATACTTGGTGTCAATAAATTCAAAGAGTCCGCTCTCAAATTCAGCGATGCGGGATACTTCCACATCCAAGAGATACTTCTTGGTTGCAGCAAAGATGATGACAACCTGACGCTCAACCGGCATCGGTGCATACTGGGGCTGCTTTAAGATCTCACGGATTCTTTCACCCTGTGCAAGCTTTTCTTTGGTATCCGCATCCAGCTCGGAGCCGAACTGGGAGAATGCCGCAAGCTCTCTGAACTGTGCGAGCTCCACACGGATGGGAGCAGCAAGTTTCTTCATGGCGCCGATCTGTGCCGCACCACCAACTCGGGATACGGAGAGACCTGCATTGACCGCCGGGCGGAAACCTGAGTTGAACATCTCTGTCTCGAGATAGATCTGTCCGTCGGTGATGGAGATGACATTTGTCGGAATGTAAGCCGATACGTCACCCGCCTGTGTCTCGATGATGGGAAGCGCTGTTAAACTTCCTCCGCCGAGAGAATCATTCAGTTTCGCTGCACGCTCCAAAAGTCTTGAGTGTAAGTAGAAGACATCTCCGGGGTAAGCCTCACGTCCGGGGGGTCTGCGGAGGAGCAATGACAGTGTACGGTAAGCGGTTGCGTGCTTGGACAAGTCGTCATAGATGATCAGGACATCCTTGCCTGCTTCCATCCACTCCTCGCCGATCGCGCAGCCCGCATAAGGTGCGATGTACTGAAGCGGTGCAAGCTCACTCGCTGTGGATGCAACCACCGTCGTGTACGACATAGCGTCATACTCATTCAGTGTCTTCACAATATTCGCAACCGTGGAGGCCTTCTGTCCGATGGCTACGTAGATACAGTATACATCCTGGCCCTTCTGGTTGATGATGGTATCGATGGCAAGTGCCGTCTTTCCGGTCTGTCTGTCACCGATGATAAGCTCTCTCTGTCCTCTTCCGATGGGAACCATGGCGTCGATCGCCTTGATACCTGTCTGAAGCGGTGTATCTACAGACTTACGTGAGATAACGCCCGAAGCGACTCTCTCGATCTGTCTGGTCTTGGTGGTGGCGATGGGTCCCTTGCCGTCGATCGGCTGTCCCAAAGCGTTAACGACACGACCGAGCATCGCGTCACCGACGGGAACCTCTACCACACGTCCCGTCGTCTTAACGGTATCACCTTCATTGATATGCTTGCTTTCGCCGAGCAGAACCGCACCTACGTTGTCCTCCTCGAGGTTTAAGACCATGCCGTATACCTCGCCGGGGAACTCGAGAAGCTCACCCTGCATCGCGGAAAGCAGACCATGAACTCGTACGATACCGTCCGCAACCTGGATGACAGTTCCCACATCAGACGTCTCAAGCTTGGTCTGATAGTTTTTGATCTGTTCCTTGATTACGGAGCTGATTTCTTCCGGTTTCAAATTCATGGACTACGAACACCTCCTAACTATGAGCGTGCCAGAGTCTGTGACATCCGGTTTAATTTGGTCCGGATACTGGAGTCCACAACTCTGTCTTCTATCCTGATGACGAGTCCGCCGATCAAAGAGGGGTCTACCTGATAAGCCGCCTCGATCGACTTGTAGCTCGTCGTGTCAATCAGTTTCATCTCAATGGCCGCCTTCTGTGCCGACGTCAGTTCCACTGCCGAAGTCACTAAGGCGAGTCCGATATTCTTGTGCTTTTTCACCTGTCTGGCGTAGTATTCAAAGACCGAAATGATCTCGCCGCCGTGATCCTTGTCCGCCATCAGCGTCATGGTTCCGACCAGTTCGTCCGAGATCCTGCCCTTAAATGTTTTCTCGAGCACCTGCTTCTTCTCTTCCTTGTCGATCTGCGGATGCGTAAGCAGTGAAAAGAGATCACTGTTCTCGCGCAGAACGGGAAGAAGCGTCATAACCTCTTCATAGAGTGTATCGATCTTTCCTTCTTCTGCCGCAAGTTCAAAGAGCGCGTTGCCATAGGTTGTATCTACTTGTTTTGCCATGTATCATCACCCATTTCCGCAAGTGTCTCGTCGATCAGTGCTGCCTGCTTTGACTCATCGAGTTCTCCGGCTACCAGCTTGCCTGCCATCGCCGTTGCGACTCCGATGATCTCCTGCTTCACTTCATCCTTGACTCTGCTCTTCTCAAGCTCAGCCTCACGATTCGCATTCGCGATGATGCGGCCCGCTTCTTCTTTCGCTTCCGCCACGATCTTCTCCTCATTCTTCACAGCCTTCTTTCTGGCCGCATCGAGAATGTCGGATGCTTCATCGTCTGCCTGCTTGATCCTGGCGTCATAATCCGCCTTTAATTTCGCAGCCTCTTCCCGATCCGTAGCTGCGGACGTAAGATCGTCCTGCACCTTCTTCTGCCTGTCCTCAAGCACCTTGCGAACAGGGTTGATCAGGATGTATGTGAGAAAGATGAAAAGCAGGAATACGGCAATGCCCTGAACACATACGTCGAACAGAAGCTGTGCATCGAGTCCGAAGATACGTCCCTCTTCGGCAAGAAGCATGGCACTTCCGTGTATGAATGTATTAATTCCAGTTACTGCCACTGTCTATCCTCCTTGTACATCAAACCTGCAGGTCGCTTATGCCTTGAAGGGCTTTACGAACATGAGCAGGAGCGCTACTACGAGGCCGTAGAGACCTGTGGTCTCCGCAACCGCCTGTCCGAGAAGCATGGTGGACATGATGTCACCCTTTGCGCCCGGGTTACGTCCTACTGCGGATGCACCGTAACCTGCTGCGATTCCCTGACCGATACCGGGGCCGATACCCGCGATAACCGCAAGACCTGCACCGATTGCTGAACATGCGCTGATTAATCCCTGATTGTCAATCATTTTTCTTCCTCCGTTTGAATAAAGATTTTGTAGCTTCGAGGCTTATGCCTCTACATTTCGTTTGTCTGTTACAAATGTCATCGTCAGCATACAGAATACATATGTCTGTATTGCTCCCGAGAACAAGTCAAAGTATACATGCAACGCGGACGGTACACCGATCTTCGCAAAGATCGGAAGCATGCCGTAGTACAGCGCCATCATGACGGTGCCGGCCAAAACGTTTCCGAAGAGACGGAGCGAAAGAGAAACCGGAACCGCAAGTTCGCTGACCACATTGATCGGGAAGAAGAAAAAAATCGGTTCGAACATTCCCTTCAGGTACCCGAGCTTCTGATATCGGATCGCCGCATACTGGATCATAACGAACGATATCAGGGCAATGCAAAGCGTTGTGCCATAGTCAGCCGTCGGCGGCCTCAGCATAAACAGGCCGGATATGTTTGAGAAGAACACAAACGCAAACAGCGCACCCACGTAGTTGATGTAATGCTTTGCTGCCTTGCCCATCGTGCCGTTCACGAATTTTAACAGAACGTCGATGGCAAGTTCCACGCCGGCACCGAATTTGGTCGGACTGTCCTTGTGCTTTAGTACGCTCCGCCTGCCGGCGATCGCGATGCAAAGGATCGTCACAAATACGATCAGCGTGCATACATGTGTTGTAGTGATATACACTGTAGTGCCAAAGAACTTCAGCGGACAGAGCATGTGGACATAGAAATCCGGAGATTCCGCCTCATGCGCTATCATGGGAAGTCCTGTGGCTACGCCACTCATCATATGCCTTCCTCCTTTTGTTTTTTATCTGTAACCGCCTCGCCCCTCCGGCGATCATCCCCAAGCGCGGTAACATTCGTATGTTGTTGGTATTTCGTCTTCCGCTCATATCTGGCGGGTCCGAATTTGCGAGTCAGACGCGCTTCGAGGTCCGTCATATATACCTCGTCGTCCTCCTCATCTTCTTCCGTATCCTCGGGAAGTGGTGTCCCGGGCACGTAGGTGTGTGTGATCTTCTTGCTGATCAACGTGTGCAGCAAGCCGGAAACCTTGGTGGATAAAAGGCCCACCACAGCACCCGTAAAACACGTCCAGCCGAGGAACCATGCACCGATCATCACGATCAGTCTCGTGAGCAGACGAAGGATGGACTTGAATGTCACGAAGTTCTTCGCCTTGTCTGACGGCAGCGCCAGCGCACGCTCCAGATCCTCATACAGCCAGTAGACGGAAAGTATCGCCACGCCCGCCCCGAGCACAAGGCCCAGTACGAAGGGCAGATACGGACGCATCAGAAATGCGCCGAGTATTGCAAAGGCTGCGGTATGGATCGCAATGCCGATATTGATTTCTGTGATGACCTGCCTGACTTTCTCGTCCATGTCTAGAGTCCGGTAAATTTCCTGATCAAAATGTATGCTGCCCGAAAGCCGGACAAAACACCGGCGATGATGAACCAGACCATCAGGTTCGTCCCGCAGAAATGATCAACGGCCCAGCCGATGCCGATAAACATGAAGATGGCGACAAGCATGGTAAGTCCGATCTGCAGGATGAGATAAAACATCCGCACGACCTCGCTCGTCTGCCCGCGTCGTTTCTTTTCGGCTTCGCTTTTTCGGTCGTCCATCACGGCGTCCTCCTTCATTAGACAACACACTCGTGTATTATACCTTATTTTACGGCTTCTTTCAAGAAAAACGCAGTAAAAAAGGGCTTGCATTCCGCGGGTTCCATGTTAGAATGTGAGATGGATTTTTTCAACCGGAAAAAGACGAAAGAATATGAGAATATGACTGAAAAACTTCAAACCATAATCGAAGACGGAAGCAGCGATTCCGCGATCAAAAAAGCTGCGCAGATCCTGCGTGCGGGAGGTCTTGTGGCCTTCCCCACAGAGACGGTGTACGGTCTCGGCGGAGATGCCCTCTCCCCGGATGCTGCTGCGAAGATCTACGCCGCCAAAGGGCGTCCCTCGGATAATCCCCTGATCGTTCACATCGCCGATACGGACGCTCTGCCCATTCTCGCCGGTGAAGTACCCGAGAAGGCAAGGATGCTTGCGGAGGCCTTCTGGCCCGGACCGCTGACCATCATCCTTCCGAAGAAGGACATCGTCCCCGATGCGACCACAGGCGGACTTCCCACCGTGGCGATCCGGATGCCGTCCCACCCCGCCGCGCTTGCATTGATCCGAGAGAGCGGTCTTTATATCGCCGCACCATCCGCCAATGCTTCGGGCAGACCGAGCCCGACCCTTGCATCTCATGTAGCGGAAGACCTGTCCGGCAGGATCGACATGATCTTAGACGGAGGCCCTGTCGGCATCGGCATCGAATCCACCATCGTCGACCTGACCGGTGACACACCCACCATCTGCCGACCCGGATTCATCACCAAAGAGATGCTTACATCCATCATCGGAAACGTGGAGATCGACCCCGCGCTGATCCATCCGTCAAAGGACGCGCGCCCGAAGGCGCCCGGTATGCGATACACCCACTATGCTCCGAAGGGTGAGCTTACCGTAGTGGAAGCTTCGGATCCCGAAAGCGCATCCGACCCGGAAGAAGCAAAGCGCGTGGCAGATACCATCAGTCGTCTGGCACTCGAAAAAGAAAATGAAGGATTCCGCGTCGCCATACTTGCGGCAGAGGAAAATTCCATGTATTATAGCCGAGGACACGTGATCACCGTCGGGAGTGTCAGAAGCGGTGTCACGGTTGCGGCAAGGCTTTATGCCGCCCTTCGCGAGTGTGACGAAGCCGGTGCCGAAGTGATCTACTCCGAGTCTTTTGACGGCACGGACATCAGCGACGCCATCATGAACCGGCTTCTTAAAGCTGCCGGCCAGAGGGTCCTTCACATATCATAAAACGCAATGCAAATTTGCATAAAAGAAAGGGAACACTATGAACCAGACAAAACTGCCCCGCATCGCCATGGGCTCCGACCACGGCGGCTATGACCTGAAGCTGGAGATTTTAAACCATCTTCGCGAACGCGGATTCACCGTGGAAGACTTCGGAAGCCACAACCGGGAGTCCGTTGACTATCCCATCTACGCAAAGAAGGTTGGAGAGGCCGTTGCAGACGGTACCTTCGATCTCGGCATTCTCGTATGCGGAACGGGCATCGGCATGTCCCTCGCAGCCAACAAGATCGACGGCATCCGTGCTGCAGCCGTAAGTGACTGCTTCACAGCGAAGGCCACCAGAGAGCACAACGACGCCAACATCCTCTGCCTCGGCGGACGTACCGTAGGCGCAGAGCTTGCGATGATGATCGCAGACATCTTTGTAGACACACCCTTCTCCGGTGACGAGCGTCACGTAAGAAGGATTTCGATGTACTCATAAACAAAAAGCGGCGGCAACCGTCGAAGCCTGCCCCATCGGGCGTTCGGCATCATCGGTTGCCGCCGTTTTTATTTTACAGGATGCCCGCCATCGCAAGCATCTGTTTTATCCTCACATCGTAGGAGTAGTATTCTGCGACTTTGTCGTGGCCGCGCTTTGCGATCGCACGTCTTTCGTCATCATGTCTAAGGTAGTAGTCAATTTTCTCAAGCAGATCCGGTATGCTCTCAAACATCACGATCTCTCTGTCCGGTTCGAAGAGTTCCGGAATCTCCTCCTGATAGTTGGAGATCACAAAACCTCCGGTGCCGAGCAAGTCGAAGATGCGAAGGGGAAGCCCCGTTTTGATGGGGCGATTGGTCATGTTGATATTGATCTTGGAGCACTTGATGATCTGCGGCATCATGCGCGTGGAATCCGCGCCGCCGCGGTTTTTCACCTTCGGAAGCTTTCCGGTATCCGACAGCGTCCACAGATCCATCCGGAATCTTTCCGCTATGGCGTTGAAGGTGTTGATCCTCTCCTGCTCGGTACATTTGTAGCCGAGATAGGTATCCGCAACGATAGCCTTCACGTCCTCAGTATAATCGTCCGCAAGTGGAACCCAGTCCGCATATTTCTTAAACTCGGCAGCCCACTCATCCGTGATGGCATCCTCCAGAAAGTTGTAGCCGTAAACGTTCTGCTGCGCCGCAACGAGTCCGTCCACAAATCCGCGCATCCGGTCGGGAAGCTCCTTTTCGATCTCATTGTATCTGCACTTCTCGGAGTAAAGAGATCCGACGAACGATACGTCGCAGTCGTAATTGCGATGATCCGCCGCAGTAAGTTTCACCGCATCCCAGGTCGGAACGTCCGCACCGAGGGGCAGATGAAAGATACAGTCCGGATTGATGGGGGCAAATTTCTGCCACTGCATCCGGTCAAAGAGAAAGATGCGATTCGTCGGATAGGCAACCGTCTCGGAATAAAGCTGGAAGCTCGGGCAGTCCACCGTCCAGGAAAGGTACGGCACCTTCATCACCTTGCAGCACCTTGCGACGATCGGCTGAAAATTTACTGTTAGCACCGCGTCCGTGTCACGGTTTTGCTGCAGCACTTCCGCCAAAGCCTTCAGGTACTCCGTGTCGTAGTCCACGCTGTCAAAAAAACGGTCAAACAGCACCAGGTCATAGCCCAGTCGCCTGATGGCATTGGTGATACCCTCTTCACATATGCTCGTCCATCTGCAGAATACGATCTTCATCAAAGTTCCTCCGGAAGCTCCCACGCATCCAGTTCTCTCTGGTACCTGTCAATTGCTTCGTTGTAGTAGTCGATCTTCGCGCCGTCCGCCTGATCTCCCTTGTTCATCTCCATGTCAAGAAGCATCACGTAGCAGGTCACAAGACCGCTTAAAGCAGAGTCGCCGTGGGTATGTATATCGATGATGGGGCGCGTCTCATACGCCGCATTTAAGAACCAGACGATCGCCTCATCATAATCAAGCTGCTTTACGTAAAGCATGCCGAGATCGTAACACATCTCGGAGGAAGGGTCCTCCATCATGTCGCGGGTTGCATACTTCATCATGGACATAGCGTCATTCTCAAGTCTGGCAAGCCGTGCCAGCATACATCCGGCTTCGCGTCCTCTTCTCGAAAGCGGATCTTGCTGCCAGAGTTCAAGGTATATATCCTCCGCATCCTGGAAGTCTTTGGTATTGCCGAGTTTAAAGAGTTCCCGGGTGTACATGGAGAAGAGTCTGTCCGAAAGTCCGCCGGGCTCACGGCTCTTCTTTAAGAAGATGTCAAAGTCGCGGTGACCGTGCATGCCTTCGGGTCTGTGGAAAACTTCCACATCGCTGTCAAATACCAGCGGATCCAGGCGAACCGTTTCATGTACCGGTTCCACCCAGACAAAATTTCTCACGCGCTTAAACAGTTTCGGCCGATACTCCTTCTTGACATTCTGAATCGCATCGATGGTGGTCTCCGTCACGTACTTCATCTGAACGATCTCAACTTCCGGATGAAGCACTTCTTTCAGTTGCCGGAAGCGCTCGCGGTTGGTCTCGTCTAAGACCTCATCCGCATCCGCCGTATAAATATAGTCCTTCGTCGCCTTGCTGAAGGAAAAATTTCTGGCAGCCGCAAAGTCGTCGATCCATGTAAAATCAAACACCTTGGATGTGTACTTTGCCGCAATCTCCTTGGTCTTGTCCGTGGATCCAGTGTCGATGATCACGATCTCATCTACGAGGTCCGCAATGGAGTCAAGGCAGCGTGCGAGTACATTTTCCTCGTTCTTCACGATCATACATAAGCTTACGCTGATCATAGATACACCTCCCTGTTTGGTATTTCCGTACATATATGCAATTATTATACCAAATCCGAAAATGCTTTTCCATATCCATACCAAATTCGATTGGGATGTGATAAAATACAGAAAACATGCGGTTTACGACGTGCTGCCTGCAACCGTTTGCAGGCCGGAAAGGAGTCGGATTATGCAGATCACTTTGTGCAGATGGGGCAGCGCCATGGAAAAGGGCGTCAAACGCGGGCTCAATGCCCTCGGGATTTCCTGCTCGGATTTTCGCCGGGAGATTTCAGATTATGATACGGACCGTGCCTATATGGATGCACTCTCCGAGCATCTTCTTGCCAACAGGGACTCAGACCTTGTTATGTCCGTAAACTATATCCCCGTTGTCGCCATGGTCTGTAAGGCGCATAAAATTCCGTATATTTCCTGGGTGGTTGACTGTCCCTGTCTGACGCTTTACTCAAGTACCGTCTCCTATCCGACCAATTTCATCTTTCTTTTCGACAGACAGCAGCACGCAAAATTTGAGGCGGAGAATCCCGGTCATATCTTTCACCTGCCCCTCGCCTTCGATCCCGCAGTCGCCCGTGATCTTTCCCTATCCGACGCCGACAGGAAAAAGTACGGTTGTGACATCTCCTTCGTCGGTGCGCTCTACAAGAAGCGCTGCCAGTACGATAAGGTTGCCGGCAAGCTCCCCGATTACATCCGCGGCTATGTGGAAGGACTGATCGCCTCCCAGAAGAACGTCTTCGGCTACAACCTCCTTGCCGACTCCATTGACGAAAAGTGGGCTTATGAGTTTATGAAATACGCCGATTTTCATGTGCTCGACAATTACAGAAAGGACTACCGCGAATTTATCGCGGACTACTTTATCGGATACAAATGTACACAGGAGGAGCGCATCGGTATCATGCGTGCGGTCTCCGGGCTCGGAAAGACCTGCCTTTTTACCACGGATGACACGAAGGAGTTTCCCGAGATCAACAACTGCGGGATCGCCGACACATTTGCCGTGATGCCGAAGGTCTTTGCTTTAAGCCGGATCAATCTGAACATCACACTTCGCTCCATCTCCTCAGGCATCCCGCTCCGCTGCTTTGACATTATGGGCGCCGGCGGATTCCTGCTTTCGAATTATCAGCCGGAACTTTCGGAACATTTCATCGGCGGAGAAGAACTCGTGATGTACTCAAGTATGTCGGATCTGTTAGACAAAGTATCGTACTACTTAGAACACGAAGACGAGCGGCGCGCCATCGCAGCCGCCGGGCAGAAGAAAGTGCTGGAAGAATTTACGTTTGAACATCAGTTAAAGAACATGTTTGAAATGCTATAAAAAACCGGGAGGCAGAAAGCCTCCCGGTAATTCTTTATTCTGGGCTCGATGTGCGCGCTTGTTTTCTCCGTACACCCGCACGGATCACCAGAAGCGTTCCGAGCATCAGCACGATGGCGACCGGAAGCGCGATCATCGCATTCGGGACAAAACCGGCGACCACATAGGAAGCCGCACTCACGCCCGCCACGGTCAGCGCATACGGCAGCTGCGTCGCCACGTGCGTCACATGATCGCAGTGCGCGCCCGCACTTGCCATGATCGTCGTATCGGAGATCGGTGAGCAATGATCGCCGCACACGGCGCCTGCCATGCAGGCCGATATGCATACCACACCGACCGGATCGGTCAGCGGGAATACACTCATGGTGATCGGGATCAGGATGCCGAAGGTGCCCCAGCTTGTACCCGTGGAAAAGGACAGTCCGCATGCGATCAGGAATACGATCGCAGGCAGGAAAGTCGAAAAGCTTCCCGCGGATTTTTTCACCAGTTCACCGACATAGTCCGCAGCGCCCAGGCTGTCCGTCATCATCTTTAAGCTCCATGCGAATGTAAGGATCAGTATCGCCGGAACCATGGACTTAAATCCCTCGGGGATGCAGTCCGCCATAGTCTTAAACTTTAATACGCGTCGGAACAGGTAGTAGATCACCGTGATCACCAGGGTCACCGCCGAACCGAGCATAAGTCCCACCGAAGCATCCGAATTCGAGAAAGCATCGACAAAGTTTTCGCCTTCAAAGAAGCCGCCGGAGTAGATCATACCCACAATACAGGAAGCGATGAGGACCACGATCGGAAGGATCAGATCGATCACCTTGCCTCTGGGATTCGCCTCCGCAGAGAGCTCATCCGCCATACTCTTCACGCCGGAGAAGATGTCTCCCTTCTCTTTCGCATTGGTCTCGTGCTTTGCCATAGGGCCGTAGTCCGTACCGGTCACGGTCAGGAAGATCATCATCACGATGGTAAGGATCGCGTAGAAGTTAAAAGGGATCGCACGGATAAACAGGTACAGTCCGTTCCCGTCCGTCACATACGAGGATACTGCTGCCGCCCAGGAAGAAACCGGTGCGATAATACAAACCGGAGCCGCCGTCGCATCGATCAAATACGCCAACTTTGCCCGTGAGATCTTGCTCTTGTCACTTACCGGACGCATCACGGAGCCCACCGTCAGGCAGTTGAAATAGTCATCGATAAAGATCAGCACACCCAAAGCCACGGTCGCAAGCTGTGCACCCGCGCGGCTCTTCATATGTTCGGAAGCCCACCTGCCGAAGGCCGCCGATCCGCCCGCCTTGTTCATCAGTGCCACCATAATACCGAGGATCACGAGGAACACAAGGATACCCACATGGGACGGATTCGCAAGCGAAGCCACGATACCGTCATTAAATGCATGTGTCAGCGTTCCCTCAAAGTCAAAGTTCGCATAAAGAAGCGCTCCGACCACGATCCCGACGAAGAGCGACGTATAAACCTCTTTTGTGATCAGGGCCAGCACGATCGCGATCACCGGCGGAAGCAACGCCCAGGGCGTCATATAAAACTTCGAAGACATATCCACAGCTTCCGCAGCTTCCTCTGCCTCCTCCGCAAAGACCGTAAGGGTCGCTGCCGAGAAGGAAAGCATTACGGCAAATATTGTAAGTATCCATCTGGTAGGTTTTTTGTTTTGCATGGTAACTCCTTCTTACACGTAGTCAAATATACTCTGTATCGCATCCGTCACCTCGATAATCTGAGGCATATCGATTCGGTCCAGCGGTTTCCAGTTTCTGGCCCGCAAATCAATCAACCTCATCTTCTCGCAATGTGCCAAACCACTTGTTTTGCTTTTACAGAGCACAACCGGAAGATGCAACGGCCCCGCCTCGCCTTCCAAATAGATCGGAACAGCGATCACTTGCTTTGTACTGTTGAAGATTTCCTTGCTGGTCACAAGTACCGGAAGCTTCAACCCCTCGATTCTTATAATATCTCCCTGATGTACGGAAGCTTGCATCACCACGCCTCCCTTCCGACATCTTCACCCCAATCGAACTCTCCATCCGGGCAAAGTTTTCCGCCGTATGCAGCCACACGCTCTTCCAGTGTCTTGTGCCGATGTTGTGCGGTAATACTGATACGACCGCTTGATGCCGAAATATCAAACACGTCCTCCGGTTTGAATCCCGCTGTCTTTAGAATCTCTTTTGGAATCCGAAACGCAAAACTGTTTCCCCAGGGTTTTAATTGAACATCCATGTCATCACCGCCTTTTCATTGTATATACTCAGTATATACTTTGCAGGACATACTGTCAATATCACCGAAATTCCGATCAAAGCGAACAGCAACCTCATCCTCAGGGAGTATAAATCTCAATCATCCCCTCCGCGTCCTTCTCATATTCTTTCAGGAATACTTCGCGGTACTTATCATACTTTGAGAGATTCGAAAAGCCGCAATCATGTACGCACCAAGTCTTCGGCTGGTATGGGATCATAATCCCGTAGCCGGCACGATGAAACTCCATACACTGCGACGCATCATAGAAATCCCATGCATCAAAGAGATCCTCCCTCCACGGAAGGTCATACTGCGTCGCAAGAAGCAATCCGTCGCACAACAGCCCGTCAACCGCCTTGTTCTCAGGATACCGGACGCATCACGGAACCCACCGTCAGGCAGTTGAAATAGTCATCAATAAAGATCAGCACGCCCAAAGCCACGGTCGCAAGCTGTGCACCCGCGCGGCTCTTCATATGTTCGGAAGCCCACCTGCCGAAGGCCGCCGATCCGCCTGCCTTGTTCATCAGTGCCACCATAATGCCGAGGATCACGAGGAACACAAGGATGCCCACATGGGACGGATCCGCAAGTGAAGCCACGATACCGTCATTAAATGCATGTGTCAGCGTTCCCTCAAAGTCAAAGTTCTCATAAAGAAGCGCTCCGACCACGATCCCGACGAAGAGCGACGTATAAACCTCTTTTGTGATCAGGGCCAACACGATCGCGATCACCGGCGGAAGCAACGCCCAGGGCGTCATATAAAACTTCGAAGACGCATCCACCACCTCCGCAGCTTCCTCTGCCTCCTCTGCAAAGACCGTAAGGGTCGCCGCCGAGAAGGAAAGCATCACGGCAAATATTGTAAGTATCCATCTGGTAAGTTTTTTGTTTTGCATGGTAACTCCTTCTTACTCCGTCAGCCAGTTCTTTTGCAGTGTCTCGTCCAATTCCCGAAACATGTTGTAGTAGGTTTCCTTTGTCGCATTCACAATGTCCAACGCCACTTCTTTTTTGTATGCATGTGCGACATTGTTACGAGACACCAAAGCATCAAGCCATGCTTCTTCATCCCCAATCATGCCGGCGGAATACGCCAGTTTGATGATCTGTTTCGGTGAACCGGTCTTGCTCTCATCAAATCCATTGTCTTCCAGTATCTCTTTCATGGCCTTCCACGATTGTTCGAAGCAGATCGAAAACAACGCCACCAAGCCGGTTAAAACCACATTTTCATACGGTGCATCATAGTTGTAAATGTCTTTCAGATTCAGAAGTGCACTCTGAAAATTCTCATACTTTTTCATAGATCGTTCTCCCGTCACGCTCGATGGATTCTCTGAGCGCCTCATCCCTGCATATCCCCATATCGACGATATCAAACATCAAAAGCGTGCTTGTCTCTTCATCAACCATTAACGTAAAGTCCGTGACCTGCCCCCCGTAAACCGCAAGATCGATATCACTTCGCTCCTTGAAGTCCCCTCTGGCTCTCGAACCGAACAAAACCACACGATCCACCTGACACCGGTTCGCAATGTCTGCAATCTCGTTTATTACGTTTTCTTTAATTCCTGTTGCCTGTTGTGTGATCATAAGTGCAGATCCTCGTATTTGTATAAACCCTAATCACATCCGAACAAATCGCGTGTGTAGACCTTCTCTTTTACATCCTCCAAACCGGGATCGTAACGATTCGCTATGATCACCTCGGACATTTCCTTGAACTTTTGCAGATCATTCACAATCCTGCTGCCGAAAAATGTCGAGCCGTCGGGAAGCGTCGGTTCGTACACGACCAGTTCCGCACCTTTCGCCTTGATCCGCTTCATAACGCCCTGAATACTGCTTTGTCGAAAGTTGTCGGAATTGGTTTTCATCGTCAGCCGATAAACACCGATTACAACCTGATGCTCAATCTCACAATCAAACAGATTACTCTCACCGTAGCTGTAGTAGCCTGCTTTCTGAAGCACACGATCGGCGATAAAATCCTTTCTCGTTCGGTTTGCCTCAACAATTGCATGAATCAGGTTTTGCGGCACTTCTTTGTAATTCGCCAACAGCTGCTTCGTATCCTTGGGCAGGCAGTATCCGCCGTATCCAAACGAGGGGTTGTTGTAATGCTCTCCGATTCTCGGATCGAGGCACACGCCTTCAATAATGTTCTTTGTATCCAGGCCCTTCAATTCGGCATAGGTATCCAGTTCGTTGAAGTAGCTCACGCGCAGTGCCAGGTACGTGTTGGCAAACAGTTTCACGGCCTCCGCCTCGGTTGTACCCATAATCAGAACAGGTATGTCTTCCTTGATCGCCCCTTCGGCCAGAAGCTCTGCAAATGTATCGGCAAAGCCGGCTGCATCCGCATCTCCCCGGTTCGTCCCGACCACGATTCTGGACGGATAAAGGTTATCGTAAAGCGCCTTGCTCTCCCGCAGAAACTCCGGGCTGAACAGAATCCGAAGCTTCGGATTCGATGCCTGCAGTTTCTCGGTAAACCCAACCGGAACAGTTGATTTGATCACAATGCACGCATCCGGATTCGTATCGGAAACCATACGGACTACCGACTCCACCGACGAGGTATCGAAATAATCCTGTCTGCTGTCATAGTTGGTCGGTGTCGCCACGATCACGTATTCCGCATCGCGATACGCAGCTTCGGCATCTGTCGTTGCGGTCAGCCGGAGTGTATCCTTCTTCAGATACTCTTCGATTTCCTTATCCGCAATCGGAGACTGCCTTCTGTTGATCATCTCCACTTTCTCGCGCACAAGATCGACAGCAACAACATCATTATGCTGCGCAAGCAGTACAGCCAGTGACAAACCCACATATCCGGTTCCGGCAATTGCAATTTTCCTGTTCATAACATCTCACCCTCACCAAGCTGTTTCCGTGTCATCTTACACTTCGATCATTATAGCAAATCCACCTTTTGTTTTCAATTACACACGCTTTATGGTAAAATGAGAAATCATAATTTGAGGTGGAGCGTATGAATATCGGAAATGATTTGGATTTTCATCTGAATGCTGTCGCAGACGGTTCTCTTTCAACTGATGAACGTCTGTCGTCACTGTCTTTCGTATTGGATTACATTTGCAACACCAATCACCCGAATGAATACGCCATTACGACGATCACGCTTCTGCTTGATCTGCTTGAAGACCCAAGCGACCACGAGGATGAAATCATCCATCTGACACAGGAAGTGCGTCAAGTGTTATCTCTTCCTGCCACTCCGGAATTCTCTGTCGTACTTTCCGCCGAGAACCAGCTTTATCAGTATATAAAAAAGCATTTTTCCGACAAATGGTTTATCGTCCCTTTATCGAATGTTTGCCTGCGCAACCTCGGTGATTACGATTTCTATATCAAGACCGATGAAACCGACTTTCCCCGCACGCTTTACGCCAAGGCGGGAAACGCTGTCTTTCTCGATCTCTACCGGGTATGCTACTACGAATTTCTCTGTTATCCCATGACCTACGATGTCTATCTTCGCTATAAGGAAAGCATTACCGCTGCCGACACCCTGATTACCGGCATGTCCTACATTCGCAACGCTTTGCTTCCGGAGTTTCTCCCCGGCAAGGTATGCAATATTTCCAACAGCTCACAGGACCTGTATTATGATCTTCATTGTTTTAAGGATGCCATCCGCAGGAATCCGAACATCCGTCACGTGGTCATAGGTCTTGCACCCTACTCACTCCGCTACGACCTGTCTCTCACCAAAAATGAGAGCGAGCGACTTCGTCTGTTTTACTATCAAGCAAGGTTCGGTGACACGCACAACAACACCGACCTGCGAGATGCGTTACAGAACTACGGCAAAATGTACGAGCAGTGCATCCGGCTTTTCGGAGAGGACGCTCTCGATGCCATATACGCAAGCCTTGTTTCCGACGACGTTATCCAAAGCGAGCGAAAGTCCAACCTTCTGTTCCGGCCCGAGAACCTGATCCCCGCCGAGATTGCACAGATGGAAGCCAAATACAAAAAGCCATATCCGGAAACACTTGCGGAAAACAAATCCATCCTGCGTGAGTACATGCAGCTTGCTTCATCCAAGGGTATCCGCATTTCCGTCTTTATTCCCCCGTACTCAGACTGGTACAGGGAACGCTGGGATATTTCCTACCTGAATGAACTGAATGGTTTTCTCTCCGTTCTTTCCCAGGACTACGATTTTGATATCATAGACGGTTCTGCACTCACGTTGCCGAACGAATGCTTCGGCGATTACGCACACTTAAACAGAATCGGGGCAGCCCACATTGCAGCAATGATCTCGGAATACTTCTAAAAAGAAAGGACCCTCGCCATGGATACAAACGAATCGGTAATGGAACAAATCTACGACAAACTAAACGCATACATCGAAAAACTGATCAACGGTCTTTCAAATGCATCGCTTCAACCCAAGGACATTCCGCTGGAGAACCTTTGCTCCATCATATACACACACTTTGTATCCGATGACAGCATCCTTGACACAACGACTGCATTCCAGGACAGCATTACGTCACTTCTGACGCTTTTGGAAAAGTCCATGAATGAAGGAAACGAAATGAATTGTGTTTCCTTATTGAAAACACTTTCTCAGAGTTTGAAATTCTTCGTTCTTCAGGAAAAATGCAAAGCACTCCAGTCCTATTACTTTAATCAAAAAAAATCCTTCACCGCATATGCTCACATGCAGTACGACCGCCACATGTCAGTGCTAAATCCGTCATCCGACAATCTTTTCTCCGGGCGAGGTGTGGTTTACACGGCAATCACAGGAGGTTACGATCACTTGCATGATCCCGCCTTCGTAGATCCGAGCCTTGATTATGTATGCTTTACCGACAGTTCCACTATCAAATCGAATGTTTGGCAAATAAAACAAATCGAAAACCCGAATAATCTTGACAACATACGTCTGGCCAGGCGGCACAAGATCATGTGCACCGAATACGTGGGTGAGTACGATTATTCAATTTGGGTCGATGGAAAGGTTCAGATTATTGGCGATTTAAAAGAATTGATTCATACATATCATAAGGGTTCCCCTCTTCTATGCTTTCCTCATTTTGTTCGTGACTGCATATACGATGAGGCTAACGCATGTGTAAATGCGAAAAAAGGGAATTTTTTGGAAATCGAAAAGCAGGTTGCTCAATATAAAAACTCCGGCTACCCGGCTCACAACGGATTAATTGACAGCTGTATTCTTTTCCGTTCCCATCATGCCAACGCATTAGAAAAACTCATGTCGGCATGGTGGAACGAAGTTCAAACACAAAGCACAAGAGATCAGTTAAGTTTTAACTACGTGTGCTATACACAGGGTTTTAATTACGATCTGTGCAATCTTTACTCAGAAGACAACCCTTACACACAAGTCAGGAGCCACTTACTATAACACTTTTGCTCTAACCAAGTATTGAAACGTGTCAAACTGCTCGCGTGCAGCCAATCCGTCAATAGAAAGCAACTTGTCGTAGAAGTCCTTCAACTCCTGTGTTGTATGCCCCTTTACTATACGCCGGTTCATTTCCTCAATTGAGAAGCCAAGTCTCAAAAACATTTTTTGGATTTCTTTTTCCGTAAAGAACCTTAAATGTGTACGGTCAAGAATTCCGGAATCGCGATAGGAGAAGTATCCACGAAGAAGGTCATAGATTACCTCTGCCTGCATCAGATTCGGAATACTTGCAATAATACATCCATTCGGTTTCAGAAATCTTTTTAGCTTCTCTATCGTCACTTCGGGATCACGAAGATGCTCGATTACATCGCCGCAAACGATATAGTCAAACGATTCTTCTTCAAACGGAATCTCCATATTCTCTACATCCCCGCAGACGACAGACAATTCCGGTTTCGCTTTTTCTGCCACCGAAGGAACATACTCGATTCCACATACGTGAGAATTCGGATACATTTTTTTAATATATCCCAGTGTTTCTCCCGTTCCGCAACCGATTTCAAGCACATGGATTTCATCCTGTTCTCTCGAATCTATCATCTCCACCAGATCAGTACGGATATTCTCATAGTATCCCCCCTGCGCTTCCGGCTCATATACTTCTATCAGGTCTCCAGCATCTTCCTCATATTCTTTGAGAAAGATCTCGCGATACCGATCGTACTTTTTGAGATTTGAGAATCCGCAATCATGCACGCACCAGCTCGTCTCCTGATACGGAATCATCACCTTATATCCTGCACGATGGAATTCCATACACTGGGAGGCATCATAAAAATCCCATCCGTCAAACAGATCTTCTCTCCAAGGCAAATCATATTGTGTCGCAAGGAGAAGCCCATCACACAAAAGTCCCTCTTGCGGCTCTTTTCTTTCATATTTCCTAAGCTCAAGTGTTTCATGCACGTGTGTATCTATCACCGAACCGAATCGGTTCGCATGCCACATGGTTCCGTCCGACGGAAAGCCCTTTGTACCGATCATGCCAAGCAAACCGACTTCCTCATGATCCATAAACAAATCGATCACCTTCGGAATAAAGTCCTGCTCAATAATGCGAACGTCATGATGCATATATACCTTGTACTTTGCAGTTGAAGCCTGCATGCCTTCGTTGTAACCCGCACACATAGATACAGCATCTGCAATTGAAAGAACGTCGATCGTCACGCCATCCGGCACATTAAGACGTCCAATATAGAACAAAGCTTCATCCAGTTCCAGGGAATCGTTACTGCATATGATGAAATCCAATTTTACATCCTTGTAGTCGTGTCGAGGGATGTAATTCTTTTTTTGACCACCAAAGACATTCTGTTCTCCTCGAACCTTCGCAAGAGTTTCTTCCGCATTGAGAGTAGCCGCCTGAATAGTCCACAGAAGATCCCTCACCCCGGCTCCCGTCTTTTTCATAACAACAGGAAGCTCTGAAACACCATATTCCGGGCAGTACGAAATACGCTGAATATACTTTTTAAACAGCGAATATGCTTCCACAACCTCCCCGAGGGACTTTTTCCCTTGTAATATCCCGAGTTTTCCTTCTTTTTCGTATCCTTCCTTATTTATTTCACACAAATAGTAAAGTAAACTCAGTTCATTAGAATCTTTTATCAGTGATGTTTTATCTTCGACAAGCGCAAAAAGATTATCGTACGCATTCTTACTCAAATAATCATTCACCAGCAGGTTCAATTCTTCTATAGTCATCATTCTCTCCGTCCCTGTCGCAATACCGCAAGTTTCCTGCAAAGATTATATCAAATCAACGTTTTCTTTTCAATTATATAACAGCTGTGATACAATAAGATATCGGTCATAAATCCTTTTCAAACAATACTGCTTATTTCACAAGGGGACGCAATGGCAAATTCAAAAAGAGAAATCAAAAGAATTATTTCAGAAATAATGCACTGCGCGGAAAATGAAATACTGAATCTTTCTGTGATGAAAAAAGGAATGACCAATCACTCCTACCACTTTCAAATCAAAGGCGATGGCCGTTATATTCTTCGTATCCCCGGTGAAGGAACTTCATCCACAATCAACCGCGCTGAAGAGGCCGCTGCTTTTCGTGCAATCCGTCCGTACAACATCTGCGATGCACCGATATACTTTGACCCAAACACCGGATACAAGGTGACCAGATTTTTAAATCACATTCGCGTCTGTAACCCCCACAACGAAAACGATTTGCTCAAGTGCATGGAGCTTCTTCGCTATTTTCATGCCCTCAACCTGTCAGTTCCACACGAATTCAATCTTACGGAAAAAATAACCCTTTACGAAGACCTATACAGAAGCAACGGAAATCCCGGAAGCTATGATGACTACCTCCGCACAAAAGCCAATGTAATCTCTTTGCAGGATTATATCGCAAGTATCGACAAAAGCTATTGTCTTTCGCACATTGACTCTGTTTGCGACAATTTTTTATTCTATCGAGACTCCGATCGGGAGGACGAAAAGTTACAATTGTCTGATTGGGAGTACGCCGGCATGCAAGATCCTCATGTCGATATTGCAATGTTTTGCATTTACAGTTCCTATTGCAAGGACGATTGCGACCGATTAATCGATTTGTATTTCAAAGGTCAATGCAACGCTGAAACACGGGCCAAGATTTACTGCTACATCTCCACCAGCGGCTTGCTTTGGTCAAACTGGTGCGAGTACAAAAAATGCTTCAACGTTACCTTTGGAGATTACGCAACGAAGCAGTATCTGTACGCAAAGGAGTTTTATCACCATGCCATTGAATTGATCAAAACGATCAAATAAGGAGATTCTGCTATGATTTCTTCTCGACACACTGTTCAACGCGCAATCGTCATGGCTGCCGGGAAAGGCGAACGGCTGCGTCCCATTACAAGTCATATTCCAAAACCAATGATTCCGGTAAATGGGACGCGCATGATTGAAAGCATTATCCTCGCCTTAAAGGCAAATGGTATAAACGAAATTTATGTCGTTACCGGTTATAAAAAAGAGGCGTTTACGATTCTAACCGAACTATACCCGGAAGTCCGACTCATTGAAAACCCTTTTTATGAAACCTGTAACAACATTTCCTCCCTTTATGTTGTTCGAGACTTGCTTCAAGACTGCATGATTCTCGACGGAGACTTAGTCATTAATAATCCGGCTGTTCTTTCTCCACATTTCACGCGCTCCGGATATAACGCTGTTTGGACAAACGAAAGAACAACAGAATGGCTGTTAAAAGTAGAACAAGGCGTCATTAATTCCTGTTCCAGAACAGGCGGAACAAAAGGCTGGCAGTTATACAGCATTTCAAGATGGAACGAACAGGACGGCAGGCAACTGCAAGAAGACGTTACTGCACTTTTTGAATCCGGCAACCATCAGATTTACTGGGATGATGTACCACTTTTTTGTAATGCCGACCACTATTCGCTTGGAATCCGTGAGATGGAAAAGGACGATGTCATAGAAATAGACAGTTTCGAAGAATTGGTTCAAATTGATCAGTCTTACTCGGAGGTAAAGCTATGAACTCATCAAAAAAACGAATTGATTGGATGATCACTCTGGTTCCGTTCTGCTTGATTATTGCCCTTGCAATCGTCATGTTTTTCCTTCCAAACAAGAGTAATCAAGTTATTTCGTCAATCCACTATATTTTCGTGGATTCGTTCAGCATCTATTACTTACTCATCGGATTGGGCGTCTTTTTGATTTCACTGGTTATTGCCTTTTCCAGAGTTGGCAATATCAGGCTTGGAGGAAAAGACGAAACTCCAAAGTACTCTTTTTTCACATGGGGTTGCATGATGTTTAGTTGTGGTCTTGCAGCAGATATTATTTTTTACAGTTTTGCAGAATGGGCAATATACGCCACACATCCTCATATCGAAGAAATGGGAAGTATCTACGAGTGGGCCGGCGTTTATCCTTTGTTTCACTGGAGCTTTATCCCATGGTCTTTTTACCTTGTCCTGGCCGTAGTCTTCGGCTATATGTTACACGTAAAAAAAAGAAACCGCCAACGTTTCAGCGAAGCATGCAGACCGATAATCGGACGTCACGCCGATAAATTACCCGGCCGTCTCATTGATTTATTTGCTCTGTTTGCCCTCCTGGCCGGAACAGCTACAACCTTTTCTGTAGCCACTCCTCTGATGGCTGCAATCATCAACGATCTCACAGGCCTTCATGCAAGCCGAACAACAGTTACTATCATCATCCTTATCATCACATGTGTCATATATACCTGCGCCACGATTAAAGGATTCAAAGGAATCGGCTTCCTTTCAAAGCTTTGCATCTGGCTTTTTCTTGCGTTGCTCTCCTACGTTCTGTTTTTTGGCGGAAAGACACGTTTTATACTGGAAAACGGATTACAGAGTATGGGAACGATGCTTCAAAACTTTTTTGAACTAAGCACTTATACCGATCCCTTACGTCAAAACCATTTCCCTCAAGACTGGACCGTGTACTACTGGGCGTACTGGATGGTCTGGTGCATCGCTGCGCCTTTCTTCATTGGTAATATCTCCAAGGGCCGCACCATTCGCCAGACAATTCTAGGTGGTTACGGTTTCGGCGTTGGTTCTACTATCCTTTCCTTCGTTATATTAGGTAATTACGGATTGGGTATGCAAGCGTGCGGACATGCAGATTTTCTAAAACAGTTCGTGAGCGATGGTGATCTTTACACACTCATCCTGAATATCATCCACACTCTGCCGCTGGCTCCTTTTGTCCTTCTACTCATACTGCTTTGCATGGTTGCGTTTTATGCTACAAGTTTTGACTCCATTGCATACACCGCCGCCTGTTACAGTTACAGAGACTTAAGTGAAAAAGAGACACCGCACACAGCCATCACTCTGCTTTGGTGTCTCCTTCTGATCACGCTTCCGATTGCACTTGTTTTCTCTGAAAACAGTATGAGTAATATTCAGAGCGTTAGTATTATCTGCGCTTTTCCTATTGGTTTTATCATGATACTGATGATTGTTGGATTCTTCAAAGATACGCGCAATCATTTTTCCTGAAGCTATCCGTAAATCAGCATCATTTTAACATGATCCAAAACCAGTTCCGTATACATCCGCTCCAATTCCGTATCATGAAGTTGTTTACCATCTTTGGTTTCAACCTTGATGCTATAGTTTTGAAGTTCGAATCTTCCGTCATTCCGAACCTCAGATCCATTTGTAAAGAATACGCGATGGCTTTTTGTGACAATTTCAGCCTGATACGGATCCCCCGGATGCAGACTCTCTGTAAGGGTATAATCTCTTTCCTTTTCTCCGCCAAAGGACTTGGGAAGTCTGCCCTGAATCTCTTCATTTTCTTTCAGGGGTATTCCCGCCAACGAGCACATAATCGGCAGATAGTCCACTGTCGAAATAAGCTCATCCGTGAAGCCCGCGGACAAATCCCCCCCTCTGAACATAAACGCAACTTTCGTTCTTTCGTCTGATAAGAAGTGTGAACCCGTCGGTACCAAATATCCCTGTCCGTGATCGGCAAAAAGTGAAACTACCATCTCGTCATCAGAGAATTTTCTTTCCAGATAAGCATACAATGCAGAAAGAAGCGCATCAATCCTTGCAGCCATCTCTTTGTATGCAGTAATTTTCTTTTCGCTAAACGGCTGCTTAACAGATGTGTTTCCTTCTGAATCAATCGTTCTCGCTTCAATCGGCAAGTGATTCTGCACAGAAAGCGTCAAATCAAATCCATCTGCAATATCATGAAGGTCACCCAAGCAAATCCATACGAACTGATCAGTATCGTCAAAAGCTTCAATCTGATCAATTACATCCCCAATAATCATCTCGTTCTTTGACGAAATCACCTGTTCCTGGTACACCATTCGACTGTAGCCACGATAGTACCCGTAATCCGCGGTACTTCTCCAATCTCCATCAATCTTGGATGTCACGTATCCCTGATCATGAAAATACTCTGCCAACGTCGTAATATCATGCGGCAAAGCGGTAACAAGCCCCGAATGAAACATTACATGATGCACCGTATCCATCCCGGTATTGTACGCCGCAAGACTCGGATATGTCCATTCCGCCGTGCTTCTCGCCTCTTTGCACACCATTCCCTTTGAGAAGAAATCATACGTTGAAGGCATCACTTCCTTCATGTTGTCAAGAATCGTCTGGGATAACCCGTCAACAAATATATTCAAGACCAGTTTTTTTCTTTTACTGTCATGACCTAACGGTATAGGCGTTCCATAGTATGACGTCTCTGTAGACGCAACCTTTGTACCACCCTTAACACGATAATAATTAAAACACTTAGCCAATTCCTGCCGGACATCAAACTGCTCCCCTCCCTGCACAAAACAGTGCAACGTTTTGTCCTTTGATACCGAAATCGGCAGCAAGTACTCTTCACAATCATCAGGAACAGAACAGGATCGACTTTCCTTCACCGGCATAAACTCGAAACGACTCTGAACCACGTTAAATGAAGTTGCAGGCAGCCCGTCCAAACACTGCATTCGATACAATCCCACACCAAGTTTCGTTTCTGTCCCGGCCCACACTTGAAATTCTTCTATAGGTTTCATTGAACGATACAATAAATCGGATAATCCATAACAATTTTTTTTCCACTCCAATAAATTCTGAACAGCTTTTATCAACTCATCCGAAGGATTCTCATTAACCTCTTTTTCCAGTATTCCCCAAAGCGCGGCTAATCGATCACCCGTGTCATATTGTTCCATTGTACCCTCATAAGCAAACAGATAGTCCGCTCTTTGGTAATAATAAACTGCATGAAGGATATCTCCACTGCATTCGTAGGCGGAGCCCAGGTTATAACTGATTTCTCCATTGACAGGATAATGACGAACCCCGTACTGGCCGTACATGATCGCATCCTCGTAGTTTCCTGAATATATGGAATACAGACAGAGATATGTAACCAAGTCCATATCATATGGATTTATCGCTTTGTATTTTTCAATCAGTCCCCCAGCTTGTTCTGTATCTGCCACTGAAAGCGCTGCTTCTATTTCTGATTTAAGACGTCTTATTTCTTCTTTCACACATCCATCCTCCTTTAAATCTGTTGTCTTGTTTCATTCGTTCACTTCTATATCAAAAAAGCTTTTCTTGATCTCAATCGACCCACTTCTTTCAAACGTATCACGAATCACTTCCGTAATTCTCTCTGATGCGTCTCCGGTTCCACAGATTTCGCTCCGCCTTCTCTTTCTTGTTCACACTGTCGAGTTTATATCCCACATGAGAAATAAAGAGTGGTACCTCATAGGTCTCACCCGCCGGAACGACCTGTTCGTGAATCGTCCCCTCATAGTGATACAAGTTCTTCGGGAACAGACGATTGATCAGCTCATGACTCACCATCTCCGAACCGTCGGATGAATAATAATTCTTCCTGTGGATGCGTCCCACCGCCTCCGGATGCTCATCGATCAGATTGCGCAAAGCCGCTTCATCAAGTTCATACACATTACTCTCCGACGTCCTAGAATTCAGACATTGCCTCTGCGATACGAAGATCCATTTCTGTATCAATGTCCACGCTTCGCTCTCGTGGCATGATATAGGCAAAACTTCCCTTCTGATAAAAGAACCTGTCTTCACGAAAACGTTTCACATCCACAATGTATAGTGCTCCATTTAAACGATAATAGGTCCCCGCATCTTGACGCCGAACCATGCTTTCTCTTTGGATAAACCCATCCATCTCTCCTGATATTGGCAGTTGTCCACACCAAAGGGGCGAATGATCCACCTCACAAACCGAAACTACTGCAAAATTTGCTTTCTCCACAAACAAATGGTAAGCATTCTTGACATCTTCTGCGTCTCTCAAAGGAGAGGTTGGTTGTAACAGGCAAATTGTATCAAAGCATTTACCTCTACTCTCATACTTCTGCAAAACTTCCTCCACCATATCCCAACTGGAGGCAGAGTCCGTAGCTGTCGCTTTACTCCTCAAGAAAGGCACATTTGCACCATATAATCTTGCAATCTCAGCATATCTTTCAGAATCAGTAGATACCATCACTTCCGAAAAACAGCCCGACTTGATAGCTGCTTCTATGCTATGTGCAAGGAGTGGTTTCCCCTTATAATCTATAATATTCTTATCCGGAAGACCTTTCGATCCGCTTCTTGCCGGTATAATCGCTAAATTCTCCATCTGTCCTTCCTATTCCACTTGCTTGACTATATGAAATGCTTCCGCATACATGCATGCGCTTGCTCCACCTCTTACAATTGCAAGCGCCTTAATACACTCCAAACTGCGCGGAAACGGTCGTTCTTCAAGTTCCGTATCGTAAATCTTCATAACTCTTATTTTCTCTTCTAATTCATCTGTAATATCAACATATAAATTGGGGGCAAATCTCGCATCCTGAAAGCCATATTCAGTCTCAGAAGGGATTTCCATAGTAGTAATACGCTTGATATACGGCGCACGAAACGATTTTGCGCACGCCATACAGCAATTATATACAACATGGTGATCAGAGTGCGCATCATAATTACCTGGCAGAATAATCCACTCAGGTTTTACTTTTTCGTATACTTCCTTGATTCGGGCGATAATCTCACCTTCCTCCATAGACGATAAGCAAGCCGGCGGTAATTCCAAATTAAAGACACCTTGAAAACCGTAGAAAGATGCAACTGAGTCTATCTGCTCTTTTCGATGAGCAACAGCTTCTTCTGACCAACCGAGTTCTGTCTTCATATTCGTTATATTTAACCAGTAGATTTCATTTCCTTGCTTCTTCATCTTCAAAAGAGTTCCGCCAGCTCCCAGTGTCTCATCATCCGGATGGGGGGATACAACCATAATCTTCATCACAAATAATCTCCTTCTTTTATCGGCGCATGCTCGTAATCAACAAGTCTAATAGCACCGTCCGATACTTTAATGTCTACAGAATTATTGGAATGGATACGAAGGACCTTTCCCGGCTCGATATTATCATACCCTGTAAGACGAACCTCTTCCACCTTCCATACCTTATACTCTTCATCTTTGAACACAAAATGCGCACCTACATAAGGTTTAGTCAAACTTCGAACCAAGTTGTAAATTGCATTTGTTGACATCCGCCAATCAATCTGTCCATCCGATTTCCCACGCTTTCTCCAAGTATTTCCGTCATTTGGATTCTGTTTAATCCGAACCAAATGATTCTGTTCAATCTCATTTGTCAGTTTCACTTCTTGATCAAGCGCCACATCCATTATTTTATTGTACAAGGTGCGTGCATTATCTTCATAAGTAATTTCAATTCTTCTTTGTGAAACGATATCTCCCTCATCCGTTCCGGGATCAATCATAAAGAAAGACGATGCTGTTTCAGGAAGTCCCAACGCAAGCGCCCAAATAATAGGATGTCTCCCACGATTACAGGGTAGCGCGGCAGGGTGGAATCCCACGATTCCTTTGGGAAACATTTCTATTACCTCATCCTTAATCAGTTGCGACCATCCAAAGCAATAACCAATATCAGGTTCCTGCGACTCTATAAACAACCGCGCCTCTTCATCATTAACGTTTTTAACAAAACAAACAGGAATACTATAATCTTCACACAACGGAGCGAGATCGCAAAAATCCGAATTAATACCTTGTTCTCTTTTTGTTATTACTCCAACAACGTTCTTCTTTTCTTCAAGCAATCGACGCAATAACATGTACGAGCTCTCGACGCAACCTATGAACAGAATCTTTATCATCTTAATCTATACCTCAAATTCGATATCGTAAAACCTTTTCTTAATATGTATTTTGTCATTTGCATAAAACTCTCTAAGCACATCTGCAATCTTTTCAGATGTATTTCCATCTCCGTAAGGACTCTCTATAAATGCAAGTTTTTCCCTAAAAGACAAGTTCATCGCCTGACTGATTGCAGCTTGTATTTCATCAGCACTCGGCTCGCAGTGAATAATTGATTCACCAGCGATTCTTCCCTTTTGCCTATCACCAATGTCAATTGTCGGTATGTGAAATGACGGAGCCTCAATCAGGCCACTTGACGAATTCCCTATTACAAATTGCGCATGCTTTAATGCGCTCAGGTACCTCCGCATGCCTAATGAATCTACCAAAAAGAACCTATCACTCTTTGAATTATATGAATCTAACAACTCGTTAATAATCCTTCCGTCAGTATCAGCATTGGCCTTCGTGAATATGAATTTAAGATCCTTCCGACTGTCCACAGCTTTTAGCAACTCCTTAATCTGCTGTTCAGCTGTATGATGCTCAAGTGTGACTGGATGAAATGTGCCTATTGCATACTTTTCACCTATCGAGAATCCCAAAGAATCTTCTAATTCTTTCTGATTCAAAAGTTCAACACTCTTAATGTTCTCTATCCCAATCGCTCCCGTATTAAAGACACGTTCCGGCGACTCACCCATCTGGATTACCCGCTTTCGGTAGGCTTCAGTACTGGTGAAATGCAGATAACTCATCTTAGTGATACAGTGGCGAATCGCCTCGTCTATCAATCCCTCTGTGGTCTCCCCGCCATGAAGGTGAAAAATAGGGATTCTGGCATTCATAGCTGCCACACATACCGCAAGCGTTTCATATCGATCTCCTAGGACAACCAACCCATCCGGATTACAAGTATCAAAGTATTCTGCAAACCGAGTTGTTGCCGTTCCCATCGTATTAGATAAGGCAACCGGTGTATCCCCCCCTGAGAGAATACCTATCCTAGTATCAATCGGCATATTATCGGATTCTATCTCGCTAACCGTCATCCCATGTTCTTTTGATAAATGAGTCCCTGTAACAGCTATGCGGACATCAAAAAACTCGTCTTCTATCATCCGATTCATCAGCGGTTTTAACAATCCATATTCTGCTCGTGTTGAGGTCAGTATTACTACCCTTTTCATCTTTCTATCCTATCATCTTTCTCATAATCTCGCTCGGACACCATTCCTACAATATCCGACCATAGCATGGGATTCAACCCATCACCCGGCCGTTTTGTAGTGAGATTATCCTCCGTAAACAGTTCTCCCGCATGGATTGCCTGTTTCGCTACGATACTTTTCCTTACTACCTCACGATTCTTTAGTTCAGACGGTGACGGCTTCTTCTCGCCGCTTCCCAAAGCCTGCTCAATATTTCGAATCGCAGACACCATAGCCGCAAGTTCCTGCGGTTCCAGGCTGGCCTTATGATCCGGACCTTCCATGTTGCGGTCCAGCGTAAAATGTTTCTCTATGATCGTTGCTCCCATGGCTACCGCCGCAATGGGAACTTCGATGCCCTGCGTATGATCAGAGTATCCCACCTCACATTCAAACACATCACGCATGGTTTTCATGGCGCGGAGGTTCACGTCCTCCATAGGCGTCGGATACTCGGTATTGCAATGAAGCAGTTTGATATCTGTCGTTCCGTGCTCTTTAAGCACATCCATCGCTGCGCAGATTTCATCCATATCGCACATTCCGGTGGACATCACAACCGGCCGCCGTGTCTTCGCAAGTGCGACCAAATAAGGGTAGTTTGTCACTTCACCGGAAGGTATCTTCCAAAAGGGTATATTCAAAGAATCTAAGAATTCTATACTTTCAAAATCAAAAGGCGTGGAAAGAAATGTGATGCCTTTTTGATCACAATACATTTGCAACTTTTTGAAATCGTCGTATGTAAGCTCAAGTTTGGAGAGCATCTCCTGCTGAGAGGTGTCTCCCGTTGTCTTCTTCTGATACTCTGCTTTCTTTGCGTCTGCAGATACCAGATTCTTTGCTTTAAATGTCTGAAACTTGATGATATCTGCGCCCGCGTCCTTCGCTGCATCCACAAGTTTGCATGCCAGGTCGTAACTTCCGTTATGGTTGACTCCGGCTTCCGCTATGATCATTACTGACATGATTCCACCACCTTGCACGGATTCCCGTATGCCTTCACAAAATCAGGAATATCTTTCAGTACCACGCTTCCTATACCGATAATGGTATTACTTCCCACCGATACACCTTGCTTGATCATCGCACCCGCGCCGATATGCGTATTCCAGCCGATCTTCGCCTCGCCACAGATGATTGCACCCGGACTCACATGGGTAAATGCGTCAATAAAGACATCATGCTCCACGATGGTCCCGCTGTTTATGATGGCAAAAGACTCTATCTGTGCCTTTGCATTGACCACTGCATTCTTTCCAACGTAAGCGCCTTCAGCAATCAATGCATCCCTTGCAATCACGGCTGTCGGGTCGATAATCTTAGGGATTTGAAATCCAACCGCTTTGATTTTCTCAAAGAGTTTTCTTCTCAGGCTGACATTTCCCACACTTCCGACTGCCACAAACGCCTCTTCCCAGCCATCCGCATAAAGTGCAGGCAAGTCCTCGTCATTTCCTACAACAGGAAGACCCGCTACATCAACTTCCGGATCGTAATCCACGATCCCGATCTCATCATATCGTCCGTCCGCAAGCAGACTGTCCGCTACCGAACGGCAATGTCCGCCTCCGCCCAAAAGAAGTAATCTTCTCACCATATCAAGCACCTCCTCTGTCAGTCACCGAAGAGCTTTGCGCGCATCTTCTCCAGTTCCGAAAGTTGTCCCATATCCATCCATTCACTCTCGTTCACAGGGAATGCGGCAACCTTCCGTCCTTTTTCCTTCTGCTTTGCTACAATATCAGGGAATCCGATGGGCACGCCGTCTTCGATATCGTCCACCACCTCGGGTTCCACCACGTAGATGCCTGTATTCGTAAGAAAAGACATCGTCGGCTTTTCTTTCATGGACTCGATCACGCCGTTCACGCCCATCTCGACGGTTCCGTAGGGAAGCGTCATATTCTTATATGCACAGACCATGGTGATCACATTGTGATTCTCCTTGTGGAATTCCATGATTCTCTCATAGTTCGCCGTAAGCAGGGCATCGCAGTTTGCGAAGAAAAATGTATCGTTAAGCTTACCCTTGAGCAGACTTAAGCCTCCGCCCGTGCCGAGCGGGCTCGCCTCATCGTACCATGTAATATCGTACCGATTTTCAGACTCCGCAAAATAAGCCTTCATCAGTTCACGTTTGTAGTTCACAATGATGTGGAACTTGTCACACTGATAGGTCTGATACTCCTTCATGATCAGTTCAATGATCGGAAGCTCTCCCACAGGGATTAGCGGCTTCGGCAGCACCTTGGTAAAGGGTTCGAGTCTGGTTCCCTTTCCTCCGGCATTAATCACCACAGGCACCTTTAAAGCACCTCGTGTTTTTTCTCTTTCGCCCTCACCATTGTAGAATTCCACAATCTGATTTGACTGATTCAGAACAGGGATAACAACAAAGCTTTTCTCATCATAAAGGCTCTGCGCTTCCTCAACGGAGTAAGCTACCCTCGGATGCAGATTGGCTGCTTGCTTGACATCATCTTCCAGTTTGCCTCCCGCAAGCAGGAATCTGCGGATATCTCCGTCCGTAACACAACCGATCAGCCTGTCAGACGCATCCGCCAAAAAGAGGATACCGTTAGCATTCTCGTCGATCACACGCATCGCCTCGGCAAGCGTCATGTCCGGTGATCCTATGAACTTCAAGATTTCATCTCTATGCATCAGCGCACTCCTCCAACACCTGTTTGATTTCCTTGGCTACGGTTTCGATCTCTTCTTCCGTAATCTGGGTCGAACAAGGAATATTCAAGACTCTTTCCGCATAGTACGGCGCCTTTTCAAGCCGATAGGTTTCCTCTCCTCTGTAGGGATCCTGCTCATTGATGAGACCCCATACCGCCCTGGTCTGGATTCCTTTTTTCTCAAGTGCACCGATCAATTCACGCATGCCCACATGAATCTTGTTTCTGTCAATCTCCAGGGCATACAGCCACTTGTTTGAACTTGTCCCCTCCCGAAAACCTCGAAGCTTTGCGTACGGGAATCCTTCAAAAAGCACTTTATACCGTTCGTAATTCGCCTGTTTTCTTCGAACGAATTCAGGAAGCTCCTCCATCTGCGCCACGCCCAGTGCCGCCTGAAGGTTGGTCATTCTGTAATTATAGCCCACCTCATTGTGGATATAAAAGTGGGGATCATCCTTGGCCTGTGTGGACAGATATCGAAGGTGATCGACTTCATCTGCGTCACGCGCCGTCACAGCTCCACCGCCACCGGTTGTTATGATCTTGTTTCCGTTGAAACTGTAGGCGCCGTAGTCACCGATCGTACCTGCAAATCTTCCCGCATAGGGTCCGGTTTCGTATTTGGTGCCAAGTGCCTCCGTCGCATCCTCTATTACGACCAGCCGGTACTTTTCGGCAATCTCCATAATCTGTTCCATATCCGCCAGATTGCCGAATACATGGACGACAACGATCGCTTTCACCGCCGCTCCGTGATAAAGAAGCTTCTCCCCATCCTTCTCGCATTCGTTCTCGCAAAAGCTGCGGATTTTTTCCGGATCCATACACAGGCTGTCATCACAGTCAATAAATACAGGTTTCGCGAATTGATACTTTACGGGATTCACTGCAGCAATAAAAGTAAGCGGCGGCACCAAAACCACATCACCCGGTCCCACTCCCGCCGAAACAAGCGACAAGTGAAGGGCCGAGGTGCCACTTTGACACGCCGCCACATTTTTTGTGTGCAAATATGCTGCAAGCGCCTCCTCCAGGCGGGTGATATACGCACCGCCGGTTGAAACCCATCCCTGCAGGATTGCATCGTCTACATATTCTTTTTCGTTCCCCTCAAAATTCGGGATTGAAAGAGGTATCATCTTCCGTCCCCCTACATCTTTCCGTCCAATGATTTTCCTGTTTCTATATGATGAAACTCCGGAAGATACTCCTCCAACAGCTTCACGATCACTTCCTTTGTTGTCGAAGGCTTGCTGAATTCCTCCTCCAGTTTCCTGAGTAAATCCTCAAGGCGATCTCTATCCGGTATGGATTTACCGGTGATCACGCCAAGAGATTCAAAGCGATCAAAATCCGCCGTTTCCTTCTCTGTGACAAACTCTTCGTATGCTTTTTCACCGGATGTATCCGACGCGGAATAGTGCACAGGGTACAGTTTTGATCCCTGTTTCAGCGCCTTGGAAAGCTCAATGGCTTCCGCATCCGAAGCGCACTCTTTCACTTCGTAGCCCAATTCCTGAAGCAGCGCGGTGCCGATGGCATCGAAAGTCATCATCTGTGCTTCTTTCAGCTTGGGAAAAAAGATTTCGCGGTTTTCACCAAGCATGCATGCAAGCATACAGATCTGTCCGCTTTCTTCCGGTGACACAAAGTACCTTCTTACATCACTCGGTGCCGAAAGCGGTTGCTGCTTCTCGATGCGATGGAGGAATCCATCCGGTAACGATCCGTTGGAAAATGCTACATTTGCGAATCTTGCGGTTTTCACCGGAAACCGATCTGAATAGGAAAAGATCAAGTCTTCCATCACGCGTTTGGAAGCGCCCATAATGTTGACAGGATTCGCCGCCTTATCCGTCGATACACAGAAATAAGCTTCGGGCGGGTACTCAGACAACAGATCGAGCAGGCGCTTGGCATGAAGAACATTATTCTGCAAAAGAGCTTCCACGGAAAAAATATCCTTCTCGGAGCGCACATGCTTGTGTGCGGAAAAATTAGCAACGATATCAAAGCCTTGTCTCGCACAAAACATTTTACGAAATACCGACGAATCAAAATCCATCGGGTATGTAATGTATTCCTCAGGCATTTTCCATCCATCGGAAGACCTAAGATCTCTCGTGAGTTCCGTCAGTCCATTCTCATTGATATCCACAACAGTGAGGCTTGCAGGAGAATAATGGAGGATTGCTTTGACGAAAGAGGATCCGATACTTCCGGCACCCCCGATAACAAGAACAGTTTTATCCTCTATTCGTTCTCGCAATTCGACTTCGCGCTCCTCAACATCCTTTCGAAACATGGATGTCTCTCGCCGTACCACTCTATCAGTTATAAATCTTGATATTCCAATCATCGATAAACTCCGCATTAGTCCGCGTTTAAGTGTTTTTCTGCTTCATCTACAATTCCAAGCAAAACAGGTATTTTTTCAGCGATCTTCTCATAGAGAACCTGACTCTTCTCATACATTCTGATAGCCTCTTTTCTATCGTCGTCATAGTCGCTGAATAAATCACCCGAAAAATCGTATTCTGCTCCGGCTGTCAGTTTTTCAAGCGTTGAATACTCGTCCAAGCCCAACATATATTCATCAATTTTACCGATTTTATCGTTAATTGATTTCAGCTCACGAAATTGTATCGACCCCGACTCCAGAATCTTTATCCCCTGTCTGCACAAAGTGACACCTTCTTTGAGCCTGCGCTTTAATTTCCCCATATTCTCACGCATAGCGCCAAACAGATCATTCATCTTTTCATCAGCGCGCTCCGTAAAAAGTCTGGGTACTTTTTCAATATAGCTTGCTACATCATATTCCTTTAACAGGTATCTGTCTATCGCTTCTCGAAAAGGCATCACTGTCGTACCTTTTTTTCTGGCACCGCCTTCTGTTGAGTCAATAAACTGGACATCCCGGAAATTGTATGCTATCCTCTCAATCCACCGAATATAAGCCAGAAAATCTTGTCTGGTAAGTACTTTTTCCTCTTCAATTCCTTCCACGTATGACATCGATATTTTGGAATCATCAAACGCAGTCTGACTTTCCCCAAAATGTTCCACATTTCCGGTCATTGCCAAATCTTGTCCTATCAGAATGATTCTTTTAAAACCCCAGGCTACGAGATTTGCAATAGCTGTTGTTGCAACCGATCCTCCCCCGTCTACCCTCCATATTTCTGAACCTTCTTTTTTGAACAGCTTGTCAAATATGATTTCATCCGCGCCGTCTACAATAAAATTCTTGGGGCGTACCAGATCCAGCGTCCTGTAGTTTGTAGCAAGTGCTGATACAAAAGGGATTTCAGCGATTCCGTCAACTTCGAACATCTTTGAGTCCTTCAGGTAGTCGATGGTAAAAATCATATCAGGCACAACACCAAGCTCAAGCACGGGCCGAATTGTCCTGTCTACAACCGCTATTAAAGCCTTTCCTTTTGCCTCTTTCAAGAGATGAATATTCTTTTTTAGCGACGGCCCCGCCGATACAAGTATTGCTGTCAGATCCTCAGGGAAAGCGTGCTCAAAGTCTTTTCCATTTCTGCACCCCTTAAAATACTTGGTATTCATCAAGATATTTCTCAGGATCTCTTCTCCATGCTGCGATACAGTGTTAATCTGCGCTTGTAACCTTAGTACGGAATCTCTGATTGATCTCGCAAACATTTCATATTCGGCCGGAAACAACGCAGCGTACTTCGGAAGCGGTATATATTGATTATTGTTGCGATTGTGCTGTTGCGTATGATAATACAGAAAATGCTGAAACTCCTCTTCGTTCAATCCTTCTATTGCAAAAAGGACCTTGTTGTCTTCCAACAGGTCACTTATGTCAATATGATCAATCACCTGAAGAAAAATGTCTATGGAAGGCTCGTAAACAACGACCTTGGGATCATGTTTGGCCTTCTGACGTATTTCTCTCACGTACATACCGTTTGCCATGCCGAAAAAACAGACGACCGCCTCTTCCTGAAGGCCAACAGAATCCTCCATAAAACGTTCAACCTCTGCGGACGGATTATATCTGGAATTAAGCCACACCTCCTGCCCGTCATTCAAGTAACACACGGCCTTTTCGCCATTTTTCGACAGTTGAACACGGGCTTTGGTGCAATCGGGTCTAACCTTACGTTCAAGCGCATCCCACAGTTTTTTATAATGCTCCTCCAGCGCTATACGATTACTCTCAAGCATCTACTCTCTCCATAATTTCATACGTTATTATATCGGCTAATAAGGTTCCGTCTCTTGTCTCCATTGCCTCCAACGCCGGAGCCAAGGCGTTGTTTAAAAAATCTTCTCGATCATCCTCTTTCATGGAAACAGCAGCCTCTTGAAGTTCTCCCAATACTTCTGAAATCATACTGATACCTTTTGCTGTATTCCCCTTATAGAGTACGCCTGCAATTTCATTTAGTTTCTCTTTTATCATAATCATCCTCCGTTGTCCCCCTAAAAACAAAACACGGCCGGCTCATAAAGAGCCAGCCGAGCCTTGCTAGATTAATCGAGATTAACCTAATAATGAAAGTACGCCCTGAGTAGACTGATTTGCCTGAGCAAGCATAGACTGAGCAGCCTGCTGAAGAATGTTGTTCTTCGTGTAGGTTGTCATCTCGGAAGCCATATCGGTATCACGGATCTGGCTCTCAGCAGATGTCAAGTTCTCACTGTAGTTCTTCAGGTTGTTAACGGTGTACTCAAGTCTGTTCTGCTTTGCACCAAGTGAAGATCTTGCAGAGGATACGGTCTTGATAGCAGCTGTTACTCTGCTCATAGTAGCAGAAGCCTTGCTGTGTGTAGACACATCGATTGCGGAAGAACCAGCCAGAGAAAGTCCGGAAGTGTTCATCTTCGCGATATCGATCTTCATGTTCTCACCTGCGTTAGCACCTACCTGAAGCTGCTTGCCGGTGAAAGTACCATCAAGAAGTGTGGTTCCGTTGAACGCTGCCTTCTTAGCGATGGAATCGATCTCCTCCTGAAGCTCACCCATCTCTGCTGCGATCGCATCACGATCCTCGGAAGCGTTGATGTCGTTAGCTGCCTTGTTAGCGAGCTCGCCCATACGCTGAAGGATGCTGTGGATCTCGTTGAGATTTCCTTCTGCAGTCTGGATAGCGGAGATACCGTCCTCAGAGTTCTTAACAGCCTGGTTAATACCTCTGATCTGGTTTCTCATCTTCTCACTGATGGAGAGTCCTGCTGCATCATCTGCTGCACGGTTTACACCGTAGCCGGATGAGAGCTTCTCTGTAGCCTTAGCTACTGCCTTCACATTCTGGGAAAGCATTCTGTTTGTGTTTGCTGCCTGCAAATTGTGCTGTACTACCATAATAATTCCTCCTTGAATTTAATGTTGCGTCCTTGCAACATCTACTAGCGGTCAAGCCGCCGTTAAAATGTAGTGTATGTTATAACGCCCGCGCAAGGCGTGATAACCGTGATTATGTTGCAGTTTCTCTGCCCTACATCCTATATATCGGAGTTAATTTCTAAAACTTAACCCCTTTTTTAAAAAATTTTTCGCGATCTTTCAAATCGCAACCCTTAGTGCAATTTTAAGGCGAAACCGCCTTTTTGTCAATCTATTTTGTGCGATTTGTCCTATTTTTTATAAAAAAGATATGAAATCAGCCGGCCCGTTCGAGCCGGCTGTATCCATTCGTTCAGATCGGCTACTGCAGGAGTGAAAGTACGCCCTGTGTAGACTGATTTGCCTGGGTCAGCATGGACTGAGCTGCCTGCTGAAGGATGTTGTTCTTTGTATAGTTGGACATCTCGGATGCCATATCGGTATCACGGATCTGGCTCTCTGCAGATGTCAGGTTTTCGCTGTAGTTCTTCAGGTTGTTAACAGTATACTCAAGTCTGTTCTGCTTTGCACCAAGTGAGGATCTTGCTGCAGATACAAGCTTGATCGCGTTGGTTACTCTGCTCATAGTAGCGGATGCTGCGCTATGCGTAGATACATCAATTGCGGATGCTCCGGCCAGAGAGAGTCCGGATGTGTTCATTGCATCAATCGATATTTCCATGTTTTCTCCGGAATTAGCACCTACCTGAAGCTGCTTACCGGTGAATGTACCGTCGAGAAGTGTAGTTCCGTTAAACTGCGCCTTTGTAGCGATGGAATCGATCTCTGTCTGAAGTTCTGTCATCTCGGCTGCGATCGCCTCACGATCCTCTGTAGCGTTAATGTCGTTCGCTGCCTTATTTGCAAGCTCACCCATACGCTGAAGGATGCTGTGGATCTCATTTAAGTTACCCTCTGCGGTCTGGATAGCGGAGATACCGTCCTCGGAGTTCTTCACTGCCTGGTTGATACCGCGGATCTGGTTTCTCATCTTCTCACTGATGGAAAGTCCTGCTGCATCGTCTGCCGCACGGTTCACTGCGTAACCGGATGAGAGCTTCTCTGTTGCTTTCGATACTGCCTTCACATTTGCGGAAAGCATTCTGTTTGTATTCGCTGCCTGTAAGTTGTGCTGTACTACCATAATAATTCCCTCCATGATGAATTATAATTTGTCTACTCGCAACATCTATCAAAATCCGTTTTGCTCGTGCTGCTGTTTTCCTTTACACCTTATTTATCGGAATCGAATTCTATTCCTTAACCCCTTTTATAAAAAAAGTGCGAACTTTTTTGTTCGCACTTTTCAAAGTCTAATATGTACTTATTTCTTACGATCATATAGAAAAGAATCATTCACATACCCGCTCGACATGGACTTGTAGTACTTGCTGGCTACGGAGCGTGATTGCTTCGCCTGATTCATGCCCTTAAAGCCGCTTGCCAAGGCCTGCTCCAGGCTGGCGCGATTCAGTTCTTCAAGCTTTTCAATCGCAAGCCCCGTGTCCACACATGCACGGATCAGATTTTGGATCTCAGCAAGTCGATCGCGGTAAGCAAGCGTGTTGGATGAAAGCTCGCTCCGGATCCGGTTGTAGACGGCCGAAAAACCCTTATCCGCCTCGTTGACATTGTCGATCAGGATATCCTTTGCATCGATGGTCCGCTCGAAGGCATCCTCGTCAAAGGGCTGGCTTTTCGCGATCACAGACTGCTCCTGCGTCAGAGAAAGCAGCTTCTCCAAGTACTCTTTCTTTCTTGCGAGGGTGTCCCGAAGGATATCAAGATAATTCTCTGTATGTCCCATAGTCGCTTCCTCTAGTTGGTATCAAGCACCAGCTGCGGTCCCTTCGTCTGTCCCATAATCTTCTTCCAGATATCGCGAAGATCGCGGATCTCGTCCAATGCGCGGGTCAGCATATCCGCATCCTTGTTTATGTTCGCCTCTACAAGAAGTGCAAAAATATAGTCGTAGAGCTGTTCAAAATCCTTCGCTACCGGGTACTTGTGATCCAGTGTGGTATTGAGTTCCACGATGATGGCTCTGGCCTTCTGGATGTTGGTATTCACTGTCTCGTAATCATTCTTTTCAAGTCCCATCAATGCGATATTGCAAAACTTCACTGCGCCCTCATAGAGCATCAAGGTAAGCTCTGCGGGTGTCGCAGTCATAATTTTGTTCGAACTGTATGCATTTGCTTTCGGATTGTATGCCATACCCCTTATGCCTCCGTATCTCTAGCATTAAGATTCGGCGGCACGCATACGCGATGCCGCCGATCAATGAATCTCTTTAATTGTAACCGTTCTAGCCCATACCCATCAGCTGACTGATGTAACTTTGCTGCTCTTGAAGCTTCGCCATAGCGGCCTCCATCTTCGCAAACTGATCGTAGTACTTATCCTCCATCTTCTGGAGTTTCTCTTCCCACTTATCAATCTCTTCCTTCTTGTCATCGATATCCTCCTTCATGGTGATATCGTTGTAGAAGGTGAGTGCGCTGCTGGTGGTGCTGCGCTTCATTGCGGTATTCAGGTAATCGTAAACCTGCACGCCGAGCCCCGGCTTATCCTTTGTGCCTGCGAAAGCCTGGGAGAAGATCTCGGGATTCTTGGAAAGTGCTTCCTTGAGCTTATTCGTCTGGCCTGCATAAGTCTCGTCATCCTCGTCGCCTAAGATGTGAAGCTTTCCGCGCTCAGTACGATCACCGGTCACAATGCCTAAAGACGCAAGTGTAACGGTTGTGGTGTTGCCGTCCTTGTCGGTTACCTCAACGCCACGGTTCAAGATGTCGCGCATCTTCTGCGTCAGGCTGCCAATGGTGCTGTCTCTCCTGAGAAGTCCCTTCTTCGCCTTCTCTTCCCACTTCTCGATCTGATCGTCGGACAGCTGATTCCTCTCATCATCGGTGAGCGGGTCGTAGCCCTCGGAGTCCTCGTTGTAGTAGGTGTTCATCTTGTCGATTAAGGCATTGTAATCCTTCACGAACTTCTTGATCGTGTCGTACATGCTGTCTGTATCGGATGAAACCGTAATGTTGATCGGTGCGTCTCCCGTGAACTCTCCGGTCTCCTTGTCGTACTTGCCTGTCACCGACTTCGCTGTGATGGAAAGGCCGTTGATGTCGAAGGTGTTGGTCGCACCCCTATACTCGACACCGTTGTACTCAATGATCGCATCCTGTGCGTCTACCTTCTTCGCGGTAGAACCGAGTCCCAGCTTCTCAAGTGCTACGGCGTCGGAAGATGTGATGGTGAAATCGTTATCTGCTCCGGTATCGGAAGCATTCACATAGAATCTGCCTCTGTTCTGGTCATAATTCGCACTGACGCCTCTGGAAGAAAACTCCTTCGCAAGGTCCGACAGGGTCATATCCGCTGTTACGGCAATATCCTTACCGTTCACGGAAAATACCGTGCCTTCTGCGATATGCAGATCCGTAAGCTTCGTAGTGCCGCTCTTTTCACCGTCGATCACGCCGCCGGTTAAGTATGCGGAAGATGCAAGCTGCTTCACGGATACCGTGTGCGTACCGTTCGCAGCGGATGCGGAAGCGTTCACGCTGACTTTCGTCTCATCGTTCGGCTTCGCGGACTTCGACTGAAAAGAGCCGTTCGTCTTAAGTCCCGCAAGGCTTCCCTTGAAGAAGTTGTAGATCTCGGTATTGAGTCCCTGCCAGGCTTCTTTCTTCCACTCTAATTTCTGTTTGTCTTGTTTTACTTTGTCGACTTTCTTGGAGTTCGCTTTCACGAGCTCCTTGACCATGCTCTCCGTATCCATGCCGGAGATCAGGCCTGTCATTCTCATACCACCCATAATGACCTACCTTTCCGATCCGCTAGCGCTTTTCGTCGACCAAGAGGCCTGCCATCTCCCAGGCTTTGGCCAGCATGTCGAGCGCCTTCTCCGGCGGGATCTCTCTGATCACCTCATCCGTATCAGAGTTCTTCACTGTGATAGAGATGCGGTTCGTGTCATCGTGATACTTGAAGCTGCAGCTCGTGTGATGTAAAGGGCTCGCCTGCTTGATCTTCTTGTTGATGTCTTCAACGGCTTCCTTTACCTTCTCGGGAGAGATCTCCTTGTCGGACTGCACTTCTCCTCGCTTCTCGTCCTGGTACTGCTTGCTGTTCTTGTCTGCAGCACCGCCCTTGTCGGAAACAGGCTTGATGGTGTCTACCTGCAACGAACTGCTGCCTGCTGTCTCTTCAGCTGCCTGAGCATGTACCTGGATGTCCGAGGATACCTTGGGTTGCGGCTTGGTTGTGGTTGCTACGTTGATCGCTCCTACGCCGCCGATTCCGTCAAGTGCCATAATCATTCACCTCCGTGTGATCCGTCGCGCATACCTCCGTGTGCGCGCATAAAAACTACGTCAACAGTTACTTCTGTAACATATATCGACAGTTACATACCATAAATTTACACCCAAAGGGCAAAAAAGTCAAGAAAATCCGCATAAATCGGGCATTTTTGAGCAGTATTTACAAAAAAGGAGCCCGCAGGTTCTGCGAGCTCCGATTCATCCTAAAGGATCTTCTTCAATGCCTCTGCATCAAGCTGTGCAACAGCCTCACGGTTGGCATCCTGGATTTCTTTGTAAATCTCTTTTCGATAGATGGGAACCGACTTCGGCGCCGATATGCCGATCTTTACCTGCTCGCCCTTCACCTCGAGCACGGTGATCTCCACATCCGTTCCGATCATGATCGATTCGCCGCTTTTTCTGGAAAGTGCTAGCATATGATCAGTTCTCCTTTGCTTTAAGTTCTTCGAAGACTTTGTAGACATTGTACTTGATCTCGTAGTCCTCGTTCTCGGCGATCACCTGCATCGCCTTGCGATTAACGGTGTTGATGATGATGGGCGCTTTAAGATTCGCAGTCATCTGCGTGAGGTCCGAAGGGATGGACATGGTCACCAGGATCATAATGTCCGCATCCGCGGGATTACCGATCTGCTTGGTGAGTTCATCCTCGATGATCGGTGTGTACTCCGCCTTGATATCAAGGGGATTGATCACGGGAAGCGCCATCAAAGGCTCCTCCATCGACTGCAGCCAGCTGATGCTGGAACGCTCTTCTTTATTGGTGTCATAGATCAAGGCAAACTTCTTGAGATTCTCAAATCCGATGATGCCTGCCGGAAATTCGATGAGCTTGTCATCTTCAATATCAACCGTACCAAAAAACTTTGTCTCTGCTACCATGTGTCTCCTCCTTATGCGTTGTAACCCCCTGCCGAAAGCATCGAACAACCCCTGCGTCCGGCTGAAAAAAGATCTGTCCGCCTGTATCGACGGACAGATATATTATAGCGTACTTCCTAGATATAATCAAGCAATGTCTTGTCCATCACCTTGCCTGTAGCAGCCAGCGCGGACTCAAATGCAAGATTGGCTTCGTTAAAATTCGTGATGGCAACATCCGTCTCGATGTCCTCATTCTGGGACTTCAATTCCTTGAAGGATGCGTACTGCTCTTTCACGCGTGTCTGGATCATCTCCAGTTTCGTCATACGGCTTCCGACATCGGACTGCATTGCGGACACTTCATTCAGGTAATTCTGGAAGTTGGTGATATTCGCAGAGAAGGTCTTTTGCATATTCTCCTTCTTCACGGCCACTTCCACGTCGATATCCGCAAGCATCTCGTTGATCATCTTCACCGCATCATCGTTCGCCGCATACTGTGCGTCGTTAAGCATAGCGGAAAGTCTCTTCTGTGTCTCCTCGGCATCCTGAAGATCCTTCAGTGCATAGATCAGATCGTTGATGTCATTGCTGGTTTCGGCGTTGATGATCTGATTGCCTTCGGTATTCACCTGAATGCTCTGGCTGAAGTTTACCTCATAGTAGATGGCCTGACCGTTCTCGGGCTGCTTGTAATCGATATCCTTCACGGATCCGTCTGTCTGAACGACATGCTGCGTACACTCGAAGTAATGCTCCGGTCTAAGGTCTCCCGCCTCGAAACGCTTCTTCGCGTAGTCGACCTCAATGTCTTCCATCGTCTTTAAGCTGTTGTAGATATCCTCGTCAAAGATGATCTCGCCTGTCTCCTTGATGACGTTGATGGTTCCGGGTGCCACATCATAATAATCAGCCGCATCTGCAGGTCCTAATACATTGATGGTATAAAGTGAGGAAAGATCCGTCACCGTACCATCCTTCGCCGTAGCCTTGATGGAGAATACATTGTCTCCGGCGTTGTTGGTATCATCGATACCCTCGTATGCCACATTCATGCGGTATACCATCTTCGGGTCGATCTTGGTATAGGATGCGGACGTACCGCCATTTGCGACAGCTTCCGAGATATAAGTATCCGCCTGATCAAAATCCACGGAGTGGAGCACAACATTCTTGGTGTCGAGCTCTGCAGGCTTGATATGCTGCTTGATGTCGTAGGAGAATTTGGTGGTATCCTCCGTCTCCGTATAAGCGAGAGATCTGTCCGTCTTGTATCCGGAGAAAATGTACCGGCCCGCATAGGTGGAGTTGCCCTCGCTCGCAAGCATATCCTGGAACTGGCGAAGCGTATCGATGATCGCGCTTCTGTCCTCGGTGTTGAAGGAATCCGTCGAGCCCTGCACGCAGTACTCGTAAATGTTCTTCATACGCTCGGTGATATTGTCGAGAGACGTAACGGTGATCTCGTACCAGGAATTGGCATCCGGAATGTTCTTGTCTCTGTACTGCTCAAGCTGATTCACCGTGGTGCGAAGTTTCAGTGCGCGGATCGCAACAACCGGATCCTCTGACGCCTGCTGAATCTTCTTTCCGCTGGTCATCTGCTGTGTTCTGTTATCTACACGCTCCATGCTCTTTTGCATATTGCGGAGTGCGTTCCCCGATACCATCTGGTTCGTAATTCTCATAAGCTTACACCCCCGTCTGTGTAATCAGTCTGTCGTAGACCTCATTCAATACCTGAATGACTTTGGATGAGAGGTTGTAAAGGTTCTCGAATTTCACGAGATCCGCAGCCTCTTCGTTCTGATCGACGCCCGAGAAGGACTTTCTCTGATTGTCAATCGTGTATCTGATGTCATCTTGATTATCGGCAAATACTTTCATTTTTGAAATATCTACCGCCATATTTGTGGTAACAGACTGTAAAAACTGGGATACGGTACCCTGTTCAAACATATTGACATCGGTCATGCCCTTTAAGATCTTGTCAACGATCGGTCTGTAATCGATGTTGCCCTGCTCGATATCCTCTTTATAGGACACAACCACCTTCGACGGATCGGTCTTCCATGCACCGGAAAGCTCCCAGTTTAAAGACGTCAGGCGATAGTAGCTGGCATCGCTCGACTTGATCGTACCGGAGCCGACCATCGTATCTTTCAAAACAAAGTCGGTTCCGGGAACCTCCTCTGCGGTAAACATATCGAGACCCGGGTCGCCGTTTGCGTCCACGCCGGCCGTCGTCCACTGGTTCATATAGGACGAAATGGTACGCACGAGTTCGTTTAGTTTCGCCTGATAATAGGGGATGCCGCGCGTCGGGTTGTTGGCGCCCATGATCGCGGGATAGCCCACGATACCTGCAGGGAATTTCGCATTCTCCTCGATGTGCTTTTCGTTGTACATGGTGAGATTGGAGAATGTGAACTCGGACATATCGCCGTTTTCATCATACTCTGCCTCCCAGCCGTCATACATATACACACGGCCGTTCAGGGTAATGCTTCCCTGACTCGGGATGTTTAACTTGTTCACATTGATCGGAGCCGCCGTCTTCACCTTGATATAAGAGGGATCCTCGGAAATCTCCGTGGTGGTTCCGGCAAAAGCCTCCGCATTGTTGCCGTCGCGGATATTGAACAGGCCTTCCAGCTTACCGCCGGTCTTGTCGGATACAAATTTTTCTCCGGGCGTGCCGTCCGCATTTGCCCAGAATACGTCCACAAGACCCTCTGCATCATTCTGGTTTACACGCGCATTTCGCGGCGCAACCATCAGCTCGTTGAAGGTCATCATATCGACCAGGATGTTATTATCGATACGCACGGTAAGGGACTTCGCATGTGAAGGCACTGCCTTGTCACCCACGCCGTACATGATGGACTCCTCCACCACATCGACCTCGACATACTCGGAAAGCTTGTCGATGCAATTGGTTCTCTGGTCACGCAGATCGTTCGCATTGCTGCCCTTAAGCTCAATGCTGATGATCTGCTGTGTCAGATCGTAAATCTGCTTGGAAAGGGAGTTGATCTCGGATACAGCCAGCTCGATCTCATCATTGATACTCTTCTGGGTATCCTGGAAATTGGCCGACATCTCGTTCACCATATCCGTGAAAGAGTCAGCAGTCAGCGTATAAGAAATCCTGGTGGTGTTATCTGCGGGGTTGTCCGCGAGATCCTGCAGCGCATCCGACATCTTGGAAATCCACTTGGTGTAGCCGGAATCTCCGGAAATCTCGTTCATGTACAGCTGCATCTGCATCAGGTTGTCATTCTGGGTGTTGTACTTATTGTACTTGGTGTTGGACGCCCAGTACTTCTCATCATAGTAGACATTGCGCACACGATCGACGCCCGTGCTCTGCACACCGGTACCCATCATGCCGTAGCGCGCCGAAATGTCCAGCGGGTTCGCAGCGCTGCCCTGCACAGCCTGTCTGGAATAGCCTTCCGTATCGGCGTTTGAGATGTTGTGCGATGTGGTATTTAATGATGTCTGAAAATGATTCAAACCGGATAAGCCGGTATTTAATCCCAAAAATGTTGACGGCATACGTTGCTCCTCCTTCTTCTATACTAGCTTGTACCCAACTGCTGGATCAGGTACTCGATCATCTCCGCAACGGTGTTGATGTATCTCGAAGATGCATTGAATGCGTGCTGGAACTTGATCAGGTTCGAGAGTTCCTCGTCCGAGGATACGCCCACAACCATCTGCCTTAAGTTGTCCAGTTCCAGGGACGACTGTTGTCCCGTCTCGGAGAGATGGTGATATGTATAACCGCGATCCGCAAGGTCATCGGTCATACCTGCATAATAATCTTTGTAATTGCACTCTACCAGAGAGTTGGGGCTTACCGTGGAGAACTTGGTGTCCCAAAGCTTCAGGAGATTGTCCACAACCTCCTGCGCCTCCTCTCCGTTCACCCGTGTTAGGGGAAGCAGGGAAGGATTCTGGAGAAGCGCCTCATTGATCTCGACATTGCCGGAGGAGTAGAGGCTGTAGTAATTGTCCGCATCCTCCTCGGTATAAACCTTAAATGTACCGGTGGTTCCGTCCGCAAGTGTCAGTGTCTGCTCCGTGTAACGAGGCTCGCTCTTTCTTACAAAAAGTTCCGTGCCGGAGATACCGTTGCTGTTACCCATGCCGATACCGGCCGCCTCCTCGTCGAGGATCTTTACGATGGATCCGTCAGCAAGCTCGACCTCCTTGTTCGGGCAGAGGGTATCATTCACACCGGTCACCATAGCGTGTACGAGCACGTCGAACTGTGCCATCAGGTTGGTAACCGTATAAGGCTCTACATACTTGTTGAAGTAATCCAGCTTATCGGAGTAAGTCTGCAGGTCTGCCGCGTACTGCGCCATATCCGCCTGATACTCCGCATCGGTTGCGTAATCCGCTGCCACGGGGCGAACAGGTTTCACGGGTACATCCGTATAATTGCTGACAAAGTAGCCTCTTGCCTGAAGCAGGCCCTTCAGGGATCCGACATCGGTGTTGTTCTCGGCTGCGGGAATCTTGTTGATATTCATCAACGGATACTCGTCATCCTTCCACACCGGCATCAGGAAATCCGTTGCGTCCGTCGCAAAGTCATAATGTGTCAGATAGTTTTCGTTGTCGCAGATCTTCATACTGTCGAGCTCGTAAATACGGCCCTTGGTCACGAAGATTCTGCCCTCTATATAGATCTCAGCGGTTCCGTCCGAATTGGTGATGATCTCGGTTCCGACAATCTCGGAAAGCCTGTCGTAGGCCAGGTTCCGCTGATCCCTGTAGTCGTTCGCATTTTCGATCCCGGAGGCCTCTGCCGACAGGATCTTGTCATTTAATTCAAGGATGGTCTTACCCAGGCTGTTGATCTCGGCAACCTCTTCCTTGATCTGGGTGTTTAGATTTCTCTGGTAGGTAATGAAGCTGTCGCGAATCGTCTGCACACGATCCAGGAATGTCTGTGCAGTCGCAATGTAAGAGCTTCGTGTAACGATACTGTTGGACTCCTTCTGAAGCTCCTGAAGCGCCAGCCACAGGTCGTTCATGGAGGTATTAAAATCGCGGCCCTCAAGTTCTCCGAAGTAGTTCTGGAGCTCCTCAACGGCCTCCTCCTGCGCCTTGTAATACTTGGTTCGACCCACTTCCGTCCGGTATGCGACATCCGCAAAATTATCGCGGATCGTCTTGATCTCGGCAGTCACGGTTCCGAGACCGGACTGGTTCTTTCGAACGGCATTCTCACTCAGTGTGCGATAGCTTCTGTCAGTCAGGAGGACCTGCTGACGGCTGTATCCTTCGGTCTGAGTATTCGTTAAGTTGTGTGAGGTGGTGTTCAGTGCGTACTGACTTGTCTGTAAGCCCGTAACACCGATCGACAACCTGCCCATGGTTCCGCCCATACGCTCACCTTCGATCCTTCCGTGGTCCTAGTTCTTCGTGTCAAACTGGCCGGAGACTCCCGCTCCGGCATCCCCGTACGCCGCGGGACGTTTGAACATATCCCTGGAATACTCCGCCGTTTCCGGGGCGCGGTCCAGGTTTTGAAGAAGATTGATGTTGTACTCGATCATCTTCAGGGATTCCTGTATCAAATTCTGATTGTGTGCATTGACATCCTTCAGTCTTTTCGCAAGCTTTCCGAGTTTCTCGCTGATTTCCGAGAGCGGATCGTGAAACTCCGGCTGCGACTCCAGCAAACCTATCACATCAACGATGCGCAGATTCGCGCTGTTCTGCCCGAGCACACCTGCGATATTCTTCATCGTCTGCCGGCGGGTATTCTCAAGTCCCGTGATGGTATCCACCAGCAATTGCTCCTTGTCGGTGGTCTCCCGCAGGCGGTCCAGATTGTTGGACACGATCGCAGTGGTCTTCTCCGTGGACGCCACAAGCAACTGCTCGTATACGGCGTACTCTTCATTCAGACCTGTGATCAGATTCTCAATTAAACTTGCCATCCCAAATCTCCCTCGCTCCGAAGTACCTCATGAAAAATGCGTACTCCTAGAATGTACGTGCTGCATAAGTGGCAGCCAGCTTTGCGGCAAAATCATCTGCCGACACATCATAAGTGCCCGCTTCAATTCTGCTCTTTAATTCGGCGATCTTCGCTTCTCTCACATCAGGCACGGCCGCAAGTGCGTTCTTCGCAACCTGCATATCCTTGCCTACCGCGGAAAACGAGATCTCATCCTGAAAGCTGGCATAGCCTGCGCCTGCAGTACTTCCGGACTTCTTGGTGCTTCCGGTGTTATACATCTGGTTGATCATGTTAAATGTACCGATTCGCATAACTATCCCTCCTTTTGAAAGTTTCTCAATATGTTTATCGTAAAGTCTCCGCCGGAACATAACCCCCGGAGAAAATTTTAGGGAACTTTTACGGAGATTCTTCCGCAAAAAGTTCCCTAAAAATGTCCTGATCCGTATATTTAGCTGATCATCGCGCCGGCAGGCATATCCTTCTCGGCGGTAAGGAGTGCCAGGTTGCCGTCGAAGTCTTCTGCGCACAGAAGCATACCTTCGGAAAGCACACCCGCGAGCTTGGTCGGCTTTAAGTTGGTGATCACAACCACCTTCTTGCCCACCATCTCCTCCGGCTTGTAGAAGTTCTTGATACCGGATACGATCTGAAGTGTCTTGCTTGCAACCTTCACCTGAGAGCAGATCAGCTTCTTGGAGTTGGCAACTTCCTCGCAGGAAAGCACCTCACCCATCTGCAGCTGCATGCGATCGAACTCTTCGATGGTGATCTCTTCCTTCACCTTCGCCTCGAGCACGGGGAGGGTCTCCTCCTGCTTCTTCGGCTTGGGTTTTTCCTCTTCGGGCTCTTCCTCAACAATGGAAGGGAAGCGTTTCTCGATCTCCTCGAGCATAGCCGGTGCATCGATCCTTGCAAACAGGATCTCAGGCTCAGCCGTTACCTTGTTGCCCGAAGGATAAAGTCCGAACTGTGAAAGCTCTGTCACACGGCGCACCTCGGTGCCGAGCTGTGCCACGATCTTCTCTGCCGTCTCGGGCATAAAGGAAGAAAGAAGCGTTGCGCCAATGGTGATGCTCTCCACAAGATTGTAGAGCACCGTCTCAAGACGATCCCTGTTTTCTTCGTTCTTGGCAAGCGCCCAGGGTTCGGTCTCATCGATGTATTTGTTGCATCTCTTGAAGAGATTGAAGATCTCTGTGATGGCGTCTGCCACACGAAGCTTGTCCATGCACTCGTTGACGCGAAGTCTTGCATCAAGGACAACCTTCTTTAAATCATCATCCACAGCCTCTGCGGTGTTGCTGTTTGTTACAACGCCGTCAAAGTATTTGTTCGCCATGGAGATGGTACGGTTTACGAGATTACCCAAAGTGTTGGCAAGCTCGGAATTTACTCTCTCGATCATAAGCTCCCAGGAGATGACACCGTCGTTCTCGAAGGGCATCTCATGCAGCAGGAAGAATCTTACCGCATCCACGCCGAAGAGGTCCACCATGTCATCCGCATAGATGACATTTCCGCGGGACTTGCTCATCTTGCCGTTCGCCTGAAGCAGCCAGGGATGTCCGAAGATCTGCTTCGGAAGCGGCTCGCCCAGAGCCATCAGCATGATCGGCCAGTAAATGGTATGGAAGCGAAGAATGTCCTTGCCGATCAGATGGAGATCCGCAGGCCAGTACTTCTTGTATAATTCGCCGTGTGCTCCGTCCGCATCATAGCCGAGTCCGGTGATGTAGTTGGAGAGCGCATCCACCCATACATATACCACATGCTTATTATCGAAATCCACGGGGATGCCCCACTTGAAGGATGTTCTCGACACGCACAGATCCTGAAGTCCCGGAAGGAGGAAGTTGTTCATCATCTCGTTCTTGCGGGATTCCGGCTGGATGAAGTCGGGATGCGTATTGATATGCTCGATCAAACGATCAGCGTACTTGGAAAGTTTGAAGAAGTAAGCCTCTTCCTTCGCAGGCTGCACCTCACGGCCGCAGTCCGGGCACTTGCCGTCCACAAGCTGTGACGGTGTGAAGAAAGACTCACAGGGCGTACAGTACATACCCTCGTACTCACCCTTATAGATATCGCCCTTGTCATAGAGCTTCTTGAAAATCTTCTGAACCTGATGCTCATGGTCATCATCGGTGGTTCGGATAAAACGATCGTAGGAAGTGTTCATCAGATCCCAGATGCGCTTGATCTCCGCAGATGTCTCGTCTACGAACTCCTTCGGTGTGGAAAGATTCTCAAACGCCTTGATCTCGATCTTCTGTCCGTGCTCATCCGTACCCGTCTGAAAATGTACATCATAACCGACGAATCTCTTGTATCTTGCAATACTGTCCGCAAGCACGATCTCGTAGGTATTTCCGATATGCGGTTTGCCTGAACTGTATGCGATTGCTGTTGTAATGTAATACGGTTTTTTAGCCATTCCTCTACCTCCTCTGTTTCGCCGATCAGCCTACCCGCAAGCGGAATTTCTGTTCCTCTCTCTCGCTGTCGACCACTTCGATCGCTCCGCCCAAAGCTCTGATCTTTCCGTCAAAATCCTCGTAGCCGCGGAGAATGTACTTGATATCCTCCACTGTAGAGAATCCGTCTGCGGAAAGTGCCGCGATCACAAGTGCTGCGCCCGCGCGAAGATCCGGTGCGACAAGGCCTGCGCCTGTATATCCTTCTACGCCGGTGATGATGGCAGTGTTACCTTCCACGCTGATCCGCGCCCCCATACGCGCAAGCTCACTGACGTATTTAAATCTGTTTTCGAAAATGCTCTCCGTGATCACACTGGTGCCCTTGGAAAGCGCAAGCGTTACCGCCATCTGCGGCTGCATGTCCGTAGGGAATCCGGGATACGGAAGCGTCTTGATATGTGTCGACTTGAGTCTTCCGTCCGACATGACGCGAACAGAATCGTCATACTCGATCACGTGTGCTCCGATTTCGTTGAGCTTGGAGGAAATTGCCTCCAAGTGCTTCGGGATCACGTTCTTGATCAGGATGTTACCGCCCGTTGCGGCAGCCATCGTCATAAATGTACCGGCCTCAATCTGATCCGGAATAATGGAATACTCGGTTCCCTTCAGGCGCTCCACGCCGCGGATACGGATGACATCCGTACCGGCGCCCTTGATGTTCGCGCCCATACTGTTTAAGAAGTTGGCCACATCTACGATGTGGGGCTCCTTGGCTGCGTTTTCGATGGTGGTCTTGCCGGAGGCAAGTACGGCAGCCAGCATGATGTTGATGGTTGCACCCACGGTTACCACATCCATGTAGATATGATTACCGGTAAGTGAATCCGCCTGCACAACAATATTGCCGCCCTTTACGATCTCCCAGTTGGCACCGAGAGCCTCGAATCCCTTGGTGTGCTGATCGATCGGTCTCGCACCGATATCACAGCCTCCGGGAAGCGCGACATTTGCGTATTTGTATTTGCCGAGAAGAGACCCCAGCAGATAGTAACCTGCCCGGATCTTTCTGATATTATCATCGTCGACTACTAAATGCTCGCCGTCCTCGATCACGCCCGCGTTGATCGACACCGTATGGCGGTCGATATACTTCACGCGCGCGCCCATATTTTCGATGGCCGCAAGCAGCACCCTTGTATCCTGTACGTAGGGCACGTTCTCAATGATGCATTCCTCATCTGTAAGGACAGCAGCGGCAAGAATACCCAAAGCAGCGTTCTTTGCGCCTGCGATGGTAACCTCTCCCTCCAGCCTTTGGCCGCCCTTTATCACATACTTTTCCATTTTGCACCTTCTTGCAACATTTGCATAATCTAATAGATTATAACAATATCACCATATTTTGTAAACCAAAACGTATGTTTGATATTTGATATGACTACTTGTCTGCGTCGCAATAGATGCAGCGGTAGGTTCTGTTCTCCTCATCCACCAGTCGAAAGATCTGCGTGATGCCCGGCTCGATCGTCGTGATACAGCGGGGATTCTTGCAGGTCTTGATGTTGATGAGTTTCTTGGGAAGCGCAACCTTTTTCTTTTCGACGGTCACGCCGTTTTTCACGATGCTTACCGTGATGTTCGGGTCAATGTAACCGAGCACATCCAGGTTGATATCGTATTCCTGATCGATCTTTAAGATGTCTTTCTTGCCCATCTTGCTGCTCTTTACATTCTGAAGGATGGCCACGGAGCAATCCAGTTTGTCGAGATGCAGATGGTTGTAGATACGCATCGCCATGCCCGCCGTGATATGATCTAAAACGATCCCGTTTTGAATACTGTCAATCTTCATATCAGATAGTCACCCCCAAAAGTTTTAAGATCAGTGCCATACGCACGTATTTGCCGTTCATCGCCTGGCGGAAGTAGCAGGCTCTCGGATCCTCGTCCACCTCCGGTGAGATCTCGTTCACGCGGGGCAGGGGATGCAGGATGGAGAGATCCGGCTTCGCCGACTTCAGTTTCTTTTTATCAAGAATGTAGGTGTCCTTCAAACGAACGTAATCCGCCTCATTGAAGAATCGCTCTCTCTGTACGCGGGTCATGTAGAGCAGATCCAGCTTCGGGATGGCTTCCTCCAATGTAAGCACTTCCTCATACGGAATTCCCTGGTCTTCGAAGACTTCCTTGATCAGGTAGGCCGGGAGACGCAGTTCATTCGGTGCGATCAGCACGTAGTGGATATCCTCATATCTCGAAAGCGCCTTGATCAGCGAGTGAACGGTACGACCGAATTTCAGGTCGCCGCACAGGCCGATGGTGAATCCCTTCATAGCGCCTCGTTCTCTGCGTATCGTAAGAAGGTCTGTCAGGGTCTGCGTCGGGTGATTGTGTCCGCCGTCACCGGCATTGATGATGGGCACGGGAGAAACCATGGAAGCGCGCATCGGCGCACCCTCCTTCGGATGACGCATGGCGATGACATCCGCGTAACAACCGACCACACGCACGGTATCCGCCACGCTCTCGCCCTTTGAAACCGACGAATCATCCGCAGAAGAAAAACCAAGCACGTTTCCACCCAGCTCCATCATCGCCGCTTCGAAGCTGAGTCGGGTTCTCGTACTTGGTTCATAAAACAGCGTGGCAAGTTTTTTACCCTTGCACGCCTCACTGTATTTGTCCTTGTGCTCGATGATATCAAGCGCTAAGTCCATCAGCTCATCGATCTCCTGCACGGAAAGATCTGTCGAGTCAATCAGATGTTTCATTCCCTTATAACCTCCGTCTCTTTTACTCTATGTTCCGTAAAAATGTCTTTGATCTGTTCCTTGTCCCGTCGGTCGCACACCAGCACGTACTGCTTGCGGTTGGCCCGGATCTTTAAGGTGATGATATTGCTGTCATCCTCTTCGTCCACCAGCTTGTAGCCCTTCATAAACTCCCAGTCGATGAAGGTCGTTCCGACAACCGCGCCCTCCGCGGTAAGCCCGCTTTTGATCCTTGTGGAAAGCACGATGAACAGGGCAAATGTAAGTGCCGCCGGTATAAAGATATATATTCGAAATGCGGCAAGCACCACCACAGCCACGAGTCCCAGGTTCGCATAGATCACCTCGGCTCGCGCGACGCCGTGATGCAGCCGGCTCTCAATCACAATCTCTGTCTTTTTTTTGATGGCCCCGATGCATACCAGGGTTGCTGTCGCAAACCCCAAAAACAGCACAAAGGCCAGTACTCCGATCCATACATCCATATCCGGTCTGCATCTCATAAACATGGCATGAATGCGGGTATCACATCCATGCCGTGTGTTTTAACATTTCTTTAGTAATGTATACATAACCGCCTTCTCGGCGTGTCTTCTGTTCTCTGCCTGATCCAAAATGTGCTCGAGATTCTTGTCGATCACACTCTGTGAGATCTCGAAACCGACATGCATCGGCATGTCATGGAATGCGATTGCCTTGCTTTTTGCAAGGAGATCGTCGTTCACCTGATAAGGCATCATCTTCGCCATGATATCCGCCTTCTTGTCTGCGTAAGCGGGATCGTTGAAGAATTCCATATCGAGCCATGTGTCCGTGTAGACAACATCCATATCAGCCACGTATTTCTTCGCTTCTTCCATGCCCATAGCGGGGTCAAGCTCCACATAGTGACCGCTTGCCTTCGCCTCCTCGTAAAAATCATCGCCGCATGCGGTGTCGTTTACAAGGGGTGTGAGTCCGTAGATGGTACCCTGCTTCATCTTGGCAAAAAACTCTACAAGAGAATTAAATACGTTGTTCTTGGCGCCGATGTAAAGGAGCTTGATATTCAATGAGCCAAACTTCTCCATGATCGTAAGCGCATCCGCCAGGATCTGGCAGGGATGGAAAGAGTTGTCACATCCGTTGATGAAGGGTACGGTGACGTTCTTTCCGAAGAGTTCTACCGTCTCGTTCTTCACCAATCTGGCCATGATGATGTCGACGTTGCGGCATACATACTTGATCTCGGATACAGGCTCTCCCAATGTAAAATTGGTATCCTCCCATGTCTGGTTGAAATAGCTTCCGCCGAGTTCGGTGATACCGGTGGTGAAGGACAGGAAGGTTCTTGTGGATGTCTTCTCAAAAAGCGTATAGAGCTTCTTTCCCTTCAGGGAATCACTGTACTTCTCCGGATCCTTCTTCATATCCATCGCAAGGGCGAGGATGTCGGAAAGCTCCTGTGCGGAGAAGTTTTTAAAATTTAACATGTTTTTCATGGGTGTCTTCCTCTTTCATAGGTCTACAGATACTTCTTTAAAGCATCTGCCTTGTCCATCTTCTCCCAGGGCACATCGATATCGGTTCTGCCGAAGTGTCCGTATGCCGCCGTCTGTCTGTAGATCGGTCTGCGCAAGTCAAGCATCTTGATAATGCCTGCGGGACGAAGGTCAAAATTCTCCCGGATGATCTCTACCAGGCGCTCGTCGGTAAGCTTACCGGTACCGAAGGTATCTACAAAGACGGATGTGGGTCTTGCCACGCCGATCGCATAGGAAAGCTGAACCTCGCATCTGTCCGCAAGTCCCGCCGCCACGATGTTCTTCGCTACGTAACGCGCTGCGTAAGCTGCGGAACGGTCCACCTTTGTGGGATCCTTTCCGGAAAATGCACCGCCGCCGTGACGTGCATATCCACCGTAGGTGTCTACGATGATCTTACGGCCCGTGAGGCCGGAATCTCCGTGCGGTCCGCCGATCACAAAACGACCGGTGGGATTGATAAAGAACTTGGTATTTGCATCGATCATCTCTGCGGGAAGTACCACGTCGAAGACATGCTTTCTGATGTCCTCGTGAATCTGCTCCTGTGTCACTTCCTCTCCGTGCTGGGTGGAAAGAACCACAGCATCAAGTCTTGCAGGCTTGCCATTCTCATCATACTCAACGGTAACCTGTGTCTTGCCGTCGGGACGAAGATAAGGAAGTGTTCCGTTCTTTCTGACTTCCGTCAGGCGACGGGATAATTTGTGTGCAAGTGCGATGGGATAAGGCATAAGCTCCGGTGTCTCATTCACCGCATAGCCGAACATCATACCCTGATCGCCGGCACCGATGGCCTCGATCTCCGCATCAGACATGGTGTTCTCCTTCGCCTCGAGTGCCTTGTCAACGCCCATGGCGATGTCTGAGCTCTGCTCGTCGATCGCTACCACAACACCGCAGGTATCTGCATCGAAACCGTATTTTGCTCTGTCGTATCCGATCTCACGGATGGTGTTTCTGACCGTGTTCTGTATATCCACGTATGCGCTGGTGGAGATCTCTCCCATCACCAGTACAAGTCCTGTCGTAACCGCAGTCTCGCAAGCCACACGGCCGTTCGGATCCTGCTTTAAAATTTCATCGAGGATGGCATCCGAGATCTGATCGCAGATCTTGTCAGGATGTCCCTCGGTCACTGACTCTGATGTAAAAAGTCTTCTTTCCAAAATTATATCCTCCTCTTAATCGCTGCCGCAAGCGCCTTGGACTCCTCGGAATCCGTCTCTCCCTGCTGCCAGCAGCTGATACCTACGCCGTCGTCCGCATCTCTGGGAATCAGATGCAGATGAAAATGATGCACCGTCTGTCCCGCACACTCGCCGTTGTTCTGAACGATGTTCATACCCTCGCAACCGGTTTCATCCTTGATCGCACGCGCGATCACAGTCGCAAGCGAGAACAGTCTTCCGGCCGTATCTCCGTCGATATGGAAGATATCATCATAATGCTCCTTGGGAATGATCAATGCATGTCCGCGACTCGCCGGTGAGATGTCCAAAAAGCACTTGAACTCCGGACTGTCGTATATGGTAGCCGACGGAATCTCTCCGCGACCGATCTTACAAAACAGGCAATCATCTTTTGTCATAGCGTACCTCCTATGCCTTAAAGCCTCTGGTGGATACATCCACCCCGCTCACACTCTCATTTAACACACCCTTACCATAGGTAAGGCCTGCGTATACCTGATGCGTGTTTTTCATCACCGGGCCCTCGCGATCCAGCTCATGCAGATGCTCGAATCCGACTTTAAGATTATCCAACATTGTCACACATCTGTCAAGTTCGTCCGGGACACCGCGGATGGCACTTTTGTTCAGTTTTCCGTAAATGAACCTTAAGATGGCGATGACCCTCGCCCCCAGGGGATCCGCCGGTGCAAAGCTGGCGCAGAGTTCATTCACCGATCGTCTGGCAAGCTCCACAGAATGCTCATATGCATCCGCGTCCTGCGCTGCGTATGAATTCAGACTGTCCTTCATATGACAGACCGCAATATCAGTAAGAACCAGGATCAATCCGCTTTGATTGGCCTGGCTCGTTCGAAGTGTAAATTCTTTTATCTGTTCTTTGGTCATAACCGGTTCCCCCTCTCCATCCAAACAAAAAATGAAACATGACACACGGCAGCGAGGGAGCAAACCGTGTGCCATGTTCCCATATATTACTGTAACAGCTGAAGGATGGACTCGGGACGCTCGTTGGAACGCTGCATCATGGAGATTGCAGCCTGCGACAATACGTCCTGCTGTGTATAGTTCGTCATCTCCTCAGCCATATCAGTATCCATGATACGTGAGTATGCCTCAGTGATACTCTCACTCTGGATCTTGAGGCTGTCGTAGGTATCGTTCAGACGGTTCTCGTATGCGCCGAGACCGGAACGAATATTGGAAATCTTCTTGATGGCCGCATCGATCTTCTCGATGGCTTCCGATGCATGTGCGTGGGTGTACATGATGAGTTCATCCACACCGAGCCCCTTCGCATCCACCTTCGGGATATCGAGCTCGATCTGCTCACCGGAATTGGCGCCGATCTGGATCACCATAGTACCTGCGGAGAGAACCTCGATCTCCGTACTGCCGATGGAATCCGGAAGTACTTCAACGGTCATCTCGAATCCGTTTCTGTCTATTATATTAACCTCATTTCCCTTGGTTGTAAAGGTGGCAGTTTGAGAAAATCCGTTGCCTGTGGGGGTAATGGTCGCCTCACAGTCGGTTCCTGCCACGGATGTGCCTGTCGTAATACCGAGAAGCGCCTCCAGATCAGGGTTGGAAACCTCAATATCCAGGGTCTGTGCAAGGCCGTATTCTTTGGTAATAAAGTATACCGGATCTCCGGTTGCAAAATCGCTGCTGGTCGCGCCGCCATCCGGGGAAGCCACAACATCCACACCGATCTTGGTCAGGTGTGACTGGAGTTCTTCAAAGACCTCCGTCATACTCATGCCCTCGTTGATGGTGACCTCAAAGCCGTTCACCTTCACCATACCCGCCTCAGCCGCTGTCACGGTTGCGCCGGAATTGGTAATACCTGTGGCAAGCTTCGCCTGGGTTGCTGCCTGGGTGATCTCCAATTCATAGATGCCGGGATTGACATCCTTGGAGATGTAGGTTGCTTTCATATTGCCGTCCGTCGACAGAGATCTTCTGGCAAGTCCGCCGTTTAAAAGCTTCTGTCCGTTGAACGCTGTGGTATCAGCAATCTGGTTGATCTCCTCCTCTAAGGCGTTGATCTCTTCCTGGATCGCATCTCTGTCTTCTTCGGAATTCACATCCTCAGCAGCCTTCACTGCAAGTTCGCGCATACGCGCAAGGATGCGGTGCATCTCATCGAGGCCGCCCTCTGCGGACTGAATGACGGAAATACCGTCGTTGGAATTTAATGCCGCGCGATCAAGTCCCTTGATCTGTGCATCCAGCTTGGTGGAGATAGCAAGTCCGGCCGCGTCATCCGCGGGGCTTGTGATCTTCTTGCCGGATGAAAGTCTCGACATAGACTTTGCGATGTTGTTGTTGATCTTTGCAAAATGGTCACTGGCGTTTAAGGCCATGGAATTGTGATTGATTCTCATAATAGCACCTCCGGATTCGGTCTGGTCTCATAACTATATTATGTATCGGAACATCCTCGCAAATTCTTAATGGAGAACTTTTCCGATCTCGCGAACCAGAACTCTGGCCGCGCTGTAACTTACGGAAAGACGCTTTTTCGGATCCTCCTCACCGGATACGGAAACTGCTTCCGCCGGCATCTTGCGTCCGAAGGATACACCTCCTGCGTCCACGCCCTCGGCCGAAAGCGCTTCCACAAACGCTTCCGCTGCCCGATCAAGGCGTTCGTTTCCTTCCGAGGTCTCGGCGTAGAGTGAGCCGACAAGAAGTCCGCTTGCCGATACGGCAAATTCTCCGCGCACGTAACCCATTTCCTCTCCGTGGATCCCTACGGAGAGCGTTCCTTCGCCCTCTCGCAGGGACAGATTCATCACGGAAAGACCGTCTCCGGTTTGTAAAGGAATTCTGTATTTTCCGTGTTTTGCCATGTCAGAGAGCACCGTGAATCCGGCCTGGATCCTTTTGACGGTAACCAGGTCACCGCTTCCGATGGTGCCCATGATTCCGCCCGCATACATCGCCTCGGTCATCCTGTCCCGAAGGTCCTGATAGGTGAGCGTCATCTCTTCGCTGCTGTATAGTTTGGAAAGAAGATCTTCAGGTGTAAAGTCCAAGGGGATCTCTTCCCCGGACATGGAGCGCGCCATACGGTCCGTCTCCTCATCCACCAGGTCTTCCTTTCTTTCGTCTTTGAATTTCATCTTGGACAGAAGCTCGGATACCAGCTGATAGAATCCGCCGGGCCCGTCCGTCTCTACCATAGCGAGTGCCTCCTCGCCGAGCATGCTTTCGGCAAATGCACTCTCGATCTGCGCATCGATCCTGCTGCCTTTTGCCTCTACCTCCGAAAGCATACCGAAGGTATCGTCCACGGTTGCGTCGATCCCCGTACCGGCCACACTTCTGGCCGCCGCAAGCAGGTTTCTTATGGTCAGCCTGCTGCCGTTCGCAAAGAGGAATCCCGCTTCCCGGTCTCCCGACTTCGCAAGCTTATGCATCATGCGGAAGATACCGATGTAGCTCTCGCGCTCCGCCGCACTTACTTCTCCCGTCTTTTCCATATCGCGAAGGAAGGTCGCAAAATCCTCCGCCTCGGATACTCCGTTGTGATAGTTCTTCTCACGGAGCGTTTTATTCAGTTCACCGATCTCCACATCCATGGGATTGATGCCGTCGCGGATCATGGAGAGAACGGCTTCGGGATAGAAGGCATCCATCAGATCGTTCACCTGTCTGTCCCTGTAGATAACCTCACGGATATTCTCCTCCGTGATCGCAATGCTGTTGTAACCGAGGATCCGCACGGCACGCATGTGCTCCTCGTCCGCTTCCATATGCAGGTCGGACAGGATATCCCCGATATTGGCAAAAGCCTTTCGGATGCTGTCTCCCATATCGGCGCGGGGTGCGGTTCCCACAACCTCATAGCTTCTTCGAACAGTCTCCGCCATCCGCGCGGTGACACTGCCTTCCGCATCCACGGAAGCCATGCGAAACTCCGCGCGTGCATACAGGGAATTCACCGTATAGTTCTCAAAGAGTCTCTGTCCCAGAATGTCCGCAGGCGCATCCGCAATGCCATGAAGCTTCTCCGTCATCTCGCGGTACAGAGTAAGATTCTCTTCGGTTTCCGGAACGCCGGCTCTGTCAAAGGCTTCCGAAACCAATGCCTGCTCTGCCTGCTTTAAGTCGGATACCACCTTTGAAAGTTCTCTTGTATCGATATGCAGATCCATCTTCACCATACGGTAAGACACCTGCTCGGTCATATAAAGACGGATCTCTTCCATCTGACGCATGGACGTCACTGCATTTCTTTCGTTCTCCGTAAGCGGCGTGAAGTCATCCGCCACCTTCTTGTTCAGCGCCGCCTCGCTTCTTTGATAGTAAAGCGCCGACGCAATGGTAACCTGTCTGCCGGAGAGCGCCATCTCAAAGACGGTCTCCGACCGGATCTCCTGTACATGCGTATACAGAGTATGTGCTGCATCCGCGGAAGGGTGTGTGGCTGCTTCCGCCTCGGCCAGTGCCGATGCACCGGTCTCTCCGAGCGCTGTACCCGCAAATGTTCTGTAAGTATCCAGGGTTATGATATTGTCCGTTGTAACGGGAAGCTCTGCTTCAAAGAGAAGTTTCGCCGTCTCAAGCCTCGTCTCGTCCACGGGAAGTCCCGCCTGTGCGATCACGCGCTCCACCTGCGGTTGCAGCTTTGAAAATGCGTCATCCTTCACGGACGGATCCGTCGCTCCGCTAAAATGTGCCTTATATAAGTTCTCCTCCGTAAGGGGAAGATTGTTTCGAATCAGATAGACAAAGTCTTTATCCTCGGGCACGAGGTCTTTTTCACGGATCACATCTGCCGTCGAAACTCCCGCAAGATCCACCTCGGCGCCGTTCACCAGAAGGCTTCCTCCGGCCGTCGTTATATCAGAGAAATCCCCGTCTGCCACAGAAGCCGCAGCCAGCATCTGCTTTAAATCATCGCGGTGCATCTGTCCGCGCATATTGTTCACAAGTCCCATCAGATCAGACAGTTTCGCGGAACTTACGTCCACGCCCATCTGTCTTAAGCGTTCGATCTCCTCGCGGCTCAGGTGCCTTGCGATCTCTCTTGCCTCTTCGTTCGACTCGCGCTCGCTCGTTCCGGCATCCTCCGCACGCTCTTTCGCCTGCTCCTTCATATCGTGCAGGTACTCCTTGAAGTTCTCCATCACCGTGCGGTCCGATCCGCCCTTCGGATCCTTCTTGTAGACAATAGAATCGGCGCCACCGATTCCCTGCGTAGGATCAGCGCCGCCTGTATGTACTGACGCACGCAAGGAGGGATCTGCAAATGCACCGACCCCTGCGTGTGTCTCATTGATATGATTGTTGAAATTCGTAAGCTCCATGCGGTTCTCCGTTTCCATACTCATCCTGTACAACATATGTATCGGACGATAGTCGGATTTTCATAACCGGCTTACACTTGATCTTCTTTCTCTGACGTGCTGATCTCCTTCACGATATAGACCGGACGTGCCTTATTCTCCGTATAGTTCTTCGCCATATACTCTCCCAGGATACCGATGGAAAACAGCTGCACACCGGAAAGGAGCAGTATCAGTGAGGCGAGTGTCGGATAGCCCGGCACCGGATCTCCGAAGATCAGAGTTTTGATCACGATCCAGAGCATCATAACGATGGCCAGAAGGCAGAAAAGGAATCCGAGAACGGATGAAAGCACCAGCGGCTTTACGGAGAAAGCCAGAATCCCGTCCACCGCATAGGAAAACAGTTTCCGGAAACTCCACTTGGACTTTCCGGTCGCGCGCCGCTCTACCGTATAGGGCATGTAGTAGGTCTCAAATCCGACCCACGCAAAGATACCCTTGGAGAATCTGCATCGCTCGGGCATGGATAAGATCGCATCCACCACCACACGGCGAAGCAGTCTGAAATCGCTGGCCGCACTGACAAATTTTACATCCGCCATGTGATTGATCAGCTTATAGAACGCTCCCTTGAATGCGGAAAGGATCTTGCTCTCCTTGCGTTTTTCCTGATAGGCCGCCACAGCGTCATACTCGGGGTGCTCGTCTAAAATCTTCACCATATCCGCAATGTACTTCGGATTCTGCTGCATATCCGCATCGATCACGGCCGTGTACGCACCCGTCGACTCCCGAAAGCCCGCGAGCAACGCCGCTTCCTTTCCGAAGTTTCTGGAGAAATTGACTGCCTTGACTCTGTACGGGGACTTTTCGGACAGTTCTTTTAACGCCTTCCAGGTTCCGTCCGTACTTCCGTCGTTGATGAATATGATCTCCGTGTCTTCAATTATATGGGACAGTGATGCCACGACGGCCTCATATAAGAGGCCGACGTTTCCTTCTTCATTGAAGCAGGGCACCACAATGGATAATTTGGTCATGAGATTAAAGATTTACCTTCACCTTTTCAAGCTTCCAGATCTCTTTTGCATACTGCTCGATGGTTCTGTCGGAAGAGAACTTGCCTGCACATGCCGTGTTTAACATCGCCATCTTCGCCCAGGTTGCCGTATCCTTGTATGCCGCATTGACACGCTTCTGTGCCTCTGCATAGGAATCGAAATCCTTCAGTGTAAAGTATACATCGTTTCTTAAGAGTGAGTCATAAAGATCACGGAAGAGATCCTTGTCACCGTCGGAGTATGTTCCGTCCACAAGCTGGTCAAGCACACGCTTCACCGCAGGGTTGGAATTGTATACATCCATAGGAAGGTATCCGCCCTCGCGCTCATACTTCATAACTTCTTCCGCACTCATACCGAAGATAAATGCATTGTCGATGCCGACTTCCTCGACGATCTCGACATTCGCACCGTCCATGGTTCCGAGTGTGGGCGCACCGTTCAACATAAACTTCATGTTACCGGTACCGGATGCCTCTCTTGAAGCGGTGGAAATCTGCTCGGATACATCTGCTGCAGCAAAGATGATCTCCGCGTTGGATACTCTGTAGTTCTCGATGAATACCACTTTGATCTTGCCCTTGATGGACTTGTCGTTGTTGATCACATCCGCTACGGAGTTGATCAGCTTGATGGTAAGTTTTGCTGTCTTGTAGCCGGCTGCTGCCTTCGCGCCGAAGATAAATGTCGTCGGTGTGAAGTCCATATCCGGGTTCGCCTTTAATTCGTTGTAAAGGTGCATAATGTGCAGGATGTTGAGCTGCTGACGCTTGTACTCGTGCAGACGCTTTACCTGTACGTCGAAGATGGAATCCGGATCCACATCGATGCCGTTGTGCTCCTTGATGTACTCGGCAAGACGGATCTTGTTCTTCTTCTTGATGTCCATGAATTCCTTCTGGGACTTCTTCTCTGCAGCAAACTTCTTGAGTTTGGAAATCTGAGAGAGATCCGTGATCCAGCCGTCGCCGATCTTCTTGGTTACCCATGCAGCAAGCAGGGGATTGCCATGAAGAAGGAATCTTCTCTGTGTGATACCGTTGGTCTTATTGTTGAACTGATCGGGACGCATCTCATAGAAGTCCTTCAGTTCTCTCTTCTTTAAGATCTCTGTGTGGAGTCTTGCCACACCGTTGACGGAGAAGCTTCCTGCGATGGCAAGATGCGCCATCTTCACCTGTCCGTCATAGAGGATCGCCATGCTTCTTACCTTGTCCTGATCTCCGGGATAGGTATCCTCGATCAGCATTACGAAGCGACGGTTGATCTCGTCGATGATCTGATAGATACGGGGAAGCAGTCTCTGGAAGAGGTCGATGGGCCACTTCTCAAGTGCCTCAGCCATGATGGTGTGGTTGGTGTATGCACAGGTTCTGCATGTGATATCCCATGCGTCATCCCACTCAAGATGCTCCTCATCCACAAGGATACGCATCAGCTCCGCAACCGTAACGGTGGGATGTGTATCGTTGAGCTGGAAGGTTACCTTGTTCGGGAGATCGTGGATATCAGCGTTGTTCTCCTTGAACTTTAAGATCGCTCTCTGTACGGAAGCGGATACGAAGAAGTACTGCTGCTTTAAGCGAAGCTCTTTACCTGAATAGTGGTTGTCGTTCGGATAGAGCACCTCTACCAGGTTTCTTGCAAGGTTCTGCTGCTCTACCGCCTTCTGGTACTCGCCCTTGTCGAAGGAATTTAAGTTGAACTCCTCCTCGGGAGCCGCATCCCAGATACGAAGTGTATTTACGATGTTGTTGCCATATCCGATCACGGGAAGATCGTAAGGGATCGCACGGATCGCCTGATAGCCGTCATGTACGAAGTAGTTCTTGCCGTCTACGCACTCGGTTCTCACATATCCGCCAAACTTGACTTCAACCTCATACTCGGGGCGCTTCACCTCGAAGGGGTTGCCGTTCTTTAACCAGTTGTCCGGCTTCTCGATCTGATAACCATCCTCGATCGCCTGCTTGAACATACCGTAGCGATAACGGATACCGCATCCGTATGCGGGATAGCCGAGGGTTGCAAGAGAGTCGAGGAAGCATGCTGCAAGACGTCCGAGACCGCCGTTTCCTAAGGCTGCGTCCGGCTCCTGGTCCTCGATAAAGTTGATATCGAAGCCCATCTCATCCAAAGCTTCTTTTACCTGCTCATAGTAGGTAAGGTTGATCAGGTTATTTCCCAAAGCTCTTCCCATCAGGAACTCCATGGAAAGATAGTATACGGTCTTTACATTCTCTTCTTCATACTTCTTCTGAGTTGCGATCCACCTGTCGATGATATCGTCCTTCACCGCATAGGCAACCGCCTGAAATACCTGCTGAGGATCTGCATCCTCGATATTCTTACGGAAGAGGTTTTTTACGTTGTTGATGACTTCTTTCTTGAAGCCCTCCTTGTCAAAACTACTAACTGCTACTGCTTTCTTCATAGTGTTCCTCCTTCTTTGATTTCGCCTAAAGCTTCTCCACACCGAGTACGACTTTCTCGCCGTTGATGTTCCAGTCCTTGGAGTGTGCAGGAGCCTTTCCTTCGATAAACGCTTCTCCCAAAACTACGCGTTTGATCTCGTCGGCGTTCTTCTCCATCAATTGCATGATCTTGTCATTGTCGGAGATATATACCTGAATGTGATCCGTAACATCAAACCCTGCTTCCTTACGCATGGTCTGGATCTTGGAGATCAGCTCGCGGACAAATCCTTCCTCGATCAATTCCGGTGTGAGCTTTGTCTCGATCACAACAGTAACGTAATTGTCTCCCTCGGTAACATAGTCCTCGGACTGTGCCACGTCGATCAGGAGATCTTCCTCGGCAAGGGATACCTCTGTACCGTCCACGGTAAATGTAAGAGCTCCGGTATCCTTTAAGGTTGCCATTGCCTCGCTTCCGTTGACATTCGCAAGGTACTCCTTGATGCCTCCGAGCTGCTTGCCGTACTTCGGACCCACGGTACGAAGCTGAGGCTTGAATGTATAGGAGGTAAATGCAGACAGATCATCCTTGAATTCGATGGCCTTGACATTTAACTCATCCTTCACAATCTCAAGGAAACGATCCTCTAAGGTCTTACCCTTGATGTACATCTTTGCGATGGGCTGACGGCTCTTGATGTTCGCTGTATTTCTTGCCGCACGTCCGAATACCACGCACTTTCTGACTTCTTCCATGGCAGCCTCGAGATCCTGATCGATCAGTGCCTCGTCAGCAATAGGGAAGTCGCAGAGATGGATGGAGATCGGTGCGTTTTCGTCTACCTTTCTCACGATGTTCTGGTAGATATCCTCGGTGAGGAAGGGGATCATCGGTGCCGCAACCTTACAAAGCGTAACCAAAGCCGTGTAAAGTGTCATGTAAGCGGCTACCTTGTCGTCCGGCATATCCTTCACCCAGTAGCGCTCACGTCCGCGGCGCACATACCAGTTGGACAGGTCGTCCACAAACTCGGAAAGTGCCTTGGTTGCCTCGGGAATCTTGTACGCAGCCAGGGACTCATCCACCGTCTTTACGGTTGTATGAAGTCTCGAGAGCAGCCACTTGTCCATAACGGAAAGCTTTTCGATGTCGAGTGTATGCTCTGCGGGATTGAAGTTGTCAATGTTTGCATAGAGTACGTAGAACGCATAGGTGTTCCAAAGTGTACCCATAAATTTGCTCTGACCTTCCATAATGGCATCCTCGTGGAAGCGATTGGGAAGCCAGGGTGCGGAGTTGCTGTAGAAATACCAGCGGATCGCATCCGCGCCGTACTTATTCAAAGCATCCATCGGGTCTACCGCGTTGCCCTTGGACTTACTCATCTTCTGTCCATCCTTGTCGAGCACGTGTCCCAAAACGATGACGTTCTTAAACGGCGCCTTGTCAAAGAGGAGTGTGGAGATGGCCATCAGGGAATAGAACCATCCTCTTGTCTGATCCACAGCCTCACTGATAAAGTCAGCGGGGAAGTTGTCGTCGAAGATCTCCTTGTTCTCAAACGGATAATGCCACTGTGCGAAGGGCATGGATCCGGAGTCGAACCAGCAGTCGATTACCTCGGGTACTCTCTTCATCTCGCCGCCGCAGTCGGGACATTTTAAGGTCACGGCATCAATGTACGGACGGTGAAGCTCGATATCATCCGGGCAGTTGTCGCTCATGGCTTTGAGTTCCTCGATGGAACCGATCGCATGACGCTTGCCGCAGGAGCACTCCCAGATATTTAAGGGTGTACCCCAGTAACGGTTTCTCGAAAGTCCCCAGTCCTGAACGTTCTCGAGCCATGCGCCGAAACGTCCCTTACCGATACCCTCGGGAATCCAGTTTACGGTGTTGTTGTTCGCAACCAGGCGGTCACGTACCGCTGTCATCTTGATGAACCATGTGTCTCTCGCATAGTAGATGAGCGGTGTATCACAGCGCCAGCAGAACGGGTAGTCGTGCTCGAACTTCGGCGCATCGAACAGCTTGCCTTCCTTCTCGAGGTCAACCAGGATCGGCTTGTCCGCATCCTTCACGAACATGCCTGCATAAGCGGTCTCCTCGGTCATCTCACCCTTGCCGTTCACGAACTGTACAAAGGGGAGATCATAATCACGGCCGACACGGGAGTCATCCTCACCGAAAGCCGGTGCGATATGTACGATTCCGGTACCGTCATCCATGGTGACGTAAGCGTCACAGGTAACGAAGTGTGCCTTCTTGCCCTGCTTTGCCGCAACCTCGCCTGCGCAGGCGAAGAGGGGCTCGTATTCTCTTCTTTCAAGGTCGGTACCCTTCATGGTGGCAAGGACTTCGTAAGCAGGCTTGCCTTCCTCGGCGAGCTTGCCGAGCACGGTGTCAAGAAGTGCCTCAGCCATGTAGTAGGTGTAACCGTCTGCCGCCTTCACCTTGGCGTAAGTATCCTTCGGGTTCACGCAAAGTGCGACATTGGAAGGAAGCGTCCAGGGTGTGGTGGTCCATGCGAGGAAGTAAGCATCCTCGTCCACGCACTTGAAACGTACGATGGCGGAGCGCTCCTTCACCTGCTTGTAACCCTGTGCCACCTCGTGGCTTGAAAGCGGAGTACCGCAGCGAGGACAGTAGGGCACGATCTTGAAGCCCTTATAGAGAAGATCCTTCTCCCATATCTGCTTTAATGCCCACCATTCGGACTCGATAAAGCTGTTGTGATATGTAACATAAGGGTCATCCATGTCAGCCCAGAAACCGACCTTTCCGGAGAACTGCTCCCACATACCCTTGTATTTCCATACGGATTCTTTACACTTCTGAATGAAAGGATCTAAGCCGTAAGCCTCGATCTGCTCCTTGCCGTCGATGCCGAGGGACTTCTCCACCTCGAGTTCTACGGGAAGACCGTGGGTATCCCAGCCGGCCTTACGGATAATCTTGTGTCCCTTCATGGTCTGATAACGGGGGATCATATCCTTGATGACACGGGTAAGTACGTGTCCGATATGCGGCGTGCCGTTTGCGGTAGGCGGGCCGTCATAAAATGTATAAGTAGGCAAATCTTTCTTCTCTTCGATACTCTTCTCGAAGATCTTATTCTCGTTCCAGAAATTCAGCACGAGCTCCTCGCGCTCGGCAAAATTCAATTTGGGTGAAACCTTTTCGTACATCCGAAAGCATCCTTTCTCCATTTCTTTGAAGTCGCTCTATACCCGCAGGGCACGATGAGCCGCGACGGGCTGTCTGCATCAAAGATGCAGACCATAGTTAACCAAGTTTCTATTATAATGGACAGACAAGGCCGATGTCAACAAAACTCTTTATTTACCCGCCGTTTTCGGATATAATGTTGAACAGTGACAATGGTCAGTTTCAAGAAAGGAATTTATCCAGTATGATCAATTTTAAAATCGGAATCATGGGTGCCGGTCACATCGCCGGTACCGTAGCAGATACGATCGGGAAGCTCGACGCCTTCGAGGTCTCCGCTGTTGCATCAAGAAGTGTTGTAAAGGCCGAGGAGTTCGCCAAGGCACACAACATCGAAACCTATTACGGCTCGTACGAAGCACTGGCAAGCGACCCCGATGTGGAACTCATTTACATCGCCACACCGCACGCCTTTCACGCCGAGCAGGCGAAGATGTGCTTAAACGCCGGCAAGCCCGTGCTCGTAGAGAAAGCATTCTCCTATGATGCAAAGACGACCGAGGAAGTCTTCAAACTCGCCGAGGAGAAGCATCTCTTCTGCGGAGAGGCTATGTGGATCCGCTTTATGCCGATCTACAAGCTGCTTTGCACCGTGATCCGCGACGGCATGATCGGCCACGTCAATCACATTGCCATGAGCCTCGGTTACGATATCAAGACAAAAGAGCGTATCGGCGAGCCTTCCTTAGCCGGCGGCGCACTGCTTGACTTGGGCGTCTATCCGATCAATGTGATGTCTATGATCTACGGCATGGCACCGAAGGGCGTCTCCAGTACCTGCGTCAAGCTAAACACCGGCATGGACGCTCAGGAGAATCTCCACTTCCATTTCAATCAGGCACAGACCGCCGACGCCTTCGTCACCGTGATGTACGATATGGACAACCGCTGCTTCATCTACGGAGATGCGGGCATGATCGAAGTCGACAACATCAACAACCCGAAGGAGTTCACCGTATACACAGCGAAGCGCGAGGTAAGACTTTCCGCGAAGATTCCCGAGACACAGATCTCCGGCTATGAGTACGAGTTCATCGCCGCAAGAGATGCCATCATCACAGGCAAGACCGAGTGTCCCGAGATCACGCATGCAGAATCCGTCCGCATTATGAAGCTGATGGATTCACTCCGCGAAGCATGGCAGATCAAATTCCCGATGGAAGCATAGACGATACCAAAAAGGCGAGCCGGTTTATAACCGACTCGCCTTTTTGTTTTATCCTTTATATTCCGACATAAAGTCTAACGCCGAAGCAAGCATCTCGATCGGGAGCTGGCCGGGGGCCGAGCCCTCTCCGACACTTGCAAATGTGATGGCGCTTCCGGTGATCTCACCGGTGATCCTGGTCATGGCGCCGAGTCTGCCCATCGACATGGTGACGATCGGAATCCTGGCGTATTTTTCATGCATGATGACCGTCGCTTCCATCAGCCGCAGGACATCCTGCTTGGTCTCGGGCATGGCCGCAAGTTTTGCGATATCCGCCCCGAGTTCCTGCATATGCCGAAGCCGCTCGACGATCTCAAGCGTCGCAGGCGTCGCATCAAAATCATGATTGGACAAAAGCGCTGCGATTCCCGCGTCGTGCGCGGCACCGATCAGTGACCTGCATCGGTCATCGCCCAGGGACATCTCAATGTCCACAGCATCCGCCAGTTTCGCATCGATGATACGCGATAAGATCGGCGGAATTTCAGCCTGCGAGATCTTTCCGCCTTCTTCCCTGCTTCGGAGCGTAAAGAGAAGTCCCTTCTCGGGAAACATCTCGCGCAGCATCTCCATGATGCCCGCAATTTCGTCCGTATTCTCCGGCTGTTTTAGAAAGTCCGCACGGATCTCCAAAAGATCTATGGTGACTCCACGTAAACAGGCCGACCGTATAAGGTCGGCCTGTTTCTTCATCTCTTCCGCCGTGGTTCCGGTGAGGGGCACGCATACGCGCGGCCTCTCCTCTCCCACGGTGATATCTTTAATTCTACAGAGTGTTGCACTCATTTATTTTACCTTAGTAAAGAACTTTGCATCAAAGAGTTTTACGAAATCGTCGGTTGATGCGATGGCCTTGTCATCATAAACATATCCTGTAACTGCCATAAAGAGTCCGGGTTCAACTTCCATAACTCCGTAGTACATTTTGACAGGCATGTCAAACAATGTGTAGGACTGTACCTGTACAAGCACATCCTTGTCACCGGCCTTCAGTGTCACGGGATCTTCCAGCTTCACATCCTTTGCATCGGAAACAGAAGTCATATCTGTCACCATGGTAGGAAGCACCTTATCTGCACTTTCTTCCGTAGCCAGCTCATACTCTACCATCGTGCCGTTCTTTTCAAGATCTACGAAGTACTCGCATCCGTAAGAAAGCTCAAATCCGTCAGCGGGGTTAATCTTATACTCATGGTCCCCCTTCTTAATGGTGTCTTCGACTTCCTTATTACCCTTCTCGGTCGTGCTTTCCTCGGTCGTACCTTCCTCGGTTGTCTTATCCGGATCAGGATCGGGAAGCTCAATATCTCCGCCGCCGAAAAGTCCGTCCATTCTATCGCTCCAATCCTGCATCTTGGCCTGATTCTCTGATACGAACTGCGTAAATGCGCTCTCATCCATGGTGGTAAGATCATACTCCTTACCCTGAGGAAGTGAAGTAGCCTTGGTGCTTGCATCTACGGCAACGGTTGCCTCTGCCTCGATTTCCGGCGCTCCGTCCACAGTCACCTTGATGGAATCCAGGTTCAAAGTAAAGGAAGAGCCTGCATTGACATCGGTTACGCTTCCCGTAAGCTCTGCGGTTACCTTCGCATCGGGCGCATCGAGTTTGAGGTTGAAGCTGTCACCTGTGAAGCCGCCTTCGATCGTTGCGGCAAAATTCATACCGGGGCCGTAAGTCTTTACGGTTCCGTTGATGTTGCTTCCATCCATCTTGATCTCATAGGAGAAGCCGATGTTGGTACCTGCTGCGCCGAGAGAGAAGTTACCCTCAGAAACGCCGTCATACTTGTTGATATAGAAGCCATACTCCATGGAGGATCCCATGATGGTCAGGGAATCATTGGCTGCGATGGAGATTGCCTTGCCGTCCTTCACGAAGACATTCAGTGTGAAGTCTCCGTCTACGAGCATCGGCACAATGCTGGAAACCTGCTGGGTCAGCATACTTGCCTGAGAAGCGTCCACGCCGAGCTGCTCAAGATACTCGGGATTGCTTGTAAGGGTCTCCATGCCCTTGTCTACAGCCTTCTTTAACTCGGCCTCAAGATCCTTCTCTTTGAAGGTTACGGTATATTTCTTGGCCTTGACGTCCTTGCCGCCGATGGTTACGGACTTCAAGCCTGCGGACTTCACATTCGCCTTCTTCCAAAGCTCGGAAGAAAAGAGTGTATCGTTCATCGCCTCGGATGTAATGGAAGCGTCACTGAAATAATCCAGGTTCACCTCGGGCATGCCGTACATATTGGCTGCCTTTCCGAGCGGAGAATTCTGAAGCTTGCGAAGCGCATCCTGATTCGGGATGGAGAAGTATCCGTCGAAGAGCTCCGGTGCCGCAAGATAAGTCTTCGCCTCATCCGCTGCGAACACGAATGAAATAATGTCTCCCTGACTTGCAGAAAGTCCGACTTCTCCGGACAACTGCTTTGCAGCATTGTCCTTCGCAACATTCGCATAAACGCCCACGCCTGCCGCATCGGTTACGCCGCCTACGCTCTTTAAGGTAACGTTGTACTTGACCGTACCGCCGTCCTTCACGAACTTGTCGTTGATCGCATCCATACCGACGCGCTCATCGAAGGCAGTCAGTGTCGTCTTGGTGTTCATGGACGCGATGATCGCATCCTCTACGCGCTCTTTATTGGACTTAAAGAGCTTCGGAATAAATAAGATGCCGCATACAATCAGTGCGATCGCTGCCACGCAGATTGCGATGATTCCTGCGATCTTGCCGCCGGATTTCTTCTTGGGAGGCATATTCATGCCGCCGTTTCCGCCACCGAATGCAGGGTTCACACCGGGCTGCATACCACCGTAAGGCTGTCCGTATGCGTTCTGCGCCTGACCGTACACATTCTGTGCCTGACCGTACATATTCTGTCCCTGGCCATACACCTGACTGCTCATATCCTGCGCCTGACCAAAAGCGTTCTGTGCCTGGCCGTATACCTGGTTGCCCATATCCTGCGCCTGGCCGTACATATTCTGTCCCTGGCCGTATACCTGGCTGCCCATATCCTGTGCCTGGCCGTATACGTTCTGCGCCTGGCCGTACATCTGGCCGGCTGCATCCTGCGCCTGACCGAAGCCTGTCGGCTGGCTGTTGTCCTGTCCCGCAAGGCGAAGTCCGCTTGTCGGTGTAGGATCCTGGTTTGGATTCATGTTGTTATCCATGTTTTCACCCCTTAATAAACCTTTGCTTCTTCCTCTTTGTTCAGCACGCGAAGTGCTCCCTGTGCGAGTGCGAGTAACTCATCCTCACCGGGATAAAGTGTAACATCCGCGATGAAGCTGACTCTCTTTATAAGCTCGCCTGTTGTATATTTTGAATAAGCGATACCGCCTGTCATGATGATCTGATCTACCTTACCGGAAAGAACCGCTGCCTGGGCACCGATATCCTTCGCTACCTGATAGATAAATGCATCGAGACAAAGCTTCGCTTTTTCGTCACCCTTATTGAACGCAAGATCCTCTACGTCTCTCGCATCGTTGGTGCCAAGGTATGCGTTGTAGCCGCCCTTGCCCACAAGCTGCTTTATCATCTCCTGCTCGGTGTACTTGCCGGAGTAGCACAGCTTTACGAGTTCACCGTTGGGAACGCCTCCCACTCTCTCGGGAGAAAATGCGCCGTCGCCGTTTAATGCATTAAACACATCCACAACCTTGCCGCCGGTATGCGCGCCGACAGATACGCCGCCACCCATATGAACAACGATAAGGTTTAAGTCCTCATAACGCTTGCCAACTTCCTTGGCGTAACGCTTTGCCACCGCCTTCTGATTCAGGGCATGGAAGATACTGGTTCTCGGAAGCTCCGGATGACCGGAAAGTCTTGCCACGTCCGCAAGCTCGTCTACTACTACGGGATCTACGATATAAGAAGGAACGCCGATCTCATCCGCGATCTCCTTCGCAAGAAGTCCGCCCAGGTTGGAAGCATGCTCGCCTCTCTTGCACTCAACAAGATCCTTGATAAGCTCATCCGTGATGGCGTAGGTACCGCCGGGAATCGGCTTTAAGAGTCCGCCGCGTCCCACAACCACGTCAAGGGACTTGATGTCGAAATCCTTGGATGCAAGGAGGTCCGTGATCATCTTCTTACGGAAATCCTTCTGTGCGACTACATTCTCATAAACTGCAAGCTCCTCGGTGGAGTGACGCAGGGTCTCCTCGAAGAGGAGGGTTTCATCCTCGAATACACCTAATTTGGTTGAAGTGGATCCGGGATTGATGATGAGTGATTTGTAACCCATGTTGGTTCTCCTTTCGGACAGATTACTTCAGTTTCTCTGCAACGATTGCTGCAACAGTGATGGAATTAACCTTGGTCTCAAGATCATCGGAACGTGAGGTAAGGATAACCGGAGCCTTGGTTCCCGTAAGAACGTTACCGTTCTTCACATGTGCAGTGTGAACAAGTGTCTTATATACAAGGTTGCCGGCATGGATGTCCGGGAAGAGGAGGATATCCGCATCTCCCACGATCTTTCTGCCTGTAGCACCCTTATGTCTTGCTGCCTCGGGATCGATCGCAAGGTCCATGGAAAGCGGTCCGTCTACGATACAACCTGTGATCTTGCCTTCCTCGTTCATCTTGGTAAGCTCTGCTGCCTCAACGGTTGCGGGCATCTTGGGGTTCACAACCTCAACTGCCGCAAGCGGAGCCACCTTCGGGCACTCTACGCCGCAAGCGTGTGCAACTTCAACGGTGTTGTTGATGATACCGACCTTGTCCTCAAGTGTGGGATAAGGGATGAATGCTACATCGGTAAGGAAGAACATCTTCTCGTAACCCTCGATCTCGAAGAGGCATACATGGGAGAGGGGCTTGCCGGTACGAAGGCCGACTTCCTTATCAAGAACGCTCTTTAAGAATCCCTTGGTATCAATGAGACCCTTCATATACATGTCTGCTTTACCGTCGTGTACAAGCTTGACTGCAGTGAGCGCTGCCTCGGTGTGATCCTTCACATCGATGATCTCGAACTGATCTACGTCCATGTTGATCTCTGCTGCGATGGAACGGATCTTATCCTCGTCGCCGACTAAGATCGCATCTGCGATCTTGCGCTTCTTCGCCTCTTCTACAGCGCCTAAAACGGCATCATCCTCTGCTACTGCCACTGCCAGCTTCTTCATGCTGCAGGACTTCACTTGCTCAAGTAAAGCGTCAAAATTGTTCATGTCTTTTTATCCTTTCTTCTTTTTAATGGTTCTGATTTTGCCGTCCAGACGACCGTCGATCATATCCAGGACAGACAGCGTCAGGGCCAGGAGCACGGCTGTGAGCGCAAGCTTGCGGTCGATGTTCTTCTTTAAGACCTTGTCGGCCTTTTTCGCAGCGCGCGCCAGCTTCTTGATCTCGCGGGAAGGCTTTTCCTTGATCGCCTTTTTCGGCTCCTTTACTTTCTTCGGTTTTGCGGGTTTCTTGATTCCTGCCATCTCTTCACCCCCATCATCCGTGAAACTAACCATGGATTATAGCATAATTTCTTCCTTATGACAATATAATTGGCATTTACGGGGCTTTGATGCTATAATGTGTACATATGACTTACGAATTCCTACAGCGACGGTGATTGCCTATGAAAGAGAAATTTAAGAAACTTGTTCATACCATGCGGTTTCATCTGTCATTTATCCTGGCGCTCGGCTTCATCCTGGGGCTCATCACAACCCTCGGTATGACCCATTATCGCCTGAACAAATCCATGCTGAACAACTACACACGCATGGCGGACGGTGCGACCAATATGGTCATCGCTGCCATCGATACGGAGAAGATCGACGCCTACATCGATGAAAACTTTTCATCCGAGGAGTACCTCGATGTATTAAGAGTGCTTCACTCTATCAAAGACAATTATCCGGATATCTACTATCTCTATGTCTACGATCTGGATATCGAGCAGGATCATGCCGCACGTGTTATCTTTGATCTGGATGAGGAGTTCTCGGAGACGCCGGAGCAGGAAAGCATTGACTGGATCGGTGACGTCTACGAATTGGATGAGCCCTTCTACTCCGAGTGGGAAGAACTCTCCAAAAGCAGGGAGCCCATCTACCACACGGTGACCACCGAGGACGGTGAGCATCTTTTTTCCTACATCAAGCCTGTCTTTGACAAGGACGGCAACTACTGCTGCAGCGCCTGCGTCGACTTTTCGATGACAGCCTTAAAGCGCAAGAATCAGGGATTCATCCTGCGTCTTGCCCTCACGCTGATCGGCCTCGATGTATTCCTCTGGTTCCTGTTCATGCATTTCATCAACAGCAAGATCTGCAAGCCCATCAACCTGATCGAGGACACCATTGAGAGCTTCAAGTATGATTCGATCTCCGACCGTTTCAACAACGTCTCCGAGATGGAAGCCCTGCAGCTTCATACCGGTAACGAAGTCGAATCTCTGTACAATTCCTTCATGGCAACCATCAAGGAAAATGTCTTCTACATCGACAACTTCAAGAAGGCGGAGAACACCATCTCCGAAATCCAGGTGACCGCATACAAGGATCAGCTGACCAAGGTCGGCAACTCCAACAAGTACAAGGTCGACATGGACCTTCTCGACAAGCGCATCGGGAACGGCACCGCCAGATTTGCGGTCGTACTTGCGGATATCAACAATCTGAAATACATCAACGACACCTACGGCCACGACATCGGCGACCGGTACATCATCGGATGCTGCAAGGTCCTCTGCGATGTCTTTAAGCACTCGGCCGTCTATCGGATCGGCGGCGATGAGTTCGTCTGCATCTCGGAGAATGAGGATTACGACTCCATCAGCCTTCTGGTCGAGCAGTGTACCGCCATCTTCGAAAGCTACGACGAGAGCCGTGCTACCGCGCCTTACGAGCGCTACTCTATGGCCCTCGGCTTCGCAGTCTTCAACGATCACTTCATCAACGTGGAAAGCGTGGTGAAGGTTGCGGACGAGCAGATGTACAAGAATAAGGCTGAGCACAAGAAGAAATACGGATCGTACCGCTAAGCTCGTGAGAAACCTCGCTAAACGCCGGCGGCTCACGTTGCCCTGGCAACGCAGTCCGCATATTCCGCTCGAGTATATGAAAACAGCCGGTTCGAAAGAACCGGCTGTCCGTGTTTTGTTATCAATATTATGCTTTCTTCTTTAACAAGAGCGCTGCGGCTCCGAAGAGGCTTGCAAGGGCCACTGCGCCTGCAGCAGCAAGGGGAGCTGTATCTCCGGTAGGCGCGGAGCTATCCTTTTCCTCTGTGGTTGCTGCTGTTTTAACCTCTGCCTTCTTGGAAGCTTCAAACACTGCCTTGTAGGTTGCAGGTCCTGTTACAGCAACGGGATCTGCATCCCATCCCTTGAAGGTGTAGGTGTACTCATCAGTTGCAGCCTTTGTGGGATCTGCGTGTGTGGGAACCTCACCATAGGCAACCTTGGTTATATCAAGTTCATTGCCTTCGTCATCCTGCCAGGTGATAGGATACTCGCGAAGCTTCTTGCTGTATGTTGCATTGTAAACAAGATCCTGTGTTAACGTTGCAGCAATCGGCGCATCCCATCCCGCAAATGTATAGTCATACTGCGCATCAGAAACCTTAGAAGGTGTTGCCCCACCATATACAGGTGTTGCAGCTCCACGATCAGCATATGATGTCTGAAGCACGGTACCCTCACTCTTGTATGTAACGGAATGATCATAGGGAATGGCTTTAAATACAAATTTCGTTGCATGTCCGGTTCCATCCACTTGCTGTACACTCCAAGCCTTGATGCCTTCCTTGCTCTTTACAACATGCTGTGCTTCTCCTGTTGAGTTATCGTATTCGGAGGTGCAAGACAGATCCGTGTATTCGTTTCCATCTTTATCGTAATATTCTACAGAGAATCCATAGGTCAATCCATAGGTGGCTCTACCCGGATCTTCCACAACTGTACCCGGAATAACCTCTTCATCAACATTGAAACTGTCCCAATCCCGCGCTTCTACGATTGGCGTCAAGAACGCCGGAATACAAAGCATTGATAAAGCCATTGCAAAAACCAAAAACTTCTTTTTTCTCTTTTGAATCAACTTTTTTTCTTTCATAAGTCCCCCCTATAAAACATGTAATGTAAGTGTCTTATCCCATCACGGATTGTGTGTAATTTCGACCGTCTGTCACAGTGACATACAGCGAGATGTACCGGTGTCTGGCCGAAGCGAAGGTCTGCTCGCTTCGCTTCCGCAATCATCTCCGTGGCAAATTCCATCCCGGTGGTGTAAAGCGATAGCTTTCTCGCCGCATCCCGTCGGATCATCCGAAGTCCACAGTGAAAATCCCGGACTTTCACGTGGTACCGAAGTCTTCCGACGCTCGACAGGAACCTGACTCCAATCTTATGTGAAATCGGCATGGCACCTCTTTCAATGCCGCCGGCAAATCTGCTACCGATAACTATATCGCACTTGCCTCTTTTTATCAAGCGATACATAGGAATAAGTTCATGAAAATCGTAAGTCGTATCTGCGTCTCCCATGGCGATGACCGGATAGCGTGCAGCCTTCATTCCGGTGCGAAGCGCTCTTCCGTATCCGGGCCGCTTTTCGGGAATCACACGCGCTCCGAAGGATGACGCTACAAGCGCCGAATCATCCGTTGATCCGTTATCTACAACGATGATCTCTCCCGGTACATGCAACTCAGCAAGAAGTCGTTTTGCGGAAATGATACAAGTCGGAAGCGCCGCTTCCTCATTCCTGCAGGGCATCACGATTGAAAGTCCTTCTTTTTTCTTATCCATCGGATACCTCCCTTCCGCGAGAAAACGATATGTTCATCTCGGATGCAATAAGTGTTACGGCAAGAATCGTTCCCAGCAAGGCACGATATGTGAAGAAGTCGTGCAGATAGGAATGATTTCGAAGTACCAGGAAGCGAAGAATCGGGACAAAGCCGATAGCAAGGTATGCCAAGAGTCTTTTCTTATCCCGTATTTCTCCGCGATATACATACAAAAGATACGCATAAACCATTAACAACAAAAATGTAACAATTTTCCCAACATTTCCCAGATCAAAAGGAAACAAGCGGGCGAAGTTGTCTCCGACTGAGTACCGGAGAACTTTTATAATCGGCGCTCTGAAATCTTCAGCACGTCCCAGCCGCACATGAACTTGTTTTGCTACTTCCGGAAGTACATTTTCCGACAGGGCAACACAGGCAAGCAACCACTTGGCGCACCAGGCACCGGCATAACCAATCAGCCAGCGCGCAGAGCATCCGACAGTTCGACGAATGGTATCCTCGTTTCTTCCCTTTTGCCCTTCCAGATAAAGGAGGAGTAACAGGGGCACCGTCAAAGTCAGGGTCTCTGTGGTAAGGAAGTCGAAGAAAACCGTTATCATCCCAAAGATAAGAAAGGCTGTCGTATACCACTCCGTCTTTTCTTTCTTTTCGAGATGAAGGATTATCAAGGAAAATGCCGCCATCCAGAGATAGTTCCAGCAATATTCAAGGGTGAAGGGCACAAACCAAACTGCTGTTGCCACAAGTCCAACAAAAAGCCCTGCCACGAAGAGGTATGCACGTCGCTTTAACAAAAGCACAGTGAGCACCGCCAAGAGTGTAGCAAGAAGGATCGCGTGGAATATATAAATCTGCTGCAGGGACAGTACCAGCATCAGAGGTCGCACCCAGAGAATGGATCCGTGCCAGTATCTCAAATACTGCTCGTTTGCGGGAAGGTTTTCTGCGACAGCATTTCGGAGATTCACGTTCTCATCTTCGAAGGGATTGCTGTAAAATGACGATTGCATCACGGAACGTAAGGACTTGTCCGCATCATACTGCCATGCGATTCCAAGAAGAATCGAGTCTGCATAGTGATCCCACTTGCTACTTTCCACACCGAGAATCACTTCATGAAACATTTCCTCATCGCAAAGATAATCCGCCGACGCAGCCATCTTGCCGCGGATTGCATCCTGTGGAATCTGCGCAACCGCAAGCAGACCGCCTGTGAACGCAACGATCATTACTGCAAATATTATAATTTCCCGAACTACTTTTCTCATATTGATTCCATACTTGCGCATATACAGACTGCCTTGCCGGACACGCTTGCGCTAAATTCGTCTCGCAGCGGTGCTAAGTTCGAAAAAACCTCACTAAGCACCGGCGGACTCATGTTGTCCTTGCAATGCAGTCCGTATACTGCGCTCGGGTTATACATAAGCAGACGACAAGAAGGTCAAATCGATAAGTGGGGAACGGGGCCCGCTTGAGATTTGACCTTCTTGCGGTTGCGTATCTTGTCTTTACGCGTCTCTATTCGTCACATTGCGGATAACGATCTGCTCCTGGTTGTAGATGTGCTCATTCATCACTCGGATGGCAGTCTCGGCGTCTCCGAGAAAGATCGCGCGCGTGATCTCGTCGTGTTCCTTCACCAACTTGTCGTGATAGGAAAAATCCTTCACGTACTCAACGCGGTAGCGGTATACCTGCTCGCGGAGATTCTGCGCCACAGAAATCAGTTTTTCGTTCGCGGATGCTTTGTAGATCGCATTGTGAAAGGCGATATCGCACTCGACGATGGCCGGCACGAGCTTGGAGTTGATGGCTTCCTTAAATGCAACGTTTGCACGGGAAAGATCCTTCTTGCCCTCCTCATCTATACGCTCACAGGCAAGTCTGACAGACAGTGCCTCGATTGCCATACGAACTTCAAGTGCATCCGTCAAATCCTTCACCGTGATATTCGCGACCTCGGCACCTTTTCTTGGAACCATCTTCACAAGACCCTCGAGTTCAAGCATACGGATCGCCTCGCGAACCGGCGTCCGGCTGACGCCTAATTTGTTCGCGATGGTCACTTCCATCAGTCGCTCTCCCGGAGAGAACTCGCCCTCCGTGATGGCCTTGCGCAGGGTTTTAAATACGACCTCCCGCAGCGGGAGGTATTCGTCAATGTTGATATCCAGCTTCATCCTAATCTCCTAAATCGGCCGCGTCAGGAATACCTCCTGTGCGATACCGAGCCTTAAGATCGCGTCTCTTGCCTTCTCTGCCGCCGCCTGGTCGTCAAAAACACCGAAGACGGTGGGACCGCTTCCGGTCATGATCGCTCCCAAGGCGTGGTTGATCATCATCGTCTGCTTGATGGCTTCGATCTCCCTGTAAGCCGCAACGGATACCGTCTCCAACACATTGGACATCCTGTTGCAGATTCCCTTTAGGTCCTCTTTTTCGAGGGCTGCAAGCATTCCGTCGATATCGGGATGCGTAAGCTCCTTCGCAGGAGCGAGGTTCGTGTATATATAAGCCGTCGACAGAGAGATCGGCGGTTTGGCAACCAATACGATCGAGTCGGGAAGCGGCTTTAAAAAGGTCAACTTCTCTCCGATCCCCTCGGACAGCGCCGGCTTTCCGTATACGCAGTAGGGAACATCCGCGCCGATGCGAAGTCCGATCTTCGCCAGTTCCCCGTCGGAAAGCCCCAGTTCATACAGATCGTTCACCGCATGAAGCGCAGCCGCCGCATCGGTACTGCCGCCGGCCATACCGGCCTCCACGGGGATATATTTTTGAAGGTAGATCTCCATCGGTCGATGCAGGTCATAAGCGTCATACATCAACCGCACGGCGCGCACCGCCAGATTCCTCTCGTCCGTAGGTATATCCTCACGGTTGGATGTAAGCAGGATCGGCACCTGTGCATCCTTCGGCAGCTCATCCCCCACGGTAAATGTAAGCTCATCCGCAAGAGAGAGGTTGTGCATGATCATCCTGACCTCGTGGTATCCGTCCTCACGCTCGCCGAGAACATCTAAGGCGAGATTCACCTTCGCATATGCTGTTTTTGTAACCTTGTTGTTCATATAACTTCTCCTTTAACCCCCACACAAATAATATAAAGTCTTTCAAATCCTTTTTCAAGGGTTAAGTATTGCTTTTTTGAAACCGATAAATATAATAGAAAACAAGTAACAAGAACATCAAGCTTCCTCGTCTGATTAGTATGTTCAGCTGGGGGAGCTTCATCGAGTTTTCCAAGGAGGGATTAGATTATGGAATTAAACGGAGTTAACTCGGTGCCCGAACGCAACTACGGGGTGAATTCCACCTACTCCAAGACAGCGGATGCGGTTGACGCCAAGCTTACCGAGATCAAGGCCACGGACGACGCCGCAATTTACGAGCAGGCCGAGGAGCAAAGAACCACAACCTACAACCCCCACAAGAAGGTGGATCAGTCCACGATCGATCAGTTAAAGGCAGATGCGGAGGCCCGCTTCTCCCAGCTTCAGGATCTCGTGAACAAGCTGATCACCAAGCAGGCCGAAACCGACCAGACGGCAGCTACCGTAAAGTACGGTTCTTTGGGCGACATCATGAGGGCCGTGAAGGACGGTGAGATTGCTGTCGATCCCGAGGACATCAAGCAGGCACAGGAAGACGTAGCCGAGGGCGGTTACTGGAGCGTTGAAGAAACCGCGAAACGCCTTGTAGACTTCGCGAAGGCGATCTCCGGCGATGACACATCGAAGGCCGAAGAGCTGCGTGCAGCCATCGACAAGGGCTTCGGTGCAGCCGAGAAGACCTGGGGAAGCAAGCTTCCCGAGATCTCCGAGAAGACACACGACCGTGTGAATGAGCTCCTTGACGAATGGATTACAAACTAAACAAAGCACAGACAGCCGGTTCTTTCGGAACCGGCTGTTTTCATATACTCGAGCGCAATATACGGACTGCATTGCAAGGACAACAATTCACACCTTGCGGAAGACCGCCGTAACCGCGAAGGACGCGTCGTCACATTTTATGTAGATGTCTCCGTCCATCGCGCGCATCAGATTCCGGCAAATGTAGAGCCCGAGGCCGCTGCCCTTCTTGCCGGCCGCATTGCTGCCCCGGTAGAAGGAATCGAAGATGCTTGTCTCCTCATCCCGTTTTAACGTGTTGCCCGAGTTGGTCACGGTAACCAGCCTGCAATCTTCCTCGTCTGCGAAGGAGATGCCGATTCGCTTTCCGTCGCCGTACTTCAAGGCATTCTCCATCAGGTTCTGCAGCACCTCGAGCGCACGCTCCCGGTCCCCCGCAAGCAGACAATCCTCATACGGATCGATCACAAACTCCGTGCGCATGCGTGCGGTTTTTTCTTTATAGAGCGCAGCAAGATCATCAAGAACGCCCGTAAGATACCACGGCCGGTTCTCCATCCGAACCGTCTGTGCGTCCTCTCTTACGGCACGGCGGATCTCCTCCACGTATGCTTCCAAGTCTTCCGCATTCTTTTTGATCCCGTCGTATGCTTCCTTCCGCTTCTCCTCGGTGTCGTAGAGTCCTGTCGCAAGCGCCCGGTCATAAAGCTTGATCGCGGAAAGCGGCGTTTTGATATCATGCGACAGCGTGAGGATCAGCGTTTTCTTTTCTTTTTCAAGAGCCAGTCGGCTTTCCTTCTCCTCCTCCATGTAGGCGCGCAGCCGATCCATCCCCCAGAGGAACTCTCCGTAATACCTGCTTTTTTCCTCCTCGATGGGAACCGAGAGATTGCCCTTCGCCAGTTCCTTCGGGAGTGCGGAAATATCACGGAACGGCCGAAGCAGCTTTCTGTAAATGTAAAGCGCTGCAATCAAGGTACCGACGATCACTACCGTCCACACGGCGTTGATGACCCAAAGGCTGGCGGTTTTCCCTCTGTCCCCACGATAGGAAATCCGGTAATACTGTCCTTCCGCACTCACAGCCACCGCATATGCATCGTTTGTTTTTTCCGACGGATCGAAGAGCTTAATCTCCGTAATATACGTATAATCCGAGGCATCCGGCATACCGCCGGCTTCGATCACCCCGGCCGCACGCGCAACATCAACGCGCTCCGGGCGATTCTGATCACTGTTATCCGCGTACGCGAAAAAGAGATTGCTCAAAATAAGCAGCGCAATCTCCGCAGCAAGCATCCATATAAAAAATACCGGTCTCTTAGCTTTCAAATCGATATCCGACTCCCCATACTGTCAAAATATGCTCCGGATGCTTCGCATCCTTTTCCACCTTCTCGCGCAGCCACTTGATATGCACCGTCAGCGTCTGCAGTTCCGACTCGGAGTCACTTCCCCAAACCGTCGAGAAGAGATACTCCTTCTTCATGGTAACCCCGGGATTCTCCATCAGAAGCTTCAGAAGTTCGAATTCCTTTCCGGTAAGGTCCACCTCACGGTCTCCCACAAAGAGTTTCTCGCTCACGGTATTTAAGCGAAGCCGGCCGGCCGTGATCTCGTCCTGCTCAAACTTGCGCTTGAAGATGCCCTTTACTTTGGCGATCAGAATGTCGATGTCGTAGGGCTTTTCGATGTAGTCGTCCGCGCCGATGGAAAGTCCCTTTAACTGATCCTCCTTGCCGGTTCTTGCGCTGGTGATCAGCACGTGTGTGTTCCCCGTTTCCCGGACGCGGGAAAGCACGGAAAAGCCGTCCATCCCGGGCAGATTGATGTCTAGGATGAGCAGCTTGGCACCGTAGCGTTCGTAGAGCTCCATGGCCTTCTCTCCGCTTTCGGCATTGCTTACGGTGTATCCCTCCCTGCGGAGAAAATCCGTAAGCAGTGTCGCTATTTCCTTGTGATCTTCCACAACCAGTATGTCGATCATAATTACCTCTCTTACCAGCCGAGATCCATCAGCCAGTTGTTCAAAGCCTTCTCCCGTTCCTTCTCAGACTTCGTTCCGTCGTCAGTATTATTATACTCACCTTCAATGTTTCCGTCCACTATATAGAGAACCCTGGAGCATCTGGCCGCCACCCTGGCATCATGCGTTACCATAAACACCGTGGTCCCTTCCTTGTTTAGCCGAACCAGTTCGTCGATGACTTCGGTAGATGAGGTCCGGTTTAAGGCTCCCGTAGGTTCATCCGCGAAGATGATCTTGGGCTTGTTGATCAGACTGCGGCAGATGCACGCCCTCTGGAGCTGACCGCCGGACACTTCATTGATGTCATGGTCTGCGACTTCGATGATGCCGAGCTTGCGCATCAGTTCCAGAGAGCGGGCCACTTTTTCTTCCCTTCCGATGCCTTCCTTTTTGCTCTGAATGGCCGGAAGCAAAATATTATCCATAATGGTCAGATTCTTCATCATGAACATCTGCTGAAAGATAAAGCCCATATCGTCAAGTCTGACATCCGCAAGTTCCTTCTCGGAAAGGCCTGTGATCTCCTTTCCGTCGAAGATCACATTTCCCGCCGTTGCCTTGTCCATACCGGACACCGAATAAAGCAGGGTGGACTTTCCGGAACCCGAGGGGCCCATCACCGCAACCATTTCGCCTTCTTCCACGGAAAAGCTTACATTCTTCAATACATGATTCTGTCTTTTCTCTATTACATAGGTCTTACACAGATCCTTGACTTCCAATAATTTGCTCATATCTTTTTCCTCCTAAAATGTATCGATCGCTTACTCGATTCCCGCTGTGTCACTGCTCTTGATCTTTCTCGTGATCTGTGCCACCAGGAAGCTTACAACTACTGTGAACACGCATATGATCACCGGATAAGCCGCTGTCCGGATCAGGTCATATCTATACCGAACGGTTTCAAGTCCCATCATGGAAAAGATCGGTGTCATCGTAAGGGTTGTAACCGGCACCGACAAAACCACCGCCGCCACAACCGCTGCAACCGAGCAGATAAAAAACCTGAGTGTATGCCAGCGTATGATCGATCTGTTTGAGAACCCGACAGCCTTAAGAAGTGCGATGTCCGTCTTCTCATCCGTCACAAAGGATCGCTCCATCAGGATCGTCACAAGCAGGATCACGATCAATGTGATGAGCAGTAAAAGTGTTTGAACACTTTCCATCGTATCGGCAACGCCCATAACCTTCACGCAGAATTCCTCGGCGTTATTCACATCCTTCTTCTCTACTTCAAAGACTTCGGCAACCGCGCTCTTTCTTTCCTCGATCGTTTTGGGACTCGGCGCATCCGTAAAACAGATCGCATAATCCATCATCGCTGAGATGTGCGAATAATCTGTTTCGGCCTCAGGATGTAGCAGGATCGTATCCCCTGCATTGTTCATGGTCTGATATGTAGCCACAACAAGCATCGTTTCCTCGGAATCATCGTATCGTACGGTAAATGAGTCTCCGATATGAAGGCCCGTATTCTTGCTTATCACATCCGTGATCGCAACTTCATTTTTGTTCTGCGGTGCAGAGCCGTCCAGAAACAGGTAGTCATCCATCTCGGCTTGCAATCCCGTCTGAAATCCCTCATTGTAGATGTTTCCGTCAAACTCGATCGTATACTTGTACATGACATCATGCTTGACTTTGCACGGCAAGCCACGCGCCGCAAGCGCTTCCTCTTTTTCCTTCATATACGCAAGGTCTGCTTCTTTTCCTTCTGCCTGCACCTTATTCAACTGATCAAGTGAACCGGCATACAGATCTCCCCGTGCACCGAAGGTCGGTGCGAACGCATCCGATTTCATGGTGTTCGTTGTGTTCACAATGGTCAGAACCAGAAGGGTACAGATTGCGATGGAGAAGAAGACCGACAGGTAGCGCTTCGGTTTGCAGCACACATCGTTTACGGCAAGGAATCGCTCCGTATGATTCTTCAAGCGAACGCCTCTGCTCCTCTTTTTCTTGAATCTCTCCCCGCTGTTTCCGTTTCTTATGGCATCCACCGGAGACATCTTGTTGATCTTTCTTGTACTGCTTCTCGCAAACCATGCGATCAGAAGTACAACCGCGAGCGTCCCGATGATATGAAACAGGAAGTCGCTGTCATTGCCGAGTACCATGTTTTCACTCACCGAGTTGATCAACAGTTTTCCAAAGGGGAAGCTTAAAGCTCCGCCGATCGCTGCACCGACCAAGGCCAGCGCCAGATACTTGATCATATAGATTCCTCGAATCTTTCCGTTTCTGATTCCGATGGCCTTCATCACGCCGATTTCATGAAAATCCTCCGAGATTGAAAGATTGATGGAGAATCTCAATACGACAAACGCTACGATGATGAGCGCCACGGAGAGTACCAGCACGATCAGCGCCAGAAGGATCGTCATGATATAGGAGAGCTTGATCATACTCCTTCCGCCGGTAAACATGATACCTTCAACTTCCGCGATCCCGCTTGCCACCGAACGTTCACTGTCCGCCGTCACATACACGATCCTTCCCTTGTAAAGGGAATGAATACTCTGATCGTTGTAAAATGTGTTGAAATCATCCTCGTTCAACAGAAATCGCTCATTGCTCATGATCTCCGACCCGAAGGGCGCATCCTTAAAGCATCCGTCGATCACGAAGCTCATCTCTGTGTCACCCAGATGTATGCTGATCGTGTCTCCGACCGAAATGTGATTTCTGTTGAGGAATTTCTTCTTCACCCACACATGGCCCGGTTCCACCCGGGTGACCTCACGATTATTCTCATCGAATAATGTGAGCGATTTCGAGGTCGGTGCTGTCAAAAAGACTGTACCGATCGTTTCAAGTTCCTTTCCATGTGCCTTCAGATTCTTACCGCTGCTATAGATCGTCATGTCTTCGCGATAGCTTTGAACCACCGGGCTTTCTGCAAGAAACCGGTCAAGCTTATCGGACCCCTTCTCTCCCTGTGTGACGATCATATAGGTCCCGAAGCCCGCCTTGTCGAGGTAGTACTCCGTTCCCTGCGCCACCGTCACCACGTTGGACAGGCCCGCCGCCACGAACATGGATGCGAGGACCACGAACAGAAGGAGGATGATGTTCATGGTCTTTTTTCGTTTTAAATCTTTTCGAAGGATTCGAAACAGCATAGTGGAATGCTCCTTTCTCGCTTTGTTTTCTGCATCATAGCACGGCAATTCTTAAACAAACATTAAATGCATGACGCAGCCGCTGATTCTTGCAACTGTCTGTGACGCTCCATCCGGCACATACTTGTCTCAGGGGACGCTCTCGCTTCGTCTCACACGCAGCGGTACTAAACTCACGCTTCGCGTTCGTTAAGTGCCGGC
>CACZFI010000009.1 GCA_902780405.1 uncultured Lachnospiraceae bacterium
TGCTGGCCTTAAGTTTCCTAACTTACTGTTAAAGGTTTTTGTTCTCTGAAATTCTTTTCAAAAGACTTCAGGGTTGACATGGTATTAAGTTGTTAAGGTTCTTATTTGTGTCTGCCGTTTTTCGCGACAGCTTGTACAATATAACACAGTGGTTTGGAGATGTCAACACTTAATTTCAGAAATTTTAAAAAAGTTTTTTAAAGCTCTGTCATATGGCCGATCAAACTCATGAAAAGATTGTGTTTATTGAGCGCAGAAAGGAAGGGACTATCCTTCACGGATGCGTTGATCGTATCCGCAAATCCATCCCCGGCCATCACGCCTGCAATGGCAAGAAGCAGCCACACGACCAAAAGTGCGCTGACAAATCCCAGTACCATTCCTCCGAAATGATCCACGCCGGAAATCACCGGAAGTTTGGTGAGCAGCGTAATGATATAGAGGATCAGGATCAAAAGTATGCCCGACAGGATCCAGGTGATTGCAAAAGCAATGGCATTGACAACCATACGTGTTACGTAAGTTGCAATATAATCATAAAAGTTCGTCACACCCATGGACGCCTTCGATGCATCATAGTTATGTTCAATCAGTGCGTTCTTCGCAAATTCGGGAACACGAAGAGAACGCAGCATCTCGATCTGCTCATTTCTTGTGAGTTCCTGTCCCAGGGCTTCGTTCACCATTGCGTCGTCTACAGGAATAGACATACCTGAAAGAGACTCCGCGAGCTTTGCACGGATCTGCTGCTCCGCTTCGAAACGAATCCTGCTTTCGATTTTGCTTTTGATGTAGTCGTCCATCGTCGTATTGTTCACGATAAAATCGCTTACGACAGGCGCAAGAAAATGTGAAATGGCGATGGCCAAAAGAAAGGCCACCACCTTATAGAGCATTTTAAACATCCCGCGGAAATATCCCCAGAGGATACCGAGCCCGAACAGGATGATGATCAATACGGTCAGAAAATTCATGACTCCTCCGTCATCTTTTTGTTCGGTGTCAGTTTTAATTTGATCAACTCGGTGCGATCTTCATACACAACGACATAGCTAAGCATACCTCCCGCCGGAGCCATGCTTACGATCTTACCGTCTAATTTGCCGCGATATTTGATGCTGCCGTTCTTGCGGATGATGGCGCAGTCATTGCCGCCCGTGATAATAAGCTCGTCATCCGTAGCATAAATGGCATCATATTCGAAATCAATGTTTACATCAAACTGTCTGTTGCCTCTCAGATTATAAGCGCGGATCCTGTACTTGTCCTCACCGGGACGCGCCGCATCCGTATCCGTTGCGGTTCTTAAGGGCTGAATCACGCCCACATAGGACTCACAGGAAAATACGCTCTTGATCTCCTTATCAAAGGGGATGCTCTTTCTGGCACTCGGTTTTTCCTTCATACCGTAGATATTCAGAGAATGGGTACCAAAAGCAACCACGGTATCATTGTCCGCAAATTCTACACGCGGAACAACCTGACCGCTCATCTTATAGCCGCCCACCATACGATCGGCATTGCTGTTTTGTCCGACATCACCGAAATTGTACGCCGCAAGATTGTTCTCCATACCCTGCGCGCCCACACTCATATAGCTTGTGAAAAGCTTCTCTCCGTCGTTGGAGATCGCGATATCGAGAGGGTAACCGCTCTTGTCGATCGTAGTCTGCATCTCATAGACCATCTCTCCGTGCTTATTGTAGAGATTGATATAGTTGGTCTTATCGCTTTCAAGCACCACAGCAAATGCACCCTGATTCGCCACGTCGACATCACAGATCTTGTACGGCATGGTCAGGTTGCTGACTTCTCCCTCTGTATCAAATACACAAACCGAGTTTCCGTTCATATCTGCCACCACGGCATAGCGACCACTCACCACCGCGATCGGCTTTTTCATATTGATGCCGGTGGTCCACACGATGTCGCCATCCTTATTGATATAAGAAACACCGTCTGCGGTATATTTGAGCAGGTTCTCACCGAAGATCAGATACTCTGCGGTATTCTCGTAGCCGATAGAGCCGGTATTCACAACCTTGTAACCCTTGTACTCTCTTGTTCTGAAATAAACGAGCACACCAAAACAAACCGCGCCCACAAGCAGGATGAAAAGGATGCCTTTCCTGGTTCCTCCGCTCCTCTGCGGCGCAGTTTTTATGATCTGCTCTTCTTCGTTTTGTATGCGGTCCCCGCCTTCCGCGGGTCCCGCCTTTTTTCGTCCTAACATGAATTAGCGTCCTTTGTAGATCGCAATTGCTTCCGATACTGTCTCCGCCTGATCTTCCTCCATCAGATTGATCAGGTCCTTCAGTCTGTCTTCGCGGCACATATCTTCTCCGAGGAAGGATGCATACTGGTTGCTGATGCTGATCACCTTCTCTGAATAGGCGTCTTCGCCTGCGCCGATTTCCTCTTCGAGCGCATGAAGCTGTTCCTTCATATCCTCTAATTTGGGAAGACGGCGTCCCTCGATCTCCTGTGTGATGATATGCTTTGTCTCATCCTCAAAGGTACGAAGCACTTCCTGCTTCTCCCTGCTGATACCGTCCGCTTCCGCATCGAGTTTGTCCAGTTTCTCATCAAAAGCATCCAGGTGATAGCTGCTTTCGTCCTTGTCTTTCTCGATGGCGTTCTTGATGGCCTTGGCCTGCTTTTCATTTGCCTTGATCTTGTCCGTGATGCTTCTGGTCTGCGCAATGATGTCTGCATGCGCAAATCTTGTCTTGTTGAGGATCAGGAAATAGATCACAAGCATCAGGATCAATGTGATCGCAAAGATGCCCACGCACCACGCAGCCATATTGATACCTGTCTTCTTCTCAAAGACAAGCTTCTTAAATAACAGCATCGTAAGCGCCGGGATTCCCGCGAATCCAGCCACAAGGGAAATGAGCATCACAAGAAGCTCATCTGCGCCATGCGGATGGAAGAGTGCATGATAGAATCTGCTCTTACAGAAAGACGGCATCTTGTTGCGACGAAGCAGTGTCTTCATCTCAATCTGAAGATCCTCGGAGTCCTCGCGCAGATGTCTCGTCTCGGCCTTCACGCGCTCATTGACGCGCTGTGCCTTCTTTTTATCTCTCTTGATGGTAACCTTACGCTTCCTGTCACGGTTGTCATCCAGGCGACCGTCATAGGTATTGTTGATCTCTTGTTTTCTTTTTTTAATGGTAGAGGAAATCTCATCCGCAATCGACTTTTCTTCGGATGCGATGCTCTTGGTAAGCTTCTTTCGCTCGGCTTTCTTCTTGTCGAGTTCCTCAGCCATCATATTTTTCTCGTGCACATCGTTCAGTGCCTCAAGAAGATAATCCTTTTTTTCGTTAAAGACATTGTTGTCCATGAAACTATAACCCCGTCTAAGTGAAAAAGCGATAATCGCAGAGCAATTACCGCTTGTTCATGTATTCTTCCAAACGCTCCTTGTCAACCTTGATTCGGTTATCCATGGTCTTCATGATATCAACGATCTGATACTTGCGATAAACGCCGTTGTTGCTCAAGTCATATATCTTGTTGGATGAGAATCCGAGTACGATCGGACGAAGGATGTTATCCTTGTTCTCGCTGATCACGAGTCCCTTCTCGCGATTCGTAAGTTCGATGCAGACACCGGGTGTCAGGATCTTGATGCTCTTGATAAGCGCTGCAACGATCTCCTCGTCAAACTCGTCCTTGTTCACCAGCAGATGCTTCACTGCGGCAATCTCGGATGTCGGCTCAACCGACAGCTTCATACAGGTCATCGTGTCGAAGAAATTCGCTACTTTAAGGATCTTGCTACCCTTCATCTTCTGCTCGGGTGCCTCACGGCCGTCACCGTACTCCATCTTGTGAAGCTGAGCCACAAGACGTCTGACACCGGTTTCGATGCCGATTTCCGGGCGAAGAAGTCCGAGTCCGTCGTTCTGGAATTTCTTCACGATCACCAGATCGTTTGTATCGTAATCATCAAACTTTTCCTTCACTTTGTTCGGAAGCATCATCTTACCGATATCGTGAAGCAAAGCCGCAAGCACAAGCTCGGACTGTTCCGTCTGAGTCAGCTTGCACTGCGCAGAGATCAACGCGGAAAGAATCGCCGTATTGATCACATGCTTATAAACATAATCTGTTGTGCTGCGGAGACTCTGTGTAAATGCGATCTTATGATCAAGTCTGCCGTAGTTGGTGATGATGGCGTTCGCGAGACGCTTTAAATTCGTCGGCTCTCTGCCGGCGATGATGCTGTCCATCTCCTCGCGAATGGAAAAGACTGCCATCGTCTGGAATCTTTCGAAGTCAAGATCCTCTTCCGACATAGGGGGTACGGGTTCTGCCGGCTCCAGGATATAGAGTCCCAGCAATCCGAAGTTCTTTACGCTCTCAATACCTTGAAGCGTCAGTCTGGTGTTGCGCTCGTAAAGGAGCACGCCGGACTTGTTATAGATCGGTTTTGCAAGACGCATACCGTATTTCAGGTCCTCTGCCCTTACAAATATCATATCGTATCCTCCCAATCTGTAAAGAATCTTAAACCACTCTCAGTTTATCACATACACCGTTTCTTGACAATGCTTTTTAATTCTTGTGGATCTGCTTGGTGCGGTTGATCGCACTGATCAGAGCCTGCGCCGAAGCATCAATGATATCTGTCTTGATGCCTGCGCCCCAGGTGATGCCCGTAAGTCCCTCTACCTCGATTCCGACATAGGCACAGGCCTGTGAATTGGAACCAACCTGCAGTGCATGCTCGCTGTAGGTCACAAGCGAGAAGCGGATATCAAAATGTTTCATGATCGCATTGCTGATCGCATCAAGACGACCGTTGCCGTGACCATGATAAATCTTCTTCTTGTCGCCGACTTCGATGGTGATCTCCGCATCGATTCCGTCTACCTGCTGGAAATGGCAGGCCGTAAGCTTGATCGGTGACTCACAGTTGACATAGGTGTTCTGGAAGATGTCAAGCACTTCCTTCGGCGAGAGCTCCTTGTGCTCATGATCGGATACACCCTTCACCGTATAACCGAGATCCTCACGCATCTTCGGAGGAAGATTGAATCCGTACTTGGTCTCAAGCAGGAAACCGATACCGCCCTTTCCGGACTGGCTGTTGATACGGATTACGTCACCGTCGTACTTTCTTCCGACGTCCGCAGGATCAAGCGGCAGATAGGGAACCGTCCACATCTGATTCGGATCGGCCTCTCTGAACTTCATGCCCTTCGCGATCGCATCCTGGTGAGAGCCCGAGAATGCAGCGAATACAAGCTGTCCGCAATAAGGCTGTCTCGGATGCACCTGCATACCGGTCAGTCTCTCGTAGATTTCCTGTAATCTAGGCATGTCGGAGAAGTCTAACTCCGGATCCACGCCGTGTGTGTACATATTCATGGCAATGGTGATCACGTCAACATTTCCGGTACGCTCACCGTTTCCGAACAATGTGCCCTCGATACGGTCAGCGCCGGCAAGCAAGCCGAGCTCTGCGTCCGCAACACCGCATCCTCGGTCGTTGTGCGGATGGAGCGAGAGAACTACATTCTCTCTGTATTTCATGTTCTTGCTCAAATACTCGATCTGACTTGCGTAAACGTGCGGAAGAGACATCTCAACCGTCGCGGGAAGGTTGATGATGGCCTTTCTGTCCGGTGTCGGCTGCCATACATCGAGAACCGCATTGCAGACCTCAAGCGCATACTCCGGCTCCGTTCCGGTAAAGCTCTCCGGTGAGTACTCAAAGCGATACTTTGCGCCCGCCTCATCCGCAAGCTTCTTTAAGAGGGCTGCGCCGTCGATCGCGATCTGCTTGATCTCTTCTTTGGATTTCTTGAATACCTGCTCTCTCTGAGCAACAGAGGTAGAGTTGTAGACATGTACGATTACATTCTCGGGATTCGCGCCCTCAACCGCTTCGAAGGTTTTCTTGATGATATGCTCTCTGGCCTGTGTCAGCACCTGAATGGTAACATCATCCGGAATAAGATTCTGCTCGATCAGCGTACGGCAGAACTGATACTCCGTCTCGGATGCGGCAGGGAATCCGATCTCAATCTCCTTGAAACCGACACGGATCAGTTCCTTGTAAAACTCAACCTTCTCGTCTAAGCTCATGGGTACGACGAGTGCCTGGTTTCCGTCGCGAAGATCAACGCTGCACCAGATCGGCGCCTTGTCTACGTACTCCTTGTTCACCCAGTCCGTTGAAGGAACGGGCGGCATATAATAACCTCGCTTGTAATGCTGATAATTCTTCATGTTCATATCCTCCAGTCTGATATATGTCAATTCCGTTTATAACATCTTACGTTTCTTTAGGATCCATAGGACAAGCAGGCTGATCGCCAGGGTCAACGCGCAAATGATATAGAATCCGTAAGGTGTATCCGATAGCGGCATCCATTTCCCGCTGACATTCATACCGTATAGTCCGGATATGATGGTCGGAATGGACATCACGATGGTGATGGCCGCCAGGTATTTCATGATGTTGTTGAGTCGGTTGTCGATCATGTTAGACATGAGTTCCCGCGAACCTTTGATGATGTCACGGTAAATCGTTGTCATCTCGATCGCCTGCAGATTCTCGACCACCACATCGTCCAGCAGTTCCTGATCCTCAGGGAACTTCCGGATACCGCTGTATCTGGTTAGTCGGTCTACGATCATGCGGTTGGCACGTAGCGATGTATCGAAGTATACGAGTGTGGACTCCAGCTCGTGAAGATAGATGATATCGGAATCTTCCGTAGCGCTGCCCATTCTTTCCTCCATCTCGACTCTTCTTCTGTCGATCAGTCGAAGACAGGACTGATACATCGTGCTCGCACGATATAGGATCTGGTAGGTGAAGCGAACCTGCTTCTTGGTGGTAAAGTCGCGGACATTGTTCACGATAAAGTGCTTTAGGACAGGTGTCTCCACGGAGCAAACCGTGATAATGGCATCTTCCGTCCATAGAACGCCGAGCGGGATCGTGCAGTACATCTCCTGATCATGTCTTACTTCCGTAGTCGGTATATCGAACAGGATCAGCACATAGTCGTCGTTCACGTCAACACGCGACGACTCCTCCTCATCCAAAGAGGCACGCATATCTGCGATATCTACGCCGTATCTTCTGGCGATCTCAACGCTTTCATCCTGTGACGGCGCAACCAGATTGATCCACATACCGGGCATGAATTCATCAATCTGCCTAAGTTTCCCATTCTCCGTAATGTACTTGCTGATCACACGCATCACCTCTTTCCCAAGTTTCCGGCTTTTCAACCATCATAATATGATACCTTTTTTTATAAGTAAACGCAAGGTTTTTATGACACAAAAAACGTGCGTCCCATAGGAACGCACGTAATCGTAAACGACTGTGACTAGATTTCGGACATCTCTTCCCCCGACAGAACCGTAAGTCCCGCCTTGGTCAGCGCCGCCTCTGCAGCCTTATGATCATTCACGCGGAAGACCATATACGCTTTGTCGGTCTTTCTTTCACCGGAGATCGCATACATGTACTCGATGTTGATCTTGGCCTCGGTCAGAACATTTAAGATCTGATTCAAACCACCCGGTGCATCCGAGGTTGCTGCAACCACAACCGGTGTCAGCTTGTTGACATAGCCCGCGTCTTTAAGCACCGTGCTCGCTTCGTATACATCATCCACCAGGAGGCGGATGATACCGAAACCGTCGGCAATCGCAACGGATACCGCGCGCATGTTGATCTTGTTCTCCGCAAGCACCTGCGTCATCTCATTGAGTTTGCCCGGCTTATCTTCTACAAATACGGAAACCTGCTTTACACTCATAATCGGTACCTCCCGTGAATTATATTTTTCTGTTGTCGATCACACGGACCGCTTTTCCTTCACTTCTTGTGATGCTCTTCGGTGCGACCAGCGTCACCTTCGCCTTGATACCGAGCATGTTCTTTAAGCCCTCGACAAGGTCCGCCTGACGTTTCCGGATCTCGCTTACATTATCCGTGAACATCTCGGGTGTCATCTCTACATGGACATCGAAGGTGTCGGTGTTATTCACACGATCCACGATGATCTGATAGTTTGCCTGATAGCCGTGGTTCAAAAGCACAGTCTCGATCTGTGACGGGAATACGTTGACGCCGCGGATGATCAGCATATCATCGGAACGTCCCATCGGCTTGCACATCTTCACATGCGTACGTCCGCAGGAGCACTTCTCTCTTGTAAGTTTGCAGATATCCTTGGTGCGGTATCTGAGCATCGGGAAGCCCTTCTTGTCTATCGCAGTAAACACAAGCTCGCCCTGTGATCCCTCCGGAAGCACCTCAAGCGTATCCGGATCGATGATCTCGGCGATAAAATGATCCTCATTGATATGCATGCCGTTTTGTGCGGAGCACTCAAATGCAACACCGGGTCCGGAAAGCTCAGTGAGTCCGTAGATATCGTATGCCTTGATACCGAGTGTTTTCTCGATATCCCGGCGCATCTCCTCACTCCATGCCTCAGCGCCGAAGATTCCGGCCTTCAGGGGGATTTCCTCCGGCGAAAGCCCCATCTCTTTCATGGTCTCTCCGAGGTACGCTGCATAGGAAGGCGTACAGCACAGAATCGTCGCTCCGAGATCCTGCAGGAACATGATCTGACGCTCCGTGTTGCCGGATGACATGGGCAGTGTCAGACAGCCTACCTTGTGGCTTCCGCCGTGGATGCCCATACCGCCGGTGAAAAGTCCGTATCCGTAGGATACCTGAACCACATCCTCCTTGGTTCCGCCTGCTGCCATGATGGCTCTTGCACAGCAGTCCTCCCAGAGATCCACATCGCCCTGGGTATAAAATGCAACCACGCGCTTTCCGGTCGTACCGGAAGTCGAGTGAATTCGTACGCACTCATCCTTCGGAACGCCCATCAAGCCGTAGGGATAGGCATCGCGAAGATCTGTCTTGGAAAGGAAGGGCAGTTTGTGAAGATCATCGATCGAGCGGATATCCTCAGGTGTCACACCCTTTTCTTCCATCTTTTTTCTGTAGTAGGGGACATGATCCCAAACATGCTTCACCTGTTCAACAAGCTTTTCATTTTGGATGCGCACGATCTCTTCTCTTGACGCGCACTCAATGTCCTTTTGGAAATAGTGTTCCATGGTGGTGCTCCTTTCACGCATTCTTTCCGAGTTCGAATGCGATCTTGTTCATCTCTAAAAACTTCGCCGGAACTATGGCTTCCATTGCGGAAATCCACGCCTCCTCCGGCATATCAAAGTAGTGAGAAAGTCTTCCCATCAATACGATGTTCACCGCCTTGGAAGATCCCGCCTGCTCGGCCAGTGCCAGACAGTCAAGAGCGTCAACTTTCGCGCCGCTTTGCTTCATCTTTTCAACCAAATCCTCCGGATACTCCATCGCGCCGGTGATGACCGGCATCGGATCGATCTGCTGGATATTGGTTACGATCTGTCCGTCCTTCTTCAGGTAGGGAAGCCATCTGGCTGCCTCAAGCAACTCGAAGGACACAATATAATCAGCCTCTCCCTTATCGATCACGGGAGAGTATACCTTATCACCGTAGCGAACATAGGTCACAACGCTGCCGCCTCTCTGGGACATGCCGTGAACCTCGGATACCTTTACATCATATCCGGCATCAAGCAGGAGTCTTCCGAGAAGCTTTGAAGCAAGCAGGGATCCCTGTCCGCCGACACCGACGATCATTACATTTTTTGTCTCCATATCAAGCCTCCTCCTTTCCGGTGGATGAAAATGCACCTACGGGGCACAGCTGCTCGCAGACACCACAGCCTACGCAGAGCGTCGTGTCAACATGTGCCTTGCCGTCCTTCATGGAAATGGCCGGACAGCCGATACGCATGCAGGACTTGCAGCCGATGCATTTGTCCTTGTCCACACAGAGTGCGGGCTTGTGTTTTACATACTTAAGAAGTGCGCAAGGGCGACGTGAGATGATCACGGAAGGAGCATCTACCGCAAGTTCTTCCTTCACCGCCTCATCACAGGCCTTCAGGTCGTAAGGATCTACCACGCGCACGCGCTCGAATCCCATTGCGCGGCACAGTGCCTCGAGATCGATCTTGCCTGCGGGATCTCCCTTGATATTGTAACCCGTTGTCGGATTCTGCTGATGTCCCGTCATGCCCGTAATGGAGTTGTCCAGGATGATCACCGTAGAATTCGACTGGTTGTATGCGATATTCGCAAGTCCGGTCATACCGGAGTGCATGAAGGTGGAGTCACCGATCACAGCTACCGTCTTGCCTTCATTCTCACCGTCACCGGCAATGTTAAATCCGTGAATGGCTGATACGGATGCACCCATGCAAAGTGTCATATCGATGGAGGAAAGCGGCGCTACTGCTCCGAGCGTGTAGCAGCCGATGTCTCCGAGTACGGTGCATTTGTTCTTGGAAAGTGTGTAGAAGAGTCCTCTGTGAGGGCAGCCCGCACACATAACAGGCGGACGCATGGGGATAGCATCGGAAATGCTTCTTCCGTCCGGTGTATCTTTTCCGAGTGCTTCACGGAGAAGGTTCTGGGAGAATTCTCCCTCGATGGGAAGCTTGTCCTTGCCGTGTACGGAAAGTCCGAGCGACTTGCAATAGTCCTCGATGATGGGATCAAGCTCCTCTACAACATAGAGTTCCGAAACCTTGCCGGCAAAGTCACGGATCAGCTTCTCGGGAAGCGGGTTCACCATGCCGAGCTTCAGCACGGACACGCTGTCACCGAACACTTCCTTCACATACTGATAAGAAGTTGAAGATGTGATGATACCGATCTTGGTATCTCCCATCTCAACACGATTCACGGAAGCAGTCTCTGCCCAGTCGGCAAGCTTTCTCATGCGCTCTTCCACAAAGGGATGGCGCTTGATGGCATTGCCGGGCATCATAACATACTTCGGGATATTCTTTTCGTAATTCTTGCGGTCGGGAACGACGCGGTCCGCTGTCTCAACCACAGACTGAGAATGTGCCACGCGGGTGCACATCTTCATGATCACGGGTGTATCGTACTCCTCGGAAAGGTCGTACGCGATCTTGACAAATTCGAGTGCCTCAGCGGAATCCGAAGGCTCAAGCATCGGTACCTTGGATGCGATGGCGTGATGTCTGGAATCCTGCTCATTCTGGGAGGAATGCATGCCTGCGTCATCGGCCACACCGATGATCACACCGCCGTTCACACCTGTATAAGACATGGTATAAAGGGGGTCTGCAGCGACGTTAAGTCCCACGTGCTTCATACCGCAGAAGCTGCGGCGTCCGGCTAAGGATGCTCCGAAAGCCGCCTCCATGGCAACCTTCTCATTCGGGGCCCACTCACAGTAAATTTCGTCATACTTTGCGGCTTCCTCCGTAATCTCCGTGGAGGGAGTTCCGGGATAACTTGAAACAAAGCAGCACCCGGCTTCAAAGAGGCCGCGGGCAAAGGCTTTGTTGCCTAACATAAGTTCTTTCATGTGTTTCCGTCTCCTTGTTTGTGATAAAAACTATCAAGTATTCTATCACACGGCGCCGAAGATGACAACATTTGTGATTCGGACGGAATCAATCGGGGACATGTGCGCCGGACCCGCTCTCGCTAAGCACGGGCACCCCTAACCTCACTAAGCTCTCGGGCACTACATGCCCGAATCGCTAAGTGAAGAGGCCCGTGATTGACCTTGCGCACATATCCCCGATTCGATTCCTATACACAAGTTGCCGGTGTCTGACTCCCATATTGTCCTTGCAATGTGGCATGTCTGCATACCTCACTTTATCGAATTATATCAATCGATCGAAACGACTGTATAATCTTTCTCCTCGACGGCCGTTTTCAGGATTTCGTTGGGGATGTCGGCGGAAAGCGTAAGCTTTGCGGTTCCGCTCTCATGACTTACCACTGCGTCTTCGACACCGTCAAGTGCAAGGAGTGCCTTCTTCACCGAAGCCTCGCAATGTCCGCACATCATGCCTTCAATGTTCATCGTCTTTTCTGTCATAGTATTCTCTCCTTTACTTAAATCCGATAAATCCGGTTCTTTGTATCTGTGTTTCTCAGGCAGTCTTCTGTCCCTGCCTCCGTCATAGAGTTTCGCAAAATTCAATCGAAGCGCATTCGTGACAACGCAGAAGCTTGACAGGCTCATGGCCAGTGCACCGAGCATCGGCGTTAACGCGATTCCGAAGGCCGGAATCAGGCAGCCTGCCGCAACAGGGATCCCGATGCTGTTATAGATAAATGCCCAGAACAGGTTTTGGTGAATGTTGGTCAGCGTCTTCTTTGACAGCCGAAGCGCCGCCACCGCATCCGAAAGCCGGTCTTTCATCAACACCACATCCGCAGCATCCACAGCGATGTCAGTACCTGCTCCGATGGCGATTCCGATATCTGCAACCGTCAGCGCCGGCGCATCATTGATTCCGTCACCGATCATGGCAACCCGGTTTCCCGCATCCATATACGCCCGAACCACTTCAGCCTTCCGCGCGGGAAGCACCTCTGCGATCACGCGGTCCACGCCCGCTTCACGGCCGATGGCCTCCGCCGTGATCCGGTTATCCCCCGTAAGCATCACGGTGTGGATCCCCATAGCCGAAAGCCGTTCAATAGCTTCGCGGCTGTCGTCACGAATGGTATCCGCAACAGCGATCATACCAAGCAGCGTGCTTTGATCCTTCTCCCGCTGTGCAAAAAACAGAGGTGTCTTGCCTTCTCCGGCCAGTCGTGAAGCAGCCTGCGCAAGCGATGCGTCCACCGGGATCTGTTCCTCGATATAAGAACGGTTTCCCGCCCACAGCGTGCATCCGTCCCCCGTTCCGACGATGCCTTTTCCGAAGACGGATTTTGTTTCCGTGATGTCTATTTCATTCGACACATAGTGTTTTTCTTCCGCATAAGCAACCACCGCAGCCGAAAGCGGATGCTCGCTTTTTTGTTCCAGTGCCCACGCATGGGATACCAGTTCATCTTCCCCGATCCCCCCGGCAGGTACCACGTCCGTCACCGCAGGTGTCCCCCTCGTGACGGTTCCCGTCTTATCCAGGATGACTACGTTCACCTTACCCGTGCGTTCCAAAGCTTCCGCCGTCTTAAAGAGGATTCCGTTTTTTGCGCCCACGCCGTTGCCGACCATGATCGCCACGGGAGTCGCAAGTCCGAGCGCGCAGGGGCAGCTGATCAAAAGTACCGAGACCGCACGCATCAGCGCAAAAGAAACCGTCTTTCCCGCAAGCATCCACACGGAAAATGTAACGACTGCGATCAGCAAAACCGCCGGGACAAAGATACCGCTCACCTTGTCTGCAATCCGCGCGATGGGTGCCTTCGTTGCAGACGCATCGGAAACCATGCGGATGATTCCGGAGAGTGTCGTCTCCTCTCCCACACGGTCCACGCGCACCTTGATGAAGCCCGATATATTTGTGGTTGCCGCATACACGCGGTCACCCACAGTCCTTTCCGCAGGAACACTCTCTCCCGTCAGAACCGAGGTATCAACGGATGTATTTCCTTCCTCGATGATCCCGTCCACAGGGATTCGTTCTCCGGGACGGATCAGGCAGATCTCACCTGCACGGATCTCCTCGACGGGAAGCTCCGTCTCCTCACCGTTTCGAAGGACGGTCGCACGATCCGGCCGCAGTTTCATCAATCCTTTGAGCGCATCCGTCGTGCGCCCCTTGGAGATTGCTTCGAGCAGTTTTCCGAGCGAGATCAGCGTCAGTATCATGGCCGCCGATTCAAAATAAAGGCCGTGTAGTTCCTTCATCGCAAGCTCCGCTGTTGCGGCATGCGCCACGCGAAACAGCAGATAGACGCTGTATAAAAAGGATGCCCCGGATCCCATGGCTACAAGGGTGTCCATGTTGGGTGCAAGATGCAGCGCTCCCTTCGTTCCGTTCACAAAGAACTTCGCATTAATCAGGAGCACAATGAGCGCAAAGCACATTTGCAGAAGACCGATGGCAAGATGACGATGTTGAAGGACCTCGGGCAGCGGCCAGTTCCACATGGCATGTCCCATCGAAAGATACATGAGCGGAAGCAGAAAGACCACCGAAAGGATCAGCCGTCGAAGGATCTTATTTCGATCTTTACGCATCGCTTCTCCGGGATCGGTCATACCCTCCGCGGATTCGTCCTTTGCGCGTGCGCCGTAGCCGGCATGCGTAACCGCCTGCACGATCTGTTCCTGCGTCACATCTCCCTCCACTTCCATCGATCCCGTCAGGAGATTCACGGATGCGCAGGCGACACCTTCCACCGCATTCACCGCCTTTTCAACTTTTGCCGCACAAGCCGCACAGCTCATGCCTGTCACTTCATACTTCAAGTCAGTTACCCTTCCCTAACTCAATATTTTTTAACAGGGGCAGTTCCGTTCGAACCACCCCCAAAGTCGTTGCATTTACATATTCTTAAGTTCCAGTTTCGGCAGCGTGGATGCCACCTTGGTATTCGCCGGAATACTTTCGATCACGAAGGTGTTACCTGCGATCACGGAATTCTTTCCGACAACCGTCTCACCGCCGAGGATGGTTGTATTTGCATAGATGACCACATTGTCCTCGATGGTCGGATGACGCTTCACGCCTGCAAGACCCTGTCCTTTTCTCGTGGACAGTGCGCCGAGCGTCACACCCTGGTAGATCTTTACGTGATTTCCGATCTCGGTGGTCTCACCGATTACAATACCGGTTCCGTGATCGATACAGAAATACTCGCCGATCTTCGCGCCGGGGTTGATGTCGATACCGGTCAGTCCGTGTGCATGCTCCGTCATGATTCTCGGGATATACGGGATCTTCAATTCATAGAGAATATGCGCATAACGGTACACAAAGATCGCATAAAGACCGGGATAGGAGAAAATGATATCCTCTCTGTCCTTCGCCGCGGGATCTCCGTCGAATTCCGCCTCCACATCCTTCATGACCAGGGCCTGCGCTTCCGGCACGCGAAGTATGAATTCCTTCGCTAACGCTTCGGATTTCTTGTGAATTTCCTCGCAGTCATCAATCTTCTCTACATAGGTAAGTCCGTTCTTGATCTGCTTGTAAAGCATCTCATAAATCTCGGCAAGGATTGTAGCCGCAAAGCTCTCCTTGTCCGCATAGGTCATATTTCTCGAGCCGAAGAAGCCGGGAAATGTAATCTTTCTCAAATGCTCAACAACCGAGATGACGGTCTCTCTGTTCGGAACCTTGTCCTCGATGGACATATCGAACAGTGCCTGTTGCTTATATTGTTCTCCCAGAGCGCCGGCAGCCTTAAGCAGACTCTCCGTGATGGTTTGTGTATGTTCTTTCATAATGCTCGTCTCCTTTTTATCGTACGGACACGTATAATCTACCACATTCTTGCGTGAAACGTCAATAAATACCATCCGTGACAGACTCCATAAAGTTTTTTCGGGGGACGCTCGCGCTTCGATCTCACACGCAGCTGTACTAAACTCGTGCTACGCACTCGTTAAGTGCAGGCGTGTGAGGCGACCCCGCTCAACAACCATATGGATTCTGTCACTCATCTACGAATATATCAGCAGTAAGTTGCACTGCGAAGGATCACAACAGAATATACGTCGCAGTTGCGATAATCACCGCGCCGACGAAGAGGATCACAAAGTCGCCGAGCAATATGGTTGCGATGGTTTTGGCGGGTGTGCGGTTCTTCATCCACTTGAAGCCGGCCCAGGCGTTTCTGTAGTTGAATGTGAAGAGCACCCAACCGATCAGGATGAAGAAAGTTACAACACGGTAGATTGGCAGGATCTGTTCAAGTTGTTCGGGCGTGTAGCGGTGACCGGGGATTTGGTAGGTCACCGACAAGTATATGATCAGTGCATATCCCAGGATTGCCGTGATGATATGAGACGGTGTTCCCGTTCGAAATCCCGGCGGAAGAAAACTGCCGTTGTTGTTTTTCTTCTCGCGTGACTCACCGGTTGTCGTCGTCACTTTCGAGGACGTTCTTCGCCCAATGGTAAGCAGTGCACTGCGGAGCTCCTGTACATTTGCAAAGCGGTCTTCAGGATCTAATTTCACACAGCGTTCGATCACGCTCGCAAGTTCTTCCGAAACGCTGTCCATCCTCGCAGCCACATACCTCGCAGTCGCGCCGAGCCCGTAGATATCCGTCCGCGCATCGCTTTCACCGAAGCCGAACTGTTCCGGCGAAGCAAAGCCTTCCGTTCCCATGATCACGGTATCTCTCGGGACATTTCCTTTGAACTGTCTGGAGATATTGAAGTCCACGAGACAGATGTAGCCGTCTTCCGCAAGCAGCACATTGTCAGGCTTAATGTCTCTGTGAATGATCGGCGGATGCATACCGTGCAATTTGTCTAATATATTCGTCATTTCAAGAAGCGCGGCAATCAGACTTTCTTCATCCATCGCCTTCTGTTCGACCAATTCCGTCAGGCGTACACCGCGGATATACTCTTCCACCACGATCAGCACATCCCCGTCGTGAAGACTTCCGCGGTCCACCTCATAGACCTTCGGAACCCCGTCAACAGGATGAGACTTGATGGTTCTATAGATGGACTCATCGAAATGCGTCAGGACCTTGATCACGCATTCCGATCCGTCAATCCTGTTTTCGACAAGGTAAACAAGGTTGTTGGTACCGAGCGTATCCCGGTAAATGTACGTGCCCGCAATGTAGTCATTTTCTTCCCATAGATCGGGTACTATGGAATTGTCCGGCGTCGGATCCTTCTTGTCTCCCATCCGTTCTTCCTCTTGCACATTAAAATCTTTTGATGTATCATTTGCGCGAAACCCGAAGTTCGCATCATTGGTATTTTATCATGAGCAAAGAAAAAAAGACAGACGATCTTCTGACCATCCTGCAGGATGCGAGGACGCAGGGAGACCTCAAGCGTTACATCGAAGACACCGCGCAGTACGCAACCGATTACGTCACGTACATTAACGAGCTGATTCGCTCCCGCGGAATCGAGAAAACCGACCTGATCGCTGCAACCGGCATTGAAAGAACTTACCTGTACCAATGTTTAAACGGTACAAGGAAACCCGGTCGCGACTACGCCGTTGCCATCTGCCTTGCAGCAAGATGCACACTGGAGGAGACCACACGCTGCCTCGAGCTGCTTTCAGCAGGCATCCTCTACACAAAGAACAAGCGCGATGCCATCCTCATCTACGCGGTCAATCGAAGCATGAGCGTCAACCAGACAAATGAATTACTCTTTCAGATGAAAGAAGCCACCCTCGTGTAAAAAAACAGTTTTTACCGGTCGCGGGTGGCTTTTGCTTTGCCTGTGTGCAGGCTGCACACCAAAGCCATCGGCCGAAAGTATAGAATATTCATATCTTAAAACAGGGAGGATTTCTTATGAAAAAACCATTCTATAAAAAGGCCTGGTTTTGGGCCATCGTCCTGATTGTAATCGTCGGCGCGGGCGCAGGTGCCGGAGCAGGCGGAAGCGATAACAAGAAGGCGAAGATCGACAATTCCGGTGCATCGAGTTCTGCATCCGCTGACCAAAAAGCGACAACGGCAGCCACAACCGAGGCCCCGCAGGACACAAAGGTGAAGGTCGGTGGCACCTTTGAAACAAACGGCTTAAAGATCAAAGTGACAGACGCCAACACGGACTTTCAGCTTGAGGGCGATGATTACGGCATCCACGATCCGGGCGAAGGAAAGAAACTGATCTCTGTTTCCTTCGATTACGAAAACATCAGTGATGACGATGTCTATGTCGGAACCACGGACTTCAAGTGCTACGCTGACAATGCGGAGTGCGACAACGAGTACATCTCCAAGGAGGATGATTTCATCAATACCAATCTTTCTCCGGGAAGAACCGTCAGTTTCACCCTCTTCTTCAAAGTACCGACGGATGCCAAGTCCATCGAACTCGAATACAGCGGAACCTTCAGCTTCGACTCCGAGAAGGTTGTTGTAGAAATCCAATAAACAAAAAACGGCGCGTCGCTTTGATACTATAAGTCGTACGAGCCGTTTTTATTTAGAGTTCCGCACTGTCCAGGAGTATTGTGAAGGGGCCGTCATTCACAAGCGAGATCTTCATATCCGCTCCGAAGCTTCCGGTTTGTACCGGACCGAACTTCTCGCGACAGCTGTCTACGATGTAGTCGTACATCGCTTCCGCCATATCGGGTGCACCCGCATGTACAAAGGACGGGCGATTACCTTTCCTGCAGTCTGCATAGAGTGTGAACTGCGAAACGAGTAAGAGTTCGCCGCCCACATCGGAAAGAGCGAGGTTGGTCTTTCCCTCGGCGTCCGCAAAGATCCGCAGGCCGAGCATTTTCTTGATCAGCTTGTCCGCCATCTCACGCGTGTCTCCGTCCGCCACACCTATAAGGACCAGAAATCCCTGTCCGATCTTTCCGATGGAAGCTCCATCCACGGAGACCTCTGCCTCCGTCACTCTCTGTATCAAAAATCTCATGATCTCTCTCCTACTTATACGAAAGTTTTTCTTCGGCATCCTTTACGTCTCGATAGCCGTAGAGTTTCGCCGTATTGTCCATCGTCATATATGCAAGATTCTTGCCCTGACGTTTCAAGCCTACCACAAACCTTCCGTAAAGATACAATGTATCATCGGAATAGGTTCCGAGTTCTCCGCGCAAGTAAGTCTCGTAGGAAGTCTCGTACGGCAGATCCTCCGAGGTGTGGATTCTTCTGGCATTGCCTGCCATCAGCGGATACTTTGCTGCAAATTCCTCCATCCACTCTACCTGAATCTCAATGATCGCCTCAGCGATCTTTTCGTGCTCCTCGGTCCGCTCCGGGAAAGAGGCCTTCATCCGCTCATACTCCTCCGGTGCTGTGGACTTCATCATTCTTCCGTACTTTTCGGTGATCATATTCCAGCCGCGTGCTTCCGCCGCGAGCAGATCCGTCAGATAACTCACAAGGAGTTCCTGCTCCCAGGTCATGTACTGACTCTTCCGCATCACGGAGAAGGTGTTCCAGTTATCCTGGCAGTCCGCGCGTCCGCCCTCATTCTTCACTGCGTCGAATTGCTTCCACTCATGCGCCACGATGGATTCGATCAGCTGCTCGCGTGTCATGCGCTCCGGATGTTCTTCCTCGGGGATGGCCGGTTCAAATCGATCTTCCTTCTCAGGCTCCGTCTCCGGGACATCTTCGATAAAATCACCCGCAACAGCCTGTTCTTCCCTGCTCATAATCTGGATGCCCGCGCGAGGCGACATATCCGCGATCTGTCCCACATAGAGATCCAGATACGGGTCCTTGCCTCCATCAACCAGTTCCTGCATGGAAAGTTCGCTTAAGATCGCCATGGCAAGTTTTTCAAACTGTGCCACAACCGGTTCTTCCGTATATACCGAACCCGCATTGTAAGTTATGCCCTGCCAGAACTCTGTCGGCAGCGGAAGCAACGCAAGACGGTCGATGGGTCTTCCCATATTCTTCAGCACCGCCAACTGTTCGATACCCCGACGAAGCCATTTGTAGTAAGGTGCATAGCTTCTATTCAAAAGGTATACAAGATGCAGGCAGGCCTCCATGCCGCGGCTCTTGCAGATTGACGCTGCCGCATAATCACCGCGCGCCATCATGCGCGGATAATTTGCCTGCGCGCACTGGGAAAAGGCGTGAAGTTCCTCTGCCAGTTTCAGCCGCCAGATTCTTTCCGGATAATAGCCGGAAAGCGTGCTTCTGATCCCGGAAAATGTACCGGACGCATCCTTCCAAACCGCTCCGTTCACGGATGCTGCAAGCCTTGCTTCCTCAAGTCGCATCCAAAGGTCATCCGTCATCACTGCAGAAGCCGCACGATGTTCATCCAGGCGAAGTCCGAGTGTCTGCTCGTAGAAGTCACCGATACGTATCGGTCCGCGCCGCTCTGAGGGCGCTTTCTTTACACTGCTGCCTAATCCATACTCCTCCGCATGTGCCTCAACCAGTGCATTGTACGACTGTCGCAGCGATATCCCATATCTGTCATAATCCGCATCTGTCATCCAAATGCAGAAACCGATTTCAAAATCGTGATCCCTTGACATCTCATCATCAAATCCGAAACAATCCGAACCTTCGCCGGCCATACCGAAGGCCGCCGTATCAAGCAAGTCCGGATACTCCTGCTCTATCATGGGCAGGCCGTACTTCTCAAAGAAGTCTTTGCATTGCTTCAGATGTCCGCCTTCGACCGACGGCGCAATCTGAACAGGTGCGGTTTGCACGGCCGTAGGTTGCGCAGGTGCGGGTTGTGCGGAAAAGCTTTCTTCCGGTGCCGGTTCATTTGCCGATTCAAAAGCAGAGTCTTCTTCCGGCGCTTCGTAGTTTCCGCCCGCCAGTGTCTTCGCGCGTTCGTAGCGTTCTTCCACACGATCGTAAGCCTCTGTTCTTCCAACGTGTTTTTCCACTTCCTCCATCGCACGCTTGAAGTAATTGGCCGCCTCTGCGTACTCATGGATCAGCATCATGGCATCTCCCTTGGTGGATAGCGCCGCAGAGTAGTGCATATCCCTGCCGCCGTCAGCCTCGTAGATCGCGATTGCCGAAAAGAGGAGTGAGGTTGCGTCATCGTACGCCTCATAGAAGTCCTCACCGGGTCCGTCAAATGCGCTGTCGGCTCTTCTGCTTTGTTCGGCGCGAAGTGCGGAAAGAATGGTCATCGCAAGATTGGTCTTCGTTGTTGCAAGCTCAATCTGCGCATTCGGATAGTGTTCCACAACCGCAAGCGCCTTGCGAAGCAGTGTCTCCGCCGAATCATAATCTCCCATCTCCTGGTAGAGAAGGCTCCAGTTGTTGTAGAGGCTCGAGAACGCAAAATCCTCCGGCTTCAAATTTGCAAGATAGATGGACTCCGTCTCACGGTAGTAGTCTCCGCTGCGGTCATATACACCGAAGGCACGCATGGCATTCGCCACATTTAAAAGCGATGTCGCATACTCAACCGTACCGGTAAGTCCGAGATTCGTCAGCATGCGCAGCGTCAGCTCGCAGTAATGCAGTCCCTTATCCTTCTGATCCGTATCCCTGCAAAACCCGACCATCTCGTTCATCAGCGTAAGCGCCGAGCTGTAATCCTGTGTGGAAAGCGCCTCCTCGATCTTATCCGACAGAAACTCATCGATCGTCTCAAGTGAGCACGTCCCAAACATGTGATCATATTCCATTAAAACCTTGTTGATATCCATAGTATCCTCCCGACTATTCTCGGCTCGACTCATCTTCTTTAGATACGGTCTGTTCCGTCTCACGCATCTTTCCATTCTGTCCTTGATGTATCTTCATCAAATTATATCCAAGAATCTCATTCATATCCTGAAGGTTCTTATTCGTCTTCTTTAGCTCCTGAATCACAAAATAATTAAACAAGAATCCCGCCAAAAGAGCCAGCAGGAGTATTATGCAAATCAACAAGCATAGATTTGAATAATTTGTTCCATCTCCAATTAAATCGGCTATATCCAAAATCACGTCACTTCCCCTTTCATTCATTGCATATTCTTGTCCTGCCTTATATTATAGGATTTCGGCGCTTCTTATTCAAGCAAATCCTCCATCCTGCAGTTCAAGGTCCGACTCAGTTTATAGAGTGTGTCGGCAGATGCCTTGTTGATGTCTCTCTGCTTTTGTTCGAAGAGCTGGATCTGTCGCAAGGCGACACCGGAACCGCGGGATAATTCCGACTGGGAGCAGGAAAGACGATCCCGGTAAAGGCGAAGCCTCGTAACGGTTGCGGAAGAGAGTTCCGTCATCCGCTCCACGAACTGCATGACATCCATCTCATGGAACGGCTCGTACATATCCCGAATCTCCCCAAACGAACGAAACGAAATGATATCGTAAAACGAGCATCCACAATACCACTGATAAAATGCTGTCGCCCAACCGGCCCAGAATTCAGGCGATCTGTCCGGATACATCACATCCTCCGCGTCTTCATACACATACCCGGTCTCTTCGAGCACGAGTCTTGCAATCTCACAGCCGTTCCGGCCTGCGACGTAGGCGGGATTGCCGGCCGCAAACTGCTTCGACACGTCAGAGACCGCAAACAACTTCCCGAATCGGTCGATATCAATCCCCAGAGTCACAACCGCGAAATCAAACGCATGGCCAAGAATACTCTGTGCGCTGTCTATATATAACTCATCGTAAGCGTGGATCATCAGCCTTCATCCCCTCTCTCATGATATCCAGCATGTAGATATCTTCCAGCGACTCCAAGGACAGTTTTGTCTCTCTGTAACTTCTGCGTGCTTCCAGATCACGGTTGATCTTCCTTGAGTAATACTCTCCCGCACCGGCTTCCTCGAAGTCCACAAACCGAATTCTCTCATGCGCCCTTTCGCTTTTCAGAACCACCTGCTCTCCAAGCTTTCCGAGCCGCATACTCCGAGACAGTTTCCGCAGCGAGATTGCATTCGAAACAAAGTCCTGCGCGAAAGAAAAATACGAATCATCTGCTCTGTAACCGATCACAACATCGTACTGTTCCGGATCTACAAAAAAGTACTTCTCCAGGTACTCCTTCGCCTCCTCGGCGATGCTCGCCTTCTGCCAGTAACTTCTGTAATGTGCAAGAATCGCAAGCCATGTAAGAATACCGTACTCCGGCGAATTCAAGTACAAAACCTCAAGTCCGGACGGATCAAACTCGTATGCGTTCACGATGCCATCTCTGTTCCTTCCGCAAGCCCACTCCTTCGCTATTTCACAATCCTCTGTTGTGTAAAACCCGTAACCGTAATCGTTGCAACGCTTCCCGCCCCGATATACGGGCACTTCTATGATATGATCTGTTCCATGAAAAAATCGCATAGTATCACCTCTTCTTTATTATATCGCCACAGCGATACAATGTAAAGTAAAAGGAAACCCCGCGATTCCTCGCGGGGCTATTCTTCATTCTTTATGCTTCCTCGGTAATATGCTCCATTCCCTGGCCGATGATGGTTCCGACGTGATCGTCCGCCAATGAGTAAAAGATCGATTTTCCTTCGCGGCGACTTTTGACCAGTTTGTTCTGTTTCAGGATCCGGAGCTGATGTGAGATTGCCGACTGCGTCATGGACAGCGCTTCCGCCAGATCGCACACACACATTTCCTCACCGAAGAGGACGAACAGGATGCGAATCCTGGTCGAGTCTCCGAACACCTTAAACAGTTCCGCAAGATCATATAATTCATCCTCCGGCGGCATGCATTTTAACGCATGCTCAATCCTGTCCGTATGAATTTCATTTACTTCACAAGTGTCTCCCATGATACGCTCCTTAAATCCTTTTCACAAACAATGTACGAATCGCATTCAGCACTGCGATCACCATCACGCCCACATCCGCAAAGATGGCAAGCCACATGGATGCAAGTCCGACGGCACCAAGCAGTAAGCACAACAGCTTCACGCCGATGGCGAAGTAAATGTTCTCGTACACGATACGGATACAATGCTTCGCAATGCGGATCGCCTTCGCAATCTTCACCGGATTGTCATCCATCAGCACCACATCCGCAGCCTCGATGGCCGCATCCGAACCCATAGCTCCCATCGCGATACCGATGTCCGCGCGGGAAAGCACCGGCGCATCGTTGATGCCATCGCCCACAAAAGCCAGACGATCCTTGCTGCCCTGCGAAGCCAGGAGTTCTTCGACCTTTTCAACCTTATCTCCCGGTAAAAGCTCCGCATGATAGGCATCGATGGACAGTTCTCCTGCCACCTTCTCCGCTACACGGGTACTGTCGCCCGTTAGCATCACAGTCTTTTTCACACCTGCAGAAACCAGCTGTCTGACCGCTTCCCGCGCCTCATCCTTGATCATATCCGCGATCAGGATATGGCCCATATATTTGCCGTCTACGGCCACATGCACCACGGTTCCAACATGAGAGCACTCACGATGCAGTATGCCGAGATTCTTCATCAGTTTTTCATTACCACAGGCCACACGATGTCCATCCACACAAGCCGTAACACCGTTGCCACCGATCTCTTCGATGTCCGTCACGAGACTCCGGTCGATCTCCTTACCGTAAGCATCGCGAAGGCTCTTGCTGATCGGATGCGAAGATGCGCACTCTGCGTGTGCCGCATAGCGAAGCAGCTCCTCATCTTCGATCTCACTGTGATGGATACCCTGCACCTCAAAGACACCCTTCGTCATGGTTCCCGTCTTATCAAAGACCACACAGTTGATATCCGCTAAAGCTTCGAGATAATTGGAACCCTTGATCAGGATACCCTCGTGACCCGCGCCGCCGATTCCGGCAAAGAAGCTAAGGGGAATGCTGACCACAAGCGCGCAGGGGCAACTGATAACCAGGAAGGTAAGGGCCCTGTAAATCCAGTCGCTCCACATCGGGGAAAGCCCCATCGCCAGTCTGACAAGCGGTCCCGCAATAGCCAGAAGCAGCGCTCCGATGCAGACCGCAGGCGTGTAGTAACGGGCAAATTTTGATATGAAGTTCTCCGATCTGGACTTTCTGGAACTAGCATTCTCCATCAGCTCCAGGATTTTGGATACGGTTGACTCACCGAATTCCTTGGTCGTCCGGATCCTCAGAACGCCGTTTTGATTGATGGAACCGCTGGTCACATCGTCTCCGACGCGAACCACCCTCGGAACGCTCTCGCCTGTAAGCGCCGCCGTATCAAGGAAGCTCTCTCCTTCGGTAACGACACCGTCGATAGGAATCTTCTCGCCGGGCTGCACCACAATCTCGGTTCCAACCGCAACCTCATCCGGATCTACCTGCGTAAGTGCTCCGTCTGTTTCAATATTGGCATAGTCCGGCCGAATATCCATCAGCGCGGAAATGTTTCGTCTGCTCTTGCCCACCGCATAACTCTGAAAGAGTTCTCCGATCTGATAAAAGAGCATAACCGCTACCGCTTCCGTGTAATCTCCGCGCCCGGTCAAAGCGACAACGATCGCGCCCACAGTTGCAAGCGCCATCAGGAAATTCTCGTCAAACACCTGACGCTTCCAGATACCCTTTCCTGCTTTCTTTAAGATATCGTAACCGATCACCAGATACGGGACCATGTAACATCCGAACCGGATCCAGCCCTCGATCGGGGCAAAATGCAAAACGACAAGCAGTACAGCCGCTATGATGATTCTGATCAGATTTTTCTTTTGCTTCTTTGTCATACGAACACCTACATTCCGTCAGACCGTGTCAGTCTCTACAGATAAATCTCGCAGTCGTCTTCAACCTTCTTGCAGTTCTTTAAAACGTCCTTCATGACGCTCTTTACGTCTGCGCCTTCTTCGAAGACAACCTCCATCTTCAAAGCCATGAAGTTCACGGTTGCATCCGCAACACCTGCGGTCTTCTTCGCTGCTTCCTCCATCTTGTTCGCACAATTCGCACAGTCTACCTCAATCTTGTAACTCTTTTTCATATCGCTTTCTCCTTTGCGTACATTTGATAGTTTCGCTCGTTCATATGAATAGTTATTCATATGTTCAAACATATTGTATCACAAGCACACGCAATGTCAAGCATTTTTACAAAATATCATAGATTCGGAGTGGCGAGGTACAATGTACACAAAACGCGTATCTTTTTGTGGAGATTATCTCCAATTGACGGAATCGCCCGATTATCGTAAAATAGTATTGTTGTGGCAAGGACACATTTTCCCATGAAAGGACAAGGTTCTTACTTTGAGAAAGAAATCACACATAGCGCTTGGCGTCGGATTGGTTCACGGATTGGACCTTCGCGATCGTTTCAAGCATAAATTCACATTCTACTTTGCAAGCATCTGGCCGGATCTGACACCCTCATTTCTCACCAAGCGTCACTGCATGGCTGAAACCTACGAGGACTTCTGCGAAAAGCTTGCAGAATTTGTAGACAGATACCGCATCAAGCGTGACATGGGATTTGCTTCCACCTTTCGGATGGGTGTTCTGATGCATCACATCGCAGATTACTTCACCTATCCGCACAACACACATTTCCCCGGAACACTCGGAGACCACGTCTCCTACGAGGAGGTTTTAAAGAAGGAAATGTACCACTATATCGGATGCGTTCTCGATGCAACACACGCGCCTGCGCTTCCGACCTTCACGGACATCGAATCCATCAAGGCTTATCTGCTCGCAAGACACAAGACGTACTTAAGCCTTCCCGGCAATGTCAAAACAGACTGCAGTTACGCCTATATGACAGCGGCGGTGATCCTCACCTCCCTGCTTGTAACCGCAGAACAAAAGAGCCTTACACCTGAGGTGCAGGCCGCATAGATTTTTTAAGCACACAAAAAGCCGCGTTTCCGCGGCTTTTTGATTATCTGTCGTTTTCTTTCTGAATGATCTTTTCAATCTCCTCATGCATATCGATGAAGATCTCCGTCAACCGGGGATCAAAGTGTGTTCCCGCCTCTTCTTTGATGATCTTTAATGAGGCATCCACCGGAAATGCATCCTTATAACAGCGCTTGGAGATCAGCGCGTCAAACACATCCGCAACGGCCATGATCCTGGCCGAAAGAGGGATATCATTCTGCTTTTTCCCCGCAGGATATCCGTTGCCGTTCCACCACTCATGGTGGTAGGTCGATACATCGAAAGCGATATCGATGTAGGCCTTGTCTTCCACACCCGAGAGCACCTCACGGACGATGCGTCCGCCCTCGGCCGCATGTCGCTTCATCACCTCAAACTCTTCCTTGGTGAGTTTGCCCGGCTTCTGCAGGATTTGATCCGGCACGATGATCTTTCCGATATCATGCATGGGTGCTGCCTTCACCAAAAGCTCGATGTAGGAATCCGTCAGTATCTCTGCATATACGCCGCGCTTTTGAGCCTCTTTCGCAAGCAGTTCCACGTAAGCGCTGGTACGCTTGATATGTCCGCCCGTCTCAAGGTCACGGCTCTCGATCAAAGTCGCCATACCGATGACGGTGTTGTTCTGAATCTCCAGAAGGCGCTCGTTGTGCGCCATCAGTTCCTGATTCTTCTGTACGATTTCCTTCTCAAGAGAAACCTTATAGGTCTCAAGTCCGGACGTCTGCTTCACGCAGAAGAAGAGTCCGACCAAAACAGCCACCAGGATCAACGCCGTACAGAGAATGGCGCTGATTCTTGAGATCAGGATGTCGTTGTTCATGCGTCGACGTCCCTCTGCAAGATTGTTGTTCATCAGAGTCGAGAACTGGTCGAAGGTTTCATTGACCTCCGCAAGATAGACGCCCATCCGCTCAAAGCTGTTCGACTCTATGTCTTCTTCGTCGTGTGTTTTTACGTAGTCAAAGATCTCATTCACTTCTTCGAGATAATTATCCACAGCCACACGTACCGTGTTATAGATTCCTCTTTCCGCATCCGTATTGATATGCGTCTCGAATTCCTTGGAGGACTTCCTTAGGTTTTCCCTTGCGATCACTTCCTCGTAGGCGTAGATATCCTTCTGATCCTCATCCGCGGTTCGAAGGTAATTCAACACCAGCGTCTGATGACGGTACAGGTTCTTGGAGATGGTGTCCATGTCCTTGCCCGTCTCATAACTTTCCTCGATAAATGTCTCGTAATTGCTGGTAAGTCTGTCGATATTGAATTTCAGCAAAAGAACGCCGGTAATACCGGCGACTCCCATAAGTAGAACTATAATAAAGATTCTGGCCGTATAGGTACTGTGATTCATCCTGTCTTCCTTCTATGTCTAAGCCGCGATGATAATGCGGTTTCTTCCGTCATTCTTCGCTTTGTACAATGTCTTGTCCGCGCGCTCAAAGAACGCGGTGGAACTGTCACCCTCCTTGTAATCCGCAAGTCCGGCACTGAAGGTGATCTTTCTGTCGATGCCCTCATAAGTCTGCTCGGAAAATTCCTTGTGCAAACGCTTTAAAACTTTCATGGACTCGGATACGCTCAGATTGGTGAAGATCATTGCAAATTCCTCGCCGCCGTATCTGGCCACATGAACATCCTCCCCGGACTGCTTGTTTAGAAGTTCTCCGAGTTTGACAAGGACGCGATTTCCGGCCTCATGCCCGAAGTCATCGTTCACGTTCTTGAAGTAGTCGATGTCAAGGATCGCCATGCGAAGCTGATCTCCGGCGACATGATCCTTGATCTTCTCCTCAAGATACTGGAACATACCGGTGTGGTTTAAGACACCCGTGAGTCCGTCGTACAGCATCTCCTTCTGAAGACGTCTGTTCACCAGCGTCTGGTCAACCACCAGTTTTTCCTTCTGTTTCTCGTAGGAAACGATACTCCGCACCACCAGATAAGAAAGCGGCAGCGCAATAAAACCGATGATGGCATTGTAGACAAACGCATGCGGAAGCACGGCGTAAGGCGTCGTCACGATACAGATCATCGTCACCGCATAAGTTCCCATCAGAACAAAAAACAGCGCCCTGGAAATTCTGACATCTCCGTAAATCGTGGAGATAAAAAGCGGTACGATGATCGTCATATAAATCGCAGGAAATGTATAGTGCACGATGATCATATTCGCAAGGATAACGGTCAGGCACACAAGCGGTACCATACTCTTTAATCCGTTTCTTACCTTATCCGTGCGAAATGCAAGACTCGACAGCGCAAACACAACAAAATTGATCAGCGAAGGCCGAAGGATATATCTCGGAATGTACTGCGGAATGGGCACACTGATCTCCCCCGTCGCATCGAGTGCGATCATAAATGCGATCTCAACACCAAGCATCATAATGATCAGGTAGAGATTCACGCGCATGATACCTTTCTGCCAATTCTTTATAATAGAATAGTAATTGGAATCATCCAACGCCCCCAGCTGATTGACCGGCTGTTTTTTCTTCTTTTTCTTTTTGACAACTTTGATTTCTTCTTCGATCATATCTGCCATAAGAACCATACTCCCCCGTATGCGAATCCGGAAAATTTCTCTACACTACTATACCACAAACGCAGGGTAAATAAAAGAATAAAAAGGGTGGCTTTTGCCACCCTTAAAACTCATTGTTCAGTTTTAATCCACATCGCAGGTCTTACACCAAAACTATAATCTCCGTAATGACCGTCTCGCGCGTCAACAACCCATTTTCCATCATACCATTTAACATAATCATAGCGATCAGCATGACCATTATCCTGCGATCTGATCCACCACCACGTACCGCCATCATCTCCATTATAGTTGGCAGATGTCTCCGCTACAATCGAGGACTGTGCGCGAAGCTCCGGATTATACTCCCTTATCTCATCCACGCTAAGGCAGAATATTTTGTCGTCTGTATCTCCTCCTTTATTACTAATAGTCGATTCCAGAATATACTCCGATTGTTCATCAGAAAATGCATCGTTATAAAAAGAATCATTTAGCCACTGCCTCAAATCACTGTTTTTCCAATCAGAGGAAGCCTTCACTTCATTATCCATCGACTTTCTTGCCAAGACATATTTTGAAACCACTAATGCTCTATCCTCTTGAACACCTATTACGACCCATTCGATTGGTTCTCCTCTATACTCTCCAAGCAAGAATTCATCATGGAGTTTCGGTGACACATACGCACATTTCTTGTAATACTCATCAGCATCCTTATAGCCCTGCAGCGTCTCAAACAAGCTCTTCGCCTCAACAAGATTTCCGGAATTATAAGCATTTACAGCATCATTGTACGTATTATGCTTTTTAATCGACGGAATAGCTACAAGCACAGCATACAGACATGCCAGAATAGTTACAACAACAGCCGTTATTCCTATAAGCGTTCTTCTTATTATTTTCTTCTTTCTTTCCTGCCTCTCCCTTTCTGCCTGTGCCAACGCCTCAGCCGTTCGTCTCTGCTCCTCCTCAATCACACTTCGTAATCTTCCTTCTTCCTCCGCAGCTTGAGCCACATAAAGCTTTGCTTCCTTGTAATCACCCAATCCAAGAAACATCTGCTTAGTTGACTGAAAGTCCTCCAACGAGCGTGCAACTTTAAACCGTTCACACGCCATTTGATAATTGGCTTCCCTTGAATCTATAGCCGTTTTATGTTGTTCAACAATTTGAGCATCGGCTTCGTTCACAAAAGCATTATATGCTTCTATGAGGTCATTTCTATGCTTTTCATCATCTGCCGCAGCCACAGAAATCCTGCGATCCAGTTCTGCCGTCATTTTCCTTACTGCGCCCTCTATCAGTTCAGCAGTTTTTCCACGCGCATGTTGACGGGCACGCAAATAGTATTTCTCGGCGTTAAGTGCTTTTAACGTCCTTTCCTTTTGTTCCTTTCGCGATGCCAATTCCGATGTGTAGAATCGGTTGAACGCATACATCTTCCTAATTTGATTCTCATTCAAATAGTGTTCAACCGCATACTGACTAATCATTGACGAAATATGCGCCTCATTCATCGGGCACGCCTCAAGTGTTTCAGCAAGTACTTCATCACTCGGTCCAGAATACACGCTAAGTAAATCATCCAGCTTGTATCTGTGAATCTTAGCAAGCCACTTTCCGAGTAAAGCATCACCATTTTCAGCTTCCTGATTCAGTGCACTTTCAAAGAACTCATCAGCCTTCTTCCACTCACCATCCTCAAGCGCCTGATTTCCACGCTTAATCAACTGATCAACATTTGCCGATGCCACCACCGACTGTTGAACTGTTGCCGGTTGTTCCGCTCTGTCTCTTCCGAGTATTTTACCAATCCCTCGTAACAGATCTTGGATCGCGCCTACTTTTCCCATATCCTGGGCCTGGAGGTGCTTAAACTCCTTGGGCATGTCATAAGCATCCAAATCCTTATAGCAAGGGATCAGAGTCTTCTTTTGTCCCGCTGCAATCAGCTGCAAGAATCTACTCCACTCGTTTTTTACCCAAACTGCATTATAGTAATCGTAGGATGTTCCGAAAGCGAGCATAATCTTCGCAGAGTTTAAGGCAGCGAAAATATAAGGCTCATATTCTTGTCCCAATTTGTCCTCCAAGGAAATCCTCGAGAAGAACACACGGTAGCCTTTTTCAGTCAGCGCATCATATACATCCTGAGCGATTACACTATCAATGGTTCTCTGCCCATCCTCTGCAGTTTCCTTGTAGCAGATAAAGATATCATAAGGTTCTTCTGTCGAAGAAATCGTAATGATACCCTTTCGGATTTCTTCAATCTTCTTTGCTTCCTCGCGGTATACGCCACGCGCGAGCGTATCCGAATTCTCCATAACCTGCTCGAAGTTGGAATCGTCCATCACACTCTCAAACGATGAACGGTGGCATGTCGGAACTCTGTTCCCTGTAGCAGGGTCATCGACATATTCAATACCATACTTACAGAGCACAAGCCCCCAGTATGCCTCTGCCTCCTCCTGGTACTCAGCAACGATGCTTTCATACACTCCGGCAGCTTTGTCAAATTCGCAATCAAAGCGAAGACGATTCGCACGCTCATATAGTTTCAAGCGCTTCTCGTCATCTGTACTCGGAATTGTCTGCTTGCTACCACAATATTCACATTCACAAATTGTTGCCCCGGCTTCGAACGCCAAGTCTCCGCCACACATTTTACACTTAAGAATAGCCATTAAATATCCCCTTTCAACCAAGTAGCGCACATTACCTAAGCATTTTTAGCATTTTATTCTGTATCGTTTTCTTATCCTCTTCTGTATAATGCTTTTGGTTTTTATGCGATATTACGTGATAGAAATCCTTAAAACATGTCTGCGCAAACACGTATCCATCCTTAGTTTGAACCAACTGACTTTCAATCTTTCTCCACGGTTCCTCAGCTGTAAAATACTCATACCCTTCGAATCCGTTTTCCCGCAATCGTTTGTAATTGACAATCAGCTTAATCATGTCATCCCAATCAGGAAATAAATACTCCTTTGTTATCCCTTTTTTCAACACCAACTCTAGCAACTTCATTATTTTTTCTTTATACGGAATAGCCCGATGTTTTTTGCATTTCGGATATATAGGTAAGATTCCTTGATCATTCACTTCGTAGCCGTGTAGAATGAACCATCCTCTCTGTCGTTGATATCTGATGTTATCAGCATTCGTCGAAAACAAGCTCGTATAATCGAAGCAGTATGGTTTCTTGGTTAACCGCAGGTTCTCCGATATTATCTTATTATTCCAGATTGCATCCATACGATTCCTTACAATTTTTCCATCACCTGTTTTCATCATTGATTCTTCAAAAGTATATAAATATCCATCTTTCGAATACATACCATCGCAAGCAAAGAATAATGCAACATTTTCATCTTCTGTCACATCCAAAATCGGTGTTTGCATCCCATAATGCTGCATAACACCAACTCTCTTAATCTGCTTCTTTGCAACTACACTTTCCGAATCTTTTTCCAAATCAATCAAGCGAAATTGTTCGAATATATCTTTATAAGCGTCATACATATAATTGACGTGTTCCGTTGCACATTTACAACAATCATTCCCTTTGCATTTTCTATACGCAGACGGAATAAAACCAAGATCACAACAATTATAATCCATATTTTCACCGCGATAGAGCTCTGCCTTTTTCATCAAATCACCTCTGTAAAACCGTTTTCACTCTACTCCTTACTGACGCGATACACCCATACTTGCAAAGCACGAGACCCCAATAAGCCTCCGCCTCCTCCTGATACTCCGCAACGATACTTTCATACACACCGGCAGCCTTATCGAATTCGCAATCAAAACGGAGACGATTCGCACGCTCGTACAACTTCAAACGTTTCTCATCATCAGTACTTGGAATCGTCTGTTTGCTTCCGCAATATTCACATTCGCAAATCGTAGTTCCGGCTTCGAACGCCAAGTCTTCGCCACACATTTTACACTTTAAAACAGCCATATTATTCCCTCTCAATCTGCTTATCTGACAACTCCCATGTTCTATAGTCCCCTTTTTTATACTTCCAGAAGCTGTTCACAAGACTGATATACCCTGCATTCTTTATTTGCTCATATCGAAGGTTGTAATTCTTCTTCCCATATCTTCCGGTTGTTAAGTATCTGATACAGGAAACTGCGTATTCATCTATAGTTTTAAGTTGTTTATCTGTGGTTATCACCGGAAAATACCATCTACACCATGTGATTTCTCCATTCGACGGATTATTATAGAATTTCCTCATAAAAAAACGAATATACGCTCGAATAGTCCTTTCATCAGAAGCATTTTTACTACACTTCCACCTATACAATGATTTTGCCTTTCTTTTTAGCTTACCCTTGATTTTCTGAACATTACCATCCGCAACATCGATATTTCCATCATAAAACTTAAAGCCCAAATACTCTATTTGTTCCGATGGCATCGTCTTTTTTACTTTTTTAGGATTAATCAAAAGCTTTCGTTTTGCCAACTCTTCTTGTATCACCGCTTCGCAATAATCAATCTCATCCTTCTGATATGAAAAACATATGATATCATCTGAATATCTTACATATATTATTCCATTATCTCTAAACTTGAAGTCCATATCTGCCAGATATAAATTAGCCAAAAATCCGGAGATTGGGACTCCTGCCATTACTCCCCTTTTCTCAACGCTTTCCTTCCCACTCTCTCCAATAGCCACCGGATTTAACAATATCTTGGATAAAAAGTCATAAAACTTTGGTTCGCCAGGCAACTTAGTTTTGACCAGTTCGAGCATTTCTACCGGATCAATCGAGTTAAAATAATCATGTATATCAATCTTATATGAATAACAATTATAAATATTGATTCTTTTCGTCACATCGTAGAGTACATTTTTTACATTCCTATTACTCCGAAAAGAATATAAGTTTTCACAAAACAAATGATCATAAGATTTAAGCAAAAATGCTATCATTTTAAATACAAACATCTCAGCATCGTTAAAAACAAACACTTTTCTTTTTCTGTTTGTACCCTTTTTGTTTACTTCCACTAGCCTCGGAGTCGCAGGCAATGGCATTTTCATCATTCTGTTGACGACATCTACATATTCTTTATCTCGTATGAACTGAAATAAATCTATTATTTGCGCCGAATTCATCTTGTGGTTCAATACAATATCTGACAGGAAAGCATACCATTTTTTTTCATCCAGTAATCCATCCATTATTTCCATATGTGCAATCCTCTTATAAAAGGGGGCTGGTTACTTCAGCCCCCTTCATAATAAAACGCTAACCAAACAGAATTTAACAGTTCTGATCTAGAACTAAACCCGATTACACACAGAATGATTGCTCGCAAAATCATCTTATATTCTGTGCTTCATCGTATGCGAGCGCTAATAATAGCATTTGATCAGCGTTTATATTATGCATTATCATAATCAGGAACCATTTACACCACTTTTATTGCTGAAGCTAGTTCATAACCTCTTTATCATCTTCCGCCATTATTTTATACTCTTGGTCTTTTCCCATTCTGAATCTGTATCCATTATCCGGTATTTCTCCGAGAACTTCACATATTCGTCTAAGTATATAATGTGATTTGTTGGGTTTATTCAAATAAAAACTCAATCGTGAAACATTGTTATCTTTACACCAATGTGCTATCCAACCAGACAGAGGATTGGAAGAAAGTGAAGGTGCCTTAGACCACCTACTCAAGACAAAAAGGATTGCCAACTTAGGGACATCATCTTTATACAAAATCAAGTCAATCGGTTTTGCGAATTTGTTTGGATTGTATTTGTCATCGTGATTTGCTTCGTACCAATCTCTATATTCATCTCCGTAGTGCTTATTGATTATACTCTCAGCATCTAGCACTGCCGGCGCAACCCTAATCCTATAGGCATATTCAGAAAGCGCATCGCAGTTTCGAATCAAACCGATGATTCGCGCCAAGAGATCTTCCTCGTCCTCCCAGCCTTCTTTCATCTTCCTATCTAATTCTTCTAATCTCTCTAATTCATCACATTCTTTTTGCGTCAGATCTCCGCGTTGTTTTATAATTTGAAGTGCCTCCATCCTAGATCGATCAACCCAGCCAAGACGATTCCGCTCACGTTCAGAATTAAGGTCTTCCAATTCATCAAGTTGTTGTCCCGTCAGTTTGCATTATACTTATGAAAGTGGACACAAACAATAAACAGATGTATTATTATCTGAGACACCAAAAGGAGGTATCTTTATGTCCACTAGTAATCGTTACGATGAGGATTTCAAGCGAACCCTCGTAGAGCTTTACCACAATGGTAAGACTCAAGCCGCTCTCATCCGGGAGTACGGCGTATCTCAGACGGCTTTAAGCCGTTGGATCAAACAGTACTCCACTGTCCGGACTGAAGACGGTGAAGTTCTCACAGCCAAGCAAGTCAAAGATCTCCAAAAGCGCATGGCTCAGCTTGAGGAAGAAAACCAAATACTAAAAAAAGCGATTGCCATATTCACGCCACGCTCAAACAACGACTAGATGCTATTTATAAGCTGCGCGATCAGTATGATATCAAAACGCTTTGCAGAGTTCTCAGGGTACACCGGAGCACCTATTACAAGCACTTCTTTTCAAAGCCGGCGCCTCGCACCTGTGAAAATCAGGTAATCCGCAAGCATATTCTACAGATTTACACTGATTACGACAATTCTCTCGGCGCTTACAAAATCCGTCGTGTCTTAGAACGTGATTATGGCATTTCCATCAGTCTGGGAAGAGTGTACCGACTGATGAACTCCATGAATCTTCCCAAACGATCCACTGAAAAGCCCAAGTGGAAAGGTTCCTGGAAGGATAACGGCCCCTGCATCAATCACTTGAACCAGCAATTCAATCCTAACACCCCAAACTCCGTATGGGCAAGTGATTTTACTTACATAAAGGTAAATGGAACCTTTCATTACCTTTGTGTTGTCATAGATTTGTTCTCGCGAAAAGTCGTGGGGTGGAACATCTCCAACCGTCACGATGTTGATTTAACAAAAACTGCTTTTGAGAAGGCTTACTCCGACAGGGGCGAACCTGCTTTTGTTATGTTTCACTCGGATCAAGGATCTGAGTATACTGCTTTTACATTCCGACAGACACTGGAAAGATGCCAGGCCATCCAATCGTTTTCCAAGAAAGGTTATCCTTATGACAACGCAGTATGCGAAAGCTTCTTTCGTCATATGAAACGGGAATGTCTCAACAGAAAGACATTCCGGAATCAGGACGAACTACGTTTATACTGCTTCGAATACATAAATCGATACAACTCTAAACGACCTCACTCATCGCTCGGAGGTTATACTCCCGATGAAATAGAGAACTTCTACATGGAAAGGCAGGAGTAATTCTGTCTTTCCATGTAGAAATGTTTAAAAAATGTGTCCATTTGCTTGACTCTATTCCAGTTTTCTGCTTAACAGTTCTCGTGACAGTCGTATAGAAACATCAGAGCTCTTTTTCGTAATATAAATAATCTCATCAAGTTTTTTGCACTTAATTTCATGCTTTTTAAACGCTGCTGCCAGAATTGATTTACCGTCTACTGAATCATCATATCCTCTGGATGGTGCTTTTATAACAGGACAGGGCGGGTAAATCGGGTTTTCCGAATCAGTCGGTTCTTCCGGCAGTTGCAACGGTCCGATATTCTCCGGCGCATTCATTAGCTGGCCATAATACTGTATCTGTGGTTTAACCAAACTATTTTTTTGCATTTTCAACATCGAGATCCTTTGGTTTAACATCTCTTTCTTTGATCCGCCAAACAATCCGAGTTGAGACATTTCCATTAGTGCACCGGCAATTTGGTTATCCAATTCTTTCATTCTGTAGTCATACTCTAGCTGTGCTTGATTGTATGCCGTCATGATCATTGCATTATTTCTCTCAACATATTCTTTTCTCTCGTCATATTCCTTTTTTCTTACATTGTATTCCTCTGTAAGCCTGTTACACTCTGCTTTCCATGCGTCCAGTTTTTCTTTTCTTATCTGTGGCCAATTTTCTCTCAGTTCCTGGCACACTTTATTATACTTCTGGTTTTCTTCTTCCTCTCTTCTCTCACAGTCTTGTAACTCTGTCCGATACTTTTCCTCAATACGGTTAACCTCTTCATCCCCAAGTAACTTTTTTACTTCAAGATTCGCATCCATAAGAATTTCAGTAAATTTATCTTTGGAATAATTCTGGGCTATTCTGTTTATCCTCTCTATTTCTTTTTCTGTTGCCTCTTTCACCATTTCTTTCAGTATTCCGTCAATATCATACTTTGCGACAACAGAATCTGTGGCATACTTTTTAAACCTTTCATAATAACGATCATCAAATTCCGTTTTGGTTTTTCCGGAACGATTATCCCTTTTACAATACTCCTTTACATAATCCTTTGTAGCATCAAACTGCTGTAAGGATACAACACACGTATTATACTCCGTTGAAAAATCTTCTCGAATCGCATCCATCAGATCATCAGAGATTTGTTCTTCTAGAAAATACTCTTTTCTGATTATGCTTTTAACATCAGCTAATTCCAAAACCACCTTTTTGTTCCTAACAATGCTCTCGTCATATACTTTTGACAAAAACTCTTTTAAGCTTCGCACTTTATAATAAACCAACAGTTTTCCAAGGTATGCCTCAGCACATTTCGGATTTTGGTTTAAAACATCCTCAAATAAGCCATCCGCCTTTTGATAATCGCCATCCTCCAGTGTTATAAAGGCGCGTTCCAAAACTGCTTCCAGATTGTTTCCCGTCTTTGCAGCAACAGCATTTTCAACCGCAGCCTGAATGTCTTGCAAATCTGCTTTACTCGCGTCATTCGATTTATTGCTACCTTCTTTTCCGATTATCTTATCAATACCACGGAGCAAGTCTTGATCCGCTCCAACTTTTCCCATATCTTGAGCTTGCAAATGTTTGAACTCTTTGGGAATGTCATACGCATCAATATCCTTATAGCAAGGGATAAGTCTTTTTGATTTATCCTTCTCCATTAATTTCAAAAAACGGCTCCACTCGTTTTTCACCCAAACGGCATTGTAATAATCATAACTTGTTCCAAAAGCAAGCATGATCTTAGCAGAGTTTAAAGCCGCAAAAATATAAGGCTCATACTCCTGACCAAGTTTGACTTCCAAAGTGATTCGTGAAAAGAACACGCTATATCCCTTGTTGGTTAGAGTCTCATATACATTCTGAGCCAGAACACTGTCAATGGTTCTATTCCCATTCTCATCAGTTTCCTTGTAACAAATAAAAATATCATACGGTTCCTCTGTCGAGGACACCTCAATAATCCCTTTGCGTATTTCCTCTATCTGCTTCGCCTCTTCGCGATACACACGTCTCGAAATCGAGTCAGCGTTCTCCATCACAAGATCAAAATTCGGATCATCCATCACGCTATCAAACGACGAACGATGGCATGTCGGAATCTTTTTCTTCGTTACAGGATCGTCAACGTATTCAATACCATACTTGCAAAGCACCAATCCCCAATAAGCTTCCGCTTCTTCTTGATAATCTGCCACTATACTTTCATAAACGCCGGCAGCCTTATCAAATTCGCAATCAAAGCGAAGACGATTCGCACGCTCGTATAACTTCAAGCGTTTCTCGTCATCAGTGTTCGGAATCGTCTGCTTGCTTCCGCAGTATTCGCACTCACAAACTGTTGATTCCGCTTCTACAGCCAGTTCTCCACCACACATTTTACATTTTAAAATCGTCATCTGATAACCCTCCCCATTTTAATGCTTTTAATTCAGAACCCGATGCATAACACTTATCATAGTTGAAAACTACCAAATTATAGTCTGTTTCCTTTTTTGCACCATGTGAACTTGGATATATTATTCCGTCATATCCCAGTTTCTTGATATATTCGGCAATGAATTGCGTCGGAAGATAATCATCAGTATTATCAGTAGTCTCAACAGGTTTGGAGTATAAAACCGACAAATCTATCAAAAGGTTATCTTTTACATTTCTCTTTTCAGATTTATCCTTTACCTGCCTCAAATCAAACAAAAGCATGTCCTCTTGAACCGTTATTGTTGCAATGCTAACCGTATCTACTATTCTCGGACGTGTTTCAACGACAGCCAGGTCTTTCGTTGAAGCAACATATAGATACGGAATGAATCTGTAATTTGCCCTCATGTCCTTTGTTTTGTTTTTCGGAGGAACAAAACTCTCTACCGCGTTATAACCAACGAATCCTGGATCAACACCTATCGTATTTCGGTTATCCTTAACAACACGGCATCTATAAAACACCTGACCTGGAGGAACATTAACAAACGGATTAGTCTCTGTACTATTCAATTCCTCTAGTACGCTTGTATCCACCGGATTTCTATTTTTTTCTTTAATTTCCTTCACAAATTCCCCGAGTTTTTTTGAAATCATTTTATCCCCCCAAAAAAAACATCTATTGCACTTCATATAGACAACTTTTCTAAATCACATCATGCGTTGGGTCTTCAATATCCCTTCAATTCTCTCTTTTCGTCCATATATCTTCAGTTGGACCCATTGAATCACCTCTTTATTGATCGATTATGTGCTCTACTCCTTGCTTACTCGATACACCCATTTAAGATGCTCTCCACTCGCAGAGTCATCATACTCCTGTTCTATCACAATCAAAGAATCGCCGTCGCCCTCATACTCTACAATCCTCCATTCCATCCTGTTATCCGACACATAGCGAAAACCTCCATCACGGTAATACAATTCATATTCTCCATCGAGTTTTCCTTGATTTATTTCAAATTCTTTTCCCTTCGAAAGCTTGTTCTCTTGCCCGTTGCAAAAGCCCTTCTGACATTTCCATGTTCCCTCTAGATACATGTAATCCTTAATAATTGTGTTTTCTTGAAACACAGTAGAATCCTCTATGCTTTGTGCAAAGGGTGTCTCCATGCCACGCTCCCCCAATAACACCTCACATAGCGTTTTGTACACATTCGATTCCTTGTATCCCGCCATGTCATCGAAAGCCGTTTTCGCATCTTCATAATCCATACTTTGATAATACGAAATCGCCTTCTTGTATTGCTCCTCCTGCTCTTCGCTCGCCTTTTTCTGCTCAGAAGAAACTCGATATGAATGTATTCCCCTTATCGTTAGCGCCACGACAATCGCAATCAGAATCGCCCCTATAATAGCGATCCATTTTCTTACTAATCTTTTTGATTCATCCCTTTTTCTCTGTATTTCAACTGACTGTTCTTTTTGTAACCTATCTATCTCAGCGTCACATTTTTTTATATATTCGGCTGAGTCTTTATATCTACGAATTCCCTGAAAAGCACTTTTTGCCGAACGATATCCATCAAGACTATTTGCCGATTCAAAAGACGCAATCGCAGAAGAGTAATCCTTTTCCAATCTCTCCTTCGCGCCATTATATTGTTGTATGACAGCTGCATCTGTTTCGAATACGAAGCTCGCATACGACAATTTGATGTCCTCTTTTTTCTTTTTATCCTCCTCTTTAACCTCGGATATTTTGCAATCCAGATTTCGAGTCAATTGACTTACCACATCTTGGAGCGAACGCAACAATTCATCTGTCGCATATTGCTTAGTGCGCAGATACAGTTTTTCCGAGTCAAGTTCAGATAAGACTTGGTCCTTGTGCTGCATCATCGAAGAGAGCTGAGACTCGTAAGTTCTGCTAAACTTATACATACAGCGGATTTCATCCTTGCTCAAATACCCGTCAACTTCATACTCAATTGCCATGTCACTAATATGTTTTTCATCTTCCGGACACGCTTCAAGACTCTCTGTTTCAACTTTTATATGCAGATTTTCATAATACTCAACAATCCCTGCCAAATCTCTTCTTTGCAATTTAGCAAGCCATTTCCCTAAATACGCGTGTGCATTCTCAGCATCTTGATTAAGAGCTTCCTCAAAGAACTCATCTGCCCGCGTCCATTCACTATCCTCAAGTGCAAGCTGACCGCGTTTTAATAATTGTTCAACGTTTCCATTCTGTGACTGGTTATACTGTACTTGTACTGTTTCCACACGGTCTCTTCCAAGTATCTTATTAACACCTCTTACTAAGTCCTGAATTGCCCCTACTTTTCCCATATCCTGAGCCTGGAGATGCTTAAACTCTTTGGGCATGTCATGCGCGTCCAGATTCTTATAACAAGGGATCAGAGTCTTCTTCTGTCCCGCAGCAATCAACTGCAAGAATCTATTCCATTCATTCTTAACCCAAACAGCATTATAGTAATCATAGGTAGTTCCAAAGGCGAGCATAACTTTCGCAGAGTTTAAGGCAGCAAAAATATAGGGCTCATATTCTTGCCCCAACTTATCCTCCAGCGTGATTCTCGAAAAGAATACATGGTAGCCCTTTTCAGTCAGCGCATCATATACATCCTGCGCAATCACACTGTCAATGGTTCTCTGCCCATCCTCCGCGGTTTCCTTGTAGCAGATAAAGATATCATACGGCTCTTCCGTTGAAGAAATCTTGATAATGTCCTTTCGGATTTCTTCAATCTTCTTTGCTTCCTCGCGGTATACGCCACGCGCAAGCGTATCCGAATTCTCCATGACCTGCTCGAAGTTGGAGTCGTCCATCACGCTTTCAAATGATGAACGGTGACATGTCGGAACTCTGTTCCCTGTAGCAGGATCATCGACATATTCAATACCGTACTTACAGAGTACAAGCCCCCAGTACGCCTCTGCTTCCTCCTGATACTCCGCAACGATGCTTTCATACACTCCGGCAGCTTTATCAAATTCGCAATCAAAACGAAGACGATTCGCACGCTCATAAAGCTTCAAGCGTTTCTCGTCATCAGTATTCGGAATTGTCTGCTTACTTCCGCAATATTCACATTCACAAATCGTAGTTCCGGCTTCGAACGCCAAGTCTCCGCCGCACATTTTACACTTTAAAACAGCCATTTCATTACACCGTCAACAATATTCTTTTTTTATTGATTGGTATTCTCCATCTTCAAATCCTCTAAATGTTTCTGAGAGAATATTATTGTCAACATCCAAGTAGATTAAATCTATTGTCTTTGGATATCTATTATCATTTAACTCGACAAATGTCTCGTCTACGAAAACGTTTTCTTTTATTTCATAATCTATTGAAAACCTTTTTCTTACAGTTTCTCCTGGCGAGACATGATGAATAATCGAAGTGTCAAAAATGTATATCCCGATAGCTGAATACTTTCCATGATTTGTGACCTCTAATTCATACGAGCCACTTTCAGTCAAATTAACATGTACTTGAAGAACCGGAGAGATTTCTTTTTTCCTATTACTGTCCTCACTTTTTTTCTCCATTTGAAACATGCATTTCCCTTGATATATCGCTACAACCGCAACAAGCACCGCCGATATGCTTCCCATGAAAGAGCCCAGATAATCCATCCAGCCATCTGCGGTTATATCTGTTTTAACATCACACGGAATCATAGAGTAGAATAACCAAACCAGCACAGGCGATAATATGGCAAAAGCCAAAAACAATACTACAATTAGATTAAATCTCTTCTCAACAAACCCCGAAATCTTGTCTAAGAGCGATTCTCTCTTCTTTTTTCTTGATTGCATATTCATCCCTCCGCGTTTTCAGATAAATGAGTCCTCAATGTAATTGATTCTATTTTGACAATCTATCAATCAAGAATGAAATGCCCAGAATAAGCATACCCAAGGTTACAATTACAAATTGGGGAATTCTCTTCATCGAACAATCTCCTACATTTATGATGGGATACTGGTGAGTTATTTACTCAACGCACACACGCGGTTTCGTTCGGACAAACTGTTGGAGATTTTTGCGCAATAAGCCTTTACACCACTGAAGTCCCCGTCGATCAGGCTCTTTTGGAGATCTTTCAGCATCACATCCAACTCTCGTTCCATGTCCTTTGTCTGGTCTGATGACACAGGATCGCTGAAGCGGAAATCTTCGGCAAGTTTCTTTAAATCTGCTTTTAACGTTTCATCCGCACAATGACCAACAAGGGCAGCAGACAGAGACTGCAGCGCTCTCATATTTGAGACGTCTTTCTTAATCTGTACGTCCTGGCGGACGATTTCGTCCCGCATGGTATCTGCAGCGATGCATCCGATAAGAACGAAGGCAAGCAGAATTATGTTAATTACAACCGGAATCCAAACCGGAAGGATGAATGCCAGGCTCATCTCTGCAACACTTAATGCAAGCTGCAACACCAGATAGGTGACGCCAATTTTAGCGATAGGGAAACCGTAGAATTTGCTCTTTGCGTCTTCGCCATTTGCAAAAGAAATACTGAATACATAGATCTGATAAGCGATTGCTATCACGCCGAAAACATAAGCAATCCAAAAGGGTGCCTTTTTTGAGAAAGGTACCACAAAAGAAATTACACTAAAAACAACAAATAGAATCGCGAGTACAAAGTACCCTCTCTTACCGTTCTTTGTCATCTTACTCCCCCCTCTTCTTTCCGCAATTGCTGCAGAAATTGCCTACGATACCTTTCATTCCACAACTGCAATCCCAGCTGATCGTCTGCTCAGGACGCTTTGAACCACAGTTGCTGCAGAAATTACCTACGATACCCTTCTGTCCGCAGGAGCAATCCCACGAACCGAGGTTCATTGTTGTAGTATTGGCGGCCATCTGCTGTGAGCCGAGTCCTTGCATCATTCCGCCAATCTGTGGTGCGATTGCCGTAGCTGCCGCCATTCCGACGCCAAGCCCCATCATATCGCCCACAATACTGCTTCCACCGCCCGAGGAAATGGCAGGTCCCATATTGCCGATGCCTTCCGCGTATGCCTTCTGAACATCCGCCTGAAGAACATCCTTCTGCGAATAGCCCTTCGCTTTCATAATCTCAGCCTCAGTCAAGCCTGCCAGCCTTTGTGCCTGAGCTTCAGCCTGTGCCTCGATGACTTTTCTCTCAGCTTCTCGTTTTGCGATTTCCGTTTCGGTCAGCTGTCTTTGGAGTTCTGCCTCTCTGTGTGCAGCCTCGATTGCAGCCTTGCTTTGCTCTTGTGCCGTTCTATATTGTGTTTCACTCTGGGCCTGCGCAGTCTTTACAGTTGCTTCAGCCTGAATGATCCGCGTCTGCAAAGTGATTGTATGGAGTTCTCTGATTCGTTTGAAGTTAGGATCATCCTCCGGAAGAACGATACGCGTCACGTAAAACTGTGGAATCGTTAATCCATATTCCTCGAATCCCGGGAGGATAGCGCTGCTTAATCTGCTTGATATCAGGTCAAGTTTTTCATCAATCTCCAAGAGATCGATTGCCTCCTCTTTGATAACAGCCGAAAGATTCGTCTTCACAGCATTTGAAATCAGTGGTCTGAACGACTCTTGAAGTGACTTTGTTAATCCGGGACCACCTTCCCATGAAACACCATTCATGGTTCCGACCAATTTGACAAGAAGTTTTCTTGAGTCCGCCACCTGAATATTCATCTCACCGGACGCACCCAAATCAAGCGGAGTACCGGTCAATGGATCGATGAATCGCACCTTCTCCGGAGTACCCCATTTGATAGCCATTTGAACTGTTTTGTTTATGAAGTATACTTCCGAATGGAACGTTCCCTCTGTGTCCGTCGGAAGGCTGTACACTTTTTCGAGAAGTGGCAATTGCTGTGTCTCGAGCGTGTAACGACCCGGGCCAAACAAATCCAATGCCTGACCATCCTTGAAGAATATAGCCTCCTGGCTCTCGTGAACGATCAGCTGCGAACCGTAATTGAAGTCCTCGATCGGATGCTTCCAGATAAAGGTATCATTGTCTCCCTCATACTTGATGATGCTTGCCAGTCCATCTTTACGGATTTTCTCGCTCATCAGTCGTTCAGCGACATCATTTACCTGATCACAAACCGGGCATGTATAAATCTTCGCCGCTTTGTTCACGCGAAGTCTTACCCCACACTGAGCACAGGAGATTTCTTCCACCTGCGTCCGCTCAGAGAATGTATTAATCGGCTCATGGCAGACAGGGCACACTGCATCCTCACCCTTCGACTGATCAAAGAGAACACTGTTGCCGCAGTGAGGGCAATCTCTTGATGTGAGCTTGTCCGTTCTCACATGAATCGTGTATCCGCACGTGCAGTCTATTCTCTTCTTAGCAAAGAAACCTGTTTTACCTTCAGCAAACCTTCCGCAGTTTGGGCATTCCATCACAAATTTCGCCATAGTCTAATCCTCTCTTTTCTTAATCTCCATCCGATCCATCGCAAATTCTATGCTTAGCATCAGAATCTCATTTCTGGTGCGACCGGTTTCAGCCGCTATCCTATCAAGTTCTGCTAGCATATCCTTTGGCATCCTCATGGAAACAACCGCTGTTTCGCCACCATATTTCTGTGGTCCGATGACCAGTTTTTCTTCATCTTTTGTTCCCATACGCACCTTCCTGACAGTTCGTATTACAATCGTATTATCGATTCAAATTTTATCATACTTGTCTCACTTTTACAACCGCATGAGCCACGTCTAACATGTATGATTTAGTGTTAAGTATTCATTCTATTCTTTGAGGAGTAAATAGCATGCCAAAGCCCCGTTCAGATTCCGGTAAAAAGAACCTGATCAGTGATAATCTGATTGACCTTCGCAGGAAGCATTCGCTCTCCCAGCGGGATTTAGCTCGTCAATTACAGCTCATGGGCTGCGACGTTGATAAGAATGTCATTACAAGAATTGAAACTCAAAAAAGATATGTTACAGATATTGAAATACAAAAACTCTGTGAGTTGTTTGAAGTATCATTTGAAGAATTAACCAGGCAGTCATAATCTAACTCTGTCTGTGTTTCTCGGCCACGCATTTCCGATGCGTTTCGCACTCTTTCTCATTAACCTCTTTAACCTCCCATCTAAAATCCAGCCTTTATTCTTTACAGACATATGCCTATGGTATATACTTGATTACAGTAAGGAGGTGTGACATGGAATTACAACGAGATCGTCTTATCGAATGCAGAACGCTTATGAATCTTTCCAAGCGTGAGGCCGCCAAAAGAATCGGCGTCTCACAACCAGCTTATCTACGTTACGAGTCCGGCGAGAGGGCACCCTCTCTTCATGTTTTAAAGGATATTGCAACAGTTTTTCACACTTCTGTTGATTACCTTGTCGGAAAGAGCAATAACAGAACACCAGAAACTATCATCATAAAAAAAAGTGAGAACCCGGAATTATTCTATCTGCTTGAGAATCATGCCAGGTTGGATGATGAACAACGAAAGCGAATCTATTCTTACATAGAGAAGATTATGAAGAACAACTAGATAATGTGCTTAACAGGGTAGTCGGGGGACGCGTTCCTCTCTCACTTCGGCTCTGCGAAGGGAGGTGAGGCTTGTGAGTATCTACGAGATTGCTATGGTGTCTATTTCCGCCGTAAGGCTTATTATAGAATACGTCAGGTTTCTTTTAGACCACAAGAAAAGCCGTCCCAATCCCTAACAAGATGAACGGCTTCTCTTAGCTTAAATTATCTTCGCCGGGGTGGGTGAGGTAGGCTCACCCTCCGACTGCTCTGCTAAACACATTATGCTCCATTTTCTTATAATTGTCAACGTATACCACCATAAAAAACGCCGGCGGGGGAGCCGCCGGCGAACCAAAGGAAAATATAGGTGAACTCTGACCGGAGTTTAATCCGCAGAGATACCCTCTGTCTTGATGATGAACTTTGTGGTACCGGAGTCTCCGTCACAAAGTCCGGTGAATGTCTCATACTCGGAAGAAGCTTTAAGCACAGCCTGTACACGCTCGGCGAGATCCTTCACATCTCCGTTGTAAGTGGAGATCAGCTTGCCGATCGCTTCCTTGTTGAACTGCTCGATACCGCCGGAAAGTTTCTCGGAACCGTCCGCAAGCTTACCTGCGCCGTCCGTAAGCTGTGATGAACCGGCAGCCAGAAGGTCTGCACCCTCAGCGAGCTGGTTGATACCTGCCTCAAGTGTCGGCATCTTGTCCTGCAGTGTCTGAGTTCCCTCCGCAAGTGCAGCCGAACCTGTTACCAGGCTGTAACCGCTGTCTCCGACTTTCTCGATCTGTCCTGCGATCTCCGCCTTGGTTGCTCCTACGGTTGCAACAGCCGTATTACCTGCTGCCTTGCCGACCGCATCGACCACTGCCGCACCGGCTGTAGCACCTGCCTGCTTTGCGGTTGCGACTGCCGTGTCACCGACAGCCGTCTTGATCTCGGCACCGGCATCATCTACGGCACCGGCTGCGATAGCGGGTGCTGCCTGATTGGTAAGTCCGTCTACGATATTCTTCGCATACAGTGTTGCGACCTGTTCCTTTGTGGCACCCGCACCTTGTGCAGCGGCAATCTGCGCGAAGGTTGCGGAAAGGTACTGATCTGCGAGCAGTCCCTGTGCAACCAAAGCATAGGTGTTGCTGTTGGCAAGTCCCGCCGAGATCTCCGTTGTCTTTTCCGCAATCTTATCGCTGCGCTGTTGCTCGAACTGTGCCTGTGCGCCTGCCTCTGCCTTTGCACGGATCGCATCATAATCTGTTGCCGCATTCGCAAGCTCCGCCTGAGCGGCAGCCTGTGCCTGAGCACTTGCATTTGCATAAACCTGAGCCTTCTGTTCCTCACTCATCGGTGCCTTAAGGCCCGCATCAAGCTGTGCCACGCCGCCGCTTACGGAATGTGCGCTTGCATTTAAGGTTGCAACACCCTCCTCAAGAGGCTGTGTGCTGTCGGAAAGTTTATCGATACCGGACTTCAACTGTCCGACACCTGTGTTGAACTCGCCCATCTTCTCAAAGAGCAGTTCGGACCCTTCCGCAAGATCTCCGGATCCCTTGGCGATCTGTCCTGCGGCATCGCCCATATCTTCCATTGCGCCGTCGATAGCTTCCATATCGATATCGCCGGTTAAGTTCATGGCCGAAGCGTTCATCAGCACGGTCACTGTCATATCCAGTTCAAAGTCGTCTACATCCGCTTCCACCTCGAAGTACTCGGGGAAGGTGATGTCCTTGGAGAAGTCGCTTTCCTTCACCTTAAGGCTGTCCGCAAGTCCGGGCAGCGCATAGCCGATGACGATGTTTCTTCCGCCCTCGGTGGTTGCCTTGCCGTTGGTCACGGTCACATTCTTAAAGTCATCCGAAAGAAGCATACCGGTAACCGCCACGAAAGGAACCTTGATCTTCTCGTCCTTACCGCCGATCTTCTTTGTCACCTCAGCCTCATTGCTGTAATCGAAACGGATCTTTACGTGGCCGCTCTTGCCCGCAAGCTCGGACGGGGATACCTTCTTGCCGTCGAGATAGTAGGTTGCCGCAACGGATACCGGAAGCTTTTCATCGGTGGTACCCTGATAGTAGATATCTGCGCCGTTCGCCTTCCATGTGATCTTATCCTTATCCTGTGTAAATGTCTCGTCGCCCTTTAAGTTCACGATGCCCGTAAGGTTGGTGGTGTCGGTCAGTTCCGCCTTCTTCTCGGGATTGTGAAGTACCTCGTTCACCAGGGTGTTCTTGGTATGGCCCTCAGCATCCGCGAAGGCATACACGGTCTCATCCTTGTAGACATCCTTTTCTGTTACCAGGTCACCCGAAAGCTTGTCCACGAGGTCATCCGTGTCAAGCTGTGCGTCCGTCACCGTCGCCACCTTGGTATCTTCCTTCTCCGCCTTGAGCGTGCGTTCCTCTGCGGGTTTTACCGCACCGGTGTTTCCCACCGCACATGCAGTCATGGCAAGCGCGATCGCTGTCGCACCGCCGCCTACGAATTTCTTGTTCTTTATAGTAAGTTTTCTCATAACGATCATCCTTTCCGATATTAAACGCCTGCGTGAAGTTCCTTGTGATTCTTCTTTTCGGATTCCGGTTTGAATCCCATACTCGTAGCCACAATCAGTTTGTCAAACAGCATAAACATGGAGGGCAGCACCAGGATTACCACCACCATGGAGATCAATGCACCTCTTGCCATAAGCACGCAGAGGGAGCTGATCATATCGATATTTGAGTACATGCCGACACCGAAGGTGGATGCGAAGAAGGAAAGTGCACTGACGATAACTGACTGTACAGAGGACGTCATAGCCTCCGCAACAGCGGTCGTCTTATCAAGTCCGTGGTTTCTTCCGCGCTTGTATTTATTGGTCATAAGTATCGCATAATCAACCGTCGATCCGAGCTGGATCGTACCGATAACGATGGATGCGATAAAGGGGATCGTCGTGCCTGTGTAGCACGGAATACCCATATTGATAAAGATTGCAAATTCAATCACCGCCACAAGGATCACAGGCAGTGAAACAGATCGGAATACGATTGCAACGATCAGGAAGATCACACCGATGGATACTGCGCTTACGGTCTTAAAATCCTTATCGGTGATCTCGATCAGATCCTTGGTACAGGGTGCTTCACCGATCAGCATGCCGCGGGTATCATAACTCTTCACGATACGCTGCAGTTCCTCGCACTGCGCATTGACTTCATCCGAAGCCACCTGGTACTCGGAGAGGATGAGCATCATCTTGTGATCATCGCTTTCAAATACCGAGAGCAGATCTTCGGGTACAAGTTCCTTCGGGATCACATTGCCGAGAAGGCTGTCCAAGGAAAGGACCGACTTCACGCCGTCCACCTTTTTCATCTCATCCACCATGGCAACCACGGTTTTTTCATCCGTGTTTTTGTCAAGCAACACCATGTGGGTTGCACCCATGTGGTACTCCTCATCCAGTTTCGCATTCGCCGTTACGCTCTCAAGATCCTTTGGAAGCGTTCCCGCAAGATCGTAGTATACCTTTGTATGCGTGTATCCGTGGATTGCAGGGATCAGGATCACCACAAAAAGGATGATAAAGATATAGAAGTGCTTTGCTACCCAGGGACCGATGACGCCAAGATCCGGGAGCAGCGTCTTGTGCTTTGTCTTCTCGATCGCCTTGTCAAAGATCAGGATCATGGACGGAAGGATGGTAACACATCCGATCACACCGAAGACTACGCCCTTGGACATCACGATACCGAGATCAAGACCCAGTGTGAAGCTCATAAAGCAAAGTGCGATAAAGCCCGCCACCGTGGTAATGGAGCTTCCCACGACCGAGGAGATCGTCTGTGAGATGGCGTGCGCCATAGCTCTTTCATTGTCACCCTCATAGGTCTTCTGGTTCTCCTCATAGCTGTGCCAGAGGAAGATGGAGTAGTCCATCGTGACACCGAGCTGCAGCACCGCCGCCAAAGCCTTGGTCACGTAGGAAATCTCACCGCTTATAAAGTTCGTTCCCATGTTGTAGATGATGGCCATACCGATCGACAGCAGGAAGAACAGCGGGATGATGAAGGAATCCATCGTAAGCGAGAGCACCACGATCGCAAGCAGCACGGCAAGCATTACGTAGATTGGCGTCTCCTTGTCCGACAGGTTCTTCGTATCAAGCACGATCGCCGACATACCGGAGATGAAGCACTGCTTATTGATCACCTTGCGAAGATCGGTGATCGCTTCAAGCGTCTTGTCATCCGAAAGGGATGTGGGATAGAGCACAAAGAGGATGGTGGAATCAGCATCCTTGTTCATAAAAGCATCGCGGATCTCGTCGGGGAGAAGTTCCACCGGGACCGACAGGTCAAGGAAGGAATCATACCACAGTACGTCCTTTACGCCGGGAATCGCCTGCATCTTCTTGCGTAGGGCCGATATATCTTTGTCCTCCATGCCTTCGACGACGCACATTGAGAAGGCGCCTGTCCCAAACTCATCCACCATGATATCCTGTCCCTTCATGGTATCGATCTGCTTGGGCAGATAGGTTAAGATATCATAGTTCACTCTGGTCTTCATGTAGCCGATGACTGCAGGTACCAGAAGTGCCACGCTGATAATGAGGATCAGCACCTTGTGTTTTACGACCCATTTTCCGAAATTAATCATGTTCACCACTTCTTTCCTTTGATTTTTCCCTTTGGTTATAAGGCGTGGTCGTTGTTTCGCCTTACTGCGGGCATAATATCGAAAAAAAGTGTTTTATGAAACATATAAAAAGAGGCAAATGTATCGGTTTGCAATACATTTGCCTCTTTTTGTCTAATTTCGCTATACATAGGCTGTCAAATGTTTGGTGTTTTTTAGATCTCCTTCATGACATCCACCATGCTGCTCTTGGTCAGGAATTCGTAGATTTCCGAGAGTTCATGGGGCGTGATGATGTAATCACGCTTGATCCACTCGAGCACCACGTAGATCATGGACTGCGCGTAGTATCCGGCCACGGCATCTCGTGAGAGCCAGGCATACTTAAAATGCATGGTTCCCTTGAACTTTTCCTCCATAATCTCCACCAGAAGTTTTGTAACCTCCTGGACGGCGATACTCTCAAAGGAATTCTGTCCCTCGATCCTCACGGCATTGTCGTAGAAATCCCGCTCGTTCTTGATATTGGAAAACAGAAGCGTAAGTCCCTCCCGCATCAGATCGTTGATCAAAAGCGGTTTGATAGGCATCAGCATGTCGTGTCGGATGATATACTCCAAAACCTCGTACTTATCCTTGAAGTGATTGTAAAAGGTGGGCCGTATCACCCCTGCCTGCTCCGCGATCTCCTGCACGGTGATCTTCTCCATAGGGGTCTTGGAGAGCAGCGCCTTCAAACTGTCTGCGATTCTCTTTTTGGTATTTCTCTTTTCTTCCATCCGAATCTTCCTATAAAATGGGTGCAATCATGCGAAGCACGGCTCTCGCCAGTCGACGGACCGGTCCCGTTCGGGCCAGCATCTGCTCCGTGATCTCCTCACATTTGCCGAGTGTATTCATAAAGTCATCCTTGATCTCGTAGAGCGTTCCGGAATTAAACATCCAGACACCGCACTCAAAATGCAGGTAGAGACTTCTGTAATCGAAATTGATGGTACCCACCGTGCCGATCTTGTCGTCGGTTACCACCGTCTTGGCATGGATGAAGCCCGGCGTATACCGATAGATCTTCACTCCGCCCCTGATCAGCTCCGGGAAGTAGGACTGGGTCACATTGTAAACCAGTTTCTTGTCCGCCACGCCCGGCACGATGATCCTCACATCCACACCGCTCTTGGCCGCAAGCGTAAGCGCCGTCACCATCTCATTGTCCACGATCAGGTACGGTGTCATGATGTAAATGTAATGTTTCGCGCGATTGATCATGTTGAGATAGATATTCTCTCCCACGATCTCATCGTCCACCGGCGTATCTCCGTAGGGCTGAATGTAACCGTCCGTATAACCCTTCGTCTTCTTGTAGCGCATCGGCTCGTACTTCGGATAGTCGTCTTTCTCGTTTGTGAGCATATGCCAGGTCTGAAGAAACATCAGCGTGAGCGACCACACCGCGTCTCCCTTCAGCATGACGCCTGTGTCCTTCCAGTGTCCGAAGGGGTGCGTCCGGTTGATGTACTCATCCGCGAGATTGATACCGCCCGTAAATCCGACGTAGCCGTCGATCACCGTGATCTTTCTGTGATCGCGGTTGTTCTGACGCATGTTAATGACCGGTGCCACAGGGTTAAACGGCACGACACGTATGCCGTAGCCGGACATTTCCTTGATGAAACGCTTCGGAACATACATGGCGCAGCCGAGACCGTCGTAGATCAATCGCACATCCAGTCCGGCCTTCGCCTTGGCGATCAGGATCTCCTTCACCTCATCCCAGAGTTCTCCCTGCTTGATGATGAAGTACTCCATAAAGATAAAATGCTTCGCCTTGGAAAGTTCGGCAATGAGGTCCCTGTAATTGTCCTCGCCGAGAGCAAAATATTTGACGCTCGTGTTCTTGTAGACGGGGTATCCCGCATAACCGGAAATGTACCTGGTCTGCACACTTGCGCTCTGGGACAGTTCCAGGATCTCCTTCTGGTATGCCTCATCGGACTTCATATAGCGGAAAGTGTCCAAGTGATTCTTCTGCGCCTTCTTGATGAATTTGACTCTGGTTCTGTTTCCGGCAAGCATCACATAAAGCGCGCCGCCAACCAGAGGCACGAGAAGCACCAGCACGCACCACGCCAGCTTGTATGCAGGATTATCCTGCTTGTTGACGATGTAGATCACCACGAATACCGAGAGCGCCACGGAAAGCGCACGCCAGTAAGTAACATACTGACCCAGATAGCCGTAGATGAAAAAGAGCAGCACAAACTGAACGATGACCATCGCAGCCACAACCGCCAGATTGAAAACGTTCTTCTGCCTGCCCGCATCTCTCGATCCGATCTTCGATTCTCTGATGTCCGAATTCTGCATGAATTCCCTTTCTCTATCTGCTCCATCTTCCGGATGCTCCGCAGGGGAGCACCAGTCCGCTTGCCGTAACGGGAAGGCCGATATCTTCTGCCACCACCGTACCGCCGAAGCGTGATCCGATTTCCGTAGAGATCATATACTGAAGCACCGCGGGTGAAAGTCCCGTGGTATAGGAATTGACCAGGAAAAAAAGCGGCTTATCGCTTAAGAGATTGGCCGTCAGTTTGATAAAGGGATGGATCTTCTCTTCCAGTTTCCAGATCTCACCCTTCGGTCCTCTGCCGTAGGACGGCGGATCCATAATGATACCGTCGTAGTGATTCCCCCTTCTGATCTCCCGCTCGACGAATTTGACGCAGTCGTCTACAAGCCAGCGGATGGGCGCATCGCCAAGTCCGGATGAGACGGCATTCTCCTTCGCCCAGGTAACCATACCTTTCGATGCATCCACATGACACACTTCTGCGCCCGCCGCCGCTGCGGCAACCGTAGCGCCGCCGGTGTAGGCAAAGAGATTTAAGACCTTGATCGGTCTCTCCGGTAAGGCCTGCTTTTCCTTTCGGATCAGGTCGCCAAACCAGTCCCAGTTAGCCGCCTGCTCCGGGAAGAGTCCCGTATGCTTAAACGCAAATGGTTTTAAGTTGAATTTCAGATTACCGTAGGAGATGGTCCACTGCTCGGGGAGGTCTAAGAATTCCCAGTTTCCTCCGCCCTTGCTGCTCCTGTGGTAATGTGCATTGATATGTTTCCAGTCCGGATGCTTTTTCGGTGTCTGCCAGATGACCTGCGGATCCGGGCGAAGCAGGATGTATCTGCCCCACCGCTCCAGCTTCTCACCTTCGCTGCAGTCAATCACCTCATAATCCTTCCAGTTGTCTGCGATCCACATCGTCTCTCACCTCATCTTTCGTCATCATTCCGCATCCTGTGCGGACCTCGGTTCCACTTCGATGATATATTTCTCGTACGCATTCACCACGCGTACATCACCGTAGGTAGACTCACGCTTGAAGTCCCTTCCGTAATTGATATGTACGTGTCCGTGTGCAAAGACCTGCGGCCTTACCTCGTCCAGGATGCTGTAAAACGCCTTGAATCCCGTATGGGGAAGGTCCTCACTGTCATGCAGACGGTACGCCGGAGAATGGGTGATAAACAGATCGATCCCGCCAGCCTTTTTGATCTTGCGGCGCAGCTTATGGATACGCTTTTCCATCTCTTTCTCCGTGTACTGATATGCGCCGAAATTGTAGCACATGCTTCCGCCGAGTCCGAGGATCTTCAATCCCTTGTACTCGTATACCATATCATCGATACACTCGCATCCGTCCGGAGGCGTTTCATCGTAACAGTAGTCATGATTGCCGTGAACATAGAGCACAGGCACCTTCGCAAAGGTTGCCATAAAGGACAGAAACTGCGGCGCAAGGTCCCCACAGGAGATGATCAGATCGATCCCGTCTAATTTACTTTTCTCAAAGAAGTCCCAGTAGTACTTGGACTCCTCATCAGCCAGCAAAAGAATTCTCATTGTCCACACCTTTTAGCGAAACGATGGCTTTCGCGTCATCATATAGTTCATCAATTTCGGGAATCTCACCCTCGACATTATCCACAAGATAATTCATATTGAGGATCTCCTCCGGAGACATTTCGAACCCTTCATCATTTCGGATCAGTCCGTCCTGGGAACAGAAAGCCGTCGTGAAGGGATGGAACTTGCCCTCAACCATCAGATTCCGAATGGTATCCACGATCAGTTTGGTTCCTCCCGGAAGCTTCTGGGACATAATGAGATCCACCACGCCCGCGGAAAGTCCCCACCAGTAATTCACCGGTGCGCCTTCCTTCGTCTCGTCTTCCTTGTAGGTTCCCGTACGGATTGCCTCGATCAGTTTCTCGTAGAAGATACCCCACTGATACAGAGGCATCGCGATATTGGTCAGATTCTCATCCTCGAGATTATAAAGACCGAAGCGTCTTCCCTCATCGGAAGGCTTGATCATATCCTGATCGGAAATGTAATGGACGTCATTCTTGCGGAAGTTCTCAAGCGCCTTGCTTCTTGACGTGCCCTTGATCTTCGTCCACTCAAGATATACTTTCACGGAGGGATTCATCATCCGAGCGCCTAAGGCAAATGCGTTGATATTTGCGGGCATACCGATGATCGGGTAGTCTGCAAGGTAGCCGATGCGTCCGCTTCTTGAAAGCGAACCCGCGATCATACCGGAGAGGAATTTCACCTCATGAAGTCTCGCATAGTACGTACGGATCAGCTTGTGCGGTGTCTTGATGGAACAATTGAGTACCGTAATCTCAGGGTATTTTGCTGCCGCCTTCAGGCTGACGGATTCCATGCGTGAGGATGTGGTGAAAATGATCGTCGCGCCCGCGATCACCTGACCGTCGATGGCCGCCATGATCTCATCTTCGCTGTTTAAGTCGTGACTTTCCAAAGTCTTGATCGTATCGCCGTGATGTTCTTCAAGGTAGAGGCGTCCGAGTTCATGCGCATACAGCCAGTCGGAATCCTTGGGATTCTTGTCATAGATGAATCCCACGGTGATCACCTTCGAAGCGGACGGCAGGAAGTACTCCATCATCTTCTTACGTCCCGTCTTGGCAGGCTCCATCCGAAGCGTCAGCTCCTTGCCCTCGGAATCGATCAGAAATTCATCCCAGAGATTGCCGATCTTCTCCTTTAATTCGGCCTCGGTCAGATTCTTTACTTCATCATATCCGCAGATATCCAGGAAGATCAGGAGCGCATCTCCGAAGGACATCGGGAGTTTCTCTCCGCCCTTTTGCTTTAAAGCCACGCAGAACCTGTGATTGAAGGAACCGAAATCCTGCTTTTGCTCGTCTGTCCAGGGTGCCGTCGGATCGTCGCTTGTCAACTCCAGGAAATGCTTAAAGCAGCCCTCCTGCGAAAACCAGAGATAGTTGATCTCCGTCACCTTATAGAAATCCATAAACTCGTAGTAGAGTTTTACCTGCGGATCATCGGAAAGCTTGGGGATCTTTCTTGTCACCATGGCCGGGATGGTCACCGCCTCAAAGTACTTCATGACGGAGACACGCTTGTTGCCCTCTACGACATAGAAATAGTTCATGTACTCATAGACCTTGATCGGGTCTCTGATCCCCTCCTCGATCTGACTGTCGCACAGATCGGACCACTTGGCGCCAAACTCCGTCTTGTAATCTAAGATCGGCATGAAGTTGTTGGCGAAAGCGTAGGTTCTGCCCTGGGTGCTTGTTCCGACCACACGGTCGAGAGGAACCTGAACAAGACCGAGACTGATCTCGCCCGCAATATCCACGTCCGCAAGAATCTCATCCAACACGGGAAGGTATTCGCTTTCTCCCTTGGAAACCGCATTTTTGAAGGCTTTAAGCCCCAGTTTCTGCGCTTTCTCATACTCTACATAAGACATAAATATAACTCCTTAAAAAAGGCGGATATGCGTGGGCATATCCGCCGAAATGAACCTGACTATGCGTTGCCGTTCAGCTTCGCAATGATGTTCGGAAGCTCTGCATCTACCTTGTCGTTGTCGAGCTGGCAGGTACCTGCATTCGCATGACCGCCGCCGCCATAAGACAGACACAACTCACCGATGTTGAAGTTCGAGCTCTTGTTGATGATCGACTTACCGATCATGACTGCCGTGTTCTGCTTGCGGAATCCCCAAGCCACATGTACGGAAATCTCTGTCTCCGGCCACATTGCATATACCATGAAGCGGTTACCGGTGTAAATCGTCTCTTCGTTACGAAGGTCGATCACTGCAACCTTGCCTTCGATCTTCGTAACCTTCTTCAGCTGCTCCTTGAAGAGCTCCTGCTGCTCGAAGTACATATCCACACGCTCTTTGACATCGGGAAGTTCCAATACTTCATCGATCTTGTGATCTACACAGTAATCAATCAGCTCCATCATCAGATCGTAGTTGGAAATGCGGAACTCACGGAATCTGCCGAGTCCGGTACGTGCGTCCATCAGGAAGTTCATCAAAACCCATCCTGTGGGATTCAAAATCTCTTCTTCGGTGAAATCAGCGCTGTCGCCCTTGTCGACCGCCCACATGATCTCCTCGGATACTCTTTTAAATTTCTCAGCGCCGCCGTAGTAATTGTATACCACTCTGGCAGCGGATTTTGCTTCACCCTCGATGATGAATTTGCCTTTGTAAGCCGACTCCTGATTTCTTAAGAGTTCGCTCTCGTGATGGTCAAATGCAAGTCCCACTCTGGGGTCAAACGGAAGGTTCGTGGTGATATCGTTCTCGGATAATTCTATCTTGCCATCCTGTACATCTTTCGGATGAACAAATTTGATGTCATCGATGATATCAAGCTCCTTGAGGAGCATCGCGCATACAAGTCCGTCAAAATCACTACGTGTAACCAGTCTCTTCTTCATAGCCTGCCCTCCAACAAAAGATAAAATACCTTTTGACATTATACCCAATTTCCTATAACTATTCAATAGTCTGAAGCTATTTTTTACTTGATGATACAAGGTCTTTTATGACCTCGGACGCGATAAGAAGCCCTGCTGCCGCCGGTGTAAATGCGACGCTTCCCGGAACATCCTTCCTGCCTGCCCCCGGTTCGGCAGGATTCTCTCCGCGGTTGAATGGAACGATCGGCGGTTCGTCCGAATACACCACCTTCACGTGATCGATCCCGCGCTTTTTTAATTCCCTGCGCATCACTCTGGCCAAAGGACACACGGAAGTCTTGGAGATATCCGCCACGCGGAAACGCGATGGATCCAGCTTGTTTCCCGCTCCCATGGCGGAAATGATCGGTGTCTTCTCTTCCTTCGCCTTCATGATCAGACAGATCTTGGCCGTCACGGTGTCCACCGCATCGACCACGTAATCGTAGTCCGTAAAATCAAAATCCGATGCATTCTCCGGCAGAAAGAAGGTCTGATGCACCGTGACATCCGAATCCGGATTGATGGACAGAATGCGTTCCTTCATCACATCCGGTTTGGAACGTCCGATGGTATCTCTTGTGGCTATGATCTGTCGGTTCAGATTCGACTCGGATACGGTATCCCGATCGACCAGCGTAAGATGTCCGACACCGCTTCTTGCAAGTGCCTCACATACATAGCCACCGACGCCTCCGACACCGAAGACTGCCACACTGCACCCTGAAAGGTGCTCGACAGCGGCATCGCCGAGAAGCAGCGCCGTGCGTGAAAATGCTTCTTTCATGACCCCTCCTGTGCGCTGTAGTAAGCCTCAAGTTTGGGTCGTGCAGCCACATAATACTTCTCAAGGCGCGCGTCGAAATGCTTACCCATACTTTCCATGATGATCTTGTCGGCCTGCTCAAAGCTCATGCGTTCCTTGTAGACACGCTTGCTCACCAGTGCATCATAGACATCGGCGATGGCCATGATCCTGGCCTCGAGTGGGATCTCTTCCCCCTTTAAGCCCTCAGGATAGCCCGAGCCGTCCCAGCGCTCATGGTGATATCTCGCCACGTTCTCAGCCAGTATATGAAACGCCTGATCGTCCGTATTCTTAAGGATCTCATGTACAATCCGGCCACCCTCGGCCGCATGGGATTTCATCTTTTCAAACTCCTCGTCGGTGAATCTGCCGGGTTTTCGGAGGATGGCATCATCGACAGCGATCTTTCCGAGATCGTGCATGGGCGCAGCCTTGATCATATTCTCACAGAACTCTTCCGTAAGGTGCATATCTCCCATCTCCCTGATCTCATCGATCAGGATCCGAACCACATCACTGGTCCTTCTGATATGTCCGCCGGTGGAATTGTCACGACTTTCTACCATGGTCGCCATGGAAAGGATCAGGTTGTCGTGCATCTCGACGATGTGTTTTGTCTTTTGATCCACTTCCTGCTGAAGTTTGTCATTGAATTTGTTCAGAAGGGATATATACTTCTGCTCTTCGGTATTGTCGGTGATGATCAGCTGGAAGCCCCGCTGTCTCTTCGAATCGACCAGATCCACGATCTGCACCTGATACACGCGGTCGCCCACCTCGCGGTAGAAGACATTCTTCGTGCGATCCTCCTCAAAGGATACGATGCGATAACCGAGTTCTCCGCCAAGCGACTTCTGCTCAAGTGCCCAGCCGTCCAGATTAAGGTTGCGGAGCTCCGGAAATACTTCCTTCGCCCGCTCGTTGCTTCCAAGGTAGTTAAACTTCATATCGAAAGACACAAGTCCCATCTCTCCGCGGTTTTCGATGGAGGATACGCCCGTCTCCACAATATCGTACAACATCACGCGGTGAATGATCAGGAGGTAGAGCACCTCCGACACCACATAGGAAAGCGGAACCGGATCAAAGGCGTCGATCAGTTTCCTTCCGACAAAGAACGCAAATACGGTAACACCGACCGTCACCGCAAGCAGCCTAACGATCGATCCTGATACTTCGGCCTTCTTCCTCGAGCCGTATATCGTGGCCAGGATCGCAAGCAGGAACAGAAAGAACACGACAGCATAAAACACGGTGTGCATCGGTCCGTACACCTTGTCCAGACTTCCGTAACTGCCAAAGGCGCCGAGATCCACGCGTTTGAAGGACACGGACTTATAGTACCAGTCTTTCTTTCCGATGGTCATCACCGAGAAGAAGGTCAAAAGCGTCATCACAAGCAGACCGGTTTTCATCCACTGCTTCAGACTGACCTTGCACAGATTTAAAATAACAAACAGGATAAACAGCGGTGTAAATGTACCGCCGAAATAGATGATCTTCTGTCCCATCAGGGCTGTCGGCAGATCCTCGGCCGTCGCCATCAGGTAGTATCCGTAAAGCGCCACCGGGATAAACGTGAAGATCAGCGTGAAAAATATGTTGAAGCTCTTTCTGTATACGATGTTGTAGATTACAAGCATCAAAACGGAAAGAACCATCAGACTTTCGTAATAAAATACAACCATGTACTACCATCCTTTTCATGATGACTGCAGACAATTTGATTATAGCACATACTTCCCGGGTTTACCACGAGCTTCTTCCCTCCAAAGAAAAAAACATCACGGGCCGGCACTGCCCGTGATGTTCTTTTTTTATGCGGAAAAATATCCCTTGATCGCTTCGACGAAGCCGAGACGTCCGGATGTAACAAGACGTCCGACGTTAAAGATGCCGAGTCTTCTGAACGATGCCAGCTTATGGCTGCCAAGCACTTCTCCCATCATATCGAAGAAGGTTTTCGGTTTCGGTACCGTGTTGGCACGATTCGGTTCTTCGGAAATCATGTTCTGAATTCTGTCAGCCAGCGAATTTTCCACGAGTGAGATCAGATTCTCACGCAGTTTTGCAACCTCGGGATCTGAATCCACACCGTCCGGATCCTTGGCAAATTTCTCCTGCTGGAGTTTGCGGAAATCATCATACGCCTTTTTGATTACCTCTCCCCATTTCTTATCTGCGAAGTAATATTCAAGACCTTTTTCAGCGGATTCTCTGGCGCTGTCATCCATCAGACGATCACGTCTTCTGTATAATTTTCTTTCGAGAGAGTCGATTCCCACGATATTGCGTGTCTTCTTCCTGAGCTTTCTTGTATACTCGCTGACAAGTTTCTTCTCTCTTTCCTTCTTTTCCTCTTCCGTGAAGTTCTCCGGATGCTCTTTAATTTCCTTCAGACTGTCATATGCTTCCTGTATGCCCTTTCGCTCAACACCGTCAAGTTCTTTGACCCTTGCGATCCACTTTTTGAGATTCTCGTTATAGGTCTTCAGCTGTGCAAGGTTCGTAAGAGGCGCGGAAATGTCTTTTTTAAAGTCTTCCTCTTCCTCTCTGGCCGGAAGAAGTTTTACAGCATCATCCGCAAAAGGCATAACATGTGTCGTCTTCATATGAAACAGTACACCGGTCATGCTGAGGTGCGTGAATTCCCCTTCGTTCTTTGCTTCGATCATTTTGTCAAAATCAGCGCACACCGCATTCACAAGGTTCACATTGACCTTTTGCAGAATCTGCGACTGAAGGTATTTGTCTTCGAACTTCTCGGCAGACATGGAATTGTAATCTTTCAAAATCACGGAACTGTCCGGATTTAAGATTCCCTTCATCTCATGCAGTCTTGTAACCTTCACATCCTGGGTGCTCGTCTTCATCTTCTGATCTTTCATGATCGTAAGGATGGGATCCGCTCCGTGTTCAACCTCCATCCTGTCGAACTTGTCGATCAACCGGTGGACTTCCTGCAGCTTTGCGTTCATGTCCTCAATGGTATTGTGCAGTCTCTGCTGCGCCTGGGAGAAATTGAACACTGCCGCCGGCATCTCAAAGCCAAGTTCCTGCGCCTTGATCAGTGCCGCAAGGATACGCTGTCCGACATCCTGTTCCGTACCGAGTCTCATGATCCGGCCGAATGTCTCGCGCAGTTTGGTCTCGTTTTCTTTGTAAAACTGTTCCGGCGTGTTCTCAAGGAGTGCATGGAAGCCGCGAAGGAAACCGTCCGGATCCATAAACGTCGCACTCGTCATCATGAGCATGATCTGTTCCTGCTGCTTCTTGGTAAGCTGGGTACAGTTACCGAAATCGATCACGGTAGCACATTTGTCATCAATCATGATGTTGCCGGCATGCAGATCGCCGTGATAGAAACCTGCGCCGTATATGCCTTCGGTTACCCATTTCTCGGCAAGCTTTACGATATAGGTCTGCTTTCTCTCGAGGGAATTCTTAAGTGCAATCAGCTGTGCCCTCGCCTTGCCGTGTTCGGATACATTTTGCGCAGTGATCTTCAAGTTTTCTTTATCAAATGTACCGTCGTCCTTCTTTACATAGAATTTGGACAGTGCCTCATCCTTCTTTTGATCCACTTCCTCTATGAACTTGTCGACCGTCGTTCCCGGAGCCATATCCACGATCATAGCGCTTTCCGTCGGCTCTGCAAGATCGGACAGTTTCATGGCCTGGACAATTTCCGCACCGTTGTCGTAGATCTGTCCGCTTACCACATTTCTTGCCTCGATGGTCAGATCGACTTCTTCCTCAAAACGCTTCAGCTGGCCTTTGTAGGTTGCAAGCATACCGCCCGTCTCATCGGTCATGGCCGCGCAGGACTGCATCAGTGTCTTTTCACGCTCCATGCGGTTTCTCGCATCCGGCCGGAGCAGTTTTACAACGACCTGTTTTCCGTCCTCGGGAAGATTCGGTCCGTAAGCCTTGCACAGGAAGGCCTGTCCCACCGAAGCCGCACCCAGGGATTTGACCACATCAAGTTTGGTCAGACGCTTGTGGGAACGATCCACCAGGCTGGAAAGTTCTGCCGTAACAACCGCATCCGGAATCGGCATCAGGTTGGACTTCATATCCTTCACGGCAAGTTTCAGTTTCAGCGGAAGGGAATTCTCCGGAATTCCCTGCAGCATCTTCTGAAGCAGCGGTCCCGCGCCCTTAAAGACACCGCCCAGGAAGTTGCCCTGCACTTCCTCTTCGTATGCATCATACGCTTCCTGCGACTTGAAGTCCTCGACCTTTTTGCTGACACCGCTGTTTCTGATGGCGGAAGCGAACATCCTGCGCTTGTCCTCGTTGGACATATGCATAAAGTAGTTCTTCATGACCAGTTTCGTAAAAAGGCCCTGTCCGCGACGACCCTTTGTAGCATCATCGATGATGTTGTTTAAAGCCCTGGTCCCTTCCAGAGGGCTCATCTGATCGTAATCTTTTTTCTTTTGCGCCTTATAACTTGCGAAACGATGGGACAGCGCTGACCTGAGATTGTTGAATCTGATCTTTCTGTCAAGCGGCTTCATCGACCAGATGTTGTTCGGTATAAACACAGACTCATATTCTGCCCTAAAGCCGGGAGAGATGATCTCCGCAACCTCCATCAGCTTTTCATAACATTGCTTCTGTTCCTCAATGTCGAGATCACCTTCTGAAGGATTCGGTACTTTTGCCCATGTAAGCTCTTCGCCATCGTCAAACATCTTGTCGACGACCTTTTCGATCTCTTTCTGAAATGATTTGGTAGAACCCAGGATGCTGGCGTCGATATCCTCCTCAACCTGTGCAAACTTTGTCTTGAGTTCTTCGGCTTTTATGGAAAGTCCTGTGGCAAGTTTTCCTTTTTGTATGGTCTCCCTGGACATCAGGAAAGCCCCCTCGGTATTTCGGATCTCGTCCATATCCTTGGATAAGACAACCGACTCAAGGTTATTGATAATGATCGCTTTTAATCCGCCCTGTTTTTCCGCTCCGGCCTCTTCGACGATATCTTCTCCCGGAAGCGCCATCTTTTCGACTGTCGCGCGTATAAGCTCCGGTTTGTTGATCATCAGAATGAAGGTGTCGAGATTCTTGTTCTCACCGATCACCTTCGGCATGAGCATATCAAAAATACGGCTTTTCTTTTTGGCTTCCCTGTTGCCCTTTCGTCCGGTCTTTGTATCATCCTTGATGTACTTGTCGTTGGTGTTCCAGCTCTCCTCGCCGTAGAGCATGTCCGCGATGAAATTCTTGACTCTTAGCTCTTCCTGCGTCCATGCGGATGCCGCTGCCTCAGCCGTAGACTTCTCGATTTTGATCTGGTTCGTGGCTGCAACTCGCATAAGCGGGTTGGTCTCCGTGCGATGTAAAAATGCAAGGGTCTCCGCAGCGTTGACTTTCTCAACCGAGGTATTCTCAATTCGGTTGACTTCTTTTATGATCTCGATGTTCTTCATCCGTCCGTCGAGAATCGCCGTCGCATAGTCATACAGCTTTTCATGACTGATATTGGAAAAGAATCCGGCATTTTTTCCGGTTGCGTGTTTGAGCACGGAAAGGCAGCGCTGTCTCAGCCGTCCCACGTCTCCCGGAGTCATTTGCTTTTCGTCCTTGTGCAGTGGCTGTAAGACCGCAAGTGCTTCCTCGCTGCCGTAAAGGTCCGAACGCTCACAGATATCCGAATTGATCTTCTCGATCAAAAACTCGGCGTTATAGGGCATTGCCAGACTCTTTTGTCCGATGGTGATCTGCATGGTCTCACCGTCTCTGACGAGACCGACTTCCACGCCGGCCAGCCTGATCCTGGCCGCGGACGTACCGCTCATCTTGCCCAGGAGTTCACGAAGCTCAAAGAGATCGCGCTTCAGTGTTTTTTTGCTGCTAAGGCTTTCGATCATGGCGCTCGGTGTCTGCATCATCGCAAAGAACCTGGCTATTTCAAGCTTCGTCCCCTTGAAGTATTTCAGATAATTCTTTACCCGATCCGTCTTATTGAAATCGGTTTGGATATCCATTTTGGGAATGGAGTCAAGTTCGGGTTCCGGATCGCGGTCTTCAATCTTGTACGCAGCTCCGACGATTCTGTTGGCTGATGCAACAAACCCCAAACCCGGTTTCGATCCGTTCTTTGATTCCCGAAACCGCTTCAACGCATCCTTGAATCCGGTTTTGAATCGTGTGCCCGAGAGTTCATCTGCCACAAATGACATAAGACCGTATTTTGGATTCTGCACCTCGCCGTTCATCGGACGATCTTCATCGGCAAGCAGATCTTCTACCTGATGCGCCAGATCAATGAGGATGGTGGTATCTTCCGTACTGAGGCCCTGATCCACGGCCTTTTTCTCCAGTCTGGCAATATCTTCAAATGCATTACACAGCAAGGTCAGGTTCCAGGTTCCCTTGGATACCAGACTCTCCTTGCCTTTCCATTTTTTGACCTTTCCGTGGCGTGCTTCTACTTCATCCTCGAGTCCTTCACTTCCGCCTCTGGAAAGATCTCCGACCATAAGCATCTGTGCGTGGCTCGTAAGATTGTCTCCCGCGAGATCAAATGCAAGTTTTCTGGTGTAGTGATTCAGTATGATCTCAGCGCTTGCTCTGGCACTCTCTGTCTCCGATGTAAGCTTTAAGAGTACAAGTGCAGCCATATGGTCCGTAACCTGCGCCTTGTTGTCCGCAAGAATCTTTTTGATATCTGCGGACATTCCGCCCTGAAGGTTGGAAACCGATTCATACAGTTTGAGAATCTGGCGAAATACCTCATCCCGGTAAACCGAAAGGTTCTTTCTGATCAGTGTCTCAATCTTTTTCTCCGAGATCGGGGCAACCGGAAGTCCAAGTTTTTCTCCCCTATTTACGATGTCAAGCAACTGTTTTTTTAACGCAAGGGACTGTGCCTTGTCCGTATAAGCCAGTTGATTCTTGTCATAACCAATGGCGATCTTTCTTTTGACCACATCCGCAATCCGTTTGTACAGAGGAGATGCCTGTTTGCCCTGGTCCAAAATGCGATTCGTAACCGAGGTGTTCTGATACATATAGCCAAAAGCGATTCGGAGACCTTCTCTTTCGATCGGTCCGGAATATCCTTTTTCAATGTCTCCTCTTGCTGCGCCCAAAACAAGTCGAAGGCGCAGATCCTCCGCACTTCCGAACTCGACATGCATACGCTCCCTGATCAGTTCAAGAAGCTTTTCCTTCATTCTCAGGTTCATGACTGTGAGGCGTCTGCTCTCCTGCGTCGACTTCTCCGCAACATGAAGCCCCTTCTTGTTGAAGTAGATTTCTCCTTCTTCCGTATTCGAAATAAGCGCCTGGAAATCATCCAAAGTAAGCCCTTCGATACCGGTCAGCTTTTCCTGCTTGTTTCGAAGTGCCTCAGCGCGAACAATCTCTTTTTGCTTCGATGCCTTACCATACGTATTTACGATACGCTGGTACATTTCTCGTCCTTCTTCATGATCAAGTTTCAATTCCGTATGCCTGTTCAAAGTTTTTGCAGATACGCCGTTCAACTTCATCATGATACGTCCGAGCACAAAAGAACGCATCAGCTTTTCGGCAAGCTGCGTTTCTTTTCTGCCGTTTTTCTTGCCGATGTTGTATGTGATCTCATCGTTGTAGTGGTCGCGGTACATAGGATCCCGCATAACCTCTTTCTGCGCCGTATAATATGCGGCAATCGAACGTAAGGATTCCAGTTTTCTTGTGAGCGAACGCTTGTATTCCGGCTCAAGGCTATCAAAGAAAGCATTCTTTGACGCCAGACTGTCAAAAGCCGAGATCTGTCCTGTCAGGCGCTCCAGTTCTTCTGCGTGAATTGCGATTTCCTGATCCGACTCTAAGTGGAGTTTGCTGATATCCACGCGCATCAGCATGAAGGCCATCTCGGACAGAGCGGCACGTCTGTTCTCTTTTTTCGCAGCTTCATCACCTTCGGAGGAAAAATAAAGCCCGGCAATATTCTTATTGCGCTCCTCCTCTTCGTCTTCGAAGATCATAAACTGTGCAAGATCTCTGGCATCTGTCTGCAGAGGATTGACTCCCTCCGGAAGATGTCTCCTGAGGTTCGCCGTAAGACGACCTGCGTACTCACTCTCTGCTTTATCGATCAGAGTTTCATTCTGCTTTTTATAAAAAAGACGGGAAGACGCATTCTTCTGCTTTTCTTTTCTGCTCTTTCCGACAATACGCTCTTTAAACTCGGTTCCAAAAGAATCGAGCCAGTCCGTTTTCTCCGGATGTGCGGTCAGCTTGTCCTGTTCCGTCTTCTTCAGCTGCTCCTGCGGGCGGGCATCCGAAAAGAGATTCTCGTCATGCTGGTTGATCCGGATTTCCTGTGGTTTCTCCTCAATATTCTTTTCCCGGTTTTGTAAGAGTTGATCCATAGCGTATTCCTTTCATCCCGAAACAACTATCCATGCATCGGCCACTTCATCTCAATACTTCTCTGTATCGGCGAAATCCCGATCTGCTCGTCCATAGGTTCCAGCGAAGGAACCGATGCGCAGATCTCATATTCCACCTCTCCCGTTTCTTCGGAAACCGGTTTGGTCGCAAGTTTCACATGCCCTGCCACTTCCGGCTTTTCTCCTTCCGGGAGATATCTTTCGAACAATTTTCTCACAACCTCTGTCACAGAAACTGCACACACTTTCGTTTTTTCCGGGTATTCCACAATCCCACCCGCAATCTTTCGAATTGTCGAAAGACCGCAGAATACCGCCTTCGGTTCCTTCGGCGCGTAGTTTACGAGAAGGTCGATCGTGATCATTCCCTCGGTTTCCGTGCACAGGAGCACATTTTTGACCGTGTAATCGTAATCGAAAACAACACCGCTCAAATCCTCGGAAAAGGCGGCAAGCTCTTTCTCATGTATCGCCATGTGCCGATGCATAAGCGTCTTAAGCAGGGTTTCCCGGTCTGCCAGAAACATATCCCGAAGCGGTTTAAAATGATAACCGTACATATCGTCCGCGACCGGTCTGTCTTTTTCTTCCGTCTCCAGGATTCGGGTAAGCGGGGCACAGTACACTTCAGCTTCGTCGGAGCAGGTATATCCCGACACAGCCAAAAGGGTTTCTACTTCGGGCAGTCCGTCATAAAACCGTGCGACCATACGCTTCGCTCCGTGTGCCGCCGCTTCACGTTCGGCTGCCGCAACAAGCGCACCTGCGATCCCCATATGTCGGGATGATTCCGGAACATATAGGTATAAAAGACATGCTGTCCCGTCTTCAATCTTCAAAGTAACAAAGGCCCCATAACCTGTTTTAAGCCTGATATATCCTTGTTCATCTGTGATTTTCTGTAGCGCCATGCTCATTTCTCCGTTTTCGTACAAAAATCCAAAATATATCGTATCACACCCGATATCTGTTTTCAACGAAAACCCTTTGATCATCGCAGCTGGGTGGATTCAAAAAATTCAAATGATTTCCATAAATCCCCCGCTCCCATCCGTATATTGATTATAAGCTAAAAAGCAAAGGAGGAACCCCTATGAAAAGACCCGCAATCATCAGTATCATCTTAGCACTTGCTGTAATCGGAGGCCTCACCGGCGCCTACGTGATCCGAGAAAACTCAACAAAGAAATCGAAGCATTACAACAAGTTGATCCTCGAGCGCACAGTCGGATGTCAATTAAAGGAGAACGAGCGGGAACTCGAGAAAATCCCCTGCAAGTCCTACCATGTAGAAACCACTGATGTCGGGGATGTATTAAACTATATTGACTTCTACGTCTTTGATGACGAAGCAAGCGCCAACTACGTTTTTCTCAGATGCGGAAGAAAGTGGTTTCAAGACGGTTCCGAGTACGGTGACAACTATGTACGAGGCTGGCAGGCCGGCGTCTGCGATGCAGAAATCGAAAGCTACCTGTACATCACCGGCAACATGATCATCGTTGCAGATCTCCAGTGTGTCAGCTGCTGGGCCGAAGAGCCCCCTTACGAGGTCGGTTCCTCTGTCAAAGAAAACATTTCCAAACGCCCTTCACCGGATGAGATTGTGTTTTACATCACAAGCAACTTCTAGCCCCCCTGTTTCAATGCTATTATCCGGTGTTTTCTTCCGGAACTGTTGTAAAAAAAGGAAGCTCCGCTTAGAGGAGCTTCCCGTTACATGTACATTATAGGAGTTCGATCGTTCCGGGTGGTTTGGATGTGAGATCGTACAGTACACGATTGACACCCTTCACCTCGTTGATGATACGGTTCATTACACGCTGCAGGACCTCAAAAGGAATGTCCGTGCAGTCGGCTGTCATAAAGTCGGAAGTGTTCACCGCGCGAAGCACTACCGCATAGTCGAAGGTTCTGAAATCACCCATCACGCCGACAGAGCGCATATTGGTAAGCGCCGCAAAGTACTGGTTCGGAAGATCCTTGACACGTCCGTCCGCCTTCGCCTTATCCATCTCATCACGGAAGATGAAGTCTGCATCCTGAACGATACGCACCTTGTCTTCGGTGATCTCGTCGATGATACGAACGCCGAGCCCCGGTCCGGGGAAAGGCTGACGGAATACAAGATAATCGGGAATACCGAGTTCAAGTCCCGCACGTCTTACCTCATCCTTAAAGAGCATCCGAAGAGGCTCTACAATTTCCTTAAAGTCAACATGCTCAGGCAGGCCGCCAACATTGTGATGCGACTTGATCGTAGCGGACTTTCCGAGTCCGGACTCGATCACATCCGGGTAGATGGTTCCCTGCGCCAGAAAATCCACAGCTCCGATCTTCTTCGCCTCTTCCTCGAATACGCGAATGAATTCTTCGCCGATGATCTTACGCTTTCTCTCGGGATCCGTAACGCCTTCCAACGCCTTATAGAATCTGTCCTGTGCATTCACACGGACAAAGTTTAATTCGTAATTGCCCGAGGGTCCGAAGATGGCTTCGACCTCGTCCGCTTCATTCTTGCGGAGAAGTCCGTGATCCACGAACACACAGGTAAGCTGCTTGCCGACTGCTTTAGACAAAAGGACAGCAGCCACAGAGGAGTCAACACCGCCGGAGAGTGCGCAGAGCACGCGTCCGTCGCCGATCTTCTCACGGAGGGATGCAACCGTCATGTCCACGAAGGAATCCATCTTCCAATCGCCCTTGCAGCCGCACACCTTATATACAAAATTGTGAAGGATCTCAAGTCCCTGCTCCGTGTGCATAACCTCCGGATGGAACTGTGTTGCGTAAAGGCCTCTTTCCGGACTTTCCATCGCCGCCACGGGACAGTTGTCCGTATGTGCGGTCACCGTAAATCCTTCCGGTGCCTCGGCAATATAATCCGTGTGGCTCATCCAGGAATCGATCACCGGCTTCACGCCTTCGAAAATCTTGGAAGATGTTCCGTCGATTTCGGTCTTGGTCCTTCCGTACTCACTTGTGGGCGCTGTTGCCACGCGGCCTCCGAGCAAATGTGCCATCAGCTGCGAACCATAGCAGATGCCGAGGATGGGAATCCCCAGATCAAAGATCTCCTTCGAGTAGGAAGGTGAATCCGGCAGATACGCACTGTTGGGGCCACCCGTGAAGATGATGCCCTTGGGTGCAAGCGCGCGAAGTTCTTCGATCGGCATCGTATGCGGACGCACCTCTGCGTATACGCTGCAGTCACGAACTCTTCTTGCGATCAGCTGATTGTACTGTCCGCCGAAATCAAGCACGATGATCATTTCTTTTTCCATGTTTATTCTCCGATTTCTTCTTTGATTAGTTCCATTGCTTTTTTATACTGCGTATCATCTTCGATCGGTAAATCAACCGCACTCTGAAGATCGTCCGGAAGCTCCACGACATAGTCGGGTTCGATGCCCTTCTTGTGAAGATCATAACCGGAGGGTGTAAAGTACTTCGCAATGGTAATTTTGACCGCCGATCCGTCCTTTAACGGGATCACGGACTGTACGATACCCTTGCCGTAGGTGGTGGTACCAACCAGCTTGGCTTTTCCGGTATCCTTCATAACGCCGGAAAAAATCTCCGCCGCGCTCGCGCTGTTTCCGTTCACAATGATCACCATCGGAACGTCCACATGATGATCATCCTCGTCCGTATACTCGTCAACCACCCTGTCGTTCTTGTCCTTGGTGACAAGGATTTCTCCGCCGTCCAGGATATAGGAACACATATGGGTACAAATATCAACAAGTCCGCCGGGATTGTCGCGAAGATCAAAGATAATGCCCTTGGCACCCTGTGCAAGCACGTCGTCCACTGCCTCTTTGAACTCGGGCAGTGTCTTTTCGTTAAACTCCATCACTTCAATGTAGCCGACATTTCCATCAAGTCGGTACTCAACGGAGTAGTTCTCAACCTTCCTGCGCACGATCTCAAAATCCAGAGTCTTTCCTTCGCTCTCGCGATAGACCTTGATGTGCGCCTTCTCGCCTTCCTTGCCGCGGATCTTTGTAACAACCGTATTCAGGTCCTGATCGGTAACAACCATGTCATCCACCTGTCGGATGATGTCACCGGCCTTTATACCCGCAGCCTGTGCGGGGCTGTTCTTGATGGGACGTACGACCACAACCGTATGATCTGCGTCCTGTCTTACCACGGCGCCGACACCCACATACTCACCGGAAGAATCTTCGTTCATGGCTTCGAATTCTTCCTTGCTGTAGTACTCGGAGTAGGGATCGCCGAGTCCGTCCATGATGCCGCGATAGTATGCATCCGTCTGGGATGCCTGATCTACATCAAAATAGTAATACTGATCCACAAGACGGTTGATCTGATTGGTCTTGTCGATCACCTCGGGATCCTTCAGGAAGTCCGAGGGTTTTGCGTCTGCCGACTGACCGCCGGCTGTCTGTGCCTCTGTGGTCGCAGGCTCCTGCTTATCCGACTTTCCGCAGCCGAAGAGTCCGAGCGAAAGCGTCAGGACAAGGGCTCCGAAAAACAGTTTCTTCTTCATGGGAAAATGTCACCTCTTATTGTGCAAGATACGGATAGGGATCAACGTACTCGCCGTTGATACGAAGTCCGAAATGGCAGTGAGGTCCCGTGGAATCGCCGGTGCTTCCCGCAAGAGAGATCACCTGACCTCTTACTACCTGATCACCCGTGCTGCAGCACAGGGAAGAATTGTGCATGTATACGGTGGTAACTCCGCCGCCGTGATCGATGATGACATAGTTACCCATGGATCCCTCATAGCCGGCGCCGATGACCGTACCGCTCTCGCCTGCCACGATAGGAGTACCCGTCGGGCATCCGATATCAAGTCCTCTGTGGACGGTTCCCCAACGGGGACCGAAGGTGGATGTGATCACACCGCCGGTGGATACCGGCCACTGGAACGCTCCGCCTGTATAATTAACAACCACGGGATTACCTGCCGCAGCTGCTGCTTCGGCTGCCTCTCTGGCCTGACGCTCAGCCTCCTCGATCTGTGCATCGAGTGCCGCCTCATCTGCGGCAAGCTGTGCCAGCACGCCCTCGTAATCTCCGATGGAATTTCTATAGCTCTCAAGCTGGGTCTGCTTTCCTTCGATCATGATCTCGACGGCTTCCTTGTCCTCGTTCACCTCAGCCTCGATATCCTCGACCTCCTGCAGTTCCTCCTCGAGCTGCGCTTCCTTGTCTGCGATCTCCTCTTTGATCTTCACAAGGTTCGCAAGCATGTTGGAATCATAGCTGTATACCTGTGATGCATACTCCTGCTCATTGACCATGTCGGAAATGTTACCCGATGTGAAAAGCAGGCTGAAGAAATTGTCATCGCCGTTCTCGTAAGAGTACTGGATGCGAAGTTTCATCGCCTCGTACTGCTCACTCTCCGCCTTCTTGGCATCCGCAAGCTCCGACTTCTTGGTAGCGATGCTGTCCTCAAGTTCTGCCTTCTGTGCCTCGAGTTCATCGATCTGTGCGGTATAATCCGCCACCTGCTGATCGAGCGTGGTGATCGCGGAGATGATATCGTTTTGCTCATTCTGAAGCTGGTTTAATGTCTGCTGCGCAGCTTCTTTCTTATTCTCTGTCTGTTTTTTCTTATCCCGCAGGTCGGACAGATTCGATGCTCCTGCCGGAAGTGAATAGCCGCCCATGATTACCACAGCAAGGGCAAGCGCCATCACGCGTTTGAACTTTTTCATAATCACGCCTCCTGACGTATAAAACTAAACTTTCAAATGTTTTCTGGTGGTTACGATACTTCCGATCAGACCGAGGCCGATACCGATCGCAGCAGTCACCGGCACGAGGATCACAAAGATATCCTTCACCGGAACAAAGGCGAACAGATTGCTGACCACGGAATATCTTCCGATAATGTAACGAACCGCTGTATCATACATATAGTAAACCAGTACCAGAGGCACCAGTGAACCTACAAGTCCAAGCACGACACCTTCCACGATGAAAGGCGCACGTACGAAGAAGTTGGTGGCACCGATCAGTTTCATGATGGCGATCTCTTCCTTACGAACCGTAATACCGATGGTGATGGTGTTGGAGATCAGGAAGACGGATACAAAGAGGAGGATAACGATGATACCGATGGATGCGTAACTTACCACGCTGTTTAAAGCGCTGATACCATCCGCCGTCACCTCAGAGGTATGTACCTTTCTAACGCCGTGCAGTGTCTTTAAAAATGTGATGAAATCTGCCTGTTTGGAGAGATCTTTCAGTGTGATCTCGTAGGACGCACTGTCCTTTAAGGGATTGTCGCCCGCAAAGGAGCGAAGCGCTTCCTCATAATTGTCCTGATAACGCTCGCGCGCATACTTTTCCCAGGCTTCATCCGCAGAGATAAAGTCGAGGGTATTCACCTCGTCGCGCATACGAATCTGCTCACCGATCATGGTGATGTTGCTGTCCTCGATTCCGCTGTCAAAGAACACCGAAATCGTGACCGTATTCTCGAGATCCTTCATCGCCGTACGGAAGTTGACGATGACGCAGTAAAATATACCGAATAAGAAAAGACAGGATACGATGGTACCCACGGATGCGAGGGAAAACAGAAGATTTCTTCTGATATTCTTCAGACCCTGTCTGATACTGTAAATTCCTGAACTAATCCTCATCTATATAACCACCCTTTTGCTCATCGCTGATTATTTCACCCTTCTTCAAGGTGATGACTCTCTTGCGCATCATGTTGACGATCTCTTTGTTGTGGGTAACGACAACCACTGTCGTGCCTTTTTTGTTGACATCTTCAAGCAGACGCATGATCTCCCATGAATTCTTGGGATCCAGGTTTCCGGTAGGCTCATCGGCAAGCAGGATCTCCGGATGATTCACAAGTGCTCTCGCAAGTGCCACTCTCTGCTGCTCACCACCGGAAAGCTGCTTCGGGAAAGACTTGTACTTGTCCGCAAGGCCGACCAAAGTCAGCATGGCAGGCACCTGACGACGGATAAAACGTCCCGGCGTCTCAATGACACGCTGCGCAAATGCAACGTTCTCATATACGGTTCTGTCTTTTAAGAGTCTGAAGTTCTGGAACACAACGCCAATCTTGCGTCGAAGCTTCGGAATCGTCTTCCGCTTCATCTTGCTGTAATCAAAGTCCGCAACCTTGATCTTGCCGGAGGTGGGCTCCATTTCCTTTAAGAGGAGCTTGATCAGGGATGTTTTACCCGATCCGCTGGCTCCCACGATGAAGACAAATTCGCCGTCCTCAATGTGGATATTGATATCATCCAGGGCGTAGGTCTTGCTGCCCGGATATTTCAGTTTCACATGGTCAAGTGATATCATGTTCAAAGTCTCCTTAGTAATCTAATGATTCCATATATTTCATGTATTTGACTACCATCAGCGCAATCTTAAATGTGATGGCATCCTCAAACACACGAAGATCAAGTCCCGTGCCCTTCTCAAGCTTGTCGAGTCTGTACACCAGCGTATTACGGTGAATGTACAGCTGTCTTGATGTCTCGGACACATTGAGACTGTTCTCGAAGAATTTATTGATCGTGGTCAGTGTCTCCTCGTCAAACTCATCCGGAGACTTGCCGTCGAAGATCTCTTTGATAAACATCTTGCACAGAGGGATCGGAAGCTGGTAGATCAGTCTGCCGATGCCCAGGTTGCTGTATGCGATGATCTTTCTGTCGTTGTAGAAAATCTTTCCGACATCCAAAGCAAGCTTCGCCTCCTTATAAGAACGCGATACTTCCTTGATCTCATTCACGATGGTGCCGTATGCGACATTGACCGCAGACATAGCCTCGGTGTTCAGCATATCCACGATCACCTTGGCGGTCTTGTTCATGTCCTCATAGGTCTCGCCGGGCTTCACTTCCTTCACCAGGATGATGTTCTTCTCATCCACAGCGGTGATGAAGTCCTTGGTCTTTGAAGAAAAGAGTGTACGAACAGTCTCTAAGGCGTTCGTGTCCTTCTCGTTCTTGGTCTCGATGATGAAGACGATACGTCTTACATCCGTCTCGATATGAAGTTTCTTGGCGCGATTGTAGATATCTACGAGCAGCAGGTTATCCAGAAGGAGATTCTTGATGAAGTTGTCCTTATCAAATCGCTCCTTGTAAGCCACGAGCAGGCTCTGGATCTGGAAGGCCGCAATCTTGCCGACCATATAAATATCCTCTGCTTCGCCCTTTGCAAGCAGTATATACTCAAGTTCGTTCTCGTCGTAAACCTTAAAAAATTGGAATCCCAGCATCACCTGACTTTCCGCCGCGGATTCCGCGAAAGAAACTACCGCTTCCTCGTACTCCTCCGTATTGCGGATGGTCGAGGCAAGGCTTTTGCCCTCCGTATCCATCACGCAGAGGTCTGCCCTTGTGATTGCTTTGATTCCATCAATCGTATCTTGTAATATTTGGTTTGAAATCATGTGCCGACTCCTTTATCCGCTCTGATGATCAACCTGAGTGTACTTTATAACAGAGTCCATTGTACCGCAAAATGTAGTAAAAAAAAAGAGGAAATGCCAAAAATGTGGCATTTCCTCTCGGATTTCACAAAATATTCACTTTTTCGAACTAGCTTGCAATGATCTCCTCAGTCTCCTTATCGAAGATGTGAATCTTGCTTAAGTCGAATGCGAACTGAACGGTGTCGCCGGGTCTAGCGGTTGTACGCGCGTTAACTCTTGCGGTGATATCGAACTGATCGATGGTGAAGTACAGGTAAACCTCGGCACCTAACATCTCGTAGATGTTAATTCTCGCATCGATCACACTCTCAGGTGAAGACTCGATGAAGAGCTGCTCGTCGTGGATATCCTCGGGACGGATACCAAGTACTACTTCCTTATCGATGAAGTCGCCTGCGATGAGCTTAGCAGCCTTCGCATCGGGAACCTTGATGGAGTGAGAACCGAACATCAGAAGTACATCCGAACCGGACTTCACTACCTTACAATCGATAAAGTTCATAGGCGGCATACCCATGAAGCCTGCAACGAAGAGGTTGCAAGGATTATCGTAAAGATTCTGAGGTGTATCTACCTGCTGGATGATACCATCCTTCATAACTACGATTCTGGTACCAAGTGTCATAGCCTCGGTCTGATCATGTGTTACGTAGATGATGGTAGTCTGGAGTCTCTGATGAAGCTTGGAGATCTCTACACGCATCTGTACACGAAGCTTTGCATCAAGGTTGGAGAGAGGCTCATCCATAAGGAATACCTTCGGCTCACGAACGATTGCACGTCCCATAGCCACACGCTGTCTCTGTCCACCGGAGAGTGCCTTCGGCTTTCTGTCGAGCAGATGCTCAATATCAAGGATCTTAGCAGCCTCATGAACCTGCTTGTCGATCTTCTCTCTAGGTACCTTTCTGAGTCTTAAGCCGAATGCCATGTTATCGAACACGGACATATGCGGATAAAGAGCGTAGTTCTGGAATACCATCGCGATATCTCTGTCCTTAGGCTCTACATCGTTCACCATACGGTCACCGATCCAAAGCTCACCGGAACTGATATCCTCAAGGCCTGCGATCATACGAAGTGTTGTAGACTTACCGCATCCTGAAGGTCCTACGAAGATGATGAACTCCTTGTCTTCAATATCCAGATTGAAATCCTTAACAGCGTTGAAGCCGTTGGGATAAATCTTGTAGATATTCTTGAGTTGCAAACTAGCCATTGAATAAATCCTCCTTGTTAGCTAAATGATTTTTCAAAAATCAACTGTATTGGATTTTACAACAATTCGCATAATAATGCCATATTACTATTCACCAAAGAAACGAAAAAAAGTTTATGCACTTTGTATATTGCCTTTTCAGGCTTGATTTTCCTTGATTTTTCTGTGTTTTCCTTTAGTGATCGCTGTCCGAAGTACCGATAATGATGACAATATCGTACACGGATGTGTCCTGGGACGAGCCATCGGGAGCATCTCCCACTTCATAGGAAGCTCCGTTAAAGTAGGAGGTCAGTTCCTCGCCTACGCCGGCTTTCTTGGAATAGATCACCGTCTGGCTTCTCTCCTCGGAAAAATCGGACGCGGAAGTGTCATTGTAGCCGTCTGCCGCAAGGGTATCGCACCATCTGCCCGCAAGACCGGTCACTTCCGTACTGTTTAATACGATAATACTGGAGTCCTTCGCGTCCTGCTTCTCAACAGGTGCTTCCGTGGTAGCAGGCGCTTCCGTGGAGATGGCCTGCGCTGTGGTCTCGCCCGTCATCAGATTGTCGGGTGTATCCACCTCTGTTAAGACATTGGCCGCTGCCGTGGTGACGGGTCCCTTGTTCTTGCCGCCTTCCTTCACCGCCTGCACAATAAAAAATATACCGAATCCCACAATAAAAAGGCCGAAAATTATAACAATTGCCCTTAAAAACATGGAAAAGAATAATCCGACTGCACTTTGTTTCTTCATCTGACACCCTCCTGATATGATAGAATGCAGTATAGCATTTTTTATTGTCTTTTTCAACTGTTTGTGGCATGATAGAGATACTATGAAAACAGCAATTCTGACCGGCGCATCGAAAGGAATCGGTGCCGCCTGTGCCGAAAAACTATATCAAGACTACGACTTTCTCGCTCTGATCGCCAGAAACTCCGACGGAGCGCTCGACCGCCTTGTCAAAAGGCTGTCCGGGGGCCGGGATGCATCCGGAAGTCCCTGTGTCATCGTCCCTTATGCGGGTGACGTTTCGGATCACACCTTTGTAAGTTCCGCCGTGTCGGACATCGTATCAAGGGCCGGTCAGGTGGATCTTCTCGTAAACAACGCAGGGATCTCCGAGGTCGGACTCCTCACGGATATGACACCGGAAGCCTGGAACCGCATTGTTTCCGTGAACCTCACTTCCATGTACAACACCTGCCACGTCGTGGTTCCTCATATGGTTCGCGCGCAAGCGGGCAGGATCATCAACATCTCCTCGATCTGGGGACTTGTCGGCGCCTCCTGTGAGGTGGCCTACTCCGCTACGAAAGGCGGCGTCAACGCCTTCACCATGGCGCTCGCCAAGGAACTTGCTCCAAGCGGCATCGCGGTAAATGCCATCGCCTTCGGCTGTGTGGATACCGAGATGAACCAGCATCTGTCCGATGAGGAGCGCGCAGCCCTTGCAGAAGAACTTCCCACGGGCCGGATGATCACGGTGAATGAAGCAGCGGATACGATCCTAAAGTTATCCGAATTTCCTTTAAGTTATACAGGTTCCGTTCTAAAAGCAGACGGCGGCTGGTACTAGACCAACCGCCGTTTTTTCTTTGTTCCGTCGCCTATAACTCCTTCGTCTGTTTGGGAACCTTATTCTGTGAAGAAAAGAGCATTTTAAGCGCCTTTCCGATTCTGACGTTGTTACCCTTAAAGAGCGCCATCATTACATATAATTTGCCCGCAAGTACCAGCGCCGCCACTGCGGTTACCGCCATGACCGCAAGAGAGATCAATGCGATCGTTACGGATACGGTTCCAGAGCAGATACCTGCCGGGAGCACCATGGCTGCGGTTCCGGGGAAGATGTAAAGCCAGTTCGGAACTTCTCCTTCCATACCCTTCATCAGTACAAGATAAAAGCATACGACAAGGAGTATGACAAAGATTGACTGGTTACTGGTCGCTTCCTCCTTTGAAGATGAGATCGCACCGGAGATTGCAGCAAGTGCGCAATAAAGCACGATGCCGAAGGTCAGCACGAGAACACCGATCACGATGTTCAGCGGTTTGAACAGCCCCAGTTCCGAAAAACTCTTGAAGAAGTTGATCAGCGCGAGCTCGCTGTCCGGCGCAAGACTTTCATAAAACTTCACACCGATGATCATACCGCCGGCCAGCGCTGCGATCCAGAGATAAAACTGAATGAACGCCGCAAGCAGCACGCCCAGAAGCTTACCGAAGATTAGGGATCTCGGCGGAACGGAGATCAGCATGGTGTCCATCAGTTTGGACGCCTTCTCGAGCACCACATTCTGATTGATGCTTGTGCCATACGCAAGCACGATGAAGTATACGATCATGACCGTTACAAAGACCAGGATCATGTTGAATGCGGGAAGAATCTCCTGATTGTCCTTCTGGCGAAGGGATTCCTTGTCCGTCTCATAGATGGATGTACCCGTCTCATATCCCGCGGTTGTGTAAACATCCTTAGACGTAGGAACAGAGAACAGCATGATGCTCTCCGGAGAAAGTCCGCCGGAAAGCACGGTAAGCACCTGTTCCTGCTCCGACAGGAAATCATTGAAGTGTTTCATCTTATCCGCTTCAAGGAGCGTATCGTCCGGATATACCGTATCGGCGATCAGATATCCGTCCTCGTTCTTATCAATAATAAGCACCACCGAAGTCTTCTCACCGTTCTTGGTGATCTCGTCGATCGCTGCATCGAGGTTCTCCGCGCGCACGTACATAATATCCGTATAGTTTTCCGTCTGCATCAGGTTCAGTGTGTTGTAATCCACATCCGGAGCGATGGAATTGACCACGTACACCTTATCTATGCCACTCTCCGTGGATTCATCCTCCTTGTTTCCCGTAAATACGCCGATCATTCCAAAGATCGCCACTGGGATGATAAACAGAAGCAGAGTGATCAGAATCGTCATCGTTTTGTAGGATCCGGATGTTACCTGATTGTGAAATGTAAATTTGAATACTTTATCCGCTTTCTTAAACATCTCGCACCTCCTTACGCTTTCAGCGCTTTAAGGAGCGCCCCGAGTTTCGGCTTACTGTTGTCGGCAAGCAGAAGGTTTCTGTAGGTCTTTGCCATCAGCCATGCAAAAAGTACGACCAGCACCGCCTGAACGGCAAATCCGCCGACCAATACGCCAACACCGATCTTTCCGCAGGCGAAAAGCACCGGAAGTGAAAAGAAGGTAAAAGGCGGAACCAAAGCAAGCACCGTAGGCGCCCAGGCTGCGGAAAGTCCACCGATGAACACCGAGCCAAGATATCCCGCCATAGAGATCATCATCACGGTACCTGTCGCCGACTGGATATCCTCCGTCTTGGAGCACGCGCTTCCGAGCATACCCGCGAGAATACCGAAGGCCAGGAATCCGAACAGCAATGTAACGATAAAGAGCGCAGTCATACCGTAACCGAATTTGGTCAGGACGCCGAAGTCAAACATCGTCTCCGTTCCCTGAATCGGCTCCAGTTTCATAACGTCAAACATCACGATATCTATGATCTTTGCGCCAATGATACCGGTAAGCAGTGTCATCAGGACGTAGGCGAGCATACCAAGGATCTTTCCGAGCAAAAGTGCCATAGGACGTACGGTCACAAGCAGGCTCTCCACAAGCTTCGAAGTCTTCTCCTCCGTTACGGAGCCGATGACATAGGAAGCACCCATGCTGCTCACCAGGAAGATAATGATGGCGAACGTAAGTGCATATCCCATAAACTGGGTTTTGGTCACATCTTCGTCGCTTGATCCGTTATACTCAGTATAGGACGCCAGTTTTTCCACGGAGATACCGTTCTGTAACATCTTGATATCTTCTTCCGTGATGCCGGACTGTTCCTGCTTGGCTGTGGTAAATTCTTCTTCGAAGAAACCTGCAAGCGCGTCCACCTCGGACACATCCACTTCGGTTTCCTCCGCCACAACGCCTTTCACGGCAAATCCTTCCTCGCCGCGAGAGATCACAACCAGGCAATCCTTCGCGCCAAGACTCTTAACCGTTTCATCTGCGGTCTGCTTGATCGATGTAATCTTGTCGGCAACCTGCTTCCCCGCTTCGTCTTCGGTTTTCGCCGAAAGATCCTTCTTGATCTCATTGACATCCATCGGAAGGCCCGATTCATTACTGAAATAGATCGTATCGATGCTCTCTGCCGAAACGGTTGCTTTTGCATCAGTCGATGCATGTCCCGCTCTTGATGTAAAGTAGTTGATCGGCTTTTGCATGATCATCACGAGCACAAAGATGATGAAGGACACGCGGTAGGACTTCGACTTGATGGTCTGCAGGAAGGTGAACTTGAACACCTTGGAAAGACCGTCAAGACGATAGATGTTCTCTCTGGTCTGCTTTGTTTCACTGCTCATTCGCTTCTTCACCCACCTCTCTGACAAAGATCTCATGAAGTGAAAGCTCTGAGAGATCGAAACGTACCACGGGAATCTTCGCCTCTACAAGAGCCGCAAGCAGACGGTTACCCTGCTCATCTCCGGTTACCTTGAGACGATACTCGTACTCTTTCTCGGAAAGGATCTCAATCCCTTCCTTCTTGATGATGTCGGTCACGTCCTGTTCTACCTTGAGAAGAAGATTCACACGTCCGTAGTTCTTCTTGATGTCGTTTAAGTTTCCGGTCACCATAGCCTTGGAACGGTGAAGAATGGTGATGTCCGTACAGAATTCCTCCACAACTTCCATCTGGTGGCTGGACATGATGATGTATTTGCCTGCTGCGATCTGCTCTCTGACCACTTCCTTGAGAATATCCGTATTCACCGGATCCAGTCCCGAGAAGGGCTCGTCGAGCACGAGAAGTTCGGGATCGGACAGCATAGCGATCATAAACTGAATCTTCTGCTGATTACCCTTGGAGAGCTGATCCGCACTCTTGGGTTTTACTTTCTTCTTTCTGACAGGTCTTGCGGGCTTTGACTCGCCCTCGGCCTCTTTCTTTTGCTCCTCGGCCTCAGTTGCCTTCTCGGGGAAGAGATACTCCTCCACCTTAAGGCGCTCCGCCCAGTAAGCGATACGGTCCTCAAGCACCTTGCCGGTCACACCGCGCAGTTCACCGAAGTAACGGATCTGATCCAAAAGCGTGTACTTCGGATAGAGTCCCCTCTCCTCGGCAAGATAGCCGATATTGCATGTGTCGAAGTTTAAAGGTCCGCCATTCCATGTAACCTCTCCGCCCGACTTCTCGAGCATACCGAGGATCATACGGATGGATGTGGATTTACCGGCGCCGTTGGTACCGAGAAGTGCATACACACCCGGTTTTTCCATCGAAAAACTGATGTGATCCACAACAGTCTTTTCCCCATACTGCTTAAACAGATCCTTTACTACAAGAGACATGATTTTTCCTCCTTCGCATATCCAGTCATATTGATTGATTATAGCATCTAAGATATCTTATGACAAATCCTCTGTATCGTCATCGGCCGAACCATTCTGTCTGGCCGCTTTTCTCGCCTTTTTCCGATGAAGCCTCGTGTCATGTTTCAGCCTGCGTTTCGCCTTTCTGCGTCTTAACACCTTGTTGATCATATCCGTCATGAAGTAGTTGATCTCCGCACCGTATAGGATGATCTGCATACTCACATAGAGCCAGATCAGGATCAGTACCAGGGATGTCATACTTCCGTACATGGTGGACTTGCCGGCCGCATACCCGATATACTTCGTGAAAAGCTGCGTTACGATAAGCCAGAGGAACGAGGCTGCAGCCGCTCCCACGATCTCGTGTTTCATCTCGCCCTTTCGTCCGGGCAGCTGATAGTAAAGCAGGAGCACAAAGACGAAGATCACAAGAAAGGTAAATGCATTTTTGAGACTCAAAACCAGCATGGTCTCATCGATAAACTGCGGGAAATAACTCATGACTTCGCTGGAAATGCCTTTGGCGAAGACGTGAACGACAATGATCACCACGCAGAGGATCAGAAAGACCAGCGTGTAAAGCGAGCAAAGCACTCTGGTCACCAGCGCATTTCTTCTTTTTTCCACACGATAAATGCGGTTTAATGCATTGGTCAGTGTCTGCATACCTTTGGCCGCGGACCAGAGGGATACCACCAGGGTCACGATGGTAAACGATGCCGCGCTCGAAAAGCGGATATCATAGATCACTCTGGCGATATACTCAGTCAGCGGCTGGGGCGCGATCTCGATCACGTAGAGCACAACGTTCGGATTCGCAAAGGACAGTTTGGACGAGATCACGAGCAGAAGCATCATGAACGGAAAAAAGGAAAGCAAAACAAAGAACGTTGCCTGCGCCGCATAGGCGGTCAGGCTGTCCTCCGAGGCTTTCCTTCCAAAGGTCCCTATACCCTTTAAGATGTTACTCATCAGTTTTTTCATCGTCGTCATAGATCGAGGTGAACTCGATGCCGCTGTAATATCTGGTGAGAATATACTTGTAATCCATACCCTCATCCGCGAGGATCATGGCGCCGTACTGGCTCATACCCACGCCGTGGCCGAAACCGCCGCCGTGGATCACATATCCCGTCCCGGTCTTCTCAATATAGTAAAATGTGCTCGGCACAGCCGACCAGCCCGAGAGCCTGCTGCCGTCCGAAAGTTCAATGGTGACATTTAAAGTGGAGAGGATCTGACGGATGTTCGTCTGTCCGGTCAGTTCCACCGTCGCCTTACTGCCTTCGATCAAAAGCGCTTTCACGGTACCGCTCGGATAACGTGCACTGACCTTGACGGACTTGATGGTTCCGATATCCGCGTCCTCAAGGATCTCCCCGCGCTGTTCGTCCTCATTTGCTTCCTCGGGCGCATCCGCTTCCGAATCCTGCTTCGGATCCTGCTTTAAGTCATCCTCCGACAGCTTCCTGACGCCGTTTGGAGAACGCTTCATGCGTACCGGCAGCATCCTTTTGATCGCCTCGGTCATCTCGGCGTTCGTGTAGGATACCTGCCAGCGGTAAAAAGGCATATCCTTATCTATAATAGCATAATCACTGCTGTTATCAATAAAATTCTTGCAAAGTGTCTCGTCGGAGAGATCGATATCTCTTCGGTCCTTCTCCTCCGTCTTCACCTCAAAGTAAGGATAAGCTTCCTCCTCCCAGATCTCGGCGTTGGTACAGGACACGCCGCCGGAGGTGGAATAGTAATAAGGCTTGATCAGTTCGCCCTTGTAGGTGGGCACAATACCGTAGGTATCCTTCACTGCGCGTATGGTGCGCTCCGAAGGAAGGACATTATTATATACCTGCGACATGGTCGTATCGTCGATATGCGCGCCGTATGCACCGTAAGTCACATCGCGCATCTGCATCACGGCGTAGCCTCTGGAACAGATCGCCATCGCCTTTAATGCTTCATCGCCCGCATCCGCAGGCATTTCGCTCGGAACCACATAGTAGAGATAGGTTTCAAGCGGCAGTTCATTGATCAGATGGAAGCCCTTCTCGGAGACGATTGCCTCAAGGGTCCCCTCGTAGGAAGGCGCCCCGTACGAGCGGGAAAGCGTCTCCACGGTGAGCTTTGCATCGGAAAGCGGCACGATGCGAATCGTGTCTCCCTCCTTGAATTTCTTGTAGTCAAGCGTCACTTTCTCGGTCGCATCATGTGTGATGATCTTGCCGTCCGGATAGTAGACCTTGTAGTCCCCCTCCGACGAGCAGATGACGGTCGGCAGTTCATAGGAATCATCCTCGGAATCGGACAGAAGCACCCTGATTGTGTCGCTTTTCATCTCCCGATCGATCACACAGGCACGTATCTCTCCGTCCTGTTCAAACAGTTCAACGCTCTCATACCCCGCAAGGGAAGGCAGGCTGCTTTCAAAAGCAGGTTCTCCGAGCACGTTGTAAATCTGAATATTCCCGGATGTTCTTCTTGCGCCGCGATTTTCGATCACCAGTGACCCGTCGGAAACACCCATCACACGGGCTCTCGCAGACGCACTTCGCTTTTCGATCTTGCGGATACCGTCATTGGTCACGGTAAGATCCGCCAGGAAGATATCCGTGCGCTCGATTCCGCCCACCGCGTCCGTGGCAGTTGCATCCGTCGCCGTTGCGTCCGTGGCAGACGAGACATCCTTCCCATCCGATACTTCCTCAATCTTTGAGATGGAAGTTGTAGGCATCAGAGATTGCTCTACGGTTCGACCGCCATAAAGAAATGTACACTTCTGATCGTCAAGTGCCGTCACAAGCACATACTCAAGGCATACGGACGCCTCGGAAGAAGCCGGCCCGCGGACTTCAAATACGGTATCGTTGTTGACATAGACATCGATCAGCTTGCCAAAGTAGGACTCCGGAATCTCGGTGTCTAAATCGTAAGCATTTCTTCCGTCCGAGAGCTTGGTTCCCTCATCATTGATACCAAAAACGTATACCGTCTCACAGGAAAGTCCCTCCACCGCGTCGGAATGCATGATATTGTCGTAGATCCTGTCAAACTGTTCCTTGGTGACGTAGTCATCATCACGGTCCGAGAAGATAATATCTGCATAAAGGCTTTCCGGCGCTCCGATAATGGAGCACATGTTCCTGACGCAGGATACATTCACCTTGCCGCTTCGGTTTAAGGGATCGATCAGGCGGCTTAACGCCTCCCGCTTCGTCGCATCTGTCGCCAGGCGCTCGATACGCGCTTCCACGTCACCGTAACTGTAATAAAGATCCAAATTGTTCTCTGTCGCGGCATCCGTATCCGTAGCCTTATGCTTGTCTTTATTGATCTTTCGCGCAATCTCGTGCCAGCCGATCATCACAAGGATGAGAAGCAGCATGGTTCCGACGATCGCAAGCAGCTTTTTTCCCATAATTTCCTCATAAAAAAGAATATATCCGGGATGCCGTCTCCTGCCTTCTGACTCCTAGCAAAGCTAGGTGGGCAACCGCACGTAGTGTTCTGCCTTCCACTGCAAACGGAGGCCTGACATCCGACTACGATTTAGGAATCCCGTTTAAAGTAAATGTAGGTTCAAAATAAACAGGAGGTATCGAGCATTCCAGATATATTTTTTACTGATTTCTCATGGGATTATTATAACTTATGAGGGTCTTTTTTTCAACCGGTTTCAGGACAAGTTTTGACCTGTATTTTTGTGCACAATACCTATTGACAATCTGCAGTCGAGGCATAACGGACGCAGGGCGCGAGATACCGACCGCCTTGCCGGACACGCTCGCGCTAAGTTCCGCACGCAGCGGATGCTAAGCTCGGCTTCGCTTCGCTAAGCACCGGCGGCTCCACGTTGTCCTTGCAATGCGGTCGGTATCTCACGCCCCTGCTGTCTACCATAAATCGATGTCCGGCGACCATCTCCCCGACTGTATGCCTGTTTTAGGAACTCTATGCAACAAGCATACAAACAGAGTAGATTTCATTTTGTATCCGCTAGAACCATGTTGCGCAGTTGTAGGGATCGAACTTTGTGATGTCAACACCGTAGTCGCCCTTCATCATATCGTAGACCGTCTTATAACCTTTGAGGAATTCCACTTCCTCGTATACGGAAATATTGTTTGTTGGTCCGTACCAACTGTCATGAAGGGATAGCTTGTGCGGCTGGCAGATTTGCGTCCAAGTTTCCGGACAGCCGCTTCCGTATCTCCCCTGCACTTCCACGATTGTATAGTGCGTCGAGTCTATAAAAACTATCGATGCACTGTGAAACATACCACCACGATCCACTTTAGGAGAATCGGAAACATAACCGGGGTAATGCGCATTAGAATTTGTCCATATCGTTATTCCGGGACATCCGTGCATCTTCATCATGTCCTCAACTTTGACACATCCATCGTTGCATGTGTATTCCTCGTATGTATGCTTGGCGATCCAGTACATGCCTGCATCGATCAACTCAGGTGTGGTCATATTCGACTTATATGCTGAAACCTCGTTATACATATCGCGGGTGCTTTTGATCCATTTTGCACCGGTTCCTGCACCGGCCGTCTTGCTATTTTTAATAGTTGCAATCTTCTTGTTCTTGTAATAAAGATCAAAGGATTGGCTTCCCGGTTTGGTATAACTAATGCCAACACAGATACACTTCGTGTAGCCCTGTGCCTCCATATAATTAACTCGTTCCCACGCAGTATCATACGCATACGGATCGCCGCAGTTACGTGCCATATATGCTCCAAACATCACCTCACTCCCCGCATCTTCACAATACGAGATAGATGCATACGCTGTGGGGTTTTTCATGTCGGGGAAGTACTGCTTATACCTATCGCCAAGATCGCGGAATCCGTCGTCCCCATTATATTTTATATAAAAGTACCGAGCATCCACAGCCTTATTGACATAAAAGCACTGTGTCAGTTCCTTTTCAATGATTTCGCCGGATTCCGCGGTATTCTGCGTTTCCCAGTAATCCGTAGATTCGGTTCCGAACTGCACGGATTTCGATTGAATAAAACTGATTCCATCGTAATTTGCGATTGTTTTGTAGGAGCATCTGATTGTATCGTCGTAAGGATCGGTCCCCCCCGACGGATTACCGCCGCTTCCTGTCACCGGATTGTAAGGCACCTCAGAGTTGGGTGTTCTTACAAAAGCCTGTGCATTTGCAGAGGGAATTCCCGAAACCGCGCCCGGATTGCCGGAATTCTTCGCCTTAAGGACAATCTGAATACCTTCCAGACGGTAGGCGTAACCCGCAGATCCTGCCGGTTCCCCGTTTTTAGCCCAAGATAGCCACCCTAAGTTCTGCGCGTGGACGCGATACCAAATATCATAGTGTCGAGCCATCTCGCCTGTCAGATAAATCTGGACACCTTCCAGTCGAAGACTTCTGCCGGAGGTTCCGCTCATTTCGTTTGCACCCATCCAATTCTGCCAGCCAATGTTTTGCACATGGGTTCTGTACTTAATGCTGCCCTGATACTGCTGGTTGGTCAGTTTAATATAGATTCCCTCCAGGCGCAGGCTTCTGCCGGAGGTTCCGCTCATGGTTCCGTTATACTTCCAGCCCTGCCAACCCACATTTTGCACATGGGTTCGGTATGCTATATTGGTTGTACCCTCACCGGGCACATCTGCGGTGGTTGATCCGTTCTTTGCCGCGTAAGGAACATTCTTGTCCGGCTTTACATTTTTGAACGATGCCGTCGGAGTCTGATTCTTCGGGAGCACGACAATCTGAATTCCCTCCAGACGATAAGCCATACCTGCTGTACCGGAAGGCGCCCCGTCCCTCGTCCAGGAAAGCCAGCCCAGGTTCTGTGCATGTACACGGTACCAGACACTGTAATTTGCAGCATTGGTTCCGGTTAGCTTGATCTTGATTGCCTCAAGGCGCTTGCTCTCACCCTCGGTTCCGTTCATTTCCCCATTAGCAGACCAAGGCAACCAGCCGTAATCCTGACAATGTGTCGTATATGTGATGCCGAGTTCCGATGTCGGTTGGTTCAGTTTTATCTCGATACCTTCCAACCGAAGACTTCTATGATCCGTTCCGGCCATCACACCATCCGCACGAAAATCCTGCCACCCGATATTTTGCACGTGCGTACGGTAGGAAACCGATACATTTCCCGCTGCCTTCGGTTCAAGTGGTGCGCTCACCAGACACGACAGTGTGAGTAGCACAGCAAGCACAAAAGACAGTATTCTTTTTCTTGTTTTCATGATAACCCTCCTCTTCATATAATCTCGCTATCTATATTTTACCACCGGTAAAGCAATAATCATAGCGCAGATTCTACATCTTACGAATTGAACGTAGGGCATACGGAAGTGGTTGCGTTGCCAGGGCAACGTGAGCCGCCGGCGCTTAGCGAGGTACTTCACGAGCTTAGCGTCCGCTGCGTGCGGAACATTAGCGAAAGCGGCCCAGGCAACACAGCCGGCTTTCGTATGCCCCGACATGTATCGACAATTTGCGAAGCGGCGCGTATCGTGGTATACTTTGGAAAAATGATTTGACGGGAAGGATGACATCACATGAACTGTATCGTAGCACAATCAGGCGGGCCGACCGCTGCAATCAACGCATCTCTTGCAGGAGTCATCACTGCAGTATCCGAGCATTCCGAATTTGATATCCTGTACGGGGCAATCCACGGCATCCAGGGTGTGCTCCGCGAGCAGTTTCAGATACTTTCCGACAAGGACGCCGCTTTCACCGAGCAGCTGATGCTGACCCCGGCCATGTACCTTGGTTCCTGCCGTTACAAGCTGCCCGATCCCGATACGGAAAATGCGGTCTACAGCCAGATCTTCAAGGTCTTCGAGCGCTATGAGATCGGTGCATTCTTCTATATCGGCGGCAACGACTCCATGGATACCGTCGACAAACTGTCCTCCTACGGACAGAAGATTCACAGTGATGTGCGCATCGTCGGCATTCCCAAGACCATCGACAACGACCTGATCCTGACCGACCACACACCCGGTTTCGGATCCGCAGCCAAATACATCGCAACCATCGTACGTGAGATTGCCTATGACAGTTACATTTACGATGTGGAAAGCGCAACCATCGTCGAGATTATGGGGCGTGACGCCGGATGGCTCACCGCAGCCTCCGTGCTTGCGCGCACGGGCACAAGTCTTGCACCGCACAGAATCTACCTTCCCGAGGTACCCTTCCACACAGAAAACTTCCTCACCGATCTTTCCGCATTGATCGGCAAGCACCGCAATGTTGTGATCGCCGTATCCGAAGGTATCCGCGATGCCGAAGGAAACTACATTTCCGCTACGGAAGCCGCAGCCGATCGTTTCGGTCACGCACAGCTCTCCGGCGCAGGCAAATGTCTCGAAAACCTCGTCAAAGACCGACTCGGCGTCAAGGTTCGTTCCGTTGAGGTCAATGTACTCCAGCGCTGTGCCGCACACCTTACGTCCGGCACGGATATCGCCGAGGCCGCTGCTTCGGGCAGATACGCCGTAGAACGTGCCGCAGCGGGTGAGACCGCCTTTATGTCAGCCATCTATCGTATGTCGGATCAGCCTTACCGCACCGAATTCACCTCCGTTCCCGTATCCGAGGTTGCCAACCGGGCGAAGGAAGTTCCCCGCGAGATGATCAACGACGCAGGCAACGACGTCACGGACGAAATGATCGCCTACTTAAAGCCGCTTGTCGTCGGCGAGAACATACCGCAGTTTGAAAGCGGAATTCCCGACTTCATCGATGTCAGTCACCTGACGCGCCACTAAGCTAAATCCCGTGCAGCATAATTGTCACAGCGCAAAAAAATGTGCCGGACATCCTTCCTCTTACGGAATGCGTCCGGCACATTTTTGATTTCTGTTATCTTCGCATCTGATACTCTGCGTATTGCTTTTGGAAATTGAAGGTTCCGATGGTTGCGTATACGCCGGCTGCGATCATCATATATCCCATCCAGCCGATACCTCCGCCGTTCACGATACCCAAAAGGGCCATGATCGCCGAGATAGCAAGGAGCGCCAGGGATGCGACGCGGCTGAGCAGCAGGTGGATACCGATGCCGCAGGCAATCGCCAAAACGCCGTACACCAGGATCTTGTTCTCATCGAGATAGTACGCCGTATTACCACTTCTCCACATGAAAGCGCTCGGATTGGATATGCAGACAAACGCAAGAACCAGGAACACCGCACCGAGGATATAGCAAATCCAATACGCCGACTTGATCTGTCTTTGAACTTCGAGCGGACAACGTTGCTTGAAGAACTGCTTCTGATCCATCGGCTGTCCCGCTTCCATCTCGTAGGAAGGGAAATTGCTCCTGCGATCGATCGGAAGATTCGTATTATAGCCGTGATATACACCGTTTCCTGCAGCCCCGTAGGTATTGTACGGTACATTGGGCTCATAGCCTGTCTGCTGCGGCTGCGCCGTAGCGTCCGCTGTCGGTACAGGTGTCGGTGCAAGACGAAATCCCGAAGAAGCAGGTGCCGTCGTCTGTTGAACAGGCGTTCCGCAGATCGGACAGGCCGTCGCGCCGTCAGGGATCACTGCATTACATATTGAACAATTCATAACTTACCCCCTAAAAATATTCTTGTCTCACTATAACAAACACATTTTCAAAAATCAACTAAATACGCGAGATAAAGCCGGCGATTTCTGCCCAGGCGCGCTTGCTTTCCTCCATCACATGACCCGCGATCTGGAACACATGGAACATGCCCTCATACTCGGTATAACGTATGCGAACGCCTGCCTTTCTCGCCTTTTCGGCCACAGTCTGCGCATCGGATAAAAGCATCTCCCTGGTCCCCACCTGCACCAGCATGGGCGGAAACTCGGAGAAGTCACCGTAGGCCGGGGAAATGTAAGGATGACGCACATCCGAGTGGCCCGGATAGGGATTCTCAAAGATCAGGTCATCCCCGGAATTCCCGAAAACGGGGTCCACGTCATAGTTTTCCCGATAGGACGGTCCGCTTGCCGCAAGATCCGCCCAGGGAGACATGGCGATCACGCCTGCCGGAAGCGGTCGTTCACGGTCGATCAGATAATGACACATCGCAAGCGCCAGACCGCCGCCCGCAGAGTCACCCGCAAAGATGATCTGATCTTCACGGTAACCTCTTTGAAGGAGCCAGTCATAGGCTTTGAGCCCGTCATGAAGCGCCGCCGGAAAGACATGTTCCGGTGCCACGCGGTAGTCCGGCGTAAGAACCGCCGCAACCCCCACCTCAATATAATACCCGGCCAGACGCCGGTAATTGTTCTTGAATGCTCCGACATAGCCGCCGCCATGCAGCTGAAGGACCACCTTGTCGGACTTCGGTTCCGCCGCCTCGGCAAGTTCCATCCTGAGACTGCCGACGGATACCTTGGTTGTACTTATGTGATCCGGATACTTGAACTCCTTGTCAAAGTCACTGTCACCCCGATGATCACCGATGATGTGATCTTTGATGAAGGGCGTGCCGTTAAATTTTGCCACAAGTTCGCGGATCAGTTTTGCTTTTCTGCTGATACGTTCTTCTTCCATACTAGACCCGGAATCTTCGTTTTAATTCATTGGTTGCATGACGTCCGCCGAAGACAACCATCGCTGCCATAACGACAACGGTGTAGATGGCGGAAAGTGCGGAAAGCAGCCAAAAATCATGCTTTGTCACAAGCACGATCACAAACATCAAAATAGCCGTCACCACAATGTATACCTCTGCCATCACGTAGATTCTCCAATGTGACAGTTTCATAAAAAGCAGGATCAAAAGACCACTTTGGATTGCCGCGATCGCCGACGGAATACCGATGGTAAGTCCCCAGTCTCCTCTGCCGATGATTCGGTTCAAAAGAAGGATCACCAGGATTGCCGCGATCAATTGGCCGACCAGTTTGTGCTGAACAGACTTGTTGTTTTCAAAGGAATACACAAGCGTAAAGCAGCCGAAGGCAAGTCCCACACCGGTGATCAGGGACCAGGAGAATTCTCCGTTGATAAAGTAATCCAAAAACATGGAGATACCCTGACCAACCACCGAAGCAAAAAGCGCGATCTTGATCAAAAGTCGCATAAACTTCAGCCTGTAAGCCACATCCGGGTAGCCCACCATACGCTGTTCCGTGTTATCGACTGCCAGAGGCGCCCCACACAGCGGGCAGATGACAGCCTCATCTCTGATATAAACTTTACATTTTGGACAATGATTCATCATACACTCCGTTCGTTTCAATCTCAACATGGATACCGTCCTCGGTCATGCGTCGGATGAACTCCTTTTGCACGTCGGTTTCCCGCACAGCTGCGGAAAGCGAGAAGACCAGAGTATCATTGTAAGAACAAACAGCGCCTTTTAAGTTCTGTCCTTTGGACATGGAGAGCAAGGCGTAGAAGCTCTCGATGTAGTCTCTGTAGGCCTCGTCCACGGTGATCACACCCAGATTGGTGAGTGTCGATGTGTTCGCCCTGGCCGATCCGTTATACACCAGCTTCATGCCGATATTCTTCAGGAATAAGGGGAATGCACGAAGCATGATATTCTTTTGATTGGATACATTGTATGAGAAGAGTTCTTCGAGATGCTCCTTGCTGATCTGCTCCTTCAGGCTTCCGGAGATAATGCGAAGTACATCCTCGAATTCATAATGTTCCTCTGTCGGTTTAAATACTGCGGATACCACTGCAAAGAAATTCTTCGTCGTCTCGGAACCGAAATAAGGCCGCAGGTTTACGGGCACGCAGGTCGAGATCGGATGCGAAGAAGGCTTACCGTCCAGGTAGCCCTTGTAGATGGCGTAGGTATAGGCACTGACCAGATACTGGTTGATGGTCACGCCGTAAACCTTGGATACCCGTTTGATATCCGCAAGGTTGATATACGCCTGGATCACCCCGTACTGACTCTTGTAGAATTTCTCACCTTTGATGATCACAGCCTTCTCGGTCTTATAACCCTTCTTGGCCTTCTGCTTATAATTGTCGAGATAACTGTCCCTGCTGTCCAAAGACGTGTTCGCGGACAGGCTCTCGCCCTGCACCTCCTGCAGTTCCTTGTGTGCCAGACGCAGATAACAGTAAGAAAGCTCCTTCAAAAAGAGCAAAGCTCCGTTTCCGTCGGTCAATGCATGAAAGACCTCTAGATTGATCCTTCTGCCGTAATAAGTCACGCGGAACTGGTAGTCATTGTTCGCATAAGGATTGATATACTGGCACGGGTACTCATACTCCTCATGCACAAGCGGTGCCGGCTTTTCATTGGACTCAAGATAGTACCAGAAAAGTCCCCGCTTCAGTTTCATGTTGAATACATCAAAATAAGGCAGGACACGTTCCAACGCCTGCTGCAATAATTCCGGAACGATTTCCTCTTTCAGCGTAATCGCCACACGGTAGACATTACTCATGCCCTCCCTTGCGATCACGGGAAACAGGTTCGCCGTATTATCAAGTTTGTCCCACCGAATCTCACGGTTTTTCATATCCTAAGCCTCCGTAGGCATTATAGCAAAGTCAGCGATTTCCCACAAGCGACGAAAGGATCAGCCGCGGTATCTCTTGTGTCCGGGCATCGCATAGTACTCCACCTTGTCCTTGTACATCATCTCGTCCGATTCTTTCATCATCTCGTCAATGTCCTGATGCTCTTCCTGTGAAAAGCTGTATCCTATGGCACAGCTGTACTTGGTTTCGGAAACCAGAGCCCGAATTCGGTCGATCAGCTGCCGCACCTCTTCCTCCGAAGAATTTCTGCAGACAATCATAAATTCATCGCCGCCGAGCCTGTACACGGAATCCCGCATCGTGGCAGCCTTCATAAAGCAGGACGCCAGTGTCTCGAGTGCCGTATCTCCGGCAGCGTGTCCTTCCCGGTCATTGATCTCCTTTAACCCGTTCATATCAATCGTAACCAGCGCACGGATATCCTTCGAATCGTTACTCACCGCAGAGTAAAAGGACTGACGGTTCAAAAGCCCGGTAAGCGCGTCCTTCTCCGTCAGCTGAAGGATCGTGAATACGTGATACACAAACAATGCAATGGTAACCGTCACGCAGAAAATGCGTGAATAGTCCTTTCCCATCAGGAAGGGAAGCACCAGTCCCGACAGAAACGCCAGGCACAGGAATCCGATCGGGATGATCTCCGTCGGTCGTTTGTTGCTTCGTTTCACAAGGATGATCACAAGCAACGCCGCATATACACCTACCATAATATACGGTAAGTAGCCGAGCGGTCCGCGTCGCAGCGTCCCCTCGCTGTCAAGGTAGAATACGATTCCCGTGTGAACGGACACCATATCCAAAACAGTCAGCACAAGCGCCGGTATAAACAGGATCCACCGGACATTTTTCGCAAGTGTATAGATGATCAGTGCGATGATAAGCGGCGTTGCGCTGTATCTTACACCCATCAAAAACAGACGGGTATCTCTGCCTTCGCCCATCTCGGCCAAGGAAAACTCAATAAAAACAGTCACAGAGAGAACAAGCAAGCCGACGATCAGCACATACATACGCCGTTTCGTTTTCTTGTCCAGATAAACCGTTGTCCTAAGCAGGATTGCAAACGCCAGCAAAACCAGCATATTTGACCAGTTTTGAATTATAAAGTCCTTAAGCATTCAAGCACCTTCTGTCTGCCGGATCACTCCGTTAATTCAATCCGGTTTCCTTCAATCGCCACCACGCAGGATTCATAATACCCATCTCCGGTAACGCGCGGCCCGCTTTCCACCGTATAGCCATCCGACCGAAGTTTTTCGGTGAGACGGTTCACTTCTTCTCTGCTTCCCACCGAGAATGCGATATGGGCGTAACCCGTACGGTTTACAGTCTGATCGGTCTCGCAAAGCTCCGGTCTTGTCATGACCTCCACCCGCGCTCCGCCGTCAAAGCTGATAAAGTAGGAGCGAAAATCCGTGGTCTGATTGTGATATCCATCGTTGGAACGCCCGCCGAGGTACTTTACAAAGAAGTCTCTCGCCGCCTCAAGGTCGTTCACATACATGGCAACGTGTTCTATGGTCATAGCCTTCACCTTTGTTTTTTTGACCTTCTTATTATAAGCATTTCGGTGAATCAAATCAAGTTTAGACGTGCCGGCTCAGTAGAGCCATGCACCCTTTGAGCGACAAAGTCACTCAAACATTGGCTCTTACTGAGCCATGCACCCCTCGAGTGACGCAGTCACTCAAACATTGACTCTTACTGAGCCATGCACCCCTCGAGTGACGCAGTCACTCAAACATTGCCCCTCGAGTGACGCAGTCACTCAAACATTGACTCTTACTGAGCCATGCACCCCTCGAGTGACGCAGTCACTCAAACATTGGCTCTTACTGAGCCATGCACCCCTCGAGTGACGCAGTCACTCGAGGGTACGGCTTCGCCGTATACAGAAAAACAAAGAAAGACGGCCGACTGTGAGCAAGCTCCCGCGGCCGTCTTTCTTTGTTTTTCTGTGCATGGCTCAGTAAGAGCCAATGACGGGACTCGAACCCGTGACCTACTGATTACGAATCAGTTGCGCTACCAACTGCGCTACATTGGCATTCCGTCTGTAAAGGCTTTACAAACAGAGGAATTGTACCATAATCAAGCCTTCAATGCAAGCATAAATACAGAAGGTGCCGGTCTCCCTCAAGAGACCCGGCACCTGTTTTATGGAGAAAGCGCATTTTAAAGGGCTGCGCGTACCGCTTCTTCTACCTTGTCCATATCTACGGTGGGCTCGAATCTGGCAATGACTTTGCCCTCTCTGTCCACGAGGAACTTGGTGAAATTCCACTTGATGTATGCTTTACCGCCGTAAGCCTTGTTGTTCATGTTCGCAAACTTGTTCAAGGCAGCATTCTTGATACCCTTGCCGAATCCCTCGAAGGGCTTCTCGGTTGCAAGATATGCGAAGAGGGGATCTGCTGAATCGCCGTTTACATCAAGCTTCCCGAACTGAGGAAAGTCGGTTCCGTACTTCAGGGTGCAGAACTCATGGATCTCGTCCGCATCTCCGGGCGCCTGGTTGGCGAACTGGTTGCAGGGGAAGTCGAGAATCTCAAATCCCTGATCCTTAAGCTCGCTGTACATCTTCTCAAGCGGTTTATAGTGCGGGGTAAAGCCGCAACCTGTTGCGGTATTCACAATCAGGAGCACCTTACCCGCATAGTCTGCGAGAGAAACTTCCTTACCTTCTCTGTCCTTTACTGTAAAATCATATACTGTACTCATGGTTTATCCTCCTATTATGAAAAATGTATCTCCGTATTACCTTGTGTGCAATTTGATTGTATCATTGTTATTTTGGGATGTCAAGAATCAAATTAAAAAAATTCTGCGCACAAAAAAAGACACCTGCGGTGTCTTTTTTTCAGCCATACTATAGCATAATGGACATATCCTCGATATACATGCTCATCGCTCCGCCGTCATCGCCGAATACGACATTGAAGCTGTAGTCTCCGTCTTCATAGGTCAGTCCGTACTCGTCCTCTCTCGTCGGATCTCCGAGCGCAGACTTGATCTCATCCGATTTGGAACCGAGTCCGACGGTTCCGGCGATCTTGGCGTCCGTGCCGGGTGCGAAATCATTGGTGAGCGAGACCTGTGTGATTACATCATACTGAGACGCCGTGATCACACAGCCTGCAAAATAATAATGTGTGAGCTCTCCCGCTTCGGGGATACAAGGCTGGGCGGTATCGGAAGGGCGAACCTGATCGCCGAGTTTCGCTACCACATCGGATGCCTTGTCTCCGCAGCCGAAGGACACACCGTTAAATGTAACCTTGGTCTTCGCCGCAAGTCCGCTTGCCGTCTCCTGTGTGTCCACAGCACCGGTTTCGGCAGTTGTTGTTTCTTTTTTCTCACCGCAGCCTGTCAGACATGCTGCCGCAAGTGTTATGCATAAAATGATGGAACCGATTCTTTTCTTCATGAAATAAAACTCCTTTCTTTTCTTGAAAGAACGCGGGTGCCGGACCCTTATCGAAGCCCCAGACGCCCGTGACCTCTCGACAGATAATCTATACCTGCCGGCGGAAATAATCAATCACCGAGGTGGTGAAACCCATGGGATTTGAACCTGCGGTCTCGCCTGCCGGCTCGGTCGGTGCTGAACGCGTGCCACCGGCACGCAGCAGTCTCGCCTGCCGGCTCGGTCGGCGCTAAACGCTTGCCACCGGCAAGCAGCGCCCTATGCGTCCGAACGCCGGCGATTGGAACACACTAAGTCACAGATTTAATTCTGTCCAGGATTTGAACCTGCGGTCTCGCCTGCCGGCTCGGTCGGTGCTGAACGCGTGCCACCGGCACACAGCAGTCTCGCCTGCCGGCTCGGTCGGCGCTAAACGCTTGCCACCGGCAAGCAGCGCCCTATGCGTCCGAACGCGGGCGTTCGTCTCACACTAAGTCACAGATTTAGTTCTGTGTATCGATTGGAAAAGGGAACATCATAGATGTTCCCTTTTCCAATCGATGCGACAGGATTTGAACCTGCGACCTCTGCGTCCCGAACGCAGCGCTCTACCAAGCTGAGCCACGCATCGCTATATAATAATCGGCGGACCTAACGTCCGCCGATTATTATAATAGATTGATTTTGATTTGGCAAGTAGTTTTTTACGGATTCAAAGGAATAACACCCGGTGCCGATAAATTATTCTGCGATCTCAAATCCATGTATACATACAAACAAAAAAGAGCCCTACGAATAATTGCGACCAAACTGGCATCCGATTGCATTTTTGGTCGCAATTTGCTATAATCAACGCAAATACAGGCATTGGAGGTGCGACCATGTATCGAAACAGACTCATTGAATCCTCAATCAAAGACGTATCCGACTCATTTCCTTGCATCGTAATTTACGGTTCAAGGCAAGTCGGAAAGTCAACCACCGTCAATCATATATTTGGCAAGGAAATCAAGAGCATCACTCTCGATGACGGCGATCATCGACTCTTGGCGCAGACAAATCCAAAGCTTTTTTTGGAAACTCACGGATGGCCTCTGATTATCGACGAGATACAGAAAGCGCCACAGTTGTTAGACCAAATTAAGGTTGTCATTGATCAGCAGCGACTCGTATGGACCGAATCAGGCGAGCGTCAAAAACTAATGTATATACTTACCGGTTCGAACCGATTCGAGTTGCAAAACAGCATCTCCGATTCACTTGCAGGCAGATGCGGTGTGATAGAGATGGCTTCTTTTTCGCGCATGGAGAAATTAAACCTCCCGGGTCACCCCTTTGATCCCGATATCAAAACGCTGTTAAGCCGCAGTCAGGAAAGCAAGGCGTCACCCTGCAGCCGTTCCGGTATTTTCGAAGATATTTTTAATGGTGGGATGCCGGACATCGTCCTTGGCAACGCAAGAAGAGATGTGTATTTTCGCTCATACACGGATACATATATAGAAAAAGACGTCAAAAAACTGATTTCGGAAAGCAGCGAAACACTCTTTCGCAATTTTCTTTCGCTTATTGCATTACGCACATCGGCGGAACTCCACTATGATACACTGGCAAGCGAAGTCGGAATTGATGTCAGGACCTGCAAGCGATGGATCTCCATACTCGAAACAGCCGGGATCATCTATCTGTTGCATCCGTTTCTTCCCAACAGATCAAACAGAATCATCAAAGCTCCAAAAATGTATTTTATGGATACCGGACTTTGCGCCTACCTTTGCAAATGGCCGACCGCAGAAATGTTAGAAAACGGAGTGATGAGCGGCGCTTTTTTTGAGACTTATGTTGTCAGCGAACTGATCAAGAATATGTACGCATACAATTCCGATTCCAAACAATATCTCTTCTACTACAGGGATAAAGACCAAAAGGAAATTGATTTGATATACGCAAAACCCGGAGAGATCTATCCGATTGAAATCAAGAAAAGCGTCTCTCCGGGCAAAAAAGCCACTAAAAATTTCAGTGTATTATCAAAGTTCCATATGACAATCAAACCGGGCTTGGTGATCGATACATGTACCGATATCCTTCCCATCAATGAATCAGCCTACTACTATCCGGTGTTTCGCATCGGAGAGTAAGCCGATCCCGCTTAAACCGTATAATGCGACAGATCCGTGTTGATCTCGTCGGAGTAACGGTTTAAGTTCTCGGAGATTGTGGTGATGCTCTCGGTCTCCGAACGGAGCTTGGTGCTCTCGCTTACGATCATGTTACTTAATTCAAGCACCTCGTTGATGTTCGAAGCCTGAACACGCGTGGTGTCCGCATTGTTGGTGGCAACGGAGTTGATCTTCTTGATGCCGTTCACCATCTCACCGATGCCGTTGGTTGCCTTCGCAACGTCCTCGTTGATCTTCTCGAAGGATTCATTCACACCCGTCACGACGGACATACAGTTTTCCATATCCCGCATACAGATCTCGGCCTTCCTGCTGATGTCGGCGATGTTATTAGTGACACCGTTGATCAGGCGGCGGATATTCTCTGTTGCCTCGGAGGACTGACCGGCTAAAACGCCGACCTCCTGTGCTACAACGGAGAAGCCCTTGCCCATCTCTCCGGCACGTGCAGCCTCGATAGATGCATTGAGTGAGAGCAGATTTGTCTGCTCGGAAATCTCGTTGATCGTCTCCGTGATGCCGGTGATCTCCTTGATGGACTTGGCTGTATCGCGAATAAGGCTTGTCAGCTCATCGATGGTATCATTGAGTGTCCGAACGTTCTCGTTCATGGATTCCATCTCTTCGCGGCCGCGTGCGGATGCGGAAAGCGTCTCGTCACAGAGTTCGCGCACATCCTCTGCGCTTGCGGAAAGCTGCGTAGATGTCGCCGCAAGATCCGTGGCAGCCTGTGCGATATCGTCGATGGCATGGTTCATATCGTAGAGCGTCGAATTGAGTCTCTCGATGGAGTCGCTTTGGTTGTTGTTGGCGTCCGCAAGCACGTGAGAGATATCGTAGCACTCGCCCGCACGTGTATTCATCTGACTTGAAATATCCGACAGGTTGTTCAGCGTACTTCTCATCTTATCAATGTACTCGTTCAGACTCTCGGAGAGTGTTGTGATCTCGTTGTTGCCCTCGGGTACGATGTTGACGGTGAAATCACCCTTGCTGATATCCGTAATGCGTTCCGTCACGGTTGTCACGGGGTTGATCGCCTTGTTGATGATGTAGTAGAACAGCGCAGACATCACAAGCAGGAGGATGATTGCGCCCACAAATGTAACGATCATAACCTTCAGGATGCTACTGCTTAAGATCGATGCAGGAACCGCGCTTACGATCACCCAGGATGTACCGGTGATATCCGTGGCCGTAAACATCTGGGAACCCGCGCCCGTCTTTCTCGTGATCACCTTGCCCGTCTCTCCGGGAGCTGTCTTCATGGTATCAAAGCTCTTACCCAGGGACGCAGCAATCGGATCCTTTGTGTCGGAAAGATTCTCACCCACAACGCCGTCCACGTTGCTTACCAGGATGTCCTTGGTCTCCTTGTTGATGATGTAGAATTTGGCATCATCGGAAAGGGAGTCGAACTGTCCCACCATCTCCGCCACCTTGTCAAAGTTGACGTCGCTGCTTAAGACCACGCCGTCCTGCAGCATCACGGAGCATGCAAGACAGGTCTTTCCGGTGGAAGCGTCCACGTAGGGTTCGGATGAGAAAAGCTCACCGTTTTGTGCAAGTGCACCCTGATACCAGGGTCTGTCCGTAAATACAAATGTGTCGTCAGGCACCCAGCCTGATCCGTCCAGGAAGACACCGGTATCTCCGTATCCGATGTAGATGTCCTGAGAATCCGGATCCTGCTCGGTCAGTGCAAGCAGCATGGTAAGTGCGTCGTCCTTGGAAAGCTTCGGTGTATTCCTCATCACCTGCGCAGTCTGACCGACACGCTCCTTGATGGCATTCCACCAGCTGCAGATCTCTTCCGCATAGTTCTCGGATTCTCTCTCAAGAATCGCATTCGTGAGCGACTGAATGTTGTCCGCTGCCAGCTTGATACTCAGCTGGGTGATGAGAACAATCGCAACCGCTACGTAGATCACGATCTTGGTGAGAAGCGTCTTTTTCAGCTGTTTTCTTTTTTTCATCCCCCTGTACTCCTTTAAATCATATTCCCCAGAATTATCCCTCGTAACCGTTCGGGTTTTGGCTCTGCCATCTCCACGAATCGGCGCACATCTCGTCTATGCCGTACTCGGCTGTCCATCCGAGTTCCTCTTTGGCAAGGCTTGCGTCGGAATATACGACCGGCACATCACCGGCACGGCGCGGCTTCACCTCATAAGGAATCTCATGACCGCAGGCTTTTCCGAATGCCTTCACCACATCAAAGACACTCTGTCCGTTGCCTGTACCAAGATTATACACCTTGACTCCCGGGTTTTCCAAGACTTTCTTTAACGCAGCCACATGTCCCTTCGCAAGATCCACCACATGGATGTAATCGCGGATACAGGTTCCGTCCGGCGTATCATAGTCATCGCCGAAAACCCCGAGACAGGGGAGCTTACCGATGGCCACCTGCGCCACGTAGGGAAGCAGGTTGTTCGGGATGCCCTTCGGATCTTCGCCGATCTTGCCCGACTTATGCGCTCCGATGGGATTGAAGTATCGAAGCAGAATGACATTCCACTCCGGATCTGCCGTGTGAAGGTCCGTGAGCATCTGCTCGATCATATGCTTGGTCCATCCGTAGGGATTCGTCGGCGTGCCCTTTGGACACTGTTCCGTGATGGGCACGAAGGCCGGATCGCCGTAAACCGTGGCGGAAGAAGAGAAAATGATATTCTTGACACCGTGATCCCGCATGGACTCAGCCAGCGTCAGCGTACCTCCGATATTGTTCTCGTAGTATTCAAGAGGTTTTGCCACGGACTCACCGACAGCCTTTAGACCCGCAAAATGGATCACACACTCGATGGACTCCTTGTCGAAGATCTCATCCATCGCCTGTCTGTCCCTGATGTCCGCCTTGTAAAATGTAACCTTCTTTCCGGTGATCTCCTCCACACGTGAAAGAGAAACCTCGCTTGCGTTATACAGGTTATCCACAACCACCGCCTCGTGTCCCTCATTCAAAAGTTCCACAACCGTATGGCTTCCGATATAGCCTGCTCCTCCTGTTACAAGTATTCTCATCTAAGTTACCTCTCTTTCTCATATAGTCTGTTCAGTGCCTCGATAGCTCTGTCAAATTCTTCTTTTCCGATGCTTCCCGCCGCATATCCCGCGCGTTCGAGAAGCGAGACAAGATCCGCATAGGCAGGGAATTCCTCCTTCGCAAGGTAGGCCACCTGCGTCTTATAATTCAGGCATGCCTTAAAGCCCTCGTCCTTCTTCGCCCGTTTCTTGCGCCGCGCTGCGTAATTCATAACAAGTTTATCACTTTCCGACGCGCGTGTATAGCGGATCAGATACACGAGCCTTCTGATCAGTACAAGAAGGATACCGAACGCGGACGCCGCAAGCATCACTCCGACGATCACGTAGATCACAACCTTGATCAGATTCTGGGAAATGCGCAAACCGTTGCCGCCGTCCGTGATCTCCCCATCGGTGGAATCTCCGTCTCCCATCAGCCGTTCAAAATCGCTCCAGAAATCGGAGACATCCTCCTCACCCGAGCTTGCCGGCGTCACATCCACCGGGATCCAGCCGAATTTGGCGCTGTAGACCTCCACCCATGCATGGGCGTCATCGTCCTTCGCCTCGACCTCTACCATCGCCGTCTCTCCGAGTACGGAATAACCGTCGTAGTAATCGCTGTATGCGTACGACTTTTCATCCATCAGTTCTCCGGATGTTACATCATCGTAACTTACGGCGTAGCCTTCCACGTAACGGGCCGGTATGCCCATGTACCGGAAGATTAATACTGCTGCCGAAGCATAATGCGCACAGTAGCCTTTTTTATTCTCCGTCAGGAAGTAATTGACGAAGTCCTCACCCTTCGGCGTCTTGCCGGGCCGAACGGTGTAAGGAATATTCTCCTGAAAATAATCCATCACGTGGATGATCAGCTGATCCGAGGTATCCGTGATCATACCGTTCTCGCGAACAAATGCTTCGATCACCGGCACATTTTCCGCAGGCACGTACAGATCCGCATCCGTGTAGGGCGTACCGTTTTCGTAATCATCCGGATTGATCCTGGCCATATTGCCCTGCAATCTCGGATAATAGGTAACATCATAGAAAAAGTTACGGCTGTTCTTTTCATACTCCGCCGTATAGTAAGGGCGGTATGTCACATCGGGTCCGCCATCCACGTTTCGAATCCGCATCTGTCCACGAGCGGCAAATTCATCTCCCTCGTCATACGCCGCTTCTAAAGCATTGGTCTCCGCCGTCTGGTCCAAAGACACTCCCCGGACAGCCTCTGCCGTCGTCCATTCATTTTGATAAGGATTGTAGATCTCCCCGACAAAGCCCCTAAGATAGAGCATGCTGTCATCGTAGGGCGTAAACTGCACGATCAGATCCGTCTGATGATCCAATCGCACGGAGGATACGCTACCGAGTTCACCCGAACGTAGTCCTCCCTTATATCTTGTATCGCGCATCAGTCCCTCGAAGCCGTCGAGCATCACGGTACTGATAGCTGACATGGTCAATTCCTTGTATTTGTTGGTCTTGTAACCGACGTTGAAGCTCTCCACCGGCCGGAAGGCATGAACACCCGAAACCACCAGGATGGAGAACACCGCTGCGAGGGCACCGGCCTGCAGCATGGCTTTAACATCATAAACGTAAGAAAACTCCCGTTTCTTTCGCTTCTCCTTCAGTTCATACGCCGTATCGCTTCTTTTGATCTGCAAGAGGGGATTGTAATGTCTTCCGCCTTTTATAACCATGGACGCGGAAAGCCCGGTCACGATCATCAGCGTGTAGAGCATTCCGGGCTCAAACACAAGATAGAGCGGGATCACATTCAAAAACATCACCGCAAAAAGCGCATTCACATACTGCATACGTCTCGATATGAAGACATTTAGGAGGATGGCCAGCACCACGCCCACAAAGAGCGCCATCAAGGTGATCGTCAGATAACGATTGCCGATTCGCTCCGTGTAGAGTTTTTTCACGTCCACGTCGAAATACTCGGACGCATTTCGGATCGTGATATTCACCATCGCATAGTATCCGGAGTTAATATAATCACGGAACACAAGCACCAGATAGCCGAAGGTGAAAAAGAGCGCCAGATAGCCCAGATTCTCCACCAGCAGCCTGTAGTATAGCAGTGCGCAAAGCAGCGATACAATGAGTATCACAAAGTGACACAGAACTTCGTTGTATGACACATCCATAGCCGACAGGTAGAAACCGACAGCCCCCATCGCAAGAAGGTAGACGATGAATCCCTTCACAAGCAGCGTGAAGACACGATTCTCCTTCTTCTCGTAGAAGCTCTCGGACAGTCTGACGCCGTCGCACAGGACAGGTGTTTGTTCTTTCACCTTTCTCGCCATCTATCCGTTCTCCCTTACAAAGACATCCGCGCCCGAGCCGCCGCCCGTCACATACAGGTAGGACTTGATCTCCGGATGAACCTGCGCCATGTGAGAGGCCGCTTCGTCCGCCACCTGATAGGTCCGTTCATAGTACATCCTGGCAAATGCAGTCTCAAGATCACTTACATAATCGATTCGATATTCCATATAGTCATATGATCCCATACTCCAGTACATCAGGCGCACTGTCGTACCGTCCTCGATCAGCGTCCTGACCAGGCCGTAGGTTGCCTCCACTACGGCATCGAGCATCATGTGATCGGAAAGCAGTTCCGACACGATCACCAGCTGCCTGTCGGACATGGATACGCGGTCCTTCACCATCAGCACGTCGCGTTTCGCCGACAGCTTCCAGTGGATGCTCATCAGCTTGTCGCCGGGAATGTACTCGCGGATCTCCTGCACGTCAGAAAAATCATTGCCGCGTTTGGAGCTTTCCTCGCTCTCGAGCATACCGCTTTCCACTGCCGTCCGGTCGTAGGTACCCTTGCCGAAGAACTCCGGCATCACCGTCACGGAAGCCGAAGATACTGTCTTCTTTTTCAGATAGAAAAATCCAAGAAGATCCTTCACGCGGATCGCGTCTGCCTTCAAAGTCACGATGCCCGGAAAATCCGGGATCACGGGGATCTCGAGTTCATAGGTTCCGTGCATATGTACGGGCACGGAAACCGTAAATGTACCCTCGGTACCGAAGAAGGTATTTGCGATGGTAAGCGATACCTTTGCGTCAAGGCTCATGGCCCAGGAGGTGTTCTTCACCTTCAGATAAAAGAAGGTCTCCTCCCGCTTTCTCGCATACGCTTCCTTGCCCGTACCGGACAGGATCTCCACGGAGACGGACCGGCGCAGCCAGAAATTGGCGGCAGCCGTAAGAATCGGCGCCGTGACCATCGCCACAAGCAGAATAAAATAAAAATGACTGTGGAGAAATATATAGATCAACACGTGAATCGCAAGCAACAAAAGGTATGCAATTATTCTTACGATACAATCCATATATTTCACCACAGTCATTTGTATGTCAGTTCAAAATCAGTTTCTGGGAACGGCAAGCAGGGCCAGAAGATTGCGAAGTGCCTGGTCCACCGTCATGCCCTGGGCCTTCGCCCTGGCTGCAAGTTTCACTCTGTGTCCGAGGGTATCCTTGACACAGTTTTGCACATCCTCAGCTGTTACGTAATCCCTGCCGTCGATCACGGCCATCGCCTTCGCCATACGAAGCAGTGCGATGGTACCTCGGGGGCTTGCGCCCATGGAGAACATGGGATTCGTGCGGGTATTTTCCACGATGGTCACGATGTACTCATAGATCTCATCGCGGATGAACATGTCGTTGGTCATCTTTCTGACTGCCACGAGCTCGTCCGCCGTCATCACGGCAGCCACCTGTTCCAAAGGTCTTGAGGCATTGCCCTTCAGAATCTTCACAGCATCCGAGTGTTCGGGGTAGCCCATGGAAAGGCATACCATAAAGCGGTCCAACTGGGACTCCGGCAGCATCTGCGTACCGGAAGAACCGTAAGGGTTCTCCGTTGCGATCACCACAAAGGGATCCGGAAGCGGTCTCGTGACTCCGTCGACCGTGGCGGTTCCCTCCTCCATCACCTCGAGCAGCGCCGACTGCGTCTTCGGGGAGGTACGGTTGATCTCGTCTGCCAGAAAGAGATTACAGAAACAGGCTCCCTCTCTGTATTCGAATTCCTTGGTTGCCGCGTTGTACATGGAAAATCCCAGGATATCACTGGGAAGCACGTCCGGTGTAAACTGCACACGCTTGTAGTCCATAGACATGCTTTTTGCAAATGTGGTAGCAAGCGTGGTCTTTCCGACGCCCGGAATATCCTCCATCAGGATATGTCCTCCTGCGATCACCGCAGCGAGCACCTTCTCCACCACATATTCCTTGCCTTTGATTACCTTGTTCACTTCCTGCTTGACTGCATCAAGTTTTGCCTGCATAGATTCTCCTGCTGTATCTACTGTTTTGCCGCACAGTCAGCCACTGCCTTTGCTACGGCCTTTGCAACATTCTCGTTAAATGCATCCGGAACGATGTACTCCTCAGAGAGCTCGTCGTCGGATACGATGGATGCGATGGCTCTTGCTGCTGCCATCTTCATCTCCTCCGTGATCTGGGATGCGCGTGCATCCAAAGCGCCGCGGAAGATACCCGGGAATACCAGTACGTTGTTGATCTGGTTCGGGAAATCGGAACGTCCGGTAGCGATGATCCTTGCACCGCCTGCCTTTGCCTCATCCGGCATGATCTCCGGTGTGGGATTTGCCATAGCAAATACCATGGCGTCCTTATTCATGGAAGCCACCATCTCCTTGGTCACAATGCCGGGAGCGGATACACCGATGAAAAGATCCTTGCCCTTCATCACGTCCGCAAGAGAGCCGGACTCTCTGTCCTTGTTGGTAATCTCAGCCATAGCTCCCTGCGCAGGATTCATGCCCGCAGCGCCGGGGCAGAGCGCACCCTTGCTGTTGACAAGTACGACATTGCCGATACCAAACGCCTGAAGCAGTTTGCAGATTGAGATACCTGCAGCACCTGCGCCGGAGATGACTGCATTGATGTCTTCCATCTTCTTGCCGACGATCTTTAATGCGTTGATCAGACCTGCTGCCACAACCACTGCCGTGCCGTGCTGGTCGTCATGAAATACGGGTATATCCAGTTCCTTCTTTAAACGCTCCTCGATCTCAAAGCATCTCGGAGCAGCGATATCCTCTAAGTTGATGCCGCCGAATACGGGAGCGATGCGCTTCACCGTCTCAACGATCTCATCCACATCCTTGGTGTCAAGGCAGATGGGAAATGCATCGACATTACCGAACTTCTTGAAGAGGACTGCCTTGCCTTCCATTACGGGAATTGCAGCCTTCGGTCCGATATCTCCGAGGCCAAGTACTGCAGTACCGTCCGATACCACAGCAACGGTGTGTGCCTTGCATGTATAGCGGTACACATCATCCTCATTGTCGTGGATCTTGCGGCAGGGTTCCGCAACGCCCGGTGTATAGGCCGTAGAAAGATCATCCTTTGTCTCAAGGGGACACTTGAGTCCGATCTCGAGTTTTCCGTTTGTGGCTTCGTGAAGCGCAAGGCTTGCTGCATTGTAATCCATGGTACTTAGTCCTCCATCTTTGTCCGACTGATCTCGTCATTTAATTCTTCGATCTTTGCTTTGGAAGCCGCAACTTCGGCGATCAGCGCATCGATCTCTTCTCCCGCACCGCCGTCAGGATACTTCTCGGCGATCTTCTCACCGATCTTAACGTAAGCGGACTTGATGGCCGACTTCTCTTTGCTGATCTTGGCGCGGAGCTTGGTGATCTCCACAACTTCCATTGTCTCGTTCTTAACTACTTCTACTACTTCTTTAAATCCCATAGTGATCTCCTTTCCTAGAACGCCTTACCGTCCCTGGTATATCTGCTGTTTCCGCCGGTCACGCCGAATACATTTGCTGCGGAGCAGACCAGATTCGCGATAACGGCAATCACGTAAAACAGGTACACATTGTAATACTCAAACCCTTTTATATCATAGTTCGCGAAGCTTTTCACCTCAGCCCTGATGGCCGGCATCACCATCGGCACTCCGATAGCGAGCAAAAGTCCCGCTGCAAGCGCACAGGCAAATGCAATGATGGAAAGCAGCACGATCGGTTTCTTCTCGGGTATGATGGCGCGCACGCCCGTAATGATGGCAAGAATGCCGCAGATCACAAGCAGAATACCCGCTGCGATCATCATATACTGAAATGTTATCGCCGACTTACTCTCCTGTGCGATGATATCGGGCATCCATCTCGTGCCGAGCTCGCCGATCGTCACGCCCGCAAAGGCCTCAAGCACATAGAACACAGGCTTCGTCATCATGCTCATACCGAGATATGCGGCAGCAACCGCAACCAAAGCCGCGATCATCGCCATGACGGTGTAAAACGTCATCTTCGGTGCGGGCTTCGGCACGTAGGTTTCGTATGCCGGACGCTCCTTTTCTTCGGTTTTCTTTTCTTCGGTTTTCTTCTCTTCGGTCTTCTGCGTTTCCGCAGGCTTCTTGGATTGATTCTTCTTACTCATGACTCCCCTTCTTTCCTGATGTCACATGCGCCTATTATACATCTTCTATGATGTAAAATCAAACAATGACATCTGCTCACCGGTGGTCTTGTTCTTGTATTCTCTCATAAATCTGGTCAGCTCTTCCCGATCCCAGACAATCCCCGCCCTGTCACAGGTTTTATGGATCAGTGTAAGCAGTTTGTCGTTCTCCGGACTTATAAGCTCGGTCACATCTCCGAAGGCATCCTGATAGCGTTCGGTCAGTCCCGGAAAATGTGTATCGAGATTGTCGAAAAAGTAATCCCTGCTGCCGTCGCGAAGCAGGATGCCGATCGATGCGCACATGATTCCGTACACACCCGCATCCTCGCACATGGCAAGGAGTTCGCTGATGTTGTCTTCATTGTCCACAATAAACGGAAGCATGGGTTCAAACCATACGATGGTCGGGATCCCGCGATCCCGGAATTCTTTGAGCATCTTCACGCGGGCGCTTGTAACCGCAAGCCCCGGCTCAAGTTTTGCGGAGAGTTTGTCATCCGCGGTGCAAAGCGGGATGCTCACCACGCATTTGGTCTTTTGATTGATCTTCTCTAAGATGTCGATATCCCGCAGGATCAGTTCCGACTTGGTCTTTATCGCAAGTCCGAATTCAAATCGCTCGATCTGATTCAGACAACGTCTGACCATCCGAAGATCTTCCTCAAGTGGCAGGTAGGGCTCCGTCATGGCGCCGGTGGTGATCATGCCTCTGGTGCGCTTGCGTTTCAGGGTCTTCTCCAGCATATCATCGGCTTTTTCCTTCACTTCCACATCGTCAAAGTCATGGCGGATACGATAGCATTTGCTTCTCGCATCACAGTAGACACAGCCAAAGGTACAGCCGCGATAGATGTTCATTCCGTTTTGCGGCGACAGGATCGCCTTCACTTCTTTGTAATGCATCTTTCACCTCTTAGATAAAATCGAAGCTGACCTGTTCATAGTCAAGTTCTCTGTACTCAAGTTCCTGCTGGTCTACAGTGCTCGTGTAGTCCGTCACTACGGTAAGCTGTCTGCCGCCGGACATTTGCTGTCCCAAGATGTAGTTCACATCAAACCTGCCGGTGATGGCAGGTGTCGCTCCACGCGCGGGAACGATGAGCTGTACGCCGTTCGCCGCAAGCAGCGCAAAGATCGGTTCCCAGATATAGATATCCTTTGCGGCACCGAAGGGGTTATCGATAAAGACCGTCTTGGTGCCCGTACCCTCCGGCGTCAGCTTGTACATGCCGGAGATATAATTGATGATGGCAACCAAAAACTGGATGTAGATACCCTGGGACTGTCCCGTACTTCCCACCGCTTCCTCGTAGCGAAGATACCGGCTCTGTTCCTTGATGCGCTCCCGTTTGTAGAGCTGCAGCCGGATCGCATTCATATCGGTTACGATCACACTGAACAGTTTCTTTAGGGACAGGCTGGTCCGGATATATTTCATGCGATCCTTATCCTGTGTGTAAGAATCCGCAGTCTCGACAATATGGTCGATATAGTCGGACATCCGCTGTCTTAAGAACTCGTCCTTTACATAGGGGATGGTGAGTCCTACCATCTGGATTGTCTCGTCGTCCATCACGATGCGCGAAAGCTTCGGCAGTTTCTCAAGCTCGGTTCGCACATCCAGGCAGCGTTGTAAGCACTGCTCCTCGAAGTTTTCTTTGATGGTCTCCATATCGGTCAGGCTCTTGGCGATACGTTCCTTCTCAAGGGCGATGTAGGATTCCATCTCTTTCAAGTTGTCCGTGAGTGAAAGCGCGTCATCGTATGTCGCCGGGATCACCACGTCATCTCTGATCGTCTGAGCAAGTTCGAATACGGAAAGCTTTTCAAGCGCCTCCGTCACGGTACCCTTCGACTTCAGCATCTCATGCTTTGCCTTGTCCATGGCCTTGCGGTTTCTGTCAAAGGTAAGCAGTTCTTCGTCGAAAATGTTCCGCAATGCTTCCTTTTCTTCCGAAAGCACGGAAGCTCCTGCGGTATCGATGTCGTAACTGTCCGTGATACGCTTCAAGTCCTTGTACAGATCGATCATGTCGGACTCGGTGCGCTTGAACTTCGCAAAATTCTTCTCTGCTTCCGCCGCCTCTTCGCGAAGACGCTTCATCAGCTCCTCGCTCTTGGCTAACTGATCCAAGATCTCGGCATTGCTCTCGGTAATCTCCTCGAAGCTGCCGTATTCCTTTTCCACACCGGCGATGGCGTAAGCGATACTTCCGTCTAAGCGGTCTGCCTCGGAACGCTTTGCCGCAAGTTTTCGCTCACATTCGGTCTTAAAGAGTTCCGCTTCCGCCTTGCTCTTTTCAACCGCCCGAATTACCTGCTCGTCAGCAAATGTAATCTTGCCGTCAGCGTACATTGCCTCAATCTTCTTAAACGCCATTCCGCGCTTCTCGATGTTCTTGGCGATACGGTCCATGGAAGCCTCCAAGGTTGCCGCAAGCTGTCTCTTATCTTCAATGGCACGGGCGTTGTCCTGACTGTCAAGCAACATGGCAGCGATACGCGCCTTAATCTCATCTTCCGGAATATCAAGATCTTCCGCATCCGTCTCGGGATTGTAGTATGCCTTGTAGTTCTCATCCCACTCGCGTAGTCTTACTTCTTCCTTCTTTTCAAGTTCACGGATGGATGCCTCGAGTTCCGCAAGGTCGACCGCATCCTCACTGTCCTTCGCGTTAAGTCCCGCAAGTTCGGACTCAAGTCGCTTGATCTCCTTGGCTTCCTTCGCCGCCTCTTCTTCCTTCTCGGCAATCACGGTGCGAAGTTCTTCGATGGTTGCAAGTTTGCTCTTATCCTCGAGCAGCACCTGTCTCCTGTCACGAAGTCCTCTGATCTTTTCGGAAAGTTCCTTCTGTTTATGTTCTTCCGTCTTGATCTCGGCGATCAGACGATCCTTTTCTTCCTGCGTCTTGGCAAGGGTTCTTCGCTTCTCGGAAAGCGTTTCCTCCGCGCGGCTTGCATCACTTTCCGTCACACGGATGGCAAATGCATAGTCCTCACGATAGGTAGCAAGCATCTCCTCTTTGGCTGCCAAAGAATCCGTCAGTTCGGTGATACTTACGGAGAGTTTCTCCTCCGCCTTCTTCCTGCTTTCTTCCTCGCTCAGGTACTCTTCACCGGCTCTCGCCATGATCAGATTCTCTCCGGCAACAAGCGCCTTCTCGGAAAGTCTCTCCATATCGTAGATGGCAACCGGCATATCCAGGTTCGTCATCTCATTCATCATCACATCGGAAGCAATCTCTTCAAAATCCTTCACGATGATACCGTAGGGAAGTTCGGGATTCTTTCGAAGCAGTTCTCTTCTTTGGTCTTCCGGCAAGGCGGATAGGTAATCCATGCCGTGCATTGCCTGACTTCCGTGTCTGGTCTCGATATAGGAAAGCACCTCCTCACAGGCTTTGGAGACACGGATCAATCGTCCCTCCTTCACACGTCGGAGTTGCTTCTTTCTGTTCTTTAATTCTTTCTCATCTGCCGCAACGGCAAGAACGGTCTCGGTGATCCGATCCGTGATGATTTCTTTCAAGCTCGCAGCATCATCTGCGTGGTAGACGGAAAGGAGCGTATCTAAATTCTTGCGAAGCTCTGCGTACTCCTCGGCACGCGTCAAGAGGTCCTCGCACTCCTTCTCTAAGGCAAGCACGGAAAGCTCCGTCTCACGGTAATTCTTTCGAATCTCCGCTAAGGCAAGCTGTCTGTCCTCATATTCCTTCTCCGCCGTAACGAGAGCATCCGCTCCGGTGGTAAGTTCTTCGGCAATCCCTGAAAGCTGATCCTCGGATGCCGCAAACATTACCTGGTTCATGGTCATGCGGATATCCGCAAGACGCTTGGAGAGATTCTCCGCCTCTTCCTCCGCATCCGTCTTCTTCTGAAGTGCGGAAGCCTTGGAAAGCTGCGCCGTAAGAAGTAATTTGTCACGGAACTCCTTCTCAAGGAGAGCACTCTGACGCTTGTCTTCAAGTTCCTTCTTCTCGGTTCGAAGCGTAGCGAGCATCTCGTCCATGTAGAACTTCAGCTTCGCCACATAGGCATACATCTGATCCTCGTCATAGGTTGAGTCGGACATCAGATGCTTGATCACACCCTCCAAGTGATTCTTCTCATCACGAAGAGATACGTACTCCAGGAAGTCGTTTCCGCTCTCCTTGATTGAAAGTTCCAGGTCGCGCTTCTTTACGGCAAGGCCCGCCTCGCCACACTCCTTGGAAAGCTTCTCCGCCTCTGCGAGAAGCACCTTTAAATGTGCGCGGTCGGATGCAATCTTAAGCGAAGCCACCCTGCGTTCCATCTCGGTAGCTTCCTTCTTCTTCGCTTCACTTTCTGCCTGAAGCTTCTCAAGTTCCGTGCTTGCGCCCTTGGAAAACTGTTCCGCGGTCACGTAAAGATCAGCCAGATGCTTCGTCGCCTTCTTTTGCTCCTGATACAGTGTCAGGAAGGAATCCACCTTCGCACGAAGGCCGGCAACGAGTTCAATCTGCTTGTCGTAGTTTGCGATATCATTCTTCTTCTTGGAAAGCTCGGCAAGCTGTTCCTTGATATCAAGGAGCATCTGCGCCATGGAGGCTCCGCCATCTGCTTCCGCCTCCGTCTTTACATTGTATGCCTTCTCTATGATCTCCTCGATCAGAAGGTCCTCCACCACCTTGCGGGTGGTCTTGTAGTTTTGCTCAAAGTAGGTACGGACATGACCCTCGGTCTTGTTGATACCGCGGATGATCTCCCACTGGCTCTCGTGCAGTCCGTAAGCACTGATAAAGTTCTGGTAGGCACCCTTCCTGTCGAAGATCTCAACCTTAAGGGAAAGGTCCTTATGGGGCAGTTCTTTCAGATATGTCCGAAGGCTCTGGAAGCCCACACGCTCACCGTTTTTGACAAGTGGCAGATTGATGATATCGTTCTTGTTGAAGTCGCGATAGAAAATGCAGTAATTAAAATACTCCACGGAAGCGACCTCACGGTCTCCCTTTTCTGTTGCAGTATCCCCGGACTCCGCCTTGCGTGCGCAGAATCCCGTCGTCATGTAACGGAAGCCGTCGTCCACATCCTCGGGATCAAGTTTCCACTCGATCAGCGAATGGATGGTGGTGTTGCCGTTGCCCGTCCGAAAGAGTTTCTCGATGGGCTGCTTCTCATCAAGCGTACAGTTCGGGATCATGTTCTGCATCAAAAGAAGCATCAGCACACTCTTACCACCGCCGTTGGCAAGGTCGTACAGGGTGTTCTTCCCGTACATGCGCATGGTGAAGTCGTCGTAGTACTGCGTTCCGAAATTGTATTTCACGTTATTGACTCTGATTCTATTGATACTAGGCATCCTGCTCACCTCCCAGCACCTGATAGAGTCTTCCCTTGTACTCTTCAAAGTAGTTTTCGGCGAGCGCCTTGAAGCGGTCCGTCGGATAGTAACGATCCTGCACCGCAGCAAAAAGGTTTTCGCGGATCATGAAGTTCATGGTGAGCTTCACATAACCGGTTCTTGATGCGCGGCTTGCCTTGTTCCTGTCTCGCTCCTCACCGGTAATCACCGGAAGTTCATCCCAGAGAAGTGCCAAGGAACGGAAGCCCTCCTTCTCGATATCCGTCGCAGAGTAGATGGCAAGATCCTTGATCACGGTTGCAAGCGAAGATGTCACCTGCTCCAAGATCTCCTCCGTCTTCACATACTCCTTCACCTGATAGGATGCGGAATCACGATAGAAAAGAAGGAGCACATTGTACATCACGTAGTAGGTCATGTAGAGTTCACGGTTTAGCTTAAGTCCGAGAATCCTCTTCATGTCCTCGTTGGTATAACCAAATACCCTGTTTCCGTCGCCCGCCGTCATATAAAGGGCATCGTTATACTCATACAGACTCAAGTTCAGTTTCTTCATCAGCGCCGTGGTGATGTCATACACCGCAGCATCTCCGTAGAAGGCGTCATAGAGATCCTTCGTCTCGGGATCCGTTGTCGAAACCGTCTGTCCCGTTACGAGAGCGGCATAGATATCAAGCGCTGTCTGTAAACTTTTTTCTTCCATGTCAGTCCGCCCTCCTTTCGAACGTCATATCCGTCACGGTAAACTCCGTGTCCTCTCCTGCTGCAATGGTGATCTCTTCATCGCCAAATGTAATTGCCACGATTTCATTTCCGTAGCGCTTCATGTCTTCCTCCGACATCCTATGCACTACGATTTCTTCGAACATCGTCTCCTGTTTTTCCTGCATGGCGCGAAGGTCGTATCTCGTCTTCCCCGCCAAATGTACCAGGTACGAATAGTAATCTCGGTTCCTGTAGATCTCCTTGCCGAACTTGATCTCCAAGATACCGTTGTATTCCTTTAATGTCAGCTTGCCCCACTTGTCTAACTGATCCAAGAGTTCGCGGAACATCCTTGCGAAGTTGATCTCGATTTGCTCGTCCAACTTCTCGTCCTCGTACTTGAAGTCCGGATCGATCTTCTTTCCTTCCACCTTCTCGCCGGGATCTTTTGCACCCGCCGATACATTTAACAGATGATCGATGTCTCTTAGATTGAAACTTCTGTGGATCTTCGGCGCGGCAAAGGGAAGAAGCACATGTGCCAAAAGTGCCGGTTCATCCTTCTCCATCACCTGTTCCATATACCTCTGAAAGTCAAAGACCGGCCTGAGTTTCGAAAGCTTCGCCTTTTTGATCATGCGGTCGGAGACAGCGGAAAGCTCCATCGTCTCCTCCATCAGTTTGCTGTGGTTGTAGATGGTCTTTTTTAACTCAGTCTCAAGGGCCGCAATCTGCATCAGCGCGCGGTTGCCGGAAGTTGCCGAAACGCCCTCCTCGCCGGGACGTTTCTCGTAACCCGCCTTCTCCACCGCCTTATCTACCAATGCCTTGTTCTTCGCGAAGGACTTCGCCTCCTCGGAAAACCACTTGGCGCAGGTGTTCATATAATCCTCGTAAGCCTTCGCGCCTTCGAAGACATCCGCCGAAAGAAGCTTCACTACCTGCTCCTTCTGCGCGGAGATTTCTCTTACCCTCGCGTTAATGCGCTTGACCACCTCGATACCGCCCTTGAAATTGTCCGAGCGGATCATCTTCTCTAAGAGAAGCTGCTCCACACTGATCCGGCTTTCCTCCTTAATCTCCTTCGTATCAAGGAAGAACTCCACCGCCTCGGGTGTGATGGTATAAAGAACTCTGCCGTTCTCGATCCTGCTGGTTATAAGGCGGACTCTTGCAACCTTCCGACGCTTTTCCTCGGGATCGTAGAATCCAAATTCAAAGGCTCTGCCGTCGTTCTTTAATTTGTCAAAAATATAGGAGATCAATTCCTTCTTCTCCGCCGCCTCGCAGACCACGGTAAAATCTCTGTCCAGCAATTCGGACAGGAAGGACTCGAACTCCTCATATGTCACATCTTTCTCATGGAAATTATTCTCGTTGATCAGGAAGCGCAGGGACGCCATGGTGATATAGCCCATATCCAGATCGGCGAACTTGCCGTCCTTATACTGGGCGAAGGTCATTTCGGAAAGCACAAAAAAGGGATAGTAGCGCTTCAAATTCTGCATCCTCACCCCATGCTCCGCGATTATGTCATTGATCATCACATGCTTCGCCGCCATGCCATCCTGCCTATTTTGTATGATTATCGCATAGATAGGTACATTTTAATACAATATAAGGGGAATGTAAAGAAATCGTTGAGCGCTCTCCCCGTCTTGTTGACGCTCCATCCGGCACATACTTGTCTCAGGGGACGCTCTCGCTTCGTCTCACACGCAGCGGTACTAAACTCACGCTTCGCGTTCGTTAAGTGCCGGC
>CACZFI010000010.1 GCA_902780405.1 uncultured Lachnospiraceae bacterium
CGGCTCCCACCAAGATATCACTGTCAAACGCTCGCTTTGATATTTCGTTTAAAGTCAGCACATCAGAAGTCCCTGCCTTTAACAGCTGTAAACTCATAGGCCATTCCTCACTTAGTCGTTATATAATACATTCTTTCAAATTATGCTTACGGTTTTTGATCTGATACGCAGCCTGAGATTCTTTTAAGGAATCAGTTATATCTTCTCCATATCGATGCAGACCCATGAGCCTATAGGCATTTCACACTCTCTTCTACCATACTCCCGAAACCCTACAGCTTCGTAGCAATGCCTTGCTCCGGCATTATTCTCGAATACGCCCAAATCGATTCTTAAAGCGTGAAGCCGTTCCCTTGCATACTTGATTCCAAGCCGCAGCATTTCTTTTCCGTATCCTTTTCCCCTGAGTGAAGGATTCACGATGACAAAGCCGAAACGAACTGATCTGTCATCATCCTCTCTCGGATATCTTATGATGAAATGCCCTAAGACATCACCCTGATCATCCACAGCCGTAAGCGGAAAGAACCGGCCCGTTTCCTTCTGCGGTGCATAGTTTTCATTGATATCGTCTCCCGAAAGCGGATACTTGTTAAATCTGTCGGCTGACCATCTGTATAATTCTTCTTCAGATCTAATCCATCCAGCTATAATCTTTGCATCTTCCTTTTTGAAATCTCTCAGTATCATAATGTTACCCTCTTCTTTTCATCATCAGATATCTATAATATAAAATCTCACATTTTACATTCATTATTTTATCCTCGCTCTTTCATGTATACCTTGCAAAAATGCCGCAATATTATTTTCAGATCCAAACATTTCCTCATAACGCACTTCAGCAGAATCAATCAACGCATTTAGGATATCTTCTTTGCCTTTATATAGCTAACATTTATTAACCTGTCAAGTATTTCACTAAAAAAGACTGACAGTTTATGTGCCGAGGAAGTATTGACGCTTCCCCTATAGAGTTGTAAAATCTATGTTATTGACGGTTATATCAGGTCAAAGTACACTTTCAGGAGGAACTATGCAATCAGATATCGTCATAAAAGAAAATGAATTGATCGATCCGTCGAGCTATCCCGAAGAGCAGCGCGCTCTGGTCGAGGATTTTAATGCTCGCATACGGCGTTTGACAGGTATTATCACCGGAATCGGAAAAGAATACCACACCATCTGGGTCATTAACGCCACCACAAAAAAGATGCATCTGTACCGTTCAACCGGCGAGAATACGAATCGTTATGCGGTTGAACTGGGATTTCGTTTTGACAACTACGAACGCTTTATCGAAGAATACGTAGACCGATGTGTTGTAAACAGCATCGAGAGCATCCAGAGGGATGTGAAACTGGATGTCGTATTCTCCCGGATCAAAGACGGAGATCTGTTTACTCTGGATTACATGCGTCTGGCCGATGACGGAAATATGTCCTATCACCAGATGGCTTTCGCACTCGCAGGACAGCCCGGAGAAACCGACAATTTCGTTCTTGCTTTTCGGGATATCGACACATCGATCCGCAAGCATATTTCCGACAAGCGCTATTTAAGAGAGCAGCTGGATATCGTGGAAACCTTGAGCCGCGATTACTACAATATCTTCAAGATCAATCCCCAGACGGGCGATGTGGTGATCTTAAAGCTTGACGGCTATGTCACAAAAGGTATGGAGGGCGCAGGTGAAAAGATCTATCCCTATGAAGTGCTCTACAAACAGTACGTGAAAGATCGTGTGTATTCCGAGGATCAGGAGTGGATGTATGATGCCATTTCTCTTAACACGATCAACCGCAAGCTTTCGGAGAATGAGGAGTACGTCTCCAGTTACCGTGTTATGGACAACGGTGAGGTACATTATTATCAGTTTACGTACATCCTGATCAATGCCAATATCCCGGGAAGCGCTATGCTGGCCGGTTTTAAAAATGTAGACGACGTCGTGGCATCAGCCAAGGAACGCCAGAATCTTGAGATCCTGGCCAGCACCGATATCATGACGGGCATCTTAAACCGCGGCAGTGGCGAGCGAAAAGTGATCGATGCCATGGCGAACAACAAAACAGGCATGCTCTGCATTCTGGATGTTGACAATTTTAAGAGTATCAACGACGAATTCGGCCATAATATCGGAGATAAGGTGATCCGCGGAATTGCGGATGTCTTAAAACAAGCCTTCCGCGATCATGATATCATCTTCCGTTTGGGTGGCGATGAGTACGCTGCATATATTCAGAACCTGTGCGACGAAGATGCCGGCAAGGCAATCATGGATCGCGTCTTTACCGGAATCTCCAAGATGGATATTCCCGAAATAAAAAGCAAGAAGGTCTGCGTCAGCGCCGGTGCTACGTTCTTCAAAGAAGGCAGCAAAGCATCCTTCGAAGAGCTTTATAAACTCGCGGATCGCGGTGTATACGAAAGCAAAAAGGTCGAAGGAAGTGCATTACATTTCGAATAAGCCGGATCTTCCGACTCCCATAACCTATGAATAAGAGCTCCGATCACTCGGAGCTCTTTGTTATTCTCAGCAGACCAGCTGCGCCAAAGATGTGCCTTTTTTATACATATCGCAATATACTTCCGTACACTTTTTGAATCTCTCAAATACAACTCTTGCTTTTTCCGGTTCCGAATACGCTTTTCAAATTGAAAAAGATTACTGGGTATAGGTGCCAAATCCTTTGATTGCGTCTTCTATGGACAACTTGCCTGTTGCATACTCATAGACAGCCATCCTAAGCTGGAGCACCGCATCATCTGTAAGTCCGATTTCTTCCGGAGACAGGATCCGGGACTCGGGGATCTCACCAAATGCGGCATACCGGCTGTCAAAAGACAGATCCTTTGTCGGAGACATAAGTCCTTTATTCTTGGCCATCTCATTCAATTCCTGTGATGTAACCAGAAAACGCATAAACTCATTGGCGACTTCCAGGTTCTTGCTGTCCTTATTCACCGAGAACTGCAGATTCGGGATATCGAGGAAGTAAGCGCCTTCATCCGCCATAGGAATCGGCACAAAGACATACTGAAAAGGATTCTTTGTAAATTGATCGGAAAGGCTTTCGCGCTTCTTTGTACCCGATACGGCATCGCCCGAACAAGCCATCATGGGAACGTCTCCCTCAAAGAAACGAAGGATCACCGCTTCATAATTGTCCTCGATTGATGCGCAGGCACTGCCGTCCACCCCGACATCGTTTAAAAACTGCTCCATCTTTGTAATCGTCGGTCTCATATACTCGCCGGCCGCCGGATCAAGCGCGTTCATTTTGTCGACAGCCTCGTCATTACCTGCTATCGTAGAATAGAAAAATGGATAGCTTACCACTGTGTAGATGGATGTCTTTTCGTCAGCGGTATATCCCATCATGGGATTTGGATAGCCTTTCTCTCGAAAGTCCTTGCAGACGGCTACCAGTTCCGGATAGGTAGAAGGAATGCTTAAGCCTTCCTTTTCGAACAGGTCTTTGTTCACAAGCATGCCATAGGTACTCGAAAAAACGGGAACCATCGGAAGCGTCCCGTCTTCCGTGTTAAGAAGGATGTTATCGCGGATACAGTCAAGATCGAGTCCGAGTGCCGGATCCGCCAGATTCTCGGCGTGATCGATCGAAGCCTTATACTGCTCGCGCCCGTACATCCAGGAATTGTTCACGTAGATGTCCGGCGCATCGTTTCCGTTTAAAACCGTGCCGATCATATTGTTGTAGTCATCGATCTTGGTATAAATAAGCTCCACGTTTGGATAGATCTCATTGAAGCGGTCAAATTCATTCTCCAGCGCTTCGAAATTGCTGTAACCGCCTGCCACATTGATACTCCCCTTGATCGAAGTGTCAAGTGCCGGCTGAAATCCTTCCTCCTGCTTTGCCTCCTGTGTCTTTGAACCGCATGCGGTAAGACCGAGTAGCATCACCGCCGCCAGAAAAATACTTAGTTTCTTTCTCATCATCATTCACGCCCCCTGCCGTTTTTCTGCATCATGTCTGATTCTTCTTATCTCCTTCACTACCAGTTTCATATCAATGGGCTTTGCTATATGCCCGTTCATCCCAGCGTTCATACACTCCGTGACATTCTCGGAAAATGCATCGGCCGTCATTGCAACGATGGGTATGTTTCCTGCCCACGAGTCTTCCATCTTTCGGATCGCCACGGTCGCATCCAGTCCGTTCATCTCCGGCATCTGTATGTCCATAAAGATCAGATTATAGGAGTCCCGAGCGGCCGCGCGGATCTTTTCCACGCAGACGCGTCCGTTTTCCGCACGATCGCAGGTGATGCCGAACATACCGAGCATATTGGATATGATCTCCCAATTGATGTCTATATCTTCTGCGATCAGAATATGCATGCCATTAAGATCCGAATAATCATCCTCCGGCTCCACGGACTTGATCTCCTCTCCGATCATTTCATGCACCTTGTTGTAGAGCGTGGACCGAAAGATCGGCTTGCTTACGAAACCGTTGGCGCCGGCCTCCTTGGCCTTGTCCTCAATATCCGACCAGTCGTATGCGGACATCATCAATATGGGTATAGCGGGTCCTGCCTCGTTGCGGATCCGTCGAATGGTTTCAATTCCGTCCATATCAGGCATTTTCCAGTCAACGATCACGATACTGTAATCACGTCCGTCCTTATGCCTGTTGTTGATCATCTTGACAGCTTCTTCTCCGTTGCCCGTCACTTCCGCCGACGCACCCAAAGAACGAATGTCATCCGATAAGGTTTGCAGCACGATCTCATCATCGTCAACGATCAGGACATCCATATCCTCAAACCGCATCTCTTCCCTCTGTCTGTCAGCCTCAGAGATATCCAGGGCAACCGTAAAAGTCGTACCCTTGCCCTGTTCACTCCTGCATGTGATCGTTCCACCCATCAGTTCAACCATCTGCCTGGTGATGGCAAGTCCGAGTCCGGTTCCCTGAATACTGCTGACGCGGCTGTCCGTCTGCCTGGAGAAAGGCTGGTACATAGACTCCATAAACTCCGGACTCATACCGATTCCCGTATCAGCCACGGTGTAGGTCAGGCGCACGCATCCGGGAACATCACTCTGTTCCTCTTTCAGACTGACACTGACGCTTCCGCCGGGTTCCGTATACTTGATGGCGTTTGAAAGGATATTGATAAAGATCTGATTCAGTCGAAGTTCATCTGCATAGAGGTACTCCTTTTCCACCCGATTGATATGGAATCCGAACTCGATGTTTTTTTCTTTGATCATCGGCTGTGAAATGTTCACAAGATTCTCCACCGTTTCCACCAGAGAAAACGTAAGAGGATTCAGCTTCAGTTTTCCGCTTTCAATCTTTGAGATGTCGAGAATGTCATTGATCAGTGTAAGCAGATGGTTGCTTGCAAGACCGATCTTTCGGAGATTCTCTTTTGTCGATTCCTCATCCCCGAGATTCTTCTCGGCAATGGTTGTAAGACCTATGATGGCGTTCATGGGTGTACGGATATCGTGCGACATGGTCGAAAGGAAATCCGTCTTGGCCTTGCTTGCGGACTCGGCTTCCATGGCGGTGATCAAAAGTCGCTTATTCAGCCCGAGCATATAAAACAGATCGCACAGGAAGAGGATCAATAAGCCTGCGGAGACTGCGCCGAAAAGAAGCCAGTTGTTTCGTTCGACATGGAGATCCTTCGCCGGAACAAGACCCAGCAGCGTCCATCCGTCGGAGGCTGACACAGGGGTAAATGCAAGTATGCACTCCTGTCCGTGCGAATTGATCATGGACACAGAGCCCGTCGACGATGTGATACTGTCATACAATTTACTTGAGGATTCGGTATCTGTTTGATTGTAGGATTTGTAGAACTCCAGAATACTGGAATTTTTGAAATTGCTGCCCTTCAGAATGTAATCGCCGTTTGCGTCGATCAGCGAAAGTTCGGCATTCTCAAGTTCCGTCTGCGGGAATACCCACTTTTGTTCAAGGGCGGAGATGGGAATGACGCGCAGCAAAACCGCATCCACAGATGCATGGGTCTTTGCATCGACCAGTACGACACGGTCGCAGAACGCCAGAGACTGTTCACCGTTCATGGGGTTCGTGTATGCACGTGTGATGTTGATGGACTCTCCGTTCTCACTGATCCGGCTCGGATCCTCCAGGAGTCCCACCCTTTTGTAAGATACGGCATAGTCGTCGGTCGTACCCTGCTTCGGACGCGTTGAAAGACCCTCGAGCGTATCAATACTGATCAGATGTGCCGAAGTATTTCCCAGCACATGTGAATTGCGGATAAACTCGATCGCCTCTTCCATGGTCATATGACTGTTGCTGATATAGCGTGACCACACGTCGCATATTCTTTGCTCGCCCTCGAGATAATTTTCGGTCACTCGTTCCATGGTTACCGTCGTGTTCTCGAAGTTTTCGATCTGTCTCCGATAGGAAGCTTCGCTTTCATACCTCGAATAAACCACGACAGCGATCAGAATAGCAGCCATTATAAAGATGTTGACTGTGATGATCAGAATTTTTCTCATATCCCCAACCTATACTAAGCCTTGGCTTTCTTTGCGAGTTCATTCATTTTTTTGTGCTCTTCATCAGTGAAGGCATATCGTTTCTTTTCACGTATCGCTCCGAAATAACGGTAGTTATCACGAAGCGTTCTCTGATACGCTTCTCTGGTGCGCTTGTAGTCTGCCTTATAGAGCTTGCCGTTTCTGGAAAAGTCTCCGGATTCCAGACTGACGTTATGTACGACACCGTACGCCGCAAACATATCCTTATACACCTGTGCTGTCTTTGCCTGTCGATCTATGATCTCTTTGATTTCGGGATCAACCTTATCCCAGTAATCTTCAAAACGCTGAAGCACCTTCGGAAGCCGGATGCACTGTTCTGTCTGACGGCGCAGATCGAGATAATGATCTCTCATATAGTCCTCGGAAGCGATTGCCGACGTAAAATGTATGCTCATGGTATCTTCAATGAGTCGTCCCAGCTGGAACTCTCTCAACATGTCATTCTCCGTCATGCAGGTTACGAACAATTTCGCCTCTGATGCGTCTTCCGACGTAGTCGGATATTTGTTCTTCTTTTCCTTCACCTTGGGCTGTTCAGGCTTCTTTTTTAAAACCACAGACTGAGCCTTCGGACGCACCAGCGGTATGAAATAACTGACATCATCATAATCATACCCGGCGTCTTCCAGTTGCTGTTTGAATCTTCCGGCAAAATCTTCCTTGAGCAAACGGTTGTACTTTTGGGCATGCTTGCGGAATTTATAAGTGGTATTGTCGAAATCAGGGTAGTGTTCGACAGCGCCTTTTTCTTTTGCGTACTCTTCCTTCAGTTTGTCGATCCTTCGATTCTCCTGCCTTTTTTCGGCAATCGTACGCCAGCGTCTTCTGGGCGAATCCGTGATCTTATCCGCCTTGGATTTTCCTTTGATCACATAGTGATCCTCAACCAAAGGCATCATGTAACCGGTTACAATTTTTTGAATCAAAGGCGGTTGTGCGAAACCGCGGATAAGCGCTTCAGCCGCACCCCCGCCGCTCACCTTGGGCCTCTTCTTTTGGATCTCGTCATTGATGTTGAGCGTCTGATTCAGCTCGTCCTCCATGGACAGATCCTTCGACGGCTTCTCAGCGCTTACATTGATTATCTGATCTGATTTTTCTTCCTTCAGTCCTGTCAGAATTTCATCCATGGCATGCTCCTTTTTGCATTATGCTTCTTCAGGCACCTTGTCGTAGGTTCTTGAAACCTCTTTCGCCTCCGGCAATACATATTGCACGTATCTTTCGGCAATCTCATCCACCACATCGATGATGATCCGCGTCTTGCCGGCATATCTTTCTTTTGCGGCAAGAAAAGCTTTCTTGATCATCCACATCAGCATCAGCGGATTCTCGCCGCTGTTATATGCGGCAGACAGTCGAAGAACGCTCTTTCGGACGCCTCCCTCAACAGACACAAACCCTTTCAGTCTTCCCTGTTCTTCGTAAAAGACGGACAGCTCGGGCCGGATATCCGGACCGTTGAATCCTCCGTGGGGCAAGGGTGCCGATCTTTCAACCGCCTGTGCGGTATAAAGATCGAGAAGCCTTCGATCCGCTTCGGAAAAGAATCTCAGTTTCTCATCCTCCCTCGCCTTCATAAGACTTTCCGAAGCTTCGCATTCGTCCAGTGTCACCATGTAGGTATTCACATCGGAATCCTCTCGAAGTGTATATCCGGCATTCTGAAACAGGGAATCGAGTTTCGCCGTCTCTTCATCTACCACCGCAAAATCTGCGCTGACCCACCACGCGGCCTGTACCGCAATTTCCTCCACTGCGCGAAGCAGCATGCTTCCTCCGCCGCATCCGCGAAAGTACGGTGCCACGTAAAGATAGAGAATCTCCAGATGCTCTTCTACTGCCGCAAAAGCCATAACGCCCGCCGCAAATTCTCCCGAAGCAAGGCCCGCCAGGTAGATACCTTTCTCCTGTCCGATACGCGCCCTCATCTTACTTGAAAGAAGTTCTCCGAATGCGCCCGGCCACTCCGGACGTATGCTTCCGATCTTAAATTCCGGTCTGTTCTCGGCTTCCACGACTTTACCTCTTCACGCATTCTAGCAAATGCAAAGTCACACACATGTCATATCAAAAATTATACCACAGGGCCATTCTCCGTACAACAAATGTTCCCGTAAGAAAGGAGTGAGGGGATGCCGTCCGACATCCCCTCTGGGTTTTATTGTGAAGTTTATTTAGGTTTTTCAGGTTGCTTTTTTCTTTTTGTTCCTGCGGCTTAAAACCACGCTCTGCAGGAGGATGAAGAAGCAAAGCATGCCTCCCGTTGTGATACTCTGCCACCAGGGCTGGTTCAGACCGCTCGATACAACGATCTTTTTGATCGTGGTAAGTGTGAGCACACCGAAGAAGGTTCCGATGACATTGCCGACGCCTCCGGTAAGAAGCGTGCCGCCGATAATGGATGCCGCAATGGCGTTCATTTCCATGCCGGCCGCATTGGTCGCATTGGCAGCTCCCGTATGCATCATAAGTACGAAACCGGAAACTCCGCTTAAAAGACCACTAAATACATAAGCGAGGAAACGTGTTCTCTTTACATTGATACCAAGCATCAAAGCCGAGGTCTGGTTTCCGCCAATCGCATAGAATCCGCGTCCCAGGCGATGGAACTTTAAGATCAGGAATACGACGATCAAACAGAATACCGCTACCAGTACGCCGAGCTCGATACGCGCCGGAACAATGTTTCCGTTCTTTGCCGTATATCCGAGCCAGGGGATTTCAATCTGTGTGCTGCGAAGGTTTGCAAAGCCCTCATGCTCCACCTTCTGAGGATTGACTGACAGGATGGTTGTCATACCTCTCGCGAAGAACATACCCGCGAGGGTTACGATGAAGGGCTGAATCTCAAGGTAGCTGATCAGGAAACCGTGCACAAGACCGAAGGCCAGGCCGATTCCCAAGGCTAGGAGTGCGGCTACGAATACATTTCCGCCGTGGTTCAGATACAGAATACAGGCCATGACTACAAGAGAAGTCACTCCGCCTACGCTGATATCGATGCCGCCGGTGATCATAACGATCGTCAGACCGCAGGATACGATGATCAGACTCGCATTATCATTCAGCATGTCGAAGACCTGCTGTGCATGGAGGAAACCTCCCTGAAGCGCTCCCATGGCAACTGCATACATCGCCACAAATATGCTGATTGTGATCGTCATCAGAAGCTGAGTATCCGTAAGCGGTTCCCTAAGAAATTCTTTTCTTGTTTTCATATTTACAGGGCTCCTTTCGTAGATACTTTTGTCTTCCGGTTCTTAAGCTGTGTCATACGCTTCGTGAACTTGCTCTTGATCACCGGAGAACCGATCACAACCAGGAGGATGATCACGATTGCCTTGTATGCTTTTACATCCGTGGATGAAACCTTCATGGCATAGAGTGTAATGGTCAGCATGTGGATGACGTAAGCGCCGATGATACTGCCGCTGATCTTGAACTTACCGCCGCCCAGGCTGTTTCCGCCGATGGCTACGGCAAGGATTGCATCCATCTCCACATCCAGAAGGATGGTCTCATGGTTGATCAGGCCGAGGCGGCTGACGGAGATCACACCTGCAACAGCCACGCAGAGACCGAGGATGATGAAGGATAACAACTTGATCCATGTTGCATTGATACCATTCAGTCTGGCCGCTTTTTCATTGATACCCACGGACTGTGTAAAAAGCTCGAGGGATGTGAAATGGAACACCAGCTTGAATATGATCGCCACAACGATCACGATGATGACCGGTGTCGGAATCGGTATACCCGGAATAAAGCTTCCGATAGCCGTAATGATCGGACTGGATACGGTAGGTGTCGCACCGCCGTTGATCCAATAAGCGATGGACCTGCCGCAGGTATACAAAATCAGTGTTGCGATCATCGGCTGAATCTTGAATACCGCAACCAGAGTTCCGTTAAATGCACCGAATGCCATGGCGAAAAGGCATGCGTAGAAGAATGCGAGTAAAACCGTTCCGCCCGTGATGGTAGATCCGGATTTTAACATCGATACGAAGGCGCTGCCCGCGATGGCTGCCGCGGCTCCGACACTGATATCCTGTCCGCCGGATGCAGCGGTCACCAGTGTCATACCCATAGCAAGCACAGCAAGTTCACTGGCTGCATTGATGATACTGATCAGGTTACCGGCCAGAACGATATTGCCGTCGTTGTTATGCGTCACCGAGATGCTGAAAAAGGACGGGTCTCTGATCAGGTTAAAGATCACCAGGATCAGGATGGCTATGATCGGAATGGTAAGCTGGCCAAGACCGCCTTTAAAGATTTTTTGAAATTTACTCTTCATTTACGGTATTCCCTCCTGCTATCGTCTTCATAACCTGTGCCTCAGTTAATTCCTCGCCCTTCAGTTCACCGACCACATGTCTGTCACGCATAACGATGAGTCTTGAGCATGTACGAAGCATCTCTTCGATCTCCGATGAGATGAATGTCACACTCACACCGTCCTCTGCCAGTTTTAAAACCAGCTTCTGGATCTCCAGCTTGGTACCGACATCGATACCTCTTGTGGGCTCGTCTAAAATCAGGTAGTCGGGATGTGTCAGAAGCCATCTTGCGAGGATCACCTTCTGCTGATTTCCTCCGGAGAGTGATCCGATGGGAGTTTCGCGACTCGCTGTTTTGATATTTAAGGCTTTGATATACTCGTCTGCGAAAGCCTCCGACTCGCTTCGGCTGATGGGCTTAAAGAAGCCTTTCATCACCTGCAGGGCAAGTATGATATTTTCTCTTACGGAAAGATCGGCGATGATGCCGTCTCTCTTTCTGTCCTCAGGGAGATATCCTATACCATGCTTCATGGCGTCGATGGGCTTGTTGATCTTTACGGAATCGCCCTTGATCTTCACCGTGCCGCCGTTCACCTTGTCGGCTCCGAAAATCGCACGAACGCTCTCGCTTCGACCGGATCCGAGGAGACCGGTAAATCCGTTCACCTCACCCTTATGGATTTTAAAGTCGAAGGGAAGCGCATCACTGGATGACAGTTCCTCTGCCTCATAGAACACATCATCCGGTCCGTACTCCTTCACCTCTGCCTTGCCGAAGGAGCTTAACTCGTCCAGATCTTTTCCGATCATCTTCGCAACCAGCTGCACCTGGGGAAGGTCTTCTGTCAGATATTCTCCCACCAGTTCTCCGTTGCGAAGCACCGTGATCCTGTCACAGACCTCATATACCTGCTCGAGGAAGTGGGTAACAAAGATGATACCGACGCCTCTGCTCTTTAAGTCTCTCATAAGCTTAAAGAGAACCTGTACCTCCTTGTCGTCGAGCGAAGAAGTCGGCTCATCGAGGATGAGTACCTTACACTTCATATCAACGGCACGTGCGATGGCAACCATCTGCTGAACCGCCAGGGAACAGCTTCCCAGAATCTGTGAACCTCTGGCCGGAATGCCGAGTTCGGAAAGGATCTCATTCGCCCTCTTCACGTAATTCTTCTGACGAATCAAAGGTCCTTCTTCACGGCCGATAAACATATTCTCTGCCACGGTCAGGTTCGGACACAGCGTGATCTCCTGATACACCGTGCTGATTCCGCCTCTCTGTGCGTCCTGCGGTGAGCGGATATGGAGCTTTTCGCCTTCCACGGCGATCTCACCGCCATCGTTCTGATACACACCGGTAAGCACCTTGATCAGCGTGGACTTTCCGGCTCCGTTTTCCCCCATAAGTGCGTGGATCTCACCATGTCGCAAGGTGAAGTCCACATCACTCAATGCTTTCACCCCCGGAAAGTACTTATTGATGTGGCGCATGCTAAGCAAGCACTCGTCATGCATTGCTATACCTCCTTTTTAAAAAACGTAGCTGGGCTGTGCACCCAGCTACGCTTCTTGTCTTACGTATTACGGATTATTCACCTAAACCATAAGTATCAATGTCTTCCTGGGTAATTGTTGTAGCGTCAAATCCTTTTTCTTCGTTGATGATCTTCTTGGAAGAAGCTGTGGTCTTGCCCTGGATCAGATCGCTGATGATCTGTGCCTGGAAAGGAGAGCACTGGCCATCATAGTTCCACTTCTTTGCAAGAAGCTCTCTGAGTGCCCACTTGTTGCAGTCGAAGCCCATAACGATGACATCGCCGTCAACACCGTGTGTGATACCTGCTTCATCAAGTGCTGCTACAGCACCCTTTGCCATACCGTCGTTCTCAGCGTAGATTACGTTGAACTTCTCACCGGAGTTGATTACGGACTCAACAATCTTCTTTGCCTCTGCCTCATCCCAGGTAGCTGTCTGCTGAACAACCTTGTTCATCTTGCCGCTTGCAAACTGCTCGTCAAGTGCACCTGTACGTCCGATCTGAGCGTCGGAACCCATAGCACCCTGGATGTGGATTACATTGTACTCCGGAAGATTCTGATCAAGTAACCACTTCACAGCGAGATCACCCTCAGCGCTCATATCCGATACAACTGCTGCCTCATAAAGGCTCTCATCTACATCGATCATACGGTCGAAGAGATAAACTTTGATACCTGCTTCCTGAGCATTCTTTAACACTTCATCCCAGCCGGTTGTCTCAGCTGCGGAAACCAGAAGATAATCAACACCCTCTGTGATAAAGCCCTGTGCTGCCTGGAGCTGCTCGTCATTCTTTAAGCTGTAGAATGTCTTCAACTCGTAGCCGTTCTCTGCGGAGAATACTGCCTCCATGTCCTTAACGTTTGCCTCACGATAGCCGGACTCCGAAGGCGGGTTGTTTACAACACCAACCTTGATGGTTCCCGTTGCATCGTCCTTGGTTGCAGCTGCCTCGGTCGTCTTGTCACCGCCGCTGCTTGCCGTGGTGGAATCGCCTCCCTTGTCGCCACCGCTGCTTCCGCAGGCTGTGAGGAACATGCTCATTGCAAGTACCCCTGTCATCAGTATGCTCTTAAGTCGTTTTTTCATTCCCTATACCTCCTCAAATGGTGAATACAGTTTGCAACTGAATGACTGTATGATAGCGCATATAGGGAATGAAATAAATCCATATTGGTTTTGTCTTGGTTGAAAATGATACCGTTTTTCACCCGGTTGGTGAAGAACGGTTAAGAATCATCCTATTCCGGTTGATTTTGATACTGTGCACGATATTCCGAAGGTGTCATGCCGGTATTTTTCTTGAAAATGTAACTGAAATAATGAGAATCATTGTACCCGGTTTCATCCGCGATCTGTGAGTTTTTATATGCGGTTGTCTTAAGGAGTTCCTTGGCTTTGTTAAGTCGAAGATGGATCAGATACTCCGTAAAGGTCTGTCCCGCATACTGGGAGAACACGGTGGAAAAACGGCTCTTGCTCATATTGATCGCAGAAGCGACATCCGAGAGCATCAGATTCGGATTCGAATAATTCTGTGCAATATAAAGCTTAGCGTCGTTGACGACGGAAGGCATGTCTCCCGTCACGTCCTTCATCTCTCTGACACCCAGAATAAAGGTATTTCCTTCTTTCTTCTCCGTGAGCAGATGGCGGATATGTCTTGCGGATTTGAAACTGTGTAGAATCTTTTCCGGTGCGTCCACCACATCACCGATGCCGATCCTGATATCCTCGCACTTCACGCGCTCGAGTTCCTGCAGCATGGACGTTGCAAGAGAATAAGCCTTCTCCTCGGTATCCTCGGCATTCTCACCGAGAACCAAAAGCCTTGTTCCGACTCTTCCGGGTGACGCATAGATACCGCCGAAACCGGATTCCGTCAAAAGACCGATGGCATCATGGCCGATCCCGGCCGGCTGAAACGCCGCATCGATCACGGCATAAAAAGAAGCGGCGGTCTGATCCGTTCCGGCCGTCAGGCGGTTTACCACCTCTTTCGCATCCTCATCCAGTGCTTCATCCGAAAACAGAGAGCCGAGAAGCTTTTCCTTCAGGAATTTTTCGTCGTTACCCATACGGGCACGCAAGCTTGACGCATGTTCCAGACGCTTTCTTTCTTCATTGATCTGGTTGCTCACCCTGTCCAAAACTTCCTTCAGTTCCGCGGAATTGATCGGTTTTAACAGATACTCTCTGACACCCAGATTGATACACTGGCGCGCATACTCGAATTCGTCATATCCGCTTAATACGATGATACTGATCCACGGCATCTGCGCGCGCAGCATTCTGCAAAGTTCCAGTCCGTCCATAAAGGGCATCTTGATATCCGTGATCACGATATCCGGGTTGGTATCTCTGATCATGGGAAGTGCCATCTCTCCGTCCGGAGCCTCGCCGACCAGACTGTAAGGCGTCTCATCCCACGGAAAGGACTCACGGATTCCTTCTCTTATCACAATTTCGTCATCAACCAGAAATACTTTCATTTTCACTGATCTCCTCTTTGGTCCTGCAGGGAACCTTGAAATATACCTCTGTTCCGTCGGGACCGCTCGTAATCTTGAGTCCCTCCGGCTCATTGTAGTAAAGTCTGATACGCATGTTTACATTCACAAGCCCGAAGCCGCCGCCGGATACGCTTACCGAAGGCTGTCCCTTCTTCATACGGGCGGACAGTTCCTCAAGCTGCGCCTCGGACATACCGCAACCCGTATCTTTAACGGAGAATTTCAGATATCCGTCCTCCTCCTTGGCGCTTACCCTTATGACACCGCCTCCGCGTTTGATCTTGATTCCGTGATAGAGTGCATTCTCCACCAGCGGCTGCAACAAAAGCTTCAGTACAAAGCGGTCTCCAATCTCGTCCGGAATATCGATCTCGTACTTCATGATGTCACGATATCTGGTCTGCTGGATCTTCAGATATCCTTCGATATGTTTTTTCTCCTGTGAAAGCGGGATCCAGTCAGCACCGGAGGAAAGACTGATCCTGAAGAAATCGCTCAAAGAGCTTGTAAGACTGATGACCTCTTCCGATTCTCCCGCCTCTGCCTTCCATACGATGGCATCCAGCGTGTTGTACAGGAAGTGCGGGTTGATCTGCGCCTGCAGTGTGCGAAGTTCCGCCTTGCGGAGACGCTTCGCATCCTTCTCACTCTGTTCCATCATGGCTTCCAGCCGGTCCGCCATGTTGTTCACCTGTTTCGTCAGATTCCGAAGCTCCGTCACTTCCGTATCGGTGATCCTGGCATTGAGTGTACCGTCAGCCAGAAGCGCCGTTACCTCCTCCAGCCGCTCGATCGGCTTTCTGACCAGGCGCGCCGTCGCCTTCATGCTTCTTGTTCGAAACAGCATGGCAACCAGTAACACAAGGATCTCAAATACCGCAGTGATGATAACGATCAGCCAGAGTGTTGTACTCATCCGCGCGGTGGATTTGATTTCCAGCTCAATATACTCATTCAGCATACTGTCGACCAAAGCAGCGATATCTCTTACTTCAACCAGCAGCGCTTCATTCTCCACAACCGGGACCTCGGCATTGATATTGTCCCGCAGTTTATCTACATAGTTTTCCAGTGTGTCCATCGTCCGACGGGCTACGATCAGGGAGATTCGATTCTCCTCGGCCGTCTGATCCGTCACGGTCTCGATCGTCTCATTGACTTTGATGATCATCTTATAGACACTGCTCTGCGGAAAGCTTTCTCTTCCACTGACCACATTCCAGAGTTTCTCGGGAATCTCTTCATTCACGGTGGTCTTTAATTCGGCGATCTTTCCCATGCGCGTGATGGCGCTGTGGTACCTCCAGGCATATAAGAGCATTAAAACAAGACTGATGATAATGGGTAATACAAGCATTAAAACCAGTCTGTGGCTGAGATAGTTGATAGCCCCTTGAATACTTCTCTCTTTTTTGATACGCCCCATATGTTAGTAGCCCCTCGGTGCCAGATTCGAAAGATCCTGTTCATCCGAAAAGACCTGCTCCTCCGGATGGATCACGCTTTCCACCTGCTCGCCGTTTTTAAGTTTGATTGCCGTCTCCATAACTTCTTTTCCGAGTTTCGGTGTGCACTCGACAACACAATTAATCTTGCCGGACTTTAAGACATCGATGGCTTCCTGTCCGCCGTCGATGGAGATGATGATCATATCCTTACCGGGCTGAAAACCCGCTTTCTCGATCTCGGGAAGTGCGCCCAAAGTCATCTCGTCATTGTGGCTGTAGACCACGTCAATCTTATCACCGTACTTATCAAGCAGGATCCGCATGCATTCCGCACCGCGGCTCTTTAAGAAGTCGCCGTCGATGCTTTCAAGGATGTGCATACGCTGATCCCCATCGATCGCATCCTTGAAACCTGCCTGCCGCTGCATCATGGGCGTGGAGTTCTCCGTGCCCGAAATCTCTACGATATTCACTTCTTCCAAACCGAGCGCATCCGCCTTGCGGATCAGATACTCTCCGGCTTTTCTGCCTTCTTCATAAAAGTCGGCGCCGATCAGGCAGGCGGTAAGATCCTCCCGGTCCGTATTGATATCGCGATCCACGAGGATCACCGGAATGTTCGCTTCCTTAGCTTCCATGAGTACGTTGTCCCATCCGTCCTCAACGATGGGGGAAAAGACGATCACATCCACCTTGTATGCGATGAAACGTCTGATGGCCGCGATCTGATTCTCCTGCTTCTGGTTGGCATTCTCATACATCAGATTGATGCCGTACTCCTCTGCCTTTTCTTCCATATCGTTTGTGTTTCCGAGACGCCATGCGCTTTCCGCTCCGATCTGTGAGAAGCCGAGAAGGATCTTCTGCTCCCCTTTCTTGGCGCTTTTCTTTCCGCAAGCGGCAAGAAAAAAGGCAGCCACACATATGGCAAGTGCCAATACGATCACACGATTTGACTTTGATCTTTTCATCTTATCTGCCATGGTATCCGCCTCCGTTTCAACCTATATGCATTATATTTTTCGGCATATAAAAAGTCAAGAATCACAGACGGAGACCGCATGCCGGTCCGGCACGCGACCTCCGCCTGTGATTCTCATATGATTTTAATTCTGTCCGTAATAAGCGTTTTCTCCGTGCTTTCTGAAGAAGTGCTTGTCACGAATGCAGTCCGGTGCTGTCTGTACATCCGGATTGATCAGCTCGGTTTTTAACGCCATCTTCGCAACTTCCTCGAGGACAACTGCGTTGTGGACCGCTTCCGCCGCATCCTTGCCCCATGTAAAAGGGCCGTGATTGGTGCAGAGCACGCCGGGCGTGTACATAGGATTCAAGCCTCGTTTCTCAAAGGTCTCGATGATCACCAGGCCTGTGTTTTTCTCGTAAGCCTCGTCGATCTCTTTCTTCGTCAGACTGCGTGCGCAGGGAATCTCTCCGTAGAAGTAATCCGCATGTGTCGTTCCGTAAAGCGGAATGCTTCTTCCGGCCTGTGCCCAGGAGGTTGCCTCCGGCGAATGTGTATGTACAACTCCGCCGATTTCCTCATATCGCTTGTACAGTTCAAGATGCGTCGGCGTATCCGATGAAGGCTTGTATTTTCCTTCGACACGGTTGCCTTCGAGGTCCATCACCACCATATCTTCGGGGCGCATGGTCTCGTAGTCCACGCCGCTCGGCTTGATCACAAAGAGTCCCGCCGCACGGTCGATTCCGCTGACATTGCCCCATGTATAGGTCACAAGGCCTCTCTTCGGCAGTTCCATATTCGCCTCGAATACCGCCTGTTTTAATTCTTCCAGCATAGTTTTCCTTTCTGTGTGCTACAGTGCATCCACCGCTGCCTGCTCCACCGTAAGCGCCGCATGGAACTTCTTCATGAATGTATCAAAGCCTGCGATCTCTTCCGGTGTAGCCTGTACCGTACTTCCCTCTTCTCCTGCGAAGATTTGATGATTCAGATAGTCGGACAGTGACTCGCCGCCGGCTTGCGCCATATAGAGTGCCAGGACCGCAATACCCCAGGCACCGCCTTCACCGGCTGTCTCCATCACGGTGACGGGTCCGCCCGTCGCTGCGGAGAGGATCCGCTGTCCCACTTCCTTGGTCTTGAAGAATCCACCATGTCCGTAGAGCTTGTCTACCTTCACGGCTTCTTCTTTCAGGAGTATATCAAGTCCGACCTTTAAGGTACTTACCGCCGAGAACAGGTGGAGTCTCATAAAGTTTGCAAATGTAAAGTCGGCCCCCGTCTCTCTCATAAAGACCGGTCGTCCTTCCGTAAATCCCGTTACGGGTTCTCCCGAGAAATAGTTAAATCCCATCAGTCCGCCGCAGTCAGGTGATCCCGAAAGCGCTGCCTGAAACAGTGTGGTGTAGAGTTTATCCGTATCCACGGGGGCGCCGATTGCCTCTGCGAAGCCGCGGAATACACCTGCCCATGCGTTGATATCGGATGTACAGTTGTTGCAATGTACCATGGCCACATCGTCTCCCACGGGCGTTGTAACCACATCGATCTCTTCATGTACGTCTTTTAACGCCTGCTCCATTACAACCATGGCGAAGATGGATGTACCCGCCGAAACATTTCCGGTTCTTACCGCCACACTGTTGGTGGCTACCATACCGGTTCCCGCGTCTCCCTCGGGAGGACAGAGCGGGATGCCAGCGACAAGATTTCCGCTTTGATCAAGCTTGGCCGCTCCTTCCGCCGTAAGCGTGCCTGCCGCCTCGCCGGCACAGAGCACCTTGGGAAGAATGTCCAAAAGTTTCCATCCGAAGCCCCGATCAGCGATCAGTTCATCGTAGCGCTTCACAAACTCCGTATTGTAATCTCTTGTCTTGCTGTCGATAGGGAACATGCCCGAGGCATCTCCCACGCCGAGCACCTTCTCGCCTGTAAGCTGCCAGTGAATGTAGCCTGCCAGGGTGGTGATAAAATCAATATCCTTCACGTGCGCTTCTTTGTTCAGGATTGCCTGGTGCAGATGCGCGATGCTCCAGCGCTGCGGGATATTGAAGGAAAACTCCTGTGTCAGCTCCGCCGCTGCGGCACCGGTGATGGTGTTTCTCCATGTGCGGAAGGGAACCAAAAGATTCCCCCTCGCATCAAAAGCCATATAGCCGTGCATCATGGCTGAAAAACCGATGGCACCGGTCGTTTTGATCACCGTGTCATACTTTTCGCGCACGTCTTCTAGCAGTTTAGCGTAAGCATCGGCCAGACCGTCCCAGATCATTTCAAGGCTGTAGGTCCAAACGCCGTTTTCATATTGATTCTCCCAGGTGTGACCGCCTTCTGCGATGGGCTTGCCTGCCTCATCTACCATGACAGCCTTGATCCTGGTGGAACCGAACTCAATTCCGATGGCGGTTTTGCCCGCATCGATCAATTCTTTTATTGTCATGATTCACCTACTTTGCAAACGGATTCTCAGTGGGATAACGTTCGCCCTTCGGACGATTGTAATCAATCTCGTCTACCGGAACGCCGATGAATTTGAATACCTCATAGAGCAGTCTTCCGTTGTGATGGAAGGTGATAGCTGCGTGATGAGGATAGTTCTTCTCTACCAGAACGTGGCGATAGAAGCGTCCCATCTCGGGGATTGCGAAGATACCGATACCGCCGAAAGATCTGGTACGAACCGGCAGGATCTCACCCTCCGCAACATATGCGCGAAGCTTCGCATCCGACGTGCTCTGCAGACGGTACACCGTAGCGTGTCCTGGGATCAGATCTCCCTCTAAGGTTCCGTTGGTCACTTCCTCGGGCAGGGTACGCGCCATGATCTTCTGGTTCTTCATCTCATGGAACGCAAGCTTCGTTGAGCAGGTATTGCCGCAATGGAAGCCCATAAATGTATCTTTGATGTCATAGTCATAATCAAATTTGCCCTTGATCTCACTCTCGTACATATCGCGGGGTACGGAGTTGTTGATGTCAAGCAATGTTACCGCGTCGTCGCTCACAAGCTGTCCGATGTACTCGGAAAGCGCACCGTAGATATCCACCTCGCATGACACGGGGATACCGCGCGCCGCAAGACGGCTGTTTACGTAGCAGGGCACGAAGCCAAACTGTGTCTGGAAAGCCGGCCAGCACTTGCCTGCGATCACCACGTGGCTTCTGCTTCCCTTGTTCGCTTCGATCCAGTCAAGCAAAGTGAGTTCGTACTGTGCAAGTTTGGAAAGCACCTCGGGCTTTTTATTGCCGTCGCCGAGTTCCTTCGCCATATCCTCAACAACCGCAGAGATTCTCTCATCTCCCGCATGCTTGTTAAACGCCTCGAAGAGGTCGAGCTCGGAATTCTCCTGAATCTCGATGCCCATCTGATAGAGCTGGTAGATCGGTGCATTACATGCAAGAAAGTCCTGCGGACGGGGACCGAAGCTGATGATCTTCAGGTCACGAAGTGCGATCACTGCACGTGCAATAGTCTTAAAGTCATTGATCATGTCGGAGATTTCTTCCGCATCTCCCACGGGATACTCGGGAACATATGCCTTCAGGCTTCTGAGTTTCAAATTGTAGCTTGCATTAAGCATACCGCAGTAAGCATCGCCGCGATCGTCACACAGACGATCTGCTGCCTCTTCCGCTGCCGCCACAACCATGGACGGGCCTGCAAACTCCTTGACAAGCAGGATCTCACTTGACTCGGGGCCAAAGTTTCCGAGGAATACCACAAGCGCATTGCATCCGGCTTCCTCCACCTCTTTCAAGGCCTTTCTCATATCGATTTCATTCTCCACGGTGGTCTCACACTCGAAGATCTCACCGTAGCTCTTTGTATACGCTGCTACAACTGCCTTTCTTCTCTCAATGGAAAGGCTCATGGGGAAACAGTCACGGCTGACTGCCACGATTCCGAGTTTCACGATTGGCATGTTTTCCATAGTTTTTGTTACCTCCTCAATACACTTTCCTTTTGTCTCCTAGCCGAAGACTGCTTTGTAATCCTCCTGGAACTTCACAATTCCCTGATCCGTCAGCGGATGCTTTGTCATCTGCTCGATCACGGCATAGGGAACGGTTGCAATGTCCGCACCCGCAAGTGCACATTCGGTCACGTGCACGGTATTACGAATGCTTGCAGCTATGATTTGCGTATCAATGTCATAGTTGCTGAAGATCTCTACGATGTGTTCGATCAGCTCGATACCCGGCGAGCTGATGTCATCAAGCCTTCCGAGGAAGGGGGATACATAAGTAGCACCTGCTCTTGCGGCAAGCAGTGCCTGGTTTGCGGAAAAGATCAGTGTGACATTGGTCTTGATCCCCTCTGCCGAAAGCACTTTCACTGCCTTTAAGCCCTCAATGGTCATAGGGATCTTCACTACCATGTTCGGATGGATGGCTGCGATCTCACGTCCCTCCCTGATCATGCCTTCCGCATCCACGGTGGTAGCCTTGACTTCGCCGCTGATCGGACCGTCAACGATCGATGTGATTTCCTTGATCACCTCCGTAAAGTCTCTGCCCTCCTTCGCAATCAGCGACGGGTTTGTGGTCACGCCGCAGATTACACCCATATCATTGGCTTTTTTGATGTCTTCCACATGTGCTGTGTCGATGAAGAATTTCATAATACCTCTCCTTTGCTTTATGATATAGGTATATCATGCAACTTGTATATACAACTCTGCAAGTTGTTTTTTTATTGCTTCGGGGCGGTCGAATTTCCAACGATGAGCTCCGGTTCGATCACCACACGGCATTCGATATCCTCCCCTTTGATGAGACCAAGCAGCATCCGCGCTGCCAGTTGTCCGAGTTCCTCCTGCGGATGCACCACGGTGGTAAGCCGAAGGCCGTCCATTTGCGGAATTGCGGAATTGTCGTATCCCGTTACGGAGATATCCCCGGGGACTTCTCTTCCCACCTCACGGATCGCGCGTATCACGCGTCGTGCGATCTGATCGTTGTAGCATACAACCGCGTCGATCGGTTTGCCCTCTTCGATGACCTTTTGAATTCCCGTCACGGGATGCACCCTCCGGTCCTCCGTATAAAACCAGATCACTTTCTCCGGATCGTAAGGGATTCCCGCTTTGGCAAGGGCACGTGCATAACCGTTGTGACGCTTCTGTCCCTGGCTGTCATCGCTCTTGAATATCCCGTAGATGTCCCTGTGTCCCGTGTTGATCAGATGTTCCGTCAGAAGAAAGCTTCCATTCTCGTCGTCTAAAAGCACGTGGGGTTTTTCTGTCATCGCCTCATACTCCCCTTGTATAAAGACATAGGGAATCTCGTAAGTCTCAAGTTTTTCAAACAGGTCCGTATGCTTGCAATACATATTGCTCTTGGACGGTTCTATGATGATCCCGTCAATATCCTTTTGCATCAGTTCTTCCAGACATGCGATCTCTCCGTGTCTGGAGTTGTTCGTATGTTTCAGGATGATATCGTACCCGCTTTCGGATAGAACACTGTCGATTCCGCTGATCACCTTCGGAAAAATGTAATCCGAGAGGTAAGTCATCACGACTGCGATATTTTTGGACTGTTTTCTGTGCATCATGCGCTCGGATACAAATCTTCCGCTTCCGTGAACCGCGTAAATGTAGCCCTCCCGCTCCAGGCCCTCCAGGGCCTTTCTTACCGTCTGGCGACTGGCGGAGAATCTGGCGGAGAGTTCATTTTCCGAAGGGAGCTTGTCTCCCGCAGTATATGCATCGGAAAACAAAAGTTCCCGAAGTTCTTTTTCGATACTGTCGTATTTTTTCGTATGTGTCATCTTCACACGCTCCCTTCCGGTCGATTAATCTAAATATATCATAAAACAACTTGTATGAATATAAAAAAGACGTCATAAGCGATCATGCTTACAACGTCTTGCTTCTTATCCGATCTTCTGCTTTCTCGAAACCTTGTTAAAGGTGAATGTCTCGAGGAATCTTCTTGCTCGTTCGGTCTTCGGCGCATGGAAGAAACCGCTTCCGGTTCCCTCCTCAACGATACCGCCTTTGTCAAGAAAGATCACACGATCCGCGATCGCCTCGGCGAAGGACATCTCATGTGTCACGATCACCATCGTGCGTCCCTGCTCCGCAAGCCGAAGGAGTACATCCAAAACCTCACGGATCATCTCAGGATCCAGCGCTGCCGTCACCTCATCGAACAGCATAACTTCGGGATGCATAGCGAGCGCTCGGACGATGGCAACTCTCTGTCTCTGACCTCCCGAAAGCTGTCTCGGATAGGCATCCGCCTTCTCCTCCAGGCCGACTCTATGAAGGAGCGAAAGCGCTTCCTCCCGAACTTCCTGCTTGTCTCTTTTCTGCACGCATACCGGTGCAAGCATCACATTCTGCAGGATCGTTTTGTGCGGGAAGAGTTCATAACTCTGAAAGACCATGCCGACCTTCTGTCTAATCTCGGAAAGGGCATCCGAGTCCTTCCCGGATCTCCTCTTTCCTTCTTCTGCGCCGTTTACATGTGCACCCCGATAGGTTACGGTTCCGTCCTGGATTTCCTCAAGCGCATTCATGCATCGCAGAAGCGTACTCTTTCCGCATCCGGACGGGCCGACGATCACCACAACCTCTCCCTCATGGATCGAAAGGTTGATATCTCTAAGGACCACATTGTCTCCATATGCTTTTGTCAGATTCTCCACACGTAGGATTTCGTTATTCTTGCTCATTTGTCCGGAAACTTCCTTTCCTGTCTGCTACTCCACTGCCCATTTTTTCTCCAGGTGCTTTGCGAAAAGACTGATGGGCCAGCACACCAGAAAATACAATACAAACACCGTGGCATATACACCGAATGCCGCATTCGGAGAACTCTTTCTGTTCGCCTCTATGATCTGCTGTCCCACCTTTAAGACCTCAACCACGCCGATCATCATCACAAGACTTGTCGTCTTGATCATACGGGTGATCAAATTGATGGAAAGTGGAATCAGTCTGCGAACGGTCTGCGGAACGATGATCAGAAAATATGTCTGTCGTCCGCTAAACCCGAGTGCCTCCGCGCTTTCATACTGGTGTTTCGGTATACTGATCAGGGCACCTCTTGTAAGGTCCGCCATCTCGGCAACTCCCCAGAACGAAAAAACCACCACAGCCGCAAACTCCGCATCCAAATTCCATCCGAAGACACGGGTGGTCCCGAAAAACACAATGAACAACAGAACCATCTGCGGCATGAATCGCACAATTTCAAGATATCCTCTTGTCAGGATACGGATTGCCTTCTGTCTTTTGGTCATCAGGATGCCGACCACCACGCCGAGTGTCAGGCTGATCGCCACAGAGATCAGACTGATCCTGACCGATACCCAGAGTCCTTCAAGGAGTCGTTTGGCATTTGTACCCTTAAAGAGTACATCAATCCCCAAATCCGGCATGTCGCACCCTCCTTTCGAGATAACTTCCGAAAAATGAAACCGGAAGCAGGATGATTAGATAAAAGATCACCAGCAGGGTCAGACACTCTGCAGTCTTATAATAGAGTCCGATCAGGTCCTTCGCGGTAAACATCAGATCCATCAAACTGATCGCCGAGAAGACGCTCGTCTCCTTTAAGAGGAAGATCACATTGGCCGTAAAGCCCGGTATGCTCACCGAGATTGCTTCGGGAAGCACCACCAGGCGAAGCACCTGGCCTTTCTTCATGCCGAGAGACATCGCGCTTTCGATCTGTGTTTTTTCAACCGTCAAAAGACCGCTTCGAAAGGTTTCTGCCATATAGGCTCCACCGAGCAACGCCAGTCCCAGTATCCCGCAAAACTCGGCACTCAGTGAAAGCCCCAGCTTCGGAAGCCCGAAGTAAATGAAAAAGAGCTGTACCAAGAGCGGTGTGTTGCGAAACAGTTCGATGTAAAAGCCTGCGATCCTCTGCAGTACCGGGATATGATAGTGTCTGATCAATGCTGTCACAAATCCGATCACAAAGGAAAGCAGGATGCCGAGCCATCCGATCCAAAAGGTCAGCCACAAAGCCTCTCCAAAGAGCGGAAGATAGTCTTTCATCACTTCAAGGTTCATACTCTTCGCCTGTCAACCTTTCCGGAGATCAACATACCGAGCCACTGCAGGATCTGCATCAGCAGAACCAGTATGACCACGGTAATGATCATCACGCCCGTCTCATATCTGTAATATCCGTATCTGATGGCGATATCTCCGAGACCGCCGCCTCCTATGATACCTGCCATTGCGGAATATCCGAGGATCGTACCGAGGGCGATCGTCACACCTACAAGCAGTGATGTTCTCGCTTCCGGTATCAGCACCTTGCAGACAATGGTCGTATGACTGGCCCCAAGGCTTTGCGCAGCCTCTATGACACCGCGGTCCACTTCCTTAAGCGAGCTTTCAACCATCCTGGCGATCAGTGGCGATGCAGCAACGGTAAGCGGAACGATGGTTGCCGTTGTTCCGTAACTTTTGCCGACGATCAGCTTGGTCATCGGCTGAATTAAGATCAACAGAATCAGAAAAGGAACGCTTCTTGTGATATTGATGATCAGATCCAGTATCCGGTACATGATCGGATGCGGTGTAATGCCTTCTTTGCTTGTAATCGTAAGCAGTACACCGAGGGGAAGACCAACCAGATACCCAAGTGCTGTGGAAATAAGCACCATGCGCAGTGTATCAACCGTTCCTTCCTGAAGTAAAGGCATTATATCAGTTAGCTGCATGGGCACCTCCTTCGATCACGCGAAGACTCTTGGATTCATGTTCTTTCGTGTGACTCGTTTCTGCTTGTTCTTCGTTTTCTGTGATCTCATCCTCCAGTGCCTCGCTCTCACGGATCAGCAGAAGCCTGCGGGCAACCTTGGTCTTCGGGTTCGTGAATACTTCCTCCACGGGTCCGATCTCCGCAACTTTTCCGTGATGAAGGACAGCCACGCGATCGCAGATTTCCGTGATCACGCGCATCTCATGTGTAATGATCACTATGGATATATGGTATTCACGGTTCACCTTGCGAAGCAACTCAAGAATGTTCTTTGTGGTCTGCGGATCAAGCGCGCTCGTCGCCTCGTCGCAGAGAATGATCCTCGGATGGGATGCAAGTGCGCGGGCGATCGCAACTCTCTGCTGCTGTCCTCCGGAAAGCTGCACGGGATATGCCTTCGCCTTATCCTCAAGTCCCACAGTTTTCAAATACACCAGTGCCTGCTTTCTTGCTTCCTTCTTCCGAAGCCCCGCAATTTCCAAAGGAAAACAGACATTGTCAAGCACGGTCCTCTGCATCAGGAGATTGAACTGCTGGAAGATCATCGCAATATTCTGACGCTCAAGTCGGAGTTCACGCTCGGAAAGAGACCTGATCTCTCTTCCCTCGATCCGGATCTGTCCGGACTCCGGCCGCTCCAACAGATTGATGCAGCGAACCAACGTACTCTTGCCGGCTCCGGAAAGACCGATCACTCCGAAGATCTCTCCTTCTTCCACCGACAGACTCACGTTCTTTAATGCATGCACATCGCCGTTTCCACCGGAATACGTTTTATTCACCTGTTCTAGTTCAATGACTGCCATACGCTCCTCCTGTGCTGCCAAAAGACCGAAGCGACAGAAGAATCCCGTCGCAAAAGGCGGGATTCTTCGCTTCGATTCAAATGGGTGTCTTAGTCAAACGGAATAACCGCTCCGTCGTAAGTATCGTTGATGAACTGACGGATTTCATCAGACTTCAGCACCTTTACAAGTGCCTGAATCTTCTCGCTGTTCTCGTTGCCTGCCTTAACACCGATAATGTTCACATAGGTCTTGGCTGCCTCGGAATCAGCAGTTTCAAATGCCACGGCATCCTTTCCTACGGAGAGGCCTGCCTCAAGTGCATAGTTACCGTTGAGGACTACAAATGCAACCTCGTCCTTCACACGGGATACCTGTGCTGCCTCAAGTTCCTGAATATTGATATTCTTCGGATTGTCTACAATATCAAGCGGGGTTGCTTTCAGGCCCACGCCCTCCTTTAAAGTGATGATACCGTTATCCTGAAGAAGGAGAAGTGCTCTTGCCTCATTGGTGGTATCGTTGGGTACTGCGATGGTATCACCATCCTCAAGCTCTTCGAGTTTTGCCTTGGTTCCGGGATAGATGCCGAAGGGCTCATAGTGAATGCCTGCAGCGTTTACGATATTGGTATTGTTCTCTGCGTTGAAGTCATCAAGATAAGGTACATGCTGGAAATAATTCGCATCGATCTCGCCGCTCTCTACGACAAGGTTCGGCTGTACGTAATCCTCAAACTCGGTTACCTTTAGTTCCCAGCCTTCTGCTGCGAGAAGATCCTTTGCCTTGGCAAGAATCTCTGCATGAGGTGTGGGAGAAGCTGCTACGGTGATGGTTCCCTTGGACTCAACTTCTGCGGGTGCCGCATCGTTGTTTCCTTCTGCCACTCCGCCTTCGATCACCAGGGTATCCTCAAACTCGGCGCCGTAGGTATCGATCAGGGTTGCTTCGTAATCAGCGTGGAAGAACTTCTCATCGCCGAGGGACTTGATCTCATCGTTGATCCAGTTTAAAAGTGTCTCATTACCTTTAGATACGGCGGGAGCAATGGTATCGGCGCTGCCGAGAGAATCGATTCCCACGGTATAACCTGCGTTCTCCTTGGCAAATGCGATCACCTCTGTGTTATCGTTCGCCCATGCCACGCCGGTTCCGTTCTCGAATGCACTCTTTGCAGCCGCATAGGTATCAAACTTCTGAAGCTTGATATCAGCGTTGTTCTTCTCAAGATAGGTTTCTGCGGTCGTACCGGAGATGACGATGATCTGCTCATCAGGCTTCACCTCTGCAAGATCCTTGATCACATGGTCGTCATGAGATACAACACCGAGTGCCACGTTCATATAGGGAAGTGCGAAATCAACCTCTTCCGCACGCTCCGGAGTTACGGTAAAGTTTGCAAGCACGATATCAACCTTGCCTGTCTTTAAGTACTCGATACGACTTGCCGCCTCAGTGGAGACGTAGTTGATCTTTACACCGAGGTCCTTGCCGAGACGCTCTGCAAGATATACATCATATCCCTGATAGTCACCGTTCTCATCCACATAACCGAACGGGGACTTGTCGGAGAACACTCCGATGTTGATGGTACCGGACTCCTTGATTTCGTCCAGCGTACGATAGATTGCCTTCTCGGAGTCGCCGCTCTTTGCCTCGGTACTGTCTGCGTCTTTAGAGCCGCAGGCTGTGAGCAGTCCAAGTGATGTGACTGCTGCAAGTCCGAAGGCTACAAGTTTCTTCCAAAGTCTGTTTTTTGTCTTCTTCATGATAATTCCTTCCTCCTGTGTAGATTGGTAAGGCCACCGAACATATAAAAAGCCGGGACCTCGATTTGAACCCCGGCACAAGTCTCAGATATCTTACAGCGTCATCAGCGCACGGCAAGAGCCGCACCGCCGCTGTCTCGACTTGCTCGGGAATCCTGCAGCATGCAACCGCACATACACATACATGACATTGTACAGATCTGTGTTCTCATATCCGTGTTTCCTTTCCTGCTCCGATCCTGTTACTGATTCTCCCCAGGCCAACGAAGCATGTGTTTCAAAGACATGTCGGAGTATAGCACCTATTTACCTACTGTGTCAATAGGTATAAATGATTCTAATTCTCAATTAGCTTATTCAAGTCTACAGATCCACAAGAAAGATTCCTACGCTGATCTGCTTAAAACTACCCTTTTGCCTGATCTCACCGATCTTCGCCTTCAGAAGTTTTCCGGCGTCCATCAGCCTTGCAAAGATCAGATTATCCTTCTCCGGTACATAGCCCAGTTTCTTTCCCTCGGCATTCAAAATGAGGATGGCGTTGCTGTCGAATTTATTATCCTCCCGCTGCAGGGAAAGCATGTCTCCGACCTTGATCGTCTCTAAGACCGACGGATCATCCAAATGCGTCGTCCCCGCAATATAAGAATTCTTTTGTGAATTATCCGGACTGGACAACTCGTATGAAGGGAGGTGATTGTTAATGGGAAGCGGAATCAGCGGACTATACATCGGAACGCACGGCAGTCACATTTCTTTAGGTGCTCTCGATTACATGTCAAATAACGACATGTTCAGCTCCAGTATAAAGAGAAGAAAGGACGTAGATCCCGGCGACTATTTAGACATTATTGCGCACGGAGACTCAAAAACAATTATAATAAAACATAACAGTGGAACTGCTACAATTAATCACAATGCATTTGCAAGATACCTCCTGGCTACCGGCGGTCTCACAAAGAAAAAAATCAGACTACTATCATGCAACACCGGAGCCAAGTCTCATGGATTTGCTCAGGGGCTGGCTGATCGACTGAAAATCGAAGTGCTCGCCCCAAAGGGTTACGTTGCAGTTGATAACCGTGGTCACTATGGTGTTTATAAAGGCCGTAGTGAAAACGGAAAAATCATCCTTTACGAAAAGACAGACTTTGAAACATTTTATCCAAGAGGAGGAAAGAAAAAATGAAATGCAATATCTGCGAAAAAGAAATGAAATACTTCAAAGAAGGTATGACCTGCGGATGGAAATGCAATTCATGCGGCAGCATTATTGTAACCACCTATGACGACGGCATAAACATGGATGAAACAACGTATACTATACACATTCTGTCCGAAAATGATACAGCAGCAAAAAATATAAAAAGTGCTTCAAAAGCTTTGGGTTGTTCATTTCTCGAGGCCAAAGAATCTTTATTGCAGGGTCGAGAAATAAAGAATCTGAGCGCAATTCAGGCTCGAGATATATTAATAGAATTGCAATCATCAACGATTAGATTCACCACAACCCCTGCGTTCAATCATCCGATTTGAATGAGGAGATCCTCAGTACGGTGGACAGTGATAAGGAAATCATCGTCTGCGACCGGGCTTCGCTTTTTAATATGCTGATCGGATTAAACGGTTACACCATCTGCAGCGGAGTGATCAGCGAGGAATTAAACGGACCGAGTATCATCGCCAAACCGCTTCGCGTCGATGACCATATGAATATCGGATATATCCTGCCGGGAAGCATTCCTCCCTCGCAGATGACACAGAACTATATCTCAAAGCTGATACAATGCTGCAACGCATAAAAAAGTGTGCCTGACAATGTTTTGTCAGACACACTTTTTTATTGTTCGGTTCTATCCGATTCTTCTGCGACGCTTCAGCGCTCCGAAAAGGATTCCGCAGGCCGCAAGAATCATCAGTGCCGCAACGGGAAGGATCGGTGCTGTATCTCCGGTCTTTACGGATACATTGGCCGGCTCAGCCACGGGGTTTATAACCTCGTCAAGGCCGATCTCCGGATCATCACCCACCTTCACGGTGGTGGTTGCCACATTGATGTTCGTGACATGGTCCGGCTGTCCGATGCCGCCGTTTACAACAGTACCGGGACCGCCCTTGGACTTTAATGCTCCCTCGAGCACCGTAACCTTCAGCGTTACCTTATCGATCTTGCCTGAAGGTACATCCTTAAACGTCCACTTCACGGTATGCGTCTTCTTGTCGTAGACACCGCCCTCGGATGCGCTTACAAACGCTACATTCTTGTCGAGCATATCCGTGATCACGATATCTGCTGCCGCGTCCTTGTAATTCTTGTAGTCAATCTGATATGTGATCTCATCGCCCACATTCACAGCGCCGAGCGTTCCGTTGCCCTTGAAAGGTGCAATCTCCTGCTTGGCCGGCATGGTCACGGGATTCTCCACAACATCGAGTGTGAAGACGGGGCCGTTCGCCACCTGTACGGTTGCTGTATCACCGCCGTTTACCACGCTACCGGGGCCGCCTGCGGATACAAGCGCACCTTCAAGCACGGTTACCTTCAGCGTTACCGTACCCTTCTTCGCTGCGGGTACATCCTTCAATGTCCAGGTTACCGTGTGCGATGCCGCATCGTATACGCCGCCGTCGGATGCGCTTTCAAAGGTCACATACTTGTCAAGCTTATCCTTGATCGTCACATCGGATGCGATGGTGTTGTAATTCTCATAGGAGATCTCGTAAGTGATGGTGTCACCCACGCTGACACCGCCGAGTTTTCCGTTGCCCTTAAAAGGTGCAACTTCCTTCTTTGCGGGCGGTGTGATCTGATCGTACACATTGTGCGAGAAGAACTCCACGAAGTCACTTCGATCCGGTGTTCCCGCATTGCTGTAATCACCGAGGATCTCCGGAATCGCGGTATTCATACCGTTTGTACTCTTATCACTGACGTGAAGATCATGTTCATTTCCGTCGGAACGATTCACATAATCAGTTTCAATGTAGGAGTATCTGTATACCCAGATGTTTCCGTCTTCATCCTCAACGAACTTGGGAACCGTACTGATATCCTCTTCCACCGTTACCATGCCGGGATATACATCGTAATCATAAACCAGACTTGAGCCGGAAGTATCGATGGTAGTATCCATATGATGAACATTATCCGTATATCCGGAAGTATCGATATCCGTACCCTGATAAGAACCGACATTGACACCGGTCACAGTATCCGGATCCGGATTCGTTGTATTTTGAACGATGTTGAAGCGAATATTTTCTACAGGCTTCATCGGCTTAATGATGTTACCCTTTGTATCGCGAAGATCATTCGTAATCTCAATAGCAACAGAATCAAGATTGTGTACTGTTCCGCTTCCGGAAAGGACGAAGTCCATACCACCGGTACCGGTTAAGATCAGGCTTCCTGTTTCACAGACTTTTCTGTTCTGTGCATCCAGTGTTTGAAGCGGAGGGCACTCATTTCTCGAATCAAAATAATCAAATGTACTCTCAACCTTAACATCGCCCTTGGTTGTGAGAAGCCTGCCATTTGCGTCATACAGCATGCCGTAGATCGGATGATCGTATTTAAACTCTACATTAGGCTCTACCGCAGTCACCTTGTAAAGGATTCGATGATTCAGTCTTGCCTGTTTTACGTCGTCTCCATTGACATTGTTATCGTTAGACGCTATCACCGGATTCCAGCTGACTCTGAAAAAGCCTTCGATACGAACCTGGTTTTCACTGAATTTCGTAGCATTATTGGAGGAATATCCGGTAATGATATACTGGTTTTCCAGTTTTTCGCCGGGTGTTCCGTCCGCATTTCTTTTGAAAGTCTCAATGATGGCATCTCTCAGATGCTGCTGGCTTACCTCATATCTTGCGGTAACATTGAATGTCCTGTCAGAAGCCGGGCTGTTCTTGGATATCGTTACGACCGGCTCACCCGATGCATTGTAGTACGTACCGTAAGCAAGATCGATTCTTGCGGTTACCGTATCTCTGATGGAGATATCGATGTGGTTGACCATGTGCTGTCTGCGCATATTATCCGGGTAGGGGTCTCCGTTTTGCCACTGAATATTATGGATATATGCAGGCACACCGGAAGGCTGCGTAAGGATAAACTCAACACCATTTAAATCAGCCTGATCAACACCACCGATGATTCTGGTTGCGGCCGCATCAATAGAAAGACACTTGCCGCTTGCAAGCGATTTAATCGTATGATTTGCATAATCGATTGCAAGGGTACACTCCGTATCTTTTACATCCAGGGTTGTGATGGTTGTGTCCTTGCCGCCGGGTGTTTTTGTCTTCACCTGACTGACAACTTCATCCTCGGAAAGTCCGTTGGAAGAATTCGGATCGATATACGTGTAGCCATTTAAAGTTGCCTGGTCATTATCACCATAATCATAACCGGCCGAATTAAACTTGAGGACGGTATCACCTGCACCGTCATTCGTCTTACAAAACGTCCATGCAAAAGGATCCGTCGCAGTCAGGTTGGTACCGTCAAAGCTTTCCACATCCTTCAATAATCCGTCCGCATCTACCGTATACGTTTGCGTACCCTTCTTTACAAGAAGTATATACGGCTTACCCTGCTGCCAATAAGAGTTTCCTGCGGGATTGTCTGCCGGCTGCTGACCGTCTCTCTCGGGAGGTTCAGCTGTAATGACCGTTGCTGTCACCGAGAAGCTTTCCTGCTCATAGGTAATCTCTGTTGCGTCAGCATTCAGGTCAAGGTCTGTGATGACCTCGGTTCCGGAATCGGCAAAGTGAACGACGCTCATCTCCGCATCATCCGTAAACTCCGGAGCTTCTTCGTAGGCAATCTTCACCTCCACGGGAGTGACAGGCTCAACCTTCTCTCCGTTATGAAGGATCTCAATGTCAAAGAATCTTGCAAATGTGATGCTCTCTGTGCTTTCCTGCGCCAGAGCATCCGCGGACTGTGCGAGGTAGAAATCGTACGCCTCTGTCCCTTCTTCGATCTCCTTTACGGATACGGAAAGCTCATCCTTCGGATAGGGCAGGCTTCCCTCCGGTGCGTCGATCGTGATGCTGTAGTCCGTACCTGGTTCGTCCACGGTAAACGACTTTGCATCTGCTTCGCCGGCTTCGGGCACTACATCGGAAGCGTCCTCTCTTACGTCTTCCTCCACAGTTTCTTCTGCCGTGGTTGGCTCCGCTGCTTCGATCGGTACTTCTGCTTCGGTCACCACTTCCGCTTCTGCCTCCTCCAAAGCATCACCGGACGTGGCAAGCGCGCTGTCCGTCGCCTCCGCATGCGCAGGACCGATATAGTTCAGTCTGACACACGAAAAGACGAGTACCGCCGCAAGACCGAAGGCAAGGAGCCTTCTTGTTCTTCGATGTCCTTTCATAGTTTTTCTCCTTCTTTAGTTTTTTTCATAATCCTCTTCTTTTCATCTCTCTTCTGTTACATTTTTTACTTTAACAAACAAAAAGTCAACAAATCCACGTGGATTTGCGACTTTTTGTACAAATCTACCTACCACTATTAAACAAAAAATACAAAAATAAGAATGTTTTTAACCACTTCGGTTAAAACTATTGACTATTGTAATAGTCTATCCCCCGATTGGGCAGGAAATAGGTACGAAGATATCCCTGCGGTGAGACAACCACAAATTCATTGGTCGCTTCTACATAGTAAACGTCATCTCCGTCCTCTGCTTCCTTCTTGTGCAGGGCCGACGGGTTGTTGACCACATCGGAAGCAGCCTTTTCATACGCCTCCGCGGAATCAAATCCCATCTCGATCCCATGCTTTTCATAATGATCCGAAAGTTTTCCCCGATTCTTGAAATGATACTCTGTCTGCGCAGCTTCCGTTGTTTCTTCCGGGATCGATACCGTTACCGCTTCCGTATCATCTGTTTCCGTATCTGTTGCTTCCGTATCCTGTGTACTTACGACTTCCGATGTTTCCGTGACAACCGTCATCTCTGTCGTCGCGGAAACTGCCTCCTGCTTCTTTCCGCAGCCACCGAGCCCAAAAAGCGAGAGGATTGCCGCAAGCAAAATGATCCTTGTTCTACGCGTGCTTTTGCTCCTCCTTCTTTGGCGGTCTGCATTTTTTCACAAAGCGCGGATCGCAGGCTCCGTATTTTTCATAGTTGGCCCGTCCTTCTGCCAGTGTCATATCGTTGGCTCCGCTGTAGGAAGTCTCGTATTCTCCTGAGATATCGTTCTCCCAATAGCAGACCGGACAGATCTCATACGCGGTATCGCCTTCGCTTCCAAGCAGCGTATAATAACCGCAGCACGGACACTTCTGTCTTTCCTCCGGTTCATCAAACAAAATGACAGCTTTCGCATCCGGATCATCCATGATCAGTTCGTCCGCATGTGAAAGGCGGATCTCTCCGCTCTTCGGATTCTTGATGCTAAGAACACTTCCTATGATCGTTGCATCCACCTCCGACTTTTCAAAGGACAGATCGGCGTCGATCATCTTGCAGTCTACAAGTTTTAATCCCTTGCAGTAACAAAGAGGCTGCGTCCCGACGATGGTGCAGTTTATAAAGGTGACATTCTCGCAGTACCATGCCAGATACTCTCCCTTCACAAGCGAATCCCTGACCACTACATTTTTCGCGTGCCAGAACGCATCCTTTGTGTCAAATGTACATTTTACGAATTCGGAATCTTCGATATACTGAAAAGAGTACTTTCCGCGCATCTTCACATTCTCAAAGTATAGTTTTTTCGAATGCATCATAAAGTATTCGCTTTCTGCCGTCGTATCCTTCATGCGAACACTGTCGTTAAACCATCCGAACTCGGGCGAACAGATGTCGCAATCCCTGATCTCAATGTTCTCACACTCCCGAAGCGCTTTGATCCCGTAGGCCTTCGTGCGCTCCATCCGGACATCCTTTGAGTACCAGAGTGCCGCCCTGCAGTGTTCCGTCATAAGAGAGTCCGTGATCACCACATGTGTATCATGCCAGAAGGGATAGCGAAGATCAAAATAGGAATCCTTCACTGTAATATCCCTGCTTTCCTTCATGGCACTCTCTCCGTCCGCAGGTCCTTCAAAACGGCAGTGATCTACAAGAAGCCCCGTACTGCCGTACAGGGCTCTTTCTTCATCAAATGTTTCGTTGCTGTATGTCTCCATAGTCTGCCTCTTTCCGATCACATCTTCATGTATCGATAACTGTTATTATTATATCCCACGCGAGGCATTCTGAGAAGTTTTTTTCACTCCTTCCTACTGAGGGTTTTCCGCATTCGGATCAAACTGCATATCGCCCCGCGGCATCCTGCCGCCACCCGGCTGCATACCTCCGAAGCCCTCGCCTCCAAAGTCCTCACCGCCAAAGGCGCCGGGACCCGCGCCACCGGGTCCTCCGCCGAACTGATTTGTGATCGTATCTACCTCCTGTCCGTTCTGTATGATCGTACCTCCCGTAAATTCCGCCTTTCCGTCATAGTCAAATGCCGACTGTCCGTTTACGCTGATAGTTCCGCCCTTGATGTATATATCTCCGTTTGAATCAACACCGTCCGTGTCTCCGGCCCCCATCTCAATGGTCACCTCTCCACCGTTTAGCGTAAACGAGGGTGAAAGCTCGTCGGATTTTGCCGAAGCATTGATGCCGTCATCCGTGGCTGCGATACTGATCGTTCCGCCGTTTACGGTGATCACCGTTGCTTCTATACACTCCTCTGCGGTTAGCGTCAGTGTTCCGTCCTCTATGGTAAGGTCCTCATTTGCGCGCAGGGCATCGCTTGCTGCTGTGATCTCGTAGGTTCCGCTCTCCACCAGAAGGGAGTCGTTGGATGAGATGCCTCTGTCGGTCGACGTGATCGTGAGACTTCCCGTTCCTGCCAGGGTGATATCATCCTTCGAGTAGATCACCGCATCCGTATTCTCATCTCCGTCTGCCTCAAATGTCCCGGTGGTCGCAAATACATTCTCGCCCTCCGATACGATCGTCACCTCATCCGCATTCTTCACATAGATGACGGGCTTTACGGTATTGGTCACTGTAAGGCCTGACAACACGAGCGTCACATCGTCATCATCACCGACATCCACCGTAAGAACCGCATCCTCTGCATTTCCCTGCACGGTGTAGGAACCGGCCTCTGAGATCACCGTCTCCTTTCCTCCTTCTACGGTGATCTGTGACGCGGCCGTCACGGATCCGTCTGCTTGTCCCTCCGTCGTTACTTCTTCCGCAACCGTTACCTCCTCCGTCCCGGCAACGGACTCAGCCGTGGTAGCTTCCTTTGTCGTTCCTTCATTCGCATTTCCCTGTCCGCAAGCCGTCATCATCATTGCCATCGCTATAAAGATGCATCCCGCATAGATTCTCTTTCTCATAATCCTACCTCCTATAAGCTCTCCGGTGCCTCGACTACTCTTCCCATACTCACGTCAAGGTTTCCGTTTCTTGTCCTGATCTCATCCATCAGCGCCTTCACGGACACACCCGCAAGTGGCGTGACACGCAATGTCAGTTTATACAGACTGCCCATACTTGCTGTTTTGACTTCCTCATATTCATAGCTTGAAAAATACCTTTCAAATATATCTTCGAACCTGCCTTCAAAATCCAGATTCTCCGGCACCGTGATCTTGAGCACGCGCTCTCCCTCACCCGAGTTGCCAAGGCCGCTTACGGAAAGCAGCATGCGAAGCATCGAGACAATGGCTGTCACGATCACCGCAACTCCGAGATACCCCATACCGGTTGCAAGTCCCACCGTCATCGCCAGAAAGATGCTTGTGATATCGCGTCCTCTTCCCGGTGCGGAACGAAACCGCACCAGGCTGAACGCTCCGGCAACCGCAACGCCGGCGCCGAGGTTCCCGTTCACCAAAAGGATCACCACACACACCACGGTCGGAAGAAGTGTCAGTGTTGCAAACATACTGCTTGTGCTTCTGTTTTTCACGCTGTGCGCAACTGCGATAAACAGTCCGCACAGGATTGAGGTTATGATCAGGGCCGCAAACTGTGTGCCCGTAAAAGCTCCGTTTGCAAGTATCGAAGTAAAAACCGAATTAAGCATATGCCACCACTCCTTTTCCGAATTTCATACGTGCCCTTGTTGCTGCCGCGATCACTGCCGCGCGTCGGCTCTGCATCTCCAGGTATCCCTTTCCGAATTCTGAGAAAGATGTTTCAAAGATGGAGAGCTCCGAAAGGATGCCCGCAAGTTCTATCGGCATTGCTTCCGCAACCTTGATCTCCATCAGGTACTCTCCGTATCCGAGAAGCGAAGCTCCGGAGGTTTCATCTCTCAAATCCAGACGATCCGTACTCCATCTGATGTTTCGGTCAAACGTGATCCTCAGATCCGGATCATCCTTTCCTATCATGGCGAATCTGTCATAGGTGATTTTCATCGCCGGCCGAAGACTTGGATAAAGATGCTTCATTGCATCGATCTCTCGTTTGATCTGACTATCCTCCACCGTGTCATCGACTCCGATCAGATAGTTTAGTAATTCCTTATAAGATCCGGATATCCTTCGCTTGTATACGATGCCGTCGTACTTTTTCTTGATCTCCGCAAATGCATTTGTCTCATCATCCGTGCGACCGTAAGTACGAAGTCTCAGTTTCTCTTTGTACTTCGGTTTCTCCAAAGAGTTCCTGATCAGGAAGAAATCCGGAGTATCGAAGTAGATATTGTTGATCGCTGTATCTCCGTAACTGTCGATCTCAGCCAGCTCCGCAAGATACGGCATCAGCTTTTTATACTGTTCGGAAGAAAGCAGATATTTCATTTCCGTTCTCTGAAACACGTCCTTATACTTGTTCATATGGTGTTCCGCCTTTCTTTGTTTGTTCTATGGTGCCATCATAAAGGTGAAACCTTAAATGAAAATTAAAAAAGCAAAAAAATGTGACAAGCCATATCAACTTGTCACATTTCCACCGTAAAGGTTGTCTTTCCCCTTGCCGAAGCCGCCCGGATCGTACCGCCGTGTCCCGTGACGATACTTTTGGCGATGGCCAGGCCGAGACCGTAGCGGTTTTCGTTTCTGTTTCTGTCCGCGCTTCCTCTATAGAATCTCTCAAAGATCTTTTCCTCATCGCCCTCCGGGATCGGTTCACCCGTGTTGGTCACCGTAAAACGAATCGTACCGCGCTCCCGTTTCAGGCCTACGCGTATGGAAGAGTCTTTCTCACTGTGTTTTAAGGCATTGTCTATCAGAGTAGACGCAAGTTTCTCCATCTCCTCCCGAATACAGGAAAAGCGGATTCCTTCCTCAATCTTTGTATCAATGGTAACACCCTGTTCAAATGCGACCGCCTCAAACACAAGACAGGTCTTTTCCACGATTGCGCTTAAGTTCTCTTCCCTAAAAGCATCCTCCGGCGTCCCGGCATCGAGTTTGGAAAGATCAAGAAGTCCCGTGATCAGGCGATTCATGCGATCGGATTCATACTTGATGTTCTCGATCATAGGTGCATTGGACTCCGTCGTCTCAAGTTCATCCGCCGAGGCCATAATGACGGCGAGCGGTGTTTTTAATTCATGCGATGCATCTGCGATAAATGCCCTCTGCTTTGAAAGTGCCTCCGCAGCAGGCTTTGTGATCCAGCCGGTCATCAGACGCGTCATCGCCGCCACAACAAAAACCGCGATTCCGAAGATACACAGGGTGAGCAGCAGTTGACTCCTGAGCTTGCGCGCCACGGGATCTAAGTTGACGATCACCACCGACGCTCCGGGTTTGAAATGAAAAGCATATCCTCCAAGGAAGAGATTCTCAACCTTTGTGGTCTCCGTCTTGCACAGTTCGACGACAGAAGCCGCAATCGACGCCGCATCGAAATCCGATGCTTCCGGTGCATGACTGATCACGCGGGTCACTTCGGTTCCGTTTAATTCGACCGTGTAAACCTCGTGATCCATAAACATCATATGCTCGAGGTCCTGCGGCTCGCCGTCCTGCTGTGGCGGTTCCCCTTCCTGCGGCATTCCGCCGTTTTCCGGTTTCATGCCCCGTCCGTCCATGATATTTAAGTTTCTCCGGATACTTTCCGACTCTCTTTTATAATTGCTCACATTCACAAACACAACGCTCACGAGGAGGAAGGCCGTTATGATCAAAAAGATTGTGAGAAATGTTTTTCTTTTAAGTTCTCTCATCCGTTGACTCCAGTTTGTATCCCATATTTCTGACGGAACGTATGGTAACGTCCGCCGCGATCGCTTTCAGTTTTTTTCTCACAAAGGAAACATATGCCTCCAGATTGTTTGAAAAACTATCATTCTCCATGCCCCATACACGATCAAAGATCATATCCTTCGGCAGAACCTGATTCGGATTCATCATAAAATACTCAAGCAGAAGAAACTCTTTGTTATTGATCTTGATCTCTTCCTCCGTGTCCGTGTTGACCACCGCAGGAATCTTCTCATCCAGTTTTACATTCCCGTAGGAAAGGGATGTGTCGACTCCGATCTCTGTCCGCAGTTGTACCTGCACTCTGGCAAGCAGCTCCTCGATATGGAAAGGCTTCGGAACATAGTCGTTCGCTCCCTCCGAGAATCCCGCCAGTTTGTCTTCCAAAGCGCTTTTCGCTGTCAGCATGATCACCTTCACGGAAAGACCGGCTTTTCGAATCTCCGAAAGAATGGTCATACCGTCCACCTTCGGAAGCATGATATCAAGCAGCACAAGATCGTATATGCCGGACAGGGCCTTGTCCAGACCGTCCTCGCCGTCATAGGCCACATCCACCGTATAGTGTTCCTTTGTCAGTCTCTTTTCGACCAGCTCCGCCAGCGCCCGCTCGTCTTCCACCACCAATATGCGCACGTCAATACTCCTTTCAAGAATGAAACGACTGTGTCATGCTTTTTCCGTCTCCGGATATCTCTTGTTCCCTCTCCCGGTTACTGCAGTAGATCCGTCAGATTCTTCCCATAAAAAAAATCGTGAACCAGATTGTTGTACTCCTTCCACATCGGAAGAGTATCACAGTTTTCCTCTCGCGGGCAGGGCTCGGCTCCGGCCTTTAAGCAGGCAACCGTAGCCAGGGATCCCTCCATCCGTTCGATGATCTCTCCTACTGTGTACTCCCCGGGCTTGCGGCTTAACTTATATCCTCCGCCATTACCGCTTGCTCCGATGATCATCTTAGACGCAACGAGCTCCTTTACAATGATTTCAAGGTATTTTTTGGATATACCCTGACGTTCTGCAATCTCTTTTAGCGGAATATATCCTGTTCCGTCCTGCTTGGCAAGGTCGATCATAACGCGCAGGCCGTAACGTCCTCTTGTTGAAATCATGGTCCATACCTCCTTGTAATCACTCAACCTATTATACTATCGGTTGATAGGCAATTCAAGGTCGTTCATCAGATCATTATAACTCCTCAGAAAAAACGAGAGCCCCGGAGATGGATCGTTTCCGGGACCCTCGTTTTTTTGAGGAAGGGTTTATTCTTGTGGTCTAATTGGCTTAGTTCATTATTTCTTTCTGCTTCTTACGTCGAATGCTACTGCGATGACGAAGATCAGACCTTTTACGATATACTGGTAGGAGATATCGATTCCCATCAGGTTCATACCGTTTGTGAGTGACATGATAACCAGTGTACCGATGATGGTATTGGTTACGCGTCCCACACCACCGCTTACGGCTACACCACCGATGTAGGAAGATGCGATGGCGTCCATCTCGAAGGCGACACCGGCTGTCGGTGTTGCGGACTGGAGTCTTGAGGTGTAAAGGATACCTCCTAATGCTGCCATAACCGATACGGAGCAGAATGCGAAGAGTGTAACCTTCTTTACGTTGATACCGGAGAGCTCGGCTGCCTGTGCATTACCACCGATACCGTAGATGGAACGACCAAGCTTGGTCTTATTTAACATGTAGTTGTAGATCATAAGTACCACACCTACGATCACTGCTGTCCAGGGAATTCCCTGATAGCTTGCAAGTGTCCACATTACCACCAGGATGATGGAGGAAAGTGCGATCAGCTTGAATACGAAGATCGGTGTTGAAGGTACATCAAAGCTGTACTTGATCTTGTTCATTCTTGTTTTGATCTCGGATACGATCACCGCGATGACGATGATCGCACCGATGATCATGGTTACAAGATGGAAATCAAGGCCTGCCGGAATGTCGGGGATGAATCCATTCGACAGTGCGTTGAATCCTTTATTGGGGATGATGATTGTACCTGTTTCCTGAAGTGAGAGGTTCAGCAGACCTCTGAAAATGAACATACCTGCAAGTGTTGTTACGAATGCCGGTACGCCGACCCATGTTACCAAAAGTCCCTGATAAAGACCGATCAAAAGTCCCATCACCAGGACGATCAGAATGGCAAGCCATTCATTGACACCGTACTTCGTCATCAGGATGGCTGCAACAGCGCCCGAGAATCCTGCAACGAATCCTACGGAGAGGTCGATGTGTACGATGATCAAGATCAGCGTCATACCGATTGCCATAACTGCTACGTAACCTGCCTGATTGATCAGGTTTGCTATATTTCTTGCCTGGAGGAATCCGCCTCCGGTCTGCCAGGCAAAGAAGCCCATGATCAAGACGAGTGCGATGTACATCATGTAATCGCGAATATTTGTTTTAACCAGGGTTCCGATTTCCTTTCCAAGTCCCGGTTTTTTCGTCTGAGTATCCATTTGAAAACCTCCTTCGAATTATGATTTGATGGCCATTGCCATGACTTTTTCCTCAGTTGCATCTTCAGCGGAAAGCTCTCCAGTTATGGTTCCTTCGGACATAACGTAGAGTCTGTCGCTCATTCCCAAAACTTCCGGGAGCTCCGAGGAGATCATGATGATACTCATTCCCTGGTCCACCAGCTTGTTCATGAGTGAATATATCTCGAACTTTGCACCTACATCGATTCCTCTGGTCGGCTCGTCCAGAATGAGAACCTTGGGCTCTGCGAACAACCACTTTGCGATCTGAACCTTCTGCTGATTACCTCCGCTTAAGTTGCCGACCTTCTGCTCTATGGACGGAGCCTTGATATTGATGGATCTCTTGAATCGATTGGCTACATTGATTTCTTCGTTTTCATTGATCGCAAGTCCTTCCACAAGGGATTCCAGGTTTGCGATCGTGGTGTTGTACCTGATGTCCTGCATCAGGATCAAACCGTTACCTTTTCTGTCTTCCGTAACATAGGCCAGTCCGTCTTTGATTGCATTCTTCGGATGCTTATAGCGTACCTTCTTACCTTCGAGATACAGCTCTCCGGATGTGATCTTGTACCCTGTCGGATTACCGAAGAGGGAAAGCGCGAATTCTGTACGTCCCGCACCCATCAATCCCTGGATACCTACGATCTCGCCTTTTCTTACGTTGATACTTACATTGTGAAGGATCTCACGGCCTCTTACCGGATCGAAGACTGTCCAGTCTTTTGTCTCCAGTGCGATGTCTCCGAATTCCTTCTTTTCTCTCTTGGGATATACATCTCCCATCTCTCGACCGACCATGTGCTTGATGATCTCGGCTTCCTCGATCGTCCTTTCGGTCGCATCAAGGGAACAGATCGTCGCACCGTCTCGGAGAACGGTAATGGTGTCTGCGATCGCCGTAATCTCTCTCAACTTGTGGGAGATCATGATACAGCTGACACCCTGCTTCTTTAATTCCTTAATGAGATTTAATAATCTCTGGCTGTCGTCCTCATTGAGGGACGCTGTGGGCTCATCCAGGATGAGCAGTTTTACATTCTTGCTCAAGGCCTTCGCGATCTCAACCAGCTGCTGGTTACCGACGCCAAGGTCTTTTACCTTCATCGACGGGTCTTCCTTGATTCCGACCTTCTCAAGCATTTTACTTGCCTGTACGATGGTCTCGTTCCAGTCGATCGCACCTTTCTTTACGATCTCATGTCCGAAGAAAACGTTCTCGTATAAGGAAAGCTCCGGGATCAACGCGAGCTCCTGATAAATGATTACGATACCCTTTTCTTCGCTGTCTGCGATCTTTTTGAATTTCTGAACTTCTCCGTTGTAAACAATCTCGCCTGTGTAGGTTCCATGAGGATATACGCCCGAAAGAACCTTCATCAGTGTAGATTTTCCTGCGCCGTTCTCGCCGACCAAACAGTGGATCTCTCCGCGTTTCACTTTGAAGTTCACATTATTTAGCGCTTTAACGCCTGGAAACTCTTTGACGATTCCTTTCATTTCCAGTATATAGTCGCTCATAGAAAACCTCCTTGCTTTTTCATGGAAGCACCGGCTTGGTTAAGCCGGTGCACCCATAAAATCTTTCTTATTCGATGCCTGTGAAGTCAGATGCCTCATAGTAACCGGAGTCGATCAGCGCGCTCTTTACGTTGTCAGAGGTTACTACTACGATTGCTGTCTGCTTTGCAGGTACGTCAGTCTTCTCATTGTTGTAGCTGGAATCTGTTGCAGGTGTCTTGTCGTTCAGGATGTCTACTGCCATGGTTACGGAGTCAGATGCAAGAGTTCTTGTATCCTTGAATACGGTCATGGACTGCTTGCCATCGATTACGTACTGTACGGAAGCCTTCTCAGCATCCTGTCCTGTTACTACATAGCTCTTTACGTCCTTATCGGAAGCGAATACATCAGCGATGGAACGAGCGGTACCATCATTGGGAGCGAGTACAACTACATCACCCTTCATGTCAGCGCCTACAGCTGTGAGGTTTGCCTCTGCCTTAGACTTTGCTACGTTGAAATCCCAGTCGGTTGTTACCTGACCGATGATCTTGGAGATCTCTTCTCTGGAGAGCTCAGCCTTGTCCTTAAGAGCCTCTGCCTCAGAGGAGTTTGCGATCTTGAAGGTTCCGTCTGCGATCTTCGGCTGAAGCACGCTCCATGCACCCTCGAAGAAGATGAATGCATTGTTGTCGGTTGCTGCACCTGCAAAGAGGTAAAGAGGAATGTCCTTGCCTGAAGGTGCGTTGTCGATCAGATACTGACCCTGAGCTGCGCCTACTGCGAAGCTGTCGAAGGTTACATAGTAATCAACTGCATCCGTGCCTGTGATCAGACGATCGTAAGCGATAACCTTTACGCCTGCTGCCTTTGCTTCCTCAACTGCTGCGGAAGCTGCCGCACCATCCTGTGCGCAGATGATGAGGACTTTCATGCCCTTGGAAATGAGTGTCTCAACGTTTGTCTTCTCTGTTGCGGAAGAACCCTGGGAGAAGAGTACCTGGTTGGAGAAGCCTGCGTCACCGAGGATCGTCTCGAACTGCTTCTGATCCTGTAACCATCTAGGCTCGTCCTTGGTGGGAAGTACGATTCCTACCTGTACGTCTCCGTCGGATGATGCTCCGGCATTTCCGGCCTCAGTTGAACCTGAATCCTTTGCCTTGCCGCATCCTGTTGCAAGTCCCAAAACCATTGTTGCTGCAAGCAGCAAACCCAAAATCTTTTTTTTCATTTTCCTACCTCCGTAAAATGTGTTGTGGTTTTCGGTTGATGTAACTATATCACCGAATCAACTAAAATAACTTGTCACTTACTTTCAATTTTTGTCTTCATCAAAACGCAGGCACAAAAAAATAGCACAATTTTGCATCAGGCTTGTGCTTGGCAAAATTGTGCTACTCTGATCATGCTTCCTTACTGTCTTTATACTCTGAAGGCGTAACACCCACATTCTTCTTGAAGGCGCGGGAGAAGTAGTTGGCGTCGGCGTAACCGACCTCCATACAGATCTCCTTGATGCTCTTCGTTGTGTTTCGAAGAAGCTCCTTGGCGCGCTCGATCCGGATGTTGGTCACATACTCGATGAAGGTACTTCCCGTACGCTTCTTGAACAGCTTACTGAAATAGTAGGGACTGATCATCAGTTCCTTGGAGACATCATCCAATATAAGATCCTTCGCATAGTTTTGTTCAATGTAGGTCTTGGCGTTCTTGATGATGTCGACAGTGCTCTCTTCCTTCTTGGTGAGGATGTTGTGGCAGACATTGGAAATCTTGCCGGAGAACCACTCGTAGAGCTGATCGTAGGTCTGCATTCCCATGATACTGCCCAAGTACTCGCTTCTCATATTGAAGCGATAGACCATACCGCCGCTCTCAAAACCGATGCTTTCGGCCTTTAAGACAAACTCCAGCACCTTCAGCTTCACATCCATCACATTTTGCTCATGCCGATCGAGCATCCAGTCAAAGAAGGATCTGCAAAAGAACATGGAACGGTTCAGATTGCCTTCCTCGATCGCTTTGAATAAGGAAGTCTCCGTTTCAACGGGGTAATCCTCCTCATAGTTGCAGAGGATGGGCATGTCGTTCGCATGCACAACGGAATCCGAAAAGTTGTAGGAGAGGCTTCGCATGGCTTCATTATAAGACTCCGCCAGACTGTCCATCGGATGAAATGTTCCGATACCGATACGGAATCTGGCATCAAAGAGTTTTTTCAACTCACGGATCATCTTTCTGGCCTGCTCGATGATGGCAATACGCGTCTCATACTCGCTCTCCGCATCCGGGATCTCCGCGGGGACGAATACCACGATCATGTTTCCCATCATGGCGCCGACGCAGCAGGTAAAGAAGGACTTGATCGCATCCTTGATCCGACCGTACTCCTTCTGCAGCCGGACGGAAGTTCCGATGGCATTCTCCATGCGGCCGCGGCTGCCGAGTTCGCCGAACTGAAGTCCCATCATGTATCCGGCGTCCGTCTCGATTCCAAGCAACGTCTTGAAATTGGTCAGGTCCCCCTCCTCATGGTTTTGATACAGCAGGGTGTAGATAAACCCATTCTCAATGATGGGCGTCACGATCTCCAGCTTTTCCTTATTGGCGAGATCCTCGCTCCTCTTGGTACGATTCAGGTCCACACGGTTCATGGCCTTCTTGAGCGTTTTCGTGATCTCCTCCCTGTCGATGGGCTTGTTGATATACTCGAGCACACCGATATCGATGGCATCCTTGGCGTAATCAAACTTGACGTAGGCCGATACCACAATAAAGATGATGTTTTCATTTGTACTTCTGATCTCGCGCATCGCTTCGATTCCGTTGATGCCGGGCATCTGAATATCCATAAAGACGATGTCCGGCCGGAAGTACTCCGCCTGCTCGATCACCTTTCGACCGGAATTTGCACACTCGATGATACACTGCTCCGGGAAGCTTTTCTCTATGATGAATTTTAATGCGTCAATCACGATATTCTCATCGTCCGCAATCAGCACCTTATACATCTTTGTCCTCCTTATACCTTCGGGATGAACAGGGCCACCTCGGTACCCATATCCTCACCCACGCTGGTAATCTCAATGACATCCTCTGTGTTAAAGAAGTTTCTCATCCTTGCGATAACATTGTCCATACCGACGCCGCTCTCTCTGTCGATCTCACCTTCCGACGCGGATATGGGCTGTCCGGACATAATGTGATCGATCACCGACTGTTTCATACCGCGGCCGTTGTCACGGATGCTTACGACGATACTGTCCTCCTCGCCGGTCACCGTGATCTCAATCTTCTTCTCCCACTCCACATCGCGAAGTCCGTGCTTCACACAGTTTTCCACGATGGGCTGCAGGATCATGCTGGGCAGATGCACGGACAGGTACTTCTCATCAATCTCTTTTGTATAGTGGATCGATCCTGAATAACGCACATTGATAATGTAGATATAGTCATCCACTACCTTCAGTTCATCTTCTATGGTTGCGCTTCCTTCCGCATTCTTGATCCTGCTTCTAAAAAAGTCTGCGGTTCTGTGGATATAGGTGTAGGTCCTGTCGGCGTTCTCCATCATAGCGAGCTGCGCGCCGGCGTTTAATGTATTAAACAGAAAGTGCGGATTGATCTGCGCCTGCAGATATTTTAACTCCGCATCCTTCACCACGGTCTCCATACGTATGGATTCCTCACGAAGCGCACTCTCCTTTTCCACGCTGGCACGAAACTTTTCGATATAGTCTTTCAAGCTGGTGACCATCCGGTTAAATGCACCGTTTAAGATACCGATCTCATTTAACTCATCCGTCTCCACAAGACGCACATCCAGGTTTCCTTCTCCGACTTCCTTCGCCGTATCCGCAAGGTTCTTTAAAGGGTCCGTCAGCTTCTTGGTAAGGAGCAGGACGATCAGAATACCGATTGCGCCCATAATGAGCAGGATGGCCGTATAAAGTGCCTCGATCACTCGCGCCATTCCCGACAGTTTCTTATAGGAATCCGAGTTCATATAGAACATGCGATTGTTCACCTCGGACAGATAAGTCGTCAGATAACTGTATCTGTTCTCCGCCTCCTTCGCATAGGTCATGTAACGATCGATATCATTGCTCTTTTTTGCGAGTGCCGCCATATTGGACGACTGAACATAGCTCGAAGCCAGATTGTTCAAAGCCCTGTTTCTGACGGAAAGCTCCGAAATATTCTCCTCGACCGTTTCTTCCGGCTCTTCGATATAAAGCTTAAATGCATCCAGATTCACGTAAAACTTATTCAGCGTGTTCTCATCTCTCGTATTTAAATACTCCCGCAATGCGGTATGCGCCTTGTCAAGATCCGTGCGCATCTCCACCAGGTTGCGGTTGCCGTCATACGCGCTGTCCACGCTCTCGATCACGGCACGCATGTTATTGAAGATGTAGAGGTTCACCAGCAGGAGCGGTATGAAGGTCAGCAGGAAGATGTAGATGATCTGCCGACGAAACACGATCTTGTTACTCATTCGTCAGATACCTCCCCACATTATCCTTATCGATCACGGTGTCTTCAATGATCACGCGATCCGCAATGGAACCCGTCTCATGAAAGCCCTGTAAAAGCTGAACCGCAAGCATACCCGCCTGTTCGGTATTCGCATCCACGAGCGCCGCAATATCACCGTCTCTTACGGCAATCAGAAGGCTCTCGGAAAAACCGGTACCGATCACGGCAGATGATCCGGAAAGATTGTAATCACGGATGGCCTGGTACACCAGCTCCGTATCATGTCCGTTGGCACATACCAGAAAATCCGGATGTTGCTTGTCCGACAGTATCTCTCTCGCCTTGTCTGTCACACGAAAATTCTTGGATCCATCCACCGCCTCGATCCTGATATTTACGGTCAGGTGGTTACCTTCGTTCTCCAGCGTCTCACGGATTCCGGAAAGCAGTTCCTGATTGGAATCGCCGCTTTCTTCGTCCATCAGTACTGTCACCGTCGGAGTCTTGGTTCTTGCCAGGTTGATGATGATACGTCCGTACTCTCTGCCGATATTATAATTTCCGAGCTCAATAAAGGACCTTCTCCTACATCCCGGGCAGTCCGAAAGCATGGTGATCGTAGGAATCCCTTCGTTCACAGCCTCATTGATGCTTTCTCGCATCTCGGCGATGTCCGTGGCTTCCACGATAATTCCGTCCACATGCATGGCTGCCGCCATCTTCACATACTCGGCATCGGAATAATTAACGTTAGGATTGGATTTCAGATTCTCCACATAGATGCCGCGGCGTTTGCCGTAGGATCTGGCCTCTTTGTATATCATATTGGACGTGTAAGAACCTGCGGACTTTCCGATATAGACGTAATGCGCGGTATAGAGTCTTTCCTCCTCGGCTGCCTTTTTGATCCTTAACTGTGCGTACACAAAAAGACCGAGGACAACCATCAGAAAAAGTGAAAGCAGCATGATCATCCTCAGGAAATATCGCTCCGTATTCGATCTCTTTTTTCGTTCCTTTCGCATCCCGTCTCCTAGTAGACTACCTTGTTTCTTCCGCTCTCCTTGCCGTGATAGAGTTTCTCGTCGGCTTCCTTGATCATGTCCTCAATACTGCTGTTATAATCAAACTCCGTAAGGCCGAAGGTCATGGTGATCCTGATCTCCTGATCCTTGCAACGGATCACGCTTGCCTTGATCTCCGTCCTCAATCGGTCAAGCAAAGCAAATGCCTGGTCGCCGTTTAAGTCCGGCATCACAAGCAGGAATTCTTCTCCGCCCCAGCGAGAGAGAAAAACAGACTCGCCGCAGATGATCTGCATCGCATTTGAAACAAATTTTAAAACCTCATCACCCGCATCATGACCGTAGGTGTCATTCACGCGTTTGAAGAAATCGATGTCTCCGATCGCTACGGACAGGGCATAGTGGTCAACCGATCTCGCCACTTCGTCAAGAAACTCCATCGTACTTCTTCTGTTAAAAAGTCCGGTCAGAGCATCGGTATTTGCCTGTCTCGCTAAACGCTCGTTGTATTTCATCAGCTTGCTTTCCGCCTCATTCTCCTCTCGGCTGAAGATAAAAGCAATCACGATAATGGAAATAAACACCGCAGAAATATTGGATACCTGGATCATCTTGCCACGCAGTTCCGAAATCCCATAATCAGGCAGTGTCCCGCTGAAAGCAAAAATGGTAACACATCTTGCCACAAGTACAATTCCTGCCAGTGTAAATTTAAAGATCGGGGAACCGTGAACCACAAAGAAACAGATCATCAGGATGACGATGAAATAATTCTGCATGCCGGCGCTCCAGCCGAAAGGTCGAATCATCAGCATGATCCAGCATAGCAGGAAAAAGATAAATCCGACAATGGATGTCCTGGTGCGTGCGTAGTATGTCTGAAAAAAGAGCAGGATCAGAGCGGCAAAAAAGCACAGCGTCCTGGTTGCGTAATGCGTGAACATCCCCGCCCCTGCCAAAAATACATCAGCCGTAAAAGCACAAAAAACCACGAGGTAAAGTATCCGAAGCGAAACCATGCCCCTCTTGTTTTCATTCTCCGATACGACATCCTTGTTGATAAAACGAAAAATCCCCATCGTCTTCTCCGCTATGACATAGCAATCTATCGTGTCATTTGTTTCAGTTTTCGCTTGTTCTCATACATAAGATTATCTGCGCGTTCGAATACATCCGTCACCTTCACATCCGTCTCGGGAATATAGTCGGACATACCGGCCGCAAGAATCGGCGCTCCCTTGACTCCGATATTCTCGATCACCTGAAGCTTCAGTTTCGCAAGCAGTTCCTCCCGGATAGGATAATCCGAACCCTTGAGGAATACGACAAATTCGTCGCCGCCGATACGAAAGACCGGACTATGGCAAAAGATATGACACAGCAGCACAGCGGCTGCTTTGATATACTCGTCTCCCGCACTGTGACCTTCCGTATCGTTGACCAGTTTTAAATCGTTCAGATCACATACCAGGATTGCAAAGGGGAGATAATCCATATGGTTGTCAATATTGGACTGCACGGACTTTTCCAGTTCTCCGTAGGCGATCTTGTTCTTGATGCCCGTAAGTTCATCTCTTCTTGCCAGTTCCTTTTCGGAATTGATGGCGCGAAGATATGCCTTTTCCTTTTGGACTTCCTCGTTGATATTCTCGACACCGATGATAAAGTGTTTTCTGTCACTGGACCACATCACCACCATACGGGTGTACTGTGCCTTGCCGTCTACGATCAGTCTATAGTCCGCCGAAAACTGTCGCTTTCCTTCCAGTGAAGAAATAATGTGATTCCTATCGATGATGGTACTGATCCTGATCTGATCCTCCGGATGTACAATCAGACCGATGTTTCTTCCGGCCTCCGTGTAGAAATCCACGCCCTCTTCCTTAAGTTCCAGTTGGCCGTAGATATCATTTGAAGTGAATGCGGCATACTTTCCTGTCGCTTCTTCAATGTAGTAGATGGCGTCATAATGCACCGCCAGACTCTCCGCGATCTGAGCGAAGGTAACGCTCATCTTTTTCTTCGCATCCCGAACGCTCTCGGCCGTCACCTCATCCTGCACATCCCTGACGGTAAATACCAGGTGTTTTCCGTCTCCCGCAGGAGAAACCGTAAAGCGGAAATACCTGTACTCACCCTGCACAGAAATTCTATATTTAAATGAAAATGACTTCCGGTTACCGAGTCTCGCAAGCATCTCCTGCTTGTCATAAAACTCTGCTGCAAATTTCTGATCGTCCGGATGCGCGTATTTTCTGATATTAATCTTCGTATCATTGAAAAAATCTTCACTGTAGCGCGGGACATTCATGGCCCGATATCGTTCATTGGAGGAAAACTCTATATAGTTTGAAGTATCCAAATCGATATAAAAGATCGTTTCGTAACTGTCCGCAAGATTCTGCGCGATCCGGTTGAAAATCTCACGTTCGTTCTCGATACGATCCGTCTCAAACCGCTGTCTTACTTCTTTGTCCACATTTTTCACACCGAGGATGAAGTAGTCGTCTTCTCCGCCATCCGTGATGCCACGGATAACACGGATCGTGTGATAGACCGGTTTTCCATCGATCACAAGGCGATAAAGAAGCTGCTGCATACTTCCGCTCTTCATATCTTCGATCAGTTTATCCTTCTGGATATCTTCCGTAAAGATATGCATATCTTCTTCATAAACCACACTCTGTGCGTCTCGCTTCATATTCACAAAAAAATCGCTTCCGCTTTGCTCGATATTGAGTGCGCAAAACTCACTGTCCGCCGAGAACCAGTAGTACTCATTGGTGACAGCGTTCACGTAATAGACACTTGTATAGTCGACCAGAAGCGCTTCCGCTATTTTATTGAATATGTTAAAATTCTTCATGTTTTTATTATATTCTGTTGTTTTTTATGTTTCAAGAGGAAATCTTTGTCTTCACCAATGCGTACAAGTTCAAAAAAAGTAAGACGAGTCTTGCACTTACGCCTTCCCGCGTGCTATCCTTTAGGTGCCTGACCCGGTAACGAGACAGGCCTCAATACCGACATTAAGAAAGTGTTACGGAGAAGAAAGATGAGCGATGCATACACCGGCTTTGCCGCAGTTTACAATGAGTTGATGGATGACATTCCCTACGATGCCTGGAGTGCGCGTATCAGGGACATTCTGCAAGCCGAAGGAAAAGAGAGCGGTATTGTCTGCGAACTCGGCTGCGGTACCGGAAGTCTGACGGCCAGACTTTCCGCAGCAGGCTACGACATGATCGGCATCGACAACTCCGAAGATATGCTGGACTTTGCCAGAGAGTCCTCCGAGGATGCGGGCATCCTCTATCTGTGTCAGGATATGCGTGAATTTGAGTTGTTCGGAACCGTGGATGCGGTGGTATCCGCCTGTGACAGCATCAACTACATCACGGATCCCGCAGATCTTGCCGAAGTCTTTCGTTTAGTCAACAACTACCTGGAGACAGGCGGGCTTTTCGTCTTTGATATTCACACCGATCACTACTATCGCGCAGTCGGCGAATCCACCATTGCGGAGGACCGCGATGACTTAAGTTTTATCTGGAACAATTTCTACGACGAGGAATCACATATCAACCAGCTCGATCTCTCCCTCTTCATACGCGAGGCCTCCGGTCTCTACAGCAAGCACGAGGAGACCCACCTCCAGCGCGGCTATACACTTTCCGAGATCAGGGAGCTTCTTGCCGCTTCCGGTATGATCTTCCTCGCCGCCTACGATGACTACTCGGACCGTCCCGCCACAGAAGATTCGGACCGTATCGTGATCGTCGCAAAGGAACACACCGCCTCAGGCGCAAAAAAAGAACTTTCCGATAAACTCGGAAAGTCCTCTTGATTCTTATTGATTCTCTTCATCCTTAAAGATCGGCGTGATCACCTGTGCATTCGGATCCACCCCGAGATTGCCCGGTGCAGCCTCGCGGTCGATGCGTAAGGATACCGCCTTCAGATGGTTATCGATTTCTACATTCTTATAATCTCCGCCAAACTCACCATCGATTGTCCAGGGGATCACCTGCTCACTCTCGATCTTTACATGTGACGCCTTGGTCAGATAAAAGAGGTCGTTATCCGTGATGTTGTTCGTCAGCATACCGGTGATGGCAATCTGGAACTCCTCTACCGTGGTCGGCATACGGATAAAAAGGCAGTCAAATTTGCCGTCGTCAAAGACCACATGCTTCGCACCTCTGATCTTAAATCCCGCAACCGAAAGCGAATTGGTGACCATGCCGAAGATGTAGTCTCCGGAGATCACGTTGCCGTCGAACTCGGCGCGCATCGTGAACGGCTTGTAATTCATGGCGTTTCTTACCGCCTCGACGATGTAGGCCGTGTGTCCCATCACCTTTTTTAACGACTGCTTGGTGCTGTACGAGATATCCGTAAAGACACCGAAAGCGGCGATATAGATGAAGTTCTTCTCTGCGAAGCTTCCGACATCGATCCCCGTATCTTCTCCGCGCATGATCTGCTGGGCAGCCTCGATCGGCTTAAAGGAGATATTTAAGCTCTTGGCAAAATCATTGGTCGTTCCCACGGGGATGTAACCGATGGGCGTCTTCTTTTCACCCATGCTCATATAGCCGCGGATGGTGTTATTCAAGGTTCCGTCACCGCCGGCGCATACGATCAGATCGTAGGCACCGCCGTCAGCGATCACCTTGCGCTCTGCGTCATCCGGCCCCGTCGTAAAATAGGTCACGACCTCATAGCCACCGTTTTGAAAAATCTGAATGATATCAAACAGATCGTTTCGGATGGCTGATTTGCCCGCATTCGGATTGATGATAAACAGTAAGTGTTTCATCTTAATTCCTTCGTTTCAAATAATCCTCGAGTCCTCTTCTTCTGAGTTTACATGACGGGCAGTTTCCGCAGCCGTCACCCTTCACTCCATTATAACACGTCAGCGTCTCATTGCGAACCAGATCGAATCCGCCAAGTTCGTCCGCCATTTCCCATGTTGCTTCCTTATCGATCCACATGAGCGGCGTGATCAGATTGAAATCATACTCCATCGCCAGATTCAATGTAACGTTCAAAGACTTGATAAAGACATCCCTGCAGTCGGGATAACCGGAAAAGTCCGTCTGGGACACGCCCGTGATGATATCTGTCACGCCGCGCTGCTTTGCAAATACTGCCGCAAATGTAAGAAAGATCATATTGCGTCCGTCCACCACGGAGTTGGGCGGTCCCTCTTCAGGCGCATCCGTATCCACCGCGATATCACTTCTCGTCAGAGAATTCGGGGCAAGCTGACCGAGGAGCTTCGTATCCATGACGGTATGCTCTACTTCTAACTTCTTGGCGATTGCGGCCGCACATTCAAGTTCCGCCGCATGGCGCTGTCCGTAGTCAAAACTTACCGCATATACCTTCTTGTAATTCTTCTTTGCCCATAGCAGACAGGTCGTAGAATCCTGTCCTCCGGAAAAAACAACAACCGCCTGATCTTTATTCCTCACGTGAAGCACCTCCCATGGGATCATTCAGCATCAGCATCAGTCTGCTTACCAAAGCCGGATCCTTCTCAAACTGTCCGGAGAACGTCGTTGTCACGGTACGCGCCTGGCTCTTTTTAATGCCGCGCGCCGTCATACAACTGTGGCAGGCTGTGATCACAACGGCCACGTCCTCCGTTTCGGTCACCTTGCGCATGATATAGGAGATGTCTCTGCCGATGCGCTCCTGGAGCTGCAATCTACGGCAGACCATATCCGCGATCCTGGCGATCTTGGAAAGACCGAGCACTCTGTTCTTCGGAAGATATGCCACTGCGATCTTCATATCATACATCAGCGCCATATGATGCTCACAGTAGGAAAATGTGTCGATATCCTTCACCAGGATCAAATCCTGTGTATCATGATCCGGCACCTCGAAGGACTTGTTGAACATCTCGGCAATCTCATCGTTGGTATAATTCATGCCGGCGTAGATCTCTTCATACATTCTGGCCACCCTGTCCGGCGTGTCCTTGATTCCCTCACGCTCAGGATCATCTCCCAAGGCGATCAGTATTCCTTTTACATGTTCTTTGATAGCTTCTTTATCAATCATGTCATACTCCTCTTTGCATGGGATCCCAGATGATCTTGTGCAGCTGAAGCTGCAGTCTGACATCCCGCATCTTATATGCAAGCATATCCTCCACCATCACCTTCGGGTCGATGGATCCGAACACCGGTGACAGGAAGACCTGCGCCTTTTTCGTCAACTGATAGGTATCAACGATTTCTTTGACTCTCGGTATCTCCGATCGGTCACTCACTACAAACTTTATCACATCCTGCGGCTTTAAACAGGCATAGTTGCCGCAGTCCATCGCCGCTTCCATACCGCTTCCCGCCAGTTTGTAATCAAGTGTAAAGCAAACATTGTCCCTTCTGCCTTCGTAAGGTGCGATGGAAACCGAACCGTTCGTCTCGATCTCGATCCGAAGTTCTCCGTTGGCAGAAAGGAAGTCGATCAATTCGGCTATTCCTTCCTGAAGGAGCGGTTCTCCGCCGGTCAGTGTCACGCAACGTACGCCCTGCTCTTTGATATAGGCAAGGATTTCCTCCTTCGATCGTTCCGTCACGGGTACGTGCGCTTCATTCACCCAAGCCGTGTCACAGTAGCTGCAGTTTAAATTGCAGCCCGGGAACCTTATGAAGACCGCCGGTGCTCCGGCATACGCCGCCTCTCCGTTGATACTTGTAAATTGTTCCGCAATCCGGTAAGTCATCTTTCACTCCCTGTAGGTTGCGCTGTTGTTGGGCGTCTCGTATACGGTGCAGGACGACACGGGATGTCCGAGTTTCTTCATGCCGTCAAAGAAAAACTTCGCAAAGTTCTCCGCCGTGGGGCGGAAAGAAACCTCCGCCACCGGGAATCCCTCTGCGGAAAGCGCAGCCATCGTGCCCTCCGAGAGACTGCCCTTCTCGATGATCAGGATGTGATCGAAAGGATTGGTGAGCGACTTTAAGTCATCCTTTAACACGGAGAAATCCGTAACCATGCCTCCCTCGGCAGGTCCGTCGGAGAGATCCTCGCTTTCCGTTTCAATTTCGACTTTCCATCTGTGTCCGTGCAGATGACTGCATTTGCCGGGATAGTCTTTTAAAAAGTGTGCGCTGTCAAAGCTGGCGCCGGTTCGAATCGTGTACATACAAATTCCTTTCCGTTAAAAAAATGCACACGAACAAGTCGTGTGCATTCACGAATTGTCCTAGTTTTGTTTTGAGACTGGATGGTACAAGCGAACAGTCTTATCTGATTAGATACCGAGGAAACGCTTCACTTCGGCTTCCATCTCGTCCTTCTCGCAGACGATATCATGGCGAACCGGTGCGGTGCGGATCTCTTCGATGGCACCGGGTACGGGTACGCCCGAAAGCTTGGTCAGCTCATCCACAAGTTCGAAATCACCGAGGCTGTCATACTTTGTATCGATGGCATCCATCACGCTTCTTGTGAACTTGTAAGGGCTGGCTGTGGAAGCGATCACGGTCGGTGTCGCATCACCTGTTGCCGACTTGTACTTATCGAATACGCAGGCAGCAACTGCGGTATGGGTATCCATGATGTAGCCCTCTGCCTCGTATACCTCCTTGATCTTTGAAGCAACCTCTGCTTCGGTTGCATAATTGCCGTAGAAGTCGGCGAGTTCCTTCTTCATATCGGCATCGATGGTATATACGCCGTCACCGGAAAGTGCATTCATAAATGCACTGTTCTTCTCTGCGTCGTTGCCGCAGATACGATAGATGAGACGCTCTAAGTTGCTGGAGATCAAGATATCCATGGAGGGAGAAGAAGTCAGGATGAATTCTCTCTTTCTGTCATAGACGCCTGTCTCGAAGAAATCGAAGAGAACCTTGTTCTCGTTGGACGCACATACTAGCTTCGCAATGGGAAGTCCCATCAGCTTTGCGTAGTAAGCAGCCAGGATGTTACCGAAGTTTCCGGTGGGAACCACCACGTTCATCGGATCTCCCGCCTTGATCACACCCTGATTCATCAGTCTGGTGTATGCATATACATAGTAAGCCATCTGGGGAACCAGACGACCGATATTGATGGAGTTGGCGGATGAGAACTGGAAGCCCGCATCGGCAAGTTCCTTCGCAAGCTCCGGATCGGAGAACATCTTCTTCACGCCGGTCTGGGCATCATCGAAGTTGCCGTGGATACCGATGACACGGGTATTGTCTCCGGCCTGTGTTACCATCTGCTTCTCCTGGATCGGAGAAACACCGTTCTTCGGATAGAATACGACGATCCTGGTACCGGGAACATCCGCAAATCCCGCCAAAGCAGCCTTACCGGTATCACCGGAGGTTGCGGTCAGGATCACGATCTCCTTGTCCATGTGATTCTTTCGTGCGGAAGTGGTGAGCAGATAAGGAAGGATGGACAGTGCCATATCCTTAAATGCGATGGTCTTGCCATGGAAAAGCTCCAAGTAGTAAGCGCCCGCCTTCTTTACAAGGGGCGCGATCTCTGTCGTATCAAACTTGCTGTCGTATGCGTGATCGATGCAGTACTTTAATTCCTCTTCGGTAAAGTCTGTCAGCATCAGCTTCAATACTTCGTAAGCCACACCGCGGTAGTCCATCTTGGCAAGATCCTCAAGGCTTACATCGAGTGCGGGAATCTCATCGGGTACAAAGAGTCCGCCCTGATTCGCAAGTCCCTTTAGGATCGCCTGGGATGCGGTTGCTGTTTCTGCTTTGTTTCTTGTGCTTTTGTAAATCAGTTCACTCATGGTAGTTCTCCTATTCTATCACCTTGAATACCTCAGCCGATTGACGGCCGAAGTTCAATGCTTCCTGATGTGTATTGAAGTAGACATCGATACGGTTGCCGACGATGGCACCACCCGTATCCTCCGCCACGTAGATCTGTCCGTTGATCTTCACCTTCGTACCGTAAGGAATACGGGAGGGATCGACGGCAATGGTACGTCCCGCCGTAGCCCGCGTACCTGTGGATGTCGTGGGGTTTTCCATATTGCTGTAGATACCGCAGCAGATGGGGCACGGACAATAAGCTGTCAGGACAAATGTACCGAGAGACTGGTATGTACCGTTCTCATCGGCAACGGTAACCGCCGTCGTACCGGGCAGCGGCGTCGTGTAAGTCGTCGTGACTGCAGGTTTCGGTGTGATCACCTGGATCTTGTCCGGTTCATACTCCGAGATACCCGGAGCCTCGATCACCTGCGCAACCTCCTGGCGCTCCTTGGCTTCTCTTGCAAGTCTTCTTTCCTCTAAAGCGGCATCGATCTGCGCATCGAGTTCCTCGAGTTCCTGCATCTTCGCCGTTTCATAGTTGTGATTGAGCATGTCGTCGTAGGCGATGGGCGTTGCGGTAAATGTGTTGCCACCGAAGGGTTCCACACCGTCCGACACGTCTTCGAGCGTCATCATAACGCCGTTCGTGCGATTCTTGGTCTGGTACTTTGTCACGGCCGAAATCGTACAAACCACAAGCAATGCCAAAACCACGGATCCCTGTGCGGCATACTTGCCCACGGACTTGATGGTGTCTCTTGTATCCTCGGACATCTGCTCCCACTTGGAAGGCTTGTTCTTTTTTTCCTCGCGCGCCGCCTTCTTCGCATCCTTCTTCGCAGTCTTCTCCGACTGTTCCTTCGCCTTGGCTTCTTTTGCTGCGTCCTTTAAGGCTTCCTTCTCGGCTTTCTTTGCCTGCCTTTTGGATACCTTCTCGGGCTTTTCGGGCACGGGTTTTGCGATCGGGTCCTCGACGATCCCCTTCTTCGCGGCCTTCGCCATCTCTTTATCTGCTTTTTTCATGGCACGTCGTTCTGCCCCGGAGATTTTCTCTTCCTTCGGCTCACGTGCCGTTTTTTCTTTTCTGCTCATAACGCTTCCTCCAGACCGTCGCGCACGGCAAGCGGGCATGGCTTTTCGCATCTAAACATAGTTAGGTGTATTATAGGAGAGTTTCCGGTTGACGTCAAGTGCTTCCGCGGGATATCATAGAGTGGTAAATCAACGTGTTTTTTTCGTGGAGGAAGAAGATTTGAGCAAGAAGAAAACCAAGACCGGTGTCTATCATACCAAAAAGAAAAACGGCAGCGATTCCTACCGTGTATCCATCACCGTGCGGTCGAAGCACATCAGTCTCGGAAGTTTCGACAACCCGGACGCCGCTGCTCTTTGCTACAAAGAAGGGCGTACCATCGTCGAATCCTCCGATCCCGCAGTTCTTTCCTACGATACATTTTCCGCCATCCCTTACGGCAAATTCATAAGTCTTTTAAACCTCGTGACCAACGGGATCTACTTTGCCACGCCCATCTTCTTGAAGAAGAACTACTTCGAGTACCACTTGGCCCCGGACAAGGTTTTAAAATTCGACAGGGATGATCTCTTCTTTTACGCATCCCACAAGATCCAGGAGCGCGGCGGATATCTTTTTGTGGCGGACTACGGCAGCCAGTACAAGATCCTAAAGCGTTACGGCATACGTCCCTTTGCCGTGGCCGGACGCGATTTTATCCAGATCAACAAGGACCCTTACGACTACCGCTATGCGAATATCAAGGTCTTAAACAACTACGTAGGCGTGCGCGTGTCCTACAGCGACGAGGCAGCCACCATTCCCGAACACTATACGGCCGTGATCCACATCCACGGAGATTTCATCATCGGCCGATACGATACCGAAACAGAAGCAGCCATAGCATACAATAAGGCCGTGGATCTCCTTGCGTCGCAAGGTGTCACCAAGGCCTTTATCAAGAACTATATTGAATCTCTTTCCTCTGCGGAATATCATCGGATCTACGATGCACTCTCCGTCTCCGACAAGATCGTATCTCTTCCGGAGTCCGTGAGAAGCCGCGTCCGAACCAGTGCGCAGAGTTCTTCGTAGCTTTCCACCGCATTGATCTTCTCTCGCAGTTTTGAGGAAGACCGAATCCCCTGGGTATACCAGGCCACATGCTTTCGCATCTCACGGATTCCCGTGTATTCTCCCTTTTTTTGTACCATCATATCCGCCTGACGAAGCATCATTTCGACAATCTCCTCCGTTGTAGGACGCGGCGGCACCTCACCTGTAGCAAGATAGGTCTTGATCTCATGGAAGATCCAGGGATTGCCCTTCGCCGCCCTGCCGATCATCACAGCGTCACAGCCGGTTTCTTCCCTGATCGCCATGTAGTCCTTGGCGGAGGTCACATCTCCGTTTCCGATCACAGGGATCCCGACGGCTTCCTTCACCTTCCGAATGACCGACCAGTCCGCCTTTCCGCTGTAGAACTGCTCCCTGGTCCTTGCATGTACCGCCACGGCGGCAGCCCCCGCCTGTTCGGCAATACGCGCAACCTCCGGCGCATTGATATGATCGGGATCAAAGCCCGCGCGGATCTTGATGGTCACGGGGAGCGGTATTGCGGAAGAAACCGCAGCTACGATCTCTCCGATTCTCTCCGGTGTCTTCATCAATGCGGATCCGTCGCCGTTTCCGACGATCTTCGGAACCGGACAGCCGAAATTCAGGTCAATAAAATCAAATCCCTTATCCACCAGTGTTTTCGCCTGCTCCGCTATGATATCGGGCTCGCTTCCGAAAAGCTGTGCGCCTACCGGTCGTTCCGCTTCCTCCGTTGCCAAAAGAGGAACCGAATTCTTATTCTTATAATGCATGCCCTTGGCGCTCACCATCTCCGTTACGACGATGTCCGCGCCCTGTTCCTTCGCCAAAATGCGAAATGGCAGGTCTGTAACACCTGCCATCGGCGCAAGGATCAATTTGTCCTTAAAATCCATAGGTTCTTCCTTACTGCTTCTCGTAAATGAGCCGAAGTCCTTCCAGTGTGAGGTTCGGATCATAGATATCGATCATCTCGGTATTCTCGGAAATCAGTTTACCGAGACCGCCTGTTGCTACCACTTTCACATCCGTAAGTCCGGATGCCTCCTTCATCTTTCGGATGATGTACTCCGTCTGTCCGATGTAGCCGTAAAATACACCGGCCTGCATGCTGGTGATGGTATCCTTCGCAAGGATGGTGTCCGGCTTTACGATCTCGATTTCGGGAAGCTTTGCCGTACCTGTCCAGAGTGCGCTTGCGGAAAGACGGATACCGGGCGAGGTCACTCCGGAGTTAAAGCTTCCGTCGGCCAGCACCAGATCGTGCGTCGTTGCGGTTCCGAAGTCCACCACGATGCAAGGTCCGCCATAAAGTTCATATGCGGCAACCGCATCCACCAGTCTGTCGGCACCGAGTGCCTTGGGATTCGGAATGGTGACATTGATGCCGGTCTTTACGCCCGGCGCCACAATGATGGGTGTCTCGTGCAGATACTTGATGATACCGCTCGTCAGAGAGTGCATCACCTTCGGTACAACTGAGGAGATGATGACCGCATTGACATCCTCTAAGCGAAAACCGCGAAGTGTCAGCCAGTCTCCGAACATCATGCCGTACTCGTCGGAGGTTCTCGAGATGCCCGTTGTCATACGAAAGGTGTTGACCAACTGTTCTTTGTCAAATAATCCGACTGTGATATTGGTATTGCCTACGTCAATCGCAAATAACATACTTTACCCCTCTATGCCTGTTTATGAAATGCTTCGTAATACGCTTCCAACGATGTGAAAAGTTCCTGCTTGTCCTCAGAGAGCTTTTTTGCAAGAAGCGCAGAACCGATCTCATCATACAGGATATCTTCCTCATAAGCATCCGTTCGGATCACAAGGCTTCCCGTCTCATCAAATCCGAGCAGGATCACGCCGCCCACGTCCTCGGTAAAAAGCACGCACATGATTTTAAGCTCCTGCTTCACGGGTTCGGGAAGCTTCGCAAATGTCTCGTTGAAATAATACTTCTTCTTGTAAGCAGAGGCACTCGCAAGTACCTCCAGGCCTGCGGCCATGGTTTCTTCCATATGTCTATCCTATCACATCCGCCATGTCATACATGCCGGCGGGCTTTCCGGCGAGAAATTTTGCCGCCTCTACCGCGCCCTTGGCAAATACGGACTTGGAGTATGCCGTGTGCTTGATCTCGATCACCTCGTCGAGTCCGGCGAAGATCACCTCATGCTCGCCGACGATGTTGCCGCCTCTGACTGCGGAAATACCGAGTTCCTTCTTATCTCTCTTTTTTCTTACCTGGGAACGGTCGTACACATACTCGTACGCTCCGTCTCTTGCCTCGTTGATGGAATCCGCAAGCGCAAGTGCGGTACCCGAGGGTGCATCCACCTTCTGGTTGTGATGCTTCTCCACGATCTCGATGTCGAAGCCTGCGGGTGCGAATACATTGGCCGCATCCTTAAGCAGCTTCATGATGGTATTGATACCGAGGCTCATATTCGCGGACTTAAGGATCGCTACATCTGCTGCGCTTTCCTTCATCTTGGCGATCTGTTCCTCGGAAAGTCCCGTCGTGCAAAGCACCACGGGGATCTTCTTTTCTACCGCGTAGGCAAGCAGTCCGTCCACGGCTGCTGCCGCCGCAAAATCGATGATGCAGTCTGCGGAAACATCACATGCATCTATACTCTTAAATACCGGATAATCCTGGGCAACGCCGTCAAAGGGATCCACACCCGCAACGATCTCAACCTCGGGATCTTCCTTGCAGATATCCGTGATCACACGTCCCATCTTGCCGTTGCAGCCATGCATGATAATCTTTGTCATAATCCGCCTCCTACTTTAAGGGTACACCGAAACCGGTCATGGCCGCCTTAAGTTTTGCCTCATGCTCGGGCTCGATCTCCGTAAGCGGCATACGAAGCGTGCCGCCGCACAGTCCCATCAGTTCAACCGCCTTCTTCACGGGGATCGGATTCACCTCGCAGAAAAGTGCGTCGCACAGAGGGATCGCATCGATCTGGATCTGTCTTGCCTTCTCCACATCACCGCCTAAGTAAGAAGCCACCATCTCATGTGTCTCCTTCGGCGCTACATTTGCAAGTACGGAGATGACACCGATACCGCCTAAGGACAGGATGGGTACTACCTGATCATCGTTACCGGAGTAAAGATCGATCTTGCCCTTTGTAAGACTCATCAGTCTTGCGATCTGGGAGAGATTACCTGTAGCCTCCTTGATAGCCACGATGTTTTCAACATGCTCTACAAGGTAAGCTGCCGTCTCCGGCTGGATGTTGGTACCCGTACGACTCGGTACGTTGTACATGATGATCGGAAGTTTTACGGAAGCAGCCACTTCCGTGTAATGCTTGATCAGACCCTTCTGGGTCGCCTTATTGTAGTAGGGTGTCACGATGAGCAGTCCGTCTACGCCGAACTTCTCAGCTTCCTGTGACAGATAGATCGCTGTCTCGGTGCAGTTGGAACCTGTACCTGCAACCACGGGGATCCTGTGGTTGACAACCTCTGTACAGAAGCGGATGCACTCTAAGTGCTCCTCGTGGGAAAGTGTGGATGACTCTCCTGTGGTTCCGCATACGATGATGCAGTCCGTACCGCCTGCGATCTGAAACTCGATCACCTCACGGAAACGGTCGTAATCCACACTGCCATCCTCTTTAAAAGGGGTTACGATTGCTACGCCTGAACCTTTGAAAATTGCCATGATTTCTACCTCCGTTTTGTGCGTCTACGAGTTCGGCACGCTTCCCGCGTCCGTTTATGGTATCTCGCATAAAGTAAGCCGGCACAATGAGAGTGCCGGCTCATAAAGTCCTGTCCTTAAAAAAGAAAGTCAGTAGCACTCCATCTTGCGATGACAGTTATACAGCTGTTCGCTGCATACCCAGGAATCTCCGGTTCAGACTCGGAAAAACCTTCGGCGATGCACCCTTTCCTTTATGTTCAACTGTTCTGAAACATCCCACAAAGTACTGATGAACCTCGCGCCTCTACCATAATATTTCGATTAGTATAGCACCGTAGTGCGTGATTGTCAATCGGTCTTGTCAGCAGAATCCATGCAAGATTTCACGCATAGGCCGACTTTCCTTATTGCAATCGTACAAAAGCTATGCTTCTGATGTTCTCACATATTACACGTGACAATGTGTCACAAAAATTATGTAAACTTGGTGATTCTTTGTCTCAAAACCTCATACGACATAACCGCAGCCGAAACCGCAGCATTTAATGACTCCAGTTTTCCGCACATCGGAATCCTGATCAGGCGGTTTGCCTCGGCAATCAGAGCATCGGACAGACCGTTCCCCTCATTGCCGATCATAAAAGCGACCGGGCCCTGATAGTCTTCCGCATAAAAATCGTTTCCCGAAAGATGCGCTGCGTAAGTGGATATCCCCAACGCTTTTAAATCCCTCACCGTCTCGATCAGATTCTCCGACCGGTACACAGGAACGCGGTATACGGATCCCATCGTGGATCTTGCAACCTTCGGATTGTACAGATCGCAGGTCTCTCCCCCGAGACAGACGCCCGTGACGCCTGCGCCCTCGGCCGTCCTTATGATGGTACCGAGATTGCCCGGATCCTGTATATGTTCCAGGATGAGGATAAACGGTATCTTTCCCTTCACCGCCTTCCCGACAAATTCATCGAAGCTCAGTTTCTTGCTTTTTACAACCGCAAGAATCCCCTGCGAGCATTTTGTATCCGCAAGAGACTGAAATACGGAGTCCGATACGGTAAGAACCTCGCCCGCCTCGGGCAGACTTCCCGTATATCCCTCGGCAACCACCAGTGTGTCAAGCAGTTCCGGCGGTACCTCTAAGACCACCCGCTCGCCCTCGGTCACATAGAGACCAGTCTGCTTCCTGGTGCCTGCGTCCTTGATCAGTTTTTTGATATCCTTGATTCTTTGATTGGAAGAGGAAGTTATGATCATGCTTTTCTCTCCGTTACTGAAATATTCTCACCGCCGAACGCTTTCTCCAGTTTCGTAACCAGTTCCTCGGTGATCCGTACACGTTTGTCATTCGGAAGACGCTTCACGCGGTAGTTTTCCTCACCGTCAGCCGGAGGAAGCGCCACCTTCACGATGGATCTGCCCGCATGGCCGCCGAGTATGGAAAAGAGCGTGCTCTCATCCGCCTCGTAGGAAGCCTCATCCGCGAATTTGATCCAGAGTGTCTTTCGCTCCGCCTCCCGGTCCTCGGCGATTTCCGCAAATGTATGAAGTTCCGAGAGGATGAGTTTACACTCCTCGTCCGATACGGATGCATTGCCCGTGACAAAGACCTTGCTGTCCGTGACAAGCATATCGCGATAGCGCATATATTCTCTCGGGAAGACGATGACCTCCACCTCACCCATCATATCTTCGATGGTAAGAAAGGCCATGCTATCCCCGCGTTTCGTTGTCTTTACGCTGACGCTCTCGATGATACCGCCCAGGGTGTATCGCACCTTATCCTTCACGCGGAAACTTCCTGTCTCCTCATCCCAGAGAAATTCATAAGAACTCGCTGTGGTCTTTTCCGCAAGCAGATCCTTGTAGGCGTCCAGGGGGTGACCGCTTAAGTAGATTCCGATCATCTCCTTTTCTCTAGCAAGAAGATCCTCCTTGTCAAATTCACCGACGGGCGGATACTCTATGGTAAATCCGCTCTTTCCGTCTTCGTCCGTCACAAAGTCCATCAGGGACATCTGTCCCGTCATGGCGCTCTTCTTCTCTTTAGCTATCTGGTCGAGGATCAGAGGATACACCATCATCATCTGCTTTCTGGTGGCACCGAAGCTGTCAAATGCACCTGCCGCGATAAAGCTTTCGATGGTACGTTTGTTGGCTTCCTTGTTGGACATACGCTCGATAAAATTCTGAAGTCCCGTGAAAGGTCCGCCTTCCTCTCGCTCACGGCAGATTGCCTCCGTCACGCCGTCGCCCACGCTCTTGATGGCCGACATACCGTAGCGGATCGCATCTCCGTCCACCGAAAAGTCCCCGCTTCCCGTATTCACATCCGGGGGAAGTACGGCGATTCCCATGGACTTGCATGTCTGGATATACATCTGTACCTTGTCACTGTTGTTCATGACGGATGAAATAAGCGCCGCCATGTATTCCTTCGGGTAGTGACACTTTAAGTACGCCGTTTGGTAAGCCACAATAGCGTAGCAGGCTGCGTGCGACTTGTTGAACGCATACTTTGCGAAATCGATCATGTCATCAAAGATCTTGTTCGCTGCCTGCTCGGATATACCGCGTGCGACACAGCCAGGCACGCCCTCCTCGGGGTTGCCGTACACAAAGTACTGACGCTCGCGCTTCATCACGTCCTCTTTCTTTTTGGACATGGCGCGGCGCACCAGATCGCTTCGACCCATACTGTATCCCGCAAGTTCCATAACGATCTGCATAACCTGCTCCTGATAGACGATACAGCCATAGGTGGGTGCCAGGATCTTCTCGAGTTCCGGCGTGTCATAGGTCACCTCATCCGGATGCTCCTTGCCCTTGATGTAGTTCGGTATAAAGTCCATCGGACCGGGGCGGTACAGGGAGATTCCCGCGATCACATCCTCGAGACAACCCGGACGCAGTTCCTTCATGAAACTCTTCATACCGGCACTTTCAAGCTGGAAGACGCCTTCCGTCTTCCCGGCCGATATCATGTCGTAGACCGCCGGATCCTCGGTATTTAAGTTTAAGATATCGATCTTCTCTCCGGTATCCTCCTCGATCAGGGAAAGCGCATCCTTGATCACCGAGAGGTTTCGAAGTCCGAGGAAGTCCATCTTCAAAAGACCGAGCTCCTCGATCGTTGTCATATTGTACTGGGTTGTGACCACCGGGTCACTGCCTCTCGAAAGCGGCACATACTCCTCGATAGGCTCCCGTCCAATCACCACGCCCGCTGCATGAATCGATACGTGTCTCGGAAGTCCCTCTAATTTGATGGACATGTCCACTAAATGCTTTATTTCCGCATCGCTCTCGTAAAGCGCTTTGAAATCCTTGTTGGTGGCAAGCGCAAGCGGGATCGTCATATGCAGATCCGCAGGTACGGCCTTCGCCACCTTGTCGCAGAGTCCGTAGGGAAGGTTTAAAGCGCGTCCCACGTCACGGATGACCATCTTCGCTGCCATAGTTCCGAAGGTAACGATCTGAACCACCTGATCCTTACCGTACTTCTCCGTAACATAGTCGATAACCTTCTGCCTGCCCTCGGGCATAAAGTCAACGTCGATATCGGGCATGGATACGCGCTCGGGATTTAGGAATCGTTCAAAGATCAATCCGTAGCGGATCGGATCGATATCCGTGATGCCGAGCACGTAAGACACGATGCTTCCCGCAGCCGATCCTCTTCCGGGACCCACGGCAATATCGTGACTCTTGGCATAGTGAATAAAATCCCACACGATCAGGAAGTAATCCACATAACCCATATTCTTAATGGTGTTAAGTTCGTAGGAAAGCCTGTCCGAAAGCTCCGCGGTTGCCTCGCCGTAACGCTCGGCAAGTCCCTTCTCGCAGAGCATGGTAAGGTAGGAATAAGCATCATATCCCTCCGGCACGTCATAGGCCGGCACCTTCTGCTCACCGAAGACAATCTCGACATTGCACATGTCCGCAATCTTTCCGGTGTTTTCCAATGCTTCCTTGGCATAGGGAAAAAGTGCCTCCATCTCTTCGGGAGACTTCAGATAATACTGACCGCCCTCGTAACGCATACGATCGGGGTCGGATACATTTTTGCCTGTCTGAATGCAAAGAAGGATGTCATGTGCATCGGCATCCTCCGCATAGATATAGTGAGAGTCGTTGGTACAGACGATGGGAATCCCCGTCTCCTGATGCAGGCGCATGATGCCCTGGTTCACCAGCCTCTGTTCGGGAATACCGTGATCCTGCATCTCCAGATAGTAGTGATCCTCTCCGAAGATCGCAAGGTGTCGCAGCGCGGCTTCCTTCGCTCCCGCATAGTCATTCTCACGAAGCCTCGTGGCTACCTCTCCCGCGAGACATGCGGAAAGTGCGATCACACCCTCATGGTAGGTCTCAAGGACCTCCATATCCACGCGAGGCTTGTAGTAGTAACCTTCGGTAAACCCTCTCGTGACGATCTTGGAAAGATTCGCATAGCCGGTATTGTTCTCGGCAAGAAGCACCAGGTGATAGTAGCGGTTCTCGCCCTTCGAAAGCTCCTTGTCGAAGCGGGATCCGGGTGCCACATAGATCTCGCAACCGATGATGGGCTTGATGCCCTCCTTCCGACAGGCTTTGTAGAAATCAATGGCACCGTACATCACGCCGTGATCGGTGATGGCCAGTGCATCCATTGAAAGCTCCTTCGCCCGCGCAACGAGCTCCGGGATCTTCGCCGAGCCGTCCAGCAAACTGTATTCGGTATGTACATGAAGATGTGTAAAACTCATGATCTTCTCTATTCCTCACAAGATTTTTGATCGTTCCAGATATCCACCGCACGGAGCACAAACGGAAGATACTTTTTAAACCACTGCCTCCGCATCGGGATCACCTCATGATTTCTGATAAAAGCAAAGGTCTTCTCCTCGCCTTCCTCGGCAAGCATGGTCAGGTACTTCTCGAGAAGCGCCTTGCTCTCCTCGTGAAGAAGCTTGCCTGCACGTCCTCTCTGATAGTACGCAAGCGGCTGTGTCTGATCGTAGTTTTCTCCGTTATATACCTTGCAGGCGGCGATACGGTCGCAAAACATCTCGATCACATAGCGCTTCGGCATCCTGCATCCCACCAGCCCCTTGGACTTATCGACGGAGTAATCGATCCAGTACTCAAGGTGGTGCTTGTTTCTGCCCTTGTGATGCAGCCAGGATGAGGTATAACCCTTGTCCTCACGCTCCGCATCGTTCGGGCTGCGGTTTCCCTGATAGTACTTCGCACCCATGGAAAACTCCGTCCAGGAATACTTGGACAGATCATGCATGATACCCTGGTAATAGAGTCCCACCGCAAAGCAATGTTTAAGGACTGCCATTTTATGCTGATTGATCGTCTGAAGATGCTTCTGCCACTTCATCATGTCTTCTATTACTCCTTTGTAAATCTGTCTTTTAAACCGTCTGTCATACTTATGGTCCCGTCGTGTTCCACGAAGCACGCCTCGCATCCGTAGGCCGCAAGTATGTCCATGCTCTTTTCTCTTCCGAGAACAAAGCACGCAGTGGAAAGCGCATCCGAAAGGATTCCCGTCGGTGCAAACACAGTTACCGAAGCAAGGTCCCCGCTTACGGGAGCACCCGTACTTCTGTCCATAATGTGATGATAGGTTTTGCCCTCAAAGGTGATTCGTTTTTCATAATCCCCGGAGGTTGAACAAAAGACCGGTCCCTCGGCAAATGTAAAGTAACCGAGCATATCCTCTCTTCCGCCCTCGGGATTGCGAAGTCCGATCTTAAAAGCGCTTCCGTCAGGCTTTCTTCCGTAGAACAATGTACTGCTGCCGCAGTCGACCACACAGGCAGAAGGCTTCATCTCATCCAGTATGCCTTTTGCGATGTCAAGGGCGTACCCCTTGCCGCTTGCGGAAAGATCGATTGTCATATCCGGTCGATCGATGGTAATCGTGCCGTCCCCTGTCTTTACGTGTTCATAACCGACATGCGAAAGTGCTGCGTCAATCTCTTCCCGCGCGGGCGGCGCAAAATCCGCAGACGTCGCATCTTCGATCCCCCAGCAGTCTGCCAAAGGCGCAATGGTAAAGTCCAGCGCTCCCTGCGTCATCCTGCATACGTCAAGCGTTTCTGATATCGCATCCGAAAGCGTCGCGGATACGGGATAAGCCTCTTTCGGTTTATATCCGGAATTAAGCGCGGCAAGTTCCGATGAAGGCTCATACCGGGAGATCACGTCCTTTTCCAGCTCCCTGAAAGCGTTAAGCACACACTCCGAAACTTCACCGGCCAGATTGCCCCTGTCATCGTCATAGACGGTTACGGATACCGACGTATCAAGCACAAATACCCTGGCGGTAAATGCATGTTCAGGAAGTTCCTGTACGTCTCTTCCGAATCTCCTGTACAAGGCAATCAGAAGTATACAGACTGCCGCCATGCAAACCGCTGCCGCAAGCTTCCGCCTCATGAGGACTTCTTGCCCGACTGCGACTTATAACCGGACATCCTCTTTTCGTAATCCGCCACCCTTGCGGAAATCTTTTCGATTTCCTTCGGTTTCAGTTCTCCGGAGTGCTTCAGTTCTTCAAGCCGCTTTACCGCACGGTCTCTGGCATCGATCGCCAGATCCTTGTAATTGTTCTCAAGATTCACCTGAAGCTCCGTCAAGATGGCTTCCATTTCTTTTTTGGCTTGTTTTGATCCGCTGCCGAACATAGAAACTCCTCTCAGCTGATATCTGCTTCCTCGGAAGGAACACACTCTGCCGTCATTTCGATCGAAGGGGTCTCTCCCAGGTCTTTGATACCGTCCTTTACCTTGTTAAATGCATGGACTGCAAGCGCGATACATCCGATCACGATCAGCAAAAAGATCGCAAGTGCCGCGATCACAACGCCCGCATTGATCTTCGTCTCCGACTCTCTCGGTGTCTGCGGTGCGTAAGGGTTTCCGTACATATTCTGCGGGTAGGGTGAGGTCTGTCCGTAAGTCGGATTCACCGACTGGTTACCTCCCAGATTCCCAAAGTCCTGGCCGGTCATGGGGCCGAATTCCTGAAGCGTCGGAACGGGTGTCCCGCATCCCGGACAAAAGCGTGTATCCGGATCGAGCGCCTTTCCGCATCTTGCGCAAAAACTCATATTGCTCCCCCTTTCATACATGGTTTTTCATAGTCTCGATTCTACCATATTTCCGTCAAAAATACTACATTCGTATAAATGGAAACAGGACGTGCACGGGGTAGTGTACGTCCTGTTTATAGAGGGGTTTAATTTTGGGATGGTTTAACTATACACCCTTTTTGCCCGAAATGCATTTACCACTCTGGTGAAAAATCGGTTGCGAATCACCGTCGGTCGTGTTACTTTATTCTTATGAAAGACTTTGTGATCAGCAATTACATTTCCCTGATGATCATCATCTCTCTTTTGCTGGTGATGTTCTTAAACCGGCGCGTGAAGATTCCGGAGGCGAAAGCTTATCCCGTGATCGTTCCCGCCCTGTTTTTGTACTGCGTTTCTTCTTACATTAACGACTGGTCCTCCGCCATCACGGAAGACCCCGTGCTACGACAGACGGCGGATTTCGCATTTCACGTAAAACTGCGTACCATCGCTTCCATCACAAGTTACGTGGTACTCCCTCTGATCACTCTGCTTCAGATCTTTGTGATCATCTCGGGTATAAGGCGAAAACACCTTCTGGCGATCCCCTATGTATTCCTGGTGATCATCTACCTGACCTCCCCGCTTACGGGCAGTCTGGTCTTTCGCATCTCGGATACCAACAGTTTCCAGCGAGGACCTTTGGGATACACACCCTTCATCGTCAACATCTTCTATCTGCTGGTACTTTTGATATCCTCGATCGCACTCCTTGCCAAGGGTGAGCAGACAAGAGGTATCCTGGTTTTCTTCATCTTCCAGTCGCTCGCCGTCACCGCCTATCTGGAGTACAGGAATTTCATCGCCGGTATGCTGGACGAGATCGCGTCGCTTTCCGTACTGCTTTACTACTACTATCTGGTCAACGTCTACCAGGGCAAGATGAAAGACGCCCTGTCCGATACGCGCATCATGATGCTGCAGGAACAGATCCGGCCACACTTTATATTTAACTCTCTCGGCATCATCCGATCGCTGATGAAGCGCGACAAGGATCGGGCCATCGAGAGCATCGACGCCTTTTCGGACTACCTCAAGTTCCACGTAAACTCCCTAAAGGCGTACGAACTGATTCCCTTTGAAAAAGAGCTCTCGCACTCTCAGGCGTACTTAACTCTTGCGCTGTCCGATACGCGAAGAGCGATTGATATCCGCTATGACTTAGGTGTGATGGATTTCCGGATTCCGCCGCTCACCTTGGAACCTTTGGTTGAGAATTCCATCAAACACGGTCTGCCCGATACGGGCGGCGTTCTTCTGATCAAAACCGAACAGAAGAACGGCCAGATCATCCTGACCGTTTCCGATAACGGAAGCGGAGGATCAGGACACACGGCACGAGAGCTCGAGCATTTGGGCGTCGGGCTTGAAAATATCCGTAAACGTCTGGAATATATGTGCAAGGGTACTATGAAGATCACAGCCGGCGACACGGGATATACGGTTGAGATCACCATACCCGACAACAGCCCAAAACAGGAGGGGAAAAGAATTGAGAATTTTGGTAGTTGATGACCACGAGCTGATCATGGAAGACATCGTGGACGAGGTTAAAACGCTGTTCCCGGATGCACACTGCGACGGTTTCTCCAGTTCTCTCGAAGCATTGGAGCGATTCAAAGAAAGTCCCTATGACGTCGTTCTTCTCGATATCGAGATGCCGGAGATGAACGGGCTTCAGCTGGCCGATCGCATACTAAAGATCAGGCAGCGAACCAATCTGATCTTTATCACCGGCTACGAAGAGTACGCACTGGATGCATACAGGATCTATGCCAGCGCCTTTCTGACCAAGCCCATCTCAAGACCGACACTGATGGATGCCTTCGACCATCTGCGCTACCCCGTGATCGATATCACGGACAGCGACATCGAGGCATTCTACTCCGGTGATTCACCCATCGGAAAGAAACTGCAGTCTCTTTTAAAAGAGCGAAACATTTCCAGAAAAGAACTGGCCGCATCGATGGACGTATCCGTACAGACCATCTACCGCTGGGAGAACGGCGACCGTATTCCCGACATCGTAACACTGATGAAGCTGGCCAAGCTCTTTGACGTACCTATCGACGAATTTACCTAAACAGGGGGACCCCCACTTGATACTTGCATGTCAGAAGATCAACAAAAGCTACGGAGACAACCGGATACTTCGGGATGTCTCCTTTCATATGGAGGCCGGTGAAAAGCTGGCCATCGTCGGAATCAACGGTTCCGGCAAGACTACACTGCTCCGCCTCATCGTAGGCGAGGAGCCTGCCGATGACGGACAGATCGTCATCGCCAAGGACACCACCATCGGATATCTGTCCCAGCATCAGGAAGCGCAATTCGATAATACCATCTACGGTGAGATGCGCGACGCCAAACAGTACCTGATCGATATGGAGCGGGAGATCCGCACTCTGGAGCTGGAGATGAAGCACGCCGATGAGGCTAGTCTCCCCGGGATCATGGAGACCTATAACCGCCTTTCCGCAACCTATGACCGCGAGAACGGCTATGCCGTGGAAAGCGAGATTACCGGTGTGCTGTCCGGTCTCGGATTCACAAAAGAAGAATATACACGTGAGATCAAGTCGCTCTCCGGAGGGGAACGCATGCGTATCGCCCTCGGCCGACTGCTTCTTACGCATCCGGATATCATCATTTTGGATGAGCCTACCAACCACCTCGATGTCACCTCGGTGGCCTGGCTCGAGGGATATCTGTCCGCATACAGAGGCAGCGTGATCATCGTAAGCCATGACCGCTACTTTATCGACAAGGTTGCGGACAGAATTTTAGAGATCGATCAGGGTGAGGCCTCCCTCTATCCCGGAAACTACCATGAATTCTCCGCGCAGCGTGCCGCAAAGCGTGAGGCCCGTATGCGCGCCTACTTAAACCAGCAGGCTGAGATCAAACACCAGCAGGACGTGATCGACAAGTTAAAATCCTTCAACCGAGAGAAATCCATCAAGCGTGCGGAAAGCCGCGAGAAGATGCTTTCCAAGATTGAAGTACTCGAGCGTCCCACGGAGGCGGCAAGCGAGATGCGCATCACCTTAGAGCCGTCCGTGGAAAGCGGTCAGGACGTACTGACCATATCCGGACTCTCCAAATCCTTCGGCGGTCGTACACTCTTTTCCGATCTTTCCATGGAAGTCAAGCGCGGCGAACGTGTCGCCATCATCGGCGCCAACGGAACAGGCAAGACCACCATTCTGAAGATGATCAACCGCCTGGTTGCGCGTGATGCCGGCTCGATTGAAACCGGCTCCCGTGTCAAGATCGGATACTACGATCAGGAGCACCAGGTGCTCTCCATGGATAAGACCATCTTTGACGAGATCCGCGACGCCTATCCGGACCTGACCAACACAAAGATCCGACAGGTGCTCGCCGCCTTTTTGTTCACCGGTGACGATGTATTCAAAAGGATCGGTGACTTGTCCGGAGGCGAGAAGGGACGTGTTTCCCTTGCCAAGCTCATGCTCTCTCCCGCCAACTTCTTGATCCTGGACGAGCCCACCAACCACCTCGACATCACATCCAAAGAGATCCTCGAGGATGCCTTGTCCGGCTACACGGGCACGGTCCTCTTTGTGTCTCACGACCGCTATTTTATCAACCGTGTTGCCACAAGGATTTTGGAACTTAAAGATTCCGTCTTCTTTAACTTCATCGGCAACTATGACTACTACGTCTCCCACAAAGACGATGTCTATGCCGCAGGCGGTGTTCAAAATGAATCCGCAAATAAAAAGCCCGCGGCAAGTACCGCGAGCAAAGATGCTTATCTGAAAAACAAGGAAGAAGCCGCCCGGATCAGAAAACGCGAGAATGACTTAAAGCGTACCGAAGCGGAGATAGCCGAAACCGAAGCGGAGATCGAAAAGATCGACGCCGAGATCGCACTTCCGGAGCATGCAACCAATGCTGCCAAATTAGGCGAGCTTGCGTCGGCACGCGAGGCCCTCGACGAAAAACTGATCGCGCTCTATGAGCACTTCTACGAGTTAGAGGAATCCTGATCAGTCGGCCCCTTTCTTTTCGAAGAACTCCGTCAGCTGCTCGATGGGAATCGGCTTGGAGTACTTGTAACCCTGCAGATATTTTGCATGCATGCGTTTGCAGGAAATCTCATCATTCTCGTCTTCGACACCCTCAAATAAAACCTTATATCCGAGTTCATCAAACATCTGCGCCTGTGAATCTACCATAGTCGCAGATTTTTTTGTTTTTTCGATGGAGAGCACCAGGGACCGGTCAAACTTGATCACATCGAACGGAAGCTCCATAATACGCTCGAGATTCGAGTAACCTGTTCCGAAATCATCCAGATAGAAGGTCATACCGTGTTCTTTTAACTCGTTGATCTTGGACTTCAGGATTGGAAGATCATTCTCGTTCATGCTTTCTGTGATCTCCACGCCCACCTTTTTCGGCATGATCTCTGTGGAATCAATTACGGAAAGTACCTCGCTGCAGAAGGATGCATCCCGAAACTCCCGTACGGAGAAATTCACCGAAATCCTTTTGACGTCGTAATCATTCTCATCCAGGAAGCGGATCATACGGCATGTCTTATGCAGAATGATCAGCGTCAGCGTATGGATCAGATGATAACGTTCCGCAAGCGGGATAAACTGATCCGGATATACCATGCCGATTCCGTCAAGAGACAGGCGCATCAAAGCCTCCGCCGTATCGTACTTTCCTGTGGCTACATTTAACACAGGCTGACAGTATACCAGAACTCTCGGATCGTTTAAGTTGGACTTCTTGTGGATATCCTTGATCTCTTCGAGGATCTGCTCATGCCGGATAAATGTCTCCACATCGTCCTTCTCGAAGAACTTCACATCGTTTATCATCATTCTGCTTTCCACAAAATCCAGGAAAGTCAGGTATTTGTTGTCACGACTTAATACTTCCTCCGTCTGACCGATCACGATTTTGTAATCAAAGCGAAAATGTGCGTACTCATCCTCAAACCGGAGAAGCATACGGTTCATCCCGTTCTCATACGCGGGATTCTTTGAAATGTGGAAGGCCAGGACCATACGACCGCCGGCGATACGGAAGAGGATGGCCCCCTTTAAGTATTGTGTGGACATCGCGCGAATGAGATTGGTAATCTCTGACGGCATTCTGGTATGACTGTCGAATTCCGGCAGGTGGAGACTCATTACCATGATGTCCTTGTGCTTTTTGTATCCGTCTGCGATCATATCGTCAAATGCCGATTCGCCGACTGCCCCGGTTGTGATATCGAAGGGGTTTGAATGAACAAGAAAGAGAATCGCCAGCGTCACCAAACCGAACGAAGCCACGGTAAACGAGCGCTGTCCGAAATTGATCTGCATAAATATAAGCAGAACCGCAAGCGCCATCATAAACAGAACGCCGTTGAACAACTGTTTTACAAGATGATCCCTGTAGTGCACCATAACGAATACAATGAGTGCCGTCATAAACACATACGCCAAAAGGAAGGGATTGGCTTCATCGGTAACCGTCCCGTCATCGTGGATAACGTGTCCGAAACCGAAGACCACGCCGCAGATCACCACAACCAGATCCGCCACGCAAATCCAAAACCCGGCAAATGCGTATCTCTTGTAGCTTTTGCGGTCCAAAAGCATCGGCTCAAGCATATACAAAAGGAAATCAAACATGAAGAAAAGAAGCGCAAAAGAATGAACAATGTAGCAGATGTATCCGACTGTTTTCATACTTGCGCTGTGATCCGTGAGCACACGATAATGAAGGAGATTCGTGACAGACGCCACGAGAAGAGAAGCAAGCATCATACAGAAATACATAAAGCTCTTCGACTTGCTCACATAGGAAACACGCAAAAGAATCAACACTGCGATTGTGATTGCCAACGACAGTACATCGCAAGCCGGCGTATAACCCAACACTGTATCAAAGATACCATTCAGCATCCGTGTTTCCCCCTGGTTCCTACAAAATCTACAAAATATTTTACACGAATTTGGTCAAAATAACAAGTATTTCAGCGAATTTTGGAAATCAGCCAGGCAGCCAGAAGACCGATCAAAACGCCTGCCGCAAGCCCGAAAAAAACAAGAACCGGAAGATACGCAAACAGGACTTTATTATCCAAAAGAACAGCCGCCACGGCAAGCTGTCCCACATTGTGAGAAACCGCTCCCGCAACGGATACACCGGTGATACCGAACACCTTTGTCCACTTTAATATGATCATGACGATAAGGCTTAAGCAAGCGCCGGCAAGACTGTACATGAGCCCTACCGGATTACCGAACAACAAGGTGGAAAGAATCACCCTGGTCACGGATACGCAGATTGCAGCAGGGACGGATAGTCTGTAAAGTGCGGCAAGCGTCACGAGATTCGCCAGTCCAAGCTTCACACCCGGCGTTGCCACGAATACCGGAATCAGACTCTCCAGGTAAGACAGGATCAACGCAAGCGCCGCGAGCACACCTATGTAAGCTGTCTGTTTTGCCTTTGTCATTCTTTCACCTCTACGATCAATTTATGCGGAAGACAGATGATGGTCTCTCCCGGGCGCGAGATGCTGCCCTGCTTCATACACAGTCGATCGGGGCAGTCAGCCGTGCCCACGAAGACCGTTCCGTCTTTTACATGTACCATATTGTATCCGTTCGGTGTATCAATTCTAAAGATCTGTTCTTCGGAATCAAGCGGAACCTCATTTTGCACCTCTCCGTCTACGGTCACAACGACAGTATGTCCCTCGTTGTCCCCACGGATCAAAAAAAGAGAAAAAGCGAACGAAAAAAGGACCAGCGCACCGATCAGTATAAAGTCCGCCCGTTTGAAGATATGCAGTTCTTCCGTTCCTTCTTTTTGTTTCATCTCATATACCAAAAGATACCCGCCGAAGCGGGTACCTTTTATCTTAGAAATACATCTTCTTTAAATGCATCATATACTCGGAAATACTGTCAAAGGCAAGCTGCAAATGAAGTGTGATCAGTCTCGGATCGATGTTGCCGTCCGGATAGAATCTTCCGAAAATCTCATCCATCTCAAAGAGTTCACCGCTTGAATCCATCTCCCGAAAGAGATTGAAGGCTTCTCCAAAAGCCTTGACTTTCGCCGCCAGATCCTCATCCACAAGGATGCCCTTGGATTTGGTGATCTTCTTGAAATAGTACTTGATACCTTCAATGTACGCACGCTTCTCAGAATAGGTTTCCTTCGCGCCTTTTAAGTCAAAAACTTCATTCTCTTGCATGACTACACCCCCATATGTATGTCTGATATGCTAATCATAGTAGATTCTTTTCGGATTGTCAATAAGCCTTCACCTTGGTCCAGAGATCCGCAAAATGCTGCTTTAGCTTCATCTCCTGATAGCCAAACGCCTCATTTTTCGGTGCTCCGAAATTCGGTACATATGCGCTGATACCTTCGAATTCCGTAGCGGCAAGCGTATCTGCCACACAGGTAACCGGGGACGTATACCCGACAAAGACGGAGTTTCTCTCTGCCACCTCAGGATCAAGCATATAATTCATAAATGCTTCCGCGAGTTCTTCATCGCGGCAATCCTTCGTCATAACCATGGCGTCGCACCACTCATTTGTGCCCTGTTCCGGCTCAAAGTAGTCCATATCCTCATTCTCAGCCATAATATAGGCACCGTCTCCGGAGTATACCACTGCGAGCGCCTTATTGCCGGAGATCATGTTGTCGATCACGTCATCACCGGCATAAACCACATCCATGGAATCGCGCTGCTCGATCAGCCATCGGTAGGCCTCCTCGATTTCACCGTAATCTTCCGTGTTCATGGAGTATCCGTTCGCCTTCAAAGCGATCATAAAGGAGTCGCGCTCGGAATCGTACATGTACACCTGGCCTTTATACTTCTCATCGCGAAGCAGCTCCCATCCTTCGGAAAGATCCTTCTCATCCACGATGGTGGTGTCGTAAAGGATACCCACAGTTCCCACAAAGTAGGGCACGGAGTAGGTATTGTCCGGATCGTAGGGCATACCCATGATCTCTTTGTTTAAGCCATTGGCATTCGGTATGTTGTTCCAGTTGACCGGCTGAAGGACCTCTTCCTTGATCAGGCGCTCGATCATGTAATCACTGGGAATCAGGATATCATACTCGGCACCGCTCTTGATCTTCGTGTACATACTCTCGTTAGAATCAAAGGTTTCATATACCACCTTGCAGTCGTATTCCGCCTCAAACTCCTCGATCAGCTCGGGGTCGATATACTCGCCCGCATTGTATATACGAAGCGTACGTCCTCCGGATCTCGTTCCCGCAAAGATTGCGAGTCCGACCAGAAGGACACCCGCAACGGCAAGCAGCTTCTTCATATGCTTTCGAAGCACGGAGGGAACCAGTTTCGAGACCACGATCAAAATTGCGATCGTCAGGATCACAATGGTTGAAAGTGCATTGATCGTAGGATTTGTACGCTTGGTCATATTGTAAACGATGATGGAAATGTTCTCCACGCCGTTTCCGGTAACGAAGTAAGAGATCACGAAGTCATCGAACGACATGGTAAACGCGAGCAGGATACCGGCGTAAATACCGTCTTTGAGCATCGGGATAATCACCTTTATCAGCGCCTGGAAGGGTGTTGCACCGAGGTCCATCGCAGCGTCCGCAATCGCGGGATCAAGCTGCCTTACCTTGGGATATACCGCAGTCACCACATAAGGCGTACAAAAAGCGATATGCGCAAGCAGCATCGTCATATATCCCTTGGCCATCATGATCGACGAAAAGAGGATCATCAGTCCGATGGCCGTCACGATATCAGGACTCATAATGGTGATATTGTTGATGTTCATGATCACATCTTTTACGATCTTTCTGTTCTTGGAAAGACCGATGGCCGTGATGGTTCCGAGGATGGTCGAGATCACCGTTGCAAACAGCGCCACGGTCAGCGATACATATACCGCCTTCATAATGGAGCCGTCGTTGATCAGTCGTTCATACCAGCGGAAGGAAAAGCCCGTCATATGTGTCAGGCTCTTGGAGCTGTTGAAGGAAAAGACCATCGTCACCACGATAGGCAGGTAGAAGAACACAAACAATACCGCGATGTACAGTATGTAGAGGACTTTTGAGCGTTTACTTGTTCTTTGCACGTTCCAATTCCTCCTCTCTGTCATCACGATCAAACTTCTTCATCAGCGTCAGGCCGATCAGGATAATGGCCGTAAGGATGATGGAGATCGCACTTCCGAAATTCCAGTTACCCACGGAGATAAACTGGTTCTCGATCAGATTACCGATCAGCATGTACTGTCCGCCTCCGAGCAGCTTCGGAATAACGAAGGTCGAGATGGAAAGCAGAAATGTCATCATCACACCGTTGATCACACCGGGGATGGACATCTTTAAGGTCACCTTCATAAAGGTCTGCACCTTATCCGCACCCAGATCCTGCGCCGCCTCGATCAGGGATCTGTCAATCTTTCGGATGGATGTATGAATGGGAATGACCATAAACGGCAGAATGTCGGACACAAGGCCGATCACCACCGCAAAATCCGTGTACATAAAGGTCTTGGCATCCATGCCAAACAGCCCCAGGAAGGAATTGATCAGACCGTTATCGGAAAGCAGGCTGATCCACGCGTAGGTACGAAGCAGCGTGTTGATCCACATGGGGATGGTCACAAGCAGGATGAGAAGATCCTGTACGGAGTCCTTGAATTTCGTAATAAAGTAAGCAAGGATGTAGCCGAGCACCAGACAGATGCTCACGGAAACAAGCCCGAGTACCAGAGATTTTTTCAAAACCTCAAGGTAGATGGGCTCACCGATCTTTGTGAAATTCTTCAGCGTAAAGCTGATATTGACTAAGGCATTGCCCCCCGTCGTGACCGAGTAAAGCACGATCATGATGATGGGCACAAGAATGATCAGGATGGACCAGATAAGATAAGGCCGCACCAGTTTGTTATAGTGTTTCATGGCGCCTCCTTATTCCCAATCCATACGGTACATAACATGAATATCATCGGGTCCGAAGGAAAGTCCTACCGCAAGTCCCGGCTCGAAATAATCCGTAGTGTGGATCAGATAATATCTGTGCTCCGCCTCCACCACGATCTCGTGATGCACGCCCTTGAAGATAATGGATTTCACCACGCCCTTTAATTTTGCTTCCTCGGGCTTTACGATATCGATATCCTCGGGACGGATCACAACCTCCACGTCCTCATTGGTCTTAAAGCCCTTGTCCACGCAGGGGAAATCATAGCCGTCAAAGGACACAAGCAGATCCTGCTTCATCACGGCCTCAATGATGTTGGACTCACCGATAAAGGACGCAACAAAACGGTTCTCGGGCTCGTTGTAGATATCCTCCGGTGTGCCGACCTGCTGAATGATACCCTCGTTCATAACCACCACGGTATCAGACATGGACAGTGCTTCTTCCTGGTCGTGCGTAACAAAGATAAATGTGATGCCGACCTCACGCTGGATCTTCTTGAGCTCGATCTGCATGCCTTTTCGAAGTTTCGCATCAAGTGCGCCCAAGGGCTCGTCCAGAAGAAGGACCTTCGGTTCGTTCACCAGTGCTCTCGCAATCGCCACACGCTGTTGCTGTCCGCCGGAGAGGCTCGTCACATCGCGCTTTGCATAATCGGAAAGACCGATCAGAGAAAGCATATGCTTTACTTTGTGATCGATCATGGTCTCATCCATCTTCTTCAGTTTCAGACCGAATGCAACGTTATCATATACATTCAGGAATGGAAACAGCGCATATTTCTGAAAGACCGTATTCACCTCTCTCTTGTGCGACGGGATCTTGGAGATGTCGATTCCGTCAAAGAGCACCTCACCGCCCGAAGGCTCTTCGAATCCTGCGATGATTCGAAGGGTGGTGGTCTTTCCGCAGCCGGAGGGTCCGAGTAGTGTCAAAAACTCATTTCTGTGAATGGTCAGATCAATACCCTTTAATACCTGCTGATCCTCGTAGTTCTTTGATAAGCCGCGAAGCTCGATCAATGCGTCGTTCATAGTGTTTTCTTTCCTCTCTATCGTTCCTCTATAAAATCCAGGATATCCCGGTAAACCTTCTGTTTCTTGGTTTCGTGGAGCAGATCATGCCGCATGCCCGCGTAAAGACCCGCTTTGACATCGGTATAGCCGAGCTTTTTGATAAAATGCACCGACTTGCCGTAATCCTTTCTGCTTCCGATACACGGGTCATCCGATCCCGCTAAGATGAAGATCGGCAGATCCGTGTGATCCGGTTTAAACCGCTTTCTGTCATACGTCCTGTCAAACAAAGCGATCAGGGAATCGTATCCGTTCAGCGTATATGTAAAGTTGCATAAAGGATCCTCATTGAAGGCGTCTACCACATCCGTGTCCGTTGACATCCACGCGTGCGCACGTCCCTCGGAAGCGAACGGCTTCTCAAGCGCCATGTTTAAAATGTTATCACAGGTTTTGGACTTCGCCCGGTCTCCCTTCATCTTCATCAGCATCCGCACACTGCCCTTCTGGGCCGCAAGCGTCGGTCTCGGCGTGGGACAGCCGAGCAGCACAAGTTTATCGATGTGCTCGTCTCTGTGCTGGATGTAGCCTCTTACAACCAGGGAACCGAGGCTGTTGCCGATCAGGATATAAGGCAGTTCCTCGTGGACACCCTCCTCTACGTAAGCGCGGACGGACTCCACATCACGGATGGCCGCATCGGCCCCGCCTCCATAAAAATACCCGAGGTCTCCGGGTTCCTTTACACTCTCTCCATGGCCTCGCATATCATGGATCACGGTAAGATACCCGTGTTCGGACAAATACTCCATGAAATCGATATAGCGTTCCTTATGATCACACATTCCGTGCACGATCTGAACGATTCCCTCGATTCGTCCCTCGGGCCTTATGATCAGGCCGTGAAGCGTAAGCTCATCATATTCGGATGGTACGGTAAACGGAATTCTTGTCAAACTCATTTTCGTTCTCCTTTATCCTGTGTCAGTTCCGTATAGTCATGAATCGTCTGTTCTATTCCCGCATAAGCCGCAGCAGGAAGCGTCGGATTGTCTCCCGTCACAGCTACGATGTGTTTGATACCCGCGCTTTGTGCCGCCTGTATTCCGACCGCGCTGTCCTCAAAGACAAGGCATCTCTCCGGTGCTTTGTTGATCAGCTTACACGCCGTAAGATACAGATCCGGAAAGGGTTTATCACGAAGCTTCCCGTGTCGTTCGGCAATCTTTTCGGGATCAAACCAGCGATACAGATCAAACTGTTCAAAATAAAATGATATATTGGAAAGACAGGTTGCCGTGGCAATCGTCCTCGGAATCTTGTACTCCGTCAGATAATCCAGGAACTGTGGAAGTCCCGGCGCCAACGAGAAATCGGGATCTTCGCGGCACAGTTTCCGATAGATGCCTTCCTTTTCTTCCGTCAGCTGAAACTCCATGTCGGTGCTGATCTCATATCCTAAATAATGCTCCAGGATATCCTTTGCGCCGTGGGTTCTGATATATCGTTCGGCCTCGTCGGTATCGATGTTTCCGCCGGCGATTTCCTCCACGTACAGTTTCCAGGCTTCAATATGCTTGGATCCGTCAAAAACACAGGTGCCGTTAAAATCAAAGATGACACCGATGATTTCGTCTAATTTCATCTATACTCCGTTTCTCTTGCAGACGTCCGCAAGAATACATGCATCACAGTGCGGCTTGGTTCTGGCCGTGCACACCGCCCGTCCGTGTTCCACAAACCTGTGGCACAGATCGTTGCCCTCCTCAGGCGGTACAATGGCTCTTAAAGCCTTCTCCACCTTGTACGGATCTTTCTCACCGTCCGTCAGTCCGATCCTTGCAGAGAGTCTGATACAATGCGTATCCGTGACGATGGCCGGTTTCCCGAAGACGTCTCCGACGATCAGATTTGCGCTCTTTCTTCCCACGCCGGGAAGCGCAAGCAAAGCGTCAAAGTCCTCCGGAACTCTGTCGTGATACGTCTCATGAAGGACCGTCATGCAGGCCTTGATATCCCTTGCCTTGCTCTTTCCGAGACCGCAGGGCCTCACGATCTTTTCGATCTCCTCCACGGGTGCTTCGGCAAGCGCAGCGATTGTCGGATACCGGTCATAAAGCTTCGGCACGATCTCATTGACCCTGGCGTCCGTACACTGGGCAGCCAGTCGCACCGATACCAGAAGCTTCCATGCGTCGTCATAGTCAAGCGTACACGCAACATCCGGGTACGCTTCGGCAAGCAGCCGGATCACCTCTTCGACACGCTTCTTTTTCGTCATAGTCTTTCCTCTTGATCTAAGGCTTCTCGCCCGTCACCAGATAGACTCTGGCCTTCATATAGCGGTCCAGCAGTCTTTGATTGTAATCATCATCCCCCGGCAGTCTGGATGCATCACTGTTGTGCTCAAGATCCGCAAGTTTCACCTTCACCGCAAGCGGGTGGTCCTTCACTCTGGTGATATAGTCCATGTAGTCTTCCCCATCGGCCTTGGTAAGAATCCTGACCGCATCGACCACAGACTTCGGAAATCCCTCTTCTTCGATCTCTTCGAATGTAACGTCCGTATCCTCGACCACGTCATGCATCAGAGCCACGCAGATTTCCTCCTCCGTGTTCATCTGCTCCGCAACGTGAAAGGGATGAAAGATGTAGGGGACACCGCCCTTATCAAGCTGTCCCTCATGCGCCCGGTACGCCAGCACCATGGCCTTTTTCGTCAGTTCGGTGTAAAGCATGCTTTCTCCTTCCGTGCATCAAGCGCTACGGGAGATATTCTACCATATTCGCAAAACCATGTAAATAAAACATCTATATAGCAGCAACAGTGACTATGTGACGCTTCACCCGTCTTATATCTTCCTTTGTTTCGGTTGACGAATCTTCGAAAAATAGATAAAATAACAGAAAAGACCCGCCTGGGGAAAGCGGGTCAATCTGCGTTATCTCTAACGCGAAGGAGAAATGTGGATTGTTTCCAATCCGTATATGAATCTTGGGGGGATTCCATATATCAAAACAGCACTGACATGCTGTCTCGACCAATCCATCAGATGGAGTTGTTCTCCGATCTGTTGATGTAATCATACTAGATTGCATACAATTTTTCTATCACCGAAATGTCGTTTTTACCACATATTTATATCTACTTCATTCAGATACCGAAAATCCTCGCACCTACCCGATAGGGTAGCCCGAAGAAAGGAGCATCATCCTATGGATATCAAGCGGGAGATTAATCATAAACTGTATATGCAGCGTGAAGAGAACATCAAACACCTGGATTATGAGCGCGAATTCGGTTTCTATAAATCCATTTCCTCCGGAAATATGGAAGAGGTCGTTCGCAGGTATCAGCGTTATTTGGACTCCAACGGCAACCAGACCGAAGATCAGAGAAACGGTACCCTCTCCAAGAACCCGATCCAAAACCGCAAGTATCACTTTGCGATCCTCGGTGCACTCGCAGCACGTTTCTGCGTGGAGGACGGACTTGAGCGTGAGGTCGCATACAGTATGACCGACGTCTATATTCAGCGTATGGACGAGGTCTCGGACATCGAGACGATTGAAAGTCTGCAGTGGCAGATGATCAAAGATTTTACCGAGCGCATGCAGGAGACCCGGAAGAAGGACATTTACTCCAAGCAGATCACCAAATGCATCGATTATATCTATAACAACTTGCACAAGAAATTAAGAAGTACAGAGATTGCCGAGTACCTGCAGATGACACCCGCATACCTGTCCAAGCTCTTCTCCAAGGAAGTCGGCATGCCACTTTCCGCTTACATCAAAGACCAACGGCTTGTGGCTGCGGCACAGATGCTTCGATTCTCGGATTTCTCCATTGCGGAGATTGCAGACTACTTTGAGTTTTCATCGCAGAGCCACTTCACATCCTCCTTCCAGGAAAAATACAAACTGACACCCAAGAAGTACCGTGACAAGTACTCTCACAAAGCACTGGACAATTAAAGAATCCGCCGGACGTATGTCCGGCGGATTCTTTTATACATTTATTTCTTGTCCGCAAGCAGCATCTTCAACACTTCTTTCACGGTTTTCACAGGGATGATCGTGAGCCGTTCTTTCACTTCGTCCGCAACATCGTCAAGATCATCCACATTATCATGCGGGATCAGCACATGGGTGATACCCGCACGATCAGCGGCCATCAGTTTCTCCGGCAGGCCGCCGATGGGCATCACGCCGCCCTGGAGTGAAACCTCACCCGTCATGGCATAGTGGGGATCCACAGCCTTGTTTAGGATCAGGGAAGCAAGCGCCGTCGTAAGCGTGATTCCGGCGGAAGGGCCGTCCTTCGGTACCGCACCTTCCGGTACGTGAATATGTAAGTCATGTGTTTCAAAGATCTGCGCACGATCCGGATACATGTGCTTGACCAGGCTTACCGCGATCTTTGCGGATTCCTGCATCACATCGCCGAGCTGTCCGGTCACGACGATCTCTCCCTTGCCCTTCACGAGCAGGGTCTCTATATAGAGGATATCTCCGCCCGCCGCAGTCCACGCAAGTCCGGTCACGATACCAGGCTTTCCTTTGGCAAGCATCTTGTCATGCCTGATCGGCTTTCTGTCAAAGAATTCCTTGAGTTTCTTCGGCGTTACCGATACGCTCTTTTCACCGTCCTTCACCAGTTTTACCGCTGCCACACGGCAGAGGGAATCCATACGCTTCTTGAGTCCTCGTACGCCGGCTTCCATCGTATAATCCTCAATGATCTTTGTAAGCGCCGGATCGGTCACCTTTAATTTGGACTTGCCGATGCCCATCTGCTTCATCGCTTTCGGAAGAAGGTGTCTTTTCGCGATCTGGAACTTCTCCGTCTGGGTATAACTGGGGAATTCGATTACCTCCATACGGTTTAACAAGGGCTCCGGAATGGTGTCCGTTGTATTCGCCGTGCAGACAAAGAGCACATCCGACAGATCGTAAGGCACGTTCATATAGTGGTCGGTAAATGTACTGTTTTGCTCGGGATCGAGAACCTCAAGCAGGGCGCTTGAAGGATCGCCGCTTACGTCACGGAAGATCTTGTCCACCTCATCGAGGACCATCACGGGATTTGAAGCACCGCTTCTCTTGATACCCTCCATGATGCGTCCGGGCATGGCGCCGATATAGGTTCTTCTGTGACCCCGGATCTCTGCCTCGTCACGGATACCTCCTAAGCTGACACGGACATACTCCCTGCCCAAAGCCTTGGCAATACTCTGTCCGATACTGGTCTTTCCGGTTCCGGGTGCACCCACAAAGAGCAGGATGGATCCGGACTGTCTCTTATTGAGCGCCATCACAGCAATCTGCTCGATGATGCGCTTCTTCACCTTCTTCATACCGTAGTGATCCTCGTCGAGAATCTCCTCGGCCTTGTGAATATCAAGCTCCGCAGCCTCCTCCTTCTTCCAGGAAAGTGCGGTCACAAAGTCCAGATAATCGTAAAGCATGCCGTATTCGTGGCTGTCCTTGCCCTCCTGTTTCATACGGTTTAATACCTTTTTCGCCTCGTTTAAGGCCTCCTCGTTCATGCCGGAGTTTTCGATCTTTTGCTCGAACCTGCGGACATCCGTCACATTTTCCGGGTGCATGTCATCGAGCTTTTGCTGCAGGATCTCGATCTGCTTCTTTAAGGCATCCTCACGGTAAATCTTCTCATGCTTTTCGGCCTGCTCGCTCACCGCCTCGGACTCCACCTTGATCATGGCCATCATCTCATAGAAGGCCTTCTCGCAGAGTTCCGTACGTTTCCTCAAAGAATCCGCCTCCAAGATCTCATAACGCTCCTCATTGTCGAGGCCGAGCTGCTGGGAAAGCGCCACCATCATCTCCCCGATGGACTTCCAGTGCATGACGTAGCTTCTGGCCATCATGCCCCACTGTGTGCCCTGAATATAATGGATCATCATGGCACGCATTTCCTGGAAGCGCTCCGCAAGTTCCTCCTCGGTGATGTCGTTCTTATCCTTGCGAAGCTCTCCCTCTGCGGAGATCTCTCCGTTTGAGATCTCGATTTCCTTGATATTCACTCTGTTTAAAGTCCGAATGCCGATGTTACCGTCGTCATCGATGGACTCCACCTTGCCTGCAAGTCCGATGGGATAGAAATCCTCCTCCCCCATCTGATCGCGCTCCTTGTCTTCCTTGAGCATCAGAAAGAGGATGTCCTCACCGATCTCCGCATCTTTTCTGGCAAGTTCCTGGAAGTAATCATTCTGAAAATAGATCCTGACACCGGGAACGATGAGTATATTATAAAAAGGTACTGTTGTCATCTTCATCATCCTTTCTTGTTAGCACTCTCACTCGCTGAGTGCTAAATCGTATTGACATCTTATCCCAAGTTGTTTCAAATGTCAAGCAGTATCCTATGATTTCCTGCTTTCCGTCTCGCTTCCCTTTCCCACACCGATCAGATAGAGCGCAGCTCCGCCGAACGCGCGGACCGCCGCCGCAGGACTCTCGTACACCCTGTCGTCTCCCGCATTCTTTACGCTGCAGCCTCCGTCCTTCTTTACGATAGCAACCGTGTGGATCATGGAGAGAAGCCTATGCCCCCGATTATACGCCGTCAGGATCCAGGCATCATAGCCTTCGGCAAATGTGTCGAGCGCACCGGAAAAGAGCGCGCGCCCGGACAGATGTCCCGTTCGATAACCGGACTTTTTCAATGTCTCTTCTATTTTTTTCGGATTCGATCCGAATCTTCCGCCAAAACAGATTCCGTCCTCGGCATATAATTTCAAAAGTTTCGGAAAATCCGGTATCTCTCCCAAAGCTATGCGCACATTGTAATCCGCAATCACCTCACAGGTGTTGTCTGCAGCATCCATCCTTCGACCGTTAAAAAACAAGCGCTCCGCGAGTTTTCCCGCATGTCCGTATCGCATGCCCGAAAGCATCTTCTGACGCTCGATGTATCCGAAGGAATCTTGCGCCTTCTCCCGAAGTTCCCCCCAGGATTTTTCATTGATCTCATACTGCCGCGCAGACTTTGCCTTCGACATACTGCCGGAAAGAAGGTTCATCGTACCGAGTGCGACCGCATCCTTCAGACTGTACGCATCCTTTTCCTTCTCCGGAAGCTCGCTCCCGACCACAGCCGCAAACATCACCGCGCATCCGATCCACTCGCGTCCCGTGGGAAACTGCTTCAGTATGATGATGCCCGTCAGCACGGAAAAGACCGACTCCAGGCTCATCAGGATCGTAGCCACCGCAGGTTCCGCATAGCGCTGTCCCACAAGCTGAAGCGTGTAAGCCACGCCGCAGGACATGATTCCGGAGTAAAGGAGCGACGGGCCCGCGTCATACACGGACGCAGTCGTCGGATGCTCCGCAACGAGCATCGGCAGAAGCGATAGTACCGCCGAGACAAAAAACTGCAGAAAGGACAGCAGCACGCCGTCCGTCTTTTTTACGAAATGATCCACAAGCATAATGTGTGTGGCAAAAAACAGGGAGCAGACCAGACACTGCAGATCACCGGGGTCCACCTGTGAAAGCTCATTTCCGGAAAACGAAAGAAAATAGAGTCCCACCAATGCGGCAAATGCGCATACGAAGAGCTTTCCGGGCACCTTTTTCTTTAAAACAACGGATAAAAAGGGAACCAGTATGATATAGAGTGCCGTGATAAATGCGGCTTTTCCGGCCGATGTGGTTCGAAGTCCCGCATTCTGAAACCAGGACGCGCACGAAAGAACGGCACCGCAGGCAAGACCGCCTTTAAGATCCGCCCGGGTGATCCTTAGCTTTTCTCCCGAAACTGCGCATCGGATCAACAAAAAAAGCCCGAGAACCGTCACGGCGAGCACACTTCTTATGCACTGAAATGTGAAGGGACCGATAAAATCCATCCCCACACTCTGCGCTACAAACGACGATCCCCAGATCATGGCGCAGAGCAAAAGCGCGATATTTCCTTTTCTTTGTTCACGTTTCGTCATGTCCGTCATTATACAACGCGGCAGCCATGCCGTCAAACAAGGCGCCCTTGCCAATCCCGACCGATTCTACTATAATACCCATATGCAATTTTAGAACTGACGGAGGATTTCTCATGTCCGACTATATCATCCGCGGCATGGCCGCAAATGATCAGGTGCGTTTTTTTGCCTGCACCTCCACGGAAATCGTTGAAAAAGCAAGAGTGACCCACAACCTTGCCCCGGTCGTAACCAATGCCTTGGGACGGCTTTTAACCGGCGGCGTCCTGATGGGCTCCATGATGAAAAATGAAACCGATAAACTCACCATCCGCATCCAGTGCCAGGGGCCCATCTCCGGCATGCTGGTGACTGCGGATTCCCTCGGACACGTCAAGGGCTACGTCAGCGAGACGGACGTCATGCTGCCCGCCTCAGCGCTCTCCGAAGCCATCGGGCTCGGCGTAATGAGTGTCATCAAGGATATCGGTTTAAAAGAACCCTATATGGGAGACACTCACTTAGCCAAGAGCAATATTGCCGAGGACCTGACCTACTACTTTGCAACCTCGGACCAGATCCCCTCTTCCGTTGCCTTAGGCGTCCTGCAGGGACAGGATATGAAGGTCAGCCACGCAGGCGGCTTCATCATCCAGCTGATGCCCTTCGCCGGCGAGGAGATCATCTCCTATCTTGAGGAGCGTTTAAGAGACTTTTCTTTCACCGCCCTTTTAAAGGCTGGAAAGACCGTTGAGGAGATCATAAGCGAAGTCTTCGGAGACTACGACGTAAAGATCACCGATACCCTGCCCGCAGCCTATGTCTGCGACTGCAGCAAGGAACGTGTGGAGCAGGCCGTGATCAGTCTCGGAAGAAGAGAACTCTCTGCCATGATCGCAGAAGACAAGCCCATCGAGGTGGTTTGCGATTTCTGCAGAACCAAGTACGCATTTTCTGCGGAGGAATTACTCCGTATGTTAAAAGAAGGACGACCGAAATAGGTCGAAAGGAGCACATATGTCATACGTTGACCTTCACCTTCACTCAACCGCATCAGACGGATCCTTCACGCCCGCCGAAGTCGCGGACCTTGCGATTGAGGCCGGACTTTCCGCCATCGCACTTACCGATCATGACACCGTGGACGGCATCCCGGAGATTCTTGCCCACACCGAGGACAAACCGATCCGTGTCATCCCGGGCATCGAACTGTCCGCCTACTACAAGAACCGCGAGGTTCACATCCTCGGATACTTTATGGACTACAGGAATCCGGAGCTTGCCTCGGCGCTAGACGAGATGAAGCGTGCCAGAGAAGACCGCAACATAAAAATGGTCGAAATGATGCAGGCAGACGGTCTGCCCGTCACCATGGAAAAGCTTCTCCACGGCAATCCGAACAGCGTGATCACCAGAGCACATTTTGCCAGAGTATTAGTCGAGGAAGGCGTCTGCAAGGACAAGAACAAGGCCTTCAAGAGCTACATCGGTGTCGGCTGTAAGTACTATCTGCCGAAGCCACAGGTGGACTGCGAAAAAGCCATGAAGATCCTGACCACCTACGGCAAAGCCGCCTATCTCGCCCATCCCCTGCTCTACCACTTCGGATACAGGGAGATCGAGGAGCTGCTTGCATATCTTAAATCTCTCGGACTTGTGGGACTTGAAGCCTACCACTCCTCCAACAATCGCTACGAAAGCGAGAAGCTCTCCGCCCTTGCGCGAAAGCTTGAACTTTCGGTCTCCGGCGGAACGGACTTCCACGGAGTTGTAAAACCGAACATTCAGATCGGCGTCGGCCGAGGCAACATGCGCATCCCCGAAGAATATCTCAAGGATCTAGACGCGTACAATGTATAGGTATAACATAAAAAAACCCGATAGGAAAACCTATCGGGTTTTTTAAGTTGCATATTGCCGCGTCTAGAACTTGCCTGCCTTTGCAGCCTCCTCGATGGATACAGCCGTAGATACGGTCATACCAACCATCGGGTTGTTACCTGCACCGATCAGACCCATCATCTCAACGTGTGCGGGTACGGAGGAAGAACCTGCGAACTGCGCATCGCTGTGCATACGTCCCATGGTATCTGTCATACCGTAAGAAGCGGGGCCTGCAGCCATGTTATCGGGATGAAGTGTACGTCCGGTACCACCGCCGGATGCTACGGAGAAGTACTTCTTGCCTGCTTCTACGCGCTCCTTCTTGTAAGTACCTGCAACCGGATGCTGGAATCTGGTGGGGTTGGTGGAGTTACCTGTGATGGAAACGTCAACGTTCTCCTTCCACATGATCGCTACACCTTCCTGAACGTCATTTGCACCGTAGCAATTTACCTTTGCACGCGGTGAATCTGCATCCTTGGAATAGCACTTTCTGAATACTTCCTCAACCTCGCCGGTGAAGTAGTTGTACTTTGTCTCAACGTATGTGAAACCGTTGATACGGGAAATGATCTGAGCAGCGTCCTTGCCGAGACCGTTCAGGATGACACGGAGCGGCTTCTGACGTACCTTGTTCGCCTTCTCTGCGATACCGATCGCACCCTCTGCTGCCGCGAAAGACTCGTGACCTGCAAGGAATGCGAAGCACTCTGTATCCTCTTCAAGAAGCATCTTGCCGAGGTTACCGTGTCCGAGACCTACCTTACGGCGGTCAGCTACGGAACCGGGGATGCAGAAAGCCTGAAGGCCGATACCGATTGCTGCTGCAGCGTCAGCTGCCTTGCGGCAACCCTTCTTGATAGCGATTGCAGCGCCTACAGTGTAAGCCCACTTTGCGTTCTCGAAACAGATGGGCTGAATGCCCTCGATCAGGTGATATACATCGATGCCTGCTGCATCGGTGATCTCTTTACACTCTTCGATGGAGGAGATGCCGTATTCCTTTAAGCAAGCAAGAATTTGAGGCTCTCTTCTCTCGTATGATTCAAATAATGCCATAGTTTGTCTACCTCTCTTTCTTACTCTTTTCTGGGATCGATCAGTCTTGCTGCATCAGCAACACGACCGTACTGACCGGATGCCTTGTCTACTGCGGTCTTCGGATCATCGCCTGCCTTGATGAAGTCCATCATCTTACCGAAGTTGATGTACTTGTAACCGATGATCTCATCGTTCTCATCAAGTGCGATGTTGGTGATATAACCGTCTGTAAGTTCAAGGTAACGAGGTCCCTTCTCAAGAGTACCGTAGGTGGTACCAACCATGGAACGAGCGCCCTTACCGAGATCCTCAAGACCGGCACCGATCTGAAGTCCGTCCTCGGAGAATGCACTCTGGGTTCTTCCGTATACGATTTGGAGGAAAAGCTCTCTCATAGCGGTGTTGATTGCATCGCACACGAGGTCTGTATTTAAAGCCTCAAGTACGGTGAGTCCCGGAAGGATCTCCGCTGCCATAGCTGCGGAATGGGTCATACCGGAGCAACCGATTGTCTCTACAAGCGCCTCCTGAATAATGCCGTCCTTTACATTGAGAGAAAGCTTACAGCATCCCTGCTGAGGTGCACACCAGCCGATACCGTGGGTGTAACCTGAAATGTCTTCGACTTTCTTTGCCTGTACCCATTTTGCTTCCTCGGGAATAGGTGCAGCGCCGTGATGTACCCCTTGTGTTACAGGGCACATGTTCTTAATTTCTGTTGAGTAAATCATGCGGTCCTCCTATTGAACTTTATTTTGATTGTGAAATGAACACCATCATATTTTAACAGAATCTTTTGAAAACCTAAAGAGGTTTTTGAAACTTTTTTTCAATTACCGCCCTTCGTGACGGCGATAATATCCGTGCGGATCTGAGCCGCACATTCTTCTGCGGACTGCTTGTCGAACAAAAACTCATCCGCATCGGTTTTGAAGGCGTCGATCACCGCCTCATTCTCCAATTCGGGGACGATCATCTCCACCTCATCCGAAAGCGCGCGCATAGCCTCGGTTGCTTTGTACTCGTTGGTATCTTCAAGGCCCTCCTTGCTGAGTGTCTCAATCGCTACCGCCGACACGGGAACGCCCTTCTCTGTCTGCTGCAAATGTACCATATAAGGATCATTCAACAGATAATTCTTTTAAAATCATAAACAAATTGAGTTATTTCGATAAAAGAATTAAAGTTATTAATAACACTAAACATATGGGTCAATTTTATTCACGTTTCATCGGATCTATCGCATCTAAAGGAAAATATATATTTCCTTTAGATAGTGATGACATGTATTTAATTAATGATACTTTTGATGAAGTTCATATTGAATTAGAAAAAAATAAGCCAGATATTCTATTATTTAATGGAATAAAATCTTTGAATTTTAATAACTTTTTTAAAAATGAAAATATATCTCTTTTCAGGGAATATATAAATAAACTCTTTCATTTT
>CACZFI010000011.1 GCA_902780405.1 uncultured Lachnospiraceae bacterium
GAGAATAGTTAAGGCTGCATACACGGCGCCTGCAAATGATCATTTCAGAGATTGGAATTACATAGTGGTGACAGATAAGGAGATTATGAAAAGTGTAATTGAAGGAGTCCCTAAGAATCTGACCGTGAAGGATGTGGATGCTATGACATTTATTTCTGATCCCATTCAGAAGGAGAGTTATCAGATTGCTGTGCCAAAGCAATACAGAATGTTAATCGATGCTGCCGCAATCATAATTCCTCTGATGAAAAAGAAGGTAGATATTCTAAATCCTTCCTGCTTGTCGGATCTTAACTGTTATGCATCTATTTGGTGCGGTATAGAAAATGTGTGGCTTGCGGCTGTGTCAGAAGGTTACGGGTGTAATGTCAGAATCCCATTGGGGAATGAAGAGACTGTAGCGAAAGAGGCTTTAAATATTCCTGATGAATATCTAATACCATGCTTTATAGGAGTTGGACGACCTGCTGAGGGTGCTGCTCTTACAAAGCAGATAGATGTAGATTATGATGCGCAGATACATTGGGAAAGGTTTTAAATAAGATGAAATACGGGATAATGGATTATGAAGTGATAGGTGATGGAACGCCTGTTCTGATCATACATGGATGGGGAATTAGTAGACTCACTATGAAAGGCGCATTTGAGCCAATTTTTGAAGAGGTCTCGGGCTACAGACGTTATTATATCGACTTACCAGGGATGGGGGCTTCTGAACATGGAAATGTTAGAAATTCTGATGATATTCTGGAACTTCTGCATGAATTTGCTGCCGATGTAATTAGGGAACCATTTATGATCATAGGACAATCCTATGGCGGTCTCCTTGCAAGGGGATTTGTTAATAAGTTCCCGGAAATGTTAAGCAAAATCATTCTTCTGGTTCCTTGTATTATACCCGGTGAGAAACAGGGTCGTGTAGAACCACTAACAGTTATGGAGAAAGACGATGCTCTATTAAATTTTCTTTCTAAAGAGGAAAGGGATAGTTTTATGCTCATGAACGTAGTCCTTACTAAAGAAGTCTGGGAACGGTATGAGAAATATCTGATGCCGGCGCTGGCAAGTGCTGACTGGGACTTCTTAAATAATGATTTGGAAGGTAGATTCTCCTTTAATCCGGATGATTTAGAGGAACCGTGTCAGATACCTTGTCTCATTATCGCTGCGAAGCAGGATACTGAAGTAGGGTATAAGGATCAGTTCGATCTTATGGAGAAGTATACAAATGCTACATATATAGCAGTAGAAAAGGCAGGCCATAATCTGCAGATAGAGCAGCCGGAAATATTTGAAAGTGTCGTGAAAAGCTGGATGAGAAGATATGCGATGTGCTAATCTTAAAAAGTAAACATCATGAATTAACATACATCAATGCAAGAGTTATCGATAGATGATAGTGGAGCTAATCTCCATCAAAGAAAACTGGGAGTTCTATGCCAAATGCGGGATTGTTAACGATGATGGTATAACAGTTCTTGGAAAGCAGAAACAGGGATAAAAACGCCGCAGACAGGGCTCGACAATCCGTATGCCGAGACCCTGTTTTTTTATGCTTGACAAACGCACCCTATAAATGTATTATCTGTATTACAGAGAGTAATACAAAACGTACAAGGAGAGGGAAATGGTAATACGAATTGATGAATATTCGGACGTGCCCATCTATCAACAGATCAGAGACCAGATTGTGATGGGAATCTCGGACGGCAGGTTACGTGCGGGAGAACAGCTTCCCACTGTGCGAGCGCTGGCGCTGGAGATGGGAATCAATACCATGACGGTGAGCAAGGCTTATCAGAGTCTGAAGGCGGAAGGGTATATATTGACGGATAGAAAGAACGGAGCAAGAGTCCGTATGGAAATCGCCCGTTCGAAGGAATTAAGTGATGCAAACCTTTGGGAGTTGAAGCGGATCATTTCGGAAGCAAGACTGTCAGGGGTTGATAAAAAAGACCTGATCGCAATGATCGAGGAAGGATATAAGGAAAAATAGGAGAGGGACAAATGGGATTACTTATGAATTTGATCATGATCGGCATGGTACTGCCGGTGGGGCTTATTATCATCGCAGTGGCCTATCCGAAGAATTGGAAGAAGAGAAAAGTTTTTTATGGCATCCGGTATCAGGATGGGTATGAAAGGGAAGGGATATCCGACCGGATTGATACGATCTGTGCCAACGCCAGAAAAAAGGCATTTTTGCTTACGGGAGTTTTTGTGTTGATCGGGATCGTCCTTGCGGTCTTTCAGAATATCCCCCTAAATGTAACCTTCAGTGTTCTGAATGTTTATGCGTACATGATGTTAATGCTTGTGCCGTATATTCTTGCAAATAAGAACCTGAAGAATTTGAAGCGGGAGATGGGGCTTGTAGCAAATGCAGGTATCACCTATACAGATCTTTCCGGAACTTCGACGGTTCACGCGCTAAAGCTGCCGGCCCTTTTGCTGCCTGCGTTCCTGGTTGCGGTTGAGTTTGGCGTGGCGCTTCTTTTGGATCTTAAGGTGTTTTGCATAGAAGGGTATACGGTGGACGGCATCTTTACACTGACGAGCATCACCCTGATCTATCTGTTGACGGCACTTATGCTGATCCCGATTGCCGTTATAATGGATCGTCAGAAAAATGAGGTGATCTCGGAAAACAGTACGGTGAATGCCAATTATAACCGGGCGATCAAGAAATGTCTCGCAGGTATGAGCGTGGCCATTGCGTGGTCGGTGGTTGTGATGACCACGGGCTTTTTTGCCGGCATGCTTCTGTTTCAAACCGAGCTGTTTGCCATGATCGCTACGGGCGTCTTTATGGTCATCATGATTGGCGCGATCATCGTGTATGTGTCACGGGTTCGAAAAATTAATGAGCGCTATAAAGAAGAAATGTCGGTGATGGTGGATGACGACGACAAATGGATCGGCGGTATGATTTACTACAACAGAGGGGATAAACGCCTGACTGTGGAGAAACGTATGGGAATCGGGGCGACCGTAAACTTTGCACATCCGGTGGGAAAGGTGATTGGTGGTTTGCTTGCTGTTACACTCCTTGCCACATTGCTTTGTCTGGTGTGGCTTGGACTTCTTGATGCGACGCCCATTCGGATTCGGGTGGAGGACGGAAGAGTGGTGTGCCACCAGCTTAGGGATGAGTATAAGATCGAAATCGGACAGATACAAAGCGCGGAGCTTGTGGAGAACTTTGATGAAAGAAAGGTTGTAAGATCGGTGGGGTCCAATATGCCCGGACTTATGAAAGGCCGGTTTACCATAGATGGGGAGCCTTGCAAGCTGTTCCTAAACCCGGATATTGATCTTTGCATCCGCATCGAGACAGGTGACGAGGTCTATTATGTAAGCCGGGAGACCGTTGAAGAGACGAGAGCATTGTATGAGGAACTGAAGTAGATACAGGGAGGATGGACATGGAAAAGAAGGCTGTTTTGGAGATTAAGGGATATACCAAGGTGTATCCGGGAGGAAAGAAGGCTGCGGATAATGTGAATCTCACTGTGGAAAGCGGGGATATCTACGGCTTTATCGGGCACAACGGTGCCGGAAAGTCCACGACGATCCGTGCGGTGGTCGGTGTTCTTGATTTTACGGAGGGTGAGATTTTGATCGACGGAAAGTCAGTGAAGAAGGACCCGGTGGCTTGTAAGGAGATCACGGCGTACATTCCGGATAATCCGGACCTGTACGAGAATCTGACGGGCATCCAGTACCTGGATTTTGTGGCGGATGTCTTTCGGATCGGGGCGAAGGAACGGGAAGATGCGATCAGAAAGTATGCCGACCTTATGGAGATCACGGATGCACTTGGCAATCTGATCAGCTCGTATTCTCACGGTATGAAGCAGAAACTGGCCATCATCTCGGCGTTGATCCATGATCCGAAGCTGATCGTGATGGATGAGCCTTTTGTGGGACTGGATCCGAAGGCGTCCTTTACCTTAAAGCAGATCATGCATGAACTTTGCAAAGAGGGTGTTGCGATCTTTTTCTCGACGCATGTGCTTGAGGTCGCTGAGAAACTGTGCAACAAGGTTGCCATCATCAAGCAGGGAAAGATCATCGATGCGGGAGATATGGAGACGGTGATCGGCAACCATTCCCTTGAGGAAGTATTCTTGGAGGTGCAGGATGAAGAGTCGTAGTATCGTGCTTCTTTCCACCCTGCTTCGCTCGACAAGCCAGTGGAATATTTATAAGCACTGTAAGGACAAAAGAAAAAAAGGTAGGATCATCGGAAACACGGTCGGTTACGCCATTCTCTTTTTGCTGATCATGGCTTACTGTGTGTTCACGTGTGTCGGCTACGGGAAACTCGGACTTGCGGATTCCATTCCGGGTACCTGTGCACTTTTGGTGTCGGCACTCGCATTTTTCTTTACGCTTATGAAGACGAACGGGTATCTCTTCGGTTTTCGGGAGTATGATATGCTGATGTCGCTTCCCTTCTCTCCGAAAACCGTGGCAGGATGCAAGTTCCTCTATATGTACGTCAAAAGCCTCGGGTGGTTTTTGGCCGTATCGTTCGCTATGATGATCGGATACGGGATTTACGCAACCCCCTCGGTGATCGTCTATCCGGTATGGATTGTGCTTACGTTCTTTCTTCCGATCATTCCGATGCTTGCAGCAGCCTTTGTCGGATTCCTGATCGCGAAGGTGTCCGCGGGATTTCGAAAGACCAATATCGTTCAGACGGTGCTGATATTTGTCTTTATCCTTCTTATGTTTGGCTCGCGGTTTCTGATCGAGGACGTGGTGCGCAATCAGAAGGTGGATCAGATGGTCAGCAAAATGTCCGATGCGATGGATCGCGCAACGCACGCCTATCCGCCGGCGCAATGGTTTTCCGATGGGGTAAGCGTATTGCGGGTATCGGATATCCTGCTTTTGGTCGGTCTGTCGATCCTGCTTTTCGAGGCAATGTTCCTTCTGGTGGGAAGATCCTATCGACGGATCAATTCCGGACTTCTTACGCATGGCGGATCGAAAAAGTTTACCATGAGCGAGAGAAAGAAGCGTCCCGTGGTGCAGGCCATCGCAGTAAAGGAGTGGAAGCGCATGACAGGATCCGCAACGTATATGACCAATGCCATATTCGGAGAACTGCTGGTGCTCATACTCGGCGTTGCGTCTTTGTTTGTGGATCTGGATGCGGTGCTGCAAAAGATCCTGCATGATGCACCTGTGACGAAGGAAATGCTGATTCCCGCAATTCCGTTGATCGTCTATTTTTTCATCGGGATGGTGGCGACAACGGCAATTACGCCTTCCATCGAAGGAAAGCAGTACTGGATCGTGCAGAGCCTGCCGATTCCGAAGAAGACTTTGTATCAGGGAAAGATGCTCTTTAACATGTATCTCACCGTTCCGTGCACGGCCTTTTCCACAATCTGCCTATGCATATCGGCGCGGGCTTCGATTCTTACAACCGTACTGTCCGTGCTCCTCGGTATCTGCCTGTGTGCATTTTCAACCTGTGCCGGATGTGCGAGCGGCATCAAGCATATGCGGCTTGACTGGGAGAACGAGATCGAGGTGGTAAAGCAGAGCGCGGCGGTATCGCTTTATCTTCTTCCGAATATGTTTGCGACCATGATCCTTACAGTCCTGGTGGTTGTGATCGGTATGAAGGTGGATGTGGCTTTTGTGCTCCTCGGGATGATGCTTGTGGAAATACTGCTTGCGGTGGTATTCTATAAAAAAGCGATGAAACTTGCACAGCGCACGGTTTAAGATGGATTACAGAGATGTATTGGAACAATTAAAGAAAGGAAATCCGCTTTCGCGCGAGGCGTGGGAGACACTGATCGTCGAACGGGAGTCCGTGGATACAGCGTCGCTTTACGCAGCTGCGGATGCGGTTCGAAGGAAGTCCTATGGTGATGCGGTGTATGTTCGCGGACTGATCGAGTTTACGAACTACTGCGGAAGAAACTGTTACTACTGCGGGATCCGTGCGGGGAACGAGCGGCTGTCGCGCTACCGTCTGACGGAAGAGGAGATCCTTGCCGCCTGTGAGACAGGCTACGGTCTCGGTATCAGGACCTTTGTACTTCAGGGCGGAGAGGATGCTTATTTTACGGATGACAGAATCTGTGCCCTGGTGGGTGAGATCAAGCGCAGATATCCGGAAGCGGCGGTGACGCTTTCCCTCGGAGAAAAGCCGAGAGCAAGCTATGAGAGATATTTTGCGGCGGGAGCGGAGCGCTATCTGCTCCGCCATGAGACGGCGGATCCCAAGCATTACGGGAAGCTGCATCCCGCAGCACAGACGTTATCCAACCGCAAGCGATGTCTGTATGACTTAAAGGAAATCGGTTATCAGGTGGGTGCAGGATTTATGGTGGGAAGTCCGGGACAGACCGCGCGGACTCTGGCGGAGGATATGATCTTTCTTCAGAAACTTGAACCGCACATGGTGGGGATCGGTCCCTTCATACCACATGCGGATACACCGTTTAAAGACGATCCTGCGGGAACACTTGAGGACACCTTGTTCTTTCTGGCGTTGCTTCGACTTGCCCTGCCGCACGCGCTGCTTCCGGCTACGACGGCACTTGCCACTATCCATCCGAGGGGACGCGAGATGGGGCTTTCCGCCGGTGCAAATGTTGTGATGCCGAATCTATCTCCCGTATCCGTGCGGGACAAGTACAGGCTCTACGACGGAAAAGTCTGCACGGGTGAAGAGGCCGCGGAGTGTATCTCCTGCCTGGCAAGACGTGTAGAAACGATCGGTTACAGGATTGTAAGTGATCGCGGTGACTGGAAGGGCGATGACATATAAAAAAGGGAACTGCATGCAGTTCCCTTTTTGGTTGCTTGTCTCAGAGTGAAAAATCGAAGTTCTTGCCGACGTACTTTTCTGCTTCCGTCTCTGTGCGGGAAGTGAGAAGATTCTGGCTGAAATCCTGAACCTTGCGGATCAGCTCTTCCATGGAAGAGGCCTCAATGGTCTCGACACCTGCGAGGACTTCTTTCGCCTCGTCTTCCGTCAGGTCGTCAAGTGCTTCTTTCGATGCTGCACGCTTCTCGGCGAGCTTTTCTTCGGCTTCGGCCTTCGCTTCCTTCTTCGCCTCGGCCTTCGCGGCTTCGCGCTTTTCGGCACGCTTGGCTTCGAGTTTGGCACGCGTCTCGGAAAGAGATTTGTTGCAGACTGCGAAGTAGGAGACGGTTCCGTCATCCTTCACCTGCATACCGAATCCGCGGATGTCCGCACCGGTTGCGGCAAGGCCGCTTTGCATCTCTTCCATCTTGCCGGCTGCGCCTTCGATGATGGATTCGTACTTGGCACGATAGTTCTCATCCGAAGCCATCTTCTCGATCTTTTCTTCATCGATCAGGACGACTTTGCGGTCGGCTCTTGCGAAGGTGCCTGCCATAGACTGTGCAGTGCTCTTCATGTCGCTGCTTACGAGGACGAATTCCATACTGCCGAACTTTTGCTTCAGGCTTTCGTAGTATTTCGCTGCCTTCTCAGTAAGCGCGGGACTTCCGACTCTGCTTCCGGCCGTGTACTCGGTCTTGCCGGCAGAATCGGTTGCAGTTGCGGGCTTGGTATCCGCGGCTGCCTCGGTCTTTTCGGACCGCTTCTTGGTCTCGGTCTTGGAGTAAGCGTAAGCGCTTACGCCGCCCGTAATCCTGGTAAATGCATCCATAGTCTGACCTCCTTGTCTTATGATGCGGACAGCTTCATAGGAGCTGTCGTGTACGTGCTTCCGATATGAATGTGAAAATCCGTTTAAACACCCATATCTACGTATATTTTACCATAGTTTCTATAGGGTAGCAATGAATTTCATAAAGGCGTTTCGACCGTTTTCATCACATTTGTAGACGCCTGCACAGTCAAGTACTTTGGCAAAAACCTTGCCGATTTCCTCCTGCACAATGCCGTGTATGTTCGAAGGAGAAATGTCGCTTCTAGAGAGGATCCGTTCCTTAGCCCAGGGGACGTGGGAGGCAATCTCCGGGATGGAATCAAGGTCACTGCCGGCCAAGACAGCATCCTCGAGAATCTGCATCTCCTTCTTTAACCGGGCAGGGAGAACCGCAAGCCCCATCACTTCGATCAGTCCGATATTCTCCTTCTTGATGTGGTGATACTGCGGGTGCGGATGGTACTCGCCGAGGGGATGCTCGTCCGTCGTAATGTTGTTTCGAAGTACGAGATCCAGTTCGAAGAGATCGCCCCGCATCCTTGCGATGGGGGTGATGGTGTTGTGAGGGGTTCCGTCCGTTTCCGCGAGGATGAAAGCATCGCGGTCGGTATAAGCTCTCCAGTCGGTAAGAATGTGGTCGGCAAGCTCGGCAATCCGTGCAGGCGAACTGCCCTGCAGACGGATGGTGGAAAGCGGCCAGCGGATAATGCCCGCGTGTACGTCCTCGAAGGAAGGGATCACAAATTCGCGTTCGTAGGGCGCACGAACCATGGGAAATTCGTAGCCGCCGCCCTGGAAGTGGTCGTGGCTCAAGATCGATCCGCCGACGATGGGAAGATCCGCATTGGAGCCGGCCGTGTAGTGCGGAAACTGCCGGACAAAGTCGAGGAGCTTGGTGAAGCATGCCTTGTCGATCTTCATCGGGATATGTTCCTTGTTGAAGATGATGCAGTGCTCGTTGTAGTAGACATAGGGGGAGTACTGCAGATAGTAGTCGTCACCCGCGAGTGTAAGCGGGATGATCCGGTGGTTGGCCCTGGCCGGATGCGTAACGTGTCCCGCATAGCCCTCATTCTCCCGGCAGAGCAGACAGGCGGGATAGCCGGACTGCTTCGCCTGACCGGCCTTCGCGATATCGCGCGGATCCTTCTCGGGCTTTGAGAGATTGATCGTGATATCGAGATCGCCGTAGGGGGTCGGCGCCGTCCACTTCTCGTCCTTTTTGATCCTGTCCGTGCGGATGTAATTCGTGTTTTTGGAAAATGTATAGTAGAATTCCGTGGCTTCCTGCGGAGAAATATTTAACGCCGCACGAAATTTCTCCTGTACAACGGAGGGCGGAGGTGTAAGAAGCCCCATGATCTCCGTGTCAAAGAGGTCGCGGAAGGTTACGGTATCTTCCTCGATGAGTCCCTTCGAAAGAGCAAGCGTTGTCATATCCTGCAGGATATCTGCCAGCGGACGTTCCTTCGGGGTATCCGACGGCGCTTCGTAGGAAGCTTCATGAAAGAGGGCAAGCAGCCGGTTGACGGTATAGACGATGTCAGCCTCATGAATGAGACCGTGCGAGCGCCCGTATTCGATCAGTTCGTATATCAGTTGGTTGAGCATAGGTTCTACCTCCATCTTGTATGTGTGGGCGGTTTGAAACGCTGCTTACATCACGCGGGTGCCGCCGTACTTTCTGATACGCATCACAGTGGATGCACCTTCTCCGTACAGATCTTCCATGGCTTTTTGATACCGCGCCACGGCTTCCTTTTTTACAAATGCCTGGATCGTGCCTGCAAATCCGCCGCCATGCACACGGGCACAGCCGTCGTTTCCGAGAACAAGGTCGCTTACGGCAAGCCCTACGGATACGTTCTGGTGTGCAACATCCTTATTGGTGTATACGTTCTGCAGGTACTTGAAGGAGGAATCCCCGGATGCGCGAAAGTCTAAGAGGAAGCGGTCAAAGTCGCCTTCGCTTAACGCATCCGCCTCGCTTACGGCACGGTGGTTCTCGCGGAGAAAATGAAGTGCGCGAAGTGCTGCTCTGTCACCGCAGGTTTCCCGAATCTTCGGAATACCGGCGAGAAGCGCATCCTCGTCCACGTCGCGTAAGTACGCTCTGCCGAAGCATGCCGCAGCAGCCTTCATCTCGGCCGGAACCGCAGCGTAGTCATCGGTCAGATCCGCATGGGATCCCTTGGTATCTGTGATCACCAAAGCGTAGCCTGCAGCATCGAGGTCGAAGGTGATGCGGTGGATCTTTGGCTGCTTCGGATCGAAAAAGTCAATCTGAGTCAGGCTTCCGACGGAGCAGGCCATCTGGTCCATCAGACCGCAGGGCTTGCCGAAGAAATCGTTCTCCGCAAACTGTCCGTATTTGGCGATGGATACCGCATCGATGGCGTCGTCGTTAAAAAGCCCCGAGAGAATGGTGCCGATCAGGGTCTCGAAGGCCGCGGAGGAAGAAAGCCCGGAGCCCGAGAGAACGTCGCTTGTGATGTAGGCGGAGAAACCGCCGATGTTGTAGCCTGCCTCGCGTACTGCGTACAGCATGCCCTTTATGAGGGCTTCGGTCGTGCCGGCTTCGGACGGGTTCTTGTCGAGTTTGTCTAATGTGATCGACATCATCGGGTAGCCTTCCGAAAGGATACGGATGGCTCCGTCGTCGGAAGGTGCCGTCACTGCGATCGCGTCAACGTCGACTGCGGCACAAAGTACATTGCCGTGCTGATGATCTGTGTGGTTTCCGCCGATCTCTGCTCTCCCGGGGGCGGAGAAGACAGAGATCCCGCGACCGGACAATTCCGGAAATGTTTCGCGTGCGCGCGTGATCGCGCTTATATAACGTTCCTTTTGATAGGTAAGGATCTCCGTGCTTCCGTAGATGTCGGCGAGTTTATCGTCGTACGCACCGGAGCGGATCTCTTGAATTAGGGTATCTGCCTGTTTCATGCCGTTCCTCCTGTTTCTTCAAAGAAGTAAAGTCTGGCCGCATAGTCTTCAAATACTCGGGTCTTGTCGTTGAAACCCGTACCGCCGTACGCGGGGGATAGTGCGATGCCACCGTACATCAAAGCATCGCCGCAGGCGGTTACATCCTCCGTTTCTCCGGAGAGCTTGTAAAACTTTGACAGGAGATGATGCATTGTCGAATCCTGCCTGATATGGACGGGGGAGACAGTGTTTACAAGATCTCCGAATTCACGGATGTTGCGGGTGAAAGCCGGACTCGTCATATGGTAGATCCTGCCCGGGTCAAGGCCTCGGGGGTTCAGCCTTGCGTACTGCGCGTTGGGGATCGCATGCAGCTGGAGCAGCATGGAGACGGCACGCTTTTGGTCCGGAGATACCACGGTCCACTCGGTCAGATTCCCTCTTCCCTGAGAGAGCAGACTCGCTTGCGTTCTTTCGTTTGCATGATTGCGGAAGGTCCTGCCGCGGTGGAAATCACCGAAGAAGAACACCTCACGCCATGACTTATAGAGCGCAATCTGTTGTCTGACGGTTTCAAGTTCCTCCTTCGGAAGGTCATTTAAATTTACTTCGTAACCGAGTACGCCGAAGGATGCAACCGCAAATCTTGTGGCAAGCGGTGTGATCCGAAGCGTCTGATGATTCGGGACACCCGATACGTGTGCGCCTACGGTGGAAAGCGGATAGCCGTAGCTGTAGCCGGTCTCGATCTCCGCACGGGACATGGCGTCCGTGTTGTCGCTTCCCCAGATCTGCGGGAAGTAGGAGAGGATGCCGAGGTCAAACCGGTTGCCGCCGGATGCGCAGCCTTCGAACAGGATGTCCGGGAATTTCTCCGTGAGTGTTTTCATGACGCGGTAGAGTCCGATCATGTATCTGTGTGCGACGCTTCCCTGCGACGCAGCATCACCGCCCTGTGAAAACACATCCGTCATGGGTCGGTTCATATCCCACTTGACGTAATCAATGTTTCTTGAGAATACATCGGACATGGCACCGATGATGTAGTCCTGTACCTCACGCTTGGAGAGGTCCAAAATGCGCTGGTTTCGGCCCTCGCTGTGCGGCCTTCCCGGAATCTCCAGCGTCCAGTCCGGGTGTGCCGCATAGAGACGGCTTTTGACATTCACCATCTCGGGCTCTACCCAGATGCCGAACGACATGCCGAGATCGTGGATCTTCTTTGAGAGGCCCTCGATGCCGCCCGGAAGCTTCTTCCTGTCGGCGGTCCAGTCGCCCAGGGACGAGGTGTCGTCGTTCCTTCCGTCAAACCATCCGTCGTCCATAACAAAGAGTTCGATTCCAACCTTCTTCCCCGCTTTTGCGAGGGAGAGAAGCTTGCTCTCGCTGATCTTAAAGTACGCCGCCTCCCAGCTGTTTAAAAGGACCGGTCGTACCCTGTCGCGCCACACACCTCGTACGATGTGACGGCGCACGAAGCGGTGCATGTTGGCGCTCATGCCGGAGAAGCCGAGATGACTGCAGGTCATCACTGCCTCCGGTGCTTCGAAGACCTCCCCGGGGGTGAGAGGATAAGAGAAGGTCTCCGGGTGGATGCCCCAGAGGATCCGTGTTTTTCCGTGCTCGGATACCTCCGCGGATTCCGCGTGGTTTCCGCTGTAGACCAGGTTCATACCGTAGCAGATGCCGGCATCCTCTGTCGCAGAAGCTTCCGATATCATGAAGAAGGGATTGGCTGTGGAAGAAGAGACGCCCGAGGTGCTGCCTGCCGTGTGCGTGCCCTGTACCAGGGGGACATCGACTTTGCGCATCTCTCTTGCCCATGCACCGGCAAATCCGGTATAGACGTAGTCACCGCCCGGAAGTTCAAGGTGGCCGGAACAGATCCGGTCGATGGTAACAGGCGTGTCTCCCTCGTTGATGATCCGCGTGCGCCGCGTGATCACGTCGCAGTCCTCATAGACGATGAAGGAAAGCTCCACAATAAGATCGCGATGCGGATCCGCAAGCCGGATGACAAGTGCTTCCGCCGCCCGGTCCGGATCGGCATAGGAGGTGGGGAGTGTCTCGTAGGGCGAAACTTCGGATACGGTTGCGGACACTACCAGGGGGTCAAAACTTCTGCTTCCGTCGGCGAAGATGCCGGTAAATGAACCGGCCCGGTAATCGCCCTTGCCTGTGGAGGAAAACTCCTGGCAGAGATCCTGCAGGATGATCGCAGGATGATCGATGTCGTAGCTTGCGCTGCAGCCGAGCGGAAACTCGTGGCGTATGATCAAATTGTCTATTCCTGTAGACGTACGGATCCGACGGCCGTAGTAGAGATGCTCAAGGTGCCCCGTGTCCGTCTTTCGCATGGCGTAGGTCGTATGTGCCGTATGCAGAATGTAGGTGCTTTCTTTGATTTCGATCATAGGCGAAGTCCTCCGCTTTAAGCGTTCTTCTTTTTCAGATTCTCAGCGATCTCCGCAACCTTCTCATCTGTAAGGATGAATTTTTTGCGGAAAATGATGATGGCGGCAAAGAGTCCCAAGATGGGGATGATGGTCATGGTCATGCGCAGGCCGAGCTTTGCGCTTGCCGCCACATCCTTGGCGAAGTCGATCGCATGCTCTTCCTCTGTGGTTGCCTGATTTGAAAGGCTGTTGATCGAGAGACAGAGGGATGCGATGAAGGCTGCGATGCCGGATGCAAGCTTCACCACAAAGGTCTGCATGGAGAAGATCACAGACTCGTCACGTCGTCCGTTCTTTAACTCACCGTAGTCTACCGTGTTCGCAAGGAAGACGGTGGTAAGTACCTGCAGTACGCCGTTGGCTGCGAAGATGAAGAAGCCGGGGATGAAGAGCAGGTATACGGAGGACATGTTGGTGAAGGCAATGCCGAAAAGTACGGCATAGCCGATCATGGCAGAACCTAAGGTAATGTTGAAGATCGCCTTGTTGGTGAAGGCCTTCCGAAGCAGCGGATAGAAGAGTGCCATGGAGAAGATCTGGATGGCGCCACCGAACATGTTGAAGAGGGTGTAGCTGTTAAACCAGCTTGTTCCGCCGAAGTCGTACTTGAAGAAGTAGATTACCAGGTTCGAAGTGATGTAGATGGAGCAGTTGATCAGGACGATTGCGATAACGATGACCATCGCCTGATCGTTTGTCAGAAGGGCCTTAAACATCTCGCCGATAGACGGGGATTTCATGTTGACCGTGCTTTGTTCCTTGATGGATACGCAGGTGATCACGATGAAGACGATGAAGAGGATCGCCACGATCAGAGCAAAGTAACGGAAACCGATACGCTCGTTGGAACCGCCGAGTTTGTGAACGGCGAACATGGTGATGATGGTGACGATGGCGGAACCTGCACCGGCGCAGGAACGTGCCAGCGTGGTAAGTCCTTCACGCTCCGGTCCGCCCTTGGTGAAGGCGGGGATCATCGACCAGTAGGGGATGTCCATCATCGTGTAGGTGACACCCCAGAGGATGTAGGTAACCGCAGCGTACGCCGTGAGTCCCGGGCCGTCCAAAGCGGGAGGCGCGGAGAACATCAGGAAGAGGATCACTGCGTTGGTAAGGGTACCGATCAGAAGCCAGGGACGGAACTTGCCGAAGCGGGTATTCGTCTTGGCTACGATGATGCCCATGATGGGATCGTTAAATGCATCGAAGATACGGGCTGCAAGCAGGATCACACCCATTGCAACCGCAGATACGCCGAGTACATCCTGAAAGTAATAGAGGACATAGCTTGCGGAGAGCATATAGACCATGTCTTTTCCGACGGCACCGAGGCCGTAAGCTGCTTTTTCTTTGATTCCGAGTTTCATAGGCGCACCTCCTAGATTACGTTAAAGTCAACGGTGTAGGTTTCGTTTGTTTGCGTTGTGATCTTTAAAGTTGCCTTGCCTTTCTTTCCGGTGGTTTTTACATAGGTACCGCCCATACCGCCCTGAAGACTTACGAGTTCGGGTCCAATCAGTCGGATGCCGCCGGTGGTCTTTAAGGTGACGGGATCGTTCATGAAGGGAAGGGTGTTGCCATGTTCGTCAACTGCGCGGATCCTGACGGCAGCCACATCGTAGGTTCTGCCGTCCGTAAGCATCGTGTGATCCACGTCAATTGCAAGGCTTTGCTTTGTCATGGGGGTGATGATCAAAGTCTTTACAACCTTGCCGTCCTTTACGGCTTCGAAACGGTAACTCTTTGAGGCTCCGCCCCAGTCGCCGATGTATTTGTTGTAAAGTTCCACGGCGTCGCTCATCTTCATATGGTAGGCGAGGATCATTCGGAGCGCCTTTAAGTATGCGGTCTTTGGAAGTCCGTAGAGCCCGTAGCGCGCGGTTTCATTCAGGAGACGCTTCACGTCCTCGGCCTGTCTGTGCAGCATGCCTTCGTTCTCCTCAAGGGTGCTTCCGATGTAATCGTTCACCAGAATCGGACCGTGCTTCATAAAAGGATGCGTGGAATCGGAGGCGTCGTACTCCTTGATGAAGACGTCGTTCTTATACATCCGCACGGAGTCGGCGTTGGTGAAGATGTAGATGCTTCCGCGGTTGCTGCCGGGATGCTCTCCGATGTCCATGGTGGAGGAAAGGGAGAGTACGGGGGTTTCATCCTGCTGCGCCGCGTAGATCGCTGCTGCCATCTTCGGGTTGCGGAACATATCCATTACACCGTGGTAGCAGATACGGTCGCCGCTTCCGAAGTCCTTGTGTGTGTTGTAATCGAACATGCACCAGCCGAAACTGCCGCTGATGTCTTTTTGACGGGCAACTTCGTTCAAGACATTCGCATGACGGAGCGCATGCTCCATACGGTGCTCCTCCCAGTCGAAGGTCTTGGTCGGGTACATATGCCCGTTGTACTCGCTGACCAGGTACGGCTTTTTGACGTCGGGGGTTACGTCACGCTTGGGCTCACAGCCGGGGCGCTTGCCGTCATGGACGAAGTCGTTGTAGGTGAAGACATCTTCGAGGAGGCTGCCCTTCTTGTAGCAGCGAACGCCGCCGGTCTGACGGTAGGGGTCGAGCTTGTGGGCGAGTGCGTTGGTCTCGGTGTAAAAGGCGTCGTCATCTACGGACTCATTGATCCGGACACCCCAGAGAATGATGGAGGGGTGGTTTCTGTATTCCGTGATCATCTCACGCAGATTGGTAAGCGCCTGCACCTTCCAGGCTTCATCGCCGATGTGCTGCCAACCGGGAAATTCCGTGAAGACGAGGAGACCGATCTCATCGCAGCGGGAAATGAAGTCGTGGGACTGGGGGTAGTGTGAGGTGCGGGCTGCGTTGACACCCAGTTCGTACTTTAAGATATCCGCATCGCGCCTCTGCATGGAAGCAGGCATTGCGTAGCCTACGTAAGGGTAGCTTTGGTGGCGGTTTAAACCGCGGATTTTCACCTTGCGTCCGTTTAAGTAAAAACCGCGCTCTTTGAAGACGGCTTTTCTGAATCCGAAGGTGTCGGTTCGGGAATCCGTCTCCCGTCCGTCCGCGTCAATCAGTCTTGTGCGCATCTCGTAGAGGGCGGGGTTCTCGATGTCCCACAGCTCCACGTCGCCGGTGAAGAAGGATAGCTCCGTCACTTCGCTCACGGATGCGGTCTCGTCGGAGACAAGTACGGTATCGTCGCCCTTTCTTAAGAGCTCCTGCACGATCTTCATGCCGAGCTTCGGATGCTTTACCTCGATCCTTGAAAAGACCTGGGACTTTTTCGCAAACAGCCTTGTCTCTTCGGCAGGAAGCGCATAGCGGTCGGAGAGCCTGGATGCGATGTAGCAGTCGGCGATGTAGCTTTCTTCGCGGATGTCCAAGTAGACCTCGCGGTAGATGCCGCCGTAGGTCATATAGTCGATCACGAATCCGAAGGGGGGTGTGTTGAGCGTCTCGCGGCTGTCGCACCTGACGACGATGGTATTCTCGCTGCTAAAATCAATAAAGTCGGTGATGTCGATGGTGAATGCGGTGTAGCCGGAATGGTGACTGCCTGCCTCGCGGCCGTTTACATAGACGGTGGCGTCGTGTCCCACGGCCTCGAAAGTAAGCAGAAGCGTCTTGCCTTCCCATGCGGGATCGACCGTAAGCTTCTTCACATATCCGCTTACCATCTGATACTCTGATTCGTCGAAATAGTGAAAAGGTGTCTCTTTGACTGTGTGCGGAATGCGGACAGCCGTCATCGCGTCCGTGTCTGCCTCGCCCGTAACCAGGGCGTCGCTGAAAGCTTCCGTAAAATACCAGTCATTGTTTAAGTAAATGCGTTCTCCCATAAGCTTGCTACCTCCTAATGCGTCTGTCCGGTCAGGATGCCGTCCACCAGGATACCGACGACTTCGTCTAATGCGGTCTGATACGTGATCTTGTTCTTGATCAGGATATCCCTTCGGAAGAATTGCTCCAAAGATGCCTCGAGCATCATCTTCAGGATCGGGATATGGATGGGGCGGATCACACCCTCCTTCTGTCCGGTCTCGATCAGGGAGATGGTATTCTCCCAGCCGCTTTCGAGTCGTTCCTCCACCTTGGCGTAGATCTTCGGATACTTATCTTTCAGCAGGTAGAGCTGACCCAAGTCCAGGTCGCGGTAACTTGCCGGCATCACGCCGAGGATCTTTCGGATACGATCGACGGTGGACAGGTTCGGGTCCGTTATGACCTTCGCTTCTTCCTCCTTGATGCCGTCGAAGAGATAATCCACCAGTGCGAGGAACATATCCTCCTTGTTGTCGAAGACGGTGTAGATGGTTTTCTTGCTGATGCCGAGCTCACGCGCCAGATCGTCCATTGTGAATTTTAATCCCTTGATGTTGAAGACGCGCATGGTGCCGACAAGGATTTCTTCTCGCAGTTCCATAGTAACCTCCCATATAACAAAATGGAAACTTGTTTCCAAAATCCGGTTTCCATAATTGTAGCAAAAGAACTATATTTCGACAAGAAACTAATTGCACAAAAATAGTTTCCAAACCTTAGGCAAATTGCTCATATGAACCGTGCATCGTGTACCGTCGCGGTGACTTGTAAAAGCCTTCGCTTCATAGTATGATGAAGCGGGTTATCGATGATAGTGAAACTTCTCCTACGGAGAAGTTCTGAAGTCGCTCAAAGCCGCGACGGGCTCCCTGCCCGTTCGGGCAGGGCAGATAAGGAGAATGATGACGTGACATTCAGTTCGGTGGTATTTCTTTTTATGTTTTTCCCGATCACCTTTTTGCTCTATGCGGTGATCCCCAATAAGACAGCCAGAAACATTATCCTTGTAGCTGCCAGCCTGGTTTTCTATGCATTCGGAGAACCCGTGGCAGTGATGATCATGCTGGCTTCCATCATCTTAAACTATTTCTGCGGCAGGCTTGCGGCGGGAGAGAAGTACGCGAAGCTTGCGGTGCTTCTGGCTGTCCTTGTGAATATCGGCCTGCTGATCGCATACAAGTACACGGGATTTTTCGCAACCGTCATCCATGATGTGACGGGACTTTCCATCCCTGTACCGCATATCCGGCTGCCGATCGGTATTTCCTTCTTCACCTTCCAGGGACTGTCCTATGTGATCGATGTCTATCGGGACAAGAAGCTTGTTCAGAAAAATGTATTCTATGTGCTTTTGTATATCGCATTCTTCCCTCAGCTGATCGCGGGACCGATCGTTCGCTATGCGGATATCGCAAAACAGATCGAGGAAAGAGAGTTTGATGCGGACCGCGTGAGCAGGGGACTGTGCCGGTTTGCCTTCGGCCTCGGCAAGAAGGTTCTTATAGCAAATCAGATGGGCTTTGTGGCGGACAAGGTGTTCTCGTTTGCACCCGGCGATGTGGGTATGGCGGCTTCCTGGATCGGAGCGGTGTGCTACACGCTTCAGATCTTCTTCGATTTTTCCGGTTACAGCGATATGGCCATCGGGCTCGGCTGTATCTTCGGCTTTGATTTTAAGGAAAACTTTAACTATCCGTTCGTTGCGGGAAGCATCCGCGAGTTCTGGCATCGTTGGCACATTTCCCTGTCCGGCTGGTTTAAGGAGTATGTCTACATCCCGCTTGGCGGAAGTGCACACGGCAGATTTCGAACGACCTTGAATATGATGCTCGTGTTCTTCCTTTCCGGCTTCTGGCACGGTGCAAACTTCACCTTCATCGTATGGGGGCTGATCCACGGCCTCTGTCAGATGTTTGAGGTCTACCGGATCATACCGACGAAGAAGAAATGGTTTAAACCCATCGGACATATCTACACCATGCTGGTAGTTGTGCTTGCTTTTGTGATCTTCCGCGCGGATAGTCTCTCACAGGGCTTTACGCTCATCGGAAATATGTTCACGGGCGCTTCGGGTGTTCCTGCGGTGAACGTGCAGATCTACGCATGTATGACGGGGCTCTTCCTTCTTACGCTGTTCTTCGCGCTGCTTCTTTCCACACCGGTCTTTCGGGTGATCCGGGGAAAGGTTGAGGAAACAAAGCATGCGGCAGCTTATAACTACGTGGCTTATACGGGCTCGCTTGTCATCCTGGCACTGTCGATCCTGGCACTGCTGTCAAGCAAGTACAACCCGTTCATCTATTTCAGATTCTAAGGAGGGTGTGACATGAAGAAATGGTTCAAAGTAATTTACATCTGCATCTTCCTTGCGATCTGCAGCGCGCCGCTGTGCTTTATGCCCTTTGTAAAAAATGACGCGAGTCTTGAAAAACGCGAACTTTCGAAACTGCCGTCTTATATGGAAAAAGGCAGATTGAATGTAGATTTCTCAACAGAGTTTGAAGCGTGGATGAGCGACCGGATCCCCTTTCGTCCGCAGCTTCTTACGGGTGCAAATATGCTGAAGGGAGAGCTGTTTCACACACCGACGTCTAATGTAATAGACGGAAAAGACGGCTGGCTCTTCTACGAGAACGAGAGCGAGGATTACATGGATACCAATGCCATGACGGAAGCCGAGATCCATGCTGTCGCTGTATCTCTGTCCCTGATGGAAGAGGCGGTAGAGAAAAACGGCGGCAGGTTCGTCTTCGTGCCGATACCCAACAAGGCATCGGTCTATGGCGAGTACATGCCCTACTATTACACAAAGGCCGATACCAATAACCTTGACCGCGTAATGGAAGCCTGCGGCAGGGAAGGTGTCAGCTACGTGGATATGAAGACGGCTCTTACGGAACAGAAGGAGAAAGGTCTGTATCACAAGCGTGATTCCCACTGGAATTATCAGGGCGCACTGATCGGATACAACGCCATCATGGACGGACTCGGGAAGGAACACAAAACCTACGCGACCGCAGGATACTCGATTGAGAAAAACTGGCGCGGCGATGTGGACAAACTTTTGCTTCCGGCCGGACCTTACGCGGAAGGACAGTACATATACGATATCGACTACGACGACTTTATGTTCACGAAACCTGCGGGTGTGACCGATCCGAAGGCGCAGCTTGAGAATTTTATGAGCGATAAGGAGCAGGGGGATGATCTCTTTTCTACGAAGAACAAGGAGATCGGGGACGGAAGCTCGCTCTATATGGCAAGGGATTCCTTCGGACGCGCACTGCTTCCCTACATGATCGATAACTACGAGAACGCCACCTTCAAACGTACCGACTGTCCGGACATCAACTCTCTTGCGGAAGGAACGGATTTCGTGTACGAGATCGTGGAGAGAAACCTGGTGCGCCTTTCCGAACGCGCGCCCTTTATGTACGCGCCCGAGCGAACAGGGATCAGTGGCGGCAAATCTGCTTCCGGGGAAGGTGCCACGATCTTCACCGAGGTACAGGGCTATGGCGTAAGTATCTACGGCGCCTTCCCTAAGGACGCACCGATCGACCGTGTCTATGTCAGCCTGACACAGGACGGTAAGTCTCAAACCTATGAAGCATTCCCCGTCTTTGAGAAGGAATTGCTTGCAAAACAGGGTGTGGAAGATGCCGAAAAAGGAGGTAAGGGATTTTCTGCCCTGATTGACAAGGAAGGCCTTTCCGGTACATATGAGCTTACGATCAGCGTCGGCGACCGAACTTATGCCGGCGGTACGATTAAACTAAAGTGAGACTTCTCCTGCGGAGAAGTTCTGAAGTCGCTCAAAGCCCTCATCGCCGGGTGGCTAGCCTTCGATTTGCAAGCAAATCGAGGCCGATCCGCGACGGGCTCCCTGCCCGTTCGGGCAGGGCAGATATTGAAACTATTCGATGCATGCGCTGCGTGCATCGCATTCTTATATTTTGATGACCTGATAAAGGGTGCTCTGCATATAAGTATTTGTGCGAATTTGGGATTGTGAAATGTCACAAAATGTATTAGAATATACACCGATAGGAGAATGGGCATGGCCGCAAACAGTTCAAACGCAGCACGCTTTTTCAAATATATATATAACACCAAGACTGCACTGAATTTCGGTGCATTATTTGCTGACGGTACCGGGGAATATCGATGTCCACCGGAGCCGGCAACCGGTGACCCCGTCACCCTGAAATTTCGTACGGCCATCGACAACGTCGACGAAGTCTACCTGATCTACAACGGTGAACGTGCACGCATGCACGTGGAATCCAGCGATAAGCTTTTCGATTACTATGCATATCGCATAGAGTCTCTGACGAAGACAATCGAATACTACTACGAGATCCATTCCGGAAATGTTACCTGCTTCTACAACAAATTGGGCGGACAGAGAGAATTAAACCCGGATTATAATTTCCGCCTTGCACCTGATTTTTCTGTGCCCGATTGGGCGAGAGGTGCGGTGTTCTATCAGATTTTTGTGGACAGATTCTGCAACGGAGATCCTTCCAACGATGTCCTTGATAATGAGTACTGCTATATCGGTGAGGGCACGAGACACATAACCGACTGGTTCAAGTATCCGGACAATATGGATGTCAGAAGCTTCTACGGAGGCGACCTTCAGGGCGTGATGAACAAGCTTGATTATCTGAAGGATCTGGGCGTGGATGTTATTTATTTCAACCCGATCTTTGTGTCTCCTTCCAACCACAAGTATGATATTCAGGATTATGATTATATCGATCCGCACATCGGCGTGATCGTAAAGGATGAGGGAGCGTGTCTCCCGCCGGGTTCCAAAACCAACAAGGAATCCACAAGATATATCAACCGAGTCACCAACAAGGAGAACCTAGAAGCGAGCAATCGCCTCTTTATCAAACTCGTGCAGGAGATTCACAAGCGCGGTATGAAGGTGATCCTGGACGGTGTCTTCAATCACTGCGGCTCCTATAACAAGTGGATGGACCGCGAGTGTATCTATGAGAACCAGGAGGGATACGAGAAGGGCGCCTATGTGGATTACCAGAGCCCTTACAGAAGCTTCTTTAAATTCAACGATCCCTGGAAGTGGCCCTACAACCCGACCTACAACGGCTGGTGGGGACATGATACTCTGCCGAAACTCAATTACGAAGAGTCTCCGGAACTGTACGAATACATCATGCGGATCGGAGAAAAGTGGGTATCGCCGCCCTTCAACTGCGACGGCTGGAGGCTTGATGTGGCAGCGGATCTCGGCATGACGGAGGAATTCAATCACAGGTTCTGGAGAGATTTCAGAGCCCGTGTAAAGAAGGCGAATCCCGACGCCATCATCCTGGCCGAGAATTACGGAGATTCCAAGTCCTGGCTCCTCGGAGATCAGTGGGATACCGTGATGAACTACGATGCATTTATGGAACCGATCACATGGTTTTTGACCGGTGTTGAAAAGCACAGCGACGAATTCCGCGGCGATCTGCTCGGCAATCCGGACGCATTTACCGGCGCGATGCGACACCACATGTCCAGGTTCAACCAGAACTCTCTCGAAGTGGCGATGAATGAACTTTCCAATCACGACCACAGCCGCTTCCTGACACGTACAAACCGACGCGTAGGCCGTATCCATACCATGGGACCCGAAGCGGCGAATGAGAACATCAACAAGGGCGTATTCCGAGAGGCTGTTGTATTCCAGATGACCTGGCCGGGCGCACCGACCATCTACTACGGTGACGAGGCGGGCCTCTGCGGATGGACGGATCCGGATAACAGACGCACCTACCCCTGGGGCAGGGAAGATAAGGAACTGATCGCCTTCCACAAGGATATCATCAGGATCCATAAGCAGAACAAAGCTTTGATGTACGGCTCGGTGATGTTCCTCTACTGTGCGTACAAGGTTGCAAGTTACGGCCGGTTCAACAAAGACCAGGCGGTGGTGGTGATCTTAAACAACGACTATGAAGAGAAGAATCTGACGATCCATGTCAGAAGACTCGGCGTGCCGGATCATTCCGTGATGAAGCGCGTGATGCTTACGACCGAGGATGGCTATACGACCAAGTACGAAAGCTATGAGGTTCAAAACAATACCGTTACGGTTCACATGCCGAAGATTTCTGCGGCGGTGATCGTATACAATAAAAAGAACGCACACTAATTCTGCCCTGCCCGAACGGGCAGGGAGCCCGTCGCGGCTTTGAGCGACTTCAGAACTTCTCCGCAGGAGAAGTATCCTAAAAGAAAGACATCGACTCCGGGCGGGTCGATGTCTTTCTTTTAGTTGGTCAGAAGGAGTACCCAGTAATCACCGTATGCGTCATCGGTGATCATGTGGACAAAACCTGCCTGCGTGAACCGGGGATCTAAAAGATTCTCCCTGTGCGTTTCGGATGCAAGCCATGCCGTAAGTACCTCCTCGGGGGAGGTGTATCCTGCCGCAAGGTTCTCTCCCCACAGATCCGGGGACAGCCCGTAGTCGGAAAAGACGGTGTGGCAATCACGGCCGTCCGGGCGCGTGTGCGACATGAGGATGCGTATCTCGGCCAATCGGCACTTCGCCGGACCGGATAGAGAGGCGCTTTCGGAAAGCGCCGGGAGTCCGTAGGAGCTCCGCACAGAGTTGAGGGAGGATATAAGTGTCGGATCCTCGGAACCGACGATGACGGTCCCGGTGATCGTTCCGGTTGCTGGTAACATACAGCGTTCTTCGCCTGCGCAGGGGGACCGGAAGTCTCCGGCGTGGCAGGGGGCTGTGTCTTTCGGGCCGACAGAACCGGCCAGTACAAGGGGCAGAAACGCAGCCAAAACGGAAGCAAAGGATGCCATAAGAATCACTCCTCGACAACCAAACATCTGTTCGTAAACACTATAACATACGTTGCAGTGTTTGACAAGAGGATGTGGCAATCATTTTCGCTTTGTGGTATAATCGGAACAGTTGTTTGACACTGTTTATAACACGATTGGGGGTAGTATATGAAGGTTTTGATCATCGGAGCCGGCGCACTCGGCATCGGCATCGGAGCCAGCCTGAAACAGGGCGGCGCAGAAGTTGATTTTATTGCACGCGGTAATACCGCGCAAACGATAAAACAGGAGGGTATCGCCCGGGACGGCATCTTCGGCAAGGCAAGCTTTTCGGCAAACGAGATCGGTGTGTATGAAGATGCAGCCGGACTTCCGAAGGATGCATACGATTACGTGATCGTGGCGACGAAGGCCACAGCGAACGAGGAAGTGAGCGAGCGCCTCTCCGCACGCAAGGATTGCATGAAGGAGGGCGTATGCATTTGCTTCATGCAAAACGGCATCGGTTATGAGAAGCCTTTCCTGCGCTTCTTTACACAGGAGCAGGTGTTCCACAGCCGCGTGATCACCGGATTTTCCAAGTCGGACAAGCTCTCCGAGAGCGTGGTCACCGTGCATCAGGCACCGGTGCTGATCGGTTCCTGCTATGGCGCGGATCCCGCGCCGGTCGCACCGCTTGTTGAGACGCTTACCAAGGGCGGCGTTCCCGCAGAGACGGTGGATACGGAGACCCTTTCGCAGGCACTTTGGGCGAAGCTGATCTACAACACGGCTTTAAATCCCCTCGGCGCGATCCTTCACAGAACCTACGGACAGCTGGCCGATTCCGAATACGCAAGATCCATCATCGACATCCTGATCGAAGAGGCTTACGCGGTGATGCGGTCCTGCGGAGCGAAGACTTTCTATGAGGATGCGGATGCATACAGAAAGGCGCTTTATGAGGAGATGATCCCCGCAACCTACGATCATCAGTCCTCCATGCTTCAGGATATCGAAAAAAGACGCAAGACGGAAATTGACTTTTTAAACGGCAGCCTCCTTAACATCGCGTCCGGAAACAGTGTGGACGCAGCGATGCACAGTCTGGTCTACACACTGATCAAGGCACTTGAGGAGACCTTCGAAGACTAATCTATGGAATTTAAACTGCACTCCGAATTTCAACCCACCGGCGATCAGCCGGAAGCGATTGCCGCACTGGTCGATGGCTTTCGAAAGGGACATCACAGGGAGACGCTTCTCGGCGTCACCGGTTCCGGAAAGACATTCACCATGGCGAATGTCATCCAAGCCCTCGGCAAGCCGACACTGGTGCTTGCGCACAACAAAACCCTTGCTGCGCAGCTGTACTCCGAATTCAAGGAGTTCTTTCCGGAGAATGCAGTCGAGTATTTTGTCTCATATTACGACTATTATCAGCCTGAGGCCTATGTGCCGCAGACCGACACCTACATCTCCAAGGATTCCTCCATCAACGATGAGATCGATAAGATGCGCCACAGCGCCACGGCAGCTCTGATCGAGCGCAGGGACGTGATCGTGGTGTCCTCCGTATCCTGTATCTACGGTATCGGTGATCCGGAGGAGTATCAGTCCATGATGCTCTCGCTTCGACCCGGGATGCAGAAGGATCGCGACGAACTGATCCATCAGCTTGTGGACATCCAGTACACCAGGAATGACACGGACTTCGCCAGAGGCAACTTCCGTGTGAAGGGAGATGTGGTGGACATCCTTCCTGTTTCCACTTTTGAGGATGGTGTCCGCGTGGAGTTCTTCGGCGATGAGATCGACAGGATCACGGAGTTTGATCCGCTCACGGGAGAGATCAAGAGAAGCCTTTCCTTTGTCGCTGTGTTCCCCGCATCGCACTATGTCGTGGCACCCGACAAACTGAAGAAGGCCATCGGCGAGATTGAGGCGGAACTTGCCGAGCGTGTCGCCTACTTCAAGGCGCATGACAAGCTGCTTGAGGCACAGCGCATCAAGGAGCGCACAGAGTTTGACTTAGAGATGCTTCGGGAGACGGGATTTTGTTCCGGCATCGAGAACTATTCCCGCATCCTTGCGGGGCTTGCCCCCGGGGCAACTCCGAATACCCTTCTTAAATTCTTCGGTGATGATTATCTGATGATCGTCGACGAGTCTCATATGACACTGCCGCAGGTTCGAGGTATGTATGCCGGCGACCGGGCCAGAAAGACGACACTGGTGGATTACGGATTCCGACTTCCGTCCGCACTTGATAACCGACCGCTCAATTTCGATGAGTTTGAAGATCGGCTGGATCGTATCCTCTATGTATCCGCGACACCCGGAGAGTACGAGGCTTCTCACGAGGAACTTCGCACGGAGCAGGTGATCCGTCCGACGGGTCTTTTGGATCCGGAGGTGTCGGTACGACCTGTGGAGGGACAGGTGGACGACCTCGTGAAGGAGGTCCGGAAGGAAGCCGAGGCGGGACACAAGGTTCTTGTCACCACGCTCACCAAGCGTATGGCGGAGGATCTGACCGACTATATGAGGGAGCTGGATATCAAGGTGAAATACCTGCACTCCGATATCGACACGCTGGAGCGAATCGAGATCGTCAGAGATCTTCGTATGGGCGTTTTCGATGTGCTTGTCGGCATCAACCTCCTAAGAGAAGGTCTCGATATTCCGGAGATCACGCTGGTCGCGATTCTGGATGCGGACAAGGAGGGCTTCCTCAGGTCCGAGACTTCGCTGGTACAGACCATCGGTCGTGCCGCGAGAAATGTCGGCGGACATGTCATCATGTACGCGGATACCATCACGGACTCCATGCGCAAGGCTATCGATGAGACGAACCGCAGACGCAGCATTCAGCATGCGTACAACGAGGCGCACGGTATCACTCCCACCTCCATCAAGAAGGAGATCAGAGATATCATTTCCCTTGAGGTGGATGAGCAGGGCCGCGCGGACGAGATGGCCGAAAGACGCGAGAAGGACCGGGAGTCCATGAGCAAGAAGGAACTCACCAAGGAGATCGAGCGTCTCACCAAGCGCATGAACAAGGCGGCGGCGGAATTAGACTTCGAGCATGCCGCGATGTACCGCGACGAACTAAAAGAGCTCAAGGCGCTCTACAGAGACTACGACAAGTAGCGGTTTCAAATTGCTTTTACTGCTTATTTAAGCTATGATATAACCAAATCAAACAGGAGGTACCAAGATGGACAGAGACGAACTTATTGCAGAGATTTCCATGCGCAGAGACATCCCCATCGAAGAGGTGGAGGAAGTGATCGAGGAAGAAGACATGATCTTCGCTGAGGAGTATTATGCACACAAAAGAAAGAAAAAGATGATCACGCTTGGGGTTTTGATCGCGTTTATCGCGGGCGTGGTTGCGGCTGTGATCGTGCTTGATCGCCAGGAGAAGATCAGCATTTCCGACATTGAGGCATCCGTGAAGGACAATGTCAAGAAATACGTCGATAAAGTAAGGAACTATGAGCGAGCATAAATACATTCAGGTTTGGGGAGCCAGAGAGCACAACTTAAAAAACATCGACATCAAGATTCCCAGAGATCAGTTTGTAGTGATCACGGGGCTTTCCGGATCCGGAAAGTCATCCCTTGCATTTGATACGATTTACGCAGAAGGACAGCGAAAGTACATGGAGTCGCTGTCCTCTTATGCGCGCCAGTTTTTAGGACTTGCGGATAAGCCGGATGTGGATAAGATCGAGGGACTCTCGCCTTCGATCTCCATCGATCAGAAGTCGACGAACCGGAATCCGAGATCCACGGTGGGAACCGTAACGGAGATTTATGATTATCTGCGACTGCTCTATGCGAGGATCGGTATTCCCCACTGCCCGCAGTGCGGGAAGGTGATCGAGCGCCAGACGGTGGATCAGATGGTGGACGAGATCATGAAGCTTCCGGAGAAGACGAAGTTTATGCTGGTAGCGCCCGTGATAAGAGGTCGAAAGGGCGAGCACACCAAGCTTCTCGAGAATGCCAAAAAGAACGGATATGTCCGTGCCGTGATCGACGGGATTGAGTACAACCTGACGGAGGACGAGATCGTCCTCGACAAGAACAAAAAACACACCATCAACATTGTGGTGGATCGCCTTGTGATGAAGGAGGGTATCGCATCGAGACTTGCGGACTCCATCGAGACGGTCCTTAAAATGTCGGAGGGTCTGCTCGAGGTGGATGTGATCGGTGGTGAGCCGCTTCATTTTTCCGACAGTTTCTCCTGTCCGGACTGCGGTATCAGCATCGACGAGATCGAACCGAGATCCTTCTCCTTCAACAATCCTTTCGGTGCCTGCCCCTGCTGTACGGGACTCGGTTTCAGACAGGAGTTTGACCCCGAGTTGATGATCCCGGATCCGTCGCTTACATTAAATGAAGGCGCGATCTCCGTGATGGGGTGGCAGTCTTCCGGCAAGAAGTCCGGAAAGAACAGCTATACCCATGCGATCCTGGAGGCACTGTCCGAGGCTTACGGATTCTCACTGGATGTTCCTTTTGAGAAACTGGACAAGAAATCGAAGGACGTGATCCTCTACGGTACAAAGGGTAAGAAGGTGACCGTACACTACGAAAGTCAGTGGGGACACGGCACGCACTATGTTGAGTTCGAAGGACTCGTGGACAATGTAAGAAGGCGTTATCGTGAGACCTCTGCCGAAAGCATGCGCGAGGAGTATGAGGAGTACATGACGCTGACGCCCTGTGAGGAGTGTCACGGAAAGCGACTCAAACCCTCGTCTCTGGCTGTGACGGTGGGCGGTGTCAATATCTTTGATCTGACGGAGATGTCAGTGGTGAAGCTGGCGACTTTTATAGACGGACTTACACTGACGGAAAGGGAAGCCATCATCGGCAGGCAGATCCTGAAGGAGATCAGTGCACGCCTCGGATTTATGATCAACGTGGGACTCGATTATCTGAACCTCTCGCGTCCGACGGGTACGCTCTCGGGCGGTGAAGCACAGAGAATCCGTCTTGCCACGCAGATCGGATCGGGACTGGTGGGTGTTGCCTACATCCTTGACGAGCCGAGTATCGGTCTTCACCAAAGAGACAATGACAGGCTGATCGCAGCCTTAAAGGAACTGCGAGACCTCGGCAATACGCTTCTGGTGGTGGAACACGATGAGGACACCATGCGCGCTGCGGATTACATCGTCGACATCGGACCCGGTGCGGGATCGGCCGGCGGACATGTGGTGGCGGAGGGTACCGCTGCCGACCTGATGCGCTGCAAGAATTCCATCACAGGTGATTATCTAAGCGGAAGAAAGAAAATCCCGGTTCCCGCTGTAAGGAGAAAGCCCACAGGCTACCTTACCGTGAAGGGTGCAAGGGTGAACAATCTAAAGAATATCGATGTCAAGATCCCCCTCGGGGTGATGACCTGCGTGACGGGCGTATCCGGATCCGGCAAGAGTTCTCTGATCAATGAGATTCTCTATAAGCGCCTGGCCAGAGACCTAAACCGTGCGAAGGTAAAACCCGGAGATCATGACAGGATCAACGGCACGAATCAACTGGATAAGATCATCAATATCGATCAGGCGCCCATCGGAAGGACGCCCCGTTCCAACCCGGCGACCTACACAGGCGTCTTCGACCAGATCCGTGACCTCTTTGCGGGCACCAAGGATGCGAAGGCGATGGGATACAACAAGGGCAGATTCTCCTTCAATGTGTCCGGCGGACGATGCGAGGCCTGCAAGGGCGACGGTATCATCAAGATCGAGATGAACTTCCTGGCGGATGTCTATGTTCCCTGTGAGGTATGCCACGGAAGACGTTACAACCGTGAGACTCTGGAAGTGAAGTACAAGGGCAAGAGCATTTATGATGTGCTGGATATGACGGTGGATGAAGCCTGTGAGTTTTTCTCGGCGGTTCCCTCGGTACTTCGAAAGATCAGTACCTTAAAGGACGTCGGGCTCGGATATATCAAGCTCGGACAGCCGTCCACAACATTGTCGGGCGGTGAAGCACAGCGTATCAAGCTTGCGACGGAGCTATCCAAGAGAAGTACCGGCAGGACGATCTATGTCCTGGATGAGCCGACCACCGGACTTCACTTTGCGGATGTGCACAGGCTGGTGGACATTTTGTCACAGCTGGCGGAAGGCGGAAACACTGTGGTGGTGATCGAACACAATTTAGATGTGATCAAGACCGCCGACTACATTATCGATATGGGACCCGAAGGCGGTGAAGGCGGTGGTACGGTGATCGCAACCGGAACACCCGAAGAGATCGCCGAAGTGAAGGCGTCCTATACAGGAAAGTATTTAAAAAAATATCTCAAATAGAGAAACAGGAGGAACACTTAAAATGAATGGTTTCAGAACACTGAACGAGGCAACAGATTTATTCCAGTCCGTAAACGGGCTCGGTGGATCAAACAACATCTTTGTTGTATACAAAGATACGACACCGCAGGGCAAGGGCGCCGGTATGGGCGGTCTTGTCGGAGGCATGACATCCGCTATGAAGAGCAACGAGGATTCCATGAAGGTTTTCGGTACAATCTATGACGGACTTTTGATCAACCAGACCGAGAGCGGACTTGCGATCATTCCCCTGGAGCAGCCCGGTGCAAAGATGATATACAGCTTTGCCAAGATGGAAGCACATCCGGAGAAATTCGTCTTTATCCCTTACACAGCTATAGGCGGTATCACCGTGAAGAATTTCGCGCTCCTTAACAAGAAGACCCAGGCGATCAAGCTTAATGTAAACGGTACCACGATCCCGGTTTGCGCCAAGGTTTCCGATAAGGATGTTCCCTATCAGGAGGCAAACTTTGCGAAGTTCATGCAGCAGTACAAGAAAAAGTAAAATGCATCGGAAATCGTGCTTTTCTTTTAAGTAGGTGCATGATATAATATCTTTCGCGCGATGCACGCGCGGTTAACTAAAGGCTTTGCGGGATATCCCGCACAATATAGAAAACGGAGGAAATATTCATGTTAGTATCAGCTACCGAGATGCTTAAGAAAGCAAAAGAGGGACACTACGCAGTTGGTCAGTTCAACATCAACAACCTTGAGTGGACCAAGTCCATCTTACTTACCGCACAGGAGTTACAGTCTCCCGTTATCCTTGGTGTATCCGAGGGCGCAGGTAAGTACATGACCGGCTTCAAGACCGTAGCAGCTATGGTGAAGGCTATGGACGAGGAACTCGGCATCACAGTTCCCGTTGCGCTTCATCTTGATCACGGTACCTATGACGGATGCTACAAGTGCATCAAGGCAGGTTTCACATCCATCATGTTCGATGGTTCTCACTATCCCATCGAGGAGAACATCGCCAAGACCAGCGAGCTCGTAAACGTAGCGCATCAGTTGGGCCTTTCCATCGAGGCTGAGGTTGGTTCCATCGGCGGCGAGGAAGACGGCGTTATCGGTGCAGGTGAGTGTGCAGATCCCGATGAGTGTAAGGCAGTTGCAGATCTCGGCGTAGATATGCTTGCTGCAGGTATCGGTAACATCCACGGCGCATATCCCGAGAACTGGGCAGGTCTTTCTTTCGAGACTCTCGATGCTATCCAGCAGAAGACCGGTGCTATGCCTCTCGTATTACACGGTGGTACAGGTATCCCCGATGACATGATCGCTAAGGCAATCTCTCTCGGCGTATCCAAGATCAACGTAAACACCGAGTGTCAGTGGGCATTCCAGGAAGCAACCAGAAAGTACATCGAAGAGGGCAAGGACAAGCAGGGCAAAGGCTTCGATCCCCGTAAGCTTCTCGCTCCCGGTGCACAGGCAATCTGTGACAAGGTAAAAGAGAAGATGGAACTTTTCGGTTCTGTAGGCAAGGCGTAAGCCTTTACTTAGAAGAAGACGACAGAGGGGACGGTCCGATTTTGGTGCCGTCCTCTTTTTTTGTAAGTTGATCAATTTTGTGCAAAATCCGTGACTGTTCATGTCTTATGATAGGAGACAGAGTGCAGACGTATGCAGGGAGGAGCTTATGCAATTTCAGGTGGGAAGTATCAAAAGAGAACAGATGGATCTATTCTTCGGCTTTTTGACGGAACAGGCCGTACATGCGTATAAGGCGAAGAAGAACACAGCCATCATCGGTCTTGCGACCTCGGACCGTACGGCCTGTGGGGCGCTTGCGGGCCATATGGAGGATACGGATCTTTTTGCGGTCGACAGTTTCTACGTGCATCCGAAGGTTCGAAGACACGGAGGAGGTACGATGCTGTGGGAAGCGCTCCTTGACGAACTCGGCGGGGATGTTGCGGTTCGTATCAGCTTCGCGGAGACAAGCGACGACACGGAAGCGTTGTATGAATTCCTGATTGCGAGGGGCTATGCGGAAAGCTCTTACGATCCGGATGACGAGTCCCCGGTGCACAGATTTACGATCGTGGAATAGCCGGCGTGGAAAGGATGGCATAGACTATGGACGGATTGATCAATGAGAATCAGATACAGCAGGAGATCCTGATGCAGGATCCCGCGGTACAGGATGCGGAATTTTACAAGAAGAAAACCGATGCGTATACGGAGCGGCATGTGACAGAGCACGCCATCAAGTTCCGTCTGGCCGAGCTTGATGCGGATAAGACGCTGAGCGAGAAGAAGCTTGCGCTTCGCTATGAGAAGACGCCCGCCGGACAGGATTTTGCAGAGGATGTTCGGAAGGCGCAGGAGGAGGGGCGTAACGTCGGAAGCTCAAAGCTGAACGGCTACGCTTATCGTTTTATGCGCAATTACAACAGTGCGAAAGCACAGTTTGAAACGGATTATCAGGAGACCAAGGCGATTTACGAGATCCCGCTCACGGCCGAGGATCATCAAAAGATTGAGTCGATCCGTGCGGAATACGCCCTGATGATCGAAAAGCGTAAGGACGGCAGGCTGGAGCAGGAGCAAAGAGCCAAGAACGCGCATCTTACCGGAGAGTATCTGGAAAACTATATCACAACCTACATGACCATTAACACGGAAGAAAGACTTCTGAAGAGGCGGGATGCTTCGATCGCTGACGTTCTGACAAAACGTCAGAGGGATAAGGACGACTACTATAAGTCAGGCCTGCTGATGCCCTGGATGGACCCCGGGAATAAGGAGAAAAACGCGGCATTCCTGCGCGCTTACTTCGGCAAGACTTCCGAGCGGATCCTCTATGTGCGCCGGATGGTGAACGAGGTGATCGCGTACGATTTCAACGTTCACATGGTGAACAAGCACTGGCTTGCCGAAAATGCGGCCACATTTCTGCGGATGATAAGACGTGCGGAAGATCTTCCGAATCTGATTTCAGAAGACAAAAACCAGCTTACCAAACGCGAGGTTGCCCTGGTGGAGACGAAGTCCAAAGAGGCCGTCAAGCTGCTTGAGATCGTTACCAGATTCTTTGAACAGCAGGGGCTCAAGCGGAACGACTGGGGAAGCAAAAACTTCGAGATCAAGGCGGACGAAGTACATGCGGGAGAAAACAGGGCAGAGAAAAAACAGCGCGAAAAAGAAGAAAGAGAATCCGAGAACAAATACATCGATAAACTAAAAGGTGAATTCGGTATCCTGAAGCAGGAGGAGGAGCGACTGCTCCGCACTGAAAACCGAAAGGACACGTACCCCGATGAGGTGGCGAAGCTATCCTTCTCAGACTTCCTGCGCATGATCGGAAGCAAGAACCGCGGACAGGTGGTCCTTGCCGGTGGAAAGCTTACGCTGATCAACAACGGTTTCTTCAAAAGAAAGAATACCGGAACGGAGGCAGCCGAGCACGTTCTTTTAAAGCGCCACTTTGTGGAACTTGCGCTCTCAAAGCTTGAGGCGAAGGAGAGAGAGGTCTACAGAACACTTTTTGAGAATATGGTGGGACTCGATGGCTACTCGACGACCACAAAGCCGCTTTCGAGAAAGCAGATCGTGGCTGTCCTGCATGAGATCGGGACACACACCTCCGAGGTGAAACGAACGCTGCACGCCGGTCAGGACGATCATCCCTACAAGGCCTATGCCGAAAAGATCGATATCCTCTTCGGCGATGAGCCCAAGGAAGGGGATGTACCGGCGGTCAAGAAACGAAAGACCGCAGCCGTAAAGCAGCAGATCAGACAGGCGCTCGAGCGTGCGCGTGCGGCGGGCATGCGCGTCGGTAAGCTTTCGGACAGTCAGTTAAACACCCTGCTCAACCGCGATCTTTCCATGCTGAAGGATGAGATCTTCAGGGCTTTCCGGGTGATGGACAATACAGTGAACAACGCGGTAGGAGGCGACAGGGCGGCCCTGATGGAGGACGGGAAGCTTTGGGACCGTATTGCGGCGCATGTGATCCTTCGTATGACGGAGAAGGACGCAAGCAGAAGGACGCTGGATGATGTGCGGATGGACCGTTTTTTGGTGGACGCCGCATTTGAGAAAGCAGGCAGACCGGAGCTGGCCGACGGAGTCAAGAAGATTGCTTCCGGCAGTTTCACCTATGGTGGAGCGGATTCCGTGTACGCCTCACTTTCCGGGAAACGGCTGACCAAAGATCAGCGCGCAGATATCGAAACCCTGCTTCGGCTGATGGACGGAGTAAGTGAACTGTCGAGGGCCAATGAAACCATGATGACGCGCGAGGGTTCCAATCCGGCAGTGGATCAGAAAACGGTTATGGAGACCGCGCACGTTGTACAGCACATGCTGACCGGAGAGACGGAAGCACTCGACCGCGCGGCGACGATGCTCGCGGGCACGAGATTTGCGGCCGGCTACGAGGAGTGGAAGCGCCGCGTGCAGGCAGGATTTTCTTTTGTTGCGACTGAGAACAGTCTGCTTACCACCCTCGGAAATGTACACGAGGACAGAAGCGCCTTAAATCCACCGGAGGAAGCTCGTGAAGATGCGCTTAAGATCCGTGCCCTTTCAGCGGAGGAGGAGGCTGTGCTTGCAGGTATGAGCAAGGACGAGCAGATGATCGCCGGGATCCTGCTTATGAGTAAGCTGCCTTCGGAGCTGATCAAGAAGGAGCGTGACACCACTGCACAGAGCATCCTGCTCTTATATAAGACCTTAAAATCCGTTCAGCCGGGACAGGAGTTCGTGACCGGGATCACGGTGGGCGACTGTACGATGCGCCTGTGCCAGGACCGGGATTGTACACTTACGCTTGTGGCACGAAACGGAAAACTCACCATCCCACTTCCTACCAATCGGATCCTCGATTATGTGGAGGCGGATATCTGCGATCACGTGAAGCAATTCGGGTATGATGAGGTGTTCGAAGCCTGCTTTTCCGATGCGGAGAACCGCTTCATCAAGGATAGGGACGCGCGGCCCGACGAGGGAGAAACCGTACGCATGAGAAATCTGTGTACCAGAGTGTCCGCCTCCGTTTCGGGGGCACCCAAGGCTCTGTTTGAGAATACGGAAACCCATATCCTGATCGGATATGTGCGGGAGCTTCTGCTGGAGAAGAAAAAGCCCAAGAATGTTGTGGGATACAGTGATAAGATGGATCGTATCCAGCAGATCAACGACAAAGAGACGGAGATGCTTCTCGATCGACTGGTGAAGGAAGATGCGGCGGAGGACGACCATGTGGTGTTTCTGCCCCGTGAGGAAGAGGAGCGTGAGGCCGGACCGAAGTGGGATGAAACCGAGGAGAAGGTGAAGAATCTGATTGCCGACATGGTGTACGGCGACACGTACATGCAGGATCGGGACATCAACGTGCAGGACCAGCTAAGATATGCGAGGCCGCAGGACGAGACCCTCGGCACGATGTTTTTTCATACACTGATGACACATGCGGATTCGCTTTGCATGGTGCTTGCAGATGATACGCTGCTGGACCGGACAGTGAACAGCATGTCGATTCCCGATGCGGAGGAAGGACAGCCGGATTTCAAGCAGTCGGTGCTTGCCGCTGTCAAGGAAGGTCTTAAGAAGCTTTCGCAGGAGGCCGGACTGGAGGGAAAGTCTGCAGAGGAGATAAGGAGCATCCTGACAGTCAAGCAGAGTGAAAAGAAACTGACGGATCTGATCAAGTCCACACAGAAGAAGATCAACCTCGCGGTGGAGAAGGGATCCAAGGTTATTCAGGACGAGCTTGCCAAGTGCGTAAATGATATCTTCAAGTCGGAGAACAACAAGATTCAGGAGGCACCGCTTCCGAATCCGGACGAGAAAGGCATCTCCAAAGAAGAACGGGATGAGCGCCTGGCGCTTCACTCAAAGCGTCTGAACAGGGAGATTGCGCAGGCATCCAAGAGCGAGAGCGGTCAGGGTGCCTTCACCAAGAAGGTGCTTTCGGAGTACTTTGTCCGTTCGAAGGCCACAGATCAAAAGTCCATGATGGGCGAGCTGTTCCGCTATGCGGTGAAGAAAAACGTGCTTCCGGAGAATGCGACCGAGGAGCAGAAGGCCGAGGAGAAAATGAAGCAAAGAGGCAACACTTTAGCGGGCTACTTAAAGGGTGCGGGACCTCTGTTCCAGAAGATCCTGCAGGGACTCCCCGAGCACGGTATGCCTCCGGAGATGAAGTATGCGATCGCAGACATGAAGTCCAACTTAAAACCGATCCCGGAGAGGATCGTCAAAGCGAGATTTTCGGCTATGATCAAGCGCTCCGGAAATACCATCTCCAAAATTGATGTCGTAAGATCCCTCGGAGCCGCATCCGTCGGCCAGGCCTTCCTGTGCAGATTCTACGGACCGAATCTCCCCGAGGAGGGTGAGGAGGTCGTAGTCAAGATGCTGAGACCCGACGCCAGAAACCGTATGCGAAGAGAGAAGATCATTTTAGAGGACTGTGCGAGGGAGATCGACCAGAAGGCGCAGGGCGGAAACGGCGGTATGGGAGACACATTAAACGGTCAGCTGGCGAGGATCGCCGAGGAGCTTGATCTGACACTGGAGGCGACGAACGCCAGAAGAGGACTGATCTACGATACCGCGGACCACACCGTGAAGACGGTGGAGGTGAGCAAACTGATCGAGCCTACCACCAATACGCTCGTTTTAAAGAAAGCACCCGGTACAACCGTAGACAGATACATCAAGGACGTAAGACAGACACGGGAAGCATTGAAGAAGGATATCGAACAGGCAAAGGGACCGGAACTTGCAAGACGCAGAAAGAAACTGGAGGAGATGCTGGCGCGGCTTGAGAAGCGCCAGGGCTATCTGGCCGGTGTTGCGGAAAAGTGGGTGAAGGAAGGCCTCTACGGCGAAGGCTTCTACCACGGGGATCTGCATGCGGGCAACATCCTGATCGACGACAACGGTGCGACCGTGATCGATTTCGGAAATGCGACCAAGCTGGATGACCAGCAGAAAATCCAGCTGACACGTCTTACGGCAGCGGCGGCAGCCGGTATGGCAGGAGACTTTGTGGATGCATTTCACGAGCTCCTTCCAAAGTCTGCGGATGAGAAGTTCAAGAGGCTCGAGAAGAAGCTTAAGACAGTTGCGGAGAATGCATTTGCCCTCGGCAACAAGGAGTCGGCGGGACAGCGTATCCTGCTCATCATCCTAAAAGCACAGGAACTCGGACTCCAGATCCCGGGCTCCATCTACAACTTCTCCCAGTCCCAGATCCGTATTCAGAATACGGTGGATGACGTGACGGAACTGATCCGCGGTGTCAGAAGTGACATCGATGCCATTGACAAGGCGTCGGTTGCGGACGCGAAGATCGATATCAGCCTGCTTTTGCAGAAGGAGGCTGTGGAAGGACAGAAGAATCATGACACTTTGATCGGAGACTTCCTTGCGGCCACAAGCTTTGATGCGGGCAAGATGCGGGAAGATTTAAAATCTACCGGGGACGCACAGGTTCAGGCGTTTTACGAAAAATATATGGTGAAGCTGCCGGAGGAAAGCGCAGAAGCAGGAGTTGCCAGAGTCGAGCTCCAGGCGCTTCGCACCGCACAGCAGCGTGCAGCAGCCGGACAGACGGATCCGAACGATCCGCTTACGCTTGAGGAACGCGAGACACGTTTTATCGAAGCCTACAACAAGGCCTTCGAGTCGTACAGGCTGACCACACCCTACGCAGACAAGGTCAAGGAAAGCCTGTCCGCCCGCGACGAGGACACTGTACTTGTGGTGGAGGCAGAGTTGAAGAATTATTTTGAGGACAAGGAGAATTACGGCGCGGAGATCGAGGCAGCCTACCGGGCGTATCGTGAAGCGCCGGGAGAGGAAACCGAGGCGGCCTTCCTGAAGTTGTACTTCAAGGCAAGCGAAAAGCGGCTTTTGGACATCAAAAAGCAGAGGGATGACCGCACGAAACGCCCGATGCGATTCTTCAAGGTTATGACCAAAATCCTGAAGCAGAATCTGGCAGTCTCCATCAGCCGCCTGGGCGGCATCTTCAAAGCAAACCGATACAGAACCAAGCTGGCGTAGGTAGGCTACATTTGAATAGGTGGCGCTCCATCCGTACACTATAACATAAAGAATCCATGGCTGCTTCACCCCCGATCGGCTGCCATGGATTCTTATTTTTTAGGAAAAGGAAGTTATGATTTCCATTGGTTACTATTTTATTTGA
>CACZFI010000012.1 GCA_902780405.1 uncultured Lachnospiraceae bacterium
ATCCACAGCATCTTTAACAGCATACCCAAACCTATAGAGAAGGTAAAGAATGGGTATGACTATATAATACGAGGTGATTACATGTTCTTTTCGGCAAAACTGATGGATGAACATTATGAGGGCTTCAGCGAGGGAAAGGAAGCCGAAAGACAAGAGATTGCGAAACGCATGCATGCGAAGGGAAAGAGTACGGATGAGATCGCTGAGATGCTGGATGTAACGGCGGAAAAGGTGCGGTCGCTTATCGCCGAAGAAAGTGCCTGATTCCGTTTTTCTATTCTGCTTTTTTTGGTGTCATACGGCTGGATGGACTGGGCAAAGAACGGCGAGCATGCCGGATCGGCCGGACACAGTTACCGCCTGGAGGGAATTCAGATCCTTCTGGTGGAAAAGGGCGGCCCGGCACCTGCCGCAGATTACGGCAACATTAAAACCGTGACGAAAAAAGCATTTTTGTCGAAGTAGAGGAAGAGTTTTCGAAGGGTGCCTGACTCCATTATGAAAGTGTTACTTTTGGAAGTGATCGTAACATTTTCGTAGTGGGGACAGGCACCTTTTTCACACTTCGTTATGCTCAGAATGACAAAGAGAGGGCACTCAGAATGACGGGCCCGCCTGCCGCCTGCAATACCCCATGCTACTTGTGGCATTCATTGATATTTGCTATAATCGTAATGGTTATATCCATAAATGCCGATAGAATAATTAAGACTATGAGGAGGTGAGGGCCATGGAGCTCAAGGTAAGCCAGCTGCAGCAGCTGACACAGATGGAAGCACCAAAGAACAACGATGTTGCTTCGGACGAGGATTTTAAGTTCACATTGATCAAAAGCCTCAACAAGGGCGAACTGGCGGACAAACTCACTTCTCTGATGAAGGATATAGAAGAGCAGGGGCAGCGGATCGCGAAACATATGGACATCAAGGATATGAAGAAGTACCGCGCATCCATCAAGGAGTTCATGAATGAAGTCGCTGCGAATTCCCACGAGTTTTCAAGAGAGAACTTCCTCGACCGACGCGGCAGACACCGCGTGTACGGTATTATCCGCGAGGTGGATAAGACCTTGGACGAGCTCGCCGAAGAGCTGATGAAGGAGGAGAAAGACCACCTTGCCATCCTCGGCAAGATCGACGACATCCGGGGAATGTTGCTTGATATATCCACCTAAATTCGGTATACTATACGTAGAGACGGGCGGATGGAGATCCGACCGGTCTCGTTTTATGCGCTGTTAAATGAAAGGGGGCATGGCTTATGTTTTTTAAGGACATCGTAGGACACGAAGACATCATTCGACATATGAAAAGCAGCATTGAACGCGGACAGGTCAGCCATGCTTACATCATACACGGGGAACCGGACAGCGGAAAAAAGATGCTGGCCCGTACATTTGCTCAAACTCTGCTCTGCGAGGAGGGCGGCACGGAGCCTTGCGGAAGGTGCCATTCCTGCGTGCAGGCGGCATCCGGAAGCCACCCGGACATCATCATGCTTGCGCACGAAAAACCAAACGCTTACTCCGTGGACGAGATCCGAAGCGAATTGGTTGAGACCATGGACGTAAAGCCCTATAAGAGCAAGTATAAGATCTACATCGTTCCTGATGCGGACCTGATCAGTCAGCAGTCGCAGAACACGATCTTAAAGACGATCGAAGAACCGCCCGAGTACGGCATCGTGATCCTGCTTTGCTCGAATATGGACAAGCTTCTCCCCACCGTGAAGTCACGCTGTGTTGTGATGGATACGCGTCCGGTCAGAGAGCTTGATATGCTGGAGTACCTCCAGAAGAATATGGGCTTAACCGAGGACAAGGCACACTTCTGCATCGACTTTGCGCAGGGCAATATGGGCAAGGCGATCAAGCTTGCGACGAACGACGAGTACGCGCAGGTGGTTGAGACCGTAGTCAGTGTGATGAAGAAGATTCACGACCTGGATGTCGAGGATCTGACGCAGTCGATGGAGAACATCGAGAAGTTCAAGCTTTCCATCAATGACTGCCTTGATTTGATGGCGATGTGGTATCGGGACATCCTGATGCTCAAGGTGACAGGGAAGATCGACAAGCTCCTCTTCCGCGACGAGTATGCCATCTTAAAAAAGCACGCATCCCTCGTGTCCTTCGGGGCTGTTGAGGAAAAGATCGAGGCGATCTCGCGCGCGAGACGACGCCTTGAAGCGAATGCGAATTTTGACGTGACGATGGAACTTCTCCTTCTCACGCTTAAGGAATAGATGATAGGAGACACTGAAGATGAAGGAAGTTATAGGCGTTCGTTTTCGTGAGAACGGCAAGATATATTTTTTCAGCCCGAAGAACTACGTGGTTGAAGCGGGACAGCATGTCATCGTTGAGACTGCAAGGGGCGTGGAGTACGGCAAGATCGTGATGGGCACAAGAGAGATCGACGAGACCAAGATGCAGGCCCAGATCAAACCCATCCTCCGCGTGGCTACCGAAGACGACACCAAGCGCTATGAGGCGAACAAAGAGAAGAGCAAGAAAGCATTTGCAACCTGCGTGGAGCGCATCAAGAAGCACGGCCTCGATATGAAGCTGATCGACGCAGAGTATACATTTGACAACAACAAGGTTTTATTCTACTTCACTGCGGACGGGCGCGTGGATTTCCGCGAGCTTGTGAAGGATCTCGCATCCGTATTCCGTACCAGAATTGAGCTCCGCCAGATCGGCGTCCGCGACGAGACCAAGATTGTCGGCGGCATCGGCATCTGCGGAAGAGAGCTGTGCTGTCACGCACACCTTTCCGAGTTCATTCCCGTATCCATCAAGATGGCGAAGGAGCAGAACCTCTCATTAAATCCCACCAAGATCTCGGGCGTCTGCGGCAGACTGATGTGCTGTCTGAAGCACGAGCAGGATACCTACGAGTACCTGAACAGCAAGCTTCCGAATGTGGGCGACACGGTCAGAACCATCGATGGCGTGAAGGGCGAGGTGTACTCCCTGAATGTCCTCCGTCAGAAGGTGAAGCTTCTTGTAACCCAGGAGGATGACACCAAGGAGATCCAGGAGTATCGGATCGAGGAACTGAAGTTTAAGCCGAGACGTCGTCGTAAGGACGATAAAGGCGGCAACGAGTCCGAGTTAAAGCAGCTGGAGGCACTCGATTCCAAGGAGAAGGGATCGGGCCTCGATTAACGACGTATGAGCGGAATACTTTATCTGGTTGCCACGCCTATCGGCAACCTCGAAGATATGACATATCGCGCGGTGCGCATTCTGTCCGAGGCGGATCTTATCGCAGCGGAAGACACCCGCAATTCTATCAAATTACTGAATCATTTCGGGATCAAAACCCCCATGACCAGTTACCACGAATTTAATCGCTACGACAAGGCCGACGAGCTTATAAAAAAGCTTGCAGACGGCCTTGTTGTCGCGTGTATCACTGACGCGGGAACCCCCGGAATCTCCGATCCCGGCGAGGTTTTGGTCGGCAAATGTTACGAGGCGGGAATCCCTGTCGTACCCGTTCCCGGCGCCTGCGCCGCGGTAAATGCACTGATCGCATCCGGGCAAAGCACCAGACGATTCGCCTTTGAAGCCTTCCTGCCTGCGGACAAGAAGGAGCGGCGCGCACAGCTTGAGGCACTCAAAAGTGAGACGCGAACCATCGTGATCTACGAGGCACCGCATCACCTGAAAAAGACTGTTGCGGAGCTTGCCGAGGCACTGGGAGACCGATCGGTTACGATCGCGAAGGAACTGACCAAGAAACATGAGACTTTTATGAAGACGACGCTTTCCGAGGCATGTGACTACTACGATAGTCAAGAACCTCGCGGCGAGTATATCTTAGTGATCGCAGGTGCGGATCCCGAAGCGCTTGCCGAGGAATCCCGCAGGCAGTGGGATGAGATGACTGTGGAGGAACACGTTGCAATGTACATGGAACGCGGACTCACGAAAAAAGAGGCCATCAAGCAGACGGCCTCTGATCGCGGTGTACCGAAGCGCGAAATATACAATCTGACAATCTGACGCCCGGCCGTGTGCCAGGCTCGTTCCATACGGTCGATATGCAGGCTGTGTTGCCGGACACGCTCCCGCTAGTAGAGGGTGCCCTAACGGTACTAAGCTCTCAGCCACTGCGTGTCTGAATCGCTAAGTACCGAGACCCTCGAGGTTCCTCACGAGCTTAGCGTCCGCTGCGTGTGAATACAAGCGAGAGCGCGTCCCAGGAAGGCGCCTGGCATCCGGCCGAGTCTTGCATATCGACCGTATGGATAGATGGACCGAGTCTGCGTGAGTCAGTCGTATGGTCGGGTTGAGGTCGCGCTTGGAGCGGGCCGCGTATCTTATGTGTAGAGGGGACCGTAGCGTGTGAGAAGGTCGTCCGTGTAGTGGCCGTCTTCATCGTAGACGACGAGCGTCGGCTCGATATTTAGCTGCACTCCGCCGCCCTTCACGGCCTCGATGAGGACCATATTCGGTTCTTTTTTTGTGCCCGGCTGTACCAGACACATCCGCTTGGGCTCCAGCTTCTTCGCAGAAAGCTCGCGGATGATCTCCGCCAGTCGAAAAGGCTTGTGCACCATTGCGAAGGACCCGCCCGGCTTTAACAGATAGGAGGCTGCATCGATGACCTCAGCCAGGGTGACTGCTACCTCGTGCCGTGCGATGTTCTTCGGAGAAGTGGCGTTCGAAAGTCCGTGGTTGCCCTTGATGTAGGGTGGATTTGAGGTGACGATATCGAAGCATGCGGCGGGAAACAGATCGCGGATGCGACGGATGTCACCGTGCACGATGTCGATATCGCCGGAAAGTTCGTTGTATGCGACGCTGCGCGAGGCCATGTCTGCGTACGCTTCCTGGTACTCAAGCCCGGTAAAGTGTGAACCCTTGCCGCGCCCGTGCATCAGCATCGGTATGACGCCTGTGCCGGTTCCGAGATCGATCACCCGGTCGTCCGAGTTCCCGCTTGCAAAGTCCGCAAGCAAAACCGCATCCATGCCAAAACAGAATCCCTTCGGATCCTGGATGATATGATATCCGCGGCACTGCAGGTCATCAAGCCGCTCGTGTTGTTTTATGAGTGATTCGTTCTTTTTCATAAGATTACGTATTTCTTCCCTGATACTGAACAGTTAGAACGTAGACGGTTATCGTCTATGCGAAAGATGGCAATATAATTATCGGCTCAACTGTAGCATAATTATGCTGCGGTGTAAACAAAAAAGTGAACGGTTGTCGAGACGACGAATGCTTGCGGAAAATAAAGCTTTCATGGTATAATTTCATGCAGTGAAATTTGATGTAAGGGGGCATGTTTCAATGCAAAAAACAGCAAGAAGAATTCTCGCTTTCGCGCTCACCCTGGTGCTTTCGCTCGGGCTTACGACAGGAATGATCCCGGCGTTTTCAAACAGCGTGATCGAGGCGGAGGCGGCGGCTTTGACACCGGTACAGCAGCACGGGGCGCTCTCGGTAAGCGGTACCCAGCTGGTGGATAAGTCCGGGCAGCCGTTCCAGATCCATGGCGTCAGCACACACGGACTCGGTTGGGACGTGGGATATCCGTACAACAACAAGGCGGCATTTCAGACCCTGCGCGACGATTGGGGTGCGAACTGCGTACGTCTTGCGATGTATACGGAGGAGTACAACGGATACTGCAACGGCAACAAGAGCGGTATGAAGGCACAGGTTGAGAAGGGCGTTGCCGCAGCGACGGAGCTCGGTATGTACGTCATTATCGACTGGCACATTTTAAATGACGGCAATCCGCAAAGACACAAGTCGGAAGCGAAGGAGTTCTTCCGCGAAATGTCTTCGAAGTATAAGAACTACAGCAATGTGATCTACGAGATCTGCAATGAGCCCAACGGCTGTTCCTGGTCGGACATCAAGTCCTATGCCCTTGAAGTGATCCCTGTGATCCGCGCGAACGACAGCGATGCGATCATCATTGTGGGTACGCCGACCTGGTCACAGCTTGGTTCTGCGGGACACACCTACGAGCCCTGCGAAGATCCGATCAGAGGATACAGCAACATCATGTATACCTTCCACTTCTACGCATCGGATCCGAATCACAATCAGTGGCTCAAGAACAAGATTCCCACAGCTATCGACAAGTATAAGATCCCCGTATTCGTTACGGAGTTCGGATTGTCCGAGGCATCGGGTAACGGAAATGTCAACACCCAGACTTCCTCAGAGTGGCTTTCCATGTGCGACAAATATAAGGTAAGCTACTGTGCATGGAGTCTTTCAAATAAGAACGAGACATCGGCGCTTATAAAGAGCAGCTGCAGCAAGACCAGCGGATGGTCAACTTCCGAGCTTTCCACCGCGGGCAACTTCATCCGCGACTGGTACAGAAAGCAGTCCGGTGTGGCTGAGCAGCAGTACAAGATCAACAATCCCGACATCACCAACAAGGCGCCGGGAATCACCGTGTCTTACAGGACACATGTACAAAACGACGGATGGCAGGCATGGAAGACGAACGGATTGATGGCCGGCACCTCCGGAAGATCCTTGCGACTTGAGGGTATTGAGATCAAGGTGGCCGGCGATTCCGGTCTCGGAATCCGCTACCGCACGCATGTGCAGAATATCGGTTGGCAGGATTGGAAGGCGAATGGCGTGATGTCCGGAACCTCCGGAAGAAGTCTTCGCCTTGAAGGTATCCAGATTGAACTGACCGGAGCCAATAAGGACAAGTACGACGTATACTATCGCGTGCATGCGCAGAATTACGGCTGGCTTGACTGGGCGAAGAACGGTGCGATGGCCGGTACGGAGAGCTACAGTCTGCGACTGGAAGGCATCAACATCGTTATCGTATCGAAGGGTAAAGCGCCCGGTGTACCGACGACGCGGCCTTATCAGGGACCATATGCGGGCCTGATCAATTACAGAACCCATGTGCAAAACGTAGGCTGGCAGGCCTGGAGCTGTGACGGCGCAATGTCCGGAACCTCCGGCAGACACTTGCGTCTCGAGGGTATCAATATCCAGCTCGGACGTGGCGTAAACGGCGGCGTAACCTATCAGACCCATGTACAGAATGTGGGCTGGCAGTCATGGAGATCGAATGGCGCTATGGCAGGAACCTCCGGAAGGAGCCTGCGTTTGGAAGGTATTCGCATATCGCTGACCGGAGCGATCGCTTCGCAGTATGACATCTACTATCGTGTGCATGTTCAGGATGTCGGCTGGCTTGACTGGGCGAAGAACGGTGAGATGTCCGGAACCTCCGGCATGTCCAAACGACTGGAAGGTATCAACATCATTATGGTCCCGAAGGGCGGGGCAGCACCCGGATCGACGGCCAGACCGAATATCGTACGTTAGTTTCTTATCAGGAGGGGTCGTATGAAAAAACAAATCAAAGCGTTGCTGGCAATCATGATCGCCATGGTGATGTTCGCACAGATTCAGGTGCCGGTGCTTGCGGCAACTGAGGAAGGCGGCGAGAGCTCACTTACGGGTTACAATGAGGAATACTTTGACAGCTACGAGGAAGCGGTGGCAGCGGGAGAAGAGATCGCTGCCGAGGCATCCGATAGCGGTCTTTCCGCAGAGACCAAGCGTGTCGATGCGGGCAACGGTCCTGTGTTTTATACGGCCGATGCAGCTGCGGAGTACCTGAGAAAGCAGGCGGTGAACCGTGTAACGGACAATATCATTTTTGAAGTAAATATTAACGGTGCCGGGATTTCAAAATCCAGAGCGGATGCTGTCGTCCAGGATATTTATGACAAGATCTTTGACATTACTTCGGAGCCGAACGAGGGTGATTATCTGCTGTGGCATATGGCCTCGTACCAATTTTCGTACACATACGGTGGTGACAGTATTAAAGTCACAACATGCAAACTCAATTATCTGACCACCAAGGATCAGGAAACCTCCGTGCTTGCGAAGGCGCAGGGGCTGATGTCTACCGAGTTTGCAGGCTGGCAGCAGCATACGGATGCGTACAACACCAAGAAGGCATACGACTGGATCCGCAGAACATTTTCCTACGATGACAGTTTAAAGGACCATACGGCCTACGGCGGCATGTTCGGAAGCCACAAGACGGTATGTCAGGGATATGCGTCCACGAACTATCTGTTGCTTCGCATGAGGGGTATCGACAACCGTATCGTGGCAAGTAAGTCCCACGGATGGAACATCGTAAGGATCGGCGGACTCTACTATAATGTGGATGCAACCTGGGGCGATAACAGCGACACAGGTCTGCTTGACAAGTATTATTTCCTGACGAACAACTACACGGTTGCAAGGCTTGACTCGGACGGATCGCATACCAGAAAGTATGAGTATTCCAACTCAACCTTCAATGCGAGATACCCCATGTCCACGAACAACTACTACTATGATGCCGATGCGGAATCTGCGGTTTCCAATACAGCCAGCATCTCTGTGGACTATGTGACACATATTCAGAACGATGGCTGGGAGAAGAGCTGGAGAAAGGACGGACAGATGTCCGGAACTTCCGGAAGAAGTCTCAGGCTTGAGGGTATTAAGATTCAGCTGGAGAAACCGGCCGGTGTGGACCTGGGCGTTGAGTATAAGACGCATATCCAGAATATCGGTTGGGAATCCACATGGAGAGCGAACGGTACGATGTCCGGAACCTCCGGAAGGGCCCTTCGACTTGAGGCAATCCGCATTCGCCTTACCGGAGCGGATGCGAGCAGATACAATATTTACTACCGCGTGCATGCGCAGAATTACGGCTGGCTTGACTGGGCGAAGAACGGAGCCGAGTCGGGAACCGCAGGACAGGGCCTTCGCCTCGAGGGTATTCAGATCATGGTAAGGCCGAAGGGTATGACACTTTCTTCTGCGGCGGATACGGCCATCAGGGGCTGCTCCTATGTAGAGATCGGCAAGTCCTCCACCAGCATGGCGGGCGGATCCGGACTGATCAACTACACGACACATGTTCAAAACTACGGCTGGCAGGGCTGGGTACATGACGGATCCATCGCCGGCACCACAGGTGAGGCAAAACGTCTCGAGGGCATCAAGATCAGCCTCGGCAATACAGGCTACGCCGGTGCCGTATACTACAGGACCCATATCCAGAACATCGGATGGGAGAATTCCCTTCGCTACAACGGCGCCATGTCGGGAACTTCCGGAAGAAGCCTCCGACTTGAGGCCATCCAGATCAAACTTGACGGTGCGGTTGCGGAGCACTACGATGTATACTATCGTGTACATGCGCAGAACATCGGATGGCTTGGATGGGCGAAGAATGCGGAACCTGCCGGAACTGCAGGCTACGCTTATCGTCTGGAGGGAATCCAGATCGTGCTGATGCCGAAGACCGGCGGATCAAGCAGTTATCCTTCGATCAATACGCGATCACCGTTTTATAAGAGATAGAAGGTAAAAAAGATGTATAAGGAAATTGCAAAGTTAGTACTTTATCAGGATGCCGTCGGTGACGGCATCCTGACTGATGTAGGAAATATCGTAAAAGATTGGGAGACAGGTGCGGACACCCCGGAATCCCTGGTGAGCAGATGCTATACGGAGATCAAACGACTGCTTGATCTCGGAACAAGCTATGGATTCGATCGGAATCTGTGGCAGGATTATCTTGCCTTTCTTTTGATCACACATGAGAACTCATTTACATTAACCGCAGAGAAGCAGGGTGCGGGAGACGGAAGCGTCAACACATTTGCGAAGCATGACTACGAGATCTTCCGGAAACTTCTGCATTTTGATTTCGGACCCCTTGAGGAATCACTCGGGATCGATTGCTTTTCCACCATTACGCATTATCGTTCCATCCCCAAGAAGGAGCAGATGTACAATCGAGAGGTATCGGCGAAGGTGCGTGAGGTGAGTGACGGCATTTCCGCTGCAAAATCCGCAGATGAAATCTTCGCCATCATGAATGATTTCTACAAACAGTACGGCGTCGGCATGTTCGGCTTAAACCGTGCCTTCCGCATCCGTCACGAAGACGGCGAGGATCTAAAATTCATCCCCATCAACAATACGGATAAGGTGCGCCTTACGGACCTGGTGGGTTATGAAATCCAAAAGAAAAAGCTCCGTGAGAACACGGAGGCGTTTGTGGACGGAAAGCGCGCAAACAACTGTCTGCTGTTCGGAGACAGCGGTACCGGAAAGTCGACCAGCATCAAGGCCATCATCAACGAGTACTACGACAGAGGCCTTCGCATGATCGAGATCTACAAGCATCAGTTCCGTGACCTGTCGCGGGTGATCTCGCATATCAAAAACAGAAATTACAAGTTCATCATCTACATGGATGACCTTTCCTTTGAGGAGTTTGAGACAGAGTATAAGTATCTGAAAGCGGTGATCGAGGGCGGCCTTGAAAGCAAGCCCGACAATGTACTGATCTATGCAACCTCAAACAGAAGACATCTGATCAAGGAAACATGGACAGACAGAAATGATTACGACCAGGAAAAGCATCACTCCGATACGATCCAGGAGAAGCTCTCTTTGGTGAACCGCTTCGGCGTGACCATCAGCTATTCCGCACCTTCCAAGAAGGAATTCGATGAAATCGTACGGGAACTCGCGTCCCGCTATCCGGAGATCAAGATCTCCGAGGAGGAACTCCTTGCCGAAGCCAACAAGTGGGAGATGTCCCACGGCGGTATCTCCGGTCGTACGGCGCAGCAATTCGTCGATTACCTCGCCGGCCGCGGGGCTTGACGGTCTCAGAGTTGCTATTTTACGTCGGATTTGATAGAATCCAGTTTGGACCTGATGGTAGCACCGGAAAGCGTCTTGATCTCGGCGGCTTTTTCGATCAGAGCATCGAGCAGATCATCGGCCCCGGTTTCGGCGTAGTAGCTGCCGAGCCGCGCGTAGGTTTCGGTGATATCGGAACCTATGGATACGGCATAGGATAAAAATGCACTTGCATTTGGACCGTCGCCTGCATCAAGCAGCGCACACCCGATCTTGTTCAGGGTGCGGATCAGGACGGTAAAGTTCTCGTCGTAACCGGAAAGCTCGTCCAGATTTGCCGGACCGTAAGCCTCCTTAAGATCCGTGTTGGTATACATGGAGAGATTGATGATACGGCGCTCGGCCAGCGTCTTTAAGGTGGACACCTCGTCGGAAAGACCTGCGGAAACGGCAGCGCCTGTCGGCAGCTCGTCGGGAGAGAACCGGATGTAGTCAAGGGAAGAGATGTCTGCGCGTCGCACATGATTGGCGTCGGCCTCACGGTCCCAGAATTTTTTCGAAGCGCGTTCCTTGGCGCGACCGCTGACGGCGTTTTGATATGCGATCAGGATGCAGGTACAGAATATAATGATAGCAAGATAAAAACCCATAATATAAACCTTTCGGAGGAAAAGAAATGATCAATTTCAACAACAAGAAGTCCCAGAGAACCATTGCGGCAGTGATCTGCGCGATCCTGGTTGTGGCCATGGTTGTAGGCCTTCTCGTATCAAGCATTTAATAGCATAACACAGGTGAAGCGGTCTTTTCAAGGAGTCTTATGAACCGGGGACAAATCCGTGAGCGGATCTTAAAACGCTCTGTTTACAAGCATATCAGGAAGAAAGAAGCGGGAATCACTTTCGCAGATTGCGGAAGGGATTACGCATCTGTGAGACTGTCGGACGAAATGTCTTTGGCGGAGGCATCCGGGACTTCGGATGACGTCCGTTCGGCGTGGACGGTGGCGCGGAATAAGATCCTTACCGCTTTCCCGGATCATTGCACCGTTTCGATGCTGATGATGGTTCCCGAGGATGATCCCGAGTCTTACGCGAAGGATGCGGCGATCCGGCTGCGTGAGCTTTCCGACAGGGACGGGATTCCCGTTACGTCCATCGATACGCAGGTGCTTACGGAACTCGAAGCGCCGGTGTATACAATCCGGTTTTCCGGTGTGGTGACGACTGATTGGACAGGCGGCACATTTCCCGCGGATACGGATCTGGTTATGATCGGACATGCCGGCCATATGGGAAGTCTTCTTCTGTCGAACCTGTTCGACAAAGAACTGACTGCACGTTTCGGAAGCGAGTTTACCGAACGTGCAAGACTAAGACTTGCGGGCCCGGATCTTTCGGATGTAGCGCAGGTGCTTGGAAGTTCCGAACTGAAGCAAGAGATAAAAGCCATCAAGGATGTATCCGAGGGTGGCATCTACGGAGCCCTGTATGATCTTGCCGATGAAGCGGGAATCGGGCTTGCTGTCAGAAGATCGGATATCACCATATTGCAGGAAACCGTCGAATACGCGGAGTACTTCGGAATCAACCCGTACAACCTGCTGGGCAGCGGGGCGTGGATCATAGGAACACCGGATGGTGTCGGATTTGCCGAAAGGCTTCGGAACACATTTGCCGCACACGGGATCGAAAGACCCGTATCGGTGATCGGACGCACGACGACGGCGTCGGCGAAGGTCATCGAAGAAAGCACACGGTCACTTACCCCTTCCGAGGGGGATGAATTATACAGTATGATGAGAAAGAGGTCAGGAAGATGAATGTAGAAATCTTAAAGCTCTTGGAAAGCGACAGCCGTTTGTCTGTCAAGGACATTGCGGCCATGACAGGCTCTACGGAAGAAGCGGTTGCGGCCGACATCAAGGCGATGGAGGACGGCAAGGTGATCTGCGGTTACCATACAATGGTTGACTGGGATAAGGTTGCGGATGAGAAGGTAACGGCTTTGATCGAGGTGAAGGTGACGCCGCAGCGCGGACAGGGCTTTGACAAGATTGCCGAGCGCATCTACAACTACGAAGAGGTTTCTTCGGTGTATCTGATGGCGGGCACCTACGATCTGGCGGTGTTCATCAACGGAAAGACACTGAAGGAAGTTTCCAAGTTTGTATATGACAAACTTGCGACCATGGAGACCGTGATCAGTACGCAGACGAACTTCGTACTGCGTAAGTACAAGGACCACGGTATCATCTTCAACACAGAGAAACAGGACGAAAGGCTGGCGATCATACCATGAGAAATCCTCTGTCTAAAACCATACAGGAAATCAAGCCTTCGGGCATAAGAAAATTCTTTGATATTGTAAGCGAGATGCCGCATGCCATCTCTCTCGGCGTGGGAGAGCCGGATTTCGATACCCCCTGGCACATCCGCGAGGAGGGCATCTACTCGCTTGAGAAGGGCAAGACCTTCTACACCTCGAACTCCGGTCTGATGGAGCTGCGCGAGGAGATCCAGAAGTGGTATGCGAGAAAGTACGATGTGCACTACGATGCGAAGAAGGAGATCCTTCTTACCGTCGGAGGAAGCGAGGGCATCGATGTGGCGCTTCGTGCCATGCTCGATCCGGGCGATGAGGTGATCGTGCCGCAGCCCTGCTACGTATCCTACGTACCCTGCGTGGAGCTTGCCGGCGGCGTGCCTGTGACCATCGACCTTAAGAATGAAAATGAATTCCGCCTGACACTCGATGAGCTTAAGGCTGCTATCACAGAAAAGACCAAGATCCTGGTACTTCCGTACCCCGGAAACCCCACGGGTGCTATCATGACGAGAGAAGACCTGATCCCGATTGCCGAGATCTGTAAGGAGCGGGATATCTATGTGATTTCCGATGAGATCTACTCCGAACTTACCTACACGGACGAGGGACACTGTTCCATCGCATCCCTGCCCGGTATGAAGGAGCGCACCATCGTGATCAACGGTTTTTCCAAGGCTTATGCCATGACCGGATGGAGACTCGGTTATGCGATGGCGCCGCAGGTGATCGCAGAGCAGATGACCAAGATCCATCAGTTTGCCATCATGTGTGCGCCGACCACCAGTCAGTACGCAGCCATCGCCGCTTTGCGCGAGGGTGACAAGGATGTGGAGCGGATGCGCGAATCCTATGACCAGAGAAGACATTTTCTGCTTCGCACATTTGAGGAGATGGGACTTCCGTGCTTTGAGCCGAGAGGCGCATTCTATGTGTTCCCCTGCATCAAGGAGTTCGGTATCAGCAGCGACGACTTTGCGACACAGCTTCTTAAAACCAAGGAACTGGCAGTGGTGCCGGGTACCGCGTTCGGTGACTGTGGTGAGGGATTCCTTCGAATCTCCTACGCATATTCCATCGATGAACTTCGTGAGGCTATGGAACGCTTCGGCGAATTCATCCGTGAATTAAGAGAGAAGAAAGCATGATCAACATCGTGTTACATGAGCCGGAGATGCCGGCAAATACAGGAAATATAGGGCGCACCTGCGTAGCAGCCGGTGCGCGCCTTCATTTGATCGAGCCGATGGGCTTTCGGATCAATGACAAGACCGTGAAACGAGCGGGTCTGGACTACTGGCCGAGACTCGACGTCACGATCTATGACGATTACAATGACTTCCTTGCGAAGAACCCGGGTGCGGTGATCTATATGGCCACCACCAAGGCGAAGCGTACCTACGCCGATGTAACATATCCGGAGGACTGTTATATCATGTTCGGTAAGGAGAGTGCGGGAATACCGGAGGAGATTCTGGTTTCTCACGAGGAAACCTGTGTCAGAATCCCGATGCGGCCGGAGGAGCGAAGCCTGAATCTGTCGAACTCGGTAGCCATCGTGCTCTACGAGGCGATGAGGCAGAGGGAGTTCGCCGGCCTGTGCGAGACAGGGGAATTGCACAGATTGCATTGGTAGTTAAGAAGGAGGAGAAGCGTATGGATCCGAATCAGCAGTATCAACAGCAGCAGTATGGCGGTCAGCCCTACGGTCAGCCGCCGATTCCGCCCGGAGGTAAGAAACCGGTCGGACTTTATGTGGTGATCGCAATCCTTGCGGTTGCGGTGATCGTTCTTACCACGGTTTTGATCACAAAGTCCGTTCTCGGAGGAAAGAAGGACGGCGGAGAAACCACGGCGGTGACAAGTACGGAAACATCAGAGACGGTTGCGTCAGCGGATACACAGGCGCCTGCGACGGAGGCCGCGACGGAAGCGACAGAAGCTTCAACGACCGAGATGAACGGTGCGCCGGACAGTGATCCGAGCGAGGCGTACGCAGCCTATGAGCAGCTTTTGACCGAAAGCAGGACAAGTGGCGTTGTAACGGTGGATAAGAACGGAGAGCCGTATCAAATTGCGGCGATTGATGCGAGCGGGACGGGCGCCGATCCCGGTGTAGATGGTTGGGTGATGTTCAACGAGTACGCAACCGTGGACGTGGACGGTGACGGAAGAAAGGAACTCCTGGCAAGATACACGGATTCTCCCATGGCAGCCATGATGTGCTGTGTGTTTGATTATTCCAAGGAACGCGGGATCTATCTGGAAGCGCAGTTCTTCCCCGGAGAAACCTACTATGATGGATGGATCACGGTGGATGCGTCCCACAATCAGGGACTGGCGGGATCCTTCTGGCCCTACTTCATGTACCGTTACGTGGAGGACGAGGACTGTTATGAGCTGATGTATTCTGTGGATGCGTGGGACGGAAATATCTTCGCGGAAGACTGGGACGGAAATCCCTTCCCTGTCGCGGATGACAAAGACGGCGATAAGATAATCTATTATGTCAGATCGTTTACCGATGATAATCTGAATACAACCCTTGAGTATACGTTCGACGAAAAAGAGCTCTCGGAGTGGAGAGCTCAGTATATCAAAGACGGTACCGGTATGGCCATCGGCTGGAAGCCGCTTGGCAACGGTGAGATTGTATTTGATTGATGTAAGATATTACTTGATGGTGATGCTGTCAGCCCAGGCGAAGATATCCTTCTTCAGCTTGTCGTAGTCGCTGGACTTGCAGACAAATTCGCAGATCCAGTAAGAGGCTGATCCCTTGAACATACAGTGAATATAGGTGTATTTTGCGCCCTGGTTTTCTTTGGTGTCGATGAAGTAGAGGTAGGAACCGCGATCAACAAGCGTGTCCGGATTCTGCTTGTTCAAAGCCGCGATCTCCAGGGCGTATCCTTTGAGAGAGGTGATCTCGAAACCTGCGTGCTCAAGGTCGTTCACAGACTCTTCCTTCGCGGTGAAGGAGACTAAGTCGCTGGTAAGATAAAGGTCAAATTCGTTCATCTTACTTTGGGTAAAATCGCTCGTCAACGTGACGGTCAGGTCCCCGGATGTAAAATTCTTCGGATTGCTGCCGCAAGCGGTCAGTGTGCAGAGCGCGAAGATGGTTAAAATCAGAAGTAAAGATTTCTTTTTCATATGGATCATCTCCTTGGAACATTCTATCTTTTTCCATCATATCACAAATGAAAACAAATTGCATTAAATATACGAAAGGGATATAATGAAGGGCATGTACGACATTCAATCTTTACATGCAGAAGAATTTATCAATAACGAAGAGATTCTTGAAACCCTTGCATATGCAGACGCCCATAAAAACGACCTTGCACTGATAGACGAGATTATTGAGAAGGCAAAGGAGAGAAAGGGGCTTTCTCACCGTGAGGCCAGCGTTTTGCTTGCGTGCGAGGATGCGGAGAGGATCAACAGGATGTACGATCTTGCCGAGCAGATCAAGAAGGATTTCTACGGCAATCGCATTGTGCTTTTTGCACCTCTTTATCTTTCTAATTACTGTGTGAACGGATGCTTATACTGCCCTTATCACATCGAGAACGGGCATATTGCGAGAAAGAAGCTTACACAGGACGAGATCCGGGCAGAGGTGATCGCGCTTCAGGATATGGGACATAAGCGTCTTGCACTTGAGGCGGGCGAGGATCCCCTGAACAATCCCATCGAGTATATCCTCGAAAGCATCAACACGATCTACGGCATTCATCATAAGAACGGTTCCATTCGCAGGGTGAATGTCAACATTGCCGCGACGACGGTCGAGAATTACAGAAAACTCCACGAAGCCGGGATCGGAACCTACATCCTCTTCCAGGAGACGTATCACAAGGAAACCTACGAGAAGCTTCATCCGCACGGACCGAAGAGCAATTACGCCTACCATACGGAGGCGATGGACCGCGCCATGGAAGGCGGTATCGATGACGTAGGACTCGGCGTGCTTTTCGGACTCGAGAAGTACCGCTACGAATTTGCAGGTCTTTTGATGCATGCGGAACACCTTGAGGCGGTTCACGGTGTCGGACCGCACACAATAAGCGTCCCCCGCGTGAAGCCTGCGGATGATATCGATCCGGGAGAGTTTGACGGCGGTATCGATGACGATACATTTGCCAAAATATGTGCGCTGATTCGTATTGCAGTTCCCTACACAGGTATGATAATATCTACGAGGGAGAGCCAGTCCGTGAGAGAACGCGTGATACGTCTGGGCGTATCGCAGATCAGCGGAGGTTCAAAGACTTCTGTCGGGGGCTATGTACGTCCCGAGGCAGAAGACGAACGGTCGGAGCAGTTTGATGTGAGCGATACCAGGACGCTCGACGAGGTTGTGGGCTGGCTGATGGAGATGGGATATATACCGAGTTTTTGTACGGCCTGCTACCGCGCGGGACGGACGGGAGACCGGTTTATGTCGCTGCTTAAGGCGGGACAGATCCAGAATTGCTGCCACCCGAATGCACTCCTTACACTGAAGGAGTACCTGTTAGACTATGCGTCCGATAGGACAAGGGCGCTCGGAGAGGCAATGATCGCAAAAGAATTATCGAACATTCCCTCAGAGAAGGTACGCGAGAATTGCGCATCTTATCTGAAAGAGATACAAAACGGAAACAGAGATTTCAGATTCTAGGAGGAAACAGATGTCCAAAAAGAAGAAAAAGTCAGTTGCCGACGTGGTGGAGGACGTGAAGGATGCTGTGACGGACGGCGCCGGAGCGGTAGTGGATGCCGTGGCGGATACGGCCGAGACGGGCAAGGATATCCTTGAAGACGGCTACGAAGAGCTGCACAAGGAACACACCTTCTCGCTTGCGGATTCGTGGTATGAACTGCTTGCAGTCATCTTCGCCATCATCTATATCGTATTCAAGACCTGCCGCTTCATCTTCGACGGCGGATATGAGCAGGGATTTGTGGAGATCATAAGTTTTGTCTTCTCCCTCATCATGAGCATCTTTGTGATCTGCTGCTTCTGTGCGGTGATCGAGGTGCAGGAGAAACTGGACGTCATGAATCACAACGTCGATCTGATGGCGCACATCAATCATATACATTTTGTGGAACTTGCAGAACGTCTTGACGACATCGGAGACGCCGTTTCCGGTGAGATAAAATCAGACGATCAGCCCCAGGCTTAAAGGAGGAACTTATGGGACAGTACAACAACAATGATCCATTCAACCAGTACAATCAGTACAACCAGTACGGTCAGCAGGGTCAGCCCTACGGTATGCAAACCGGCATGAACAATCAGCAGTTTGGCGGACAGGGTTACCAGCAGGCTTACAATCAGGGATACGGTCAGCCCTACGGTGCGGCTTATACACCGGCAGACACGATCTCATCCACAAAATACAATCTGATCATCGGCGCATGCCTGCTCTACGGTTTCATCATCAACTGTATTATGGTGAGCACCTGCTATGACGCAGCAGCTTCCCTGATCATGGGCAGCCCGATTGTCTTCTTTATCCTGTATCTCGCCATGGCGATCGCCGGCGGCCTTATGGTACATAAGTCCGACAATCCCGTGATCAGCTTTATCGGATACAATCTGTTTGTGTTACCGCTCGGACTGGTTCTTTCTTTTGTACTTAACGTATATGTTGCTGTCGGATACTCCGATATCATTACACAGGCGTTTGGCCTTACTGCTGCAATCACACTGATCATGATGGCAGTTTCATCCATCTTCCCCGATTTTTTCTTAAAGCTCGGAAGAACCCTGATGATCACACTTTTGATCACCATCGTGGCAGAGTTTGTTATGTACCTGATGGGTGCAAACCTTGGTATCATTGATTACGTTGTTGTTCTGATCTTCTGCGGATACATCGGTTATGACTGGGCGAAGGCCAACCGTGTTCCCAAGACTGTTGATAACGCTATTGATTCCGCGGCGGAGCTCTATGTAGATATGGTGAACCTGTTCTTACGACTTCTCCGTATCCTTGCGAGAGCACAGAGTAACTAATGAAAAGCAGGAGGTAGACGATGAAGGCAATCGACACAAAATCAGTGAATTCAATCCGCGTACTTGCAGCGGAGGCAATCCAGAAGGCAAATTCCGGACATCCCGGTCTGCCCCTCGGCGCTGCGCCGATGGCGTATGAACTGTGGGCACACCAGATGAACCATGATCCCTCAGATCCGAAGTGGCCGAATCGTGACCGATTCATCCTTTCCGGCGGACACGGATCAGCGCTTCTTTATTCACTGCTTCATCTGTTCGGATACGGACTGACGATGGAGGATATGAAGAATTTCCGCCAGTTGGGCTCACTGACGCCCGGTCATCCCGAGTACGGACATACGGTAGGCGTGGAAGCAACCACAGGGCCGCTCGGCGCCGGTATGGCAATGGCTGTCGGTATGGCGATGGCAGAGAAGCACCTCGCTTCCGTATTTAACAAAGACAACTTCCCCGTAATGGATCATTATACGTATGTGCTTGGCGGCGACGGCTGCATGATGGAAGGTATCAGCTATGAGGCCTTCTCCCTTGCCGGTTCCCTTGGCCTTTCCAAGCTCATCGTTCTCTACGATTCCAACAACATCACCATTGAGGGTGATACGGAGATCGCATTTACCGAGGATGTAAGAAAGCGCTTTGAAGCTTTCGGCTTCCACACACAGCTTGTGGAGGACGGCAACGACCTCGATGCGATCGCAGCTGCGATCGAGGCGGCGAAGGCAGAGACGGAAAGACCGTCCATGATCGAGATCAAGACCAAGATCGGTGCGGGCTGTCCCGCGAAGGAAGGAAAGGCTTCCGCACATGGCGAGCCTCTCGGCGAGGAGAACCTTGTTGCGCTTCGTGAGAACCTCGGACTTGCCGATATGGCACCCTTCACGATCGCGGATGACGTGACCGAGAACTTCAAGGCCCTTGCGGCAGAAGGACGTAAGAAGAGAGACGCATGGTATGCGATGTTTGAGGAGTACGGCAAGAAGTACCCCGAGGATCTCGCACGCTGGAATACATACCATGATCCCGATAACGCAAAAGCACTTTACGATCTGGATGACTTCTGGCATGTGGTTGACAAGCCCGAAGCTACACGAAATGTATCCGGAGCACAGATCAATGTGATCAAGAATGTCGTACCGAATCTCTTCGGAGGAGCGGCGGATCTTGCGCCCTCAACCAAAACCTATATGAAGGAAGTCGGAGATTTCTCCAAAGCAACCCCCGAAGGAAGGAATGTCCACTTCGGTATCCGAGAGCTTGCGATGGCAGCCATCGGTAACGGTATCGGACTTCACGGAGGGCTGCGTCCTTACGTATCGACCTTCTTCGTATTCAGTGATTACGTAAAGCCTATGGCAAGACTTTCGGCTTTGATGGGACTTCCCACCACCTATGTCTTCACACATGACAGCATCGGCGTAGGCGAGGACGGACCGACCCATGAGCCCATCGAGCAGCTTGCAATGCTTCGCGCACTTCCGAACTTCTATGCATTCCGTCCCGCGGATTCCGTAGAGTGTGCGGCTGCATGGTACTTTGCATTAAACAAGCATGATGCTCCGACAGCATTGGTGCTTTCCAGACAGAACCTGCCTCAGCTTCCCGGAAGCAGCACGGAGGCTTTAAAGGGCGGATACATCACCGAGGATTCCGACAAGGATACTCCGGATGCAATCATCATTGCAACCGGTTCCGAGGTTTCTCTGGCTGTGGAGGCCAGAAAGAAACTGCTTGCAGACGGCATCGACTGCCGCGTGGTAAGTATGCCTTGTATGGACCTCTTCAAGGAGCAGCCGGATGAATACCGTGAGAAGATCCTTCCGAAGAATGTGACCGCACGCGTCGGCGTTGAGGCGCTTTCCTCATTCGGATGGGGAGATCTGCTCGGCCTTTCCGGTGAATTTGTCGGCATGAAGGGCTTCGGCGCTTCGGGCCCCGGCGGTAAATTATTCGAGCACTTCGGCATCACAACGGATGCGGTGGTAGCTGCGGTTAAAAAGACACTGTAAGGAACAGATGCCTGACTACATGGTACACATGCGGTCAGGCATCGTTTTTAAGGAGGTAAGAGTATGCAGGACACTCCGACAGGCGATCGTATTCATATCGGATTCTTCGGCAGGAGAAATTCCGGAAAATCCAGTGTGGTCAATGCAGTAACGGGTCAGGAACTCTCCGTGGTTTCGGATGTGAAGGGAACCACAACGGATCCCGTTAAAAAATCCATGGAACTGTTACCTTTAGGACCGGTACTCATCATCGACACACCGGGCTTTGATGATGCGGGAAGCCTGGGTGAACTTCGCGTGGAACAGACGCGGAAGGTCCTGTCCGGCACGGATATCGCCGTACTTGTGATGGATGCCACGGAAGGGATGACGGAGGCGGACAGGCAGCTTATCTCCATTTTCAATGAAAAGAAGATCCCGTACGTGTCGGTCTACAACAAGTGCGACCTTCTTGCGGTAGCCGATATGCGGCGGCTCTCACAGGAGGAACACGCCATTTTGGTGAGCGCCAAGGATAAGAAGAACATCGATCAGCTGAAGGAAGCCATCGCATTAAAGTCGGATCCGGGCGCTGTGCGACCGCTGGTATCCGATCTGGTGCTTCCCGGGGAGACGGTGCTTCTCATCGTACCCATCGACGAATCGGCCCCGAAGGGACGTCTGATCCTGCCTCAGCAGCAGGTGATCCGGGATCTTCTTGATGCAGAGGCGGTAAGTGTTGTATGCGGTGTAGACCGCATTGCGGATACGCTCGGAAAACTAAGCACTCCGCCGAGACTTGTTATCACGGACAGCCAGGTCTTTGACCGCGCGTCGGCTGCCGTCCCCGAGGACATCTATCTCACTTCGTTTTCCATTCTGATGGCAAGGAAGAAAGGATTTCTTGCTGCGGCTGTGGAGGGTGTGTCGGGACTTGAGACACTTTCCGACGGTGCACATATACTGATCGCCGAAGGATGTACCCATCACAGACAGTGTAAGGATATCGGAACCGTGAAACTTCCGGCGATGATCAGAAAGTTTACGGGGAAGGAACCTCGTTTTTCGTTTTGCTCCGGCGGAGACTTCCCGGAGGATCCTTCCGTGTACGACCTTGTGATCCACTGCGGTGGATGTATGATCGGTGATCGCGAGGTGGTAAGCCGCATGCAGGCAACACTTGCGGCGGGCGTACCGTTTACCAATTACGGAACCGCCATTGCGAAGATGAACGGAATTCTGGATCGATCACTTGCGATATTCCACGGAAGATACACATAGTGGGAACCCCACATCTTGTGGCTCTTATCCATATTTGACAGAAAACGTTCCATATATTGAAAATGAGCCGTCAAATTGCCCTCAAGATTGTATACAATATACAATCTGTGTATTGAAAAAAGTACAAGAAAGTACATTTCCTGCATTGATGTGTATACAATTCCTTGTTATAATGAATTCACCACAAGGGCAGTTTTTCGCCCGAACCCCGATTTTACGCAGGTTTCGGGGTTTGTCAATATCAATAGCAGCGGCGTGGCCGCAGAGAAAAAGGAGGAGTTATAGACAATGTTACTCAAGTTCAAAGCATTGGAGACTGACAGCTGGAACGGCTTCGTTCCCGGTAAGTGGCAGAAAGAAGTAGAGGTTAGAGACTTCATTCAGAGAAATTACACCCCTTATGAAGGTGATGATAGCTTCCTTGCAGATCCCACACAGGATACAAAGGATCTTTGGGCCATGGTTATGGACCTTAGCAAGAAGGAAAGAGAAGCAGGCGGTGTTCTCGATATGGATACCAAGGTGGTTTCCACCCTTACATCTCACGGCCCGGGATATCTCGATAAGAGCAAAGAGAAGATCGTTGGTTTCCAGACAGACAAGCCTTTCAAGAGAGGCATGAATGTGTACGGCGGTATCCGTATGGCCATGAAGGCATGCGAAGACAACGGTTATAAGGTAGATCCCGAGATTGTAGAGTTCTTCACAACTCACAGAAAGACACATAACGCCGGTGTATTCGATGTTTATGATCCTGAGATCAGAAGATGCCGTACCAACCACATTATCACAGGTCTTCCCGATGCGTATGGACGTGGACGTATCATCGGTGACTACAGAAGAGTCGCACTCTATGGTATTGATTTCCTGATAGAGGACAAGAAGATTCAGAAGGAGTCCTTCGGTGAGGTTTACACGGACGATGTTATCAGAGGCAAGGAGGAGATCTCCGAGCAGATCAGAGCACTTCAGGAGCTCAAGACTATGGCTGCAAGCTATGGTATCGATATCTCCAAGCCCGCTAAGAATGTTCAGGAAGCTATCCAGTTCCTGTACTTCGGTTACCTCGGCGCTGTTAAGGAGCAGAACGGTGCGGCTATGTCCCTTGGACGTACATCCACATTCCTTGACATCTATGCTGAGAGAGATTTAAAGAACGGTACATTTACTGAGGAGCAGATTCAGGAGTTCATAGATCACTTTGTTATGAAGCTTCGCTGCGTGAAGTTCGCAAGAACACCTGAGTACAACTCCATCTTCGCCGGTGATCCGGTATGGGTAACCGAGTCTCTCGGTGGTATGGGCGTAGACGGCAGAACTCTTGTAACCAAGATGAGCTTCCGTTACCTCCACACACTTGACAACCTCGGTACTGCACCCGAGCCGAACCTTACGGTTCTCTGGTCCACAAGACTTCCGATCAACTGGAAGCAGTACTGTGCAAAGATGTCCATCAAGTCTTCTTCCATCCAGTATGAGAACGACGATCTGATGAGACCTGTACACGGCGATGACTACGGTATCGCTTGCTGCGTATCCTCTATGAGAATCGGTAAGGACATGCAGTTCTTCGGCGCAAGAGCAAACCTTGCAAAGTGCCTTCTCTATGCGATCAACGGTGGTGTGGATGAGTGCACAGGCGTACAGGTTGGACCTAAGTACAGACCTATCACTTCCGAGTACCTCGATTATGATGAGGTTATGGAGAAGTTCGATGATATGATGGAGTGGCTTGCAAAGGTATACGTAAGCGCACTGAATATCATCCACTATATGCATGACAAGTACGCTTACGAGCGTATCCAGATGGCACTTCATGACAGAGATGTGAAGAGATTCTTCGCAACCGGTCTTGCAGGTCTTTCCGTAGTAGCTGACTCACTCTCCGCGATCAAGTACGCGAAGGTAAAATGTATCCGTAACGAGCAGGGTATCGTAACCTCCTATGAGACTGAGGGCGACTTCCCTAAGTACGGTAACAACGATGACAGAGTAGATGCAATCGCTGCAAGCCTTGTATCCACCTTCATGCACAAGCTGAGAAAGCATCACGTATACAGAAACGGTTTCCCGACCATGTCCATCCTTACCATTACTTCCAATGTAACTTACGGTAAGAACACAGGTGATACACCTTGCGGACGTAAGCATGGTCAGCCGTTCGCTCCGGGAGCTAACCCGATGCATCAGAGAGATACACACGGTGCTCTTGCATCCCTCTCTTCTGTAGCAAAGCTTCCTTATATGGATTCTCAGGACGGTATCTCCAATACCTTCTCCATCATCCCGGGCGCACTCGGCAAGGAGGATCAGGTATTCGCAGGAGACCTTGAGGTAGATCTCAGCAAGTAAAGAGGATTAAGCATGGACAACGGACTCAGCAATGTAGACAATATCGTAGCGATGCTCGACGACATGGTAGCGAACGATCACGGACATATCAATGTGTCTTACGATCCCGAAGCGGAAGGTGTTACCGAGGAGACACTCGGCTGCATCGACTGCGCCAAAGGGAATCTGGCGTGCGCGGTTCCTACACTGCATGAGGGTATCGACGAAGGCTTAGAAACAGATTAATTATAGGAGGATGATAAAATGGCTAGCACACAGCAGATTGATAACCTTGTTGGAATGTTAGATGGCTACGTAGAGAAAGGTGGCTATCACTTAAACGTTAACGTATATAACAGAGAGACACTTCTTGATGCACAGAAGCATCCGGAGAACTATCCGCAGCTTACGATCCGTGTATCCGGATATGCTGTAAACTTCATTAAGCTCACACCGGAGCAGCAGGCAGACGTTATCTCTCGTACATTCCACGAGTCTATCAACGGCTAATTTCAAAAGTAAATGCATGGGGATACCGTAACAGGTATCCCCATTTTACTAGGTAGGCGTGATGATCACGAAGTAATCGTGTCATTACATATTATGAGGGAGGAAGAATCATGGAGGGCATGATCCATTCAATAGAGACCTTCGGAACGGTTGATGGTCCCGGCATCAGGTACGTCGTATTTGTGAAAGGCTGTCCGATGCGCTGCAAATACTGTCATAATCCGGATACCTGGGAGATGGCCGGCGGAGAAAAGAAGACTGCGGACGAGATTCTGACCGATTACGACAGCTACAGACCGTTTTTAAAGGGCGGCGGACTTACCGTGACCGGCGGAGAACCGCTTCTGCAGATTGACTTTCTGCTCGAACTGTTCACCAAAGCGAAGGCGAAGGACATTCATACCTGTCTGGATACATCCGGCATCTGCTTTAAGCGGTCGAACCCCGAACTGCTTGCCAAGTATGACAAGTTGATGGAGGTGACGGATCTCGTGATGCTTGATATCAAGCATATCGATCCGGAGGGACATAAGGATTTGACCGGACAGCCCTGCGATGATATCTTTGATTTCCTCAGATATCTCGATGAGAAGGGTAAAGATATCCGGATCCGCCACGTGGTGGTTCCCGGAATCACGCTTGATCCTGTGCTTTTGGACAGACTCGGGTATTTCCTGGGTGAGTTCCATCATGTGAAGCAGCTCGAGGTGCTTCCTTATCATACGATGGGAAAAACAAAATACGAGAAGATGGGCATAGATTATGTGCTCGCAGATGTACCCGATGCCTCACAGACGGATGCGGCCGAAGCGAAACAAAAGATCGTGGAAGGCATGAAGCGCCGTCGAAGAGAGATGGGCGAATAATTTTAAACACAAAAAACCGGCAGTGAACTGCCGGTTTTTTTGTGTCCCTATACACTCACGTCGAAGTTTGATCCGACCATTGGATTTACGGACTGCTCCATCATCTTGATCATGGCGTCGCCGCTTTCTTCAGCGGTTTCCAAGGTCTTTGCGAGCATCTTGAAATCAATCGGTGTCATGGACTCCGTTCCGTTGACGTATAGATTGGTACTGCTAAGTGCTGTAATGTTCATAGTATACGTCCTTTCTGCGCTCCTTCGCGTCCGTTACGTAATTACATTGTACCAAATATAGGGTTAAAACGCAAGAAACATTCTATATGTGGTGCGGGAATGATTAATTGTTACAAAAGTATAAACGGATGTAACAATTACTTGTAACCACGAAAAACCGCGTGAAATAAAGAAATTTTAAAAAATGAAAAATTTTATGTTGACAAAGTGGGCACCCTTTGCTATACTCTGCTTGTAACAAATTCGTAACAATTTTAAAATTCGTGTAAAATATTGGGTTTTACCAAGGAGGAAGGAAACATGTTGAAACAGGCTAAGAAAGTGATCGCAGGAGTTGCTGCAGCGGCAGTACTCACAGGATCCTATTCATATATCGCACACGCAAGCGACGGACTCTACCACGATTCCAACGTCAGCATCACAACGGCGGTTGATAAGTATGTGGCAGAGAACGAGGATGCATTCGTGATCGAAGCACCCGAGGCGAAGGTAGTGGAAGCACCGGTTGTTTCCGCGACCATAACCGACGCAACCGCAACCGATGCAGTTGCAACCGGCGAGATCACAGAGATCGCACCCGAGATCACAGGCGAGAATTTAGACCAGGAAGCAGTTGCAGAGGAGAGTAGCTCCTATGACTTCACCGGCAAAGCAATCGTTGTAGAGGCCGGCGCAGTCAATATCAGAGAGTCTGCAGATGTTTCTTCCAAGAGAGTCGGATACATCTTCAACGGCGGTGTACTTGATGTCGTTGAGTGGGGCGAAGAGTGGACACACGTTAGCTCCGGTGATGTTGACGGATACACCATGACAGATTTCCTTGCATTTGATGATGATGCCAAGGCTTACGCAGATGCAAATATGCCCGGTACCACCGATTTCCTCGGTGCTGTAGCCGTAAGCGATGACCAGACAGAGATCACAGCTCCCGAGGAGACTTCCTCAGAGGAGACAACTTCCGAAGAGGCTCCCGCACAGGAAAACCTCGAGCCCGTGCCTTATTCCGGACAGGGTCAGGCAGTTGTAGATTATGCTTGTCAGTTCCTTGGCAACCCTTATGTATGGGGCGGTACAAGCCTCACAGACGGATGCGATTGCTCCGGTTTCACCATGAGAGTATATGAGCACTTCGGTTACTCCATCCCCCGTGCGGGTGGTCAGCAGTGGTGCGGTAAGGAAGTAAGCCTTTCCGAGATCCAGCCCGGTGACCTGCTCTTCTACGATCACGGCACAGGCGTAAGCCAGCACGTAGCACTTTACATGGGCAACGGCCAGATCGTACATGCATCCGATTACTCCACAGGCATCTGCATTTCCAATGCATACTACAGCCAGCCGTTCAAGGCAGTGAGAGTTATCTACTAAAATACGTTAATTACACACCTTCCCCTAAATGTGTGATTGGGGCCGGTCCTATTACGGGACCGGCCTTTTTCATTGCACCGGCCACCTTACAAAAGTATTACATTTCACTTTCAAAATGAGCGCTGCTATGGTATAATCTGTACATGGGTGATTGTTCATTCACCCATAGTAAGACCGTAAAGGAGTGGGGCATATGAATTACATCATTAGCGGCAAGAATATCGAGGTTACAGAGGGGTTAAAAGGCGCAATTTACGAGAAATTAGGACGCCTTGAGAAATTCTTCACCGAGGACACGGATGTTCAGGTAACATTTTCTGTCGAGAAAGAGCGTCAGAAGATCGAGGTTACCATCCCGATGAAGGGACACATCATTCGTGCAGAGCAGTCCAGCGACGATATGTATGTATCCATTGACCTGGTAGTGGAGGTTATTGAGCGCCAGGTGACACGTTATAAGAAGAAGATCGTTGACAAGGAGCAGAACAAAGCATTCATCCGCAGCGATTTTGTAGCAGAGGATGAGGATGAAGATGAGGAAGTGAAGATCATCCGCAGCAAGCGCTTCGCAGTGAAGCCGATGTATCCCGAGGATGCATGCGTGCAGATGGAACTTCTCGGACACAGCTTCTACGTATTCCGCAATGCCGAAACTGACGAAGTCAATGTCGTATATAAGAGAAAGGGCAACACCTACGGTTTGATCGAACCCGAATTCTAGAACGACCACGAATCATGCTGAGGACGAGACGCGAGTTTCGTCCTCATTTTCTTCGCTTTTTTCTTGTGTTATCCGATGAATTATGATACATTAAAATTTGGTAAAATTTGCGTTAATTGATTTGGAGGTAAATTCATGGGCCTGATCGAAAAGGTATTCGGAACCCACAGCGAGAGAGAACTCAAAAAAATCTATCCGCTGGTGGATCAGATAGAAGCACTTGACGAGGAAATGCAGGGCAAAACGGACGAGGAACTTCGTGCGAAGACAACCGAGTTCAAGAAGCGCCTTGCGGATGGCGAGACATTGGACGATCTGTTGGTGGAGGCTTTCGCTGTTGTTAGAGAAGCCGCTGCCCGCGTTCTCAATATGAAGCACTATCGTGTACAGCTGATCGGTGGTATACTGCTGCACCAGGGACGTATCCCCGAGATGCGTACAGGTGAAGGTAAGACACTTGTATCCACACTCCCTGCGTATCTGAACGCGTTGGAGGGCAAGGGCGTTCACATCGTAACGGTGAATGACTACCTGGCCAAGCGTGATGCCGAGTGGATGGGTAAGGTACATGAATTCTTGGGACTCACCGTCGGTGTGATCTTAAACAGCTATAAGAACGATGAGCGTCGTGCGGCTTACGCATGCGACATCACCTATGTAACCAACAACGAGCTTGGATTTGACTACCTGCGTGACAACATGGTCATCTACAAAGAGCAGCTCGTGCAAAGAGATTTGAATTACGCCATCGTCGACGAGGTCGACTCCGTATTGATCGATGAGGCGCGTACACCGCTTATTATCTCCGGCCAGAGCGGAAAGTCCACAGATCTTTACAAGATGTGCGACTATCTTGCCCGTCGCATGAAGCGCGGAACCGCTTCCATGGAGCTTTCCAAGATGGATGCCATTATGGGCAACCAGCTTGAGGAGGACGGAGATTACCTGGTAGATGAGAAGGACAAGCAGGTTGTGCTTACCGCACAGGGCGTGAAGGAAGTCGAGCAGTTCTTCCACATCGACAACTTCTCCGATGCGGATAACATCGACATTCAGCACAACATGATCATGGCGCTCCGCGCACATGCATTGATGTTCAAAGATAAAGACTACGTGGTGAAGGACGACGAGGTTTTGATCGTCGATGAATTTACCGGACGTATCATGCCGGGACGCCGTTTCTCCGACGGCCTCCATCAGGCGATCGAAGCCAAGGAGAACGTAAAGGTCAAGAGAGAGTCCAGAACACTTGCGACCATTACATTCCAGAACTTCTTTAATAAGTATAAGAAGAAAGCCGGTATGACCGGTACTGCATTGACCGAGGAAGAAGAGTTCAGAGAGATCTACGGCATGGACGTCGTAGAGGTTCCCACGAACCTTCCGGTAAAGCGTATCGATCATCAGGATTCCGTCTTCAAGACGAAGCAGGAGAAATTAAATGCGATCGTTGAGGCGGTTGCGGAATCTTACAAGAAGGGACAGCCCGTCCTGGTAGGTACCATTACCATTGACGCATCCGAGGAACTCTCCAGACTTCTCACGAAGCGGAACATCCCTCATAAAGTCCTCAACGCGAAGTTCCATGAACTCGAGGCTGAGATCGTTGCCGACGCAGGTCAGAAGGGTGCGGTTACCATCGCCACCAATATGGCCGGCCGTGGTACGGATATCAAGCTGGGCGAGGGCGTTGCGGAACTCGGAGGTTTGAAGATCATCGGTACGGAGCGTCACGAGTCGAGACGTATCGACAATCAGCTCCGCGGACGTTCCGGTCGACAGGGAGATCCCGGTGAGTCCAAGTTCTATCTCTCGCTGGATGACGATCTGATGAGACTCTTCGGTTCCGAGAGAGTGAAGAGCGTTTACGACGCGCTTCGTATTCCCGAGGGCGAGGAGATCCAGCACAAGTCAATTACAAACTTTATCGAGAAGGCACAGAAGAAGATCGAGTCCAACAACTTTGCAATTCGTAAGAGCCTCCTCGAGTTTGACCAGGTAAACAACGACCAGCGTGAGGTGATCTACGCAGAGCGCCGTCGCGTGCTTGACGGTGAGAACATGCGTGAAGTGATCTTCAAGTTTGTTCAGGATACGGTTGAGAGTTATATTGACAAGACCTGTTCTCCGGATCTTCCTTCATCCAAGTGGGAGATCGTGGAATTGAACAAGATTCTGATTCCTATCGTGCCCCTTGCTCCCATCGAACTTACCGAGGAAGAGAAGAAAGACAGCAATCTCAATGCGTTTAAGCAGAGATTGAAGGAAGAGGCAGCGAAGCTCTATGAGGCGAAGGAAGCAGAGTTCCCCGAGCAGGAACATTTCCGTGAGATCGAGCGTGTCGTTCTCCTTAAAGTCATCGACAAGAAATGGATGAGCCATATCGACGATATGACACAGCTTCGTCAGGGTATTGGCCTTCAGTCCTACGGAAGCAAGGATCCGGTTGTTGAGTACAAATTTGCCGGATATGATATGTTCAACGAGATGACGGATTCCATCCGCGAGGATACGGTCCGCATGCTTCTGCACGTGAAGATCGAGCAGAAGGTAGAGCGCGAGGAGGTTGCGAAGGTAACCGGTACGAATAAGGACGCTTCCGCCAAGGGAGAACCGATTCGCAGAAAGAGCGCAAAAATTGGAAGAAACGATCCCTGTCCTTGCGGCAGCGGAAAGAAATACAAGAACTGTTGCGGTAGAAACGCATAATAAAGGTGGTGACTTCTTTGATCGAACTTGATCAGTACAAATTCGCACTCGGCGAATACAAGAGCCCGCTCAACGAAGTGAGGGATTCACTTTGACATCCCGGGCAAAGAACTTCGCATAGAGGAGCTTTCCGGTAAGCTGGAGACTCCGGGATTCTGGGATGATGCATCGAACAGTCAGATCGTCATGAAGGAATTAAAAAACTTAAAAGATACGCTGGAGGGCTACCGCGCTCTTGAAACTGCGTATGAGGATATGGAGACATTGATCGAGATGGCGGAGGAGTCGGATGACAAATCCCTGCTCCCCGAGCTCGAAGAGATGATGGAGAACTTCAAGACGGAGTTCGAGGACTTAAGGATCTCGACGCTCTTGTCCGAAGAGTATGATACCAACAATGCGGTCGTGACGATTCACGCCGGCGCGGGCGGGACCGAGTCCTGTGACTGGAGTTCCATGCTCTACCGCATGTACACCCGCTGGGCGGAGAAACACGGCTTTACCGTCGAAGTACTTGATTATCTCGACGGAGACGAGGCCGGTATCAAGTCTGTCACCTTCCAGGTGAACGGCATCCACGCATACGGATACTTAAAGTCCGAGAAGGGCGTGCATCGGCTGGTGCGTATTTCCCCATTCAATGCCGCAGGAAAAAGGCAGACCTCATTTTCATCCGTGGATGTTATGCCGGAACTTGATGACAGCGTTGAGGTTGATATCAACGAGGACGATCTCCGGATTGACACCTATCGTTCGTCCGGCGCGGGCGGACAGCACATCAACAAGACTTCGTCGGCTGTCAGGATCACGCACCTTCCCACGGGTATCGTGGTACAGTGTCAGAATGAGCGGTCTCAGCACAGCAACAAAGACAAGGCCATGAAGATGCTCATGTCCAAACTGTATCTTTTAAAGAAGCAGGAGAATGAGGACAAACTCTCCGACATTCGCGGAGAGATCAGCGAGAACGGCTTCGGCAGTCAGATCAGGTCTTACGTGCTGCAGCCCTACACCATGGTAAAGGACGTACGAACCGGCTGTGAAGTCGGCAATGCGGGACAGGTTTTAGATGGCGGGATCGAACCATTCATCAACGCATATTTGAAGTGGATTAACACGAAAAAGGAGGAATAAAGCATGGAAGAGATGAAATTTGTATTATTTACCCTCGGAGAGCATTACTATGGTATTCCTCTGTATGAGATCAACAGTATCGAGCAAAGCTACAAGCTGGTGCCGGTGCCGATGGGTGCGAAGTATGTCAAAGGTTTGATGCACCTTCGCAACGAAGTGATCCCCGTGTATGATCTGAAAGAAAAATTTAACATCGACCGAACGCCGAGGGATCATCAGCTGCTGGTCGGTGAAACACACGGCTTCAGGGTCGGACTCGAGGTAGACGAGGTCGTCGGTATCATTCCGATTCCCGACGAGAACATCAAAGAGGTCCCTAAGCTGGTCGAGACAGACGAGACCAACTACTTGGGCGCGGTAGTCCGCGTGACGCTTCCGAGCGGAGAAGAGGGTCTGGTTCTCGTTCTGGAGATTGACCACATTATGTCTGAAGAGGATTTCGAACGTCTTCAGAGAGCCGTGGAAGAGAGGAGTCAGGAATAATATGGTAAATGTTGCTATCTTGGGCTACGGTACGGTAGGATCGGGCGTTGCAAAAGTCTTAACAGACAATGCTGAAGAGATCGCCGGACGCGTAGGAGAAGAATTAAATATCAAATATGTTTTGGATCTGAGGGACTTCCCCGGAGATCCTTTCGAGAAGGTTGTGGTTCACGATTACGAGCTGATCGCTGCGGATCCCGAGGTTTCCGTTGTGGTAGAGGTTATGGGCGGACTTCATCCCGCGTACGAATTCACAAAGCGTGCGCTGGAATCCGGCAAGAGCGTATGTACCTCCAACAAGGAACTGGTTGCGGAAAAGGGCGCGGAGCTTTTAAAGATCGCCAGAGAGCATAATGCAAGCTACCTCTTCGAGGCCAGCGTCGGAGGCGGTATTCCCATCATCCGTCCACTGGTTCAGGCGCTTACCGCAGATAAGATCGAAGAAGTATGCGGAATCTTAAACGGTACGACCAACTACATCCTCACAGCGATGTCTGAGGGTGGAGCCGATTTTGACAGTGTACTTGCCAAGGCACAGGAACTCGGCTATGCCGAGCGCAATCCCGAGGCGGATATCGAGGGACATGACGCATGTCGAAAGATTGCGATCCTTGCATCCCTTGTCTCCGGCAAACAGGTAGATTACAAAGATATTCTTACAGAAGGTATCACCAAGATCACGGACGAAGACATGAAGCTTGCGGAAGCAATCGGCGGATCCATCAAACTGCTGGGCGTCAGCAGATGGAAGGATGGCAAGGTGTTCGCAAGAGTTTCACCCTTCGTTGTGGAAAAGAACCACTCCCTCTATGCGGTGAATGATGTATTTAACGGCATCATGGTTCACGGAAACATGGTTGGCGATGTGATGTTCTACGGCAGCGGCGCCGGATCACTTCCCACAGCAAGTGCGGTTGTATCCGATGTTGTTGAGATCGCGAAGAATATAGGCTCCAATATCCCGATTACCTGGAGTGAGGACAAGCAGCCGGTCGAGGATCCGAAGGCATTTACCTGCAGATTCCTCGTACAGGTGAAGGAAGGAAAGCAGGCTGTGGCCGATGCTTTCGGACAGACAGACACGGTATCCGAGTCTGCGGAAGACGGAACGGTATTTCTCACCGAGAACATGACCGAGGCAGAGTACGATCAAAAAGTCGGCGCGCTTACGGTTGTTCACATGCTGAGAACTATTTGATAAAGAGAGGTACAGGAGGAAAACATGCTTGTAGTTAAAAAGTTTGGCGGCACTTCCGTTGCCAACAAAGAACGAATCTTTAACGTAGCAAATCGTTGTGTCGAGGAGTATCGCAAGGGCAATGACGTGGTGGTAGTACTTTCCGCCATGGGCAAATACACCGACGAGCTGATCGATATGGCGAAGGATATCAACGAGAACCCGCCGAAGCGCGAGATGGACATGCTCTTCACCATCGGTGAGCAGATGTCCGTAGCATTGATGGCGATGGCCATGAATAAATTAGGTGTTCCCGCGGTTTCGCTCAACGCATTTCAGGTTGCGATGCACACCACTTCCGTGTACGGCAACGCAAGACTGAAGAGAATTGACAGTGAGCGTATCCGCCATGAGCTTGAGCAGAAGAAGATCGTTATCGTAACGGGCTTTCAGGGCATCAATAAGTTCGATGACTATACCACACTCGGAAGAGGCGGTTCCGATACAACCGCAGTTGCACTTGCGGCAGCACTTAATGCAGACGCCTGCGAGATCTATACCGATGTGGACGGCGTATACACAGCCGATCCGAGAAAGGTAAAGGACGCAAGAAAGCTGGATGTGGTAACTTACGACGAGATGCTTGAACTCGCAACACTCGGTGCGGGCGTGCTTCACAACCGTTCCGTGGAACTTGCAAAGAAATATGGTGTGACCCTGGTGGTTCGTTCCAGTCTGAATAATGAAGAAGGTACAATTGTTAAGGAGGGATCAAAGATGGAGAAGATGCTAGTTAGCGGTGTTGCAGGAGATACAGATACAGCGAGAATCGCGATTATCGGATTAAAGGATGAGCCGGGTATTGCGTTCAAGCTTTTCAACGCGCTTGCAAAGAGCAACATCAATGTCGACATGATCCTTCAGTCCATCGGACGTAAGGGCACCAAGGACATCAGCTTCACCGTAAGCGAGGAGAATGCGGATGAGGCAGCAGCAGTGATCAATAACAACTTTGACAACTTCGAGTCCGTAGACGTGAACAAGAACGTTGCAAAGGTATCGATTGTCGGCGCAGGTATGCAGACCAATGCAGGTGTCGCAGCGAAGATGTTTGAGGCACTTTACGATGAGAATATCAACATCCGCATGATCTCAACTTCCGAGATCCGCGTAACTGTATTGATCGACCGTGAGAACACCGAGCGTGCGATGAACGCAGTGCATGATAAATTCTCACTTGGTGAGCGATAAAAACCTTAAGCCTGTATCGCTTCGGTGATACAGGTTTTTGCGATTATACGGGAGCGTCGAAAGATGAATCAAAGAACAGATTATATCTCGTGGGACCAGTATTTTATGGGAATCGCCATGATGTCGGCCGAGAGAAGCAAGGATCCCGGGACACAGGTGGGTGCCTGCATCGTGGACGGGGATAACCGCATCCTTTCCGTGGGTTATAACGGTATGCCCAAGGGCTGCGAGGATGATGTGATGCCCTGGAACCGTGACGGCGAGGGCCTTTCCAGCAAATACATCTATGTATGCCATGCGGAACTGAATGCGATCCTCAATTATCGCGGCGGCGGTACCCTGCGCGGTGCGCGGTGTTATGCGACGCTGTTCCCGTGTAATGAGTGTGCGAAGGCGCTGATCCAGAGCGGGATTTCCGAAGTGATCTACCTCTCGGATAAGTACGCAGACACGGACAGTACCATTGCATCCAAAAAGATGTTTGATATGGCGGGCGTAACCTATCGTGCCTACGAAAACAAGCATCGAAAGATCGAGATTGAATTGTAGGAGACGGCGATGAAAGCGACAACAACCAAATCCATACGCATGACATATCGTGCGCTTTTGTCTTATGTATTAAACACCAATTACAGGTCTGTATCCGGTGTGGTCGGTCTGGCTTTAAGTATCGGCGCGCTGGTGCTGTGCATCGTTCAGTGGGGAAACCTTTCCGTAAAGCAAAAGATCGTGCTGCTCTTTGTGGCGTCGGTATTCACCGTGATCAACCCTTTGATGCTTGCACTTAAGACCTTTCGGCAGTATAAGCTATCCGTATCCTACAAGAATCCCATTACCTACACCTTCGGTGATGAGGGTATCCGGATCGAGCAGGGCGAGCAGACCCTCGACCTTTCCTGGGACAAGATCGTGAAACTGATGCTTACATCTTCGATGTTTGCGATCTACACCAACAGGATTCATGCCTTTGTCATCCCGCTTTCCGAGCTGGGAGAAGAGAAGGCGAAGATCATGGCTTCCGTTGTGCAGTTTACGGAACAGTACAGACCGCACATCTCCGGTTCCCTCAAGGGATACCGTACGGGAAAGGGGATTGCCTGACGGATGGAAGAAGTATTTGAGACACACAGCGCACAGGAGACTGCGGACTTTGCAAGGAAACTTGCAAAGCAGGCCTGCCCGGGCGAGGTCTATTGCTTAGACGGGGATCTCGGTACCGGCAAGACGGTGTTTGCGCAGGGATTCGGCAGCGGCCTTTCCATCACGGAACCGATGGCGAGCCCTACATTTACCATATTAAAAGAGTATGAAGGCGGAAGACTTCCACTCTACCACTTCGATGTGTATCGCATCGGCAGTTCGGACGAGATGGAAGAGATCGGCTTTTTTGAGAAGGTTTACGGTGAGGGCGTTACCCTGATCGAGTGGGCGAGCCTGATCGAGGACATCCTTCCGGATCGGCTGATCCGGGTGGCGATCAGCAAGGACGTTGAGAAGGGTTTTGACTATAGGCGGATCACCGTGACAAGAACAGAGTAGGTATACATGAAGATACTTGGCATTGACAGCTCCGGCATGGTTGCTTCGGCGGCGATCGTCGAGGATGATGTGACCATCGCGGAGTATTCGGTCAACTACAAAAAAACACATAGTGAAACACTGCTTCCGATGGTGGATGCGATCGTTTCCATGACAGAGACGGATCTTGCGACATTAGATGCGATCGCTGTTGCGGCCGGACCCGGTTCTTTTACGGGACTGCGTATCGGTATGGCAACGGTGAAGGGACTTGCGCTTGCACTTGATGTGCCGGTGGTACCGGTGCCGACATGCGACGCTTTGGCGTTCGGGCTCTACAAGACACCCGATCTGCTGTGCCCCATTATGGATGCAAGAAGAAATCAGGTATATACCGCCATCTACGATTTTTCGGGAGAATCGTCGACGCGCGGTGGGCTGGTATGTCATATGGAACAATCGGCCATGGATGTGGCGGATCTGGCGGCTGTCTTAAATGAACGCGGCGAGGCGGTCACATTTACCGGCGACGGATGTCCTGTCTTTCGCGAGAAGCTTTCGGAGCTACTTACCGTACCGGCAACATTTGCACCTGCACATGTCAACAGGCAGCGCGCGGCAGCGGTTGCAACGCTCGGTATGTACGACTTTGCTTCCGGCAAAGCACTCTCGGGTGACGACGTGAAGCCGATCTACCTGAGAAAGTCTCAGGCGGAGAGAGAGCGGGAGGCTGCCGGATTATGATCACTTGTATAAGTGGCGGAGAGGATATGGCGGCGTACGACGAGCTTCTCCGGGAGATCGCGCTGCTTGAAGCCGACACCTACGGAACGCCATGGACGATCGATATGCTGCGGGATATGATGCAGTACGATCACAACATCTTATTCGCCGAGACGGAGGATGGGATCTTAAGAGGTTACCTGTTTGCAAACCTGGTGATGGAACAGTCGGAGCTGCTTCGGATCACGGTTTCACCGACCTACCGGAGACAGGGGCTCGGAGAATACCTGCTTTCTTCTTATCTCGGAGAACTGAAGGGAATCTGCACCTGCAGCCTGCTTGAGGTGAGAGACGGCAATGTGCCGGCGAGATCTCTGTACGAGAATTTCGGATATGCGGAAGCGCACCGCAGGAAGAATTATTATTCGCACCCGGTTGAGGATGCGATCGTTTATACACTGGATATTTAGGGAGGGCTTTTTATGCTCGATATATGCCTGCTCGGAACCGGCGGAATGATGCCGCTTCCCTACAGAGCACTGACCTCGTTGATGGTCAGATATAACGGCAGCAATATACTGATCGATTGCGGAGAGGGGACACAGAACCAGATCCGGCTTCAGGGATGGAGCTTCAAGAATATTGATCTTCTGTGCATCACGCATTTTCATGCAGACCACATCAGCGGACTGCCGGGACTGCTCCTTACCATGGGCAATGCCGAGCGCACGGAGCCTCTTACAATGATCGGACCGAAGGGACTTGCAAAGGTGGTAAATTCGCTTCGCGTGATCGCACCCGAGCTTCCTTTTGATATTGAGTTTATCGAACTCGAAGAACCGGAGTCGACATTTGAACTTCTGGGACTTCGGATCAATGCATACCGCGTGAATCACCGCGTGACATGTTACGGGTATTCGATCGAACTGGATCGCGCCGGTAAATTTGACGCCGAGCGTGCAAGAGCGCTGGGACTTCCGGTTCAAAACTGGAATCTTCTGCAGCACGGAGAGACTGTGGAGTTCGAAGGTAAGACTTATACGCCGGACATGGTAATGGGCGCGCCGCGCAAGGGACTCAAACTTGCCTACTGCACGGATACCAGACCCTGCGACGTGATCGTGAAGTACGCTGAGGATGCAGATCTTTTCATCTGCGAGGGTATGTACGGTGAGCCGGACAAAATAGCGAAGGCGAAGGAACACAAACACATGACCATGCAGGAAGCCTGTGAGCTTTCCGTGCGTGCGAAGGCGAAGCGTCTGTGGCTTACCCACTATTCGCCTGCAACTGCGAAACCGAAGGTGTTTCTGGATGTACTGAAAAGCATTTGCCCGGAGGTATGGATCTGCAAGGACAGAACCGAACTTGAACTTACATTTGAGGATTAGATTATGGCGAAAAAAGCAAGACCTGCATCCAATTTAAAAACGATCATCGTATCGATTTTTATGGTCGCGATCGTACTGTTTTATTTCAGCTATCTGTCGAACCGTTCGGCAAAGCGACGTACCGAGAATAAAAAATCAGAGCTGGAAAGTCTGATGGAGTACGACATGAATGCCGAATATCCGAAGACGGCGAGGGATCTCGCGAAGCTGCACTGCAGATACATGAAGATGATCTACACGGAGAAGCTTTCCGATGAGGAACTTGACAAGCTGAACCGGAAGATGCGCATGCTCTATTGCAGCGAGCTGCTGGCGCTGAATCCGGAGTCGGGTTCGCTCGACCGGATGAAGAAGGATATAGCCAATACCAAAGAGCAAAAACTGGAATACAAGGTGTATGAGCTGCCCGAAGCCAGCCAGGTGAAGAAGTATGTAAAGGATGGCAAAGAGATGGCGCAGCTTGAGGTGCGGATCACCATGGACACCGAAGAGGGCAAGGGCTATCTGTATGAGGAGTACGTCATGATCAAGGAAGGCGACACCTGGAAGATCTACGGATGGATGCCTGCGGAAGGAAATCAAACTACGACTGAAGAGTAATCAAAGATGACAAGACATACAACAATTTTGGCAATTGAATCCTCGTGCGATGAGACGGCAGCAGCGGTCGTGCGTGACGGTCGGGAGGTTCTCTCGAACATCATTTACTCGCAGATCGACCTGCATACGATCTATGGCGGCGTTGTCCCGGAGATCGCATCGAGAAAACATGTAGAGAAGATCAACCAGGTAGTAAAAAGCGCGATCACCGAGTCGGGGCTTGGTTGGGATGAGATCGATGCGGTTGCGGTAACATACGGACCGGGACTTGTCGGTGCCCTTCTTGTGGGCGTGAGCGCAGCGAAAGCGCTGGCCTATGCAAAAGGAAAACCGCTTGTGGGTGTCAATCATATTGAAGGACATATCGCGGCAAATTATATCGAACATCCGGAGCTTGAACCTCCCTTTATGTGCATGGTTGCTTCGGGCGGGCATTCCCATTTGGTGAAGGTAACAGACTATCATACATTTGAGATCATCGGACGCACCAGAGATGATGCGGCGGGTGAGGCTTTCGACAAGGTGGCCAGAGCCATCGGACTCGGATACCCGGGAGGCCCGAAGATTGATGCGCTCTCCAAAGAAGGAGATCCGAAGGCTATCGCATTTCCCAGAGCTTTCATGGAAGATGCGCCCTATGACTTTTCGTTCAGCGGATTAAAGTCTGCTGTATTAAATTATCTGAACGGATGCGAGATGAAGCACCTGCCCGTGAACAAGGCGGATGTTGCTGCTTCATTCCAGGCTGCGGTAGTGGATGTCCTCGTGGACAATTCCATCCGTGCTGCGGTTGCGCATGGGTGCAAGACGCTCACTTTGGCGGGCGGTGTTGCGTCCAACGGTACGCTTCGCGCGGCGATGAAGGAGGCGGCCGAACAAGCGGGACTTCATTTCTGTTACCCGTCACCCGTCTACTGCACCGACAATGCGGCGATGATCGGCGTGGCAGGGTATTACGCATATCAGGCAGGCGTACGGAGCGGCTTGCATTTAAACGCTGTTCCGAACCTGGCCATCGGGGAAGATCGAACCTGTACATCGTAGGAGTGCCGGCGGTGCCGGAGAAGGGGGAATCCTATGGTTTATGCTATTATTCTGGCGGGAGGATCCGGAAGCAGAATGGGATCCGATACGCCGAAGCAGCTGATGAAGCTGATGGGGAAGGAGATCATTTACTATCCGCTTGCTACGTTTTGTAAGGACCCTTTGGTTGACGAAGTGATCCTGGTCAGCCGCAAGGAGGATATCCCATACTATCGGACGGAGATGATCGACAAGTACGGCTTCGACAAGGTGACACGTATCTGCCCCGGCGGAGAGATGCGTTATCACTCGGTGTATAACGGCCTTTCGGCAATCGAGCCGGATGAGGATGAGATCGAGAATATCGTGCTCATCCATGACGGCGCAAGACCCTTTGTGACGCATGAAATGATCCGGACTTCAATCGAGACGGTACGAAACGGATATGCGGCCTGCACTGTTGGCATGCCGGTGAAGGACACAATCAAGGTGGCTACCGAGATTTCCGGAACCGTGATGGGAACGGAGACTCCGGACCGAAGTACGCTGTACCAGATTCAGACACCGCAGACCTTCACGTATTCGCTGCTTGCGCGCGCATATGAGAAACTGATGCGCGAAGAAAATCGCAAGATCACGGATGATACAATGGTGGTCGAAACCTATGGAGGCACGATTTCGAGAATCATTCCGGGCAGTTATGAGAACATTAAAATCACTACACCCGAGGACCTTCTGATCGCTCAGATTTTTGCCGAAAAATTTTTTTCAAAATAGACCAAATAATAGTTGACATCGAAACTTAGTTTTGATAAGATAACAAAGTCGCTGTACAACCGTCAGCGACTTTTAATTACGAAAGAATTCATTGAAACAATCCTGACGGATTGCTTCGAACTCGCTCAAAGCCGCGAGGGGCTCCCGGCCCTTCAGGCAGGGCACATATGGAGAGGTATCGAAGTGGTCATAACGAGGCGGTCTTGAAAACCGTTTGTCCGCAAGGGCGCGTGGGTTCGAATCCCACCCTCTCCGCTTTGATATAATAGATGCGATCAGGCAGTTTTGGAGAAGTACCCAAGTGGCTGAAGGGGCTCCCCTGGAAAGGGAGTAGGTCGTTAATAGCGGCGCGAGGGTTCAAATCCCTCCTTCTCCGCTCGACATCGAAAGATGTCAGCACCTTAACAACTTAATACCATGTCAACCCTGAAGTCTTTTGAAAAGAATTTCAGAGAACAAAAACCTTTAACAGTAAGTTAGGAAACTTAAGGCCAGCA
>CACZFI010000013.1 GCA_902780405.1 uncultured Lachnospiraceae bacterium
ACTTGGAACAAAAAACATGGATTATGGTCATGTGCTTGAAAATATAGTTGCAGTGGAGTTGATAAGACGTGGATATGAAATATATGTAGGAGTAGCAGGGGATAAAGAAATAGACTTTGTTGCTATGAGTCAAGGAGATAGGATATATATCCAGGTGTCATATGATATAAGTGAACAAAAGACCTTTGAGAGAGAAGTAGCTCCTTTATTGAAAATAGGAGATGCATATCCAAAGATGTTGATCGCCAGAACATACCAACCGGAATATAATCACGAAGGTATACGGATTGTTGATGCTGCCGAATGGTTAACTAATGTAAAATATGAGGGAAATAGCTAATGATAAATGTACTATTTGTCTGCTGGGGCAACATATGCCGTTCGCCCATGGCGGAGTTTATGATGAAGGATCGCGTGAGGCGATTGGGGATTGAAGAGAAATTTCATATTGAGTCGAGGGCGATGCACACGGATGAGATCTGGAACGGAAAGGGCAATCCGGTGTATCCGCCCGCGAAAAAGAAACTTGCGGAGCATGGGATTTCGTGTGAGGGGAAAACTGCGCAGTTGATTTCTCGTGCGGATTATGATACATTTGATTACCTGATCGGGATGGACGCAGGCAATATGTCGGATATGCGGCGTGCCTTCGGCGGAGACCCGCAGGGAAAACTGTCACTGATGATGGATTACACGGATCGACCCGGTGAGGTGGCGGATCCCTGGTACACGAGAGATTTTGAAGCAACCTACCGTGATCTCGACGAAGGGATTGACGGACTTCTTTCTTATATAGAAGAGACGGAACATGAAAGCTTTTTTGATCGACAAATGTAAAAATGACACAATACTGGTGGTCTCCTTCCTTCTGGCGGTGATCTCCTGTTTCTTTGTAACACCTGACGCAAGCTACGCAGGCTATATCAATCTTCGCGTGCTTGCGGTTTTGTTTGCCCTGATGCTGGTGGTGCAGGCCTTTGTGAGAATCGGCTGCTTCACCTTTGTGACACAGAAGCTGATCGGCGCAGTCAAGTCTGAGAAACTGGTCTCATTGCTTCTTGTCTACTTAAGCCTGTTTTCCAGTATGCTCATCACAAATGATGTGGCGCTGGTTACCTTGATTCCCTTTGCCATCATGGTGCTTTCGGCATTCCACGATGCAAGGCGAATGAAGTATACATTGATTCTGATGACGGCAGCAGCGAACTTGGGCAGCATGCTGACACCCATCGGCAACCCTCAGAACCTGTACCTCTTCACGGAGTATCATCTTTCTGCGGGTTCCTTCATCCGGCTGATGCTTCCCTACACGGTGCTTTCCTTAGTCCTTATCACAGCCTTTGTGATCATCCTAAACAAGACGGATAAGACAGCGGACGTGGCAATCACAGAAAATGTATCGGCGCCGGACAAGAAACGCATGCTTGTCTACCTTATATTATTCCTGGCGTGTGTGCTTACCGTTGCAGGGGTATTTCCCTACTACGTGATGCTGGCGGTCGTAATCCCCGTGATGCTTCTCACCGACAGACGTGCGTTTCTCGATGTAGACTACTCGCTTCTCTTTACATTTACATTCTTCTTTATATTAATAGGAAACTTGGGACGGATTGACGTGATCAGAAACTCGCTTTCCGCGATCGTCGGCGGACACGAGGTGGCAACCGCGGTGCTTTCTTCGCAGGTAATAAGCAATGTACCGGCAGCGATGCTGCTCTCTCCCTTCACGGAGAACGGACGCGCGCTGATCGTGGGTGTCAACCTCGGTGGACTCGGAACCTTGATTGCGAGTATGGCGAGTCTTATCACCTACAAGTTCTACGCAAAGCACAGAAGGGAACTTGCGACGGCGGAAGGTGAAACACTTCCCAAAGAGGGCGGACATTATCTGCTGGACTTTACCTGGGTCAGCATTCTTTTGCTCGGCGCGTTGCTTGGGCTTTATGTATTCCTCAGATAGTAATTGACAGAGTGTAAAAACTATTATATATTCGTGATGAATATAACATTGCTTTTTGTTTTTACACAGGGGTGGATTTCTATGGAGAATGACAGATACCAAAAAGGTTTTTCGCTTGTAGAGCTGATCATCGTGATTGCGATCATGGCGATTCTTGCGGGTGCGGTTGCACCGGCTCTGATCAGATACATCGACAAGGGAAGACGTTCAAGCGATGTAACGACCGCCAGAACGATCTACGACGAGACCAACTACCTTTTGTCATCGGAGTTTGATCATTACGAGACCTGGTGTGACATCAATTATCCGTCGACTCGTTCACCTCGGATCTACACGGTACCCGGCAACGGCTCAACAGGCGGTACCGGTTACACGGTGGAACTTATCATGAGTACACCTGCGAGTGCGAACGGTACATTTACGGCGGCATCCACACAGCTGCAGGATCTGTCGAACGATATGATGAAGCAGTTCGGCCAGACTGCGAACGGCGGCGCTGCGAACGGAAAGAAAGTTCGAATCCGTTATACGAAGGACAGCGGACAGGGCAAAGCGAGAGAGTGGGGGGTATGCAGAAACACCTACAACAATGCCATCGAGGTTTGGCTCTGCGACGATCAGGGTGCACCGATTTATCGTTTGAACCCGGACTGCTGCAAAGAATATAATTAGTAATCAACCGGAGGCAAATAACCTCCGGTTTTTCTTACATTTTCAGCATCTCAAAAAAATTTAAAAAAATTCTTGCATTTCTTCTTAAGATTCGATATAATGTCCCTTGCTGTGACATTGATAGCGTGGAAGCGGAGGTTGCCGCTCTTTGAAGCGGGTTATTTCGTGGAGCGAATGTCAATTAATGATAACTGGCGACAAGTCACTGTTCAATAACGATCCACCGCAAGGTGGAGATGACGGGTGTAAGTTGTGATTGGCCATCGGCTGATTTACGACACACACGGGGAAGTTGTACAGTCACCACTTGTCTCACTACAAAAAAAGTGCGAAAAGGAGGAGACTTTTTTTATGGCAAATCAAGTAATGAGAATCACACTTAAGGCGTATGATCACAAGCTGATCGATCAGGCTGCAAAGCAGATCATCGAGGCTGTGAAGAGCACAGGTGCAAAGGTAAGCGGACCGGTGCCCATGCCTACCAAGATCGAGAAGGTAACCATCCTTCGTGCGGTTCACAAGTATAAGGACTCCAGAGAGCAGTTCGAGCAGAGAACCCACAAGAGACTCATTGACGTGATTTCACCGTCTCAGAAGACGATCGACGCTCTTCAGAAGGTTGATATGTCTGCAGGCGTATACGTTGATCTTAAAATGAAGTAATTACAGTACCTAATTACATCCCGTGAGGATGAATTTAGTATGATTGCCCGGTGCAATCCGCTGTAAATAAAATTAGGAGGAAAGTTCTATTATGAAGAAAGCAATTCTTGCAACCAAAGTCGGCATGACACAGATCTGGAACGAGGACGGCGTACTTACACCGGTTACCGTTCTTTCCGCAGGCCCTTGTGTCGTAACACAGGTAAAGACCACCGAGAAGGATGGCTACGATGCAATCCAGGTTGGTTTTGAAGAGAAGAAAGAGAAAGTCGTAACAAAAGACGGATCAGGCAAAAAGGTGATCAGAAACCCTCATGGCGCTACCAAGGCTGAGGTAGGACACTTCAAGAAAGCATCCACCACACCGAAGCGTTTCGTAAGAGAGTTCAGAGTTGAGAACGTTGAAGAGTACACCGCAGGTGAGAGCGTGATCACAGCTGACATCTTCGAGGCAGGAGATAAGGTAGATGTAACCGCAAGATCCAAAGGTAAGGGATATGCAGGCGGTATCAAGAGATACGGCATGCGTTCCGGCCCTTCGGCTCACGGTTCCAAGTATCATCGTCATGCAGGTTCCAACGGTTCCGCAACCACACCCGGTCGTGTATTCAAGGGTAAGAAGATGCCCGGACACAAGGGTGCCGTAAGAGTAACGGTTCAGAACCTTGAGATCGTTAAGATAGATGTAGAGAACAATGTAATCCTTGTGAAGGGCGCAGTTCCCGGACCGAAGAAGTCATTGGTTATGATCAAAGAAACAGTAAAGTCCGGTAAGTAAGACTTTAGGAAGGAGGAACATACAAGATGGCAACAGTAGCAGTTTATAACACCGACGGAAAAGAAGTTGAAAAGCTTGAATTAAACGACGAAGTATTCGGTGTAGAGATAAATGAGCATTTAGTACATCAGGCAGTTGTAACACAGCTTGCCAACAGCCGTCAGGGTACACAGAGCGCAAAGACACGTTCCGAGGTATCCGGAGGCGGAAGAAAGCCTTGGAGACAGAAGGGAACCGGTCATGCAAGACAGGGTTCAACCCGTTCTCCTCAGTGGACAGGCGGTGGCGTGGTATTCGCACCGAAGCCGAGAGACTACAGCAAGAAGATGAACAAGCAGGAGAAGCAGCTTGCATTAAAGTCTGCTCTTACCGCTAAGGTTCAGGACGAGAAACTCGTAGTTGTTGACAAGTTCGATCTTGATGAGATCAAGACCAAGAACGTAGTAGCAATCTTAAAGAACTTAAAGGCAGACGATGCATTTGTCGTAACCAACGGAAAGAACGACAACCTTGTAATCTCTGCAAATAACATCCCCTCTGTTGAGACCGGCATGATCGAGGTTGTAAAGAGCGGAGATGCAACTCAGGTGAACAGCACACTGAACGTATATGACATCCTGAACCACGACACACTGGTACTTACCAAGGATGCCGTAGCAGCAATCGAGGAGGTGTACGCATAATGGCAGATCTTAAGTATTATGATATTATCCTGAAGCCGGTTCTTACCGAGAAGAGTATGAACGCTATGGCAGAGAAGAAATACACCTTCCTTGTGAATCCCGATGCCAACAAGGCTCAGATCAAAGAAGCTGTAGAGAAGATGTTCGACGGCGCCAAGGTTGCCAAGGTGAACACCTTAAGAAACGACGGTAAGACAAAGAGACGCGGTATGACTTACGGAAAGACCGCCAAGACCAAGAAGGCAATTGTTCAGCTTACCGAAGAGAGTGCTGATATCGAGCTGTTCGAAGGACTGTAAGAAACAGCAACTATATGCAGAAAAGCATGATATTCAATCGTAATTCGAAAGGAGAATTTCAAAATGGGAATTAAGACATACAACCCATATACACCGTCCAGAAGAAATATGACGGGACTTGATTTCGCAGAGATCACCAAGGACACTCCCGAGAAGTCACTTCTCGCAAAGAAGTCTAAGACCGCAGGTCGTAACAACCAGGGTAAGATCACCGTTAGACATCACGGTGGCGGAAACAGACAGAAATACAGAATCATCGACTTCAAGAGAAGAAAGGATGACATCCCCGCAAAGGTTGCATCCATCGAGTATGATCCGAACAGAACAGCAAACATCGCACTTCTTCACTATGCAGATGGTGAGAAGGCTTACATCATCTCCCCGGTAGGACTTAAGGTTGGCGATGAGCTTATGAACGGCCCCAAGGCTGAAGTGAAGGTTGGTAACTGCCTTCCCCTTGAGAACATCCCGGTAGGTACAGAGATCCACAACATCGAGCTTTATCCCGGCAAGGGCGCACAGCTCGTACGTTCCGCAGGTAACTCAGCTCAGCTGATGGCTAAGGAAGGCAAGTACGCAACACTCCGTCTTCCTTCAGGCGAGATGCGCATGGTTCCCATCGTATGCCGCGCAACCATCGGTCAGGTTGGAAATATTGAACATGCACTTGTCAACATCGGTAAGGCAGGACGCAAGCGTCATATGGGCATCCGTCCGACCGTCAGAGGTTCCGTAATGAACCCCAACGATCACCCGCATGGTGGTGGTGAGGGTAAGACAAGTATCGGTAGACCGGGTCCTTCGACTCCTTGGGGTAAGCCGGCACTTGGACTTAAGACCAGAAAGAAGAATAAGCAGTCTAACAAGTACATTGTAAGAACCAGAGACGGAAAGAACGTAAAGTAAGGAGGTAACATATGGCTCGTTCATTGAAAAAAGGACCGTTCGCAGATGATTATTTACTTAAAAAGATAGATGCACTGAATGCGGCAAATGACAAGCAGGTTGTTAAGACCTGGTCACGCCGTTCAACCATCTTCCCTTCATTTGTAGGACATACAATCGCAGTATATGACGGAAGAAAACATGTGCCTGTATACATTACAGAGGATATGGTAGGACACAAGCTCGGCGAGTTCGTAATGACCAGAACCTACAGAGGCCATGGTAAGGATGAGAAGAAGGGCAGATAAGTAAGGAGGAAACAAAATGGCTAAAGGACATCGTTCCCAGATCAAGAGACTCAGAAATGAGAATAAGGATACAAGACCCAGCGCTACTGTTTCTTACGCCAGAGTATCAGTAACCAAGGCTTGCTTCGTACTTGATGCAATCAGAGGCAAGAGCGTGGCACAGGCACTCGGTATCCTTGCTTACAACAACAGATACGCTTCCAAGGTAATCGAGAAGCTTCTTAAGTCAGCAATTGCGAATGCTGAAAACAACAACGGTATGAAGGCAGAGGACCTCTATGTGGCAGAGTGCTACGCAAACAAGGGCCCCACGATGAAGAGAATCCAGCCCAGAGCACAGGGCAGGGCCTACAGAATCGAGAAGAGAACCAGCCACATCACGATCGTTTTAGACGAAAAGTAATAGGAGGTAAGCAATGGGACAGAAGGTTAATCCACATGGTTTAAGAGTCGGTATCATCAAGGACTGGGATTCAAAGTGGTACGCTGATACCAAGAACGGTGAGTTCGCAGATAACCTTGTTGAAGACTATAAGATTAGAGAGTACTTAAAGAAAAAGCTCTATCAGGCAAACATCTCCAAGATCGAGATCGAGAGAACAGCTGACAGAGTTAAGGTAAATGTTCATACAGCAAAGCCCGGTGTTGTAATCGGTAAGGGCGGCGCAGGTATCGAGAAGATCAAGAAGGAAGTTCAGAAGCTTACAGCCAAGAAGCTTATCATCGAGATCCTCGAGGTGAAGAAGCCGGATCTTGACGCACAGCTCGTTGCAGAGAACATCGCAGAGCAGCTTGAGGCTCGTATCTCCTTCCGTAGAGCTATGAAGTCCTGCATGGGCAGAGCTATGAAGGCAGGCGCTCAGGGTATCAAGGCATCCTGCTCCGGAAGACTTGGCGGTGCCGATATGGCAAGAACCGAGTTCTACAGCGAGGGTACAATCCCTCTTCAGACATTGCGTGCAGATATTGACTATGGTTTTGCAGAGGCAGACACCACCTATGGTAAGGTCGGCGTTAAGACCTGGATCTACCACGGTGAGGTACTTCCTACAAAGGGCAATAAGGAAGGGAGCGATAAATAATGTTAATGCCGAAGAGAGTTAAGCGTCGTAAGCAGTTCAGAGGATCTATGGCTGGTAAGGCGCTCAGAGGAAATAAAATCACAAACGGTGAATACGGTATCGTTGCACTTGAGCCCGCTTGGATCAAGTCCAATCAGATCGAGGCAGCCCGTGTTGCCATGACAAGATTTGTAAAGCGTACCGGTAAGGTATGGATCAAGATTTTCCCGGATAAGCCCGTTACGGCGAAGCCGGCTGAGACACGAATGGGTTCCGGTAAGGGCGCCCTTGAGTATTGGGTAGCTGTTGTAAAGCCGGGCAGAGTTATGTTCGAGATTGCAGGTGTTCCTGAGGAAACAGCAAAGGAGGCGCTCCGTCTTGCAACTCACAAGCTGCCTGTCAAGTGTAAGATCGTGTCTAAGGCAGATTTGGATAAGGAGGTTGATGGCAGTGAAGCTTAAGGAATATAAGGGCGAATTAAACAAGAAATCAATCGATGAATTACAGACCGATTTGGTAGCTGCTAAGAAGGAACTCTTTAACCTGAGATTCCAGAATGCCACCAATCAGCTTGAGAATACAAGCAGAATCAAGACTGTCAGAAAGAACATCGCTAGAATTCAGACAGAAATTGCCAAGAAGGCAAACGCATAAATACGATAAGGAGGAAGAACAGTGGAAAGAAATTTAAGAAAAACACGTGTTGGTATCGTGACAAGCGATAAGATGGATAAGACAGTTGTTGTTTCCATCGTAGATAATGTAAAGCATCCTCTTTATGGTAAGATTGTAAAGAGAACATATAAGTTAAAGGCTCATGATGAGAACAACGAGTGCAAGATGGGCGACAGAGTTAGGGTAATGGAGACAAGACCTCTTTCCAAGGATAAGAGATGGAGACTTGTGGAGATTATCGAGAAGGCGAAGTAAGGAGGCACATAAGACATGGTACAGCAGGAAACAAGACTTAAGGTTGCTGACAATACCGGTGCGAAGGAACTCCTCTGCATCCGCGTTATGGGCGGTTCAACCAGAAGATATGCAAACATTGGTGATATCATAGTTGCCTCTGTCAAAGATGCAACACCGGGCGGCGTTGTAAAGAAAGGTGACGTTGTAAAGGCAGTTGTCGTACGTTCCAAGAAGGGTGCTCGTCGTAAGGACGGTTCCTACATCAAGTTCGATGAGAACGCGGCAGTTATCATCAAGGACGACGGAACACCCAGAGGAACCCGTATATTTGGACCGGTAGCAAGAGAACTTCGTGATCACAAGTTTATGAAGATCGTTTCCCTTGCTCCGGAAGTATTATAGGAGGTAACGACTGTGGCTACGATGAAGATTAAGAAAGACGACCTCGTACAGGTCATTGCCGGTAAGGATAAAGGCAAGGAAGGCAAAGTCCTCTCCGTTGATACAAAGAATCACAAGGTGGTTGTAGAAGGTGTAAACATCATCCACAAGCACACAAAGCCGAACATGCAGAATCAGGCAGGCGGTATTGTTGATAAAGAAGCTCCCATCGATGCTTCCAACGTTATGTATCTCTACAAGGGTAAGCCCGTCAGAGTAGGATTTACAGGCGAAAAGAAAGACAAGGTCAGAGTCGCTAAGGTTGACGGTAAGACCGAGGTCATCGACTAGGAAGTAAGGAAGGAGGTCAGGACTTTTGAGCAGATTAAAAGAGATGTATAGCGCCGAGATCAAAGACGCTATGATGAAGAAATTCGGATATAAGAACGTAATGCAGATCCCCAAGCTCGAGAAGATCGTCATCAACATGGGCGTTGGTGAGGCAAGAGAGAATGCCAAGATCCTCGATGCAGCCGTAAAGGATCTCGAGACGATTACAGGACAGAAGGCCGTAGTTACCAGAGCTAAGAAGTCAGTCGCAAACTTCAAGCTGAGAGAGGGCATGCCCATCGGATGTAAGGTAACACTCCGCGGTGAGAAGATGTATGAGTTCACTGACAGACTTGTGAACCTCGCACTTCCCCGTGTGCGTGACTTCAGAGGTGTCAATCCCGATGCATTTGACGGAAGAGGAAACTATGCACTGGGTATCAAGGAGCAGCTGATCTTCCCCGAGATCGAGTACGATAAGGTGGATAAGGTCAGAGGTATGGACATCATTTTTGTTACCACTGCAGAGACTGATGAGGAAGCAAGAGAGCTTCTTCGCCTGTTCGGTATGCCGTTTAAGAGGTAGGAGGAAAATTATGGCTAAAACATCAATGAAGGTTAAGCAGCAGCGTCCTCAGAAGTTCTCTACCAGAGAATATACACGTTGCAAGATTTGCGGACGTCCGCACTCAGTATTAAGAAAGTACGGAATCTGCAGAGTATGCTTCCGTGAGTTAGCATACAAGGGTCAGATCCCCGGCGTTAAGAAGTCAAGCTGGTAGAAAATACAAGGAGGAAAATTAAAATGCAGATGAGCGATCCGATTGCAGATATGCTTACAAGAATCCGTAATGCAAATACTGCAAAACATGATACAGTAGATATACCTGCTTCCAAGGTAAAGCAGGCGATTGCTGACATCCTCCTCGCAGAGGGATATGTAAAGGCAGTTGAAGTGATTGAGGAAGGTGCATTCAAGACCATCCGCATCACACTGAAATACGGTAAGGACAAGAACGAGAAGGTTATCACCGGACTCAAGAGAATCTCCAAGCCGGGACTTCGCGTATACGCAGCAAAAGAGGATCTTCCGAAGGTTCTCGGCGGTATGGGTATCGCGATCATTTCCACCAACAAGGGTGTACTCACCGACAAGCAGGCTCGCAAGGAGAATGTAGGCGGCGAGGTACTCGCGTTTGTTTGGTAGGCATTGAGCACTTAACGAGCACGAGCTTGCGAGCGCGAGTTTAGTGCGAAAGCCCGCACCGATACTTAACGAACACGAGTTTACGAAGTGTGAGTTTAGTAGAGTGTGCGATGTAAACATAGATGAAACGTTTAAAGATAATAGGAGGAACGGCGAAATGTCACGTATCGGAAGAATGCCTATCGCTATTCCGGCTGGCGTAACAGTCGATATAGCAGAAAATAATAAGGTGACGGTTAAGGGACCCAAGGGAACCTTAGAGAGAGTTCTCCCCGCAGAGATGGAAATCACACGCGAGGGTGAGGAAATTTTAGTAAAGAGACCCAACGACTTAAAGAAGATGAAGTCCCTTCACGGTCTCACAAGAACATTGATCCATAACATGGTAGTCGGTGTAACAGACGGTTATACCAAGAACCTTGAAGTAAACGGTGTCGGTTACAGAGCATCCAAGCAGGGTAAGAAGCTTACACTTGCACTCGGTTACTCTCATCCGGTTGAGATGGAGGATCCCGAGGGTATCACCACAACCGTACAGGATGCCATCATTACCGTCAGCGGTATAGATAAAGAGAAGGTTGGTCAGTACGCAGCCGAGATCAGAGACAAGAGAAGACCTGAGCCTTACAAGGGTAAGGGTATCAAGTATCAGGATGAAGTTATCAGACGTAAGGTTGGTAAGACTGGTAAGAAATAATTAAGGAGTGGAATAAGATGATTAAGAAGGAATCAAGAAGCGCTGTACGCGCCAAAAAGCATTTAAGGATTCGTAACCGTTTCAGCGGCACAGCTTCCTGCCCGAGACTTGCTGTATTCAGAAGTAATAATCATATGTACGCTCAGATTATCGACGATACAGTCGGCAAGACCCTCGTGTCTGCTTCAACCGTTCAGAAGGACGTAAAGGACCAGCTTGAGAAGACCAACGATGTGGCAGCTGCTGCATACCTCGGTCAGGTCATCGCAAAGAAAGCTCTTGACGCAGGCGTTAAGGAAGTTGTCTTTGACAGAGGCGGTTTCATATATCAGGGCAAGGTTAAGGCTTTGGCAGAAGCAGCAAGAGAAGCAGGCCTGACATTCTAAAAGGAGGAAGTTTGACACATGAAGCATGAAATCATAGATGCAAGTAAGTTAGAATTAGAAGAGAATGTGGTAGCCATCAAGCGTGTCACCAAGGTAGTAAAGGGTGGTCGTAACTTCAGATTTGCTGCACTTGTCGTAGTCGGTGACAGAAACGGTCACGTCGGCGCAGGCCTCGGTAAGGCAACCGAGATCCCTGAGGCAATCAGAAAAGGAAAAGAAGACGCGATCAAGAAGATGGTATCCATCAACATCAACGAGAACGGAAGTATCCCCTACGACTGGACAGGCGAGTTCGGCAGCGCAAGAGTGCTCCTCAAGTCTGCTCCCGAAGGTACCGGTATCATCGCAGGCGGTCCCGCACGTAAGGTGCTCGAGCTTGCAGGATACAGGAACATCCGTACAAAGTCCCTCGGTTCCAACAACAAGCAGAACGTTGTACTCGCAACCATTGAAGGACTTTCAAAGATCAAGTCTCCTGAGGAGATCACGAAACTCCGCGGTAAGTCTTTAGATGAGATTCTTAACTAAGGAGGAGAAAAAGATGTCAGATAAAGTGAAAGTAACATTGATAAAGTCCCCGATCAGCGCAAAGCCGAAGCACAGAGCGACTGTTGAGGCACTTGGTCTTACAAAGATGCATAAGACTGTTGAGCTTCCGAACAATGCTGCTACAAAGGGTATGGTTGATCAGGTACGCCACCTGGTTAAGGTTGAAGAAGCTTAAGACTTAAGAAGGAGGAACAGTCATGGATTTATCAAATTTGAAACCGGCTGCGGGCGCTACAAAGAGCGACAACTTCAGAAGAGGACGCGGACACGGTTCAGGCAATGGTAAGACCGCGGGCAAGGGACACAAGGGCCAGAAGGCTCGTTCCGGTGCACCCAGACCCGGATTTGAGGGTGGACAGATGCCCCTCTATAGAAGAATCCCCAAGAGAGGATTCAAGTGCAGAAATCACAAGGAGATCGTTGCTATCAACGTATCTGCTCTTGAGAGATTTGACAATGACACTGAGGTAACAATCGCTACACTGATTGAAGCAGGTGTTGTAAAGAACCCCGGTGACGGTGTGAAGATTCTTGGAAACGGAGAGCTTACCAAAAAGCTTACGGTTAAGGTATCCGCAGTCAGCAAGTCTGCTGCAGAGAAGATCGAAGCACTTGGCGGCAAAGTAGAGGTGATTTAAGGGATGTTTAAAACCTTAGTAAACGCTTTAAAGGTCAAAGAGATTCGAAGAGGTCTGCTCTTTACATTCTTTATCATGGTAGTAGTAAGACTCGGCTCCCTGATCCCGCTTCCGGGAATTGACAATGTTGCCGTTCAACAGTACCTTGAGCAGACGCTGGGTGAGTCCAACAGCTTCCTTGCATCCTTTACGGGTGGTTCCTTTACGCAGATGACCATCTTCGCGTTAAATGTAACACCCTACATCACCAGTTCCATCATCATTCAGCTCCTTACCATTGCGATCCCCGCTTTGGAGGAGATGCAGAAGGACGGAGATGACGGCCGCAAGAAGCTTCAGGCAATCACAAGATATGTGACCATCCTTCTCTCCGTAGTCGAGGGCCTCGGCCTTGCGATCGGCTTCGAGAGAGGACATTACTTAACCATCAAGCCTGCATTCGCATTTCCCCTTATCATTGTGGTACTTACCACAGGAAGTGCATTCGTTATGTGGCTCGGTGAGAAGATTACAGAGTTCGGTGTAGGAAACGGTATTTCCATCATCCTCTTGGTGAATATCATTTCCAGAATCCCGGCTGACTTAAACGGCCTTTACATCAAGTTTATCAAAGGCAACGACATTGTAGACCAGGTGATCGCAGGTGCCATTATCCTTGCGGTTATCGTTGCAACGGTTGTACTGGTTATCCTTCTTCAGGAAGGTGTCAGAAAGATTCCCGTGCAGCACGCACAGAAGGTGCAGGGAAGACGTATGGTTGGCGGCCAGGGAAGCTTCATTCCCCTTCAGGTCAACACCTCCAACGTTATCCCCGTGATCTTCGCTTCTTCCATCCTGTCTGTACCTGCCGTAGTGATCAATCTCTTCGGCATCAAGACATCCGGAACCGGAGCGGCAATCCTTCGCGTGATCAACCAGAGAAACTGGTTTTCCAAGGCATATCCGATCGCTTTGATCGGCGTGCTGATCTACGTCCTGCTCATTGTGTTCTTCGCTTATTTCTACACCGCGGTTACATTTAACCCGATGGAGATCGCGAACAACTTAAAGAGAAGCGGCGGTTTCATCCCCGGTATTCGTCCGGGTAAGCCGACACAGGATTATATCAACAAGATCTTAAATTACATCGTATTCGTCGGCGCTTGCGGACTGATCATCGTCGCACTGATCCCGATCTTCTTCAACGGTTGGTTCGGCGCGGATGTATCCTTCGGTGGTACATCACTGATCATTATCGTCGGTGTCGTAATCGAGACGATCAAGCAGATCGAATCCAGAATGATCGTCAGAAACTACAGCGGTTTCCTGACAGATTAAGTAAGGACTATTGCGGACAGGAGTGTACCTTTGGTACATTCCTATTCCGCTTTTGTAAAGAAATGATTGGGAGGTACGGTTATGAAGATAATTATGTTAGGCGCCCCCGGCGCAGGAAAAGGTACACAGGCGAAAATGATCGCAAGCAAGTATGGCATCCCTCATATCTCCACCGGTGACATCTTCAGAGCGAACATCAAGAACGGTACGGAGCTTGGCGCGAAGGCAAAGCAGTACATGGACAAGGGTGAGCTTGTACCCGACGAGCTGGTTGTAGACCTCATTATGGATCGTTTTAAAGAGGCTGACTGCGCTAACGGTTACGTGCTTGACGGCTTCCCCAGAACCATCCCTCAGGCAGAGGCACTTTCCGCTGCACTTGCTGCAAACGGTGAGGACATCGACTACGCGATCAACGTAGAGGTTCCCGATGAGAATATCGTGAATCGTATGTCCGGCAGACGCGCATGTGTCGGCTGCGGTGCAACCTACCACATTAAGTATAATGCTCCCAAGCAGGAAGGTATCTGCGATACCTGCGGCAAGGAGCTCATCCTTCGTGATGACGATAAGCCGGAGACAGTATTAAACCGTCTTTCCGTATATCACGAGCAGACACAGCCTTTGATCGATTACTATGACGGCAAGGGCAAATTAAAAGAGGTAGACGGTACAGTGGATATGAACGACGTATTTGCTGCAATCGTTGCGATCCTCGGCTAAAAAGGTGACATCATGCTGATCACCTTGAAATCAAAGGGAGAGATCTCACTGATGCGCGAGGCGGGGCGAATACTCGCCATCGCGCATGATGAGATGAGAAAAGCGATACAACCGGGCATATCAACATACGATCTGGACAAGCTGGGCGAGGAAGTGATCCGAAGCTACGGCGGCGTGCCGGCCTGTCTGGGGTATGAAGGCTATCCCGCATCTGTGTGCGTATCCGTGAACAACGAGGTCGTACACGGGATTCCGAACAAAAAGACCATCCTTAAGGATGGGGACATCGTCAGCCTGGATACGGTTGTAGCATATCAGGGATATCACGCGGACTCGGCCAGAACCTACGGGGTGGGCGAGATCAGCGATGAAGCGAAACGATTGATCGACGTGACGAAGGAAAGTTTCTTTGAGGGGCTTCGTTACTGCGTCGCAGGCAATCGGATCGGAGATATATCAAGAGCCGTGTTTCGATATGTAGTTTCACGAGGATACGGATCCGTAAGAGAACTTGCGGGTCACGGAATCGGACAGGAAATGCATGAAGAACCGGAAGTTCCGAATTTCCCGAGACTCTTCAAAGGACCGAAGTTAAAACCCGGCATGGTCATCTGCATCGAGCCGATGAACACGGCAGGGAACTGCGCGGTCGAGTTTCTGGATGATGACTGGACAGTCGTTACAGCGGACGGTTCGCTGGCGGCTCATTACGAGAACACCGTATTGATCACTGAAGGAAAGCCCGTGATCCTTTCAAGGGCTGAAGGAATTAAATTGTAGGAGGATTTGAATATGCCGAAGGCAGATGAGATCGAGATGGAAGGCGTTGTACTTGAGAAGCTTCCCAACGCCATGTTTCAGGTAGAATTAGAGAATGGACTCAAGGTGCTTGCACACATCAGTGGTAAGCTTCGGATGAACTACATCAAGATTCTTCCGGGAGACAAGGTTACCGTAGTGCTTTCACCCTATGACCTTACCAAGGGCCGTATCACATGGAGAGCGAAATAAAGTGCGGCACGAAAAAAGTGCTTGCATTCTATTATAAAAAATGCTAAGATGGTTATTCGTAGCGGACTTTTTTGAAAGGAGTGCATTTTAATGAAGGTTAGAGCATCAGTAAAACCGATTTGCGACAAGTGCAAAGTCATTAAAAGAAAAGGCAGTATTCGTATTATCTGCGAGAACCCCAAGCACAAGCAGCGCCAGGGTTAATGCGCCTTTTCACACACAAATTTAGCGGCTGTAGCATCTTCGGATGCTAATTCTTAAGCGTCGGGGTGTCATTTCCCGGACGCAATATAGTATGTTCAGGCTTTGTTCCGAAGCAAGGTATGCATTTCACCTTCTATATTTTATAGAAGATACCCCGGGGCGGAATTAAGCGAGAGACCAGTATTTTACGGAGGTATTTAGAATGGCTCGTATTTCAGGTGTTGATTTACCCAGAGATAAGCGTGTCGAGATTGGACTTACCTATATCTATGGTATAGGAAGAACTTCAGCAACAAGAATTCTTAACGAAGCAAAAGTAAACCCGGATACCAGAGTACGTGATCTGACAGATGACGAGGTTAAGAGACTGTCAGAGGTTATCAACGCTTCTCAGGTTGTAGAGGGTGATTTAAGAAGAGAGATCGCGCTCAATATCAAGCGTCTCCAGGAAATCGGCTGCTACAGAGGCATCCGTCACAGAAAGGGTCTTCCCGTACGTGGACAGAAGACCAAGACCAATGCGCGTACACGCAAGGGTCCGAAGAAGACTGTAGCGAACAAGAAGAAGTAAGTCGAATAATAGGAGGATAATATAATGGCTGGTAAGGCAACCGCTAAGAAGACAGCAAAGAAGCGCGTCAGAAAGAACGTTGAGCGCGGACAGGCACATATTCAGTCTTCTTTCAACAATACAATTGTTACACTTACAGATGCCGAAGGTAATGCATTATCTTGGGCAAGCGCTGGCGGCCTTGGTTTCAGAGGCTCCAGAAAGTCTACTCCATATGCAGCTCAGATGGCAGCTGAGACAGCAGCTAAGGCAGCAATTCCCTATGGACTGAAGACAATCGATGTTATGGTCAAGGGACCGGGCTCAGGCAGAGAAGCAGCAATCCGTGCACTTTCTGCTTGCGGACTTGAGGTTATCAGCATCAAGGACGTAACTCCCGTGCCTCATAACGGATGTCGTCCGCCCAAGAGAAGAAGAGTCTAATCAGGAGGTGTAGAAATGGCAGTAGATAGAACCCCGATATTAAAGAGATGCAGGTCTCTCGATCTTGAGCCTGCAGTTTTAGGTGTCAATAAAAAGTCTAAGAGAAGACTTGTAAGATCAAGCCGTAAGGTAAGTGAGTACGGACTTCAGCTCCGCGAGAAGCAGAAGGCAAAATTCATCTACGGTATGCTTGAGAAGCCCTTCCGTAACCTCTACGAGAAGGCAGAGAGAATGCCCGGACAGGCAGGTCCCAACCTTATGATCCTGCTCGAGTCCAGACTTGACAACGTAGTATTCCGTATGGGATTCGCAAGAACCAGACGTGAAGCAAGACAGATCGTAGATCACAAGCATGTACTTGTAAATGGCAAGTGTGTAAACATCCCTTCTTACAAGGTAAGTGCCGGCGACAAGATTGAGATCAGAGAGAAGAGCAAGTCTCTTCAGAGATATAAGGATATCGCAGAAGCTAACAAGGGCGTTACAACTCCCGCATGGATGGAGTCAAGCCTCGATTCCTTCTCCGGAACCGTACTTGAGCGTCCCTTAAGAGAGCAGATTGACGTACCTGTCAACGAGACCCTGATCGTCGAGTTGTATTCCAAGTAATCAACAAGATTGACCGGACACTTAGTAAGAAGGAGGGGCAGACGTGTTTGAATTTGAGAAACCCAGAATTGAGATTGTAGAAGTATCAGAGGATAACAAGTACGGCAGGTTCGTAGTAGAACCCTTAGAGCGCGGTTATGGTATCACGCTCGGAAATTCACTCAGAAGGATCATGTTGTCATCTCTTCCCGGTACGGCAGTCAGCCTCGTGAAGATCAAGGGTGTGCTCCATGAGTTCTCTTCCATCCCCGGCGTAAAAGAGGATGTGACCGAGATCGTCATGAACATCAAGGAGCTCTGCATCAAGAATAACAGCAGCAGCAACGAGATCAAGACAGCATACATTGAAGCATCAGGTGATTGCACCGTTACAGCAGGAGATATTCAGGTAGACGGAGATCTCGAGATCTTAAATCCGGATCTTGTGATCGCAAACCTCTCCGGCGCAGATGCAAAGCTTGAGATGGAGCTTATGATCACCAATGGTCGTGGTTATGTCGGATCCGATAAGAATAAGGATCTTGATTCTTCCATCGATGCGATCGCTGTAGATTCCATCTACACACCCGTAGAGCGTGTAAACCTCACGGTTGAGAATACCCGTGTAGGCCAGATCACGGACTACGATAAATTAACACTCGATGTGTTCACCAACGGTACACTTCCTCCCGACGAGGCAGTCAGCCTTGCGGCGAAGGTACTTTCCGAGCACTTAAGCCTCTTCATCGACCTCTCCGAGAATGCCAAGACAGTAGATGTCATGGTTGAGAAGACAGATGATGAGAAAGAAAAAGTTCTTGAGATGAACATTGATGAGCTCGAGCTTTCCGTTCGTTCCTTCAACTGCTTGAAGAGAGCGGGCATCAACACTGTTGAAGAGCTCACCAACAAGACACCTGACGATATGATGAAGGTCAGAAACTTAGGACGTAAGTCCCTCGATGAGGTTCTGGCTAAGTTAAAGGATCTCGGCCTCTCTTTAAAGAATAGCGAGGAGTAAGAGATTCATGCACCGCTTAAGCCGAAGGATGACACAGTCATGAATCAGTAAGCAAAGCGAAGACCCGAAAGGGTAAGGAGGAAATTATGGCAATGTACAGAAAGCTTGGTAAGAAGTCCGATCAGAGAATGGCACTTCTTCGCAACCAGGTAACACAGCTTCTTTATCACGGAAAGATCGAGACCACCGAGGCACGTGCCAAGGAAGTCAGAAAGATCGCTGAGCACCTTATCACACTTGCTGTGAAGGAAAAGGATAACTTCGATGAGGTTACCGTATCCGCTAAGGTTGCCAAGAAGGATAAAGACGGCAAGCGTATCAAGGAAGTTGTTGACGGTAAGAAGGTAACTCAGTACGATACCGTTGAGAAGAAGGTTAAGAAAGATCAGCCTTCCAGACTTCATGCAAGAAGACAGATGCTCAAGGTTCTCTACCCTGTAGTAGAGGTTCCGGCCGATGCTGCAGGCAAGAAGGCAGGAACCAAGAAGATCGACCTTACAGCAAAGCTCTTCGAGGAGTACGGAACAAAGTATGCCGGCAGAAACGGCGGTTATACCAGAATCATCAAGATTGGCGAGCGTCGCGGTGACGGAGCTATGAAGGTGATCCTTGAGCTTGTATAAGCGAAAGAATTGAAATGACAAACTGCCATGTGATATACTCACATGGCAGTTGTTTATTATACGGGAATTTTCGGAGTGGGCGTTTTGATCAAGGTAAGAGACCTGGCATTTGAATATTTCACGAGAGACGAGGAGGAACATCTGACGGATATGGTCAGTGCCATCCGCGGGATACGTTTTGACGCGGCGGGAGGAGATGTGATCGCGATCGTCGGAAGAAACGGATCCGGAAAGACGACATTTGCCAGGATACTAAACAGACTTCTGCTTCCGATCGAGGGATCGGTGGAGGTTGACGGACTTGATGCGCTTCTGGAGGAGAATAAATACGAGGTTCGGACGCATGTCGGCATGGTGTTTCAGAACCCGGAAGATCAGATCGTGGGCAGCGTCGTATGTGAGGACGTGGCCTTCGGAGCCGAGAATATCGGCGTGCCGGAGGGAGAACTCTCCGACAGGGTAAAAGCGGCACTTGCCGCAGTCGGGATGGAAGATGCGTACGACAAGCCGGTTTCGGCACTTTCGGGCGGCGAGAAGCAGAAGGTGGCCGTCGCGGGCGTGCTTGCGATGGGAACGGGCACGGTGATCTTAGATGAGGCGACATCTATGCTCGATCCGAAGAGCGCGAAGGAACTTGTCGTCATGATGAAGCGGCTTGCGAAGGAGAAGCATATCACAGTGATCTGGATCACACATGATATGAACCTGCTCCTTGCATCGGATATCGTCTATGTGATGGACCGGGGACGTATGGTGCTTGCGGGGAGAAGAGACCGTGTGCTTTCCGAAGAGGCAAAACTTGCATCAAGCGGACTTACGCTTCCCAAGGTGCGCCGTCTGGCGGGTCGTCTTGCCGCATTCGGCGTGATCCCGAGAGGAAATGCGAATTCGGTACGCGGGATCGTGGAGGAGATGAAGAAGCGTTATCCTTCAAAATTCGGCGTAAAGAGGCATCTTCCGGAGAAGACGTTCGAGGCCGGAAAGGTATCCCTGACCCGCGCCATCCTTGCGGATCATGTGTCGTATTCCTACGGAAAAAACCGCGTGCTTTCCGACGTGAGTATCTCTGTCGGCAAGGGAGAGTATGTGGCGATCGTAGGCGCAACGGGTTCCGGAAAGAGTACGCTTCTATCCGTGCTCTCCGGTATTATGAAGCCTGCGGAGGGTACGGTTTATGTGGACGGTATGGATCTCTATGACCGGTCGACAACGACGAAGGAGATCCGAAAGAAGATCGGCTACGTATTCCAGTATCCGGAACATCAGCTCTTTGCGGAGAATGTATATGAGGATGTGATCTTCGGACCGAGAAATCTCGGCGTCTCGGAGATTGAGGCCGAAAAGCGTGCGTACCAGTGCATTGAACTGGTGGGGCTCTCGCAGGACGTATACGATCTTCCTGTTTCATCTCTGTCGGGTGGTCAGAAGCGCCGCGCTGCAATTGCAGGCGTGCTTGCGATGGAGCCGGAGTATCTGATCCTGGATGAACCGCTTTCCGGTATGGATCCTGAGGGCAGGGAAGAGATGCTTGCGCTGATGGACTCCCTGCATCGCGAAGCGGGAATCACCATCCTGGTTGTGACCCACGATGTGGAAAGTGTGTCTGCGTATGCGGACAGAGTGATCTGTATGGAGGAAGGCAAGGTCGTCGGCGCGGGCGCACCGGCCGAGGTGTTCTACGACATGTACAGGGACGGATATCACGAGATCCCTGTTGCCGAGAAGCTCCTGTACAGACTGTACGAAGAAGGCCTGCCGGTTGATCTGGCTGCGGCAGGTGAGGATAGAATCGCGGAGGAAGTAAGACGCGCATGCTTCGGGATGTAACCATAGGACAATACTATAGCGCTGCCTCGGGCGTGCACAGCCTGGATCCGCGGGTGAAGATCCGGTACGTGCTTTGCATGATCCTGCTTTTGATCCCGGACAGAAATCCGGTGCTGTACGGTACGCTTACGGCGATATTTGCGCTTGCGCTTATGCTTTCTCGCGTTCCGCTTCGACATCTTATGAAGGGGACGACGGGCGTTGCCCTGCTTGTCATCTTCGGTTCGGCGATCAGCGCATTTACCACCTACGGGAGTACACTTTTTACAGTAGGTCCCCTCACGGTGACGGAGGAAGGCGTTGTAAAAACGGCGTTTTTGATCTGGCGGATGTTTCTGATGATCGGCTTTGCTTCGCTTCTCATGTATACGACCACGCCTTCGGAGTTGAACGACGGATTTGAAAAGTGCTTTCACCTTTCGGGAAATGTAGCCATGGGCATCACGATCGCCTTCAGGTTTATACCCGTGCTCCTGTCGGAGTTAAACCATATCATAACGGCGCAGGCCGCAAGAGGGCTTTCGAAAAGAGGCGGAGGGATCAAAGGATTTATCCGCAGGATGAAGCAACTGCTGCTTCCCCTCTTTCAAAGCGCATTTGACCGCGCAGGACGGCTGTCGGATGCTATGGAGGCCAGGTGCTATCGTGGAGGCAAGGGCAGGACGAAGCTGCACCCGCTTCGATATAAGGGAGCGGACTATGCTGCCTATCTTGTGTTGCTAGCTGTGATCGGCGTATCGATTTGGATGATCATCAGATTTTAAAGGACGGTATTATGAAGAGAGTCAAACTCATCGTTGCATATGACGGTACAAATTACTGCGGATGGCAGATTCAAAAGAACGGGATCACCATCGAGGAGGTTTTAAACAGAGAACTGTCAAGGCTTCTTGCAGAGGAGATCACCGTGATCGGTGCGAGCCGTACGGATTCCGGCGTGCATGCGCTCGGAAATGTGGCTGTCTTTGATACGGAGACGAGGATTCCCGCAGAGAAGATATCCTTCGCCTTAAATCAGAGACTGCCGGATGATATAAGGATTACGGATTCCTGCGAAGTGGCACCGGATTTTCATCCGAGGTACTGTGATACCATCAAGACCTACGAGTACAGGATCTGGAACGATACATTTCCCAATCCCATCGTCAGGCTCTACTCCAAATTTGTCTACTTTAAGATCGATGTGGAGAAGATGGAGAAGGCGGCCGCTTATCTGGTGGGAGAGCACGACTTCAAATCCTTCTGTACGCCGAGAACCCAGGTGGAGAGCACGGTGCGAACGGTGACGGAGATTTCGTTTCGCCGCGAGGATAAGATGATCATTATGACGATCCGCGGAACCGGTTTTCTGTACAATATGGTCCGCATCATCATGGGAACCCTTTTAAAATGTGGCATGAACATGTACCCGCCCGAGCATGTAAAGGAGATTCTCGAGGCGTGTGACAGGGCTGTTGCGGGTCCGAAAGCAGAGGCTTGCGGACTTACGCTGGTGGGCATTGATTATCTTGACGAAAACCGCATATAAGTTGTAAAATAAGCATGTATGCGTGGCTTCTGTTATCTGAGGGGGTAACGGAGACGCATAACGGTGGATCTCTCGGACGGCGGGGTGCGAAACGAGGATCCGGGAGCCGGGGGTTACGCTATGTTTACATGGAATTTTCAATTTGTTTCAAAAGCCAAGCTCGCAGAGACATTTAATCAGCTGATGCTCGAGCGCGAGAAGGGCGATATTCTTATCAGAATCCATACTGCAATTCATAAGGGTGATGAGGCCGTAGAACTGGCTGCATTCATCAAATCATTGGCTCCGAAAGCCAGAATTTTCGGTACAAGCACGTCCGCTGTCATAAGCGGGGGAAGACTGCTTCATGATCAGTGTGTGATTTCTGTCACCAGAATGAATGAAGGAAAGATCAAGTCTGCCCGGATTGATTTCAAGGATCCGGAGAGCGGGCTTTTGCTTTCTCCCGATATACTGTGTCGAAAGATAGACGAAGAGGTGCTTCGCGATGACACGAAGATGATGCTTTGTTTTGTTACCGGAAAGTACGGCGACGTCTACGACTTTGTGGAGACAACCAATGACTACTTCCCGGGTGTGCAGATGATCGGCGGTGTCGCCAATGCCCCTGCCATCGCTGTGGAAAGTTTTTCGGAGTCGGGCTTTGTGTTCGATGAGACGGGCTGGTCGGAAGATAGTCTGATGGTTGCATCGATCAGCGGACGTCGCGTGGAGAGTGTATCCTCCTATGCAACGGGTGCCTGTGTGATCGGCGACGAGATGGAGGTTACAAAGACAGACGGTGCGAAGGTGCTTACCATAGACGGCGTGCCCGCACCCGAGAAGTTCAGGGAGGACATCGGCGACGATGTTCGCGAGCATCCCGAACTTGCGATCCTGTTTCCCTATGTATATGCAGGGACAGACGATGTTCCTGTTCTGATGCTTTATTCCGAGGACTTTCTGTCCGCAAATCACAATGTTACCGCCGGAAAGAGAATCAAGCGCGCCTTCATCTACGATCGGAAGATGGTTTCCGATAACCGTACGCTGTTTGAAAAGATCGAAAACTTTGAGAAGGCCGAGACGATCTTCGGCTACTCTTGTACCGCAAGATCGATGCTTTACTCCAACTGTGTAAAGTGGGAGCTTTCCATATATGAGAATTCCAATATGTGCGGTTGTATCACCGAGGGCGAGTTCGTATGGGCAAACGGCCGCAATACATTTGCCAACTGCGCTTTCAGCGTATCGGCGGTGGGCGAGGCTCCTACAGTCCAGCAGTACAATCCCTATGTGCTGTCGCATACGGCGACTTTAAAGACCGACAACCGCAAATTGATCGACTACCTGACGGTGATGGAGGACCGCCTTGAGCGTGAAGAAAACTATGCGGTGGCGGATCGTCTGAAGGAATTTATCAGCAAGTTTGAAAGCAAGATCCTCTATGCAGAGGAGGAATTCATGAACGAAGCGGCGCTGAATATGGATATCAGCCTCCGCGGTTATGACAGGATCTGCGTCATCAACGTACTTGATACGACGGGTATGCGCCTGGTGTTCTCCGATCAGATGATCGCCGCCACGCGCAAGAACTATATGAACAAGTGCGCAAAGTTTGCGCAAAGCAAGAGATACAGATTCTACCTCCTCGACAGGTGGGAGATCGTGATCGCGGCACCGTCCTATATGGTTTCCCTTTATAACTTCTCAAAGGATATGCGCGAGCTTCAGAAGGAACTCTCGCGTTTTACGGAGGAAGATATTGCTATCGTGCCTGTCTTCTGCGTGTTAAATGACTGCCGTGTCGAAAGCGTCCGCAATGTATACAGCGCGGCACGCGTCGAAATGATGAAAAAGAATGTACAGTTCCACGTACACAGCATGCGTGAATCCAATCCGGATGCGGAGATCATGCGCGAGAGATACCACATGGTGAACGTGATCAACTATGCGCTCTCTCACGATAAGGTGATTCCGCACTATCAGGGGATCTACGACAGCAAGGAGAATACGATCCGTCACTACGAGTCTCTGATGCGTCTGGAGGATGAGAGCGGAAGGATCTATTATCCGGGCGAGTTTCTGGATGTGGCGAGAGCTTACGGACTGCTTTATGATTCCCTTTCGATCACGATGATCCGAAAGGTATTTGAGCGGTTCAAGGATATTGAGGACAGGAGCGTCAGCATCAATCTCTCCATGAGAGATATCAAGAACGAGGAGATCATCAATTACATTTACGACTTCCTTTCAACGGTGGCGCATCCCGGCAATTTTGTATTTGAGATCTTAGAGAACGAGGATGTGGACGATTACAACAGCCTGGTTCGTTTTGTGGACAATATCCATCGCTACGGCGGACTGATATCCATCGACGATTTCGGTGCCGGATACTCCAATTTGCAGCATCTGACCAGCATTCATTCGGACTACATCAAGATTGACGGTTCGATCGTGCGCAACTGCTGTAACGATTCCGAATCCGAGAAACTGGTGGCGCTGATCATGGGATGGAAGGACCTTTCGGATCGTGACATCCGCGTGGTGGCCGAATTTGTTGAGAACGAGGAAATCTGCAACAAACTCAAGCTCTACAACGTGGACTGCCTGCAGGGCTACTATTTCTCAAGACCTTCAACGGAGATCAAATAAATGAAAAACAGATCGGACAGTTTAAAAACCATAGGTTTGGTCGTTGAGGATTCCTTTACCGATTTCTCCAAGGAAGTGATCCACAGTGTGGCGCACGCCATGATCGGCAGACCGGATTTCCGGTTGGTGGTGGTTGCGGGAAGATATGACGGAAGCGAGGATCCGGCAGATAAGAAGCATCAGTACAATCTGGTCTACAATACCATCTACCAGCTGGAGTCGGATTGCCAGTTTGACGGCATGATCCTGACAATCCCCGGGGCGGAAGGCCTGCTGCACGGACTGGATCCGAAGATCCCCAAGGTCTTTGTGGCGTTGGAGCGTGAGGGCGAAACCACGGTAAATTACGACAATGAAACAGGTATCCGCGAAGCGATCGAATACCTGGTGAATATCAAGGGCGTGAACAAACTCTGCATGCTCGGCGGCCGCGATGACAACGCGGATGCACAGAAGCGAAAGGATATCTTCAAAAGATGTCTGGAGAGTCTGAATCTCACCTTTGATGAGAATTGTTACGAACCCAGCGAGATGAATATTGCGTCCGAAGCAGCCTCCAAGGCTCTGCTTGACCGCAATCCGGATGTGCAGGCAGTCTTTTGCGTGAACGACCAGACAGCGTTTGGCCTATATCAGGAGATGAAGCGCCGCGGGATCGTACCCGGCAGGGATGTTTATGTCTTCGGATTCGATAATACACAGATGGCAGGTGATATGATTCCGCCGCTGGCGTCGGTCGGCTCTGCGGAGATCACTCTGGGACAGCGGGCCATCGAGCTCTTGATGATGAAGATGAACGGCAAGGAAGTCGAGTCTGCAACGGTTCCCACGAGATTGTACGGCAGGGAGTCCCTTCGTTACGATATGTACCAGTACACGGCGATGGAGATGCTTACCGCCGATCACGACTTCATTTACCGCATGTTTGACGATTGCTTTTATCGCTACAAGAATGAGATCATCGAACCGGGTGCCATCAATTTAAGACGACTTTTCTTCGAGTTTATCTCTCGTATGCTTCTGGCGAAGAAGAATCGCTTTATGAGCGAGGAGACATTCTGGGAGATCGCCGAACTGATCGAGATCTTTTTCGACAACGGCGCGATGATGTATACGGACGCCAACAAATTCATTCAAAGTCTCGGCAGACTGCAGGGTGCTCTGAATGTCGATCAGAATTCCATCTACATCAACCATAAAAACAACCGCCTGTTTTCCATGGCGCGGGATCACGCCATCCGTTCGCAGTTTATCCGCAGGAATACGGAGAGCAGACATGTGAACGATGGAAGAAACCGCATCTTTGACTTTCAGGTCGAAACATCCGGCTTTATGGACCATGAACCGGGTGATCTGACAACGATCGTCGAGAATTTCAGCAGGATCGGACTTTCGAACGCCGGGCTGTTCATGTTCTCCGAACCCTACATATATGACGGAAAGAAGGATCACAAGTTCTCCGACCGCATCAATCTGGTGTGCGTGACACGTAACGGAGATCCTTACGTACTGCCCGAGGAACGCCGGGATACGGCGCTTTCCGACATCTTCTGTCGCGAGGAACTGATCTATGAGGGCAGAGGACTTACCGCCTATCCGCTCTTCTACGGAAATGAGGTGTACGGATTTGTGGTCTGCGGCATGACCTGGCAGATGCTTAATATGGGCGAGTTCTACGCCGGACAGCTTTCGCGATGCATCCATATGAATCTATAGAAAAAGATTGACAATCGGGCTTTCATATAGTAGAATATGAAAGCTTGATTTATTCAGGCGTTTTTTCGTGACCTGATTTCCCACAGGTTGCGGAGCTGAGACCAAAGTGTGCCCGGACATCACATGGACGTCTCATACAGATCAGAATCGAGATATCGTACTATAAGGAGGAAATACCATGAAGAGTTTTATGGCAAGTCCATCAAACATTGAGAGAAAATGGTATGTAGTTGACGCTACAGGACATACATTGGGCCGTTTATCTTCCGAGATCGCATCGATCTTAAGAGGAAAGAAGAAGCCGACCTATACACCGCACATCGATACCGGAGACTTCGTAGTTGTTGTCAATGCTGACAAGATCAAGGTTACCGGTAAGAAGCTTCAGCAGAAGGTTTACTATCATCACTCCGATTATGTCGGCGGTATGAAGGAGCAGACACTTGCTGAGAAGCTTGCAAAGAAGCCTGAGCAGGTAATCGAGCTTGCAGTGAAGGGCATGCTTCCGAAGGGACCCCTCGGCAGACAGATGATCAAGAAACTTTACGTATACGCCGGACCTGAGCACAAGCAGCAGGCACAGAAGCCGGAAGTATTAGAGATCAAGTACTAAGGAGGTAAGGTTCGTGGCTAAGAATACAAAGTTTTACGGAACAGGCAGAAGAAAAAGCAGTATTGCCAGAGTATACCTTGTACCGGGTACCGGTAAGGTTACCATAAATAAGCGTGACATGGAGGAGTACTTCGGTCTTGAGACACTCAAGGTTATCGTTCGTCAGCCTTTCGCTGCTACAGGCACAGAGGGCAAGTTCGATGCACTTGTAAATGTCAAGGGCGGCGGTTTCACCGGCCAGGCAGGTGCCATCAGACACGGTATCGCAAGAGCACTTCTTCAGGCAGATGCAGAGAATCGTCCTTCACTCAAGAAGGCTGGCTACTTAACCAGAGATCCTCGTATGAAGGAGAGAAAGAAGTACGGCTTAAAGGCCGCAAGAAGAGCGCCGCAGTTCTCCAAGAGATAAGGATTGTTGCGAATACGCACAAAAAAGAGCATCGCAAGCTTGCTTGCAAGATGCTCTTTTTTTGCGCGTATTCATAAGAAGCCAAGAGTTGAGACTTGTGACGCGAAGCGTCGCAAGGTTCAACCCCTGGCTGCAACAATCCTATCTCTTGGAGAACATGTGAGTCTTGTGGCCCCCCTTATCTCTTGAACATTCCATTTTTTTATGATACATTACTCCTATGGCAAAACAATACACCACAAAATCAAAAACCCAGATCCTCGACTACGTCAAAAACCGCCACGATCGGCGTTTTACGGCGCAGGAGGTGCATGAAGCCCTCTCAGCCGATGATCTGAAGATCAACCTCGCCACAGTCTACCGAAACCTCGATCGACTTGCGGACGAGGGTCTTTTGTTGCGTTACAAGAGCATGGATATGAGCAGCGTGGCCTACCAGTACGTGGAAGAGAACCACGGCTGTCACAATCATCTGCATCTGCAGTGCAAAAAGTGCGGCAAGATCATCCATTTGGAGTGTGAGTTTATGCACGAGATTGAAGAACATTTGATGAAGGATCACGGTTTCTCCATCGCGTGCAAGGATTCGGTGATCGTCGGACTCTGTGCGGACTGTAAGGAGGAGTGAGATGGCGGAACAGCTTTATACGATACCGGTACATGACGCCTTTGAGGCGGACTGCGAGTGCCCGCTTTGCCTGATGCGCAGGGATCTCGAGAAGAGCGCGATCGAATTCACCATGGGTCCTTCCTATATGGAGGATGACAATCGCGCCGTGACGGACAAACTTGGATTCTGTACGGAACATTTGCAGAAGCTTTACGCGAATAAGAATCGACTCGGGCTTGCGCTTATGTTAAAGACGCATACGGACAAGACCATCGCCGATATGAAACAGCTGGCTGAGAAGGACACCGGCGGAAAGACCTCTTTTCTTTCGAGGAAGAGTTCCGGCGGATCGCCCATGATGGACTACATCCGCGAACTCGAAAGCACCTGCTTTGTCTGTCAGAGGATCGAGAAGGTGTTCGCGAGATACATCGATACGATCTTCCATATGTGGAAGAAAGACCCGGAGTTTCGCGAGCAGTTTGCGGCCTGCAAGGGCTTTTGTACCTGGCATTACGGGATGCTCTTCGAGGGTTCCGCGAAGGCTTTGGGCGGCAAGCAGCAGGAGTTTCTGGACGTATTAAACCGTGTCTATTTTGCGGGCATGGAGCGTGTGAATGAAGACGTTTCGTGGTTTATCGATAAATTCGATTATCGCAATCAGGATGCCCCTTGGAAGAACGCGAAGGATGCCCTCCCCCGCGCCATCACCAAGACGGGACATACGATTGTCGAATAATACAAATGATGCTTTTTTAGGAGGAAGGACATGTTAGAAAAAGTATTCAAACTCAAAGAACACGGGACGACCGTGAGGACGGAGATTGTAGCCGGAACCACAACATTCCTTGCTATGGCTTACATCCTGGCGGTGAATCCCAACATCCTCGGTACGGTCATGAACAGAAACGGCGTCTTTCTTGCGACGGCCATCGCTTCCGCAGTGGCAACCTTCGTTATGGCGTTTCTGGCCAATTACCCTATCGCGCTTTCTGCCGGCATGGGACTCAATGCGTACTTCGCATACACGGTCTGCCTGGGCGAACTTGCGGACGAGGTGGATCCCTACACCATCGCACTGACCGCAGTGCTTTGTGAAGGTCTGATCTTCATTCTGATCTCCCTTTTCAAATTCCGTGAGAAGATCATCAACGGTATCCCTCAGAACTTAAAGTTCGGTATTTCCGCCGGTATCGGTCTTTTCATAGCCTTGATCGGTTTAAAGGGCGCACTGATCACGGTAGACGATCCCTCGACCTTTGTGGCACTCGGCGATTTCTCCAAGCCGCAGGTAGTGCTTGCAATCGTCGGACTTTTACTGATCGTGATCCTTTCTCATTATCGTGTGAAGGGCGCAGTGCTGATCGGTATCGTTGTAACCTGGCTGCTCGGTATGGCTGCGGAAGCCATCGGCTGGTATCAGGTAGATATTGAAGCGGAAGTATTCAGCGTATTCCCGGACTTCTCCAACGGTCTTGCTTTGGACGGTCTGGCTGACACGGCGTTTAAGTTTAATTTTTCCTGGGTGGGATCACATATGATCCAGTTTATCGCGATCCTGTTCAGCTTCCTATTTGTGGATCTCTTTGACACCGTAGGTACGGTTGTAGGTGTGGCCGACAAGGCAAATCTTCTCGATGAGAACGGTGAGCTTCCGAGAGTCGGAAGAGTATTCTTCGCAGATGCCATCGGTACCACCATCGGCGCATGCCTCGGTACCTCCACCGTCACCAGCTTTGTGGAGTCTTCCGCAGGCGTTGGCGAGGGCGGAAAGACAGGTCTTACCGCTCTTACCACCGGCTTCTGGTTCCTGGTAGCGATCTTCTTAAGCCCGCTCTTCCTGGCGATCCCTTCATTTGCAACAGCTCCGGCACTGATCTATGTCGGTATGCTGATGTTTTCTTCAGCCAAGAAGGTTGACTACGAGAGCGATGCAGCAGATACCATCGGTGCTTATCTTGCAGCGCTTATGATGCCGCTTACCTACTCCATCGCCAACGGTATCATGTTCGGCGTTATGAGCTGGGTAATCGTAAAGGTCTTCACAAAGAAGATCAAGGACGTATCTCCGATCATGTGGGTGATCTTCGTTTTATTCGGTTTGAGAATCGCCGCACTGGTTCTGAATTTCCAATAAATGCTTGACAAATGGGCATTTACAAGGTATAAATTTGCATAGGGCATTTTTAAGGGTGCCGCAAACGAATGTATTATAGGAGGAATTGTTCAATGAACAAGAATGAGTTGGTTAGCAGCATTGCTGATAAGACCGGACTTAAGAAGACAGAGGCAGAGAAGGCAGTTAAGGCTTTCGTTGAGACTGTAACAGCAGAGCTTAAGAAGGGCGAGAAGGTTCAGCTTGTAGGCTTCGGTACTTTCGAAGTGGCTAAGAGACCTGCAAGAGAGGGTAGAAACCCCAGAACCGGCGAGACCATGAAGATCAAGGCTTCCAAGGCTCCCAAGTTCAAGGCTGGTAAGGCATTAAAGGATGCTATCAACTAATTGATCGTATGATAGAAGAAGCAGGCTGCACGAAGGTGACAGCCTGTTTCTTTGTTTAGGAGAAAATTTATGAGACTGGATAAGTATTTGAAAGTATCAAGACTGATCAAGCGTCGTACCGTGGCCAACGAAGCCTGCGATGCAGGACGCGTATCCGTGAACGGAAAGGTGGTCAAGGCCTCCTACGACGTGAAGGTCGGGGATGTGATCGAGATCGGATTCGGCAACAAGACGGTGAAGGCGGAAGTGACTATGATCGCCGATTCCACCAAGAAGGAAGAAGCGAAGGAAATGTATCGCTATCTGTAAATTCTACTTGAAAAAAAACCGACTTACGGGTAATATATACTATATATGTGCTTTTGAGAGGTAAGAGGATGGCAAAGCGACGCAGAAAAAGATCATCACGCAGACAGTCACCGGCGATGTCGATGCTTATTGTCATGACGGTGCTCTTGGTGTGCATTGCCGCAGTCAGCAAGACGATGAGCCTCAAGAAAGAAGATCGTGCGCTCGCCGAGAATGAGTACATTCTCGAGCAGAGACTGGCCGAGGCCGAGGCTGAGAGAGATCGCTTAGCGGCCGAGGAGGAATACATGCAGACGCCTCAGTACATCGAGGATGTCGCGAAGAACAGGCTGGGGTTGGTCTATCCGGATGAGATTGTGATCAAGCCTTCGGAATAGCAGACTGCAGTGTCACATACACTGCAGTTTTTTTAACGAGTGATACGGAAGAATATGGAAGAACAAATTCTCAAGATGATTCTTGAATATGAGATGATCCGCCCGGGGGACAGGGTGGTTGTCGGTGTGTCCGGAGGAGCGGATTCTGTCTGCCTCCTGCGTGTTCTGCTTGCGCTTCGGGAGCGGCTTTCGCTTGCGACAGACGACTTGCAGGTGGTACATGTCAATCACGGCCTGCGGGAGCATACGGCAGACAGGGATGAAGCCTTTGTCAGAAAACTATGCGAGGATCTTCAGGTCCCGCTTACGGTGGAGCGTCCCGACGTCAGCGGTTATGCAAAGTCGGAGGGCCTTTCCGTGGAGGAAGCGGCGCGTATTCTTCGCTATCGTGCGCTTCGTGAGACGCTTGCCAAGCTGGGCGGCGGAAAGATCGCTGTTGCGCACAACGCCGGTGACCAGGCGGAGACGGTGCTCTTCCACCTGGCCAGAGGAAGCGGTATTGCGGGCATGGCGGGGATAAGGCCGGTTCACAAAGATGTGATTCGTCCACTGCTTCGCACACCGCGATCCGAGATCGAGGCTTACCTTGCCAAACTGGGTCAGGACTTCTGCGAGGACGAGACCAATCAGGATCTGACCTACAGCCGCAACAGGATCCGGCATCACGTGCTTCCGGAGCTTACGCTTGTGAACCGCGGTACGTCGGAGCACATCAACAGTTTTGCGGAGGAAGCGGCCGAGATCGAGGCTTATTTTAAAGAGACGACGCGGGGCCTGTTTGAGTCTGTGGTCGCGGATGAGGAAGACGACTGGATCTGCCTGTCCGTTGCCGAGCTGATGAAGCAGACGCCTTATATGAGAAGAAGACTTCTTTATACGGCGCTTGAGCGTATCTGCGGGGGCAGAAAGGATATCACACGCGTACATGTGAGCTCCCTGATGGAGCTTCTCGGCGGTGAAACCGGACGAAGCATACATTTGCCCTATGACGTCCGGGCAAGACGGAGCTACGATACGCTCTGGATCGAGAAGGAACGCCCGGTGGACGAAGAGAGTGAGGAACCGGAGACCTATCTCCACATGTTTGCTCCGGGAGAGACGGTATCCGTGCCGGGAGGACGCATCACGAGTGCGCTTAAGAAGCGCAGTGAAATCACAGAGATTCCAAAAAACATATATACGAAGGTCTTTGATTATGCTAAAATAAAAGACGGTCTGTGTGTGCGGACACCGCGGGAATCGGACGCGGTGGACATCGACACGACCGGAAAGACAAAGAGCCTGTCACGCATCATGATCGATGCGAAGGTGGACAGGACATTGCGCGGCACATGGCCGATCATTGCAGATGCTACAAGCGTTCTTTGGGTCATCGGGCTTCGATACAATGAGAGCTTCAGACTGGATGCATCGACGGAGGACGTATTATACTTAGAATACAGACCGGAAGGAGAAGACGATGGCAGAGAAGATCAGCGTGCTGATTGATGAGCACAAATTAGAAGATAAGATTCAAGAGATCGCGGATAAGCTTAACAAAGAGTATGAGGGTCGTGTAATTCACATGATCGGTGTTTTAAAGGGCAGCGTATTCTTCATGTGTGAACTTGCAAAGCGACTGACCGTACCCGTGACACTGGATTTTATGTCCGTATCAAGCTATGGTGACGGCACAAAGTCCTCAGGTGTCGTCAAGCTGATCAAGGACCTCGATGAAAGTATCGAGGGAAGAGATGTGATCCTTGTAGAGGACATCATGGATTCCGGAAGAACACTTTACTATCTGGTGAATATGCTGAAGGACAGACATCCTGCCAGCTTTAAGGTAGTTACCATGCTTGACAAGCCCTCCAGAAGAGTGGCTGATATTGAGCCGGACATCACTGCATTTGAGATTCCGGATCGCTTTGTGGTCGGCTACGGCCTTGACTGCGCACAGAAATACCGCAATCTGCCGTATATCGGCGTGATTGAGGAATAGAAAGGAAGAAACTATGAGAAACGGATTAGGCAGAAGCCTTGGTTTTTATCTGCTCTTGTTTTTTGCAGGCTTTTGCATAGTGCTTTGGCTCCAAAACAGACAGAATCCCACAGACACAAGTTACACGATTGATGATTTCAGACGCGACATCACCGGCAATAAGGTCAGTGAGGTTGTGATCGATCAGAACAGCGAGATACCTACGGGAACCGTTACATTTGCCTACAAGGGCACCGGAGACGCCATCTCCTTCTACGTATCCGATGTCAATGAAGTACAGCGGATCATCATGGAAGACGGCGACGGCACCATCGAGATGGTTTTGAATGACGTTCCGAGACAGAGCGGGATCCTGACCTGGCTGCCGCTGATCGTGACGGTCGTGATGGTCATCGTACTCGCCATGGTACTGCTCGGCAATGCTTCCGGCGGTGGCGGCGGTGGCGGCGGCAAGGTGATGAGCTTTTCCAAGAGCCGCGCGCGTATGTCGACAGACAAGGATCCGAAGATCACATTTGCTGATGTGGCGGGCCTTGAAGAAGAGAAAGAAGATATGTCCGAATTGGTGGACTTTTTGAAGAATCCCGACAAGTACAATCGCCTCGGCGCGCGTATCCCGAAGGGTGTTCTCCTTGAGGGCCCTCCCGGAACAGGTAAGACGCTGCTTGCGAAGGCTGTGGCCGGAGAAGCGGGCGTACCCTTCTTCTCGATTTCCGGTTCGGATTTCGTAGAGATGTTCGTCGGTGTCGGTGCTTCCCGTGTGCGTGACCTCTTCGAGGATGCGAAGAAGAACGCTCCCTGTATCGTATTCATCGATGAGATCGATGCCGTGGCAAGACGCAGAGGCTCCGGTCTCGGCGGCGGTCATGACGAGAGAGAGCAGACTCTGAACCAGATGCTCGTTGAGATGGACGGTTTCAACAACAACGAAGGTATCATCGTCCTTGCGGCGACGAACCGTGTCGATATCCTTGATCCCGCAATCCTGCGTCCCGGTCGTTTTGACCGTAAGGTGATGGTGGGTAGACCCGATGTCAAGGGACGCGAGGAGATCCTCAAGGTACACGTCCGCAACAAGCCCATCGCTGACGACGTGAACCTGCATGAGATCGCAAGAACGACCGCCGGATTTGCCGGCGCAGACTTAGAGAACCTGATGAACGAGTCGGCCATCATGGCAGCGAAGGCCAACCGTGCATTTATCAAGAAGGAAGATGTAGACAAGAGCTTCGTAAAGATTGGTATCGGCGGAGAGAAGAAGAGCCGTCTCGTACCCGAGAAGGAGCGTCGTATCACCGCGTACCATGAGTCCGGTCATGCAATCCTCTTCCACCTGCTTCCGGATGTGGGACCGGTGCACATTGTCTCCATCATCCCCAACGGACGCGGCGCAGGCGGTTACACCATGCCCCTCCCCGAGAATGACAATGTCTTCATGACCAAGCAGAAGATGCTTCAGGATATCCAGGTATCCTTCGGCGGACGTATCGCCGAGGAACTGATTTTCGGTGATATCACCACGGGTGCATCCCAGGATATCAAGCAGGCCACCCAGACGGCACAGGCTATGGTCATCAAATACGGTATGTCCGACAAGGTCGGTCTGATCAATTATGAGACCGAGAACGAGGAAGTCTTCCTCGGCAGAGACCTCGGACACTCCAGAACCTACAGTGAGAAGATGGCTACGATGATCGACAAGGAAGTTCGCCGCATCATCGACGAGTGCTATCAGGAAGCCAGAAGGATCATCGAGGAGAACATCGACGTGCTGCATAAGTGCGCTGAACTCCTGCTCGAAAAAGAGCGTATCGATCGTCCCGAATTCGAGGCACTTTTTGAAAAGGACCCTCAGCCTGAGGGAACACCGGCAGAGGCATAAAGCCGGATTAAACGACATATTTGATACCGAAAGCCACGGATTTTGTGCAAATTGCACAGAAACTGTGGCTTTTTCATCCGGAAAAAAAAGATTCATTTCTTTTTTGCACAAAAAATTACGTAAACTACCGGAATGTTTAGGCACACTTATGACAGTTTTTATGTATAATAATACTTGTAACCCCCCCAATACATTATATAGTTTTTTGCTACACCCCATAAGTAACAAAATACCTTCTCCGAAAGAGCTTACCTACCCCGGTAAGCTCTTTCACTTTTGTTAGGTTTTATGCGGGTTCCCGCGGTTTTACTGTTTTTTTCTGATTTCAAATCTACTACACCCATCTACTACACCTTTTTTAGGTTACATCCCTGGAACCGTTGATTTTACTTATGTTTTCACTGTACCAGTA
>CACZFI010000014.1 GCA_902780405.1 uncultured Lachnospiraceae bacterium
TGATAGGCATAAGGTGTAAGTGCAGTAATGCATTCAGCTGAGATGTACTAATAGGTCGAGGGCTTATCCTTAGAGGTTACAGAAACGGGAAAGTGGTTAAGAATTGATTTGTGTGTGAAGTTCTGAAGGTACAATCCTTCAGATGATCCTCGATAGCTCAATGGTAGAGCACTCGGCTGTTAACCGAGTTGTTGTAGGTTCGAGCCCTACTCGGGGAGCTGAGACCTTAGATCTGCGAAGCAGATCTTAGTCCCGAAGCCTACAGCGACACTTAATGAGAGCGAGAGAAACGAAGCTCGAATTTAGTGGAGTCGTAGAGCTGAGGCCCCATGGTCAAGCGGTTAAGACATCGCCCTTTCACGGCGGTAACACGGGTTCGAATCCCGTTGGGGTCACTGACTGGAAGTTCGGATGTTTAGCTCAGCTGGTTAGAGCAATCGGCTCATAACCGATCGGTCCGGGGTTCGAGTCCCTGAACATCCATTTTATAAAAACGAAAAATCGCACGAATGCGTGCTCATAGCGGGTCTGGTACTAGGCTCGTTGCCGTCCAAGTGCTCATAGCGGGTCTGCTACTAGGTTCAGCGTCGGACAAAGTCCTCGCTTCACCAAGGGCGCAGACATGCATCGCACGTAAGACGCTGACATCGCATAGGTTCGTTGCCGTCTAAGTGCTCATAGCGAGTCTGCTACTAGGTTCAGCGTCGGACAAAGTCCTCGCTTCACCAAGGGCGCAGACATGCATCGCACGTAAGACGCTGACATCGCCGAAGGCTTGTCACCGTCTAAGTGCTCATAGCGAGGCCCGGTGGCTCAGCTGGTTAGAGCGCCGCCCTGTCACGGCGGAGGTCGTGGGTTCGATCCCCATCCGGGTCGCTATACATCACAAGGAGGGGCCCGCTTGCGGGAAGATTCCTTGTGATTAAGGAAATTCGTGAACGAATTTCCGCCAGAATCTACAAGATTATATCGTGCCGGCGTGGCGGAACTGGCAGACGCACAGGACTTAAAATCCTGCGGAGTAAAATCCGTACCGGTTCGATTCCGGTCGCCGGCATGAAAAAAGCAGAATCAAATTTGATTCTGCTTTTTTATTTCTTGAGTTCGGTTTTATTGTTGTACATGGCTTTGTCAGCGCGTCTGAACACGTCGTTCACTTCGGAATCGGAAGCGGGATCGAAGTCGGACATGCCGGTTGCTATGATGGGGCCATCGGTAGCTTTGTTTTCGAGAACGGTGGTCCGAATCTGGTCGAAGAGCTCCTCGCGGTGCTCGTAATCGGAACCGCGCAGCAAGACAACAAATTCGTCTCCGCCGACGCGGAAAACGGGACTGTGCTTGTAGATACAGCAGATGATCTGGCAGGCTTCCTTAATATGGCTGTCGCCGGCAATATGTCCGAGCTTGTCGTTGATCTGCTTTAGGTTATTGATGTCACAAACGACAACAGAAAATGCCACATCGGACTTCTCGCGGATCTGTGAGTCGATTTCATCCGTAAGCGTCAGGTAAGAGTGCTTATTCTTGACGCCTGTTAAGGCATCCTTGTTCGCAAGTACGAGCGCAGTCTTCAGTTCACTTTCACGTCTTACGGAACTGTCGATGTTGCTTACGGCGATAATGACGTGACGGTTGTCGTTCTCCGGCATGATGGCACGGAGGTTCATGTACTCGGGATTGCCGTCTATGAGCAGTCGATAGGTGATGGATATGATGGAGTCCTTTTCAAGCATTGTGAGAAAGTGATCCTTCTCCATCAGGGAACGCATCATCGGAAGGTCGTCGGGGAAAATCTCCTGCTCCATATTGCGCGCCGTCTCATCGAAGAAGTCGGTGCCTTCCACGGCCACATCCAGCCTTGCGTACTTTTCACTTGATGCGTACTCGGAATAGACATCGGTAATGATGTCAACGTAGTAGATGGCTTCGTATCGACCGGCTAAAGCGGTTGCAATGTGGTTGTAGATTTCCGCAGCCCTGTTCTCGCGCTGACGCGCGCGGAATTCTTTTTCCACATTCCTTACGGCTACAAGAAGATGGTTGTCGCCGGGCTGACAGTTCTTGATGGTTTTCAGATGAAAATGTGTCGGAACACCATCAATAACCAGACGATAATCCAGGGTAAAAGATTCACCGCTTGCAAATACCTGCTCGAAGGTTTCGCGGTTGATCTTTCGCAGGAAGTTCTCCTGGTCGTCCTTGTAGACGAGTTTCCTGCAATTGATCTTCGTATCCGCAAAAAAATCATCGCCGGACGATAGAACCTTCATATCCTGTCCGCCGTCTACAATGCTGTATTCACAGTAATGCAGGGTTTTCATGTTGAGATAATAGACACTTAAATAATCGCTGGCAAGAGAGAGTGCCAACTGTGTGAAATCAATACGGTCATTATTTGGATTCTCGAAATAATCGAACGTGTTTCCCATACTATTCCCCTCGCACATTCTTACGAGCTTGCCAAATCAGTGTCGTGGAAAAATTATAACATTTCCGATAGAGAAAGACAAGGAGAATACACAAATACAGTGCGTTTGCGGTGATCGGTCTACGGGTTTTTATTGATTCCCGCACGGATTTCGTCAATCAGGTCTGCGTATCTGGCATTGTGCGTTTGGATGGCAAGGTCTGACTCGGTGTACGCAATCAGACCGGCGTCGTCTACCCACTTATAATCGACGGTTTCCTCATCCTGGAGAACGACGGAGTCCTTCGGTGCATCCACAATGGCCAGGTAGGAGTAGAACATGCTTCGGCTCGGATCCCGAAAGGTGTGGCTGATCAGGCAGAAGTCGTCGGAGGTAAGGCCGGTTTCCTCGAACAGCTCACGTTTCGCTGCAGTAAGCGGTTCCTCGCCGGAAAGAGCGGACCCGCCGGCGCTTGCTTCCCAGTATCCGGGGTAGATATCTTTATCGTCTGAACGTTTGGTAAGAAGATAAGTTCCGTCCGTATGTCGAACCAGTATATCAACAACCATATGATAGTAGCCCTCCGGTATCAGATTGTTCTGTCCGAAACGCCGCTCCCAGGTCTTTTCTGTTTTGTTTCCGTTTCTGTCATACAGATCCCAGATTTCCATACGTCAGTGCTCCTTTTTTCGAAATCGTCAGTTTATTATATCACATTATGAAGTGATACACGGAAAAATCGAACTGTGATATAATGACGAAAACAGTGTTTTTGTACGAAGGAGGAGTTATGAACAGGAAGGGAAGAATTGTAAAGACAATGCTTGCGATGGGACTTGCGGTTTCTTTGCTTGCGGGATGTGAAGGAAAGGAAACTGCGGAGCCTGCGACTACTGCGGCGGTGACGAGTGAGGAGACGACGACACAGGTTGCAGAGACGACAGAGGCAATCGTTACGACGGAGGAACAGCCCGGAATTGCCTACAAGTGGACCGAGGTTCCGGCACTAGAAGGATGTGAGGTGCTCGGTATTCCTTACAAGTGGAGACAGAATGAAAACTTTGAGAGTGATACACCGGTCACGGATGGACTTTATTTTGTAGAGAAGAACGGATCCTACGGCATTATCGATCAGCAGGGTACATGGATTGCGGAACCGACGTATTTCTCGGTAGAGTATGCTTACGGTTACTGTCTGAGCGAGGGTGTGAATTACTCCGGTGTCTATACGGTCCTCGACGATCGCAGTCTGGCTGCGGTGGATGAGATTCCGGATCTGATCGGAACCGCTCCGGGATTCTATCTCGTATATGATGTGGATAGCGGAAAGATGGTCTACGGAGGTGGAGGAGGAGCAGAAGCGATCGACACCGATTATCAAATGAAGGGTGTGGTCGGAACGACTGCTTGCACATTGGAAGACATGGGAGGCATGCTGTATCCGCAGACGGCCTATGACGGAAAATATGCGGTGATCTCCGAAGGAACCCCGGTAACGGAGTTTGAATACGACAGGATCAATTGTTATTCATCCGGGCTTTTTGCAGCTCTGAAGGGTGATAAGTGGGGATACTTAAATGCGGACGGTCAAGTGGTGATTCCGTTTGAGTATGACGCCGTAAGAAGTCTTGATACCGATTTTTCCTACGCCGCAGCTGCCACGGAAGGTTACGTTGTACTGTGCAAGGACGGAGCCTATGAGCTCGTAACAGTGGAAAACGAAAGCGTGATTCCCGCAGGAGAGTTTGAAAAGTTGACAGAAGTTGTCGGTGGGAAACTCTACGCAAAGAAGGATGGCGTGTGGGGAATCGTACAACTCCTGATGACGGAATAAAAGGATGCATGCGCTCCGGTAGTTGCCGGAGCGCTATTTCTTTCTTGCTTTTAAAAGGAGCATCAATTATAATCAAATTATAGTGAATACTTAGTATGCGATCACGGAAGATCGCTGATTTCAAGCAGTCGTTCATGCATAGCCAGGGAGGGTGATGTGATGAAGATTTCTTTTAACGTAAAAGACCCGTACGCGACAATTCAAAACAGGAACAGAGCAGGCGCAGGGACGCCTTTTTCGGGTGTTGGCAACAAGGCGGAAGCCGGAGCTGCAGCGGTAGAGGCGCAGAAGAAGCAGCGGGAGCAGATCAGAAATCTCGCCCGAGAGAAAAAGCCTTCGGACAACCCCTATGCGGCTTACGGCAAGGACAGCTTGAGCAACATCTTCGGGGAGATGCAGAGCCTTTCGTCAAAGGCGGCGGAGAAGGCGAAGAATCAGCCGAAGAAAAAACTGAACTACAATCCGACACAGATCGCGAACAAAATCCTTGCCGCAAAGACATCTCTTTCGGCGGGAAATGCACTCCTTTCCGCAAGGCGTAAAGTTGTGGAACTGAAGAAGAAACTTGTGGCGAACCAGGGCAACGCCGATGAGGTGCAGACTGCGTTGATCCACGCAGAACGGATGGAAATCGTTGCAAAGCGTAAGAAACGGGACCTCGAGATGGAAGAGATGGTGGAGCGCGTCAGTGCGCAGGATGCCCGGGAAGAGGACATGGAGAAAGACTGGGAATCCATGGAGCGTGATCGGGTGATGGCCGAGGAAGAGAAGGTCGCCGAGGCGGAGGATGAAGTTTTCGCAACGCGGCAGGAAGCCATTGATGAGGCGATGGAGGAACTGTCCGAAAAACAGGAGGAAATTACAGAAGAACTCAGTGTGAAGCTGGCGGAACTCGGAGAAGAACTGATCGCCGAATTGGAGGATCAGATGGAAGCGCTTCAGGATATGGAGATCCTGAATCCGCATATGAGCGAGGAAAAGCTCGAGGAAGTAAAACGCAAGCACAGGGCCGCGGAGGAACGCGCGATCCTGAAGGCGAATATGGAATATTTTAAGGCGACGATCAAGCATGCGGAGGCATCGAAGGGCGGAGCGTCGGAAGGAACCGGCAGCGCACAGACGGGAGCAACAGGTTCAAGCGTAGCGACCGCAAGTGCGATTCCGGGTGTGTCCGTGGCACCGGGGCCTTCGGCTGCAGAAATCTCCGGGGTTTCATCACCTGCACCATCGGTAAGCATTGATGCGAGTGTTTAGAGCGAAAGAGCCTTGTCTCGTATGGGACGAGGCTCTTTTTTGATTGAAAAATCAAACTTCTTGTCGTATGATAAGAAAGGCGTATTTTTATGTAAGCATAGAGGTTATACAGATGAAGAACGGTATATTTATCAGCTTTGAGGGACCGGACGGTTCCGGAAAGACCACACAGATCGAGCGGCTTGCCGCTTTCTTAAAAGAACAGGGCTATGAGTGCCTGATCACGAGAGAACCGGGCGGGACCGCGATCAGCGAAGCTGTGCGAGGCATCCTGCTTGATCCCGCATACAAGGAGATGGACTATATGACGGAGGCGATGCTTTACGCATCGGCCAGAGCACAGCTTGTGGCAGAGGTGATTCGACCGGCGCTTTCCGAAGGGAAGGCCGTGATCTCCGATCGGTTTGTGGATTCGTCTGTCGTCTATCAGGGAATTGCCAGAGGTCTCGGGATCGACGAGGTGTATCGTCTGAACGGATTTGCCATTCAGGGCCTGATGCCGAGTCTTACCATACATTTGGATCTGTCGGCCGAGGAGGGGATCCGAAGGAAGAAAAACCAGGCAGAACTGGATCGCTTAGAGCAGGAGGACATCAGTTTTCATGCGCAGGTGACGGAGGGGTACCGCACACTGGCGAAGCTCTCGCCCGATCGGATCCACACCATCGACGCGACACTGCCCGTAGAAGTAATTGAGGAGCGCATACGTGCGCTTGTACAAGAGGAGTTTGGGAAATGAGTTCTTTTTACGTAAAACTTGAGAAGGTGGTTGATGACAGCTATGACGTGCAGGTGGGGTATCACCTGATGGGTCAGCTTATCGATGACTTAAAAGGCGGACTGGTTGGCAAGATCGGAAAATTTGCCGTGATCACGGACAGTATCGTGGAGCCGCTCTACGGAACGCCGGTTTACAAGGCGCTGATCGAAGCCGGATATGCGGCGGATCTCTTTGTTTTTCCCGCAGGGGAAAAGAGTAAGACCAGAGAGACGAAGGCGATGATCGAGGACGCCATGCTTGCGAAGGGATACAGACGTGACTGCTGCATCGTTGCCGTCGGCGGAGGCGTGGTGACGGATCTGGCGGGCTTTGTGGCAGGAACCTTCGGAAGAGGAGTGCCATTTATCAATTATGCGACAACCCTGCTTGCGGCTGCGGATGCATCTGTGGGCGGAAAGACAGCTGTGGACACACCGCTTGCAACCAACCTGATCGGCATCTTCAATCAGCCGAAGAAGGTATATCTCGATATCGCAACCTGGGAGACGCTGCCGAAGCGTCAGATCGTAAGCGGACTTGCGGAGACCATCAAGCACGCATGTATCGCGGATCGGGAATTCTTTGACTATCTCGATAGACATATGGAAGAGATCCTGGCACTCGACAGGGAGGCCTGTGAGCATGTTGCCGAGGCGAATGTAAGGATCAAGTACGAAGTCGTGATGAAGGATGAGCGTGAGTCCGGTCTCAGGGAGGTGCTAAACCTCGGACACACCGTCGGACGTGCGATCGAGACTGTGAGCGATTATCAGCTTGAGCACGGAGAGGCGGTATCGATCGGTCTTGTGGCTGAGGTGATGCTTGCGCATCGACTGGAGCTTCTTTCGGCGGCAGATATGGAAGCGGTGATCGCACTGCTTCGGAAAGCGGGACTTCCCACAGAGATTCCTGCTTACATTGATCGTGAGACCCTTGTGAAGAAACTGTACACGGACAAGAAAGTTCGAAACGGACAGCTTCGCTTTGTGCTGCAGGACGGCATCGGTTCCGTCAGAGAGTTTACACCCGGCAACTTTGCAAAACCGATTGAAGAGGAACTTGCAAGAGAGATTATAGAGAAGATGTAGGGAGGTGCGATTATGGGGATTTGGATCGCAGTCGGAGCAGTGCTCCTTATTGCAATCTTGTTTATCGCAATGTACAACGGTTTCGTCAGAGCTGACCAGCGCGTGAAGGAGGCCTTCTCCACGATGGATGTCTATCTTGTGAAGCGCTGGGAGATGATCCCGAAGCTGGTGGAGACCGTGAAGGCCTACGCTGGTCACGAGAAGGAAGTCTTCTCGGGCATCACGAAGCTTCGGTCGGGCACGTACGACAGCATGACGGATACCGAGAAGATCGAAGCCAATGCAATGATGTCAAAGGAGATCGGCAGGCTGATGGGTGTCGCGGAAGCCTATCCGGAGCTTCGTTCGAGCGAGAACTTCATCGAGCTCGGTAAGGCGTTGTCCGGCATCGAGGATGAGATCGCAAATGCGAGAAAGTATTACAACGGTACGGTTCGTCTTTTCAACAACAAGACGGAAACCTTTCCGGGGAATATCTTCGCAAAGATGTTTGGGTTTTCCGCACGTGAGATGTATGAAGCATCTGCGGAAGAGCGGTCCAGTGTTTCCATCAATCTTTAGGGGGTGCCTATGAAAAAGATAAAAAGACTTCTGGTTTTACTGGTCGCAGCATTTGTTCTTACCTTGACCTGCGCACCCGGATATACGGTATATGCAGACGACGAGGATGACTACCTTGACGGCGAGACGACCGAGTACGTTGATCCGTATGAGTCATATGAAGAAGATGATCTGTATATGGGACCGAGTGCGAAGGAAGAATATACAGGCTTCGGTTACGTGATAGACTCCTACCATATCGATATGGTGGTGAACGAGGACAATACATTTGATATCACGGAAACCATCGGCGCTTATTTCTTTGAGCCGAGGCACGGGATCTTCCGCAAGATTCCTCTGTCCAACGAGGTGACAAGACTGGACGGCTCAAAGTCCAAGAACCGTGCAATGCTTACGGATATCACCGTGGATCATCCTTACCAGAAATACCGTGAAGAAGGCAACACGGTCATCAAGATCGGTGATGCGGATCGTACGCTCACAGGTCCCGAGACCTATGTGATAAGCTATAAGTACAACATCGGCAAGGATCCTTTAAAGGATGCGGATGAACTGTATTTCAACCTGATCGGCACGGAGTGGGATACCGTGATCGGCAACATTACATTTTCCATCGAGATGCCGAAGGACTTTGATCCGTCAAATCTCGGATTTTCCTACGGACCGAAAGGATCGGCGGAGTCGGAGAATGTAACGTACGAGGTGAACGGCACCACCATCACCGGAAGACTGTTCGGGGAACTCTCATTCAATGAGGGACTTACCGTGCGTCTGACTTTGCCTGAGGGCTACTTCGTCGGGGCGGGATTCCCGTTCCATATCTGGTATTATCTGCCGTTGTTGGTCCCTGTGATCGGACTTCTTATCGCATTTTTGCTCTGGTTTATGTTCGGACGGGACGACAAGGTGATCGAGACTGTGGAGTTTTACCCTCCCGACGGTATGAACAGCTTGGAGGTCGGATTTGCCTACAAAGCAGTTGCCGACAACCAGGACGCTGTATCACTGCTGCTGCATCTGGCCAATCAGGGGTATATTCAGATTTCGGAGTATGAAAAGAAGGCACTCTTCGGCAAAAAGAAAAAGGACTTTATGCTGAAGAAACTGAAGGACTATGAAGGCACGGACGAGAATGAAAAATTGTTCTTCGACGGGCTTTTCAAAACATCCCCCCTCGTGACATCCGAGGATCTGTACGACAGCTTTTATGTCACGATCAACAAGATCCTTCGCAACGTCAACACAAAAGAGAACAGGAACAAACTGATGATGCCGGGCGCGTCCGGTAAGGGATTCCTTGTGGTCCTTTTCATCATTGCATCCTTTGTGGCGATCACCGTTCCGCCGTTTCTGGTATACGGAGAGCCAGAGATGATCCCCGTGGCACTGATCTTTCCGGGTGTCGGACTTTCCGTGATCGTAGGCATGCTGCTTTCGGGCGGAAAGAAGTCGTGCGGTTTCCTGCTGTTTATCCTCTTTTGGGGCGGAGCGTTTGCGGGACTGCCCTGGGCGGCTTTGATGCCCGGCGTGCTTTCCATGGATGTCTGGTATCTGATCGGATACATTGTCGGCGTTCTCTGCATCATCGGCATGATGGTCTTCTTAAAGTTCCTGCCGAAACGTACGCCTTACGGCACACAGATCCTGGGCAGGATCAAAGGCTTTAAGAATTTCCTCGAGGTTGCGGAAAAAGAGCGCCTCGAAGCGCTTGTAAACGAGGATCCCAACTACTTTTACAATATCCTTCCCTACACCTATGTGCTCGGTGTATCGGATAAGTGGGTGAAGAAATTTGAAACTATCGCCATGCAGGCGCCTTCCTGGTATGACAGCCCGGATTTTAACATGGCGGCCTTCGGCACATTTATGAACTCCACCATGTCATCCGCACGTACGGCAATGACCAGCAGTCCGAGCGACAGCTCGGGAGGCGGCTCCGGCGGCGGTTCATCGGGAGGCGGCTCCGGCGGAGGCGGTGGCGGATCCTGGTAGATCCGGAGTAGTAGTTATGAGTAAGATTCAAAAAGTATTTCAGGGCAAGGCAAAGGGTATTCTCTGTATCCTGCTGGCGGCCTTCGGCTTTTCGCTGATGACCTTCTTTGTGAGGATTGCCGGTGACGTGCCGACGATGCAGAAGGCATTCTTCCGGAATGCCGTGGCAGCAGTGATCGCAGTGATCCCCTTGCTTCGCGCCGAGGAAAAATTCCATATCAAAAAAGGCTGTGGCACCGATATCTTCTTTCGGTGCCTGTTTGGCACGTCCGGACTGATCTGTAATTTTTATGCCATCGATCGTCTGGACATCGCCGATGCGAATATGCTGAACAAACTGTCTCCCTTCTTCGCGATCGTCTTATCGATTCCGCTTTTAAAAGAGGTGCCGAAGAAAAGGGACTGGATCGCAGTGATCCTTGCTTTTATCGGCGCGCTGTTTATCATACGTCCGACCGCAAGTTTTGCTTCGGAACTGGTACCCGGACTTCTCGGCCTATACGGCGGGTTCGGCGCAGGTACGGCCTACGTCTTCGTCAGAAGACTGGGCAAGAAGGGGGAGCGGACGCCTGTGATCGTGCTGTGCTTCTCACTGTTTTCCTGTCTGGTCACGGCACCGTTTCTGATCCTTGATTATCATCCGATGGAGCCAAAGCAGCTGCTCTGCCTGATCCTGGCCGGATTTGGCGCGGCACTCGGTCAGTTTTCCATCACAACGGCGTACAAATTTGCTCCTGCGAAGGAGCTTTCCGTATTCGACTATACACAGGTGATCTTTGCAGCAATCTGGGGATTCCTGTTTTTGGGAGAGGTTCCGGTACCCCTGTCATTCCTCGGGTATGCGATCATCATCGGAACAGCGGTGGTGCGCTGGTACAGAGGCATTCATGATACAGACAGTGTAAGTGCAGAGGGAGAAAAGGAAGATGAAGGAGACGAGGAAGCAGCTGCCGGAGGAGATCGAGCAGGAAAGCTTCAGAACAATTGAGAGAGAACTTGAGGAGATGGCGCTTTCGGCGCACGCTATGCATACGCTTTCCGATGTGCATACGGCAGCGGTGGTAAAGCGATGTATCCATACATCGGCGGATTTTGACTATGCGGAGAATCTCTATTTTTCCGATGGCGTGACGGGAAAGATCGCAGATGCGATACGAAGGGGCGTTCCCATCGTGACCGACACGGAGATGGCGAAGGCGGGCATCAACAAAAGGCGGCTTGCCGCATACGGATGTGAGGTGCACTGTTTTATGAGTGATCCCGATGTGGCGGAGTCGGCGAAGAAGGCAGGCACGACGCGGGCTGTGGCCTCTGTGGACAAGGCTTCGGAGCTGTCGAAGAATCTCGGTCCCGTGATCTATGTGGTGGGCAATGCGCCGACCGCACTCTTTCGCATCCGGGAACTCTTCGAAGCGGGAAGTTTCTTACCCGAGGCTGTGATCGCGGCGCCGGTAGGTTTTGTCAATGTGGTGGAGGCGAAGGAGGAAATCTTTGACCTGCCCGTTCCCTACATCGTAGCCAGAGGACGAAAGGGTGGAAGCAATATCGCCGCCTGCATCGTGAATGCGATTTTATATGACATGGAAAAAAAGTGAAAAAACTCTTTACAAATTTAACGCGGTGAAGTATCATAGTGAATCATGTAAGAAATGCATAGAAAGATAAGCAACAAAAGGAGTAACAAATCATGGCCAAGGAAATGGAATTTATCAGAAAACTGCCGATCCCCAAGGAGATCAAGGAGCAGTATCCGTTAAGCGAGAAAGCGATTGCGTTAAAGGCGCAGCGCGACAAGGAGATCGAGGATATCTTTACGGGAAAGGATGATCGCTTTGTAGCCATCATCGGTCCCTGCTCAGCCGATCGTGAGGACGCAGTTCTTGATTATATGGAGAGACTTGCGGGCGTAGCCGAGAAGATCAAGGACAAGATCTTTGTGATCCCCCGTGTATATACGAACAAGCCGAGAACCACAGGACTCGGATACAAGGGTATGCTGCATCAGCCGAATCCCGAAGGGGAGGAGGATATGCTCGAGGGTATTATCGCCATCAGAAAGATGCACAGACGTGTGGTTGAGGAGACAGGATTTACCTGCGCCGAGGAGATGCTCTATCCGGAGAATCACAGATACCTCTCCGATCTGCTTTCCTACGTGGCAATCGGTGCGCGTTCGGTTGAGGACCAGCAGCACAGACTCGTGGCAAGCGGCATCGGTATCCCGGCCGGTATGAAGAATCCCACGGGCGGTGATCTCTCCGTGATGATGAACTCCATTATCGCAGCACAGAATCCTCAGAAGTTCCTGTATCGCGGATGGGAAGTGAAGACAGAGGGCAATCCGCTTGCACATGCGATCCTCCGCGGCTATGTGGATAAGTTCGGACACAGCAGACCGAACTATCACTACGAGGACCTGCGTCGTGTGTCGGATGCTTACGACGAACTCGGACTTGCAAATCCCACAGTTATCATTGATACGAATCACAACAACTCCGGAAAGCAGTACCTGGAGCAGATCCGTATTGCAAAGGATGTCATGCACAGCCGCAGACTCAACACAGATCTTCACGGACTTGTCAAAGGTCTGATGATCGAAAGCTACATCGAGGACGGAGCACAGAAAATCGGTGAGGGCGTATACGGTAAGTCCATCACGGATCCCTGTCTCGGTTGGGAGAAGACCGAAAAGCTTCTGCTCGAACTTGCCGAACTTGCATAAAAGGATACGAAAAACCCGCGAAAGCGGGTTTTTTGTGTGTTTTTTATGACTATCGTGTTGTATAATTGTGATAGTGTGAATCACGGACAGGGAGGTAATTGCGATGGATCAGTTAAATGCACATGGACAAGAAAATAAGCAGAAGTTCATACATAAACAGGTCGAGGATCTGAAACTTGAAAGACATCTTGATCGCAATATGATAAAAGATGAAGCGCTCCCGAAGCGGGAGCATACCGGTTTAAATCCCCTTCCGTCGAATGAGCCTGTGGATCTTCCCAAGAGCGTGATTCCGAGAAAACTCCTGGAGTCCCTTTCTCCGATCCTTGCTTGGAAGAAGGTGAAAGATGAGTCTTCAAAGCCGCTGCAGGATGCGGCACGTGCCTTGCTTAAAGCGAAGACGGAGGCGGCATCCGGAGAAGCGCTGGAGGATTTGACACGCTATACGATTCAGTATCTGAATTTGCGCGGCGGATTTAAAAAGACCAGATCCGGTGCGCAAAGAAGAGATGCCGTAATGAACGTGGCACGCGAGATCCTGGCGTACCTTCCCTGTGCGAGTGCATCCAATATGGAACATATGCAAAACGTGGTTTTTACTCTTGCCGACGGGAAGTATGACCGCGCATTTCGTGAGGGTGTACGCCGCGCGTTTAACACGAACAACGAAGAACTTGCGTTGAACGAAGCGCTTGCGCAGGCAAGGGAGAATGCCGAGAGTAAAAAGAGGCTGATCCGAAGCTGGGGCGGTATGCAGGCACTGGCGCAATCCATGCTCGATCAAAGAAAGAATCCCGGACTCGCTCAAAGCTACAACGTGGCGATGGACGAAAAGAATCTCTCTGTTGCGGAATTGGACAAAACACTGAAGAATATGAAACTTCCGGATATCAAAGCGATGGATGATGTACAGTTGTTGTCTACGATCCATTTGGAGTCCCTGCGAAAGTCGGTATACCTTCCGCTTTTGATGAATTTCAATCGTCTGATCAGGGAAGGAGAACTTGACGATCTCAGAAGAATCGCGGATATGCGCTCGAAATTCGCCGCACTTGAGGCGGAGATCGAATTATACGATCTTCGATTGAAGAAGATTGCGGGTACCATCACGAAGGACGAGGAAGCTTCCTACCGGGCAAAAGAAAAATACGCAGACGAGATCGAGGCTGATACCAAACAAGAAGAGCGGGAGAAACTGCTTGATTACCTGAGAGAGTATAAACGGGAGTATGCACGGGCAAACCGTGGCAGAAAGCTTTCCGCTGACGATACGGTGGCGGGTGTGCTTCGCGTGGAGAAACTTCGCGCCAAACGCGAATACCTTGCGATGAAGGAAGCGCAGGACCCGGAAATGCAGAGGATAGCGAAACTGACCGCAGCCAAGATGAAGGCGAAACATGAAACCAGGGTGTCAGAGCCTGTGGAATATGCAAACCTCATGAAGCTGGTTAAAAAGTCCGAGCGGGAGAAGGATGTATCAAAGAACAGGGAAATGCGCTCGCCTGCTGCGATGGAGATGCGTAAAAAAGAGTTGGCGCAAAAGAAAGAGCAAATGCGCGCAGCGATCGCAAAGCGTGAAAAGATGCTTGCGGATGCCCTGCTTCCTTTCGAAAATGCAGCGAAAAAGAAGATTTCTGCGGCGGATTATAAAAAGGCACGCAAGGGACTCGTTTCCATGCTTGCAAAACTTGCGGGAGGCAAGGAAGAGGCTTATGCGGATCTTACGATCGACAGGCTGATTGCCATCACAAGAGATGCAAAGCAGTCGGTGGACAGTGAAGAAGAGCTTGAAAACTTTGTATCCACATCGTTAAAGTCTGCGGTAAAGGCGGTCAATCAAAAGAGCATCGACGAGGGAATCGCAAAGTATTCCGATAAGAAGAACCAGGATCCTCTGCGTACATTTGCCTTAAAGGAGTACAGTCTGCTCGGACTGGAAAGAAAGATTGCACCGTATGCAAAGGGACTGAAAAACAGAAACTATAACCGTGAAGATCTTGAGTTCCTTACATCTGAAAAAATACAGAGCCTGACAAAGGATTTGAGTGTGCTTTACGGAAAGTCACTCGATCAGGCGAATAAAGAGACGCTTCCGGTGATTCACCGTGCATGTGTGGATCTGCTTGAGACCGTAACGGGAGCAGGGAAAGCGGAACTGATCCACTTTCCGACGGAGAAGCTGATCCCGATGGTGGAAGAGGTGATCGGACAGCTTATCACAGACAGCAAGAGTCTGAAAAAGAATCAGAAGACCTGGGCGGAAACAATCAATGCGCAGGAAGAAGCCTTGGCGGACGACGATTTTTCCGAGACCATCCTCGCACTCCAAAAGGAGATCAGGCGTGCATCCGGGAAGGGTGAGAACACGGAGATGCTGTCCTTAAAACTGCGCCAGTATTGCACGTGCGCTTTATACCATTATGTGGATATCGGTGAGGTCGATTGGACGGGATACGACAGATATACGGATGACGAACTGGTAGACTTTGTCATGGCGACAATTTTTGCCGATTCCACGGAGGACAATGCACCCGATGAGGAGTACGCCGAAGGTGGAACCTATGCGGTTTCCATCCTGACGAAAATGTCCGGTCGGGATGCGTCCGAATTTAGCCATATACCGAAGAGTGACCTGATGATGCTCTCGCTCGATGCGATCGAACACCTTCACAAGGATCCGAACGAACAGGCAGAAGCGGTTAGAAATGTTTTAAGTGAATATGAAGCGAAGAACTCTTCGGGTGCACTTCGAAAGAAGATCGCCGATGCGAAGGCTGCAACTGAGGTTGAGGGAGCGAAGGAACAGCATGACGTGGCAATGCGACGCGTCAGAGAACTCTCGATCTATACGCTGTGCAGGAACGGTGAGATGCGTGCGGAGGACCTCGCAAGCGTTCCGACGCGTATGGTTCTCCATATGGCAGAGAAGAAACTTTCCGGTGAACTTGATGCAGGTACGCAGGAGTCCATGGAGGGCTTCCTCACCATGCAGACCCAGCGCGAAGAATATGCGTACAAGAAAAAAGAAACCGAGAAGCGGAAGGAAGAATTAAAGAAGAGCAGGAGCAAGACCGCATGGACGAAGGAAGGAGAACATACGCTTCGTCTGTTTGGCGACCTTGTTTCCGGAGAGACGCTTTATGACGAAAAGGGCAGGGAGATTCCCGAAAAAGACCGTATACGCAAGATCCTGGCATCCGATACGGTGCTTCTGGCAAAACTCGCAAAAGGAAGAAAGGATGAGATCGCCGGCAAATTAAGCGGTCCGATGCAGGAACTGCTTTCGAACGTATATAAGGAGGAGGGCGCACTGATCCGTGCCGTCAAGGATGTGCTTGATGCGTTCCTTGACAGGCTCAATGAAGGCTCAAAGAAGGATCTTACGGCAGGAGAGATCAAGAAGCTCCTTTCCGATAAGGATGTTGATGCGATGGTCGGTCAGATGGACGAAAAGATCATGCAGGCATTGACGCACAGATCGGACAAGGTAGAGGATGTCATGGAAATCATTACCTCGGATATCTATGACGATCAGACAACGGAGATCAAGCCGATCAATGCGGATACACTTTATGTACAGTTCCTGAACCAGGTGAATAATTCCTATGAGATCACCGAAAAAATGCGAATCGATGGAGCTTTGGAAGCGTATGAAAAAGCAGGCGTATTTTCCAAGGAGCAGATCGAAGCGATGCGCAAAGGGAAAATACCGTCAAAGATGAAGAAAGAGATTATGGACATCGCGTCGAAACCGGAGGCGCTGGAAGTCCTCGAGACGTCGGATCCTGTGCTCAAACGATTAGATAAGCTCGTGATGAAGCCTTTCGATGAATGGTATGCTGCCGAGAAAGAAGAGGAAGAGTCACCGAAGGAAAAGCTGAAGAAAATCCGACTGAAGGCGTTTTCCGATGAAATGACCAACGGACGGTTCATCAAGCATCTTGCAAAGGAGTATTACAAAAAATCGTCAAGCGAGACGAAGAGAAAGATGCTTTCGGGACTGTTACGCGATATCAGGCCCAAGGCAAACTATATCGATGATAGCCACGGAACCAAACGGTCCGGAAGATACTTTGCCTCTATGATGAAGGGTGCGGGTCCGATGATGCAAAAAATCCTCCAGGGAATTCCCGAGGCTTCCGTGACTATGGAGCTTACCCCTGTGCTCCAGACGGTGAAATCCAACCTGGGTGATATTCCGCATTCTTATGTTCAGATGAAGATGAAGGAGATCATCAAAGCCAATCCGGAGGTCACAGACATTAAGGTGGAGCGGTCGCTCGGTGCGGCGTCCGTGGCACAGACTTTCCTGTGTACATTTACGATGAAGGACGGAAAGACCAAGAGTGAAGTGGTGAAACTGCTTCGCCCGAATATTGAAAAGCAGTTCGAGGATGAGAGCAAAGTCATCCTTGCATGCGCAAAGGAGGCTGATCCTACAGGCGTTATCGAGGCAGGATACCGGGTACAGCTTAAAAATGTCAGCAAGGAGCTGGACTTCAGAAATGAAGCGGCGAACTGTAAAAAGGGAAAGGTGTACAAGGTCTCAAGCAAAAAAGAAGGAACGATCAAAACCGTAAAGGTGGATGACAAGGTCGCCACGACAAAAGACTACATGGTTATGAACAAGGCGGAGGGCGTGACGGTCGATCAGTATATCGAGGAATTGCGCCACCTTGAGCAAAAGGTACTGTCCCGCTTTGCTACGGACAAGGATGCGCAGAACGACGGCGTACCTTTTGCGGTAACACATGAGAATTTCGGTGAACTTTCCAAGTCCAGAGAAGAGATCATAAAGAAGATCGAAGAGGCCGAAAAACGACAGTTACATGTGGCGAGACTGGCGAAACAGTGGGTGAGCCAGGCACTGTTCGGAACTTATTTCCATCACGGTGATCTGCATGCGGGTAACATCATGATCAATGATGAGTATGCAACCGTTCTGGATTACGGAAATGCCACTCAGATGACGCAGGAGCAGATGAATCAGATCGTTCGCATGATGGCGGGAGCCTTAACCGGTAAGGTCAATCTCTTCATCAGGGATCTTGAGAATCTCTTATCCATGCACAGGGAGACCGTGATCGGAGCGAAAGGAAAACCGGAGCAGGTGCCTGCGCCGATCAAGGTGACGAGTAAGCAGAAGGAAGATTTGAAAGTCAAACTGGAAAAACTCTTCGAGATGGGCGGGGCCGAGGAAACCGGCGACCGAATCTTCGTGGCGCTCCTGATGGCGCAGGAGGTAGGAATCACCATACCGCCCGAACTGCAGAGCTTCTCAACCTGCGAACAGAGACTGGATAATACGCTTACCGAGTTAAACGATCAGATTCTCAATCTGCGGAAACTGGTTCGTAAAATCGATGCCCTTGCGCCGAATATCAAAGGAACGAATACGGCTGATGCGCTTCTCTATGTACAGAAGGAACTGTCGAACACAACGGAGAATTCTGACCTGAAGAAAAAGATGGATGAAGAGGTGAAACTGCATACCGTAGTTGAGGAAGTCGATGAGACCAAACTGAAGAACGATCTTTCGTCTTTAAAGAAAAACGTATTTGAAAGAAAATACCTGGGCTCGAGTTTCGGCATACAGATGGAGAATGTCGAGAGACAGCAAAAGGAATTGCCGATCCCCCAGCTTGCAGCCAAGGCAAGGGAGGTATTCGGTCAGATCCGACAGGCAATCGACACCGGAAAAACAGTTCCGAAAGAACTCGAAAGTACCAAAAAAAATCAGATTCATAAGGTGATCTCCGACCTGATCCTCGGAGCGATGACGGAAGACCCGCTTTTCGGCGGTTCGGAAGAAATTGTTCGGCTTTTGGGACACGCTTTTCACGATTATGTTGTGTCGGACTTTGAAAGAGTTATGGATATCCTCGAGCGCCGGCTGCCTTTGTATATAGAGCTTAACAAACGATTAAATGATTATCGCGCGGTAGCGGGCAAGCTGATCAAGAAGACATCTGCGAAGCTTGCCAAGGAAAAGGTGATCGAACAGTACAAACTGGTATTTGAAGACCGTCAGATGAGTACGCAAACACTGCCGTATCTTCAGGACAGGATCGGCATTCCGCGTGACTATGAACTGGTGAAGACAGAAGATGCATCTGCGGACGTGAGCCGACGTATCAAAAAGAATGAGAGCCTCGGCGTTGGAAAGACGGCTGACATTTTAAGAAAGGCCTACGACGCGTACGCTGCCTACGAGCATGTCCACGGATTAAGGGGCGATGAGCGGGCGAAGAAGAATCTGGCTATCAGGAATTTCCTTCATGCGTATGAGTATGCCGGAACGGTTACACTGGTGCAGGAGAGGAGAAAGAAGATCGAGCAGGAGCTGGCACCCTACTTTAAGGAGAATAAGCCGCTTGCCGAGACTTTCCGGAAATATCAGAAACTCCAGGATCGCTGGCTTGATGCGAGATATGAGAAAAGCGCAGATCAGGAGAAGATCCGTGTGGAGATGAAGAAGACCGAGCTTGACTTCGTGATCCTCTACAAAAAAATGGTGCTTCCCATGATCGAAAAGAGGCGCGATGACTTCAAGCAGGATGTCAGTCAAAAGTATCTGAACGGATTCATCGATGAGATGGAGGATACATTCACCATCGGAAGAATGTTCGATGTCTTTGGATTCAAGGCGAAGGAGTATCTGCCGAACGGTGAGGATCTACCGGATGAGTACGTACAGATGCTGGAAGGAAAGAAGAAAGATTAATGGCAATTCATGTGGTGACCGGCGGAGCCGGCAGCGGAAAATCCGAATACGCGGAGGCACTTGGCCGGTCACTTGCAAAGGACGGGCAAAACCTGTACTATATTGCGACCATGCGCAACGACGGAAGCGATGCGACGCAAGAGAAAATCTGTCGTCACAGGCAGCTTCGGGAAGGAAAGGGATATACCACCATCGAGTGTCCGATACGGATTTCGGATGCGTTTGACGGAAGGCGCGGTGTCTTCCTGGTGGAGGATCTGACCAACCTTATCGCGAATGAATTCTTCTCGTCCGGGGGCGTTGTGTCTGAGGAATGCTTTACGGATACGCCCGAACGTGATATCGTAGTGGTGGCAAATGAGATCACGTCGGAAGATATGAGCCGATATGATGCCGAGACCGCAAAGTTTGTCGAACGTCTTAGTCAAATCACAAACCGGATCGCTTCGAAGGCGGACACCGTGACGGAAGTCGTCTGCGGAATTCCGGTTGTAATAAAATCCGGAGGAGATATGAAGCAATGAGATCGCTGCTTCTTGCATTTTCAACTTATTCCAGGATCCCTGTTCCGCGTGTGAAGTGGGATGAAAAAAGCAACAGGTACGCCCTGTGCTTTTTTCCGTTTGTCGGTGCGGTGATCGGAGCGCTTGAACTCTTGCTTTTTGCAGTGGCATGGAAACTTGCGCTTGTCCCGACGCTTACCGCAGCGCTTTGTACGATCCTGCCGCTTTCTGTGACGGGTGGGATCCATATGGACGGATACCTCGATGTGACGGATGCGAAAAGTTCCTGGAAGGATAGGGAAGAAAAACTAAAGATCCTGAAAGATCCGCATGTCGGAGCCTTTGCGGTGATCGCGGCCTGCGTGTACTTTCTTGCGTACTTCGGGTTAACCGAAGCGGCGATATCCTATGGAGCGTCCTACGCCTTTTTCGGGTTTTACGGGATTGGACGATATCAGGTGGTCTTTGCACTTTCTTTTATGTATGAGCGTGTACTGTCCGGACTTTCGGTCGTAACGCTTCGACTGGCGAAATCCGACGGGATGGCCGCGGAGGAGGCGCGTACGGACGCAGGGCGTGTACGTATCATCCTTCTGTTTGAACTGGTACTGTGCGTGCTTTTGTTTGCGGTGGTGGACGTGTTTTACGGAGAACTTGCGATGGTGGTCGGGCTTTTGTCTTTTGCCCGGTATCGCCACGTGGCATATAAGTATTTCGGCGGAATCACCGGTGACCTCGCGGGATGGTTCCTGCAGGGGACGGAGATCGCAATTCTATTCACACTCGTTTTTTCGGAACGTCTGATGACGCTTTTTTAGGAGAAGGATATGATCTTTATCGTAGGAGGCGCTTCAAGCGGGAAGACCGCTTATGCTGCCACGCATTATAATACGGGATATAAGGTGATCGACAACTACAAGGACTGGATTAAAAACCAGATGGAGCAGGGCAGGAACCCGATCGCCGAGGCAGAAGCACTGGTAAGCCATGTGGATGCCGCGGACAAGCTGGTGATCATCGGAACGGAGATGGGACTCGGTGTGGTTCCGATGGAAGAGAAGGAACGAAAGTATCGCGAGATGAACGGTCGGGTCAATTGTCTGCTTGCCGCACATGCGGATACCGTCATTCGCATGATCTGCGGTGTGCCTCAGACCATCAAACAGGAGTAATATATGACGGATCGTGCGTTGGTTGTGACAATTGCATTCGGGCTGGATCTTTTGCTCGGAGATCCGAGGTTTATGTGGCATCCGGTGGGGATCATGGGATGCCTGATTTCTTTTTTGGAGAAGGTGCTGCGCAGGCTTTTTGGAATCCGCGGCCCGGCGGAAGCCGCATCGGATGCGGACTGGGAGAAGACGCGTGACGAAGATGTGATAAAAAAGAGAATTGCCGGCGGGATCCTTGCACTCTTAGTGATGGGGCTATCTATCGGATTTGCTGTCGCTGTTCTATGCTTGCTTGAGCAGGTGGATCATATGCTGCGTGTGATCGCGGAAGGGGTGCTTGCCTATCGTATGCTTGCGGTCACATCTCTTCGAAAGGAGAGCATGAAGGTGTTTCACGCGCTTGTCGACGGAGAGATCGAAGACGCGAGAAAGGCTGTATCCATGATCGTCGGGAGGGATACGAACGCCCTGGATCGGGAAGGCGTTGCGCGTGCGGCTGTGGAAACAGTTGCAGAGAGCACTTCGGACGGCGTGGTGGCACCTCTTTTTTTCCTGACGATACTCGGCCTGCCCGGTATCTACGGCTACAAGGCCGTGAATACCATGGACTCCATGATCGGATATAAAAACAATCGCTATCGCTATTTCGGTACGGCAGCAGCCAGGCTCGACGATCTTTCGAATCTGATCCCCTCGCGCTTGGCAGCCTTTTTGATGATCGTCGGCACATTTCTTCTGAAACCTTTTATGAAAGAACTCCACCCGGTCGGGGCATGCACTGTGTGGTGGTCGGACAGATATCACCATAAAAGCCCGAATTCCGCACAGACGGAATCGGCGTGTGCCGGGGCGCTCGGCTTAAGACTTGCGGGAACGGCTTCCTATTTCGGGGTGGTTTGTGACAAGCCTTACATCGGAGTCGAGCGAAGGAAAATTGAAGCGGAAGATATCAAAAGAGCCAATGCTTTGATGTATGCGACGGCGATTCTTGCGGTGATACTTGCGCTTACTTGCTTGCTACTCATCCCATAAACTGCTATAATGCGGGTGAAAACGAAGGAAAGGAAGACGTTATGAAGGAAAAATACAAAAAATACATGCCAACCTGTGTGGTAATCTTTGTACTGTTTCTGATCTATAAATATTGGGACTCGGCGATCTCCTTTGTGGGTATGGTACTCGAAGCGGGACGCGGTCTGTTTATCGGTATGGGAATCGCTTTTATCGTCAATATTCCTATGTCCGCAATCGAAAGGATCATCAATAAAAAAGGCAGGATCAAACAGGGAATCGCACGGACAATCTCCCTGGTGACTGCGTATCTGGTCGTGATCTGCGTGATCGCCATCCTGATTCAGTTCATCGTGCCCGAGCTTGTGAACAGCATTTCCATGCTGGTGGAAGCCATCCGGGATAAGGTGCCGGAACTGCTTGCCAAGGTTCAGAACCACAAATACATCGGCCCTTATGCAAGAGACCTGATGAGCAACCTTCCTTCTGAGAAAGATATTATGGCAATGGTCGAGAAGGTGGGAGGTTTCCTTGCAAACGGAGCATCGGGCGCTGTCGGGATGGTCGTATCCTCGGCTTCTACCATTGTCTCTGTGATCGCGAGAGTCGGTATCGGAATCTTCTTCTCCATCTACATCCTTGCGGGTAAGGAGAAACTTGCGAGACAGTTTACGGGATTGATCAACACCTATCTTCCGAAGGGCGATAAGATGATCAAACTGTTTTCGCTCTTAAACACCAACTTCCGCGGATTCTTCGTGGCACAGGCTACGGACGCTATGATCCTCGGTACGCTTTGTGCCATCGGTATGCTGATCCTGCGCCTTCCCTATGCGGTCATGTCGGGTGTGATCATGGCATTTACCGCTTTGATCCCCGTCGTCGGTGCATTTATCGGAATGGCGACCTGCGCATTCTTTATACTGACGGTGGAGCCAATCAAGGCGCTCTTCTTCCTGATCTTCATCCTGGCTCTCCAGCAGGTTGACAACAATATCATCTATCCCCGCGTGGTTGGCAACTCTGTGGAATTGCCGGGAATCTGGGTGCTTGCGGCGGTTACTTTGGGCGGCGGACTTTTCGGTATCGCCGGTATCCTGGTGAGTGTTCCCATCGCTGCAACCTGTTACAGACTAATCAGGGATGATTATTACAGAAGAAACCGCAAGATTGTTGAAGAGATTGCAGCGAAGGCAGCAGAAGAAGGATAGAACTATGGAAGCAACACAAAAGAACCCGCTGGGTACGGAACCGGTGGGTAAACTCATGTTAAAATTCGCGATCCCCAGCATCATCGGTATGCTGGTGGCCGCGCTCTATAATATCGTAGACCAGTTGTTTATCGGCAACTTTGTAGGAAAACTCGGAAACGGAGCGACGAACATTGCTTTTCCATTCACAACGGCATGTCTGTCGCTTTCCCTTTTGTTTGGTATAGGCGGTGCATCCTGCTTTAACCTCTCCATGGGAAGAGAAGAGAAGGAAAAAGCGCCGTATTTTATTGGAAACGGCATCACGATGCTCTTTTCGTGCGGTCTGCTGATCGCAATTGTTTCGGAGCTCTTTCTGTCGCCGCTCTTAAGGGGATTTGGTGCATCCGACAACATTCTCCCTTTTGCCATGACGTATGTGAGGATCACAGCCATCGGTTTTCCTTTTCTGATGGTGACGACCGGCGGATGTCATCTGGTGCGTGCAGACGGAAGTCCCCGGATGGCGATGATCTGCAACATTACCGGAGCGTTGATCAACACGGCGCTTGATGCGCTCTTTGTGATCGTGTTTGACTGGGGTATGGCAGGTGCCGCGCTTGCAACCATCATCGGACAGTTTGTATCGGCGATCATCGTGATCCGATACATAATGCACTTTAAGACGGTGAAACTCACAAGAAAACATTTTGTGCCGTCGTTTAAGTACACGATGCAGACGGCAGCAGTCGGCATGGGCTCTTTCTTCAACCAGGTCGCGATGATGATCGTGCAGATCCTCCTGAACAATCTGCTCAAGCACTACGGAGCGACATCGCCCTATGGCGAGGATATTCCGCTCATAGTGGCGGGCATCGTTATGAAGGTGGCACAGATCTTCTTCTCGGTGGTCATCGGAATCGCGCAGGGCTCGCAGCCTATCGAGAGTTTCAATTACGGTGCTAAAAACTATAAACGTGTGCGGGAAGCATATCGCTGTGCGATGATCGCGAGCGGTGTGATCTCGGCCGTTGCATTTGCTCTGTTCCAACTCGTGCCGAGGCAGATACTTATGCTCTTCGGAAAGAGCACGGAGGAAGCCTACTATGCGTTCGGAACCAGATACTTCAGGGTATTCTTCTTCTTTATCCTGTTGAACTTCATTCAGCCGATCACGTCCACGTTCTTTACATCCATCGGTAAGGCGTTCAAGGGTGCGATCCTGTCGCTTACGAGACAGATCATCTTCCTGATCCCGCTGATGCTCATCCTGCCGAGATTCTTCGGGGTGGATGGTATCCTCTATGCGGGCCCGGCAGCCGATCTGATGGCGATCATAGCCAATGCACTGTTTGCGGCGTACGAGTTTGCGCTGATGCGTCGGGAGGAATCATTTGATTAACAAAAGAGCCGGAGTATGGTAGACTAAAAAAGGTATTTTGGTTGCGGACAGTATGCCTTGAGAGGAGAATACTTACATGCCTGTATTTGATTTTAATGAGAAAAAGGAAGAAGCCGTTAAGGCGGAGAAGACTTATAAACCGGTTTATTCCGGTGAGAGAACGACCAGCGCCGAGCATCCGATCATGATTCTTGAAGATTCCGGGTGTAAGCTTGCGCATCATTCCAACGGTATGTTTGAGGCTCCGACGGTGGGATCGGCCTTTATCCACGACACAGACGAGAAGTCATCGCATAACATCCTTGAGATCGATGCGAGATTTGAGAATCTTTTAAAGTGGCTCGGTGAGAACCACATCATGGTGCGTCTCTCGGGACAGAAGACTGAAAGAGGCTATGCGGTATATAAGATTCTCGAGACGGGAGTCGCAGTAAGAGGTTCAAAGCTGTCCGGCGAGAACGGATTCTTACAGTTTATGATCGATCGTCTTCTTCAGAGCGATCCGCCGTCTGCGGAGGCAGTTGATCCGGATGAGATCGATGATGCGGACGATATGAGACTTACAAGCATTCAGAGCATAACAGATTATCTCACGTGTGCGGGAAGTACGCTTCCGGACAATATCAGACTCTGGGCAAGACGTAATCTTGCGGTTGCAAAGTCCTCGGAGGTAACGCCGGAGGAGAGAAGACATGCGCAGCGTGCGCTTTCGATCATGCTCAGCATTCAGTGGAAGAATACCGAATTCCAGCCAATCGATCCGGTCGAGGCAAGACGGATCCTCGATGAAGAACTCTACGGGCTTGAAACCGTGAAGCAGCGGATCATCGAAACCATCATCCAGATCAATCGTACCCATACACTGCCGGCGTACGGTATCCTTCTGATCGGTCCGGCGGGAACAGGCAAGTCTCAGATTGCCTATGCGGTAGCAAGAATTCTTAAGATGTCATGGACAACGCTTGAGATGAGTTCCATTAACGATCCGGAGCAGTTGACGGGAAGTTCCCGTATCTATGCAAATGCAAAGCCCGGACTCATTATGGAAGCCTTTGCGAATGCCGAAAGTTCGAATCTTGTATTCATCATCAACGAGCTCGACAAGGCTTCGTCAGGCAAGGGCAACGGAAACCCCGCGGACGTGCTTCTGACTCTGCTTGACAACCTTGGATTTACGGACAACTACATTGAATGCAACATCCCGACGACAGGTGTTTACCCGATCGCAACAGCGAACAACAAAGCGGACATCAGTGCGCCGCTGATGTCCAGATTTGCGGTTATAGAACTTCCGGATTACACGCCTCAGGAAAAGAGGGTCATCTTTACACGTTTCGCCATGCCGAAGGTCCTGAAGAGGATCGGACTCAGGAGCGAAGAGATCGTCATAACGGAAGAAGCTTTAGATGCGGTGATGGATATCTTTAAGAATACATCGGGTATCAGAGATATAGAACAGGCAGCAGAGCATATCGCTGCAAATGCACTGTATAGGATCGAAGTTGAAAAGCTGGATACAATTACCTATGATGCGGATATGATCCGCGAGCTGTTATAAAAAATGCCCACCGGGTTATGATATGCCCCCTGTCAAGTAGACAGGTGAAATATCTAAAACACGGTGGCTCAAGAAAGGAACCGGTAGTTATTATAACTGCCGGTTTTTTTGTGCCTTAAGATTTTCTTTGTCGTCTAGTATATATGTAATTTTTTAGACAATGAGGTTTAAGCGCTGCAAGAAAGCGCAGAATTACTAGGTTTTTTTATTTACAATCCGTCTTTGGCATATTGTAATACCTTGTATTTTTTTGTATAATCAAGGTGTAATCAATAAATAGAAGATGGTGTAAATGCCACCATAGTTCTTCGGGAACTACTGAAAGAAATGTAGATGCCGAAGACTAATCGTCCGGCATCTGCTTTATTATAAATTAC
>CACZFI010000015.1 GCA_902780405.1 uncultured Lachnospiraceae bacterium
TGGAACAAAGCATGGGGATTATCTCGATTACATTTTCACTGTGGATATATTCAATGAAGGTGTTGATATCCCTGAGGTGAATCAGGTTGTTATGCTCCGTCCGACAGAGTCGCCGATTGTATTTGTTCAGCAGCTTGGCCGTGGCCTCAGAAAGGCTGATGATAAGGACTTCGTAGTTATCCTTGATTTCATTGCCAACTATAAGAATAATTTCATGATTCCGATTGCTCTTTCGGGCGACCGGACCTACAACAAGGACAACATTCGCCGCTATGTGACTGAGGGTGAAAAGGTGATTCCGGGAATCTCGACAATTCATTTTGATGAGATATCCAAGAAGAAGATTTACGCTGCAATCGATACGGCAAACTTCAGCGATATCAAGCTTATCAGAGAAAACTACAAGAATCTGAAATACAAGCTGGGACGCATTCCAAACCTGATGGACTTCGACAGATACGGTGAAATGGATGTGCTTCGGATCTTCGATAACAACTCCCTCGGATCCTACTACAAGTTCCTTGTGAAGTATGAGAAGGATTATAAGGTAAGACTTTCTGCAAATGAAGAGAAGATCGTTGAATTCATTTCCAAGAAACTGGCAAGTGGAAAGCGTATACATGAACTGGAAATGCTTTCTCGCATGCTGATTTATAAGGATGCGCTGGTTCAGGGGCTGAAGACTTCGCTAAAGGAGAATTACAACAAGGACTGCCCGGACCGTGTTGTGAGAAGTGTGGTAAATGTACTTACGAACGAATTTCCTTCCGGTTCCGGTAAGAAGACCTACGAAGAATGCGTACTGATCGAAAAGAGCGGAGACGGCGACTATGAGATCAGCAGGAGGCTTCGGGACATGATGCATAACCGGGAGTTCTGTGATATCGTGAAGGAGCTTCTCGAGTTCGGGAAATACAGATACCGGCGTGATTACGCGTCGACGTATCAGGACACGGAACTGGTTTTGTATCAGAAGTATACTTACGAAGATGCGTGCAGACTTTTGAACTGGGAGCACAATCTTTCTTCAGTCATGAATGGATACATGTTGGATAAGAAGACAATGACATATCCAGTTTTTATCAATTATGATAAAAGCGAAGAAATAAGTGACTCTACAAAATATGAAGATCGATTTGTTGATAGAAGTGTACTAATTGCTATTTCTAAATCGAGAAGGAATGTTTCATCCGATGACGTCCAGAACTTCCTTCATGCAAAGGAACGCGGCATAGATGTTGAACTCTTCGTTAGAAAGAACAAAGATGATAAGATATCCAAGGAATTTTACTACCTTGGAAGAATGACAGCTACGGGCAATACGAATGAATTCATTATGGCCAATACTGATAAGACCGCGGTTGAGATAGAGTGGAAACTGGACACACCGGTGAGAGAGGATATATATCAGTATATAGTTAATGGATAATCTATGAGGAGGGGAAAATCCAATGAGTAAAAGAATACGAACTCTGATTTTGACGACGGTTTGTTCTGTGGTGCTTCTCGCAGGCTGCGGAAAAGATACTTCGAACAGTACGGCTACGACTGAAGCGACAACCGAAGCAACGACTGCGGCTACGACTGCGGCTTCGATCGAAGCAACCGCACCGGCAACTACGGAAGATCCGTTTCGGGAGCATGTAAAAACGATCGAAGTCACTTCTTCGGACTGGCATGATGGTGTGTGGGATACCGTGATCACCAAAACAAAGAAAGGCGCCAACGTTTCGCCGCAGCTTTCATGGGAACCGGTAGACGGTGCGGATTCCTATGTGATTTACATGGTGGATAACACGGCAACAGGCTGGCTGCATTGGAAATCGGCAGATGTGAAGGAAACCGAACTTCCGCAGGGCTGGGCCGGCGAGGGAGAATATGTAGGACCGTATCCTCCGGGCGGAACACACGAGTATGAGATCTATGTGATCGCTGTGAAGGAGCCTGTGACCAAGGTGTTTGGAACCCTGGACAGCAGCAACCTTTCCTTTCATGAGAAAAAGTACAGCTGCGATATAAACGATGCGGGTGAGGAAGGTAATATCCTCGCAGTCGGAACACTCGCAGGTACATATACCTACGGAGACTAAGTGTAAACCGGAATAATATTTTGGAAAGCGGGTAGCATATGGGAACATTATTACAATCAACATTAAATACAAGGGTTCTGGAGATTCTCACATACAGAGAAGTTCAGAAGATAGCTAAGGATACTATCGAATACATAAAAGATGAAATAAAGCCCGGAATGCCACTTAAAGAAATACGCTTTCTGTGTGAAGAGAAGATGCGAGAACTTGGTGCAGATTCTTTCTGGTACTATGATATCGGAGCATTTGTTTTTGCAGGTGACGAGACAACGGTCTCAGTTTCCGGAAGGGAATATATTACTTCGGAAAGATATATTGCAACGGATGATATTATCACTATAGATCTCAGTCCTCAGGTGGAAGGAACGTGGGGAGATTATGCAAGAACTGTTATCGTCCAAAACGGTAAAGCTGTTCGATCATATGACACAATCATGAACGCTGAATGGCGCAGAGGTGTTGAAATGGAAAAGCGACTCCATAACAGGATGATGGAAATTGTACGGCCTGAGATGACATTTGAAGAGCTATATTATCAGATGAATGAGTTCATTCAGACAGAGGGCTACATCAATCTTGATTTTATGGGCAATCTCGGACATTCCATAGTTCGTAAGAAAGAAGACAGGATCTATATTGAAAAAGGGAACAGGACGAAACTTGCAGATGTCAGTCTTTTTACATTTGAACCCCATATCAGTGTCAGTGGATCAAAGTATGGCTATAAAAGAGAAAACATCTATTATTTCGATAAAGAAGGATTAAAAGAACTATAGGAAGATTGGTGGTTCGGCATATGACAATTATATGGAAAATGCCATTAGGAATGCGAAAAATAATCAAGAATTGCTTGAAGAAATAGGCGCGAAGTTTTAAATTAGACATAATACGGAGACAGACTATGAGTTTATACAGGATTAAAGATATTACGGAAGCTGACTTTGGCTGCGAGGAGCATAAGGACGGACAGCACGCTGCGCTTGTGTTCGAGAACGGAGAGAGACTTGAGGTTTCGGAAAAGTGGATTTCCGAACAGGGTATCAAAGAAGGAAAATACATATGGATCCGGGAAGACGGAAGCTATCTAAAAGCTGTTCGCGTCGTCGGAGCGATCATTATGGCTGATACGCGGGGCGAAGGGGATGCCGGATCTAAAAAGCGGATCTTTGCAACGCAGCGGGGATACGGAGAATTCAAGGACGGATGGGAGTTTCCCGGCGGAAAGATCGAGGACGGAGAAACACCCGAAGAGGCCATCGTCAGAGAGATCAAAGAAGAACTGGATACATTGATCAGAGTTGAGAAGTATGTAGATACGATCGAATATGATTATCCGGAGTTTCATTTGTCTATGGACTGCTTCCTGTGCAGTATCGTAGAGGGAGATCTTGTTCTTAAGGAACACGAAGCGGCCAGGTGGCTGACCGGGGAAACCATCGATTCGGTTGATTGGCTGCCGGCAGATATAACAATTCTTGATAAAGTAAAAGCATTGTTAAAATAACAGAGGGGAGATAACAAAATGTTCAGATTCAAAAAGACAGGGAAGAAAATTCAGGCGGTGGTTCTGGCTGCCTTCATGGCATGTTCACTGACTGCCTGCGGGGATGATTACGAAGATGAAGACTGGGACTACGAGTCGGAGTACGACGAGAAAGAGGATCCGGGAAATCAGACGATCCCGGAGGGAGAAGTCGGTTCCATCAGCGGGCTTAGCATGCAGGTCGATAACGCAAGCGGTGAGCTCGTCATATCCAGAAAGAGTTTTGATCAGGCACAGGTACCGAATGACGGCGTGTGGACGATATTTGTCTATCTGTGCGGTTCGGATCTTGAGTCCGAGAGCGGTATGGGAACGGATGACATGGAGGAGATGAGAAACGCTGCTCCGAGTGATAAGGTCAGATTTGTCGTTCAGACCGGCGGCGCCGATGGGTGGCAGAGTGATGTGGATGACAGCGTGATGCAGAGATTCGTGATCCAAAACGGCAGCATCACCGAGGTGGATACTGCGGACCTAAGCAGCATGGGCAGTCCCGATACACTTTCCGATTTCCTTGTCTGGGGTACGGGTGCTTATGCCTCCGAGCATATGGGACTCATCCTGTGGAACCACGGCGGCGGAAGTATCACCGGCGTATGCTTTGATGAGCTGCACGACAACGATTCCGTGTCACTGATGGAGATGGATGCGGCGCTCATGACATGCGCCGAATCCTCCGGTCGGAAGTTTGATTTTATAGGATACGATGCCTGCCTGATGGGCACGATCGAGGTTGCAAATGTTCTGGCCACCTATGCGGATTACATGTATGCATCCGAGGAGATGGAGCCGGGCAGCGGCTGGGATTACACGGCGATCGGAAATTATCTGGCCGAGCATCCCGAGACAACTGCCGCCGACCTCGGAAAGGTCGTATGTGACAGTTTTATGGAAGCCTGCAAAAAGCAGCAGGATGATTCGCTCACAACGCTTTCGGTGATCGATCTTTCCAAGATCGACGCGCTTCTTAGCAGTTTCAACAGCTTTGCCAGGAATATGTATGCCGTCGGAGAGGATTCTGTGGAGGTCGGAGAGATGATCCGCGGAATCGAAGCGGCGGATAATTTTGGCGGTAACAATAAAACCGAGGGTTACACCAATATGGTCGATCTCGGAGGAATCTGCGACGCCTGTGCTTCTTATGCGGAAGGAGCGGATGCGGCGAAACAGGCACTTGCGGATGCAGTGGTATACAAGATCAGCGGAGATACCCATCCGAACGCTTCGGGACTTTCCGTATACTATCCGCTTTCGGTACAGGGTTCCAATGAGCTTTCGCTCTTCGGAAAGATTTCGGTCAGCCCCTATTACCTGTCATTTGTAGACAGACTGAACAACACCGGTGCTACGGAAAATGATTTCGCAAGCTATGATGATGAGCAGTGGTTTGAGGACGGCGAAGCGTGGGAATGGGGTGAGACCTCCGACGACAGCCACTGGGATTACCTGGATGATTACGAGCAGACAGGAGAAAGTGCTTACATTACATTTGCTGAGGACCCGGCGGTAAACGATGAAGGTGTATACGGACTCACGCTGGATGAGGACGGTATCGATAATTCCGCAGGTATCTGCGCACTTGTCTACGAACTTTCCGAAGACGGAGAAAGCATCCTTGAACTCGGAGAGACGACGGATATTGTCGGCGACTGGGAGAGCGGCAGCTTCAGCGACAACTTCGACGGTTACTGGCTCTCGCTCCCGGACGGACAGAATCTGGCAACCTATATCGTTGAGGAGACGGAGGACTACGTGATCTACACTTCCCCCATTCTCTTAAACGGGGATGAGACCAATCTCCGTATCAGACAGTATTTCTCCGACGGCCATGTGGAGATTGAAGGTGCGTGGGAAGGCATCAGTGAAGAAGGTGCTTCATCCCGCGAGATCGTGAAGCCTACCAACGGAGATGTGATCACACCGCTTTACTACGCATTCTCAGCGGAGGATGAAGAGGACGAATTTCAGTTTGCCGGGGAGGAATATACCGTCTCCGGAAGTACCGTGATTCAGTATGGTCTTATGCCGGAGGGAGAGTACTACTACGCCTTCTGCATTGATGACATCTACGGTGATTATTATTGCACGGATCCGGTAACATTTAACATCGATGAGAACGGAGAGATCACGTTCGTTACGGAATAACATGTGAGGTGAAGGTATGGAGAAAACTTCGGGATTCAGCTTAATGCAGCCTGCCGGTACGGAAGTCACATACAGACGACTTCCGGACAATGTGCTGCACGACCTCGGCCTGGAGGACTTTTGCACAGCTTTATCAGGTGATGAGAAGGAACGGCGATTTATTACAAATGTACTGTCGCAGGTGACGGATGATGCGAAGGTTGCCGCATATCGCCGGCAGATATTCTCGGATATTCTCCGATTGCCGGAACTTCGGAAGAACATGCTTACGCTCTTTGACAAGATCCAGTTTATGAAGGATTTTTCTTCCATGCACAAGACCACCGACGAGGAACTCGGATTGTGGCACCTCTTTCATCGGCTTGACGAGCTGGGAGACTACATCAAAACAGTGGAAACCATGCGCGAGTGTCTTTCCGATGAGAAGATCCGGTCCGAGGGATTGATCGGGCTTCGGGAGTACATTACCGGACTCTATGAGGACGCCTGCTTTGCTGAGATGAAGGCGGACATCGAGCAGCTTCGGATGAAGGCTTCCGACGTGCAGAGTGTCACGCTCGGCATCAATGTCAACGAGCGATTTGAGGCAGTAGGCATCGGTCTGGTTTCCGTGAACAAAAAGCCCTTCAAAAAGTCGAACATCGTCAGCAATTTTGCGGATGCGATCGCTGCGAAGGACAAGCTGCGGGAGACCGCGGACTGGGACGGCGATATGCACTATCAGCTCGTTGACAGGGAAGAAAAGCGCGGCTTCATCGACCATATGGAAAACGGCGTGGGGTTTTTCTCGGCGCAGTCGGCACTGGCGTCAGCTGCCAAAGTGAACCAGACCATTGTGAATGCGTCACCGGACTCAGGGACATCAGGTGCAACCTTCTATCTGGACGGCGTTATGAACAAGATGCTTGCTTCCCTGGTGAAGAAACTCCGGGACACGCTCACCAGGTACGCCAATGTAGCAATTGTAAATGTATCCGGTTTGGTGCCGGAATTTATCTACTACATCCGTTGCGCGGAAGCGATCGGAAGTCTGATGGAAAAGGGTTGTGCCTTCTGTGAGGCAGAGCCTTCGGCAGACGGAAAGGTGTCCATGGCGGCAAGGGGATTCTACAATCTGAAGCTTGCTATGAACATGGAGGATGTCGGTGAGATCGTATCCAACGACCTGACCTTTGACAGAAAGCATACCGTCTACATCCTGACCGGTGCAAATCGCGGTGGAAAGACAACGATCACGCAGGCCGTCGGGCAGCTCTTTGTGCTGGCCCAGGGAGGACTCTACGTCCCGGCGGAAAGCTTTGCCTATGTTCCCTGCGACAGTATTTTCACGCATTTCCCCGCAGATGAGGATAAGACCTTAGACCTCGGAAGACTCGGAGAAGAGTGCGTGCGCTTCAAGGAAATGTTCTCCGCAGCTACGGAAAAAAGCCTCCTGCTTTTAAATGAGACCTTCTCCACAACCTCCTTTGAAGAGGGCTACTACATCGCAAAGGATTCTGTGAGAGCGCTGCTTACCAGGGCAGTGCGGACGATCTACAATACCCATATGCACAAACTGGGTGAGGAAGCGGGTGACTTTTTCTGCGAGAGCACGGGTGCCGGTGCGGCTTCCCTGATCATGCGGACCGAGGAAGGCAAGCGCTCCTTCAAGGTGGCACTTGCGCAGCCGGAGGGCTCGTCCTATGCCAAGGATATTGCGGAAAAATACGGTGTGACCTACGAGATGCTCGTCAGCGAATCTTAGAATATCGCTCACTTTAAATCTTGTACAATCATAGGGAGGGTCATATGAATCAGAAAGAGCGAATGCTTGCGGGGCTTCCGTATAAGGCCTGGATGGACGGGCTTTTGGAGGAACGAGTCGAGAACAAAAAGAAAATCTATGAATTCAATCATTTGCCGCCGGCGGAGTGGGGCAGGGAGACGGAGCTGCTGAAAAGCATTTTAGGTAAGACCGGAGACGTCATCCACATCGAAGCGCCTTTCCACTGTGATTACGGCTATAATATCGAAGTCGGGGAGAATTTCTTCGCCAATTACAATCTGGTGATTCTTGATGTGGGAAAGGTGCGTATCGGAGATAATGCCCAGATCGCACCAAATGTATCCATCTATACGGCGGGACATCCGGTTCATCCGGAAGCCAGAAACTCGGGGTACGAGTACGGAATCGCGGTAACGATCGGAGACAATGTCTGGATCGGAGGAAACACCTGCATCATGCCGGGCGTCACCATCGGCGACAATGTGGTGATCGGAGCGGGAAGCGTGGTTACGAAGGACATTCCGGATAATGTGATCGCCGTCGGAAATCCGTGCCGCGTCGTGCGGGAGATCACGGATGAGGACAGAGAGTATTACTTCCGTGACAGGAAGTTTGACGTGGATTACAGAGAGTGACAGGACACCAAAGGAAAACAGCGTGAACACAAAAGACAGGATCATTCAGGCCTTGGAAGAGGCCAAAGGTGAATATATATCGGGAGAGCGGCTGGCGGAGCTGTTTGATCTTTCCAGAAATGCGATCTGGAAGGGGATCAACGAGTTAAAGAAGGATGGGTATCCGATCACATCGGTGCGCAACAAAGGCTATATGCTACCGGTGTCTTCGGACATGATATCCAAGGCGGGAATCGGTCTCGCTCTAAAGGAACGGGTCGGAGAGAAGGATGCGGAAGAACTTCTCGAGAGGCTTTACGTGTATGAGACCCTTGATTCGACGAATACGCAGGCAAAGCGGCAACTTCTCATAGACGCTTTCTCCGTGACACATCAGACTACCATTGTGGCAAGGACGCAAAGCTCGGGCAGAGGGCACAGGGGCAGTGCGTTTGATTCGCCCGACGGAGGTATCTACTTCAGTATGATCCTTGATCCGAAAAAGGTGCGAAAGCCCGAACTTGTCAGCGGGGCGGTGGCGGATATGGTGACGGACATGTTCGAAGAACTCTGCAAAATCCGGGTTCAAAAGAAGAAGGACCATTCGCTTTACAAAGGGAATCGGAAAGTGTGCGGTATCCTGACCGAGGCGGTATCCGACCTTGAGACGGGCGTATACAGCAGCCTGATCGTAGGCATCGGTATCAGGGCAGAAGTGATTGCCGGTCCGGCGGATGAAGTACCGACAAAGAACCGTGTTATTGCGGCACTTATGGATAAACTTTCAAATCTCTGACATGTTTAATTGTCAACCTTAATTCAAATTAAGGTTGACAATTTGTTTTCTCCGGATGTATAGTAGCGTATGACGAAACTATAAGGAGAGACCTGACATGAATCATATTTTCGCACTTGCATTACTTTTGTATCTGATTGTCTTTATCGTGATCGGTATCCTGGATATCAGAAATACCAAGACTTTTACAGACTATTCCGTAGCCGGAAAAAGGCAAAGCCTCTTTGCGGTTGTTATGACGCTGCTTGCTACGGTGGTCGGTGCATCCACCACCATCGGTATCACAAATACGGTATACGATATCGGCTTCCCGGGCATCTGGTGGCTTGCCTTCGGCTCCGTCGGACTGATCCTGCAATCCGTATTTCTCTCAAAGAAGGTGAGAGAGATCGGCGCCGATACGCTTCCCGATCTGGCCGGCCGTATCGTGGGCCGCCCTGCGGAACTGATCATCTCGCTCATCATCGTGATCTCCTGGATCGGTGTCATCGCCGGACAGCTGGTTGCAATGAACGCACTCATTACATTTGCGCTCGGAAAGAGCAGCACGTTGATCTTTGTTATCACATCCCTCATCGTGATCGCTTATACTGCGATCGGCGGACAGATGTCTGTTGTGAAGACGGACAAGATCCAGCTTGTGATCATCCTGGCGGGTGTTGCACTCTGCATGGTGTACCTCTACGTGACAAAGGGTGACAATAACGCAGCCGTTGTTCAAAATGTGGAACTTTTAAATGACAATTACAGAGTGTCCAATCTCTTTACGCAGTTCTTTGTGATCGGTGGCGTGTACTTCTTAGGCCCCGATATCATGTCCAGAAACTTTATCGCAAAGGACGGAAAGGCTGCGAAGAACGCAGCGTGGATCGCCGGCGTGGTTCTGTTTGCATTTTCCGTAGTGATCACCCTGATCGGTATGTGGATCAGGTATAACGTAACACCGGAGGAGAAGGGCAGTATGGGCGCGCTGATGTACGCAGTCTCCATCATGCCGAAGTGGGCAGCTATATTGCTTGTCTTCGGACTTTTATCCGCCATCCTTTCCTCGACGGATACCTGCATCATTAATGCGTCCACCATCTTTGTGAAAGACATCCTGAAGAAGGAAAGCGTGATGGGCGTCAGGATCACGGTGGTAGCGATCGGACTTGTGTCACTTGCACTGGTGGTTCTCGGGCAGGGAGATATCATGAGTCTTCTGACCGGAGCGTACAGCATCTACACGCCGGGTGTGATCTTCCCGCTTGCGGTTGCCATTTTCGCATACAAAAAATGCCGCATTCACATCGGAATCTGGGTTGCTGCGGTAGTGGCAGGCGGACTCTTCGGGATCATGGGAAATTACTTTGCGGCTGCGCTTGCCGAGATCGGTGTTCCGGCGCTTATCATGAAATATCTTACGCTGATCGGCATGGGCGTATCATTCATCCTGTCCCTCCTGTCCCTCCGGCGAAGTGCCTGACCCCATTACGAAAGTGTTACGCACTTTGTAAATGTCCCTCGTATATGACAAAAGTCATATCGAAAACCTGCCTTTTTTCACTACAAAACAAATTGGATGATTTATATAATGAGTGTGTCAGATGAAATGACGCACTCATTTTTTATAAATCTATCAAACGGAGAAAAAACGATGGGAACAATCTTAAAGACAATGGACCTTACGAAGAAATATGACAAGCATGTGGTGGTGGATAACCTGAATATCGAGATCGAAGAGGGGGAGATCTTCGGACTGCTCGGACCGAACGGTGCAGGAAAGAGTACCACCATGAACATGATCTGCGGTATCGTGCGGCCGACACTCGGCGAGGTGGAGTTTATGGGAGAGGATTTTAAGAAGAACAGAAAGAAGCTTCTCGATAAACTCGGTTACATACCGCAGGAACTTGCCATCCACGGCAATCTGAAAGCGTGGGAGAATGTGGAGCTTTTCACATCGCTCTACGGAATCCGGGGGGAGGAACTGAAAAGCAGAATTGATGAGGCACTCGAGTATGTGGGGCTCATCGAGAAGAAAAACGACTACGCCAAAACATTTTCCGGCGGTATGAAGCGAAGACTCAATATTGCCTGCGCCATCGGACATCATCCGAAGCTGATGATCTTCGACGAACCCACGGTGGGTATCGATCCGCAGTCGAGAAACTTCATTCTCGATAAGATCAAGGAGTCCAATAAAAACGGCGCTACTGTGATCTACACCAGCCATTACATGGAAGAGGTGGAGACCATCTGCACCAGGATCGCCATTATGGATAACGGACGCGTGATCGCAACAGGCACAAGCGAGGAGTTGAAAAAAATGATCACGGATGACACGGCATCCATCTCACTTGAGGAGGTTTTCCTCACACTGACAGGAAAGAAACTGCGGGATTACTAGGAGGAGCACATGATACGCTATCTGATCAAAAACAATATCAAACTGATGATGCGAAGTGCCTCAAACGTGCTGCTTTTCATCGCTGCACCGATCGTCTTAATCGCAGTGCTTTCGAGTGCCTTCAGCAGTCTGATTGAGTCCTACGAAAAGAAGGATGAGATCTCGGTGGGTTATATCTCGGAGCGTGATATACAGGCTTTTGCAAGCGGGATCGAAAAAGAGGGGATCAGCTTTCTTGCGTATACGGAGGGTGATCCGGAGGAACTGATCCGCAGGGACGACTTAAGTGGGTTTGTGGTCTTTGGCACGGATTCCTATACGATCTATCAGAGCAGGGATCACAAATACGAAGGCAAGATCCTTGAGTATGCGGTCGGAGCCTTCTATGACAGGATGGCTTCCGGTATGGAGATACAGGACGCGGGCTTGGATCTTTCGGTGGAGCATCCGGAGTATATGTCGCCCATCGACTCCACGGATTACTACGGCATCATAGAGATCGTTTACTTTGGCTGTTGTGCCATCGTATGCGGTGCCGGGATTTTCACAAGTGAGAGGAAGAACCGGATCGGAAAGAGGTACAGCGTATCCGGAGTCTCGGAGCCGAAGCTTTATCTGGCTAAATTTGTATCCATGATCACGGTCGTTGCGATAAGCTCCATGATCGCTACGTTGCTCTCTGTACTGCTGTTTCATATTCACTGGGGAGATCCGCTTGTTTCTGCGGTGATCGTCTTCTTAAGTATCTCGGCGGCAACGGCGCTTGGCCTGATGTTCTACAGCCTCATCGACAATCTGGCCGGAACCATTATCTTCGTATTCGCGGTAGTCTGGTTCGCAGGTTTCTTTGGCGGCAGCTTCGAGACCTATATGTTTTCGTCCCATGCGAGAAACGTGAAGCTCATCTCACCGCTTTATCATGTAAACAGAGCGCTGGTGGAGCTTTCCTGTAACGGAAAAAGTGATTACGTCGCAAGCGCGATCTTATACAGCGCGGCCATCATCATTGTCTGCTCGGCGGTTTCCGTCCTTACGGGCATGGCCAGAAAGAGAGGAAAGGCATGAGAACATTGATCAAGACAAGTTTAAAACTATTATTCCGATCGAAGATTTTCTGGTTTTTCCTTGTGGCTGCACCGGTTCTTTCAACGTTTATCTTAAAGACGAAGTTTGACTCTTCCGCAGCATACACGGAGCGGGAGGATGAGGAAATCCTGGAACTGGATGATGCGGATGACAAGGTCGCCTACTTCGGCGGACAGGGCGAATACATGCTGAAGGTATATGACAATGCCAAAAGCGAGTACTCCGAGTATTTGTTAAACAAACTTGCAAAAAGCGGACTCGTACGTGTGTGCAGGGTGAAACTCGGTGATCCGGAGAAAGATAGCGGCAGGATCACGGACGCATGGATCAAAAACCGGATCGATAAGGACGGTTATGAAGACCGTATGGGAGCGGCTCTCTACCTTACGGAAGAATTTGATGCGGCAGTGAAGGAAGGCAGATTCACCGATGCACTTACCGTCTACATTCTTTCGGATGATCCGAGAAACGATCTTCTTGAAAGTGAGATCCGGTCGCAGCTTGCCAAAATTGCCGGCACACCTGACCCGGCCGCTTTGGACGCGCGTCTTCCCGAAAAGCATGTGGTATCGATCGCAGGAGCGAGCGATCGTGCGCTCACCGATCGTCAGGTCAACTGTAAAACACATATCGGCTATGCATTTGCCTTTATGACACTTGGATTTGTATTCTGCGGAATCTTTGTGGCACACACAGCGATCAACGAGCAGAAAAACGGTGTGTATACCAGAGTGAATCTGACGAAGGCCGGTACACATACCTACTTCCTTTCCAAACTTCTTACGACATTGATTGTCGTGTCATTAAGCACGGGCGTGATGGGACTTTGCACCCTGATGCTTGATATGGACGATCTGGGGATGGGAAGACTGCAGTTTCTTATGATGATCCTCCTGATGGGTATGATCTTCGGCTCTCTCAGCATGACGGTCGGCATTTTGATCGGAGATGTGATGAGTGCAAATGTGGCATCCTTTACGGTGTGGTGTATGTCTGCACTGTTCAGCGGTTTGTACTTCCCTCTGAAGGATGCATCCGCAGGTATCAAGATGCTCTCTTCCCTGATGCCGCAGAAGTGGTTTCTGGAAGTGACGGAAATGATATTTGTAAGAGACAATTCGGCGTATGTTATGTTATTATGTATAACAGCAGGGTACCTGCTTCTGACGCTGAGTTTCGGAAGTCTGGGTCTGAAACTTCGAAGGACGGACGAATGGGGAGATTCCTAAGAGACAATTATTTTATACTGGTAAGGATTTTGCTCATGGTGGCTTATGTCACTTATGGGTGTATCACATGCGAAGAGGGAGCGGGAGTATCTGTCAGGATACTCCTGCTTGCTATGCTGTTTGCATCGGCTTTTTTGCTGAAGGAAGCACTGGAAGGCGGCGCACGGTATGTGGCTTATATCATGCAGCTTGCGGCGTGTGTCCTTCTTATTTGGTATGGCGGTCCGGGCTTTATCCCGGTAGCATATTTTTCCGCGTTTGAGATCCTTCGCGATGTTCATGCGAAACCGCCCTTTTTCTTTCTGCTTTATGTCGGGGTGATCTTCGGGGCACCGGTTGAGTTTTTCGTAAGATTTCTGGCGCTGACGGTGCTTCTCATTGCTTATCTTCAGCATGAGTTCGTGGTGAATGCGTACGAACAGAGGATGCTCGAGGATACCATCGACCAGCAGCGCTTAAAGCATGTGATCGAGTCGCGGACGTCCGAGGCGAAGGCCGAACTCGAGAAGAACAAGCTGCTTACGGAGAATCGAATCCTAGAGGAGCGGGAGGAACTGTCACAGACCTTACACGACAAGCTTGGACATAACATCAACGGATCCATCTATCAGCTCGAAGCCTGCAAGGTGATCATGGATCAGGATCCGGAGCGCGCAAGGGGGATGCTGCAGGCGGTGATCGACCAGCTGCGTACCGGGATGGACGAGATACGTGCCATCTTAAGGAGCAGGCGGCCGGAGAAGAAAAAGATGGCGCTGTTGCAGCTCTATGAACTCTGTGCGGATTGTAACGAGAAGGGTGTGGAAGCCGAGCTTTCCACGGAAGGAGATCTTGCCGCGATCAGAGACGATGTCTGGGAGCTCATATTGGACAATGCTTACGAGGCGGTTACCAATTCCATGAAGTATGCGAAGTGCGAGCGGATCGACATCAGTATCGTGGTGATGAAGCAGATGCTGCGCTGTTCGATCACGGATGACGGGATCGGATGTAACAAGATCGAAGACGGTATGGGATTATCCGGTATGCGAAAGCGCGTACGCGAGGCGGGCGGTGTGATCAGCTTTGAGACGCACCCGGGCTTTCGGGTTGATATGATGATTCCCATAGCTTAGGAGAAGACGATGGACAAGATTAAAGTGATCATTGCAGATGACAGTGACTTTGTGCGCGACGGGATGAAGATCATCCTCGATGTGGATGAGGCATTTGAGGTGCTCGGCTGTGCGTCGAACGGACGCGAGGCGATCGAGATCGCCGAACAGCAACGTCCGGATGTGTTTCTGATGGACATTCAGATGCCTGAGATGGATGGGATCGAGGCCACAAAGTATATTACGGAGCATAATCTCGGCAAGGTGCTGATCCTTACGACCTTTGACGATGACGCACTGGTGCGCGATGCCTTAAAAAACGGCGCGCATGGTTACCTCATCAAGAATCATACGCCGGAACACTTAAAGCAGATGATCAAGTCCGTGGTAAGCGGAACGAGTGTGATGGAAAGAAGCATCCTGGAGAACCTTGCCGGCACGACGGCGGAACGCACGGAATCCGTACCGGGCGGAGGCAGTGGATTTTCAGCGGAAGGGTATACGGATCGCGAGCTCGATATCGTAAAGGCAGTAGCCGAAGGCCTTTCCAATAAGGAAATTGCGGCAAAACTGTTTATCTCCGAAGGTACAGTGAAGAACTATATCACATCCATCCTCTCCAAGGAGAATCTGTCACACAGAACAGCCCTGGCCGTGTACTACCTCACCGGCCGGAAGTAGGCGGTTATGAAGACTATTAATAAGGTGATATTGTGAAACGTTTTAGAATTTCAACCGTACAATTTATACCGCTCAGTTTTTTCCTTACGATACTGATCGGGACCATACTGCTGATGCTGCCGGTTTCGACAGCGCCCGGTGAGGAGACGGGAATCGTCACGGCTACATTTACTTCGACCACTTCGGTCTGTGTGACGGGACTCGTCGTCGTGGATACTTACGCGCACTGGAGTACCTTCGGTCAGGCGGTGATCCTGACACTGGTTCAGATCGGCGGACTCGGCGTGGTAGCTGTAGGCTCCATGATCATGCTGATCGGTCGAAAGAAGTTTAGCTTGGGAGACAGAAAACTCCTCGGTGATTCCTTAAATATCGACAAGAATAGAGGACTGCTCCTCTTTTTGAAACGCATCTTCAAAAGCGTGTTTGTGGTGGAAGCGGTTGGCGCGGCACTGTTTGCGGTACGCTTTATCCCCCTGCTCGGCGTCGGAAAAGGAATCTGGGCCTCAATCTTTCAATCGATATCCGCATTCTGCAATGCGGGTATGGATGTGGTAGGACCGAACAGTATGATCGATTTTCAGGACTCGACCTATCTGATGGGGGTTACCATGACGCTGATCGTTCTCGGAGGACTCGGCTTCGTTGTATGGTTTGACGTGATCGACGGGGTGCGCGAAGGCATCAAAAAGCGCCGTTCTCCCGCGAAGATCTTTCGGAGACTGCCGGTGCACAGCAAATTGGTTTTGATCATGACGGCAAGTCTTCTGGTCGGCGGTATGTTGTATGTGCTTGCGGCGGAGTTTCATAATTCGGATACCATCGGCAGGATGCCGCTTTCCAAGAAGCTTCTAAACAGTATGTTCCAGTCGGTGACCTTCCGTACGGCGGGTTTTGCTTCAATCCCCCAGGATAAACTGACGGAGGGAACCTGCTTCCTCGGATATCTGCTGATGTTTATCGGCGGATCGCCTGTCGGTACGGCGGGCGGTGTCAAAACCGTGACGATGTTCTTCGTGTTTATGAATGCGGTTTCCTATATACGAGGCAAGAAAGAGAATGTCGTCTTCCACAGGAGAGTGTCGGAAGAATCCATGAGAAAGGCTGCCGCAGTTGTCTTTGTCAGCTTTGTTACCGTTTTTGTTATGACACTTTTGCTTATGACGCGCGGCGGGATCGTGCTCACGGATGCCCTGTATGAGGTGGTGAGTGCACTTGCGACCGTCGGGCTTTCAAGATCGCTTACGCCGACGCTTGATACGATCGGCAGGCTGATCATTATCGTCTGTATGTATCTCGGAAGGATCGGTCCGATCTCCATGGCGCTCTTTTTCTCCAAGGATGCCGGAGCGAAGAACAAGATACGACATGCGGAAGGAACATTTTACGTAGGGTAGGAGGATATTTTTATGAAGAAATCGGTTGCCGTTTTGGGCCTCGGTAAATACGGAAGAAGTCTGTCGGAGAATCTGTACCGGATGGGTGCGGATGTGCTGGCGGTGGACAGCGATGAGGAACTTGTGACGGAATTTGCGGACAAATGTACATCGGCCGTATGTGCGAACCTTACAAACGAAGATGAGGTGGTCGCGCTTGGTTTAAAGAATATGGACATTGTGGTGGTAGCCATGGGCCGGAATCTGGCCGCAAGCATTATGTCTATTGCAGTAGCCAAAGAACAGGGCGTGCCCGTGGTCGTGGCAAAGTCGTCTTCAAAACGTATGACGGCCATCCTGCTGAAAGTCGGCGCAGACAAGATCTTGGATCCGGAGGGAGAGGGCGGCGCCAGATCGGCGCGCATCCTTCTGTCGTCCTCCTTCAAGGACTTCTTCAAGCTCGACAATAATATGTACATGATCGAGATGCAGCCCAAGAAGGAATGGATCGGCAAGAGCCTGATCGAACTTGAACTGAGAAAGCGCTTGAACGTCAACGTCGTTGCCGTGAAAAAAGGCAACGCCGAACTGCAGTTTATCGACCCGAGCGAACCGTTTACCGAGGATTCATTGTTACTGATCGTTATGGAGAAAAAAGACATCAAGAAATGGCAGTAGCCATAAGGAGGAACAATGACAGAAGATTTGATTATCAGAAAGGAACAGCCTGAGGATTACAAGAAGACAGAACTGATGACCATGCGCAGTTTTTGGAATAAGTTCTGGCCCGGATGTACGGAACACTATCTGGTCCGTATCATTCGGGAGTCAAAGGATTATCTTCCTGAGCTCAGCCGTGTGGCGGAGCTCCGGGGCAGGATCGTCGGCGCGATCTTTTATACAAAGGCATGGATCGATGACGGCGAGACAAAACATGAAATCGTCACCTTCGGACCGCTTGCGGTGGAACCTACCATGGAAGGCAAGAATATCGGAGGCGCACTGCTTGAAGAAACCATAGACTTATGCAGGAAGGCCGGGGTTTCGGCCATCGCTTTGGTCGGAGAGAAGGATTACTATCCGCGATTCGGCTTTGAGCGTGCGTCGAAGTACGGCATCACCGATGCCTTCGGAAATTCCTTCGATGAAATGATGATCCTGCCGCTTAGCGATACATTTACGGGTGTCAGCGGAAAGCTGATAGAGAGTTCCGACTTTGAGAAACTCGATGACACAGAGAAGCTTAAAGAAGTGAACAAAGAATTCCCGAAGTACCGCAAGGTGAAGATCCAGGAAGGCTTTATGAAGATCGGAAGCCAGCATATCGGTGTGGTGGATGCCATCGAAGGCGATATGTACATGGTGCGTTACTGGGATACATTGATCCCGACGAAGCTTGCCGACGGATTGAACGAGGTGCCCGAGGTGGACAGCGATGTGCTCTTTGTCCGTGATAAGAAGTCGGGTTCGAAGATCACAAAGGTGGTAAGAAACCTGCTCAGACTTCGCACCGAGCGGACCATCCTGCGCCCCTGGGAGGAAAGCGATGCGGAAAGCCTCTTTCACTACGCAAGCAATCCCGATGTGGGACCTATTGCGGGCTGGCCGCCGCATCAAAGCGTTGAAGAAAGCCGTGACATCATCAAGAATGTGCTGTCCGGGCCGCAGGCTTACGCCATTTGCCGCAAGGAAGACGAAAAGCCCTTCGGCTGCATTGAGTTAAAACTTGCCGGAAATACGGATCTGACAGACCGGGACGACGAGTGCGAGATGGGATTCTGGATCGGAAAGCCCTTCTGGGGCAGAGGCTTCATGACGGAAGCCGCAAGAGAGATGATCCGCCACGCATTTGAAGACTGCGGTATGAACAAGATCTGGTGCGGATATTATGAAGGAAACAGCAGGTCGAAGCACCTGCAGGAAAAGCTGGGCTTTGTCTACCAGTGGACCACGGAAGAGGTGGATGTACCCCTGATGCATGAGACGCGGACGGGGCATGTGAACCTGATGACCAGGGAAGACTGGGAGAAAGCAAAATCAAATTAAATCGCGAATTTGGACGGATGTGTGGGTTATGCGGGAGATCCGGACCGGATGCCGGTTTGAGATTGTCACTCCCCGGATAGTATGATAGAATATGTTCGTGTAGCTTAAAAGCTTCGAAAGGGGGAGCAACATGCTTTGTAAGAACTGTAACAATCAAATACAAGACGGTTTTTCCGTATGTCCATTCTGCGGAACGCCGGTCCAGCCTACATTCCCGCAGGCGGGGGCACCGACACAGCCTGCCGCACCGCAAGGTTTTTCACAGGGGAATCAGGCACCGCAGCAGACTGCACCGGTACAGCAGCCGTCCGTGCAAGATAACGATAAGACCGGTCCTTTGGTGGGACCGCCTCCCACAGTGGGTATGAACCCGCAGGGAACTCCCGGACAACCCGCTATGCAGCCCGGTATGGGTGCACAGGGACAGCCCGGTTTTAAGCCGCAGATGGGTATGCCCGGACAGGCTCCGATGGGTATGCCGCCGCAGGGATTTGCAGGGCAGCCCGGTATGCCGCCGCAGGGATTCGCAGGACAGCCCGGCATGCAGCCTCAGATGGGCATGCAGCAGCCAGGTATGCAGGCCGCACAGTATAGACAGCCCGGTATGCAGCAGGGATATCCCGCACAGCCTTACGGACAGCCGCAGCGTCAGACACCTCCCGGAGGAGGTAAGAAGGGCGTGCCTGTATGGGTATGGATCGTAGCGGCTTTGGCACTGATCGGTATCGGTGTGGCAGTCTTCTTCCTGCTTCGTCCGGATGACGATGATTCATCCAAAGACAAAACAACGGCTGCAACCACATCTTCAATCATTATGACAGAGGCACCGACCACTACGGAAGCGCCGACCACCACAGAGGCACCGACGACTACAGAGGCACCCACCACCACAGAGGCACCCACCACGACAGAGGCGCCTGCAGGCGGTGATGTATCCGAACTGAACGGAAGATACGATTTCGAATACGCATTGGTAGACGGGGTTAAGGTGACCAGCGAAGAGATGGCAGAGGGCGGTCAGCCGCTTGATATGTACCTCGAGTGCAAGGATGGCCTGTGCACCATCGATGACGGTAACGGTCCCGCAACCGCAACACTTGAGCGCGACGGCGATGATCTTGTGATCATTGACGGCACCGAGCGTATTCCCGCCAATTACGATCCGACAACCAAGACGATCTCCGTCGGCGTTGACACGGATGGCGGTCAGTATGTAGAGATGTACTTCAGGATGAAGTGATCCGAATCATGAACAGAATCGATGTAACAGATTTTACAACTCCGGACCTGCAGATTTATACCTGCAGGTCCGAAATACATTTACTGCACTATTATGAGCCCGACCCGGGACTTTTCATCGCGGAGAGCCTCAGGGTGATCGGAAGAGCGTTGGATGCGGGATACGAGCCTGTCTCCATGCTTGTGGAACCGTCCGTGCTCGGCAGGACCGATGGGGACGTGTTCGACAGGATCGGCGATACCCCGGTTTACGTGGCGGATGCCGAGAAACTGGCACAGCTGGCCGGATTCCGGATGACCGACGGTGCGATGTGTGCCATGCGGCGAAGAACGCTGCCGACGGTGGAAAGCGTATGTGCGGGAGCCGGACGAATTGCGGTGCTCGAAGGTGTGACCAATCCGACGAATGTGGGTGCGGTCTTTCGCTCGGCAGCAGCGCTCGGCGTAACTGCGGTGCTCTTAACCGGTGACTGCAGCGACCCGCTGTACAGAAGAGCGGCCAGAGTGAGCATGGGAACCGTGTTTCAAATCCCGTGGACCTTTATGACGGATGCGAAAGAGCACATGTATCGTGCGGATGTAGCCAAACTGAAGCAGCTTGGGTATACCACGGTTGCCATGGCGCTTACGGATCGTTCCGTAAGTATCTCGGATGAACGGCTGCAGCGCAAGGATCGACTGGCGATCCTTCTTGGAAATGAGAACTTCGGCCTGTCGGAAGAAACGATCAGAGACTGTGATTTCACCGCCAGGATACCGATGCAAAACGGAGTGGATTCCCTGAATGTGGCGGCGGCAAGTGCCGTGGCGTTCTGGGAACTGTGTAAAGGCAATTAAAAAAGGCTGTCACGTTGTGTGACAGCCTTTTATCATTTATGCGAGTTTGTTGCCGGTAAGCTTTTCGTAACCCTCAAGGTAGATGGCGATGGTCTTGTCCACCACGTCCTGAGGCAGCTTCCAGTTGTGACCTTCGTTGGACTTGAGCCAGTCTCTTGCAAACTGCTTGTCGAAGGAAGGCTGTGCGTGGCCGGGCTCATAACCGTCCGCGGGCCAGAAGCGTGAACTGTCGGGTGTGAGCATCTCGTCGCCGAGGACGATATCGCCGTTCTCGTTGAGACCGAACTCAAACTTGGTGTCAGCGATAATGATGCCGCGTGTTAACGCATAGTCGGCGCACTTCTTGTAGAGTGCGATGGTGTAGTCGCGAAGCTTGGCAGCATATTCTTCACCCTTGCCGGGGAAGTGCTTTTCAAGGTGTGCCACACTCTGCTCGTAGGAAATGTTCTCATCATGATCACCGATCTCTGCCTTGGTAGAAGGAGTGTAGATCGGCTCGGGGAGCTTGTCGGACTCGAGCAGTCCCTCGGGAAGCTTGATACCGCAAACCGTGCCGTTCTTCTTGTAGCTTTCCCAGCCGCTGCCGGTGATGTAGCCTCTGACGATGCACTCGATGGGGAGCATCTCAAGCTTCTTGCACATCATGGAGTTGCCGGTGAATTTCGGCTGTCTGAAGAACTCGGGCATATCATTCACGTCAACGGAGATCATGTGGTTGGGAAGGATATCCTCTGTCATGTCAAACCAGAACTTGGACATCTGTGTAAGAACGGTTCCCTTCTTGGTCACCTCGTTGTCGAGAATTACGTCGAAGCAGCTGATGCGGTCGGTTGCAACCATGATCAGGCTGTCGCCGTTGTCGTAGATTTCACGGACTTTGCCTTCTTTGACGGGCTTTAATTCTGTCATCGGATTTACCTCTCATTCAAAAAATATACTTAATAGATAACCACTTTTCGTATGGAAAATCAATACCAAAAAACAAATAATCCGGACAAATAAAAAAATGTTCGGAAAAACAGAACAAATGTTTGCGTTTTAATCGAACATATGTTACAATGTCCCCATGAGAGAATCCGATGGAAAGCAGCATACGTATATCTGTATCGATCTGAAGTCTTTCTTTGCTTCCGTGGAGTGTGTGGAGCGGGGACTTGATCCTCTGACGACTCGCCTGGTGGTTGCGGATGCCGCCCGCACCGAGAAGACGATTTGTCTTGCGGTAACTCCCGCACTGAAAGCATACGGTATATCCGGCAGAGCGAGACTCTTTGAAGTGGTACAGAAGGCGAAGGAGTACGGCCTCGATTACATCGTTGCCCCTCCGAGGATGTCCTACTACGTAGATTACAGTACGAAGATTTATGACATCTATATGAATTATGTTGCACCGGAGGATGTGATCGTTTACTCCATTGACGAAGTATTTATGGATGTGACGGATTATCTCGGGACCTACGGACTGTCACCGCACGACCTTGCCAGAAAGATGATCGGCGACGTGCTTGAGCAGACGGGCATCACCGCAACAGCCGGGATCGGCACGAATCTCTTCCTTGCGAAGGTGGCGATGGATGTGGTTGCGAAGCACATCCCCGCAGATGCGGACGGTGTGCGGATCGCAGAGCTTGATGAGCGTTCCTACAGAGAGCAGCTCTGGGGACACAGACCGATCACGGATATCTGGCGTGTGGGACGCGGTACTGCGAAGAAGCTCGCCGAGTTCGGCATGTACACCATGGGTGATGTGGCACGCTGTTCCCTCACGAACGAGGATCTGCTTTACAAGCTCTTCGGCGTGGCAGCGGAGCTTTTGATCGATCACGCATGGGGCGTGGAACCCTGTACCATTGCGGATGTGCTTCGTTACATCCCCCTTTCGAGCAGTCTGACCGAGGGTCAGGTTCTGCAGGAGCCTTACGACTTTCATCGAGGCAGGGTGATCGTTATGGAGATGACGGACACGATGGCCCTGATGCTTCTCGACAAGAAGCTGCTCACCGATCAGGTGGTACTCACGGTCGGATACGACATCGAGAATCTGCGGGATCCGGCAAGACGTGAGGCTTACCGCGGTGAGATCACGACAGACTTCTACGGCAGACAGGTTCCCAAGCATGCGCACGGTTCCGAGAACTTAGGACGCTACACTTCATCCGTTCGACTGATGACGGACGCGATGCTTCGGATCTATGATCGGATCGTGGATCCGCATCTTCTGATCCGCAGACTCTCCGTGGTTGCGAATCACGTTATACCTGAGGGGACGGAGCCGAAGGAGGTCTCTTACGAGCAGTTTGACCTCTTCACCGACCGAAGCGTAGTGGAAAAGCAGCGCAGCGAAGAAGAGCAGTCCTTAGACCGTGAGCGCAAGGCGCAGGAAGCCTTCCTCAACATCAAGAAAAAGTACGGCAAAAACGCGATCCTGAAAGGCACGAATTTCCGCGAGGGTGCTACGGGCATTGAGCGGAACGCCCAGATCGGAGGACACAAGGCATGACAGATTACAGCGATATCATCGATTTGGAACGACCGATCTCCAAGAAGCACAAGGCGATGCCGATGGAGAAGCGTGCGGCACAGTTCGCTTCTTTTGCGGCACTGCGCGGCCATTCTGCGGCCATCGAAGAGACGGCGCGTCTCACCGACCGGAAGATGGAGTTGGATGAGAACCGGAAAGAAGAGCTTGACGCGAAGCTGCAGCTTCTCTGGGAGACCGTAGGGACGGGAGTTCCCGCTACGATCACCTATTTCCTTCCGGATGAGAAGAAGGACGGCGGCAGCTATGTCGACGTGACCGGCGCCGTGAAGAAGATTGATACCGTATTCCGTCAGATCGTGATGGAGACCGGTGAACTGATCCCGATTGATGACATCTTTGAGATTATATAGATATTTTTTTTACCCACAGACCGAACATATGTTTAGAGATAAGGAGAATCCACATGAGCACAGTTACGAATATCATCCCCATGAACGACCGCATCAGAAGAGAGTATATGACAGCCTCCGACAAGACACGGAAGGAAGAGACGGAAGAAGTACGTCCGAAGCACTGGACGGATTATGTGATCGATCTACTCACCATCGCTGTCCTTGTGATGCTTCTTGTATTTGCACTGCGTCTTGTCGCAGGACTTAAGCAGGACAGGAAGGAGGTTGCGACTTACGAGAGTCACCGTGCGGCGTTTGTCGGTGACTCCATGGAGACCTATGGTGAGCTTCATACGGATGGAACTTCTGTTGCATCTATGGTATACTCTGATGGTTACAAGGCATTTTATGATGCGCAGGAGAGTGAAGGTTCGGAGAGTCTTCCCGTAGAGGTGGCGCATCAGTAGGACTGAGGCGGTAGCGATGACGAAGATTCGAAAGCATTACATCATAAGAGGACGTGTTCAGGGTGTCGGTTTCCGATACAAGGCGTATCATGTGGCCCGTGCCTACGGACTCACCGGTTATGCGAAGAACTGCTACGACGGCAGCGTTGAGATGGAACTGCAGGGGACTGCGGATGCCATCGACCGTTTTTTGCCGCAGATGAGGTCCGATCGCTGGATCGAGATTGATGATATAGAGGTCCGCACCATTTCCGTGATCGAAGATGAGCGCGGCTTCCGTACACTATAACGTAAAGAATCCATGGCTGCTTCACCCCCGATCGGCTGCCATGGATTCTTATTTTTTAGGAAAAGGAAGTTATGATTTCCATTGGTTACTATTTTATTTGA
>CACZFI010000016.1 GCA_902780405.1 uncultured Lachnospiraceae bacterium
GATGCAGACAGCCCGTCGCGGCTTTGAGCGACATCAAAGGAATCCGTCAGGATTCTTTCTCAGTTTGCCATGGATGGCAAACCTGCGCCGGTTGCGTACGGCTGATGCAACAGAAAAAAGACATCACACCCAATGGTGTGATGCCTTTTTTCGTACCGGGATACTTAGTAACTTGTCTCCCGGAGTTTCCACACGAACCCCTGCCCGAGGCTCGGCGTCACTTTATCGTATAAATCTTATTATTTAGAACGGTCTCTGAATCTCCGCATTCAGGAATTCCAGTTTAAAGGTGTGCAGCTTCAGCCCGTTGGCACCTACGTAGAGTCTGTACAGACTCGTATGTCCGAAGCACATGATCTCCCTCGTAAGCGTCATCTCTTTGCCGCCGGTGCCGTTGAAGGTAAGCGTTCCGATGGGCGTACCGTTTGCGAAGAGGGATACGGGAAGCTGAGCGATCTCGCTCGCCTCGGAGCTTGCGGTAAGCGACAGCAGGTAAGTTCCCACCTTCTTGACGTCGAGAGGGATGACCACATTGGTGCCCTTCTTCACATCTCTGTCGGTCAAGTCCATCTCGTAATCTCCGTGCACTTCGATGTACGTCAGGTTGAAGAGGTCTTCCATACCGTCGTCCACGGGACGTCCCTCCACCGTAAGCGGCGTCGGCGTACCGAGCAGGCGGCGCATCGCCTCACTCTTTAGGATAAAGCGGCAGATTGATGCCGCGGAACGCCGAAGATTCGCACGATAGCGCACACTCTTTTCGTCACCCGCAGACAGGAATTCCATACTCTTTGTCACGTACTCATTGTCATCTGCGTCGGGGCTTACCATAAAGATATCGTTCTGTGACTCGACCATATAGTAAAACGCATCATCCGGGCAGAACTCCGGTCCCTTGCTGATATTCGCCCACCAGTCTGTCATAACCACACCGTCAAATCCCCACTCCTCACGGAGGATCTTGGTGGTGAGGTCATAGCACTCTGTCGTTCGGATGCCGTTCACAACGCCGTAGGTGGTCATGATCGCATCGCAGGCCCCGCTCTTTACAAGGATCTCGAAGCCCTTCAGATAGATCTCACGGAGCGCACGCTCGGATACGACGGAATTCTGGGTTCTTCTGCCCGTCTCCTGATCATTTGCGGTGAAGTGTTTCGGCACCGCAGACACGCCGTGCTTTTTCAGTCCTTTGGCAAATGCGGTCGCCATACGTCCGGTCAACAGCGGATCCTCCGAGAAGTACTCGAAGTTGCGTCCGTTTAAGGGATGTCTGTGCATATTCATACCGGGGCCGAGCAGACACTCCACGTGGTTGGCCAAAAGTTCCATACCCGTGAAGCTGTAGAGCTCTTCCACAAGTTCGTCATTAAATGTACAGCCGAGCAGGAATCCCGTCGGCAGGGAAAATGCTTTGGTTCCGCAGTCCATACGGATACCGGAGGGTCCGTCCGCACAGCAGATCGCCGGCATATCGAGCGCCCGCAGTTCGTCGGAAACCGCGCCGAAGGCCGATGCGGTACCGGGCGTTACAAGCGCACTTCCCATACCCTCACCACATACCAGGCAGGAGAGATCGAAGTCCGAAAGATCATAGACAAAGCTGTCTAAGGTCGCACGCTTTTCATATACGTCCGTCAGCTTGATCCCCTTGATCCGCTCGCCGGCAATATCACCGCGATAGAAGTTGGTCGCAGGCGGTACCTTGTTTCCGTCGTCTAAAGGCGCGGCCTCGTATGCAACCGAAAATGTACCGTCCGCCTCCTGCTTCGGAACCATGCGCTCGAACGCCTCCGTCGGCGCATACTCCTGAGAGAGCTTTCTGGTCACGATCGTCTCATCGATCACGAATGTAAGCACCTGCGCGGCGCTTCTTACATCCGTACCGAGGAAGAATGCATACGTTCCCTCCTCTAAGACATAGCAGTAGGGGTAACCCGTCGCACCGCTGTCATCGTAGGATGCCATCGATCTCACATCGACAGCGAAGCGAAGTTCCTCCGATGCGCCGGGCGCAAGCAAAGAGGTCTTCCTGTAATCCGCAAGGGCGCGAAGCGGTTTGCCCAGCTTGCCCTGTGGTGCCGAAAGATAAAGCTGTACGACTTCCTTACCGGCAACCGATCCCGTGTTGGTCACGCGTACGGCAATCTGTGCGGTAAATGTATTCTCGTCATAGGATGTCTCTTTCGTCTCCACGGAAAATGTCGTATAGGAAAGCCCGAATCCGAAGGGATAGACAACCTTGTCTTTTGCAAAGGTTTCAAAATAGCGGTATCCGACATAGATGTCTTCCGCATAGAAATTGCGGAACCTGTCACCGAAGTTTTTGTCGGAGGGATAATCCTTGATCGTACGCGCCACGGTGTCGGACATCTTTCCGGAAGGTGAAACCTTTCCCGTAAGCACATCCGCCACGCCAAGTCCGCCGATCATACCGCCCTGCCATACGTACATCACGGCATCCGGCTGTGTTTTCTCAATGAAGGACAGATCGATCATGGTTCCGACATTCAAAAGAACCACCATACGGTCAAAATGCGCGCGGATCGTCTGAAGCATCGCCTCCTCAATCTCCGTCAGCTGATAAGAACCCGGTTCATCGAAGGAGTCCCGGTCCTCTCCCGCGGTTCTTCCGATGATCGCAACCGCCACATCCGATACGGAAGCCGCCTTCTGCGCCACCTCGTCGGCAAGCGGCATCTCAGCCTGTGACCAGGGCTCGCTTCCCCAGCCGAAGCTCTCGTCGAGGGGATTTTCCGCCTCCCATGCCTCATACACGGCATGCAGTTCTTCATTCACCGTAACCGATCCGGATTCCCGAAGTCCGGTCACGATATCGATCACCTTGTCTACATTCACCATACCGCCGGAACCGAGTCCGCTTTTGTAATAGTGGTCCTGTGTCCGTCCGAATACCGATACCTTGGTCCCCTCGGCAAGCGGCAGAACCTGTTTTTCGTTTCGTAAAAGTACCACACCTTCTGTCACGGCTTCTCTTGCCTTGGCAGCGTATGCATCCCACTGAAGTACTCTTTCTTTGATTTCCACGCTCGTATCCTCCTATAACCTCATCCCTACCAGGATATGACTTCGTGTCCGTCTTCTGTTACAAGCACCATGATCTCCCACTGCGCGGACGGCTGTCCGTCCTTGGTATAAACCTCCCAGTCGTTCTTCGGGTCCGTGAAGATCTCTTCCTTGCCCATATTTACCATGGGTTCTATGGTGAACACCAGTCCCGGAACAAGGAGCATGTCCGTACCGGCCTTCGTATGGTAGCCGACCCAGGGATCCTCGTGGAATTCAAATCCCACGCCGTGTCCACCGATCTCGCGCACAACCGTGTAACCGTTATCGTAGCAGTGATCATGCACCGCCTGTCCCATATCTCCGAGGAAGCCCCAGGGCTTCACCTGCTCGAGTCCCTTGTACATAGCCTCCTTTGTCACCTCCACAAGTCTCTGCTTCTCGGGTGACACATCTCCGATCATAAACATACGCGACGAATCGGAAAAATAACCGTTGAGGATCGTGGAGCAATCCACGTTGACGATGTCTCCGGATTTTAAGATCACATCCTTGGACGGAAATCCGTGACACACCTGATCATTGACCGAGGTGCAGACACTGTAAGGATATCCGTTGTAGTTTAAAGGTGCGGGTACGCCCCCCATGTCTGTCGTGATGTCATACACCCACTTGTCGATCGTCGCGGTATCCATACCTTCTTTGATATTCTCTGCGACGTAATCCAGTACCGCCATGTTGATCTTCGCGCTCTCGCGAAGTTTCTCCACGTCCTCGGCATTCTTTAACATATCATGCCGCGGCACGAGCGCACCCTGATTCGCAAATCTTGCGATCTTCTCGTCAAAGGCCTCATGACAGACCTTGTACTTTCTTCCGCTGCCACACCAGCACGGATCGTTTCTTCCTAACTTTTTAGCCATTGTCTCTATCTTCCTTTGTATTTTATTAAAGCCCCATCACATGTTTTCCCGCCGTGATGTATTGCTTGATCTCATCTGCCTGTACCGGACTGACCGTTTCTCCCACGGCCACAACATAAGAACCCGGCGGATAGACAAATATATTCTCTTTGGATGCAGCTCCGACCAACGCATCCACCTTTTCAATCAGGCCTTCGTCCGCTCTTGGATGCGCATCCTCGGGCGGTTCGTCAAGCAACCGGTCAAGCGCATCAAGCGCCGACAGAAGCTTCTCAAAGGACGCCCACTCATCCATCACCGTGGAGATCAAAACCGCATGCCTGCAGCCGGTCATCTCGACGATCATGCCTGCATCCGCAGCCAGACGATCTCCGAGAAACCGTCCCGTGATATCGCCGTCTGCACAGATCACGATGCGGCTGTCGTCCCTGCCCGCCGAATGCGGGATTTCCCGCACGAGTTTCAGATGCTTAAAATTCTGTGCCTGCCGGTAAAATGCCGCAAGTCGTTCTCTGTAACGTTCAAACGCATCCCGATGATTATCCGCCCAGGCGATTGCCGTTTCCATGGAAAGCAGCATCGGATACGACGGCGAGGATGTCTCATAAATGTCTAACGCATGCGACACATGTGCAAGAAGTCCTGCGTCCTTCACATGAAGGAGCGCACTCTGCGTCATGGCCGGCATCGTCTTGTGAAGGCTCTGTACAACCAGGTCCGCGTCCGACGCAAGCGCCGATCGCTCCGGATCATAAAAGGGAAGGTGCGCACCGTGTGCCTCATCGACGAGCAATCGAATCCCGTATGCGTGAAGCAATTCGACAACTCCCGCAATATCCGTATAAGCCCCCTCATAGGTCGGGCCGGTAAGTACCATCAGCGCGATGCTCTTTCGCTCTTCTTCCGTCATCCCTTCAAGCAGCTCGGACAAGGCGCTTACCTCCACGCCACCGCACACACCCGGCATCGAAGCACCCGCAAGTCCGGGAGACAGATACACAGGCGTAAGTCCCAGCAGTTGCGTGATATTGTAAACGGATTTGTGGCAGTTTCTGGCGATCAGGATGCGGCTTCTCGTCGGATCCGAACGCACGCAGGCCGTAACTGCGGAAAGAATCCCGCAGGTGGCCCCGCCCACCACATAATGCGTCTCCTCCGTATGATAGAGACGTTTTAATTCATCCATGGATGCACGGATCATCTCCGTCGGCACGTGCAGATCATCCGTTCCGGGGACTTCCGTCACGTCCAGCCGGTACAGGGCGTTAAGCATCGCATCGACCGCATCCGTCTCCGGAAGCGCGCATCGCTTGTGTCCCGGCATATGCCACGGCGCGGGATCCTGTTTCAGAAATTCGATAAGTCCGTCGCGGATCGGTCGTTTCATCAGCGAAGCACCAGCCCATCCACATCCGCTTCCGTGATCAGCATCAGTTCATCTTCTTTTATGTGTGTCTCCTTCACCAGACGATTGGCCTGGCGATTGATGGCGTTCTCGAGGTAGTTTCTCACGGACCTCGCGTTACCGAAGTTCTCGGGCGGAGCGGCGAGCGTACGCGTAAATTCGTCTCTGATTTTCGCCATCGCCTCCCCGCTGAAATGATAATCCAGCGAGTGCGCACGATTCTCGATGATCGTGAGCAGATCTTCCGCCGAGTAATTCGGGAATTCTATGGTTCTGTTAAAACGGGATCGAAGTCCCGGGTTCGCATCGAGGAAATCCTGCATCTCATCGTGATAGCCTGCAACGATCACGATCAGGTCGTCACGGTAATCCTCCATCGCCTTGTTTAAGGTATCGACAGCCTCCTGTCCGAAATCGCCTTCCTGCTTTCCGGAAGTAAGCGCGTAGGCCTCATCGATAAAGAGCACGCCACCCTTCGCCTTCTCGACAACCTCCATCACCTTCTCGGCCGTCTGTCCCATATAGCCTGCGACAAGTCCCGATCGGTCCACCTCTACAAGGTGTCCCTGAGACAGCACACCGAGTCCGTGGTAGATCTTCGCCAGGATGCGGGCAACCGTAGTCTTGCCTGTTCCGGGATTCCCCAGAAAGACCAGATGATTCGTCGTAGGAGGGAGCTTGAGTCCCTTCTCCTCACGCAGCTTGCAGATCTTTAACAGGTTCACGAGGTTCGACACCTCTGTCTTGACGCTCTGCATGCCGGTCAGAGAATTTAGCTCCTCCATCAAGCTGTCCAATGCATGTTCGTTCCCGCTTACGATATCCGACACCTCGCGCTCGGTCTCTCTTGAGACGTGCGGTCTTGCGGTCGGAGGCTCTGCGGTCTTCTCCGCGTAAGGCTCTTCTCCCGCCACAACATCGCTGTTGTCGATACGCATATTCCGTACGAAGGGGATCGCGTTGGAAGACTTTGTCTCATACGTCTCCTCTGCTTCCGCACCTCTGTCCGTCACCATGCGCACGCTTGCGCCGGGCTTAAAAGCGATCGTCGGTTTCACGGATGCAAGCGTCTCCTTGATCCGGTCCGTATGATACTTCAGGCTGTTCACGTAAGCCGAAAGATACTCGATCTCCATCTGGCTGATGTCCTTGTTGCAGGAGATAAAATCGGTTCCGATATAGTTAAACGCAGTGATGTAAAGCATCACCAGGTCATAATATCCCGTGCTGATCTCACCCGTCTCCGGTCCGATGTTGGACTTCACAAAGGGCGCAAGTGAGGGCGGTGCGCTTTCCCGCAGTCTTTCGCTTCGGAGTGCGCGCCTTCCTGCATATGCCGCGATCTGCTTTTCGGTAAGAGAAAGTCCCGTCAGGTCGTTGATGTACTGGATCTCCTCCTTGCTGACACTTCCGTCCGCATAGGCAAGATAAATCAAAAAGTCCAGCATGTCCGTGCGATAGACTGCCGCTAAATCCGTAAGACCCTGCGTGCGGACATACTCCGCGCGTCCGATGCTCTCGGCACGCTTGATACAGAGATTGTACATATTTTTACTTTCGGGTTTGGCCTTCGTGCCGAACAAAAAATCCATAGTTTACTCCGCAGACATGAATTCCTTTAACTCGTGATAAAGTCTGGCGATGGGCAGTCCCACCACATTGTTGTAATCACCCGTGATCTCTTTGATATAGATCCCGCCGGGTCCCTGGATGCCGTACGCGCCTGCCTTGTCAAGCGGATCGCCGCTTGCCGCATATGCGTGTATCTCATCCTTCGTCATCTCGTAAAATGTCACCGTCGTACAGACGGAAAATGTTTTGCTTGTTCTTCCGAGGATCGTAACCCCGGTATAAACCTCGTGCGTCCTGCCGGAAAGCCGGGCAAGCATCTCCTCTGCTTTAGCCACATCCCCCGGCTTGCCGAGGATCTCTCCGTCTATGGATACCACGGTATCCGCACCAATCACGATGGTATCCGCATCCGCCCCGATTCTTCCGCGAACCTCCTCTGCCTTCTGGCGTGAGAGCGCTTCCACGGTTGCAGCCGGATGTCCTTCGTCTACATGCTCTTCTCCCTCGGCCGGTATCACCTCGAACTCGTATCCGGCCCGCTCCATCAGTTCTTTCCTTCTCGGTGAGGCTGACGCCAAAATGATCCTTCGCATATCAGTATCCTTCCACTGTCCCGTCATCCGCGATGGGAAGCCCCATAGACAGTGTCTCCATATAGTCAAGTATCTCCCGTCTCGCCGACGCATCCGCCGGTTCCTCCGTATAGATCCCGTACTGGGTGCACGGTATGAAACGAAGCTTCTCGAGCGTCACTTCTGCCGCGGGATCCTCAGGGATCCGAAGCGTCAACTCTGCGATACCGCTCATCAGATCCTCTTTGTTGAACCAGAAATTGCCGAGGCTGTACACCACCGGCTTGCCGTCGATGTACTCAATCCCCTGAAGGACATGCGGATGGGTTCCGATCACCGCATCCGCTCCCGCAGCGATCATCTGCTCGGCTAAGGTTCTTTGTTCGGGGGAAAAGTACTCCAGATACTCGTATCCCCAGTGCACGCTCGCCACAACATAGTCCGAATGCTCGGCTGCCTCGCGAATCACATCCAGATATACCTTCGGATCATATACTCCCAGAATCCCGGGCGTTGCATCCGAGGCCGTCGAAGTCCAGATGGTCTCCTCGTGCTCCTCCGCACAGGAAGCGGCGACATAGGCGATGGTTCTTCCGTTTACATCGAAATAGCGGATCCGCTTAGCCTCCTCCAGATTCCGACCGGCGCCCACATAGGGAAGCCCGGCCTGATCCAGTGTATCAAGCGTATCCGTCAGTGCATCGTGACCGTAGTCGTTGATGTGGTTGTTCGCCGTAAGGACGATGTCCACACCCATCTGTTTCATAATATCAACACGTGAGGGGTCCGCGCGAAACGTGTAGGTCTTTTCACTCGGTTCGCCCCGTGTGCTGTAGGTGAACTCGTTGTTCACCATAAAGATATCAAAGCCGCGCATCTGCTCCAGCAGATCCGGGGAGATGCAATCCGAGATTCCGTTCGGTGAAGCATCCAGTTTCTCTGTTGTCTCCCAGCCTTCGGAGAGATTGACATCGCCGGCGAATCCGAGTGTCACGAGCCCGTTCTCCACGGTAATCTCTGCAGCACCTGTCGCTTCCGCAGAAGCAGCCGTCGTTGTCTCACCGCCCGGCGCGGCATTCGTGTACGCACCCACAAGGTCGGTGTTGCCATAAGTCGCGGGCTCATCGTCGCCCTTCTTTCCGCAGGCTGTAAGCGTAAGCAGCAGAAGGGTACATGCAAGCTTTAATTGTAATCTCCCGTATCTCATCAAATCCTACGCAACATGCCAATCGTCACCGAGGCAGATGATCAGATCGATCTCACAGTCCTCGATAAAGAAAGGCACCTTCAGTATCGTGTCAGCAGAGGTAACTTTGGACTTATCATAGTGCTTTTCCGGTGACTCGAGTACAATGTTCGCTCCCGTAGCACCGAGTCCCGTGGAAAACAGTCCGTTATTGCAATTTAAGAATTCATTTGCCGCATCGAGTGCATCGATTCCGTCCGCTTCGGTCACGGCAAATGTGGTCCTGGCGAAATTCTTCGCAAGAACCGTCACGCTCGATACGTCTCCGCAGAGCGCGGCATAGAATACATGGTGTCCCGAAAGTCTCTGGGAAGCAAGGTGCTCCGCCTCGACCTCCGTAACGGTTTCGATATGACCCATCCTGAAGAAACGATCCACAAAACGAACCACATTTCTTGCGGTCAGCGCTATGTACTCCTTGATAAACGGAGGGATGGTATCATCCTTTAAAAAGATCGGGATAATCCTGTCCACATCTCCGGTTTTGATGGCAGCAAGATCAAGAGAAGAAAGATGTCTCTCCTTCCTGTAGGATACGAGTTCCTTCTGGATCTCATCCAATGTGAGGAAACCACCCTCGGAAAGCGCCTGTACATAGAGAAGATAAGGATCGCCCTGTCTGTCTAACAGATCAGACACATCTTCCTCCGTAAGGTAGTCCTTCTCAACGGCGATATCACCGAAACGCTTGTCCTCTCGCTGTTGGATCTGGTTGATCTCATCCGCCTGTTCCGCGGTGAGAAGTCCGGTCTCAACAGCCAAAAGGCCCAGCTTGACCTTGCTGTTCTTACTCTTCTCGAACAGCTGCCTGTAGTCATCACTTGAAATAATACCCTTCTCCATCAGGTATTTGCCGAAATAAACTCCAAACATGGCATAACCTCCCTTAGCCGTATTTTGTCAAACCCCTTACGCATTATTATAGCACAGCAAGCGCTTATTGAATACAAAAAACGATGGAGAAACCCGCTGTTTTACATGGATTTGTACGGTCCGAAATCGAGTTCTACCGGACAGTGGTTGGTCCTTTTTTCCTCGGGCGGAAGCGTCATGTAATCCCGTCCCATATGCCTTGCGAGCTGCGCGCGATAGTTTTTCACTGCGCGGACCGTAGTATCCTCGAAGGGAAGCGTCGTGGTGGGGAAAGACTTGCTCCCCTTGATTCCCATGATGTGCGGGCCCGTATCGTAAAGGCAGGTATAGGTGTCGGATCTGCCTCTGGCCGTCCCTGCCGCCTTCATAAACGCGCGATAGAGGAGTTCGTCACTCTTCGGTATCAGGCGGAGCAGATGGTAGATCACCGCAAGGATGCGATCCTTCACTCCCGTGAATCCTCCATCCTTAGCGGCAAATTTGCCGTAGTTGATGTTGCGTGCCAGGTAAAGTGTCTTGAAGAATCTGCATCTGTCGATCACCTTCTTCGCTTCCTTCGGATCATCGGGAATGTGATCGTAGATAAACAGGTCGATCATGATTCCGGGACGATAACCGCCTACCTCTGCGATCTCATTGACGCAAACCGTATCGCGAAGCATCAGCTCCGGGATCAGATTGTAGTATCGATGTTTTCTCTCGTGTCCCCAGAGTTCGTATTTGGCGCCGTACACAGGATCCGTATCGAGTACGGATACAAAACGCTCGTAATCGTCTCTTGTCATGGCGATATCAATGTCGTCGTCCCAGGGGATAAAACCCTGATGGCGAACCGCACCGATGGCGGTTCCGGAGATCACAAAGTAATCGATCCCGTGCGTGTCACAGATTTCATTAAAGTCCTTGAGCATCATAAGCTCAATGCGGTGCAGTCTGTCGAGCACCTCCGGTTCATAGGTTCCGTACATAATTTTATCCTTTCATCATGCGATCACGTAGACTGCGGCTGCTACCAGCCAGGCCACGGCACACTGCAGTCCCACCATACCAAGTGCCCACTTGCGTCCGAGTTCCCGACGCACGGAGGCAATGGCTGCAACACAGGGTGTATATAAGAGTGAAAATACCAGAAGCGAGAGTCCTGCTGCCGGTGACAGGATTGTCGCAAGCGACGCCCCCGCAAGAAGCACCTGCAAGGTGGAGACCACGCTTTCCTTTGCGATAAATCCCGAAATCAATGCGGTTGCAATCCGCCAGTCTCCGAAGCCGAGTGGTGCGAAGACCGGTGCGATCCAGCCCGCAAACACCGTCAGAATGCTGTCCTGATTCTCGACCATGTTGAACTGAAGATCGAAATTGCCGAGGAACCAGATCACGATGGTTGCCACAAAGATCACGGTGAAGGCTCTCACCAGGAAGTCCTTTGCCTTCTCCCAGATCAGCTGCAGCACATTTTTCATACCCGGCATCCTGTAGTTCGGAAGTTCCATAACAAAAGGCACAGCCTCGCCGCGGAAGAAGGTCTTTTTAAATATGGCTGCCATCAGGATTCCCATCAGGATACCAAAGCAGTATATGCCGGTGATCAAAAGCGCTCCGTGTCCCGGGAAAAGCGCGGATATGATAAATCCGTAGATCGGCAGTTTCGCCGTACAACTCATAAAAGGTACCAGCAGGATCGTCATCTTTCGATCCCGCTCCGAGGGAAGCGTCCTTCCGGACATAATTCCCGGTACGGAACATCCGAATCCGATCAGCAGCGGCACGATGCTTCGTCCGGACAGACCGATCTTACGAAGAGGGCGGTCCATCACAAAGGCCACGCGCGCCATATATCCCGTATCTTCAAGCAGTGACAGAAAGAAGAACAAAATCAGGATGATAGGCATGAAGGAAAGCACTGTGCCGACACCCGGAAGGATGCCGCCGATCACCAGCGAGTGCACCACCGGATTGACTCCGACGGATGCAAAGAGTGAATCCAGGTTCGCCGTGATCCTGTCGATCCCCTGTTCCAAAAGTCCCTGGAAATATGCCCCGATCAGATTAAAGGTCAGGAAGAAGATCAGCGCCATGATGCCGATAAACACGGGGATTGCCGTAAACCGTCCCGTCAGGATCCGGTCGATCGCCTCGCTGCGCTCACGTTCCTTGCTCTGCACCGGCTTTACAACGGAAGCCTTCACAACCTGTTCGATAAATGCATAGCGCATATCCGCGATCGCGGCCGCGCGGTCCAGTCCGCGCTCCTCCTCCATCTGGAGGATGATATGCTCCACCATCTCTTCCTCGTTCTTTGAAAGATCCAGCGCCGAGATGACCCGGTCGTCTCCTTCGATGACTTTATTGGCAGCAAAACGCAGCGGCAGATCCGCTCGTTTTGCGTGATCCTCAATCAAATGCATGATTGCATGCAGACATCTGTGCACCGCTCCGCCATGATCCGACTCATCGCAAAAGTCCTTTCGCACGGGTTTCTCGCGATACTTTGCCACATGGATGGCGTGTTCCACAAGCTCATCGACGCCCTCATTCTTCGACGCCGTGATGGGGACAACGGGAATACCCAGCATCTCCTCCATCGCATTGATCCGGATAGAGCCTCCGTTGCCGAGCATCTCGTCCATCATATTGACGGCCAAAACCATGGGGACATTGAGCTCGATCAGCTGCATGGTCAGGTACAGATTGCGCTCGATGTTCGTCGCATCGACAATGTTGATGATGCCCCACGGCTTTTCCTCGAGCATGTACTGCCTGGAAATGATCTCCTCACTGGTATAAGGGGACAGCGAGTAGATGCCGGGCAGGTCCACCACCTCGGTGTCCGGGTGCTTGCGGATCGCGCCGCTTTTCCTGCTCACCGTCACGCCGGGGAAGTTGCCCACATGCTGATTCGATCCCGTCAGCTGATTGAAGAGTGTCGTCTTGCCGCAGTTCTGATTGCCGGCCAGCGCAAAATTAAGAAGCGTTCCCTCGGGGAGCGGCTTCCTTGACGCATCGTGCTGATGCGCGCTTTTTTCTCCGTAGCCCGGATGCCTGCTTCCGATCTTTTTATCGCGGTCTTCTCCCACCAGGATACCCGTCGTACCGGACGCTTCGCGCACGGTCTCCTCCTGGATCTCGATCTTCTCCGCGTCCGCAAGGCGAAGCGTCAGCTCGTATCCGTGTATCTTGAGTTCCATCGGATCGCCCATGGGCGCGTACTTCACCAGGGTAATCTCCGCTCCGGGTATGATGCCCATATCCAGAAAGTGCTGGCGCAGATTTCCCTCTCCGCCTACCGATGTCACTCTTGCTGTATGCTGGATTTTCAGATCTCTTAATGTCATCCTATATCTTTCCTAAGCCATATGATGCTTCGTCGTCTTCTCGTCAATCGTCAGGACCTCGCCCTCCGGCTTGTATGTGATCTTCACATAACTCATCACGCTGGGGCAGCCCGCCTTGATCGCAATGTACTGGCACTGCTTTACGATCTCCATCAGTTCCTCGTAATCCCCTTCCATGGCGGTCTCGCAAGGTCCGACGTAGTAAGTCACGCCCGTACTCTTGATATAATCGATCACTTCATCCACGATCCGCACTACCTCGGCATCCTCAAGAACCCCGGGTAATACCTGTATTGCTACATTTGCATTCATACGTATAGTTCCTCCCATTCAAAACAATCGATACGATTATAACACAGCCGCACCGAATCGCCTATTTTTATTTCCTGTTTTGCAAGGATTTCCACGGCCGATCACCGCTATACTTTCCCGAAGGTTTGTGATATCATGGATTCAGTTTAAAATGACAGAACATCGGGGAAGCATATGAGTAAGCAGCACAACAACGCCGACCGTGCGCGCGTCCTCATCGTAGACGATATGCCGGTCAACAACGCCATATTATCATCCATTCTTTCAAATATGGGTGTATCCTGCGATCTGGCACAAAGCGGACCGGAGTGTCTTGATCTGTGTCGTAAAACCGTATATGATCTGATCTTTCTTGATCACCGCATGCCCGGCATGGACGGTGTAGAGACACTTTCGCGCCTCAAGGACATCTTCCGTCAGACCGGAGCGGAGACGCCCGTCATCTGTCATACCGCCGATGAAGGAAAGAATTACATCAGCCTCTACAAGGCCGCCGGTTTTGCGGATGTTTTGATCAAGCCCGTGGATCCCGGCAAATTGATGGTTCTGCTTATGAATTATCTTCCGGGCAGAGAATTTGTTTTGCCCTCGGATGTCGAAAAAAAGAAACAGTCGGAAGAGGAACTGTCTTCCCTTCCCACATGGCTGAAAAGTATACCGCAGCTGGATTTAAAAAGCGGCATCGAACACTGCGATACCGCCAAAGCATTTTTGGATACGCTCTCGGTCTTCACCCGCTCCATCAGACAGAAGTCGTCTGACATAGAGCAGTTTGATCGCACCGAGAACTGGCCCATGTACCTCCTTCGGATCCACTCCCTGAAGAGTGTTGCGAGGATGATCGGCGCCAATTCCATCGCCGACAAAGCCGCCGACCTCGAGTATGCCTGCTCCCATCAGGAGTATGCGCTCGTGCACACACTGACACCGGCTCTGCTCGACGAATACCGCAGCATGATCCCCTGCTACGAAAAGCTCTCTCAGAGTGCGGATGCATCCAAAAGACGAAAGGATCACACCGTCCTCCTTGTAGGAAATGAGGTCGGCATCGTCGGAAGAGGCATTGCGAGAGCACTTGAAGATGAAGGATTTGACGTACTGACGATCCCGGCGATCCCGGAAGTCATACTGAATCATCGCGCGGACGCCAATATCCTGATCTACTATCCCACCGGAAGCAACGACCAGATCAAGGTCATCAGCACAATGCTTGCGGAGATGTGCCGTGACGACGACAAGATCCTCTGTCTTGCCGGAGAGCCTTTGGATATAGCCACCGCACAGGATATACACGACAGCGAGCGTATCACATCCGTATACCCTCGCCCGATCGATCTGTATAAAATGGCTGCCGAAATCTCGGAATACCGCTATCTGTACCTGGGCGATGACAGAGTTCGCACCGTCCTTGTGATCGATGACGACCCCGATTTCCTTCATATCATAGAAAACTGGCTGGCATCTTCCTACAATGTGGACTGTTCCCACTCCGGTCCAAGTGCCCTGGCCTATCTCGACAAAAAGCGTCCGGACCTGATCCTGCTTGACTATGAGATGCCCGGTATGGACGGAGAAAAGGTGATGCAAAAGATCCGTTCCAATCCGTCCAATGAGCGAATTCCCATCATCTTCCTTACGGGTATGAACAGCAAGGAGGGTGTGCTGAAGATCTTAAGACACCGTCCCGACGGCTATCTTTTAAAATCCATGCCGCGCGAAGAGCTTCTTACTTCTCTTCAGCGGTTTTTCGCGGAAAAATCTCCGCTGTTTTCCAGCAGCTCTTCAAACTGATCTGCCGGAAGCGGTTTGGAGAAATAATACCCCTGTATGATCTGGCATCCCATGCTCTTTAATCTGTCGAGCTGGGCCTGTTCTTCCACGCCCTCTGCCACAACGGGCACATCGAGGAACCTGGATATATCCATCACCAGTTCGCACAGTTTCAGACTTTTATCATCCTTAAGCATGTTGCGAACGAATTTCATGTCCATCTTCAACACATCGATGGGGATGGTCGTGAGCATGTTGAGCGACGAGTATCCGGATCCGAAATCATCCATCTCAATCTGAAATCCCCTGTCTCTTAAATTGTTCACCACCTCGATCAGCCGATCCGCGCTGTCCGAGTAGGCGCTTTCCGTAATCTCAAGCAGAAGATCCCCGGTCGTAAGACCGTTCTTTTGTAAAATCCCCAAAAGCCGATCCTCCAAGTCGGGATCAAATATATCAATGCGCGATACATTGACGGAAACAGGCACCGCCACGCCGAATCTGTCTTTCCAATGCGCGATCTGCGACGCCGCTTCCTCCCAGACGTATCGATCCAGTTTCTGTACGAGTCCGTTCCCCTCGAAGAGCGGTATGAAGTCTCCGGGGCTGATCATCCCGAGTTCCGGATGCTTCCAGCGAATCAGAGCCTCGGCGCTTCGAAGAACCGGTTTGTCTCCGTCGATGCCGTACTTCGGTTGAAAGAATACGACAAAATCCTTGTGCTCGATGGAGCTGTCCATATCGCGGATCAGTCTTTCGTGATAGAGCTGTCTGTCATGGGCCGCCCTGTCATAGTAAGCCACCCGATGCGTATAATCACCGCGAAGCCCGTCGCATGCAAGCTTTGCGTGATCGAACCACTGCTCCGGCGGATCAAGGCGATTCACATGCTTATTGATTCCCACCCGCAGTCGGATCTTGGCGCTCTGAAAGGAGACCGTCGACATCTCTTCCAGAATCCGGTCAACCAATGTATCGCCTTCTGACGTAGCTGCATAAAAGATATAAAAAGTATCCGCAGCGCTTCTGCATGCGATACCGTAATTCTCACCCAGCTCCGCCGTAATGGTGGATGCGATCTTTCGGAGGATCTGATCTCCCTCACTGTGTCCGTAGATTTCATTGATCAGATGGAAATGCTCTATATCCATCACGACAGCATCCATCTCAGTATCGCTGTACTTCTCCATCTGTCGGATGTATTCGAAGAAGAAATCCCTCGTATAAAGGCCCGTCAAAGGATCCGTCTCTGCGGAATCGATCAGTTCTTTTTTCTCGTACAACTCGATGAGTCTTTCACATCTTGCCAGTATCACCTCGGGCATACTGTACGGCTTCTTGATAAAATCATCCGCGCCCGCGCGTATGCTTGAAACCTCCGCATCCTCATCCTGCGTCATGACGATCACGGGTATGCGCGATAGTTCGCGATCCTCACGGCATACCTTAAGCACCTCTTCCCCGTTCATCACAGGCATCATAAGGTCAAGCAGGATCAGAGAAACGGAATCCGCTTCCTCCCGAAGAACATCGACAGCCTGCTGTCCGTCCTCGGCGAAGATCACATCGTAATCGCTTGCAAGAATATTCCCCAGAATCTCACGATTGATCCGCTCGTCCTCGACCACAAGCACCTTTCGTTTTGCCCTGACATTTCGAAGCATCCTGTTCATCATTCCTACCTCCCGGCCTAGTCACGAAGGGCTGCCAGCGCGTCCCTCTCACGGATAAGTTCTGCCACAAGCCCCTTGTAATCGGCATTCGTTCTGCTTCGCAGCAGTTCCGTGATCTCAGAAGTTTTCTCAAACAGCGGCGTGAGTGACAGATTCCCGAGCACACCCTTTAATGCGTGCGCCGCCTCAAATGCCGCATCGAGATTCCCTGCCTCAATCGCATTCGAAAGATCATCAAATTTCTTCTCGGACGGAACAGAGTCCACCAGCCGAAGATACAGCGCCTCGTTCCCCATACACACGGCAAGTCCCTTTCCTGTGTCGGCGCCGAATTTCTGCAAAGCCTCCAATGTAATCATACAGTTTCCTCCTTATCTTCCCGTTCGGCCGCCCCGATCAGTTCCCCAAGCGTCCGATATAGCCTTTCCGGTTCAACCGGCTTTGAAAGATGTGCGTTCATTCCGGCCTGCAACGAGCGCTGTACATCCTCATCAAACGCATTTGCGGTAAGCGCTATGATCGGAACCCCAGATGCATCGGCCCGGTCAAGTTCCCGTATCTTCTCCGTTGTCTCAAGCCCATCCATCTCCGGCATCCGTATATCCATAAGCACGGCGTCATAATAGCCGACCGCACTCTGCGAAAACATCTCCAGTGCCGCCCTGCCGTTCTCGGCGTGATCGATCAGCGCACCCTTTATCGCAAGCACCTCTTTCATGATCTCCGCATTGATGATCACATCCTCGGCCAGAAGTATGTGCTTCCCCTCGAGAGGCACCACGCAGGACTCGCAGCCTGCTTCCTCATGCACAGTCGGAAGTTCACATATCTTAAGAGGTATGATCACCGTAAATTTGGTTCCGACATGCTTCTTCGACTCCACGGAGATCGATCCGTTCATCGTCTCCACAATGTTCTTCGTGATCGCCATACCAAGCCCGGTGCTTCCGTACCTGTTCGTACTGCCGCCATGTTCCTGCGCAAAGGGATCAAACACCTTGGAAATGAAGGCTTCATCCATACCGATTCCCGTATCCTGTATGGAGAACCGAAGTGTTGACTGATCCTCAAATACCGCTGTCCGGTCCACCGTAAGGCACACGCTTCCCGGGGCGTCGGTAAATTTGACCGCATTGCCGAGGATATTGATGAGCACTTCTTTCAGTTTCATCTCATCGCCCTCATAACAATCGGGCACGTCTTCGACAATACTGTAGGAATATGTAAGCCCCTTGTCATCACACTGCGTCGAAACCATGTCATTGACCTGCTTTAAGACAGACCTTAAGGAAAATGCCTCGTTCTTAAGGAGCATCTTTCCGGATTCGATGCGGCTCATATCCAGTATGTCGTTGATCAGATCCAGCAAATGTGCGGCGCTTGCTCCGATCTTCTCCAGGTACTGTCTGGTATCCGCATCCAGCGACTGCTTCCGAAGCGCCAGGTTGTTTAATCCGATGATCGCATTCATCGGAGTTCTGATCTCATGGCTCATACTCGACAGAAATGCCGTCTTCGCTCTGTTCGCCTCCTGCGCTGCCACAAGCGCCTCTCTTAAGGCACGGCTTTTCGCCATCTGATCACGCATCTCCGTGTCAATATCCGTAAGGCCGAGACCGATGGCGTGTACGATGTGGTCCTCTCTGTCAGCCGCATGCCGCACGCCCGCCATACGGATCATCTCGTAGTAATCCTTGCCGTTTCGGTGCACCAGATAGCGATAAGCTATGATCGGCTTTTCCGCAAGCGCGGCTCTGATGTGATCAGGCTCTATAAAGTTTAGAAATTCTTCTCTGTATCTTTCGTCCACCGAGTGATCGGCGTACCACCGAAAGCGTTCCTTGTAAGGGAAGGGAACACCCATGGGTGACTGATCCAGATCATCCGGATCCTCCCGGTAACATACACCCTCGTCCAGGTCCAGATCGACGTGGTACACACTCCGATAGTCCGATGCCAAGGCCGTGATCATCTTATCCTGCTTCTCGCTTCTGACCTGTTCACTGATCAGCTGCTCTTTAAGATCGCTTCGCTCTTTTGCGTCGTACTGCTCGGTCACGTCGGCGATGAAAACATAATAGATTCCGCCAATGGTATCCGTGCGCGTATAATGTCCGTAGTCGTCAATCCATCGTATCGAGCCGTCCTTCCGTATGATACGATAGATCACGTGATCCATGTGTTCGCTGCTCATCCTGATCTGATTGTCGACGGACTCCGATACCGCCGCATAATCATCCGGATGCAGCATGCCACGAAAAGTATTGCCCGTATGCGCCTTGAACTCATCAAGGTCATCGCATCCGAACAATCGTATCGTTGCAGCGTTGACATAGATGATCTCCCCGTCGCCCTCTGCCTTGTAAATAAAAAACCCACCCGGCATATGCTTTCCGAGATCTTCGATAAATGTCATCGTCTGTTCATTTAATTCAAAGTATTTTCCAAACATAGTATTATTATACTAGGTTATCGGTGTTTTTGCGATAATAATCTCCATCACATCAATCATTCAAATAATCAGGATCGATTCTGACCATCTCAGCAAGTGCTTTGTTTCTGTAATTCAAGTCGTCACGAAGCGTAAATCCCTGTGATTCCCAAAAAGCATTGCCTTTTTCATTCTTTTTAAATGCTACAAGCAAAACTTTATTAATTTTTTCTTCTTTCAGCGCAGCGAGTGCCAGATTTACCAACTCTGTGCCTATACCCATACGTCTGCAATCAGGGGATACACAGGCATGCTGTATGATACCGCGTCTTCCGTCATGCCCGCAGAGAATTACTCCAACGACCTTTTCGTCAATTATCGCGACAAAGGATGTTCCCGGATTTCTTTTTAAATATTTATCGATGCCCTCTCTGGAATCATCCTTATCATTAAGCCCGTTCCCGCATTTGATCCAAAGGGCATAAGCTGCTTCATAATCATCTATGTTCATTATCCTGTAAATCGGCATTTCTAAAACACTCCTTCCCTCTTAGTCTTTTTCTCCAAGATACATAACGATAGGTTCTATGTATTTGATATCAGAGATGTCATAGGATGAAGCCATCTTCTCAGCCATTACCTTTTCTTTCTCAGTGGCACCCTTCTTGTTTTTTAAGGCTGACACAAACATCTTCATAGCAATACGAGATGGCGTCTTCATCTTTTCATAGTTAAACCCGCCCTGACAGTAGAATACCTTTATGTATTTCCTCTGCTCTTCTGTAATTACATTCTGAAGAAAGACATCTACATCCGGGTTATCGTTAGGACTGCCACCTACACAAAACACAGCCAGACGCTTATTCTTCCAGTTTGCAGCCTTTTCAAGGAACCACTTTGCCTTAACAAGACTTCCTGCCATTGCCCAACCTCCGTAGCAGATTGCATCGTAGTTCTCAAAGAAATCCATGTTCTTTTTCTGAGCATCTTTGAGAGCAAGCAGATCTCCGCTCATTTTCTCCGCAAGCCACTCGGCATATCTTTTGGTAAATCCGGTCTGTGATGTGTATATTATCAGTGTTTTCATAGTTCGCTTAAATTCCTTTCCATTTTCATGATAGTTTGTATGGTGGTTTGCAAGCTCTTTTCATCGATTCCGTCAAAAATACGGCCGATTACGTACTGGCTCTGTTGACCGTTATTGTCATTCTGTTCCAAAAAAGTCCTGCATTTTTCCGTAACAAAGATGCGCTGCTTTCGCTTGTCTTTCTCATCAGGAGCAGCCATCACAAAGCCCTTTTTCTCAAGCTTCAGCAATATCTGCTTTACATTTTGATGTGAACTGCCCATTATATCTGACAGTTCATTCAGTGTCGGAGGCTCCTTGCACAGGTTAATACAGATTATGGCAAAAAACTGTTTCCAGGTAATTTCCTTGAAATATGCATCGGCCGCAGCCTGATATCTGTTATCAAATGCGCTGAGTAGTCCAAGTAAAAAAGGCTGTGGAGGCATATCTCCAAACGTTACCTTTTCGATATTCATCGCTTCATCGTAATTCATGTGAGCCTCCTTTAGTATGTAATATATTACCTATACAAAACAATGTAATATATTACATACTTTTTGTCAACACTATTTCAAAGAAAAAGCTCCGGCACTTTCACCGAAGCTTTTTGTTCGTTATGTTAATTCAGTCAATCTCAGCTTATCTTTCCAAGACAAATCGGGCGAGCATGACATTACCATCTCTTTCGGTCGATTCTATATGAAAACCGCATTTTTCTGTATAGAACTTTACATTTTCTTTTTTGTCTATGGGTGTCACTAAAGTGAGTTGCTTCCAATCTTCAAGAAATGTCTTCAAAAATCGAATTGCCTGAGTCCCAATTCCTTTGCCTTGAAATTCAGGAACAATGCATAAACAGGCAACCTCATATTCTCCCCTGCCCAGCTTTGTATAGGAAATACAGCCAACCGGTTTCGCATCACAAAGTATGATATGTTTCGGGTGCCGCATAATTGACTCTTCCATCATTTCTTTTGAGTTTCCGTAACCCGGACATGTGCCATATCTTACATAATCGGAATAAAATGATGCATTATAAATATCGATCAAAAGTCCGGCATCTTTCGGAGTTGCTTCTCTATATTCTATCTCCATGATTTGTCCTTTCAACTTTCTTACCCATTAGTCTCCAGATTTACTTCAATATATCCATCCACTTTTTTCCTACGTAAAAGTACCACCGTTTCGACTGTTGTTTACTTGAGCAATCGAGTTTCATAATATCCTCTACTGCTGCATACGCGACTTAAATATATTACGATGTTGGGGTCAATTGAATATTCAACTTATATGATGCCCCCGAATTGCTCCGCTGCTTTGCAGCTCCCGCAATTCTACGAACATTCGCAATCCGCTGAAATGCTTGCTACACAATCATTTCGCTACTTGCTCATGTTCGGGCGGGTCCCAAACTCATATGCCGGTTCATGCAAGCATGACCGTCATATGAGCTTTTGACCCTGGCATCATATTACTTCTTATGGATTACCGTATTTATTCCGATTGGCTTAAATCCGGCGCTGAGAGCCGTTTTCTGAGAACCTGTATTTGTTTCTGCATGGGCCCAAACAGGTCTTCTGCCCTGCCGTATGATTTCCTCACACATCTTGTATGCCAGATAGGATGCCAGACCATGGTGTCTGTATGTTTCAGCAGTCTCAACACCGATATCCACTTCCTCCGGGCTGACCGCACTGGAAAACGCCACCGCAGCAAAGCTGCCATCTTCCTTACTTCTGGCCATAAATCCAAATCCATTCCGAAGGAACATGTCACTGTCGTTCCAGGAAAAAGCCGGCGTGATTCTCCCCTGAATGATACCTATATTGCCTGCAGTTATACGTTCAATGACAAAGCAGTCATCAAGTTCCGGTTGCTTTTCAAGGATTCCGCTATGAGTGTATTCAATCCTCTTATCAACTCGAAGCAAGTCTATGCCCGAATAATAGTCAGAAACAAACTCCGAATCTGTAATGAGTAAAAATCTTCGCTCCGTATCAGACATCAAAAAATTGCGATATACTTCATCAAGAACATCTTCGCTCACATCCCCGGAGATATACGCAAAACCACAATAATGCCAAAACAGTACACAGCCTTTGCCATCAACATAAATATCTCCATCCTGAGTCCCGGTCGCAATTGATAAAGGATAAACCCGGTTAGCCGGGCATTCGTTAGCACATTTAATATATTCTTTGTATCTGTTTCTATCAACTTTATTCAACGAAATACACCTCTATATAATCTCGCTCATTTATTAACCACTACTAATCTCATATCCTTGTATTTCTGCACTTTATCTTCAAATCCTAATTTTTTATAAATTGGATACCCCTCATCGCTAGCCATAAGATCAATACGGCTGATCTTATGTTCCGCCGCATAATCAATCATGTTCCTCATAAGGTTTGTACAAATCCCTTTTCCACGATATCTCTCTTCCGTATATACACTCAAAACCTCCGAATCAAGTCCATTTAAGAAAAAAGGATTCGCAGGTTTCTCGATAATAAGGAGATACGCTGCTGCAACAAG